>NZ_VSST01000034.1 GCF_019402665.1 Bradyrhizobium canariense
CGGCGACGGCAAGAATTTCGACGCGATCGAGCTCTATAGCTGCTTCCCGTGCGTGCCCAAAATGGCGCGGCGGACGCTGGGCCTGGGTGCGGACGTGCAGCCGACCGTAACAGGCGGCCTCACCTTCTTCGGGGCGCCGCTCAACACCTACATGACCCATGCTGCCTGCGCGATGGTGCGGCGCCTGCGCGACGGCGCCAAGCTCGGCCTGCTCTACGGCCAGGGCGGCTTCGTCACCAAGCATCATGCGCTGGTGGTGTCGAAGGCGCCGCCGCGTGAAGCATTGGCACAGGAGACGAGCGTGCAGGCGGCGGCGGACCGCAACAAGCGCGCGGTGCCGGAGTTCGTGACGGAGCCGAGCGGCATGGGCAAGGTCGAGAGCTTTACGGTGCTCTATGGCCGCAGCGGCGATGTCGAGCATGGCGTGGTGATGCTGCGGACGGAAGACGACAGGCGCACGCTGGCGCGGATTCCCGCGGGCGACACGGCGACGTTGGCGCAAGTGCTGAACATGGACCGCACGCCGGTGGGTTCGCTTGGCGAGATCACGATGGCCGCGGATGGCGTTCCGGAGTGGCGCGTGGCGTAGTCTCGTAGGGTGGGTTAGCCGAATGCGTAACCCACCTCTTTTGCTTGCGCGGAGACGAACAGTGGTGAGTTACGCCTTCGGCTAACCCACCCTACAAACTCACCCTACCCCTTCGGCGCCTGCGTCTCCGACGCCGTCGCCGGCTTGCCCTTGGCACCAGTGCCGGTCACGCGGACCTGATCGCCGTCGGACAGGCCGTCCGGTGGTGCCGTGATGACGCGGTCGTCCGCTGCAATTCCCGAGGCGAGCTCGATCTCGCGGCCGAGGTCGCGGGCGATGGTCACGGCCTTGAACAGGACCTTGTCGTCCGGACCGACGGTTGCGACGCGCAGGCCGCTGCCGTTGAAGATCAGCGCACTGGCGGGAATGCTGAGCGGCGCGGAGTCGCGCTGCAGGTTGAGCTTCACGCTGGCGTAGCCGCCCGGCATCAGCTCGCCCGAGGAATTGTCGAGACCAAGTTGCATGCGCGTCGTGCCGGAGGCGACGTCAACCGCCTGCGAGGAGGCTTCCACCGTCGCCTGGAAGGTCCGGTTCGGATACTCCGGCAGCACAATGGCGGCCTTGGCGCCGATCTTGATCGCGGGCACGTAGTTCTGGGGCACGTTGATGTAGACGCGCAGCTTGGTGATGTCGGAGACCACGAACATCGCCGGGCCCGAGCCGCCGCCTGAATTGATCAGCGCACCGACGTCGGTGTCGCGCGCCGTGACCACACCGTCAAACGGAGCGGTGATCTTCTTGTAACCGGCCAGCGCTTCGAGGCGCTCGACATTGGCCTGGCCCGAGCGAACCGCCGCGTTCTTGTTGGAGAGATCGGCGGTACGCTCGTCGATCTCCTGCGCGGAGACGAAGTTGGAGGCGACCAGCGTCTTGCGGCGGTTGAGGGTGGCTTCCGACAGCCTGGCACTGGACTGCTGGCTGGCGAGGTCGGCGCGGGCCTGAAGCAGTTGCTGGTCGAGGTCGGGCGCCTCGATCTCGGCGATCACCTGACCGGCCTTCACCCGCGCACCGATGTCGGCGCTCCAGCTCTTGAGATAGCCGGGAACGCGGGCAAAGATCGGCGCGCGATAATAGGCTTCGAGACGGCCCGGCAAGTCGATGGTCGTATTGAGAGCCTTGGCATTAGGCAGCGTCACCGCGACGCTCGGAACAGCCTGATCATCGGTCCATGCCTTCAGTTTGGAGCCCTGCTCCTCGCGCGCGCGGATGCCGGTGCCCACGACCAGGCCCGCCGCGATCAGCGCCACCACGCCGAAAATGCCCAGTTTCCGGTGCGACACCGGGGAGCGGGATTCAGTGGGCGACATGCGGAGTCTCCAAAGGGGCGGCGGCTTTGCCGCCTTGCTTCTTGTGTACCATACTGAACACCACGGGAACGAACATCAGCGTGGCGAAGGTTGCAAAGATCAGGCCGCCGATCACGGCGCGGCCGAGCGGCGCATTCTGCTCGCCACCCTCGCCGAGCCCCAGGGCCATGGGCGCCATGCCGATGATCATGGCGAGCGCGGTCATCAGCACCGGGCGGAACCGGACGAAGCCGGCTTCCAGCGCCGCGGCGATGGGATCGCCGAGCTCTTCGTAGCGCTCGCGCGCGAACGAGATCACGAGCACGCTGTTGGCGGTGGCAACGCCCATGCACATGATGGCGCCGGTCAGCGCCGGCACCGACAGCGTCGTCTCAGTGGCGAACAGCATCCAGACGATGCCGGCGAGCGCGGCCGGCAGCGCCGTGATGATCACGAAGGGATCGGACCAGGACTGGAAGTTCACGACGATCAGGAAATAGATCAGGACGACCGCGCCGAGCAGGCCGAACAACAAGCCGGTGAAGGCGCTGTTCATGGTCTGCACCTGGCCGAGCAGCACCACCGAAGAGCCTTTCGGCACCTCCTTGGCGGTGTCGGCGATCACCTGGCGGATGTCGGTCGCGACCGCACCGAGATCGCGGCCCGAGGTGGTGGCGAAGATCTGCACCATCGACTGGATGTCGTATTGCGAGACCACCGCGCTCGAGGTCGAGCGCTTGATGTCGGCGATGCCGCCGAGGATCGGCGACTGCGAATTTCCGGCAGCCGTGATCGGCAGCGTCTGCAGCGCGCTGAGCGAATCCATCTGGTATTGCGGCGTCTGCATCACAATCGAATAGGACACGCCGTTATCCGGGTTGAGGTAGTAGGTGGGCGCCACCTGCGAGGAGCCGGCAAGGTTGACCACGAGACTGTTGGTGACGTCGCGCTCGGTCAGGCCGACATATTGCGCGCGGGTGCGGTCGACATCGATGTTGAAGGTCGGGTTGTTTGGCGATTGCTGGATGCGCGCGTCCGCAACGCCGGGAATCCTGCGGACCTTGGCCAGAAGATTGTTGGCATAAGCGAAGTTGGCGCTGAGATTGGCGCCGCGGATCTGCAGATCGATCGGCGCCGGCGCGCCGAAGTTCAGGATCTGGCTGACGATGTCGGCCGGCAGGAAGGCGAAGCTGACGCCGGGGAACAGCCGCGGCAGTTGCTCACGCAGCACGCGCACATGCTCCTCGGTCGGCTTGTGGCCTTCCTTCAGCTTGATCTGGATGTCGCCATCCTGCGGGCCGATCACGCCGGTGTTGTTGTAGGTCATGTTGATGCCGGAGATCGGCATGCCGATGTTGTCGGTCAGCGTTTCGATCTCGCCCGGGATCAGCTTGCGGATCGCCTTCTGCACGTCGGCGAGCTGGTTCGCGGTCTCCTCCACGCGGGTGCCGACCTGGGTGCGGACGTGCATCAGGATGTTGCCGGCATCGACCGCGGGGAAGAAGTTGCGCCCGAGGAAGGGCACCAGCGCGAAGGAGGCGGCGACCACGCAAAGGAAGCCGATCACGAACACCGGACGGTGCGCCAGCGCGAGCCCGAGGAAATTATGGTAGCCGCCGCGAATGCGCTCGAAGCGAGCCTCGAAGCCGCGCTGGAACCAGACCAGGGGATTGCGCGACTTCGGCGGGCCGTCCTCGTGATGGACATGTGCCTGCAACAGATAGTTGGCCATGGTCGGCACCAAGGTACGCGACAGCAGGAATGACCAGATCATCGCGAACATCACCGCTTCCGCCATCGGCACGAACAGGAAGCGCGCCACGCCGGTGAGGAAGAACATCGGCACGAACACGATGCAGATGCAGAGCAGCGAGACGAAGGCCGGCGTCACGATCTGGTTGGCGCCGTCGAGGATCGACTGCTCGACCGGCTTGCCCTGCTCCAGATGGTAGTTGATGTTCTCGATCGTGACGGTGGCATCGTCGACGAGAATGCCGACCGCGAGCGCCAGGCCGCCGAGCGTCATGATGTTCAGCGTCTCGCCGATCGCCGACAGCATGATGATGGCGCCGAGCACGGAGAGCGGGATCGAGACCGCGATGATGACGGTCGAGCGCCAGCTGCCGAGGAACAGCAGGATCATGACGCTGGTGAGCAGCGCCGCGATCACGCCTTCAAACGCGACGCCTTCGATGGCGCCGCGGACGAATACCGACTGATCGCCGATGAAGCCGATCTTGAGCGCGTCCGGCAGCTGGTCCTTGACGTCGATCACCTTCTGCTTGATGCCGGCGATGATGTCGAGCGTCGAGGTCGCGCCCGCCTTCAGCACCATCATCAGCACCGAGCGGTTGCCGTCGACATGGACGATGTTGGTCTGCGGCGGGTTGCCGTCCCGCACAGTCGCGACGTCGCGCACATAGACCATCGCGCCGTTGACGGTCTTGATCGGCAGATTGCCGAGCTCGTCGATCTTCAGCGGCGAATTGTTGAGCTGGATGTTGTACTCGAAGGTGCCGATCTTCTGGGTGCCGACAGGCGTGATCAGGTTCTGCGCAGCCAGCGCATTGGCGACGTCCTGGCCGGACAGGCCGCGGGCCTGGAGCGCGGTCGGGTCGAGGTCGATCTGGATCTGGCGCTGCTTGCCGCCGAACGGATACGGGATTGCAGCACCCGGCACGGTGACCAGCGGCGTACGGAGCTGGTTGATGCCGATATCGGCGAGGTTCTGCTCGGTCAGCCCGTCGCCCGACAGCGCCACCTGGACGATCGGCACGGTGGAGGCGGAGTAATTCAGGATCAGAGGCGGCGTCGCGCCCGGCGGCATCTGCTTGATCAGCGTCTGCGAGATCGCGGTGACCTGCGCATTGGCGGTGCGGATGTCGACGTTCGGCTGGAAGAAGATCTTGATGATGCCAAAGCCGTTATAGGAATTGGCGGTGATGTGCTCGATGTCGTTGACCGTCGTGGTCAGCGCGCGCTGAAACGGCGTGGTGATGCGGCCCGACATCTGGTCGGGCGGCAGGCCGGTGTACTGCCAGACCACGCCGATCACGGGAATGCGGATGTCCGGGAAGATGTCGGTCGGCGTCCGCAGCGCCGCCAGCGGTCCGATGATCAGGAGCAGGAGCGCGAGCACGACAAACGTGTAGGGCCGGCTCAGGGCAATACGGACCAGAGCAATCATTCGCCGGCAAATTCCAGGTCAAGCGAGGATACGGAATCCGCCCCCACGGGGATCCTCTTTACCCTTTACCCGAGCACCGCCGGAAACGCTAATCTCCGGCGGGTTTCCTGCATTCAATTCCCTGCTACCGCACTGCAGAACACGCACTGCGGCCATGCGGCCGCCTCATGCGGCGCGGACCGACCCGAGGAACTTGCCCACTTCGAGCTTCAGCCGGTTGGAATCGCGCGAGAGCATCTGTGCCGCCGACAGTACCTGTGAGGAGGCCGACCCGGTTTCGGTGGCGCCGCGCTCGACCTCGGCGACGTTCGAGCACACCTGCTGCGTGCCCTCCGCCGCGTGCTGCACGTTGCGAGCGATCTCCCGGGTGGCTGCGCCCTGCTCTTCCACGGCGGCCGCGATCGCCGAGGAAATCTCGGACAATTGCGCGATCGTGCCGCTGATCTGGCCAATCGCGCCGACCGAGTCCTGCGTTGCCGTCTGAATGCCGCCAACCTGCTGGCCAATCTCGCCGGTTGCCTTTGCCGTCTGCTCGGCGAGTGCCTTGACCTCGGAGGCAACGACCGCGAAGCCGCGACCGGCTTCGCCGGCGCGCGCGGCCTCGATTGTGGCATTGAGCGCCAGAAGATTGGTCTGACCGGCGATCGCGTTGATGAGTTCTACCACATCGCCGATGCGTGACGCGGCGCGCGACAGCTCGCTGACGCGTTCGGTGGTGATCTGCGCCTGGCTGACGGCCTCGCCTGCGATCCGCGCCGAGTCCTGAACCTGGCGGCTGATCTCGCGAACCGAAGCCGCCATCTCCTCCGCGGCAGAGGCGACAGAATCCACGTTGGCTGAGGCTTCTTCGGAGCCTGCCGCGACCACGGTAGCGAGCTCCATCGCGCGACCCGCCGTGGTGGACAGCGTCGAAGCAGACGCTTCCAACTCGGTCGCGGCTGACGAGACCGTTTCCACGATCTCGCCGATAGCGGCCTCGGCGTCCGCGAGCTTTGCCATCTCGGCCTTGCGCTGCGCCTCTGAGCGCAGCTGCACGGCCTGGACCTCGCCGCGGCTGAAACGGATGATGGTCTGCACCGTCTGCAGGTTGCGTAGCGCCTCGCCAATCTCGTCGTCGCGCTGGATCACGATGCGGTTGTCCAGCTTGTCCTGGACGAGGTTGACCAAGGTGTCGTTGAGCTGCTGCATTGGCCCCTGGACGGCGCGCATGGTCGTAAGGCCGGCGAAGCCGAGGACGGCAGCGCCGGCGGCGGCCAGCAGCGCCAGGCTCAGGCTGGTCGTGCCGCCGGTCGAGAGCGCGCCGCCGATGCCAAGCCCAAGCACGAACAGCAGCTGCAGCGCCATCGTGGTGACCAGGCGCGCCTTCAGCGTTCTGGTGAAGATCGCAAAATGGTCGAGCAGCGAGCGGCGGCGGATGATGCCGGCGTCAACGCGATAACCATGCGGCTTCTTCTCGCGGATTGCAGCGTAGACCTCTTCGGCCAGCTTGCGCTGATCGGCCGGCAATCTGGTGCGGATCGACGTAAAGCCCGTGACCTGCCCGTTCTCGCGAATGGGCGATGCCGTCGCCAGCACCCAGTAGAAATCGCCGTTCTTGCGGCGGTTCTTCACCGCGCCGAGCCACGGCTTGCCGGCCTTCAGCGTGTCCCAGAGATTGTCGAATGCCTCCGGCGGCATGTCGGGGTGACGGACGATGTTGTGCGGCTGGCCCATCAGCTCCGCGGACGTGAAGCCGGCTGCAGCAAGGAAGTCGTCGTTGAAGTAGGTGAGCTTGCCCTTGAGGTCAGTCCGGGAGACGATCAGCGTCTCATCGCTGACGGAATATTCGACATCGGTGACGGGTAAATTCTTGCGCATGCGAGCCCCAAAAGTTGGATGAAATAAGCGGCGATTCCAATCAGGGCTGCTACCGGCGGTCCTTGTGACCATTCTCGTAAGCCGAATTTAACCATCGATGAAGAAGGCACCCGTCCATCTTCCGCGGAACCCCATGATGGTACCTGCTACCGACATCAGGCTACCGGCGCTCGAAAAAAAGAGCGGCGCTTGAGGCGCCGCTCGTTCGTCAATGGATGTTGACGCGGGAGTTTACACCTCGCGCGTCCGTCGTTACGCCGCGCGGACGTAGCTACGCCGCGCGAACGTTGGTCAGGAACTTGCTGACCTCGGTCTTGAGCCGGCCCGAGTCGTTGGACAGCATCTGTGCCGCCGACAGAACCTGCGAGGAGGCCGTGCCGGTCTCGGTTGCGCCGCGCTGCACGTCGGTGATGTTGGATGAGACCTGCTGGGTGCCCTGCGCCGCCTGCTGGACGTTGCGGGCGATCTCCTGGGTCGCGGCGCCCTGCTCTTCCACGGCCGCCGCGATCGCCGAGGAAATCTCCGACAGACGCTCGATGGTCGACGAGATCTCCTTGATGGCGCCGACCGAGTCGTTGGTCGCCGCCTGGATGCCGGAGATCTGCTGGCCGATTTCACCGGTCGCCTTCGCGGTCTGCTCGGCGAGCGCCTTCACCTCGGAGGCGACGACCGCAAAGCCGCGGCCGGCTTCGCCGGCGCGTGCGGCTTCGATGGTCGCGTTGAGCGCCAACAAATTGGTCTGGCCGGCGATGGTGTTGATGAGCTCGACGACGTCGCCGATGCGCGAGGCCGCCTTGGAGAGCTCGCTGACGCGCTCGGTGGTGGAGCGCGCCTGGCCGACGGCGTCGCCCGCCATTCGCGCCGATTCCTGGACCTGGCGGCTGATCTCGCTCACCGACGAGGCCATCTCCTCGGTCGCCGAAGCGACCGACTGCACGTTGGTCGAGGCTTCCTCCGACGCTCCGGCAACGGTGGTCGCCAGCCGCTGGGAGCGGTCGGCGGTCGAGGTCAGCGTCGAGGCGGAGGCCTCTAACTGAGTCGAGGCCGACGACACGGTCTGGACAATCTCGCCGATCATCGTCTCGAATTCGCGGGTGATGTTGTCGACGCGGCGGCCGCGCTCGATCTTGGCTTCGGCATCGGCGGCGGCAGCCTCGTCGGCGGCCTTCTTGGCGATCAGCGCTTCCTTGAAGATCTGGAGCACATCGGCCATGGCGCCGATCTCGGTCTTCTCACCGCGATGAGGAACTTCGGCGGAAAGCTCGCCCTTGCCCAGCGCCTGCATCGGCTCGATGATCGAGTTGATGCCGCTGGAGACGTCCCGGACCAGGTAGAAGCCGACGCCGATCCCGACGACGACGGCCGCGCCGAGGATGATCGAGACGAGCATGAAGGCATAGTAGTAGCTGTCGGCGGCATCCTGCGCGGCCTGGTCTCCGCCCTTGGTATTGAGCTCGATGTCCTTGGTCAGGATCGCGTCGGCCTCGAGGCCGATCTTGTTGACCGTCTTGGTGTTCAGCTCCTGGGCCTCATGCGGGACCTTGCCGGCCTCCTTGCGCGAGAGCGCCATGACGTCTTCGGTGCCCTTCTTATAGTCGTCCCAGAGCTTGGCCCAATCGTTGTAGAGCTTCCGCTCTTCGGGCGAGGTGATCATCGGCTCGTAGGCCTTGCGGGCCTTGGCGAGCGCCTCGATCACCGTGGCGCCCGTCTTCTCGTTGGCGAGCTTGTCTTCAAGGGTTTCCGACAGCATGTGCTGACGAACCACGTTGCGATAGGTGATGACCGATGCCCGAAGCTCGCCCAGCACCCGCACGCTGGGCATCCAGCTCGTGGTGATCTCGGTGGTATTGGCGTTCATCGACCGCATCTTCATGACGGCGAGCAGGCCCATGCCGGCCATCGCGACCAGCAGGAACGCCACGACACTGATGATCTTGGCGCGAATGGAAATGGTGGCGAGCATAATCGGGTCTCTTTGTGCTGGCGCGGCGGCGCGTCCGGAAATTTTACGAATCAACCTAAGGGAGCAGCACCGACATCCAACACCAGAGCACCTGAGCAGATGTTAACGACGACTCCGTACGAGCACGAAGCCCGAAACAAATGAACAGGGCGCTAAAAATGCCCTGCGCTCAGCGCATGAGCCCAAGCGCGTCGGAGAAAAACTCCGGGCCGCCGAAATTGCCGGACTTCAAGGCGAGCAACATGTCGCCTTTTTCAGCACCGACTGCACGCAGCACCGGGACGCCGGCTGCGATCTCTACTCCCACGAGAAATCCGGGAATCTTCAACCGATCGACCACGGCGCCGGATGTCTCCCCGCCGGCAACGACCAGGCGCTTGACGCCGGCCCGCACCAAGCCCTCGGCAATGTCGGCCATCGCCTGCTCGATGGCGTGACCGGCCGCGTCGCGACCATGGCGCGCCTGGAGCGCGGCGACCTGATCGGGCGTCGAGCTCGATGCGATCAGGACCGGACCGTCCGCCAGTCGCGGTTTCGCCCAGGCCAGCGCGCGCTGCGCCTCGTCCTCGCCCGTAGTAATACGGCCCGGATCGAGATGCAGCACCGGCATGACACGCTCGGCATTGGCAATCTGCTGAAGCGTCGCCTGCGAGCAGCTTCCGGCCAGGCAAGCCGCCGCTCCGCCGACCGCTACCCCCGCCTCGCTGCTCACCGCGGTCGATGCGATCTTGCCCGTCGACACCAGCGCCCGCGCCAGCCCAAGGCCCATGCCGGAGGCGCCGACCGACAGCCGTTGCTGGACAGCAACAAGGCCGATGGTTTCGAGGTCGCGATCGAACACGGCGTCGATGATCGCCGCGCCAATGCCCTTGCCCGCGAGTTCGGCCAGCCGCGCCCGCACCGCATCCGCGCCGCGCGTGACGGTGGCGAGGTCGACGAGGCCGATTTGCGTCTTGCTCTGGCGCGCCAGCACGCGCACCAGGTTGGAATCGTGCATCGGGTTGAGCGGATGGTCCTTCAGCGGGCTCTCGTTCAGCGGCACGGCGCCGACGAACAGATTGCCCTGGTAGACGGTGCGGCCGGTCTCCGGAAAGGCCGGCGTCACCAGAACGGCGGCCTCGCCGCAATCGGCGCGCAGCGCGTCCATCACCGGGCCGATATTGCCGGCATCGGTGGAATCGAAGGTCGAGCAGATCTTGAACAGCACGTGGCCGGCGCCACGGCCGCGCAGCCATTTGTCAGCCGCGCGCGAGCGCGACACGGCAAGGCCGGCCTCGATCGAACGGCTCTTCAAGGACACCACGACGGCGTCGACCTCGGGCAGCGCGAGATCGTCCGCGGGCACGCCGATGGTCTGCACGGTGCGCAGGCCGGCGCGTGTCAGCGTGTTGGCGAGGTCGGAGGCGCCGGTGTAGTCGTCGGCGATGCAGCCAAGAGATATTTTCGCTGCAAGTGTCACGGCTTCACTCCCGCATAAGGCCTGAACCAGGCAAGGCCGTCGGTGGTCTTGCCGCGGGGATTATATTCGCAGCCGACGAAGCCGGCATAGCCGAGCCGGTCGAGTTCGTCGAACAGGAACGGATAGTTCAGCTCCTCGCCATCAGGCTCGTTGCGCGAGGGGATGCTGGCGATCTGGATGTGGCCGATCACCGGCATCATCTCGCGCAGCCGCATCGTGACGTCGCCATGGATGATCTGGCAGTGATAAATGTCGAACTGCAGTTTCAGGTTCGGAAGCCGCAGCTCCTGGATCAGGTCGCGCGCGAAGCCGAAATCGTTGAGGAAATAGCCGGGCACGTTGCGCGCATTGATCGGCTCGAGCACGATGTCGATGCCGTGCGGCGCAAAGAACTCGGCGGCCCACGCCACCGATTTGTAGAACGCCTCGATCGCGATGCGCTCGCCACGGTTGGCGATGCCCGCCATCAAATGCAGCCGCTTGACGCCGGTCGCTTTGGCGTAAGGCAGCGCGGTCTCCAGGCTCGCCTTGAGCTCGGGGAATCGCGACGGGAGCGCCGCAAAACCCTTCTCGCCGGCATTCCAGTCGCCCGGCGGCAGGTTGAACAGCGCCTGGGTCAAGCCGTTGCGCTTGAGCCGCTCGCCGACCGCCTCGGCCGGATGCTCATAGGGAAAGAGAAACTCGACGGCGGTGAAGCCGGCTGCCGCGGCGGCATCGAAGCGGTCGAGGAACGGCACCTCGGTGAACATCATCGAGAGATTGGCGGCAAAACGGGGCATGGGAATCCTCTTGTCTATTTGTCGCCGGGCAGCTTGACGCCGGTGACCTGCGCATACATCCGCGCCACCGACGCATCATCGTCGCGGCCCATGCCGGCGGCTGATGTCATCAAGAACATCTGGAGCGCTGCGGCGGAGACCGGGACCGGGAATCTGGCACTGCGCGCCATGTCCTGGATAATGCCGAGGTCCTTGACGAAGATCTCGACCGCACTGCGCGGCGTGTAATCGCCGTCGAGCACGTGCGGCATGCGGTTCTCGAACATCCAGGAGTTTCCGGCGGACGCCGTGATCACCTCATAGACCTTGCGGATATCGAGACCCTGCTTGGCCGCGAACGCGATCGCCTCGCTGGCGGCGGCGATATGAACGCCGGCGAGCAACTGGTTGATCATCTTGAAGGCGGCGCCCTGGCCTGCGGCATCCCCGAGCTCGTAGAGCTTTGCGGCCATGGCATCGAGCGCGGGCCGCGCCTTCTCAAACGCAGCCGGACTGCCGGAAGCGAGAATTGTCAGCTCGCCCTGCGCTGCGCGCTGCGCCCCGCCGGAGATCGGCGCATCCAGATAGTGCCGGCCGGTCGCCTCCAACTGCTTGGCGAGACGCCGCGCCACGTCGGGATCCATGGTCGCCGACGACAGGAAGACGCTGTCCTTGGCCATGGTTTCGGCGACGCCATCCTTGCCGAACAGGATCGTCTCGGTCTGCGCCGCATTGACGACGACGCTGACAACGATGTCGGCGCCCTTGGCAGCTTCGGCCGGCGTCTTGGCGCCGGCGCCGCCCTCCGTCACGAAACGCGCGACCGCATCAGCCGAGACGTCGCAGCCGGTGACGACATGACCGGCGCGCTTCAGCGAGGTCGCCATGCCAAACCCCATCGAGCCGAGCCCGATGACGGCGATGCGCTGATTCTGTGACGTGGAGGCGGACATACAACTGATCCTTGCGACGTTTCCCGGAGGGCCGCCCTTTGCGGCAGCTTGGCAACGGAATAACACGGCTTGGCCGCGCTGCCAAAGCGTGAGACAAACGGACATGACGGCCATGAGCAACGAGACATTGCTGCGCGAAGACATTTGCCGCTTCGGACGGTCCCTGTTCGAACGTGGGCTGACGCCCGGCTCCTCCGGCAATATCAGCGTCAGGCTGGACGGCGGCGGCTGGCTGGTGACGCCGACCAATGCCTCGCTCGGCTTCCTCGATCCCGCAAAATTGTCGCGGCTGGACGATCAGGGCCGACTGGTTTCGGGCGATGCGCCGACCAAGGAAGTTCCGCTGCACAATGCGCTCTACGCCGCGCGCGGGAGCGCGAGGGCGATCGTGCACCTGCATTCCACCCATTCGGTCGCGCTGTCGATGCTCCCGGAGATCGACCCGCGCGCCGCGCTGCCGCCGATGACGGCCTATTATCTGATGAAATGCGGCGCCACCGCGCTCGTGCCCTATTACCGGCCCGGCGATCCCGCAGTCGCCGATGCGATCAGAGGGCTGGCGGGGAAATACTCATCCGTGCTGCTCGCCAATCACGGCCCGGTCGTCGCGGGCGACACGCTGGAGGCAGCCGTGTTCGCGACGGAGGAGCTGGAGGAGACGGCGAAGCTGTATCTGATGCTGCGCGGGATGAACCCGCGGTATTTGTCGCCGGAGCAGGTGAACGATCTGGGGAAGGTGTTTGGGCTGATGCTGCCGGAGCACGGGCATTAGGCTCGGCTCTAACCTCGTCATTGCGAGCGCAGCGAAGCAATCCAGAGTCTTTCCGCGGAGGGATTCTGGATTGCTTCGCTGCGCTCGCAATGACGGTTGGCGCTACAGCCCCCGCAATCGTAGCCCGGATGAGCGCAGCGACATGCGGGAACGCTTGCCCCGGATATCGCTTCGCTCATCCGGGCTACGGCAGTGTGCTTGCAGCTACAGCCCCAGATACGCCTTGCGCACGTCGGGATTGCCTTTGATCTCGCTTGCCGCGCCCTGCATCAGCACGCGGCCGGTTTGCAGGATGTAAGCGCGGTCTGCGATTTCCAGGCATTCCGCCATGCGCTGCTCGACGATCAAGACGGTCATGCCGGCGTCGCGGATGCGTTTCACGGCCTGGAAGATCTCGTCGACCAGCTTCGGCATGATGCCCTGCGAGGGCTCGTCCAGCATCAACAGCCGCGGGCGCGTCATCAGCGCGCGGCCGATGGCGAGCATCTGCTGCTCGCCGCCGCTGAGCGTCTCGGCGCGCTGCTCCAGGCGCTCGGAGAGACGCGGAAACAGTTGGAACACGAGATCGAGCGGACTCTCGCGGTCGGCCTCGCCGCGGTAGAGATAGCTGCCGAGGCGCAGATTGTCTCGCACGGAGAGGCGCGGAAACAGTCGGCGGTTCTCCGGCACGTAGGCGATGCCGGTGGCGGTGATGTGGTGCTGCGCCATGCCGTCGAGGCGCTTGCCATCGAACGTCACCGTGCCCGAGCGCGGGCGCTCGGCACCGGCGATGGATTTCAGCAGTGTCGACTTGCCCGCGCCGTTGGCGCCGGCGACGCAGACGATCTCGCCCTTCTGGACCTCGATCGAGACCGCGGAGATCGCGACCAAGCCCTGATAGGCGGTCGTGACTTCACGCACCGACAGCATGACGATCTCCCAGATATGCGCTGATCACCTTGGGATCGCGGACGATTTCAGTGGGCTTGCCCTCGACCAGCACCTTGCCGAGGTCGAGCACGATGGCGCGGTCGACCAGCGGCATCACGATCTCCATGACGTGCTCGACCATCAGCACGGTGATGCCGGCGTCACGCACCTTGCGCACCAGCGCCACACCGGTCTGCGCCTCAGTCGGCGTCAGGCCGGTGAGGACTTCGTCCAGCAGCAGAAGTTTTGGTTCCGTCGCAAGCGCGCGCGCGACTTCGAGGCGGCGCTTTTCGGCCGGCACGAGGTCGCTCGCGAGCACGTTGGCGCGCGCGGCAAGGCCGGTGAATTCGAGCACCTCATGCGCCTTGCGGCGTGCCTCGCGCATCACGGTGTTGCGCACGAGAGCGCCGACGATGACGTTGTCGATAACGGTCATGGTCTCGAAGCTCTTGACGACCTGGAAGGTGCGCCCGACGCCGCGCTGGCAGCGCTCGGCGGCCGGCATGCTGGTGACATCCTCGCCGTCGAACCAGATCGAGCCTTGCGTCGGCGGCAGCACCCCGGCGATGAGATTGAATAGCGTGGACTTGCCGGCACCATTCGGGCCGATCAGACCGACGATCTCGCCGCGGCCGACCGAAATCGAAACGTCGCTGTTGGCGACGAGGCCGCCGAAACGCTGCCAGACGCCGCGGGTTTCAAGCAGTGGGGTCATCGCGTGGCTCCCTTCCGCTTCGCACGAGAGAACAGGCTCACCAGACCCTGCGGCAGGGCGAGCGAAATCAGCACGATTAGCGTGCCGTAGACGATGAGGTCGACGCCGCGGCCGGATCCGCCGATATAGGAGCGTGTCAGCTCCGTCATCGGGATCAGGATCGCCGCCCCTAACACGGGCCCCCAGAGGGTGCCGATGCCGCCAAGCACGGCCGGCAGCGCCATCAGCAGCGAGAACTGGAACCCCATGACGCTTTCAGGATCGATATAGGCGAGAAACTGCGCATAGAAGGCGCCGCCGATGGCAACGAGGAAAGCGGAGACGGCAGCCGCGCCCATCTTGGAGTTGAACACGACGACGCCGAGGCTCTCGGCCGCTTCCGGATTGTCCTTCACCGCGCGCCACCAGAAGCCCCATTTGGAGTCCTCCAGCCACCAGGTGACGAACCAGGCGAGGCTGCACAGCACAAGTGCGAAATAGAAGTATGGCAGCTTGCTGCGCATGAACTGGAATTTCAACCAGCTGTCGCCGCGCACCGGAATGGTGATCCCCATCGCGGCCCCCGCCCATTCCCAATTCTGGAACAGCAGCAAGCCGATCTCGGCGATGACGATGGTCGCGATCACGAAATAATGGCCGCGCAGGCGGAAGAAGGGATAGCCAAGCCCCATCGCGATTGCGGCCGCGACTGCGCCGCCGGCGAGCATGCCGAACCATGGCAGCACGCCGAACTTGGTGAACAGCAGCTCGGTGGTGTAGGCGCCGATGCCGAAATAGAGCGCGTGTCCCAGCGAGATCTGCCCGCAATAGCCGGAGAGAATATTCCAGCTCTGCGACAGCGCCGCATACATCAAAGTCAGGATCAGGATGTTCTGGACGTAGACGTCCTTGATAAACAGGGGAGCGAGCGCCGCCAGGGCGGTCAGCACCGCGGCGATGATGAGGTCGCGGCGGCGCCGCGCGGCAAAATCCTTGTCCATCACATCGATCCGAACAGGCCGCGCGGCCGGATGAAGACGACCAGCAGGTAGACGGCGTAGATGCCGACCGATTTCAGCGACGGCGGCAGCACCAGCGCGGTGGTGGCCTCGACGAGGCCGACAATGATCCCGCCGGCGAAAGCGCCGAACACGCTGCCGAAGCCGCCGAGCGCGACCGTGACGTAGGCGATCAGCGCAAAGGACGCGCCGACGTCGGGATAGATATAGAAGAAGCTTGCCATGATCGCTCCGGCGAGGCCGACCAGCGCGGCACCAAGCCCCCAGCCGAGCGCGAACACGCGGTTCTTGTCGATGCCGACGAGGGCCACCGCGCCGGGATCTTCACGGGTGGCCTCCAGCGCGCGCCCGAAATCGGTGCGATGGATGAAGAAGTAGAGCCCGGCGAAGGCCAGGATCGCAACCAGCGCACCCATGAGCTGCGGCTCCGGCAGGAAGACGCCGGCGATCGAGATCGTCTTGCCGCCGAGCCAGGAATGCGGAACGCTGCGATAATCCGGCGTGAAGAAGAACTGCGCGAGGCCGCGCATCACGATGGCGAGGCCGAAGGTGGAGAAGATCTGCACCATGCCCGCATTGGCCTTGGCCCGCATGGCGAAGCGTACGATCAACAAATAGACCACCGCTCCGAATACGAACAGGGCAGCGGCCACCAGCGGCGCCGACAGCAAGGGGTCGATGGCGAAAAACGTGAACAGGAAGAAGCTCACATACATCGCGATCATCAAGAACTCGCCGTGGGCGAAGTTCACGACGTCCATCAGGCCGAAGATCAGCGCGAGGCCGACGGCGATCAGTCCGTAGAGCAGGCCCATGAGGAGGCCGCTCGCGAGACTTTGGATAATGGTTTGGGCTGTCAAAAGTCTGTCCCCCAACTACGTCCTCATCCTGAGGAGCGCGCACCGCGCGCGTCTCGAAGGATGGCCCAGCCCTCGTCCTTCGAGACGCGGGCTGCGCCCGCTCCTCAGGATGAGGGCGGGAGCTACGATCTGTGCTCCCGCCCGCCGTGTCTTACTTCATCGGCCAGATCGCCTCGGCGATCGCGGCCTGCGGCGGGAAGATGGTGACGAACTTGCCGCCGACATATTGCAGCAGCACCGGGTCGGCGTCGTTGTTCTGGCCCATCTCGTCGAACTTGACGCGCTTCCAGGGCATGATGGTCTGCTCGCCCGGGATGTCGGTGGCGGCGAGCGCGTCGCGGATCTTCTCGCCGTCCGTCGACTTGGCGCGGCTGATGGCGTCGGCGAGGATGATCAGGCCCATGAACTGACGCGAGGTGAGATCGTTGAAATCCTTGCCCGACCGCGTCTTGAACATCTCGTTGATCTTGCCGACCATCGGGCGCTTCTGCGCGAGATCGAGCGAGAAGGTGCCGCGCGAGATCACGCCTTCGAGCTTGTCGCCGACGGCGTCATAGAGCGCCTTCTCGGAGAAGCCGGCGTCCTGCGCCACGATCGCGTTCGGCTTGTAACCGAGCTCGGCCATGGTCTTCACCAGCAGGATGCCGTCGGTGGTGTAGCTCGACGGCATCAGCACGTCGGCGTTGGCGCTCTTGAGCTGCTGCACCTCGGCCGAAAGCGAGGGCGAGTTGGCGCGATACTTGATGTCCGCGACGATCTTGTAGCCGCGCTCGCCGGCGATCTTGGCCTGGGCATTGGCGGAATCGGTGCCGAAGATAGTGTCTTCGTGGAACAGCGACAGCGTCTCGATCTTGGTGCCCTTCTTCTTCAAGGCATCGAAGAAGTCGAACATCGCGGCCGAGTACATCTCGTCGTGCGGGGAGGCGCGGAAGTAATATTTCAGGCCGCGGCGATGCAGGCTGGGTGAGGAATTGTCGGCCGAGACGAACGGGATCTGGTAGCGCTCGCAGATCTGGCTGACGGTGACGGCGACCGCGCTCTGATAGGTGCCGATGATGGCGCAGACCTTCTCCTGCGTGATCAGGCGCTCAGCTTCGGCACGGCCCTTCTGCGGATCGGCCTGATGGTCGGCGAACACGAGGCGCACTTTTGCGCCGCCGAGGCCCGGCAGGCCCTCGCCCTTGGCCAGGGGCAGGTCGAAATCCGTGGCCTTGTTGATGACCTCGAGCGCGGTCTCATAGGCCTTCTGCGCATCGACGCCCTGCTGCGCGCTGCCGCCGGAGAACGGATAGATCACGCCGATCACGACTTCCGAAGTCTGTGCGCGCGCTGCCAGCGGCACGAGCGCGGCCGTAGCGGTGGCTCCCAACAATACGTCGCGGCGAGTGATCGTCATGGCAAAGTCCCCTGTTACTGAATTTCGGCTGATCGAATGAAGCGATTGATGGATGCGGTAAAGCTCGAAGAAGCAGCAAACGCTGCCCACTAAATCACGGCCATGGTCCTGTTCTTGAGATCCGTCACCAGCATCAGGCCCGGCGAATGCGTGATCGCGAACGGCAGCCTGGCAGCATTGATGACCGATTGCGGCGTCACGCCGCACGCCCAGAACACCGGGATCTCGTCGTCTGCAACCGGGACCGGATCGCCGTAATCGGGCTTGGCGATGTCCTTGATGCCGATCAGATGCGGATGGCCGAGATGCACGGGCGCGCCGTGCACGGCCGGATAGCGCGAGGTGATCTGCACCGCGCGGATCGCATCCGCCGGCTTGAACGGACGCATCGACACCACCATGGGACCGGCGAAGGGACCGGACTCGCCGCAGGCGATGTTGGTGCGATACATCGGCACGCGCACATTGTGCTCGATGTGGCGGATCGGCATGCCCTCGTCGAGCAGCGCCTCTTCGAACGAGAAGGAGCAGCCGAGCACGAAGGTCACGAGATCGTCGCGCCAGTGCTTTGTCACATCGGTCGGCTCGTCCACGACCTCGCCGTCGCGCCAGACTCGATAGCGCGGCACGTCGGTGCGGATGTCGAGATCCGCGCCGAGCGCCGGGATGTGCGGACTGCCGACGTCGGACATGCCGATGATCGGACACGGCTTGGGATTGAGCTGGCAGAAGCGGTGGAAGGCGCCGGCATATTCCGCCGGCAGGATCGCCAGATTGCCCTGGACGAAGCCGGGGGCAACGCCGGCGGTGGAGGCGACCAGCCCCTCGCGGTAGGCGAGCCGCGCCTTGCGGCTCGGGAGGGTGTCGGGCGTTTCAGTTTGCTGCACTGCCACCAAAACAGTCATGAGATCGACCTGCCTATAAACTCGACAAAGACAAGCCAACACCACGCGTGCTATAAAGTCTAATCTTCCTTTCTAATCAATATCGATAAATTTCATTTATCGGACGGGAAAATCCTTCCAATGCTGGACTTCAGATCAATCGAGACGTTTCTTTGGGTTGTGAAGCTCGGCAGCTTTCGCGGCGCCGCAGCACGCCTCAACACCACCCAGCCGGCGATCTCGCAGCGCATCGCCCAGCTCGAGCGCGAGATGGGGGTGAAGCTGTTGAACCGCGACCACCGCGTGGCCTCGCCGACGCCGAGCGGCCGGCAGATGATGGTCTATGCGGAGAAGCTGATCGGCCTGCGCGCCGCGATGATCGCCGAGATCGGCGACCGCTCGGCGATGCGCGGCGTGATGCGGCTCGGCGTCGCCGAGACCATCGTGCACACCTGGCTGCCGCGGCTGGTGAAGAGCATGAACGAGGTCTATCCGAACCTGTCGCTGGAGATCGAGGTCGACATCACGCCGAACCTGACCGCGCGCCTGCTTGCGCAGGAGATCGAGCTGGCTTTCGTGGTGGGGCCGCTCTCTGCCTCCGGGGTGCACAATCGCGTCCTCGCCGACTATCCGATCGGCTTTCTCGCCAGCCCCTCGCTCGGCCTCGGCCATGGACCGGTCACGCGGGCCGAGCTCGCGCGGTTTCCGATCATCACGTTTCCGCGGAAGACGCGGCCCTACGAAGTCGTGCGCGAAGTGTTCGACCGGCCGGAGCTGCCGCCGATCCGGCTGCACGCCTCCGCCTCGCTTGCGACCGTCATCCACATGGCGGTCGAGGGTCTCGGCATCGCCGTGATCCCCGACGCCATCGTCGAGAGCGAGCTCGCAGACGGGCGACTGCAACTGCTCGACACCGATCTCAAAATCGCGCCGCTGACATTCACCGCGAGCTGGCTCGCCTCGCCCGACGTCGTGGCGGTGGAGCGGGTCGCAGAGCTTGCATGTCAGATTGCGCAGAGCAGCCTCGCAGTTGACGCGCCCGCGCCGGCGCGTCATTGAAACAGGCGCCGGACAATTGAGAGACTGACCGCATGAGCCGAGCCGCCACCAATTTGCAAATCGATTCCGCCCGCCTCTGGGGCTCCATCCACGAGACCGCGCAGTTCGGCGCGACGGCCAAGGGCGGCGTGCGGCGGCTGACGCTGAGCGCGGAGGACAAGCTGGTGCGCGACTGGTTCCGCAAGGCCTGCGAGGACGCCGGCTTAGAGGTGCACACCGATGCGCTCGGCTCGCAATTCGGCCTGCGCAAGGGTCGCGACATGTCGAAGCTGCCCGTCGGCATCGGCTCGCATCTCGACACCCAGCCCACCGGCGGCAAATATGACGGCATTCTGGGAACGCTCGGTGCGCTCGAAGTGATCCGCACGCTGAACGATGCCGGAATCGAAACCGAAGCGCCGATCTGCGTCGTCAACTGGACCAACGAAGAGGGCTCACGCTTCGCTCCCGCGATGATGGCCTCCGCCGCCTATGTCGGCGACTTCACCACCGACGACATCCTGTCGCGCAAGGACGCCGATGGCACCACCATCGGCCAGGCGCTCGACGGCATCGGCTATCGCGGCGACAAGCCGGTCGGGTTCCAGAAGCTCGGCTGCTTCGTCGAGCTGCACATCGAGCAGGGCCCGATCCTGGAGGCCGAAGGCAAGACCATCGGTGTGGTCGATTCCGGCCAGGGCGTGCTCTGGTACGACGGCAAGATTTCCGGCTTCGAGAGTCATGCCGGATCGACACCGATGCCGCTGCGGCGCGATGCGCTGGCGACGCTGTCCGAGATCGTGCTGGCGATGGAAGCCATTGCGAGGAAGCACGGGCCGAAGGCAGTCGGCACCATCGGCGAGGCCGTGATCGCAAACCCTTCACGCAACGTCATTCCCGGCGAGATCGCCTTCACCATGGATTGCCGCAGCGCGGATGACGCGATCATGGATGCGCTCGATCGCGATCTTCGTAGCGCGATTGCCGAGATCGCCGCACGCCGCAAGGTCGAGGTGAAGATCGACCTGGTCTGGCGCAAGCCGCCGACGCATTTCGATCCGAAGCTCATTGCAGCGGTGGAAAACGCGGCGAAGACGCTCGGCTACTCCTCTCGCCGCATTACCTCCGGCGCCGGCCACGACGCCTGCAATCTCAACACAATCATGCCCGCCGCAATGGTGTTCGTGCCCTGCAAGGACGGCATCAGCCACAACGAGCTGGAAGACGCTACGCAGCCCGATTGCGCCGCGGGCACCAACGTCCTCATGCACACGGTGCTGGCGATCGCCGGCGTCGCATCCTGACCGGAGAGAATCATGCGCGGAGTTTTCGTCGACGCCAATGAAGCCCTCGCCGTGATCTTGGAGCGGCTGGAGCAACCGCGCGATCCCAAGGTGCGGATCCACAGGGATCCCGACATCAAGCCCGAGCAATATCCCGAGATCCTCGACGGCGCCGAGATCGCGATCGTCGACCACACCGCGCTGCCGACCGATGTCGCAAAGAAGTGCGCGGGGCTGAAGCATGTCGTGTTCCTCGGCACCGGCGCGCGCAGCTACATGAACCCGGAGGAGCTCGCTGAGCTCGGCATCTCCGTGCACCTGATCAAGGGCTATGGCGACACGGCGGTGGCGGAATGCGCGATCGCGCTGATGTGGGCTTCGGCCCGCGTCATCGCGATGATGGACCGCGAGATGCGCGGCGGAAACTGGCTGCGCGAAGACGGCATGCAGCTCACGGGCAAGACGCTCGGCCTGATCGGCTTCGGCGGTATTGCCGCGGAGGTCGCGCGCATTGCCTCGGGCAGCGGCATGAAGGTGATCGCCTGGAACCGCTCGCCGAAGAGCTATCCGGGCGTGGAATTTGTCGATCTCGATTCGGTGTTGGCGAGAGCAGACGTCGTATCGCTGCATCTGCTGCTCAACGACGAGACGCGCGGCATGATCACCCGCGAGATGATCGCGAAGATGAAGCCGGGCGTCATCCTCATCAACACCGCCCGCGCCGCCGTCGTCGACGAGGCCGCCATGATCGATGCGCTGAAGTCGGGCCACATCCGCCATGCCGGCCTCGACGTCTTCAACATCGAGCCATTGCCCGGCGATCATCCGCTGACCAAGCTGCCGAACGTAACGTTGTCGGCGCATTCGGCGTTCCGGACCCCGGAAGCGAGCGAGAACCTCATTTATGCGGCGTGGGAGCACTGCCGCCGGATCGTGAAAACGTAGGGTGGGTTAGCGAAGCGTAACCCACCACCCTCGACGTTCGCGAAGACAGAAGAGGTGGGTTACGGCTTCGCCTAACCCACCCTACGCACCGCAATCTTGGAAAGGGATAAGAGCACCAACAATGGCCGACTATCGCACCATCAAGGCACAGCCGCTCATCGAAGCCATCAGTGCCATCGTCAAGGCCGGCGGCTCCACGGACCGCGAGGCCGAGCTCGTGTCCACCAATCTGGTCGAGGCCAACCTCAAGGGACACGACTCGCACGGCGTCGGCATGATCCCGCGCTATGTCCAGAGCGTCACCACGGGCGGCCTCGCCGTGAACCGGCACGTCAAGGTCGTGCTCGACACCGGTCCGCTGCTCACGCTCGACGGCCTCACCGGCTACGGGCAGGTCATCGGCCATGAAGCGATGGAGCTCGCAGCCGAGCGCGCCAAGCGCAACGGCGTGTGTCTCGTCGGCCTCTCGAATTCACATCACATCGGCCGCATCGGCCACTGGGCCGAGCAGTGCATCGACCACGGACTGGTCTCGATTCACTTCGTCAACGTGATCTCGCGCCCGATCGTGGCGCCCTGGGGCGGCAGCGATGGGCGCCACGGCACCAACCCGTTCTGCGTCGGCATCCCGCGCGCGGACAAGGACCCCATCGTGCTCGACTTCGCCACCAGCAGGATCGCGCAGGGCAAGACCCGCGTCGCCCACAACAAGGGCGTCGAGCTCGAGCCCGGCACCATCATCGATAACGAGGGCAAGCCGACCACCAACCCGCGCTACACCGTGATCCCGCCGTACGGCGCCATCCTGCCGTTCGGCGAGCACAAGGGTTCGGGACTCGCGCTGGTGTGCGAAATCCTCGGCGGCGCGCTCTCCGGCGGAGAGGTGGTCAAGGGCCCGTCCGATGGCAAGTACAACGTCCTCAATGGCATGCTCTCGATCATCATCGATCCGGCCAAGCTCGGCACCGCGGAGAATCTCGCGCGCGAAGTCGAGAGCTTCGTCGCGTGGCACACGGGCTCACCGCCGGCCCCCGGCGTCGACAAGGTGAAGATCGCCGGCGAGCCCGAGCGCGAGACGAAGAAGAAGCGGCTCGCGGAAGGCATCCCGGTCGATCCGACCACCTGGCGGGATATTTTGCTGGCCGGGAAAACGTTTGGGCTGGATCAGGCGGCGATCGAGAAGATCGCGGGGTAGTGAGACAGAGCACGCGGCTCTTCCCTTCTCCCCTTGTGGGAGAAGGTGGCGCGAAGCGCCGGATGAGGGGTCTCTCTCCACGAAGAGAAATGCACAATTGAGAGGTCTGTCTCCGCGGAGACAACCCCTCACCCGTCTTCGATGCTTCGCATCGAAGCCACCCTCCCCCACAAGGGGGAGGGACAGGAGCGCTCTAATCCACCATGTCCGCGACCGCCTTGCCGCAAGCCGTGGTGTCGGCGTTGCCGCCGAGATCCTTGGTGCGGAGCGTGCGCTCCGCCAGCGTGCGCTCGATCGCATCGACGATCGACTTGCCGGCTTGCTTCTCGCCGAGATGCTCGAGCATCATCGCGCCGGACCAGATTGCGCCGATCGGATTGGCGATGCCCTGCCCCGCGATGTCGGGCGCCGAGCCGTGCACCGGCTCGAACACGGACGGGAAATTGCCCTCGGGGTTGATGTTGCCTGACGGCGCGATGCCGATGGTGCCGGTGCAGGCCGGGCCGAGATCGGACAGGATGTCGCCAAACAAATTGGAGCCGACCACGACGTCGAACCAATCCGGGTGGAGCACGAAGTTCGCCGTCAAAATATCGATGTGGTACTTGTCCCACTTCACGCCCGGAAACTTCTTCGCCATCGCCTCCACGCGCTCGTCCCAATAGGGCATGGTGATGGAGATGCCGTTCGACTTGGTCGCCGACGTCAGGTGCTTCTTCGGCCGCGACTGCGCGAGCTCGAAGGCGAACTTCAGGATGCGATCGACGCCGATGCGGGTCATCACCGTCTGCTGCGTCACAAACTCGCGGTCGGTGTCCGGGAACATGCGGCCGCCGACGGAAGAATATTCGCCTTCGGTGTTCTCGCGCACCACCCAGAAATCAATGTCGCCGGGCTTGCGGTTGGCCAGCGGGGACGGAACGCCCGGCATCAGGCGTACCGGGCGCAGATTCACATACTGGTCGAACTCGCGGCGAAACTTGATCAGCGAGCCCCACAGCGAGACGTGATCCGGAATCTTGGCCGGCCAGCCGACCGCGCCGAAATAGATGGCGTCGTGCTTGCCGATCTTATCCTTCCAATCGTCCGGCATCATCTGGCCGTGCTTCTCGTAATAGTCCCAGGACGAGAAGTCGAAATGATCGAAATGAAGGGACACCCCGTGCCTCTTCGCCGCGGTCTCCAGAACGCGCAGACCCTCCGGCATCACTTCCTTGCCGATGCCGTCGCCAGGAATGACCGCGATCCGGTATTGTTTCTTGCTCATCGAGAACGTCCTTGATTGCTCCGGCAGCCGCCGCCTTTTTGACCGCACTGCAATGGACCAAACGCGGCGGCAGTGCAACGCTGCACTGCAATGTTGACCATGGCGCGGCCGACCGCCTACTGATTTTATTCCCGTTCCTCTCCTGCGAGTGACTCCCATGGATCTGCATCTGCGTGGCAAGCGCGTCCTGATCACGGGCGCGTCCAAGGGCATCGGCGCAGCTGCCGCCGAGGCCTTTGCCGAGGAAGGCTGCCATCTCCTCCTCGCCGCCCGCAACGGCGATCAGCTCAAGGCTCTGGCCGAGCGCTTGCGCTCGGCGCACCAGATCGATGCCGCCACGAGCATCGTCGATTTGCGCAAGAGCGAGGATTTGACGCGGCTCGCCAAGGAAGCCGCCGACATCGACGTGCTCGTCAACAATGCCGGCGACATTCCCGGCGGCTCCATCGACAAGATCGACGAGGCGACCTGGCGGCACGCCTGGGAATTGAAAGTGTTCGGCTACATCAACCTCACGCGCATGATCTATGCGCAGATGAAGGCGAAGGGCGGCGGCGTGATCGTCAACGACATCGGCGCCGCCGGCGAGAAATTCGACGCCAACTACATTTGCGGCAGCGCCGGCAATGCCGCCCTGATGGCCTTCACCCGCGCGCTCGGGGGCAAGAGCCTCGCCGACAACATCCGCGTGGTCGGCATCAATCCCGGCCCTGTCGGCACCGATCGTCACGTCACCCTGCTGAAGACGCGGGCAAAGCACCAGTTCGGCGACGAGAGCCGCTACAAGGAATTCCAGAAGAGCCTGCCACTCGGCAGGCCTGCGCATGCGCGCGAGATCGGCGATCTCATGGCGTTCCTGGCGTCGGATCGCGCAGGCTACACGTCCGGCGTGATCTACACGGTGGACGGCGGCATCAGCGCGGGCTGGGGTTGATTAATCTCGTCATTGCGAGCGCAGCGAAGCAATCCAGAATCTTTCCGCCTTGACAGACTGGATTGCTTCGCTGCGCTCGCAATGACGCTTGAACAAGTACAGGAGTAAAATAGTTGTCTCAAGACCTGATCCGAGAAACCGCTTGCGCCGTGGTCGACAAGCTGCGGTCCGGCGACGTCTCGCCGCTGGAACTGTTGGATGTGCTGGAGAAGCGTATCGGCGAAGTCGACGGCAAGGTCAACGCGCTGCCGACGCTGTGCTTCGATCGCGCGCGGGATAGCGCAAAGGCGCTGATGCGGAAGCCGGCCGGTGCGCGCGGATTACTCGCAGGCCTGCCGGTGCCGATCAAGGATCTGACCGACGTTGCTGGCGTGCTGAACACCCAGGGCTCGCCGATCTTCAAGGACAATGTGCCCAAACAGTCCGACCTCATGGTGGAGAACCTCGAAGGTAACGGCGCGGTCGTCTATGCCAAGTCGAACACGCCGGAATTCGGTGCGGGCGCCAACACCTTCAACGAGGTGTTCGGCGCAACGCTCAATCCCTGGGATACGTCCAAGTCGGCAGCCGGCTCGTCAGGCGGCGCGGCCGTTGCGCTCGCCACCGGCATGGCCTGGCTCGCGCAGGGCTCCGACATGGGCGGCAGTCTGCGCAGTCCGGCAGCTTTCTGCGGCGTCGTGGGGATGCGGCCGAGCATCGGCCGGGTCGCGCATACTCCAAAATCAGCCATCGATCGTAATCTCGGCGTCGTCGGTCCGATGGCACGCAACGTCGAGGATCTCGCGCTGCTGCTCGACGCCATGAGCGGCGACTATGCCGCCGATCCGCTGTCGCTGCCGGCGCCGTTGACCTCGTTTCTCTCGGCGGCGCAGTCAGGCAGCAAACCGAAGCGCATCGCCTACTCGCCAGACCTCGGTATCACGCCGGTCGATCCCGAAGTCAAAGCAATCACGCGAAAGGCGGCGGAACGCTTTGCCGAAGCCGGCGTCATCGTCGAGGAGGCACATCCGGACTGGCGCGAGGCGCATGAGTGCTTCCACGTGCTGCGCGCGTTCGACTTCGCGATCAGCAAGGCACAGCTGCTGCGCACCAAGCGCGACCTGCTCAAGCCCGAAGTGATCTGGAACATCGAGGAAGGCCTCAAGCTCACGATCGAGCAACTCGAACGCGCCGAGGCGCAGCGCGTCGGCATGACCGCGCGTGCGGTCGAGTTCTTCAAGAGCTACGATCTGCTGCTGGTACCGACCACCATCGTGCCGCCCTTCCCGATCGAGCACCGCTATGTCGCCGAATGCGCCGGCAAGAAGTTCGACAATTACGTCGAGTGGCTCGGCATCGTCTATGCGATCACGCTCGCCTGCTGTCCCGCGCTTTCGCTGCCCTGCGGCTTCACGGCGTCGGGCCTGCCGGTCGGACTGCAGGTCGTCGGGGCTCCGCGCGCTGATGCGCAGGTGATCGCCGGCGCGAAGACGCTGGAGGATATCTTGGGCGTGCGTGGCACGACGCCAATTGATCCGCGGGTGAAGAACTAGGTCTCCGCTCTCGTGCCCCGGATGCGGCGCAGCGTTTCGCGTAGCACCTTGTCCGGGACAAGAGAGATACTCACCTTTCGCTTGCCGCCTCCAGGCTCCGGCTATACCGCGACATCGCGAAGCAGAAGACAAAATAGATCCCGGCGACGAAGATGTAGACTTCGACGGAGAATTGCTGCCACGCCGGATCGATGATCGCGGTCTTGGCCGTCGTCAGCAGGTCGAAGATACCGATGATCAGGACCAGGCTGGTGTCCTTGAAGAACGCGATGAAGGTGTTGACCAGCGGCGGGATGACGTGACGGATCGCCTGCGGCAGGACGATCAGCCGGTTCTTGCGCCAGTATGACAACCCGAGCGCATCGGCGGCCTCGTATTGCCCGCGGGGCACGGCCTGGAGGCCGCCGCGAATGACTTCGGCCAGGTAAGCGCCCGCGAACAGGATGATCGCGACCTGCGCGCGCAGGAGCTTGTCGATGTTGAATCCGTTCGGCATGAACAGCGGAAACATCACGCTCGCCATGAACAGCAGACTGACCAGCGGCACGCCGCGGATCAGCTCGACATAGAGCACGCTGAGCGAGCGGATCGCCGGCAGTTTTGAGCGCCGGCCGAGTGCGACCAGGATGCCGAGCGGGAAGCCGAAAGCCAGACCAAAGGTCGCCAGGATCAGCGTCACCGGGAGGCCGCCCCAACGGTCCTGCGAGACGAACGACAGGCCGAGTATGCCGCCCCACATCAGCATGCTGATCAGCGCGAGAGCGGCGATCCAGAGATAGGCCAGCTCGCGCCGCCATAAGGCGCGGCGGGTGGAGAGATAGAACAGGGCGATGAACAGCAGCACCGCCAGCGCCGGCCGCCACTGCTCGTCGAACGGATAGGTGCCAAACAGGATGAAGCGGTATTTCTCGGGGATGATCGCCCAGCATGCACCGACGCCGCGTACCGCGCGGCAGGCGCTGGAATCGTTCGCCGGGGTGAGCCAGACCGCATTGGCGATGCCCCACTGCGCGAAGCTAAAGAGGCCCTTTGCGAGCACTGCCAGCAACACGACCGAGAGAATGCCGTTCGGGATAGACGAGAACAAATTGGTGCGCAGCCAGCGCAGCACCGGATTGCCGATCTGCGGGCGGCGGGCGGCGCGCGGTACTTCCGGAATGTCGGCGATCGCCGTCATGGTCAGCGCTCCACCAGCGCGATGCGCGAATTGTACCAGTTCATGAAGAAGCTGATGCCGAGGCTGATGGTGAGAAACACCGCCATGATCAAAGCAATGGCCTCGATCGCCTGCCCGGTCTGGTTCAACGTCGTGTTGGCGATCGAGACCACGTCCTGATAGCCGATCGCCACCGCGAGCGAGGAGTTCTTGGTCAGGTTGAGGTACTGGCTCGTCATTGGGGGCACGATGACGCGTAGCGCCTGTGGCAGGATGATCTGCCGCAGCATGAAGCTCCGGCGCAGTCCCAGCGCATTGGCGGCATCCCACTGGCCGCGCGGCACCGACTGGATGCCGCTGCGCACGATCTCGGCGATGAAGGCCGAGGTGTAGGTGACGAGCGCGATCAGCAACGCGAAATATTCCGGCGCGAGCGTCAGCCCGCCGACGAAGTTGAAGCCGCGCAACTCCGGCCATTCGATCGTCCAGGACACGCCGAGAAGCACGGACACCGCCGCAGGCAGCACAACAAGCAAGCCGAGTCCAAAAGGCCAGGACGGCCGCGGCTTGCCGTCGCGCATTTGCTGCGCGATGAGCCGCCGCCGGATGACGTAGAACACGACAAGCCCGAACACTGCCGCGCCGAGCACGCAAAGCTGCGGCGTCCCGATCGGAATCGCCGGCAGGATCAACCCGCGATTGGACAGGAACACTCCCTCGATCGGCCGCCATGCCGCGCGCGCTGCCGGCAGCGCCTGCATCAGCACGTACCAGAACAGGAGCTGGAGCAGCAGCGGGATGTCGCGGAGCGTTTCGACATACACTGCGGCGAGCCGCGACAGCAGCCAATTGGCCGACAGCCGCGAGATGCCGATCACCGTGCCCAGGATGGTTGCAAGCACGATTCCGATCACGGCAACGCGCAGGGTGTTGGCGATGCCGACGACGAAGGCCCAGAGATATGAGTCTCTCGGATTGTAGGCGAGCAGGCTGTCGGAGATGGGCATGCCGGCCTCACGGCCGAGGAAGGCAAAACCGGTCGTAATGCGGCGCGCGGAGAGATTGGTGACCGTGTTGGACCAGAGAAAGGCGATGACCGCGACTGCGATCCCGACCACCAGGGCCTGCCAGAACAGGCCTTTCAGCTCGCGTCGTCCGAAAGCGCCGAAGAAGCGGCGGCGCGGCGGCGGTCTCGGAGCGTCTGACGTCACAGCACAAAAATCCTTCTCAAGACGACGATTTCCGGCGGCGTACGTCAAGTGTTGCACCAAACTCCACTTTGTGCAACAAATGTTTCATGGCCGAGCCCGCGAAATCCTCGCCGCTGAGCGAACTGCGCATTGCATTGCCATCGCTTCCGATGCGGTTGCAGGAGGTCGGGCGTTTCGTCGCGGCCAACGATTACGACGCCACCACGCGTTCGATGCGCGATCTCGCGGCGGTTGCCGGCGCCGATCCCGCCGCGTTCACGCGGCTTGCCAAAGCGATCGGTTATTCGGGCTGGGATGAATTGCGCGCGGCGTTGACGGAGGCGCGGCGCCCCTCGCAGATCGCGCCCTTCTCCGGCCGCGCCAGGAGCCGCCGCCACGGCCCGAACGCCGATGTCGCGCTCGTCACCGACAAGCTCGAGGCCGAGGCCGCCGGCCTTCCGCGCATCCCGGCCCAGCCGATTGCCGAGGCGGCGCGCGCGCTCCACGACGCCAAGCGGATCTGGATCACCGGCTACCGAAGCTGCCGCAGCGTCGCGGAACTGCTGAATTACGAGCTCCGGCTGTTTCGTCCCGAACAGGTGCAACTCGTCGGCGCGTCCGGCCCCGACGATCTCGACCTCGGCGCATTCCGGCCCGGCGAAGCTGTCATCGTCATCGGCTTCATGCCCTACACACATGCCAGTGTCCGGGTCGCGCAGGCCGCCTATCGTGCCGGCGCGGCCCTGATCGCGATCGCCGATAGCTCTTCGGCGCCGATGGCTGAAGGCGCCGACCACGTGCTGCTGTTCGAAGCGGCTTCCTCTCCCGGCTTTTTCCCGAGCCTGACCGGCGCCATTGCGATCGCCCAATCGCTCGCGGCCGTGACGTTCTCGCTCGGCGGCACGGCCGCGAAGAAGCGCCTGGAGAATACCGAGGCGCGGCTGGCCGCGGCTTCAACTTACGTATCAGAGAAAGGTTGACCCATGGCCGCTCGCACCAGCCGCGTGCTGCATCGCTCGCTGCGCGAAACGCCGCCCAAGGCAATCGGCGGCGAAGGCGTCTATCTCTTTGCCGAGGACGGACGCCGCGTGATCGATGCCTCCGGCGGCGCGGCGGTCTCTTGCCTTGGCCACCAGCATCCACGCGTCATCGCGGCGCTGACGAAGCAGGCCTCGACACTGGCGTACGCCCACACGGCGTTCTTCTCGTCCGAGCCGGCCGAGGCGCTGGCCGAGAGGCTGGTCGGCCATGAGCCCGGCGGCCTCGCCTACGCCTATTTCGTCAGCGGCGGGTCGGAAGCGGTCGAAGCCAGCATCAAGGTCGCCCGGCAATATTTCATCGAGCGCGGCGAGCCGCAGCGGCAGCATTTCATCGCCCGGCGCCAGAGCTATCACGGCAATACGCTCGGCGCGCTGGCTGCCGGCGGCAATGCCTGGCGGCGTGCGCCTTATGCGCCGCTGCTCTCCGACGCCTTCAGCCACGTGACCCCGGCCTTCGCCTATCACGAGAAGCACGATGGCGAATCCGATGCGCAATTCGTCGCCCGGCTTGCGGCCGAACTCGAAGCCGAGTTTCAGCGCCTCGGTCCCAATACGGTCGCCGCGTTCCTCGCAGAGCCCGTCGTCGGCGCCACCGCAGGTGCCGTGACCGCGCCGGACGGTTATTACAGGGCGGTCCGCGAGATCTGCGACCGACACGGTGCCCTGCTCATCCTCGACGAGGTCATGTGCGGCATGGGCCGCACCGGCACCACGCATGCATGGGAGCAGGAAGGCGTGGCACCCGACATCCAGGCGATCGCCAAGGGCCTCGGCGGCGGCTACCAGCCGATCGGTGCAATGCTCACCAGTGGCAAGATCATCGACGCCATTCGCGCCGGCTCGGGCGCCTTCCTGCACGGCCACACCTATCTGGCGCATCCCCTCGCCTGCGCTGCCGCGCTCGCGGTGCAGGACGTGATCCGCGAGGACGGCTTGCTCGACCGGGTCAAGGAGCGCGGCAAGCAGCTCGAGCAGCGGCTCACCGAGCGTTTCGGTAACCACCGCCATATCGGCGACATCAGGGGCCGCGGCCTGTTCTGGGCGATCGAGCTTGTCGCCGATCGCGGCAGCCGGACCTCGTTCGATCCCGCGCTGAAGCTGAACCAGAAGATCAAGGCGGAGGCCCTCGCCGACGGCCTCGGCTGCTATCCCGGCGGCGGCACCGTGGACGGCGTCCGTGGCGACCACGTGCTGTTGGCGCCACCCTATATCGTTTCGGCTGACGAGATCGATCTGATCGTCGACAAGCTCGGCACGGCTGTCGACAACGTATTGCGTCGTGTCAATCACTGAGGGGAGAATAACATGATGAGGAAAGTGGTTATCATAGCCGGCGTGCTCGCGGCATCGACCGTGGTCGCATCGGCGGCGACGCTCGACACTGTGAAGGGCCGCGGCACGCTGATATGCGGCGTCAGCGCCGGTTTTGCCGGCTTCTCCGCGCCGGACTCGCAAGGCAATTACAAGGGTCTCGATGTCGATTATTGCCGCGCGCTCGCCGCCGGCGTGCTCGGCGATGCCAGCAAGGTGCGTTACGTCTCGCTGACCGCGCAGAACCGCTTCACCGCGCTCCAGTCCGGCGAGATCGACGTGCTCTACCGCAACTCGACGCAGACCTATCTGCGCGGCGTCACGCTGGGCCTGCGGCAAGGCCCAATCAACTTCTACGACGGTCAGGGCTTTGTGGTGAAGAAAGACCTCGGCGTGAAGGAGATCAAGGACCTCAAGGGCGCCACCGTCTGCGTCGCGCAGGGCACCACGCATGAGGTCACGCTCGGCGATTACGGCCGCGCCAACGGCATCGACTGGAAGCCGCTGGTGTTCGACCGCGTCGACACCATGTACCAGACCTTCTTCGGCGGCCGTTGCGATGCCATGACCCAAGACGCTTCCGCGCTCGCAGGCGCCGTGACGACCGCGGCGCCGAACCCGGCCGACTACGTCGTGCTGCCGCAGACCATCAGCAAGGAGCCGCTCGGCCCCTTCACCCGCAATGGCGATGAAGTCTGGAGTGACATCATCACCTGGCTGCATTACGGCTTGATCGAGGCCGAAGAGCTTGGCGTCACACAAGGCAATGTCGACGAGATGGCGAAGTCGCAGACGCCCGCGATCCAACGCCTGCTCGGTGCCTCCGGCGATCTCGGCTCCCGGCTCGGGCTCGACAACAAATGGCTGGTCACCGCCATCAAGGCCACCGGCAATTACGGCGAGATCTACGAGCGCAATGTCGGCAAGGCGAGCCCGCTCAAGCTCGAGCGCGGCCTCAACGGCCTCTGGAGCAAGGGCGGCTTGATGTACGCGGTGCCGTTCAAGTAAACGCCTCTCGTGTCCCGGACGCGCTGCAGCGTGCAACGCTGCTGCGCAGAGCCGGGACCCAGCGGCCACAATGGGCCCCGGCTCTGCGGCGCAATACTCCGCATTGCGCCGCGTCCGGGGCACGAGATCTACCAGGTAGTAACGTTCAATGCCGACGTCCCCTCGCATCGCCCTGATCCACGCCCTCAAGCATTCCATCGCCCCGATCGAAGCTGCGTTCGCGAAGGCGTGGCCGGAAGCGCGGCTGATGAACCTGCTCGACGACAGCCTGTCGGCGGATCTCGCGCGTGAGGGCAAGCTCAATGATGCCATGACCGAACGCTTTCTTGTGCTCGGTCGCTACGCCGCGGCGACAGGCGCGGATGCGATCCTGTTCACCTGCTCGGCCTTCGGTCCCTGCATCGAGGCGGTTGCGCGCGCGCATGCGCCGATGCCGGTGCTCAAGCCGAACGAAGCCATGATCGAGCGGGCAGTGACGATGGGCCGGCGTATCGGCCTGCTCTCGACCTTCGCGCCGACGCTGGCCTCGATGCCGCCGGAATTTCCTACCTCCGTCCAGATCGTGCCGAAGCTTGCCGAAGGCGCGCTGGCCGCGCTCGACCGTGGCGACCGCGCTACGCACGACCGGCTGATCGTGGAATCCTCACATGATTTGCGCGATTGCGACGTCGTCGCGCTCGCGCAGTTCAGCATCGCGGCAACTGCGCCCCTCGTTGCAGAAGCTACCGGTCGCCCTGTCGTGACCACGCCTGACAGCGCCGTCGAGAAGCTGATGAAGCTGTTGGCGGCGAAGGCTTAAGCGCTAGCCTTTTTCCGGCGTTGCGCGCCCTTGATCGCCGCCGCAAGCGCGGCCTTGGTTTCGCTGACAAAATCCTCGACAAGGTCCTCGCGCGTGGCATGGGCCGCCTCGCCAGTGAACAGCCCCTGCTCGGCCAGCATCACCACGCCGTGCAGCGCCGCCCAGATCTTGAGCGCCTGCCGCTCGCGCAGGTAATCGACTGCCGGAGCTTCCAGTGCCTCGATCACGAGCGCAAACGTTTCGCGTGTCGCTTCGTGCAGCTCGCTGCCTTTCGCCGCACACGACACCGTGCGCGAAGCGAACATCAAGCGGTAGATGCCATTGCGGCGTAAGCCGAAATCCAGCGTCGCCTGCGCCAGCAGCGACAGCTTCGATCGCTTCGACGGCTTTGCCATCGCCGCACGCAGAAGCGCGCTGAGCTGCCGGAACGCCTCCGCCGTCACCGCCGCAAGCAGCGCCTCGCGATCGGCGAAATGCCGGTAGGGCGCCGGCTGCGAGACACCCAGCTGCTTTGCCAGCGCCTTGATGCTGATCGCCTCCGTCCCGCCCTGCTCGGCTTCGCGCAGCGCGGCCTTGATCAAGGCGTCGCGGAGATCGCCGTGGTGGTAGGTATTCTCGGGCTTGCGGGCAAGTTGTGAACGCATGTTGCGCAGAGCCTATAAGTTTGCGCTTGACAGGGGAAGCCTGCCGCGAATGTAATAGCCTATAACTTGAGCAAAAACGCAAATGGGAGCGCGCGCCGCCTTCGGGCTGGAGCGCACACGACCGAGGAAGCCGCCATGACAGAGCGACTGAGGGTTCACGTCGATCCCGACAGATGTCAGGGGCACGCGCGCTGCAAGGCGCTGGCGCCGGAGCTGTTCGAGCTCGACGAATACGGCAACGCCCACGAGGCCGGCGACGGCACGGTCCCACCCGGCCTCGAAGACAAGGCCTGGCTTGCCAAATCCAATTGTCCGGAAATCGCGATCGACGTGATCGAGGAGTAGCGCGTCCCGCCTCTGCCCGCGTGCCTTCCGCGACCACGAGCCCCAAGGGATTTCGAGATGTCCGACATCAGCCAGCCCGCCGCCCATCCGCCCGTGACCGACTGGGTCCATGATTTCGACCACACCGATCCGCAATGGACGGAAGATCCCTTCCCGATCTGGGACGAGCTGCGCGCCGCAAGCCCGGTCGTGCATACCGAGCGCTTCCTCGGCTGCTACCTGCCGACGACCTATGAAGCGGTGCGCGAGATCGCCAATGACAGTGAGCATTTCTCCTCACGCCGCATCATCGTCCGTGACGTTCGACCGGAGATCACCAGCAGAAACTCCGCCCCGCCGATCACGTCCGATCCGCCGGTGCACAAGCCAGCCAAGCAATTGCTGCTGCCGCCGTTCACGCCGGACGCGATGAAGAAGCTGGAGCCGCGGGTGCGCGCGATCTGCAACGAGTTGATCGACGGTTTCATCACGGAAGACCGACTGGACGCGGCAGAGCGCTACACCAAGCACATTCCGGTTCGCGCGATCGCACACATGCTCGGCATCCCCGAGACAGACAGCGATCTCTTCATCCGCTGGATCCACATGATCCTGGAACTTGGCATCAAGGATGAAAACACGCTGCTCCAGGCCGTGCAGGAGATGACCGTCTATTTCAGCGCCCACATCGAGGCGCGCAAGACCAAGCCGACCGACGATCTTATTTCCTACCTGATGAATGCCAGGGACAAGGACGGCAATCCGCTCGAGGATTCGCATGTGCTGGGCTCGTTGCGCCTGCTCCTGATTGCCGGCATCGACACCACCTGGAGCGCGATCGGCTCCTCGCTCTGGCACCTCGCCCGGACGCCCGCCGACCGCGAGCGCCTGGTCGCCGAGCCCGGGCTGGTCCCGACCGCGGTGGAAGAGCTGCTGCGGGCCTATTCGCCGGTGACGATGGCGCGCGAAGTGGTCAAGGAGACAACGGTCTCAGGCTGCCCGGTCAAGCCGGGCAACATGGTGCTGCTGTCCTTCCCGGCCGCCAACCGTGACCCGAAAATGTTTCCGGATGCTGACAAGGTCGTGATTGATCGCCGCGAGAACCGCCACGCCGCGTTCGGCCTCGGCATCCACCGCTGCGTCGGCTCGAACCTTGCGCGCATGGAGATGCAGGTTGCGCTGGAGGAATGGCTGAAGCGAATTCCGGACTTCGCCCTCGATCCGGCAGGCACGGTGACCTGGTCACAGGGAACCGTCAGAGGCCCCCGCCAGTTGCCATTTTTGCTTGGAAAGGCGATGTAGACCTCTCCAAAGAGCAATACCGAGAGGCCGGACGTGACTGAGCAAATAACCCGACCGGCTTCCGACCATATTGACGTCGCCGACGCCAAGCGCCGGATCAAGGCGATCTTCATCGGCTCGATCGGCAATCTCGTCGAGTGGTACGACTTCTACGCCTATACCGCGTTCGCGCTCTATTTCGCTCCCGCCTTCTTTCCCGGCAACGATCCTGTCGTCCAACAATTGAATGTCGCCGTCGTATTCGCGGCGACATTCCTGATGCGGCCGTTGGGCGGCTGGCTGTTCGGCTATATCGCCGATCATTACGGGCGGCGCATCTCGCTGACGCTGTCGGTCGTCTTCATGTGCTTCGGCTCCCTGATCATCGCGTTGACGCCGACCTACGCCACGATCGGCTTCGCCGCGCCGGTGATCCTGGCGCTCGCCCGCGTCATCGAAGGCTTGAGTCTCGGCGGCGAATACGGCGCCAGCGCCACCTATCTCAGCGAGGTCGCCGCCCCCAAGCACCGCGGCTTCTATTCGAGCTTTCAATACGTCACCCTGATCGGCGGCCAGCTCACCGCGATCATCGTGCTGCTGCTTCTGCAAAAAATCTTCCTCACGCCGGAGGAACTGAGAGCCTGGGGCTGGCGCATCCCGTTCGCGATCGGTGCTGCGCTCGCGATCTTTGCTGCAGTGATGCGGCGCAATCTGCACGAGACTGAAGCGTTTGAAGAGGCCAAGAAGGTGGTGAAGCCGACCGGCTCGATCACGAACCTGCTGAAGTATCCGCGCGAGCTTTTGCTCGTGGTCGGCCTGACCGCCGGCGGCACCGCCGCGTTCTACACCTTCACCACTTACATGCAGACCTTCGTCAAGCTTTCGGTGGGGCTGACCGAGGACCAGACCACTTTCGTGATCTTCGGCACGCTGATCTTCGCAACCATCCTACAGCCGATCTATGGCGCCATCTCCGACAAGATCGGCCGCAAACCGCTGCTGATCTTCTTCGGCGTCGCCGGCACGCTCGCAACCGTGCCGCTGCTGATGACGCTGAAGGAGACCAAGTCGCCCTTCATCGCGTTCATCCTGATCTGCGGGGCCTGGCTGTTCGTCGCCGGATACACCTCGATCAACGCCGTAGTGAAGGCCGAGCTGTTCCCGACCAATGTCCGCGCCCTCGGCGTCGGCCTGCCCTATGCGATCACCGTCTCGATGTTCGGCGGCACGGCGCCCGCGATCGCGCTCTATTTCAAGAGCATCGGGCATGAGGAGTGGTTCTACTACTATCTCGCCGGCGTCATCTGCCTGTCACTGATCATCTATTCCACCATGCGCGACACCAAGCACGCCTCCGCGATGCATCGCCACGAGTAGCCGATGGCCGAAGACAACGAGCCGCCCGACAGCAAGCTGACGCGCACCAAGGAGAAATGGGCGCGCGAAGGCCGTTTTTTGACCGGCAAGATCGCGCGACCGGAAGATCAGCGCCTGCCGCCCGGCCAGCATCTGACAAAAGACTGGCCGGTGCTCGATCTCGGCGTCGTGCCGCCGGTTTCGCGCGAGCGCTGGCGGCTCGATGTCTTTGGCGCGGTCGAGAACCCCGTGTTCTGGACCTTTGCCGAGTTCGTCGCCCAGAACCAGGCGCAGTTCACCTCCGACATCCACTGCGTCACCACCTGGTCGCGCTACGACAATGAGTGGGAGGGGCTCGCCACGCGCGAGCTGCTCGCGGCCTGCCGGCCGCGCGAGGACGCGCGCTTCGTCGTGTTGCATTCTCACGACGGCTACACCACCAACCTCGCGCTGGACGACTTTGCCGCCGAGGATGCATTGCTCGCCCATAGCTGGTCCGGTGAGCCATTGTCGGACGAACATGGCGGCCCGGTGCGGCTGGTCGTGCCGCATCTGTATTTCTGGAAAAGCGCCAAATGGGTTCAGTCGATTGAATTCCTGACCGAGGACGCTCCGGGCTTCTGGGAGGTCCGCGGCTATCATAATCGCGGCGATCCCTGGGCAGAGCAGCGCTATTCGGACGATTAGGTTCAAGCAAGGACGGGGGAAAGCCCATGTCGACGGAACGCTTTCAGTTCACGGGCGAAGGCGGCCATCAGCTTTCGGCCACGCTCGAATTGCCGGACGGCGAGCCCGGGGCCTTCGCGCTGTTCGCGCATTGCTTCACCTGCGGCAAGGACACGCTGGCCGCCAAACGCATCTCGGTCGCACTCGCAGCCAAGGGTATCGCGGTGCTGCGCTTCGACTTCACCGGGCTCGGCTCCAGTGAAGGGGATTTCGCCAATTCGACGTTTTCCTCCAACGTGGCCGATCTCGTGCGCGCGGCCGATCATCTGCGTAGCGTCCGCAAGGCGCCGTCAATCCTGATCGGTCACAGCCTCGGCGGCGCCGCGATCCTTGCGGCAGCAGGACAAATCCCGGCAGCCAAGGCGGTTGTGACCATTGCGGCACCATCCGATCCCGCCCACGTCACCGGCCTGTTCAAAGAGCATCTCGACGACATTCGCATGCAAGGTGAGGTCGAAGTCTCGCTTGCGGGACGCCCGTTCCGGATCAAGCGCGAATTCCTCGACGATATCGCCGAGCACGAGCTGATGAAGGACGTCACCGGCCTGCACAAGGCGCTGTTGGTCATGCATTCTCCGCTCGACGATACCGTCGGCATCGACAATGCGACGAAGCTCTTCGTCTCCGCCCGGCATCCCAAGAGCTTCGTCTCGCTCGACCACGCCGATCATCTGCTGAGCAAGCCGGCCGACGCGCTCTACGCAGCCGACGTGATCGCGGCCTGGGCGAGCCGGTACATCGACACGGCGAAGCCTGCGAAGGCGATGGATCTCCCCGAGGCACCGCGCCGGGTCGTGGTGCAGGAGACCCGCAAGAGCAAGTTCAACCAGGTCGTCACCGTCGGACCGCATCAACTCATCGCGGACGAGCCGGTCGCCGCCGGCGGCGAGGATGCCGGCCCTGGTCCCTACGATCTCCTGCTCGCTGGCCTCGGGGCCTGTACTTCAATGACCATGCGTCTCTATGCCGACCGCAAGTCGCTGCCGCTCGATCGTGTCACCGTCTCGCTGAAGCATTCCAAGATCTATGCAAAAGACTGCGCGGAGTGCGAGACGCGCGATGGCATGCTCGACCAGATCGAGCGCGACATCGCGATGGACGGCGCGCTCGATCCCGAGCAGCGCAAGAAATTGATGGAGATCGCCGACAAGTGCCCGGTGCACCGGACGCTGACCTCGGAAATCCGCATCGTGACCAAGGCTGTGGACTAGCGCGATTGCGCTAGAAGCACGACGCCATCGTCCGCAATGCCGCGGTGATCTCGCTTTCGCGCCAGGCCGCGAAGCCGAGCAACAGACCGTGATCGCGCGGCCTGCCCAGTGCCAAGCCGGACAGGGCACGCGTTTCAACGCCCGCTTCGACCAGCCGCTTGATCGCCGTCTGATCGGCGCGACCGCGCTTGAGGCGCGCAACGAGCTGAATGCCGCCCGGGGGCACTTCGGCAGAGAGCACGTCGCCCAAATGGCCGTCTAGTCCCTCCACGAGGTGATCGCGGCGGGCGTGATAGAGCCGGCGCATCCGGCGCAGATGCGCCAGGAAATGCCCGTCGGCAATGAACTCGGCCAGCGCCTCCTGGATGTGGCTCGCGGCGATCAGTCCGATGTGCCGCCGTACGATCTCGAGAGTACCGACCAGGGCCCGCGGTACGACGAGATAGCCGAGCCGGATGTCCGCGGTCATGACTTTGGAGAACGTGCCGACATAGAACACGCGGCCATGGGCATCGAGTCCTTGCAAGGCCGGCACCGGCCGGCTGTCGTAGTGGAATTCGCCGTCGTAATCGTCCTCCACGATCCAGGTCTTGCCGGGCCTGCTCAGGCCAAGAAATTCCGTGCGGCGCGAGAGCGACATCAGGCGACCGGTCGGGTGCTGGTGCGACGGCGTCATGAAGATCAATGTCGGGGTCGCCATCCCCGGAATCCGCTGCATGCCCTGCTCGTCCAATCCTATCCCGGTCACGCGCGCACCGGACGCGCGGAAGGCGGCGGCGGCGCCGGGATAGCCGGGATCCTCGACCCAGACCTCGTCACCGGGCGTGATGAGGGCAGCCGCAATCAAGGTCAGCGCAGCCTGTGCGCTCGGCAGAATCAGGATCTGATCCGCCGTCGCGCGCACGCCCCTGCTGGTCGCGAGATAATGCGCCAGCGCCTCGCGCAGGCGCGTCCGGTTGACCGGTCCGAGCTCGCGCTTCGCCGCGCGCACGGCGCTGCGGCGCAGGCAACGCGCCCAGACCTCGTTTGGAAACTCCCTGAAATCGCCGTGCCCGGGACGCAAGGGTCTTAGTCGCGCCTGATAAGACATCGGCCAGTCGGTCTGCGTGAGGCTCGACGCCCAGGGCGAAAGCCGCGGCTTGCCAGGGCGCATGCGAGATGCGCCGGCGCCCGCCTCTGCGACGCGCTCGCCCCCGTCGACCGTGACCATCGGACGGCGGCCGCGCGAGGCTTCGAGATATCCCTCGGCGGCGAGCTGCTCGAACGCATAGCTGACGGTGTTGCGCGAGACGCCGAGATCGCTCGCAAGCCGGCGGCTCGACGGCAGCGTGCGGCCTTTGCCGAGACGGCCCGTCGCGATCAAGCTTCGGAGCTGGCTCGTCAGTTGAGCCACCAGCCCCTCGTCGTCGGACCGGTTCAGGTCGATCAGAGCGGAGATCATGCTTTCCGGAACTGGCACCTTAATCCTTTCCGATCTGGCACTTATTCAGGTGCCAAGCGGGATGCTATTCGCTGGACTGGACTGCTTCAAGGACCTCCGAGATGAACTCCCTTTCCCCCCGCGCGGCCGTCGGCCTGTTCCTCATCGTCGTGCTGGCCTGGGGCGTGAACTGGTCGGTGACGAAGCAGCTCGTCCAGTTCCTCCCGCCCCTGTGGACGTCGGCAATCCGGAGCTGGATCGCGCTGGCCGGATTGTTCGCGATCCTCGGATTGAGCAACAATCTGGTGATCCCGGAGCGGCGCGACATTCCGGTAATCCTCAGCGTCGCACTGCTGCACATGACGGTGTTCTCGGTGCTGGTTGCGACTGGTGTGCGCTTCCTGCCGGCGAGCAAGGCCATCGTGCTGGGCTACACCACGCCGCTCTGGGTCGCGATCGCCGCGCCGCTGCTCGGGAAGGACACGCTGACCGCGCCAAAGCTGGCCGGCGCCTTGCTCGGGCTGATCGGCCTTGCCGTGATCCTGAATCCGGCATCGATCGACTGGACCAACACAAACGTCGTACTCGGCGCCGGCATGATCATCCTGGCCGCGATTTCATGGGCCGCGAACATCATCTACATCCGTGCGCATCGCTGGATCGCGTCCCCGCTCCAGCTTTTGATCTGGCAGGTGCTCGTGGCGACGATCGTGCTGACGGGATCGGCGGCCGTCACGCACGGCCTGCCGCACGCGGAATGGTCGTGGAGGCTCGTGCTGCTGTTCCTGTATTCCGGCTTGATCGGGACGGCGCTGGCCTATTGGGCGATGTCGATGGTCAACAAGAGCATCTCGGCGCTGACGACGTCGCTCGGCACCACCGGGGCGCCACTCGTCGGCATCGCCAGCGCTGCAATCCTGCTGGGTGAGCCGATCGACATGAGTCTTGTGATTGCGGCCGCGCTGATCGTTACCGGCATCGGTCTCGCAACGCTCGGCGATCGTCTGCTGCGCGGTCAGGCCACCGCGAGAGGCTGAACACGCAAGCTTCCGCGCAGGCCAGCCGTCGTGCCCAGCAGGATGCCGGCGACCGCGACGAACGAGCCCAGCGCCAGCGTCGACACGCCGGTGAGCCCTTGCCCGATCGAACAGCCGAACGCCATCACACCGCCGACGCCCATCAGCGCGGCGCCGCCGGCCGATCGCAGCATGTGGCGCGGCGAGGAATAGCCTTCGAGATGGAAACGGCCCGTCGCAAGCGCGGTGACCAGACTGCCGGCGAAGACGCCGGCAACTGTCGCGATGCCGAAGTTCAGCGTCAGGCCGGTCGAGAGCATGGCATATTGCAGGCTGTCCGCGATCGGCGCGATGAAGGTGAGCGAGGTCACGGGGACGGGGTTGAAATCATCCGCGCCGAGATAGCCGGTGACGAACCAGCCGCCGGCGACGAGGAGACCGACGATGACGCCGGCCGCAATCTGGCCGGGGGAACGCCGGAGCGCTGGGTGCGCGAAAGCAAACAGGATCAGCGCAACGACGATGACAGCAGCAGCCATCGCGCGCGAAACCGCTTCAGCCGGACCGAACACGGCCAACAATGACGGCAGCGAATTCACGTTGACCGTGGTTTGCGAGGCCTGGACCAGCGCGATGCGCGCCGGCGCGATCAGGCCCTTGAGCGTCATCTGCGCGGCGATGGCGAGCACGACCACCACGACGAAGGAGCGGAGATTGCCGCGACCGAGCAGCACCAGCGCGCGCGAACCGCAGCCGTTCGACAGCACCATGCCGTAGCCAAACAGAAGTCCGCCGAGAAACAGCACCGGCACCGAAAAGGACTGTTGCAGGTAGATCGATTTGCCGAGATCTACCATGCCGTTGCCGGCGAGGAATTGGCTCGCTGCGGTCGCGACCGCGATCGCCAGCGCATAGGTTCGTACCAACCGCCCATCCCCGTCCGATAGCCAGCCGCGCATGCTGCTCATCAGGCAGAAGCCGCTGAGCAGGCCGACGGCGCCGTAAACCAGGCCAATGACGAGGCCGGCGAGGATGACGAGCTGGGTGGACGATTCCATCATCAAGGCTTCAGGATCACGCGATCCCGCGACGAGCCGGCAACGGCGACATAGGCCTCCTTCGCGCGTTCGAGCGGATAGACGGCGTTCGCCTTGATGGGGAACGGTTTCAGGTGCCCGCTCGCGAAGCCCTGGCCGAGGTCACGCAGCACAGCGCCCGTCGCGATCGACGACAGGCCGAGCGTGTCGATGCCGACATAGGTGTGTTGCCCGCGGTAGAATTCGAGGATGTTGAACTGCACGATGCGGTCGATCGCGGCGATCAGGATCTGGCGGCCGCGAAGCGCGAGCGATTTGTGCGCCGCCTGGAAATAGGGATCGCCGACCGTGTTGAAGACGATGTCGGCGCCTCTACCGTCGGTCAACTCGCGCACGCGTGGCGCGACGTCGGTCGCGGAAGCGTCGATCACCTCGACGGATGCGTTGGTGTGGCCCTCATAAGGTTCCGCCTTGCGCACCACGCCGATGACACGCGCGCCCTGCCAGGTCGCGATCTGCACCGCAGCTTGCCCGACCTTGCCGTTGACGCCGAACACCAGCACCGTTTCGCCGGGCTTTGGAATGCCGACGCGGCGAAAACCCTCCATCGCGGTGACAAAGGGCACGCCGATGCCGGCGGCCTCCTCCCAGGACACGGTCTTCGGCTTCTCCACCACCGCGTCGGATTCAACGACGAGATGGCTGGCGTGAGTGCCGTCGCGACGAATGCCGAGATCACCGGAGGAGCCGAACACCTCGCGGCCGATCGTACCGGCCGGCCCGTCCATCACTACCCCGGCGTAATCGCGGCCGGGCGTGCGCGGAAACACGGCATAGGGCATCAGCCCGGTCGCGGCCTTGACGTCGGAGGGATTGACGGCAGCGGCCTTGATCTCGATCAGCAGATCATTCGGACCGCGAGCAAGCGTCTCACGCTCGACCGCCGGCGCGATCATAGCCGCGCTTTCGGCCTTGGCATTGAGGCGCACGCAGCGCGCGTCGACGGCTTTGGGAACGGCTGTTGACATGGAAAGACCCGCGATTTCTCGCGGGCCTTGTCGCCCTTGAAGAGACCCAAGTCAACCTGCCTCCCCTCATCCTGAGGAGCCGCGCCAGCGGCGTCTCGAAGGATGAAGGCCCGCATTGCAGCATCCTGGCCTGCATGGTTCGAGACGACGCTACGCGCCTCCTCACCATGAGGGGTAAGACCTAATCCTTCGGCCGCTTGTCGTAGAGGCGCTTGGCCTTGCCGAGCGAGCGCTCCAGCGTGGCCGGCGCAACCACGCTCACCCTGGAGCTGATGCCGATGGTGTTCTTGATGTGCGTCGAGATCCGACTCGCATGGTCGAGGAGACCCCGGCCGTCCCAACTCTCCGGCCGCGCCTCGGCAATGATGGTCAGCTCGTCCATGCGGCCTTCCCGGGTCAGCTCCAGAATGAAATGTCCGCCGCACCAGTCGGTGGCGAGGAGAACCTCCTCGATCTGGGTCGGGAACAGATTGACCCCGCGCAGGATGATCATGTCGTCGGAACGTCCCGTGACCTTCTCCATCCGCCGCATGCCCGGTCGCGCCGTGCCCGGCAACAGCCGCGTCAGGTCGCGGGTGCGATAGCGGATCACTGGAAAAGCTTCCTTGGTGAGCGAAGTAAAGACCAGTTCGCCCTTCTCCCCGTCGGGCAGCACCGCACCGGTGTCGGGGTCGATCACTTCGGGATAGAAATGATCCTCCCAGATGTGCAGTCCGTCCTTGGTCTCGATACATTCCTGCGCAACGCCGGGCCCGATCACCTCGGAAAGACCGTAGATGTCGGTCGCGTCCATGTCGAAGGCGTCTTCGATCTCGCCGCGCATGGCATTGGTCCAGGGCTCCGCGCCGAAGATGCCGACCTTGAGCGAGCACTGGCGCGGATCGAGCTTTTGGCGCTTGAACTCGTCGAGGATCGCAAGCATGTAGCTCGGCGTCACCGTGATGATGTCGGGCCTGAAGTCGTTGATGAGCTGCACCTGTCGTTCTGTCATCCCGCCGGAGATCGGCACCACGGTGCAGCCGAGCTTTTCGGCGCCATAGTGCACCCCTAACCCGCCGGTGAAGAGGCCGTAGCCATAGGCATTGTGGATGATCATGCCGGTGCGGCCACCGGCGGCGCGGATCGAGCGCGCCATCACGTCCGACCATGTGTCGATATCGCGTTGCGTGTAACCCACCACGATCGGTTTGCCCGTCGTGCCGGAGGACGCATGCACGCGCACCAGCTTCTCACGGGGCACGGCAAACATGTTGAAGGGATAATTGTCGCGCAGATCCGTCTTCACCGTGAACGGAAATTTCGCAAGGTCCGAGAGCTCTCGAAAGTCCGACGGATGCACGCCGGCCGCGTCGAAGGCCTTGCGATAATGCGCGACGTTGTCGTAGGCGTGCTTCAGCGACCAGGCCAGCCGCTCCGTCTGCAGCGCCATGATCTCGTCGCGCGATGCGCGCTCTTGCGCATCCAGCTCGGCCTTATAGGTGTTGCCACCTTCCTTGAGCCTCGTCGGAGCCATCCTCGTTTCCCCGTATCATTGCTTTTCTTTATTGATCCTGCGCCGGCAGCCAATTGCCGGGAATGACCCGCGAATGCCCGCGGAATTCGGCGATGACTGTATCGCCGGCGGTGACGCGCACGTCATAGATGCCGGAGCGACCGCCGCGCGTAACCTCGCGCGCCTTCGCGATGAGGCGATCGCCGAGCTTGCCCGGCTTGATGAAGGTGATCTGGCCCTGCGCCGCCACGACGCGCTCGTTGTGCGAGTTGCACGCGAAAGCGAAGGCCGAATCGGCGAGCGTGAAGATGAAGCCACCGTGGGCGATGCGCTGGCCGTTGACCATGTCCGGTCGTACAGTCATGGCGAGCGTCGCATAACCTGGTCCGATCTCGACGATCTCCATGCCGAGTCCTTTGGAGGCATCGTCCTCCGCCCACATCGCATTGGCGCAGGCGCGGGCAACATCCTCGGGCGACAAGGCGGCTTTGACGTTCACGCGCTTCTCCCGTCCGATTGTTTGGACACGATGTTCTGCTGCCTGGCTAAAACTGTCAAACGTGGTCGTAATCGACCACGACCCGCTCCGACGATGGCTTGGCCTGACAGGTCAGGACAAAGCCGGCCTTCAGCTCCCAGGGTTCCAGCGAGTAGTTGATGTCCATCGGCGCCTCGCCCTCCACCAGTTTGGCACGGCAGGTCGAGCACATGCCGCCCTTGCAGGCGAAGGGCAGATCGATTCCGGCGCGCAGTGCGGCATCGAGGATCGCCTCGTCCTCGGCGACCGGCACGTCGCGGCGCTTGCCGTCGATGATCAGCGACGCGATCGCTTTCGGCGGCGCGTCCGGCGCAACGATCTTCTTCGGCCGCGGCTTGCCGCCGAACTCCGATACGAAGCGCTCGACGTGGATGCGCTCGTCCGCGATGCCGAGCCCTCGGCAGGTCGCCTCGATGTCCTCGCTCATGCCGGACGGACCGCAGATGAAGACGTGGTCGACGCTTTCCGCTGGTACCAGCGAGCGCAGCAGCACCCTCACCTTGTCGCCGTCGAGCCGGCCGTGCAGGATCGGAATGTCCTGTTCCTCGCCGGAGATGACGTGGAAGATCGAGAGCCGGTCGATGAAGCGATCCTTGAGCTCTTCGAGCGCCTCGAGGAACATGATGTTGTCCGTCGTGCGATTGCCGTAGAACAGGAAGAATTGGCTGCCCGGCTCGCGCGCAAGCGTGCCCTTGACGATCGAAAGGATCGGCGTGATGCCGGAGCCTGCGGCAAAGCCGACATGGATGCGGCTAGCGCCCGTCGGCGGGATCACGCCGAAACGTCCCGTGGGCGTCATCACGTCCAGCGCGTCGCCGCACTTCAAATCGTCCGCTGCCCAGCTCGAAAACGCGCCACCATCAACCTTCTTGACCGCGATGCGTATCTCGCCGTCGTCGGGCCCGGAGCAGATCGAATAGGAGCGGCGCACTTCTTCGCCATCCAGCATGGTGCGGAGTGTGAGGTATTGGCCGGGTGTGAAGGCGTAGTCGGTCGCAAGCTCCGCCGGGATGGCGAATGTCAGCGATATGGCGTCCGACGCCTCGCGGCGGAGGTCGTTGACGGCCAGGCGATGGAAGCGTGGTGCGGCTGCTGACATGATCAGTGACACTTGAAATAATCGAAGGGTTCGCGGCAGGCTCTGCAGCGCCAGAGCGCCTTGCAGGAGGTGGAGCCGAATTCGGACAGCAGCTCGGTATCCGCCGAGCTGCATTGCGGGCACACAACGGCTTGCTCGCCGAACAGCGCGCGGCGTGAATTCGAAGCCTGCGGCGGCGCGATCCCGTAGGCGTGAAGCTTGCGGCGGCCCTCTGCGCTCATCCAGTCCGTGGTCCAGGCCGGGGACAGCACGGTGCGGACCTTTGGACGATGGAAACCAGCGCGCTCCAGCGCGACCTCGATTTCGAGCGCAATCATATTCATGGCCGGGCAGCCCGAATAGGTCGGGGTGATCGCGATCTCGACGTGATCGCCGTCGACAACGACATCGCGGAGCACGCCGAGATCGGCGATGGTCAAAACCGGAATTTCGGGATCGACCACGCTCGCCGCGGCGTCCCAGGCCCGTTGGCGCAGTTCGTTATGGGGCTCCAGCACCGTCACCATGTCTGCCCCGGGAAAGTGCGCTGTATCGATTGCAGCTCGGAGAGAAGATGGCCGAGATGCTCGCTGTGCCGGCCCACGCGGCCGCCCTGCTGCATCCAGTCGTTCTGCGGCAGCTTGAGCATTGCTTCGCCGATCACCTCCGAGAGTGTCGTCAGCCAGCGCCCCCGCAAGGTCCCTGGGTCTACGGCGATATCGGCATGGATCAGGGCCCGCTCGCCATCGTCGACGGCAAACATCTCGCCGGTGAACGCCCAGAGATGATCGATCGCGGCCTGCGCGCGGGCATGGCTCTCGTCGGTGCCGTCACCGAGCCGGATGATCCACTCCGAGGAATGCCGCAAATGATAGGCACTCTCCTTCTCCGATTTCGCGGCAATCGCAGCGAGTGTCGTATCGCGCGAGGTCATCATGGCGCGCCAGTAGAGATCGGCGAAGGCGGAATAGAAGAACTGCCGCACCAGGGTCTGGGCAAAGTCGCCGTTCGGCTGCTCGAGGAGCAGCAGATTGCGATACTGCCTGACATCGCGAAGGTAGGCGAGCTTGTCTTCGTCGTTGTCCTTGCCTTCGGCTTTGGCTGCGTAGGTGTAGAGCTCGCGGGCCTGGCCGATGAGGTCGAGCGCGATGTTGGAGAGCGCCATGTCCTCTTCCAGCATCGGCGCATGTCCGCACCATTCCGACAGCCTGTGCCCAAGGATCAGCGCGTCGTCGGCCCGGCGCAGCGCGTAGAGCACCAGTGGTGTTTCTGAGACCTCGATGTTCACGACGGGCATCACATGTGCCCCACTTCCTCGGGCACTTCGTAAAACGTCGGGTGCCGGTAGATCTTCGATTCCGCCGGCTCGAACATCATGCCCTTCTCGGCGGGATCGCTCGCAGTGATCGCCGTCGACGGCACGACCCAGATCGAAAGGCCCTCGCCGCGACGGGTGTAGATATCGCGGGCGGCCTGCAGGGCCATCGTGGCGTCGCTCGCATGCAGCGAGCCGACATGCTTGTGCGCGAGCCCGTTGCGGCTGCGAATGAAGACTTCCCACAGCGGCGTGTTCGGCGTGGCCATCGCGATCTCCCTACTCTGCCGCTTGTGCAGTTCGACGTTGCGCGCGCTTGGCGGCATAGCTAGCTGCCGCCTCGCGGACCCAGGCGCCCTCGTCATGCGCCTTACGGCGCGCAGCCATCCGGTCACGGTTGCATGGGCCGTTGCCGGCAAGCACCTGCTTGAACTCGGTCCAGTCGATTTCGCTGTAGCGCCAGTGCCCGTCGGCGTCCTGAATCATGCCGGGATCGGGAATGGTCAGGCCGAGATATTGCGCCTGCGGCACGGTGGCATCGACGAACTTCTGCCGCAGCTCGTCATTGGAGAAGCGCTTGATCTTCCATTTCGTCGAGGTGTCGCTGTGCTGGCTCGTGGCATCGGGCGGGCCGAACATCATCAGCACCGGCCACCACCACCTATTCAAGGCATCCTGCGCCATCGCCTTCTGCTCGTCCGAGCCGCGGCACAGCGTCAGCATGATCTCGTAGCCCTGGCGCTGATGGAACGACTCCTCCTTGCAGACGCGGATCATGGCGCGCGCATAAGGACCATAAGAGCAGCGGCACAGCGGGATCTGGTTCATGATCGCGGCGCCGTCGACCAGCCAGCCGATGGTGCCGATGTCGGCCCAGGTCAGCGTCGGATAGTTGAAGATCGAGGAATATTTGGCTTTGCCCGCGAGCATGGCGTCGACCAGCTCTTCGCGCGACGTGCCGAGCGTCTCGGCCGCAGCATAGAGATAAAGCCCGTGGCCGCACTCGTCCTGCACCTTGGCGAGCAGCGCGGCCTTGCGACGCAAGGACGGCGCGCGCGTGATCCAGTTGCCTTCGGGCAGCATGCCGACGATTTCGGAATGAGCGTGCTGGGAGATCTGGCGCGTCAGCGTCTTGCGATAGGCCGCCGGCATCCAGTCGTTCGGCTCGATGCGCTCCTCGGCATCGATGCGCGTCTGGAACTGCGCAGCCTTGGCCGCATCCTCGAGGCCGCGATCATCGGTCTCGGCCGTGTTCAGCGCCTGGGTATACATGCGCATCCTCCCGTTTTATTGAGAGGCAATATATAACAAGAATTATCTCATGCAAGATATTTCTGTAACATAACGATCAAACCTCAAATCTTCGTTCCAGCAGTTTTCGCGCCGGCGGCAATGGCCCCTTTTCATTGGTTCCATGACCATCAAGCCATTGTTCCGATGGGGCAAGCAGCGCGCGATAGATGTCGCCGCACAGCGCGCGGGCAGCCCTGCCCGGCCAGTCCGCCGGAAGCAGGCTTTCGGGCAGGAGCGGATCGCGCAGCACGACCCGGCGGTAATGGTGGATCAGGAGGATGCGCGCCGTGAAGGCGTCGGTCTCGGACAAGCCCGTGCCGCGCGCGATCGCGGCGCGCAGCGGCTCGAACGTCTTCATGAACTTGAGATAGGCGTCCGCGGTGCGATCCAGCGGCCAGCTCGCACTGAGTAGCCGGCGACCACTGTCATCCTCGGCCGAGACTTCCAGACGGATGGCGCCCGCGGCCTCATCCGGCACTGCCACGCCTGACGGGGCGACCCACACACCCGGCAGCGGGCTGCCGAAGCCGGCATTGCGGAGCGCCTCGCGCGAAGCGTCGCGATCCTCGCCATTGCCGATCAGAAGCAGCTCGAAGCGCCCGGTCCAGTCGGATGGCGGCGGATCGTAGATATGGCGTGTCGCAGCCCCGAAGATCTGGCGGCCCTTGTCAGCCAAGCGGTAGAAGCTATTGCGGCCGACCTTTTCGCGCGTCAGCCAGCCATCGGCGGCAAGCCGCGACATCGCGGTACGCACCACGCCGCTGTCGATGTCCAAGCTCTCGAAGAATTCCAGCAGCGTGCCGAGCCATACCGAGCCGCCACGCGGCACGATGGCATCGCCGAACACGGTGATGACGATAGAGCCGGTGCGCGACGGCTCGCGCTTGAGCTGCTCGATGATGCGGGACAACGGATGCGCCATGCGCGAGGCATAGCGCGTTTGGTGCGGGCGCGACAATGGACCGGTGCGACGGCCTTCTCCCTCGCCCCGTTCTTACGGGGAGAGGCAAAGAACTACCGATGCGGATCGGGATAGACCACGCTGCGCCAGCCGCTGCGGTCGAAGGGACGCCAGCTGCCCTCCCTCTGCGCAAGGCGATCAGCCACCGCGAAGACAGCGGCGGGATGATGGCCCATGCCGCAATGGCTGCTCTCGATCTCGATGCTCTCGGTCTGCGCGCCCGTCTTCTCCATGCAGCCCTGCCAGGCGCAGACGCCGTCGGTGCGGCTGAAGATCGCCGTGGTCGGCACCGGCGGCGGAACGGCGAGATCGCCGCCGAACTGGGGATCGACCTCGTCGGACTTCCGCCCGCTCGCCCATTCATAGACGCGCCAGGCATTGGTCGAATGCGGATCGCCGGCAAAGGGGCTGCCGAGCGTGATCACCTGGCGTACGCGGTCGGGCATCATCTTGGCGAGCTGGCGCGCATAGAGACCGCCGAGGCTCCAGCCGACCAAGCTGATCTTGCGGCCATGCCTGTCGCTCAGCTCCTGAACCAGATCCACCATCGCGTGCTGCACGCCCTCGCGCAGGCCGTAATTGCGGCCCTGGCGCCAGCCGCTCACCGCATAGCCCTTGCCCGACAGAAACGTGCGCAACGCGCGCGTGGACCCGTCGGAGGCCACGAGGCCCGGTAGCACCAGCACCGGATGGCCATCGCCGCGCGGCGCAAGGCTCAGCAGCGGCAGCGCGCCGAGGAATGCGCCGAACTCGTGGATCGCTCGCCCTTCCAGGAACATCAGGGTACGAGACGGCGGGCTCAGCGTCTGGGCGGTAGCGGTCATCAATGGTCCCTCGGAAGAAATGCTGAAAAGATCACCGGCTGCGAGGCCGGCAAATGGGTATGAATTCCAACACGCCAGCTTTTCGAACGTTCCGCAGCGCACCATGAATCAGCTAGGCAGCGGGTTCCCGACATTCAAGCGGGTGAAACCCGGGGCCACAATAGGCCTGCGCGTTAATGCTGGCGTCCGTGACGCAAAAGTCACAACAATCGAAGCAGGAATTCTACGGAGTAAAGCCCAAGGCCCGCGAGCCCGCCGATCAGCGAGCCGTTGAAGCGGATGTATTGCAGGTCGCGGCCAATGTTGATTTCGATCAGCGAAATCAGCTGCGCCATGTCCCACGATTTCACCTGGTCGGAGATGAAGGTCGAAACGCCGCTCTTCTGGTCCACGACGAAACTGCGCAGCACCGCGACCAGACCCTTGTTGATCTCGCCGCGAAGCTCGGCATCGCCGGCGAGCGCTTCGCCCGCCGCGACACACATGCCGGCGAGATGATGCTGCAGCACCTGCGTCTCGCCGCTTGCACTACGCTCGATGAAGGACCGCGTGTTGGCCCAGACGGTGCGGGCGAGATCGGCGAGCTCGGGACGCGCGAGCAGATCGCGCTTCAAACCGTCGATGCGGTCGATATAGGCCTGGTCGGTGCCAAGCCGATCGACGAAGCTCAGCACCATGCGGTCGAACTCGCCGCGGAACGGATGTTTGGGATCGCTGCGCACTTCATTGAAGAACGCGGTGGCGGAGGCCACGATCTTGTTCACCAGAAATTTGTCGGCCCGGTAGAGCCTGAGCAGGGTCGGCAATTCCGCGCGCACCTTCTCGCGGATCATCGCCATCGTCTCGGTCTGGTTCAGCGTCTCGTGCATCACGCGCAGGAGATCGTCGAACAGGATTTGGTGGCGTCCCTCGGCAACGAAGCCGCGCAACGTGCCGGCCGCGAGCGGCGCGAGGTCGATCGCCTGGAGCTGCGATGACATGCGGCGAAGGATGAAGGTCATCAGGCCCGAGCTTTCCGTCGCAGAAACCGCCTCCGGCAGCAGGCGCAGCGCAAAGCGCGCGAGGTCATCGCTACGCTTGCGATCGCGCAGCCAGTCGGCGACGAAGGAGCCGAAATCGATCTCGTTCAGCTTGGCCTCAACGGGAGCAGCCTCGAAGAAATGCACCTGGATGAATTCGCCGAGCTTGTCGGCGATGCGGGCCTGATTGCTCTGGATGATCGCGGTGTGCGGGATCGGCAGGCCCAGCGGCCGCTTGAACAGCGCGACGACGGCATACCAATCGGCGAGCCCGCCGATGGTGGCGGCTTCGGCGAAGGCTGCGATGAATCCGAACACGGGATGCACGGGCAGCAGCCATTTCGCGACGACGAACAGGACAAGCGTCGAGCCCAGCACCAGCGTCGCCAGCGCTTTCACGCGGCGCAATTCGGCCGCGCGTTCTGCGTCGCCGGGGGAATCGAAGGAGAAGGTGGCGGGTGGAGTCATGATTCACCAAGGTTACGTCATTCCGGGACGGTCCGCAGGACCGGACCCGGAATCTCGAGATTCCGGGTTCGCCCTTTGGGCGCCCCGGAATGACGACCGATGATGACGCGGCGCAAAAAACAAGGCCCGCCGAAGCGGGCCTCAAATTCAGTTTTTCGTCTCAGGCAGATCAGGCGGTCTTGTTGTAGACCTTGGCGAAATTGTCCTGAGCGGACTTCGCACCGTTGGCGGCGAGCTTGCCGAAATAGTCGGTGGTCGCCTTGGCGCGCGAGACGAACGCTTCGCCGCGGGCGCGGAGCAGGCCGGACTGGATCTCGATAGCTTCGCTGAACGACTTGGCGGACGCGAGCTTGTCGATGCCCGCGAAGAACGCGTCGGCGTCCTCGTAGATCGCCTGCTGGATGTTGCGGCTGATCTTGCCGGCTTCGGTGACGGACTCGGTCACCGCGTTTTCGACGGCGGCAGTCACGCGCTCGGAGCCCGCGAACACCTCGGCAGCACGGTCCTTGGCGGTATTGGCGGACTTCTTGACGAACTCGCGGGCGGCCTCGGGAACTTCCAGGTTCTGGATGTTCTTGAACGCGTCCTTGAAGCCTTCGAAAGCGGTGTTGGTTTCGGTGGTCATTGGGGTCTCTCCATCCTCATTGGTTGAGCTATGGGCTCACCCCGTCCGGTTGTGGCCCGGGGCACGGCTTATATGGCATAGTTAATTGTGCGATGCAATATCCATATTGCACTGCGATATCACGAAACTGTGAACGGCCTTAATGAGAGGCAATCTGGCGCCTCCCTGACCATCCGGGTTCCCGGGGACCCGCTCAGAGGTTCTCAGTGCTGGACGGCGCCAGGCAGCCCATAGGCCTCCATCTGGGCCTGGACCTGCGCGATGTTGTGCCCGAGCACGACGATATCGTGGGTCTTGCCGTCGACGTCGCGGACATGATCGCGCAGCAGTGCCTCGGCCTTGAAGCCGAGGCTCTCGAACAGCGTGATCGCCGCCTGCTGATCGACCGTCATCTGGACCGAGAGCTTCTCGAGGCCGGCGCCGAGCGCAAGTGCGAACGTCTCCTGCGACAGCGTCCGTCCCACCCCCTTTCCGCGCACATCGAGCGAAACCACCATCCGTATCTCGCCGACATGGGGCGACCAGGAATGCGGGTCGCGCACCAGCGTGCCGCAGCCGACCACCGCGCCGCCCCTGATGGCGAGCAGGCTCGTGATCGCGCCGCGCGCTATCTCCTTCACCCATGCGGAGAGCACCTTCGGCTCACTGATGTTGCGCGGCAGGAACAACAGGTCGTGGGTCGGCAGGCCCTTGCCGAAGGCGAGCACTGCTGCTTCGTCCGCAGGCGACATCAGGCGGATCTCGATATCGCCAGCGTCCGTCTTCACATGACGCGGATAGGAACGCTGCTCACTCATGTCGATCTCTTCCCCAGCCAGGAATCCAGTTTCGGCCATAGCCGCTTCACCGCATTGGCGCCGGCGACGAGCGAGACGTGACCGCCTTTCAGCATCACCTCCTCCTTGTCCTCGGATCCGATCTTGGCGATCAGGTGCTTTGCCGCCTCATACGGCACGATGTGGTCGTGTTCCGCCACCGCATGCAGGAACGGCACCTTGATGTCCTCGAGCTTCGCCGCACGGCCGCCGACCGACATGGTGTCGTTGAACAGCTTGTTGTCCCACATCAGGTCCTTGGTGATGGTGCGGAAATATTCGCCGGCCAGCGGCAGCGTGTCGGTCGCCCAGCGGTCGAACATCCGGTAGGATTTGACGAACTCGTCGTTCCAGATGTTTTCCCAGAGCTGGATCTGGCTGACGGTACGCGAGGCTGGGCGCAGCATCTCGAACGACGACAGGATCATCTCGGGCGGCACGTTGCCGACGCTGTCGACGAGGCGATCGACATCGAAATAGCGACGGTCGGAGAAGTTCGAGAACAGCTTCATCTCGCGAAAGTCGATCGGCGTGGTGAAGCAGATCAAATTCTTCATCGGCCCGTCTCTGTGGATCGAGCCGTAGAGCAGCGACAGCACGCCGCCGAAGCAATAGCCGATGACGGAGACGTCCTGTTCGCCGGAATCCTGTTGCACGCGGCGGATGCAGTCCGGGATGAAGTCGAGGACATAGTCCTCCATGCGGAGGCTCTTCTCCTCCGGCCGTGGCGCGCTCCAGTCGAGCATGTAAACGTCGTAGCCGCGCTTCAACATGAACTCGATGAAACTCTGGCCGGGCACGAGGTCGAGAATGTAACCGCGATTGGTGGTCGCCATCACGATCAAGATCGGAATTCGATAGATCTCGTCGGACGTCGGCCGATAATGGTAGAGGCTCATCGTCCCGCGCGAATGCAGCACGTCCTTCGGCGTCGAGCCGAGCGTGGGACCGGACGTCGAGAAATATTCGACGCCCTTGATGCTGCGCTGGATGGCGCGTTGCACCTCGGACTGGATGCGCTCCGGGATCCCTGCGAAGTCTAATCCGGCGGGTGCATTCATGTCTGCTCTCCGCCTTCTGATGGCGGCCGCTTGGTGCGCGGCGGGCGCAATGCAGTATCGGAGCCCTGAGAAATGCCGGAACTTGCCGCCATCTGGCTCAGCATCGACTTGATCTCACCGATCTGTCCTTCGATGGACTGCAGCCGTTCCGCAAGGCTGGTGACCTGCTCCCGGCTCGGCAGATTCACGGAGACCAGATATTTCTCCATGAGGTCGCCGAGCTGCTTCTGAGCACCTGCAGCAACGCCGCCGGCTCGGTTCACGGCTTGCGAAAACTCGGGCGATGACATGGCCTGATTGGCGAAGGAGTTGAACCCCTTCTCCATCTCGCCAACCATCTTCTGCCACATGGCAATGGGGTCATTGCTCTTGTCGGTCATCGGCGTCCTCCTGAAATCGAGAGCTTCGATGCCCTTCCTTTTTCGCCATACCACACCGTTGCGCGGTGCCGGTCAACCGGCAAGCAGCGCGTCCGGTGTCGCGGACGCGACTTCATTGCGAGGGGAAAGCGTGCGATACAGTATTGATCAAAGCCGAGGGAACGCAGCCGTGAACGCCTATCAGCCACCGCAAACCGTCCACGCCAACGGCATCGACATTTGTTACGAGACTTTCGGCAACGACAGTGCCGAGCCGCTGCTGCTGATCATGGGGTTGGGCGCCCAGATGATCCACTGGGACGATGCGTTCTGCGAGCAGCTCGCCGCGCAGGGCTTTCGCGTCATCCGGTTCGACAATCGCGACATCGGCAAGTCGAGCCATCTCACAGGCGGCAAGCGTCTGACACCGCTCGAGCTGTTGAAGCTGCGGTTCCTCAAGATTCCCGTGGCCGCAACCTACAAGCTGATCGACATGGCGAAAGACACGGTCGGGCTGATGGACGCACTCGGCATCAAGTCGGCGCATCTGGTCGGGGCGTCCATGGGCGGCATGATTGCGCAGGAAGTGACGTTGTCGTTTCCCGAGCGCGCGCGCTCGCTGACCTCGATCATGTCGACGACCGGCAATCCGCGCGTGCCGCCGCCGACACGTGAGGCCGCCGCGATGCTGATGGCGCCGCCGCCGCGCAGCAAGGAGGAGTTCATCGTCCGCTACGGCCAGACCTGGAACGTGTTGCGCGCCGGGTCCTTTCCGGAAGAAGAGGCGCTTGATCCCGGTCGTGCCGAACGCGTGTTCGCGCGCGGGCTCAATCCGGCCGGCGTCGGCCGGCAGCTCCGCGCGGTGCTCGCCTCCGGCAGCCGCAAGGAGCGGCTGCACGGCGTCAAGACGCCGACGCTCGTGATCCACGGCACCGTCGATCCGCTGGTCCGCCCCGAGGGCGGCAGGGACACGGCAGAGTCAATTCCCGGGGCCAAGCTGCTGATGATCGACGGCATGGGCCACGCGCTGCCGATGCGGTTCTGGCCGGAGATCATCGGCGCCATCGCCAAGCACGCACATGGCGCAGCGGCGCAGGCGGCGTAGATTGACTGGCGCAGCGGGTCTCCTCACGGTGACCATGTGAGCTGCCGGTTACTCTCTTAACGCGAGCCGGCACGAAAGCTATACAGGCCTCCTTCAATCGCCGAGAACCTCACTCGCCAACAAGGAGGCTGCGGCCTCTCGGAGTTTACATGCATCTCGTCGTCCGGTCAGCCGCAATCGTCGCCGCTTCAGTCCTCACGCTGTTCCTCGCCGGTGGCGTCGCGATGGCGGGTAGCGCGCAAGAAGAAGCCAATCGCAAAACTGTCCTTGCGTTCTACGAGAAGGGGCTCAACGAAAAGGATGCCGATGCAGCCCTCGCCTATGTCGGCGACCGCTACGTCCAGCACAACCCAAACGCGGCAGATGGTCCGGACGGCTTCCGAAAATTCATCGGCTTCCTCCGGGAGAAATTCCCGAACTCGCACAGCGAGATCAAGCGCAGCTTCGTGGATGGCGACTACGTGATCCTGCACGTTCACGCGGTTCGCGAGCCCGGCAGCAGGGGCAACGCGATCGTCGACATCTTCAAGCGGGAGAACGGCAAGGTCGTCGAACACTGGGACGTCGTGCAACCGATCCCGGAAAATCCGGCGAACAACAACACGATGTTTTAGCTCGGAGCCGTAGCCCGGATGGAGCGCTGCGCAATCCGGGTTCTTGCGCGGATCGACCGTCCCGGATTTCGCTGCGCTCATCCGGGCTACAAATAGCCGCCTAGCTCTTCTTCGCCATCCAGATCACGTGACGAGCGCCACCGCCTCTTCCGGTGGCGCGGATATTGACTTCGTTGACGTCGAAGCCGGCGCTCCCGAGCCGCTTGGTGAAGGCCGGGTTGGGTCCCGAGGACCAGACCGCGAGCACGCCTCCCGGCCGCAGCGCCGTCTTCGCCGCCTTCAATCCGCTCGCATTGTAGAGCGCATCGTTGCCCTTCCGGGTCAGCCCTTCCGGCCCGTTGTCGACGTCGAGGAGGATGGCATCGAATGCCGACCGCTGCGCCCGGATGATTTCGCCAACGTCGGTTTCCCGTATGCTCACCCTGGCATCATCGAGACTGTCACCAAACACCGCCGCCATCGGGCCCCGCGCCCAGGCGACCACCGCCGGCACGAGCTCGGAGACCACAATCTTCGCCTTGCTTCCGAGCACGGTCAGGGCCGCACGCAACGTAAAGCCCATGCCCAGGCCGCCGATGAGGACGACGGGTTTTGCGACCGTCTCGATCTGCTTCGCCGCGAGTGTGGCGAGCGCGGCCTCCGAGCCTGACAGGCGGTTGTTCATCAGTTCGTTGGTGCCGAGCTTGATGGAAAACTCCTTGCCTCGCCGCATCAGGCGAAGCTCTTCATCGGAGCCGGGGATCTTGGCGGTGTCGATCTTTTCCCAGGGAATCATGCGGAAGCTTTAGCACGATTTCCTTCGTAGCTTCGTAGCCCGGATGGAGCGAAGCGCAATCCGGGAAGCGCGCGCGTGAGGAAAAATCGCCCCGGATTTCGCTGCGCTCCATCCGGGCTACGAACCGGCCTACCCTCCCGCCCACACGTCCAGCACATACCGGTTCTTCGCGCCCATCTCCTCGATCCAGCGCGCGGCCGTGGCGGCATCGCTGCCGCTCTTCTCGCGATGGATCGCGACCAGCGCCGCCTTCACGTCGGGCTCCATCTTGCTGCCGTCGCCACAGACATAGACCATCGCGCCCTGCTCGATTAGCGGCCAGACCTTGTCTTTCTGCGCGGCGAGGACGTGCTGCACATAGGTCTTCGGTCCTTCCGCACGCGAGAACGCGGTGAACAGCTCGGTGATGCCGCTTGCCGCCAGCGCCTTAAGCTCGTCCGCGTAGAGAAAATCCTGCTCGGGATGACGGCAGCCGAAAAACAGCATGGCCGGACCGAGCGCGGCGCCCTTGGCCCTGCGCGCGGCGCGCTCCTGGAGGAAGCCGCGGAACGGCGCCAATCCCGTGCCCGGGCCGATCATGACAATCGGCACGGACGGATCGTCCGGGAGCCGGAAGCCGGCCTTGGTCTCACGCACGGTTGCATGGATCACGTCGCCCGCACGTCGATTGGCGAGATAGTTCGAGCAGATGCCCTTGTAGGTGCCGCGGCCGGAGGCGGCCTGCCCTTCGACCACGCCGACCGTGACGCTGCAACGAACCGGATCGACCGACGGCGAAGACGAGATCGAATAATAACGCGGCGCCAGCAGCGAGAGCATTTCCAGATAGACGTGGAACGGCAATTCGCAAGCCGGATATTCGAGCAGCAGATCGAACACCGATTTCCGCCTGGTCAGAATCTCGCTGCGATAGCGCTCCAGCGGCCCAGCCTCCTCCCCGACAAAGCCCAGCAGCTTCGGCCTGGTTACCGGGCAGCGGGTGTGTTCGGCCATGATCTTGATCTGGTTCCGCGTCGCCACTTGCTGGAACTCGACGAACTCGCTGAGCAGACGGCCGACCGACACGGCATCGCCGACCGGCAATTGCGCGCGGCGGCCTTCGGCGACCTGAAGCCTGATCTGGTCGGCCGGCAGGAAGCCGAAGCGACGGGCAACCGAATCCACCAGCGTCGGATCGTTGCGCGGAACCACACTCAGATGATCACCGACGCGGTAATTGATGTTGGAAGGCAGCTGCACCTCGATGTGACGCGTCGAACGCTCTGACGGATTGGAACCGGCCTTGTTCTGAAGCTCGTCATTGCCCAGCACCTTCATGGCCACCGCGCCGCCCTGGGCGACGATGGTGTTGACGGCGGTCACCGCGACCGGCTCGATCGCGTAGAGCGGATCGTCCTCCGCGGTCCGGGTGAAATTCCAGTCGATGCCGAATTCCTTGGTCGCGACCTGGGCGGCCGCCGGGAACCATTTCTGGAACTGGCCGTCGAGATCGCTGCGCGCATCGCCCTCGCCGCGCGGATAGACCGCGCGCGCACCATGCGCCGACAATTGCTCATCGATGAAGCGCGGCACCGACTGATAGGTCGCGGCCCAGTCGCTGTTGCCGCAGCCGAACACGGCGTATCGCACATTGGCAAACGCATCCTTCGGCAGCTCGTCGCCGAGCCATTTGACGAATTGCGTCGCATTGTCTGGCGGCGCGCCGTTATAGGAGGCGCAGATGATCAGCACGCCACCTTCCCGCGGCAGCTTGCCCACGTAATCGTCGAGCGGCCCCAGATGCACGGCAAAGCCGTTGATCTCGGCCAGGTCGGCCATCCGCGTCGCCAGCTCCTCGGCGGTCCCAAGATTGGAGCCGTAGAGTACCAGCATCGGCGTGTTGTGGCCGGGCCGCGCGGTGGGCTGGCGCGGTGCCTTCGGTGCCGACGACACCGCCACAGGTCCGCCATAGGCACCGCGCTCGCGATCGGCGCGCGGACGGACCTTGATCTTGAAGCCTTCCGGCTTCATCGTCAGCGTTTCCTTCAGATGCATCTGGTAGCGCTGGTGGTCGATCAGCTTGAAACGCTGGAGGATCATGCCGAGCGCGAGCGCGGCCTCGTGCATGGCGAAGCCGCGGCCGATGCAGGCGCGCTGGCCATTGCCGAACGGCTTCCAGGCATTGATCGGCCGCTTGGCTTCCGCCTCCCGGCTGAAATTCTCCGGATCGAACGCGTCGGGGTTCGGACCCCAGACCGAGGGATCGCGATGCAGAGCGGTCACCAGGATGGTGGTGAACGTGCCTTTCCGGAGCTTGTACTTCCCGCCGCCGATGGTCTCGTCGTTCAGCGGCGAGATGCCATAGGCCGGCGCCGGCGGCCACAGCCGCAGCGCCTCCTTCAATATCTGGGTGATGTAGGTCAGCTGCGTCACCTGCTGATAAGTCGGCTTCGCGTTGGCGTCGGGACCGAAGACGCGATCGACCTCGTCATAGGCTTTCTTGAGAATGTCGGGGTGCTTGAGCAGCGCATACAGCGTGCAGGACAACAGGCCGCTGGTGGTCTCGTGGCCCGCGATCAGGAACGTGTTGATCTGATAGCGGATGTTGACGTCGTCGAGCTGCTCGCCGGTCGAGCGATCGACCCCGGTCATCATCGCCGCAAGCATATCCTTCTTATCGTCGGTCGCCTCGCCTCCCTTGCGGCGCTCCGCAATGATCTCGTCGACCATCTTGTTCATGAAGTCGACGTCTTCGGCCATGGTCTTGCGCCGCTTCTGCATCCAGAGCTGCTCGAACGGCAGGCCGCGCGTCATCATGATGGTTTCGAGCGAGCGCACCAGCGACTCGACGAAGGGATGGTAGTCGCGCCGGTAGAACGAATTGAAGCGGTAGTCGAAGCCGCACAGGCCGATCGTATCCAGCGTCAGCGCCGTCATGTCATGGACGACGTCGATCTCGTCGTCGGCATTGAGCCGTTCCCACTTGCCCACGAGCTGCTCGGCGATGTCGACCATGCTCGGGTGATAGGATTGCATGGCGCGGTTGCCGAAGGGCTGGAGCAGGATGTTGTGCGCCTTGCTCCAGTTTGGCTCCTTGGTGTCGGCGGTGAACAGGCCGTCGCCGCCGACCGCGCGCACCCGCCGCAATGCACCGCGCACTGTCTTGTCGAAGCGCTTCTCGTCCGAGAGCTCGTCGACGAGATCGTGGCCGGAGACGACCACGATCGGCGAACCCATCATGTCGAGCCAGAAGATCGGCCCCAGCTCCTTGGCAAGCCGGGTCAGATGCTGCACCGGCGCGGCCGAATCCAGTGACAGCATGTTGCCGACCACCGGTTTGGTCGGCGGCTGCGGGATCGGGTCCAGACGGTTCTTGGATGACATCGAAATGTAGTCCCCCTGCTTCAATGTCGTCATTGCGAGCGAAGCGAAGCAATCCAGAAATATGTCCGCGGAGGCAGACTGAATTGGCTTCGTCGCTTCGCTCCTCGCAATGACGAGTTCGCAATGATCAGCTAGCCAAACCGCCTTCTACGCCATTCGATCAGCTTCGCACTGACCTCTTCCGGCTTCTCCTGCTGCGTCCAATGGCCGCTGTCGCGGACCAGATATTTTTCCAGATCGGGGATCAGCTTGTCCATGCCATCGGCAGAAGACGGTGGCAACACCGCGTCGTTCTCGGCCATGATCATCAGCGACGGCACGCGCACCGTATGATCGAGCCCTTCGGCGCGCGTCCAGTTGCGGGACATATTGCGGTACCAGTTGATGCCGCCGGTGAAGCCTGTCCTGGTGAAATTGTCGACGAACACCTTTTTCTCTTCCGGCGACAGGATCGGCGTGCGCGGATCGTGCTTCGCATCGTAGCCTGCGATCATCTGCGGGAATGCCAGGTTCAGTCGCGGCGAAGCACCGACACCCGCGACGACTTCCTCCGCCGGAGCATCTGCCGGGCGCGGTACGGGCTTGCGCATGAAGGCATCGAAGGTCTGCTCGACGCGGCTGCCAAAGATCCTGTCAGGCTCACGCGCCGGGTCCTGGAACTGCACGATATACATCTTTTCGCCGAAGCGCGCGCGCAGGAGCTCGATCGGATCAGCCCAGGCGCGGTTGGTATGAGGCGTATTGATGCCGACCACGCCGGCGACCCGGTCGATGTGCCGGAGCGGCATCTGCCAGACGATGAAGCCACCCCAGTCATGGCCGACGAAGATCGCCTTGTCGATCTGAAGATGGTCGAGCAACCCGATCAGATCGCCGGTCAGGTGCTCGATGTCGTAGTCCTCGACCGGCTCTGGCCGGTCGGTCGCGCCGTAGCCGCGCTGGTCCGGCGCGATCACGCGGATGCCGGCCTCGCTCAGCGCCTTGATCTGGTGGCGCCAGGAAAATGCGAGTTCGGGCCAGCCATGGCACAGCACGATCGGCGGCTTGTCTGTGACCGGGCCCGCCTCGTAATAGCCCATGCGGATTCCGTTCGTCTGCACGAACTTGAGCGGTGGCATTTCAATCATCGGAACATTCCTACTCGGCGGCGCCCTTGATGTCCGCCGCGGGCAAGGCATAGGCAGCCTCCAGCGCGGCAAACTCCTCCGGCAGCATGTCGCACATCACCTGCACGTGCGGAATGATGTTGGCGCCGACGATGAAGCCGAAATCGAGCTGGTCGCGATAGCTCTGCACGGTGATGTTGAGCGCCTGCCCGTGCGTCGAGATCGACACCGGGAAGATGTGCAACAGCTCCGCGCCCGCGGCGTAGAGCGTCTGCCTCGGCCCCGGCACGTTGGACACCGTGATGTTCGCAGCCGGCGGCAGCACATTCGACAAATCGGAGCGGCTGTAGAGCAGCGCCATGATCTGAACGATGATCGGCGCGCCCAGCATCGAGATATTGGAGACCTGCGGCATCAGTGCCCGCAGCGGATGCGACATCTCCTTGGACTTGGTCGATTGCGCGATGATGGTTTCCAGCCGCGCCTTGGGATCGTCGATGTTGGTCGCGATCGAGCAGATCATGCCGAACACCTGGTTGTTGGCTTCGGTGTTGCCTTCCTCGCGCAGCGAGATCGGCACGGCAGCGGTCAAGGACTTTGCCGGCAGCGTTCCGTGTCGCTGCAGGTAGCGCCGGACCACGCCGGAGGCGAGCGCCAGCACGACATCGTTGAGCTTGCCGCCGGCCTGCTTGGCCAGCGCCTTGGATCGCGACAGCGAGATCGAGACGCCGGCGAAGCTACGCTCGGACGAGATCGATTTGTTGAGCATGGTCGGTGGCGACACCATGCTGGCGAGGCTCTCGCGCGATTTTGGATCGGATATCTTGCCGAGCACGTCCGAGACGCTCTTGACCATGGTCGGGATGTTGCCGGCGAAGCGTACCGCACTCTCGATCTGGTACATCGCATTGTCGAACAGGATCGAACCGATGTCACTCTTGCCGGTGCGCGGCAGTTGCAGGTTCTTCGCGGCCGCAGATGCATCGAGCGGCTGGGTGAAGAGCTGCTGGTAGGAATCGACCAGGTTCGCCGCGATGTCGCGCGGCTCTTGCCCGGGCTTCGCTCCCGCGGTCGGCGGATCGACCTTCCGCGGGATCGGCGAGATATCGTAGATCATGTTGGTCAGCGCCGCACCGGCGCCGCCGTCGATGGCAGCATGATGCATCTTCGAATAAAGTCCGACCTCGTTGTCCTTCATGCCCTCGAACACGTAGAACTCCCAGAGCGGGCGGGCGCGGTTCAAGAGCTTGGCGTGCATCCAGCCCACGATGCGCTCAAGCGTGGCGCGGTCGCGCGGCTGCGGCAGGCTGGCGCGAAAGATGTGACGATCGATGTCGAACTGTTCGTCCTCGACCCAGGAGGGATGATCGATGTCGAGCGGCGCCTTCTCCAGGCGCGCCTTGAGGATCGGCGCGACGTGCAGGCGCGAGACGATCATCGCCTTGAAATCTTCGAAGAAGTCGCCCTTGTAGTCGTCCGGCAGGCGAAAGATCGCCATGCTCCCGACATGCATCGGCATTTCCGGCGTTTCCAGATAGAGAAACGACGCGTCCAGCGACGACAGTTTCTTACCGTCAGCCATGGTTCCCTCCCGAGTATTTGACGGGCGCCTTAGGCGGCGCTTCTCGTCAGGCCGATACTGCCTGTTCCGGCGGGGCATATGCAATGGCAAACGGCCCTGCCCTGTCAAATGGCCAGAACTCTCCCTCCGGTTGCGCAAGGCGGTCTGCCACGGCCCACAGCGCCGCGGGGTTCACCCCAAGCCCGATATGGCTCGCCAGATGCACCTCGATGTTCTCGGCGCGGTCGGAGGGACGCAGCAGGCAGGTCCGCCAGTTCACGATGCCGTCGGCGCGCGAATAGATCGACGTCGCCGGCACCGGAAGATCGCCCGCGATCGCCTCCCGCAGCTCGGCGAAATCCTCGACACGCTCGCCGGACATCATCTCGTAGAGCCGCGTCGCATTGGTCGCTCGTATGTCATTGGCAAAAGGGCTGCCGAGCGTGATGACATTGCGGACCATGTCGGGCGCCTGCAGCGCGAGATCGCGCGCATGGACGCCGCCCAGACTCCATCCGACCAGGCTGACCTTGCGTCCGCTCGCAGCATGGATTTCGGCGAGACGGGCGCGCAACGAATCCCGCATCCGTCCGAACCCGCCGAAATTACGGCCCATCTGCCAGGCACGTGCCTCATAGCCGAGTTCGCTGAGATAGCGCCGCATCGGCGCCATCGAGAGGTCGCTGGCGAGGAAGCCCGGCAGCGCCAGCACCGGATGGCCATCGCCTTTGGGCGCCCGCATCAGGACCGGCGACAGCAGCAGGCTGGCGTTGAGTTCGAGCAACCCACGGGCTTCGGCGAGCAGCAAAGCAAGGCTGGGCGGACGAAGCCGGCCCGGGGTCTGCGGCCCGTCTGGACCGGGCGGCATTATTTCTTCTTGTCGCCGCTGCGCGTGCCGCCGAGGCCGGCCATGGTGACGAACATGTCCTGAAACCGCTCGGCGAGCTTTGGATCGAAGGTGAACCAGCTCTGGATCAGCGACTCCGGCGAGACCTTGTCGATGTTGCTCAGAACCTGCTGCTGCAGCTTGTCCATCACCGCCGTCTGCATCGGTGCCAGATCCGGCAATCCGATGAACTGTCGGGCCTCGAGGGGGGTGCAGTCGATTTCGATGTTAACTTTCATGTCCCCTCCAGATGAGATTCGAGCGGCCGTCCGTAGTATCGCCGCGAGAAGGTGTGCAACGCAAGCGACCTGAGGGCGGTGGCAGCCACCGGCTTCCCCGATCGGCGGATATGGTCAATCAAAATCAGCCGCGTCAGCGCCCATCCACCCGTCAATGCCGGTCAGCATTGCTGCACAGCGGTGCAACTTGGCGCGTTCCTTGCTGGAATGGCGCTTGCACGGGTCGAGAACTCTGGGCAACATGGTTCGATCAGCCCCGCCGAACAATCAAAAATGACGGTGCGGGCGAGTGGAGAGGTCAAGAATGTCAGTCGGACGAAGTCTGTTTGCGGCGACGCTCGCCAGTATGCTTGCGTGGGCGGTCTCGCCGGCGTCGAGCCAGACGCTGCGCTACGCCAACCAGGGTGAGCTCAAGTCGCTCGACCCGTACACGCTGAACGAGTCGACCACCAGTGCGCATCTCGGTCATGTCTATGAGGGCCTGGTTGCCCGCGGCAAGGACCTGAAGATCGTCCCGGCACTCGCCGAAAGCTGGGAGACGCCGGAGCCGACACGCTGGCGCTTTCACCTCCGCAAGGACGTCAAATTCCACAACGGCGACCCGTTCACCGCGGACGACGTGGTGTTCTCGGCCGAGCGCGTGCGGGCGAAAGGTTCGAATTTCCAGAGCCGCGTTCCCGCCGATGCCAAGGTGGTCAAGATCGACGATTACACCGTCGATTTCGTCCTGACCTCGCCCAATCCCATCCTGACGGCGCTGTGGGCGACCTGGTACATCATGGACAAGAAATGGGCAGAGGCGAACGATGCGACGGCACCGACGCCTGCCGCCGCGACGACCCCGAGCTACGCCTCGCTCCATGAGAACGGCACCGGCGCCTTCACGATCGAAAGCCATCAGCCGGGCGTGAAGACCGTCTTCAAGGCCAATCCGAACTGGTGGCGCAAGCCGGAACATAATCTGAAGGAGATCGTCTTCACGCCGATCGCCAACCCGGCCACGCGTGTCGCAGCGCTGTTGTCCGGCGAGGTCGACGTGATCGAGCCGGTTCCGGTCCAGGATATCGAGCGCGTGAAAGCGAGTCCGAACGCCACCGTGCTGACGGGGCCCGAGCTCCGCACCATCTTCGTTGGCATGGATCAGGCGCGCGACGAGCTGTTGTACTCCAACGTCAAGGGCAAGAACCCGTTCAAGGACGTTCGCGTCCGCGAAGCTGTCTACCGGGCAATCGATATCGATTTGATCAAGAATCGCGTCATGCGCGGGCTCTCCACACCGTCCGCGCTGATGGTTGCGCCGGAGATCTTTTCGCTGTCGAAGGACTTCACCCGGCCGAAGCTCGATCCTGACGCCGCCAAGAAGCTCCTGGCGGATGCCGGCTATCCTGATGGTTTCGAGGTGACGATGGACTGCCCGAACGATCGCTACGTCAATGACGCCGCGATATGTCAGGCGGTCGTCGGCATGCTCGCCCGCATCAACATCAAGGTAGACCTGCTGGCGCAGCCGAAGGCCCAGTATTTCGCCAAGGTGCTGAAGCCCGGCGGCTACAAGACTTCGCTGTTCATGCTGGGCTGGACCCCGGATACGCTCGACTCCCATAACGTACTGCACGACATCATGGGCTGCCGGGACGATCCCAAGGATCCGAACCGCGGCGAAGCCAATCTCGCCGGCTATTGCAACAAGCAGTTCGACGAGCTCGCCGACAAGGTTCTCGTGGAACCCGATACGGGCAAGCGCGATCTCCTGATCAAGCAGGCCTTCGAGGTCTCGATGAAGGACTGGGCCTACGTCCCGCTGCACCAGCAGGCGCTCGCCTGGGGCGTCTCGAAGAAGGTGAAGTTGACCCAGCGTGCGGACAACATGGTCATGCTCTACTGGGCGACCAAGCAGGACGAGTAGGTGTCGACAAGTTGTGAAGTCCCGGAAGCCCTGGCTTCCGGGACTTGCTATTTCGGGCTAACGCAATGATGCGTGCCACTGAAGAAATGTGAAAGGAACAGATGCTCGCTTTCACACTGCGCCGGGCCATTCAGGCCATTGGTGTCATGATCGCCGTCGGGATCATCTCCTTCTCGATGTTTCGTTTCGCCGGCGATCCCGTGAACCAGATGGTCGGGATGGACACGTCGAGCGCCGAACGTGCCGCGATCCGCAAATCGCTCGGCCTCGACGATCCCGTGATCGTGCAGTTCGGCCGCTATATCGGCAACGCTGCGCAGTTCAAGTTCGGCGTCTCCTACCAATTCCGCCTGCCTGTCAGCAATCTTCTGATGGAGCGGATGCCCGCGACCCTGGAGCTCGCGATCTGCGCCACCATCTTCGCGATGCTCTGTGGCATCCTGATGGGCGTCTATTCGGCGCTTCGCCGCGACAGCTGGCTCACACACGCGTTCCAGGCGATCTCGCTGATCGGCATCTCGCTGCCGACCTTCCTGATCGGCATTCTCATGATCTACCTGTTCTCGGTGACGCTCGGCTGGCTGCCCTCGTTCGGGCGCGGCGACGTCGTGCATATCGGCTGGTGGACGACGGGTCTGCTGACGCTGTCCGGACTGAAGGCGCTGATCATGCCCTCGATCACGCTGGGCTTGTTCCAGATGACGCTGATCATGCGCCTGGTCCGCACCGAGATGCTCGAAGTCATGCGCACCGACTACATCCGCTTCGCCCGTGCCCGCGGCCTCACCACCCGCGCCATCCATTACGGACATGCGCTGCGCAACACGCTGATCCCCGTCATCACGGTGGCCGGCCTGCAATTTGGCTCGGTAATTGCATTTGCGATCATCACCGAGACCGTGTTCCAGTGGCCCGGCATGGGGTTGCTGTTCGTGCAGGCCGTGCAGAATGTCGATATCCCGATCATGGCCGCCTATCTGATGATGGTGTCCCTGATCTTCGTCACCATCAATCTCGTGGTTGATATCCTCTACACCATCGTCGATCCGCGGCTGCGCTCGACGATCAGCCGGGCACATTGAATGAGCGAAGCCGTCGTCCCGCACAAGGTCGAAGAACGCGGCCCGCGCGCCGACGCGCCGGGTTGGTTCAAACGCGCGCTCGACAGCGATCTGTTCTATTCATTTCGCCGCTCCAAGATCACCATGGTTGCAGCGGCGGTGACGCTGCTGTTCTTCCTGGTCGCGATCCTCGCCTCGGTGCTGTCGGTCCAGAATCCCTTCGACCCGGCGCAGCTCCAGCTGATGAACTCGCGCATTTCGCCATTATGGACCTCCGACGGCCAGAGCCCGTTCCTGCTCGGCACCGACGAACAAGGCCGGGATGTATTGTCCGCGATCCTTTACGGCATGCGCATCTCGCTTCTCGTCGGCGTGCTCGGCGTCGTCTTCTCCGGCGCGATCGGCATCCTGCTCGGGCTGACGGCCGGCTATTTCGGCGGTGCCGTCGACGGGCTGATCATGCGCATCGCCGACGTGCAGCTTTCATTTCCGGCGATCCTGATCGCGCTGCTGATCAACGGCATCGCCAAATCGGTCTTCGGCAACAAGCTCGACGAGATGAGCATGCTGGCTGTCCTGGTCTTCGCGATCGGGTTGAGCTTTTGGGTGCAATATGCCCGCACCGTGCGCGGCTCCGTCATGGTCGAGAAGAACAAGGACTATGTCGCCGCCGCCCAGCTCATTGGCCTGCCCGCCCCGGTGATCATGTTGCGCCACGTGCTGCCGAACACGATGGGGCCGATTCTCGTCATCGCCACCATCAATCTCGCGCTCGCTATCATCACCGAGGCGACGCTGTCGTTCCTCGGCTCGGGGATGCCCGAGACCATGCCATCGCTGGGCACGCTGATCCGCATCGGCAACAACTATCTGTTCGCGGGCGAATGGTGGATCGTCGCCTTCCCTGGAATCGCACTCGCGGCGCTGATCCTGTCGATCAATCTGCTCGGCGACTGGCTGCGTGACGCGCTTAACCCGAAACTCCGATGAGTATGCAGCGTTCATGACCGAGCCCGTTCTCTCCGTTCGTAATCTTCAGGTCGAGTTCGCCTCCCGCCGGGGCACGCTGCGCGCGATCGATAGTGTCTCCTTCGACATCGCCAAAGGCGAGGTGCTCGGTGTTGTCGGCGAGTCCGGCGCCGGCAAATCGGTCACCGGACTCGCGGTCATTGGCCTGATCGATTCCCCTGGCCGCATCTCGGGCGGCGAGATCCGCCTCTCCGGCCTGCGCATCGACAATCTGCCGCCGGAAGAGATGCGCCGCGTGCGCGGAAAACGTATCGGCATGATCTTCCAGGACCCCCTCACCTCGCTCAATCCGCTGTACAAGATCGGCGACCAGCTCATCGAGACGATCAGAACCCATCTGAACCTGTCCGAGACCGCCGCCCGCCGGCGAGCCATCGACCTGCTCGCCGAAGTCGGCATTCCGGCTCCGGAAAAGCGCATCGACGGCTATCCGCACGAATTCTCCGGCGGCATGCGCCAGCGCGTTGTGATTGCGCTCGCGATCTGCGCCGAACCGGAGCTGATCATCGCCGACGAGCCGACCACCGCGCTCGACGTCTCCGTACAGGCGCAGATCATCTCGCTGATCAAGCGTCTCGGCCGCGACCACGGCACCGCGGTGATGCTGGTGACCCACGACATGGGCGTGATCGCCGAGACCTCCGACCGGGTCGCGGTGATGTATGCCGGCCGAGTCGCCGAGATCGGTCCGGTGCAGGACGTGGTCAGGAACCCGCTGCACCCCTACGCCAAGGGCCTGATGGGCGCGATCCCGACCCTTGCCGGCGACGACAAGCGTCTGGTGCAGATCCCCGGCTCCATGCCGCGCCTGTCGGCGATCCCGCGCGGCTGTTCGTTCAATCCGCGCTGCGCATTCGCATTCGACCGATGTCGCGTGGAGAGGCCGGAGCCGCTGCCGCGCGGCGCGCAATCGGTCGCCTGCCACCTCTATGACAGCGTGCCGGCGGAGAGCGCGGCATGAGCACTCCCTTCGTCCAGGCCACGAATCTGCGCCGCGTCTTCGACGTCTCGAAGCCCTGGCTCAACCGCATGCTCGAAGGCGGGCAGCTCGAATATCTCAAGGCCGTCGACGGCGTCACCTTCGACATCAGGAAGGGCGAGACCTTTGCACTGGTCGGCGAATCCGGCTCGGGCAAGACAACGGTGGCGCGGATGGTCGTCGGCTTGCTGCCGCCGAGCTCCGGCAACGTCTTGATCGACGGCATCTCGATGACCGATCCGCGGCAGGCCCAGGCGCGGCGGAAACTGCGCCGCCGCATCCAAATGATCTTCCAGGATCCTTATGCGAGCCTGAACCCGCGCTTCCGGGTCGACGCCATCATCTCCGAGCCGATCCGCGCTTTCGACCTGATCGAGGGCGAGCGCGACATCCAGGCGCGCGTCGGAGAGCTTCTCACCCTCGTCGGCCTGCATCCCGACGACAGGTTGAAATTTCCGCACGAATTCTCAGGCGGCCAGCGTCAGCGCATCGCGATCGCTCGCGCGCTCGCCTCCGACGCCGAGTTCATTGTCTGCGACGAGCCAACCTCCGCGCTTGATGTCTCCGTGCAGGCGCAGATCCTGAACCTGATGCGCGACCTCCAGGACAAGTTCGGCCTGACCTACATGTTCATCAGCCACAACCTCGCCGTGGTCCGCCACATGGCGAGCCGCGTCGGCGTGATGTATCTCGGCCGCATCGTCGAGATCGCGGAAGGGCGCGAGCTGTTTGCCCGTCCGCGCATGCCCTACACCAAGATGCTGCTCGGCGCCGTGCCCGATCTTGCCATGAGCGGCCGCCAGCGCATTCCCGTGAAGGGCGAGATCCCGAACCCGATCAATCCGCCGTCCGGGTGCGCTTTCAATCCGCGCTGCCCGCTGGCGTTCGACCTCTGCCGCAAGGAGACGCCGAGCCTGATCAACGGCGTCGCCTGCCACGCGGTCAACACCGCGCCGGTACCGGCGTGACGCGCGCTAGCCATGCAGCCTGCGCATTTGGCGGCGGCCTGGCCCTGTGATCAATTGCGCGCGCCGCAAATGAGGTAGTCCATGGCCAGCATCGTCAATCCCGATCCGTTCACGACACGCCCCGAGATCGAAGGCACCTTCGGGGTCGTCGCGACCACGCACTGGATCGCGACCGCTATCGGCATGGCCATCCTGGAAAAGGGCGGCAATGCCTTTGACGCCGGCGTCGCCACCGCTTTCACGCTCCAGGTGGTCGAGCCGCATCTGAACGGCCCCGGCGGCGACGTTCCGATCATCGTGCACGACGTGAAACGCGGCCGCACCGAGGTGATCTGCGGCCAAGGTCCGGCACCGGCCCGCGCCACCATCGCGCATTACAAGAGCGAAGGCCTCGACATGGTGCCCGGCACCGGCCTGCTCGCGGCCTGCGTCCCCGGCACCTTCGAATCCTGGATGATGCTGCTGCGTGACTACGGCACGATGCGCGTGCGCGACGTGCTGGAGCCCGCGATCTCCTATGCGCGCGACGGCTATCCGCTGGTTGAGCGCGCCTGCGCCACGATCCAGACCGTCGAGCAATTATTCCGCACGCACTGGCCGACATCAGCCGCCGTCTATCTCCCAAACGGCGAAGTGCCAACACCGGGAACGCTCTTCACCAACAAGACACTTGCGGCGACCTACGCACGGATCCTGAGCGAAGCCGAAAGCGGCGGCGGCGGTCGGGACGCCGAGATCGAGCGTGCACGCAAGGCCTGGTCGCAAGGCTTTGTCGCGGAAGCCATCGACAAATTCTGCCGGACGCAGGAGGTGATGGACGTTAGCGGCTCGCCGCATCGCGGTGTGCTGTCGGCCGATGACATGGCGCGGTGGCAGCCGACGGTCGAGGCCCCGCTCACCTACGATTATGGCCGCTACACCGTCTGCAAGGCCGGCGTTTGGAGCCAGGGCCCGGTGACGCTGCAACAGCTCGCGCTGCTGAAGGGCTTTGCGCTCGATGGGCTCGACCCGACAGGGCCGGAATTCATCCATCTCCAGATCGAATGCGCCAAGCTCGCCTTCGCCGACCGCGAAAAATTCTACGGCGATCCCAAGTTCAGCGAGATCCCGATCGGAACGCTGCTGTCGGATGCCTACAACAACGAGCGCCGCAAGCTCGTCACCGACGAGGCCTCGCTCGATCTCCGGCCCGGTGCGATCGAGGGCTTTGGCGGCGTGGTCAAGCTGCGCCGCGCCGAGGGCCAGCGCGAGGCTGTCGGCGCGCTCGGCGCCGGTGAACCGACGGTGGGCCGCTTCGGCGAGGTGCGCGGCGACACCGTGCATTTCGACATTATCGACAAGGCCGGCAACATGGTGTCGTCGACTCCGTCGGGAGGCTGGCTGCAATCCTCACCTGTCATTCCCGAGCTGGGTTTCTGCCTCGGCAGCCGCGCACAAATGTTTGATTTGGAAGAGAATCAACCGAGCTCGCTCGCGCCGGGCAAGCGGCCGCGCACGACGCTGTCGCCGAGCATGGCGTTGCGGGACGGCGAGCCATATCTCGCCTGGGGCTCGCCGGGCGGCGACCAGCAGGATCAGTGGATCACGCAGTTTTTCCTGCGGCACGTCCATTGCAACCTCAATCTCCAGGAGGCGATCGACGCCCCGGCCTGGCATTCCGAACATTTCCCGATCTCGTTCTGGCCCCGCACCGCGCGCCCCGGCGTGCTCGTGGTCGAGAACCGCGTGCCGAAGGCGACGATCGAGAATCTTCGCGAACGCGGACATATCGTCGAGGTCGGTCCCGACTGGTCGGAAGGCCGCCTCACCGCGGCTTCGCGCGTCGGTCCGCGCCGCCGGGCTGCCGCCAATCCGCGCGGCATGCAGGGCTACGCCGCAGGGCGCTAGAGGCAGCACATGACCTGGTCGATCATCGCGCGCGATTCTGCTACCGGCCAGTTCGGCATCGCCGTTGCCACGCGCTTCTTCGCCGTCGGCGCGCGCGTGCCTTATATCGCCGCCGGCCTCGGCGCCATCGCGACGCAGGCCTTCGTCAATCCCTATTACGGCATCGACGGCGTCAAGCTTTTGCGCGAAGGCCTCAACGCACATGATGTTCTCGCCAGCCTGCTCGCAACCGATGACGGCCGCGAGAGCCGCCAGATCCACATCATGGACGCCAGCGGCGCGATCGCCGCGCATACCGGGCGCGATTGCGTCGACTGGTGCGGCCACATAGCCGGCAGCGGCTTCTCCATCGCCGGCAACATGCTTGCCGGCGCCGACGTGCTCGACGAGACCGCAAAAACCTATATCGCCAATGACAGCCTGCCCTTCCCGCGCCGCCTGCTCGCCGCGATGCGCGCGGGCGAGGCCGCCGGCGGCGACAAGCGCGGCAAGCAATCCGCTGCGCTCCTGATCCACGGCGAGGAGGAATGGCCGGCATTGGACCTGCGCGCCGACGATCATCCCGATCCGCTCGGTGAGCTCGAGCGGCTCGAACGGGTCAGCCACGAGCTCTGGGTACACTTCCGCGCCTCCATGCCGACGCGGCAGAACCCAGCCGGCAACACCGATCGCAGTGTCATCGACGCGAGCATCGCCGCAGCGCGCGCAAAACGATCATGAACCCGAGCCCGCTCATCGAGATCAGCGATCTGCGCATTCGTTTTCACGACGACGACGGCCGCCTCACCTACGCGGTCGACGGCGTCGATCTCAGCGTCGCCCATGGCGCGACGCTCGGCCTCGTCGGCGAATCCGGCTGCGGCAAGAGCGTGACGTCGCTGGCGATCATGGGCCTGCTGCCAAAGCAGAGCGCGGATATCTCCGGCGCGATCCGCTTCGACGGCTTCGACCTGCTTAAGACATCGGACCAGACGCTGCGCGACCTCCGCGGCAACCGGCTCGCGATGATCTTTCAGGAGCCGATGACTTCGCTCAATCCGAGCTTCACCATCGGCGACCAGATCGTCGAGACGATTCTGCGCCACCGCGGCGGTTCGCGCAGGAGTGCGCGCGAGCGGGCGATCGATCTGCTGCGTCGCGTCCACATCCCCTCGCCCGAGCGGCGGATCGACGAATATCCGCACAAGCTCTCCGGCGGCATGCGTCAGCGCGTCATGATCGCGATGGCACTCGCCTGCGACCCGCGGCTGCTGATCGCGGACGAGCCAACCACCGCGCTCGATGTCACGCTGCAGGCGCAGATCCTGGAGCTGATGCGCGAGTTGAAGGCGGCGAGCGGCGCGGCCATCATCCTGATCACCCACGATCTGGGCGTCGTCGCCGAAGTCTGCGACGAGGTCGCGGTGATGTATGCCGGCGAGATCGTCGAGCGCGCGCCGGTGGACGAGCTGTTCTCAGCGCCGCAGCATCCCTACACCGTCGGCCTGCTCGGCTCGATCCCGCGGCTCGACCATCGCGCCGAACAGCTCGCCACGATCGAGGGCATGGTTCCGAACATGATGCAGCCGCCTGCGGGATGCCGCTTCGCCGCACGCTGCCCCTTCGTGCTGGACGCCTGCACCAAGGCGCCGCCGCGGCTGGTCGAAATCAGTCCCGGCCACCTCTCGCGCTGCATCCGCGCGCCGCTCGAACGTCTGGTGTCGTGATGGCGCTGCTCAAGGTCGATGGCCTGGTCAAGCATTTCGTCGCCGAGCGTTCGCTGTTCGGAAGGGCGCTGGCGCATGTCAAAGCCGTTGATGCCGTTTCCTTCTCGCTCGATGCCGGCAAGACGCTGGCGCTGGTGGGTGAGTCCGGCTGCGGCAAATCCACCGTCAGCCGCCTGGTGCTGCGGCTGATCGAGCCGGATGCAGGCACGATCCATTTCGAAGGCCGCGATCTGCTCTCGCTCGACGCCGGCGCGCTGCGCGCCTTTCGCCGCGAGGCGCAGATCATCTTCCAGGATCCCTACGCCTCGCTCAATCCGCGCATGACCGTCGGCCAGATCCTGACCGAGCCGCTGGCGCTGCACAACCTGGTGCCGCCCGCCCGGCGCCGCGAACGCGTCGAGGAGATCCTGCGGCTGGTCGGGCTGGAGCCGCGGCTGGCGCGGCGTTACCCGCACGAATTCTCCGGCGGCCAGCGCCAGCGCATCGCCATCGCCCGCGCGCTCGCGGTCGAGCCGAAACTGATCATCTGCGATGAGCCGGTTTCGGCGCTCGACGTCTCGATCCGCTCGCAGATTCTCAATCTGCTGCGCGAGCTCCAGGACCGGCTTGGGCTGGCCTACATTTTCGTCTCGCATGACCTCGCCGTGGTCAAGCACATCGCCGACCACGTGGCGGTGATGAATCTCGGCCAGATCGTCGAGACGGCGGCGGCGGACGCACTGTTTGCCGCACCGCGTCATCCCTATAGCCGGGCCCTAATGTCCGCGATTCCCGTGCCTAAACCGCGGGCAAAGCGCAGCCGGATTGTGCTGCAGGGAGAGATCCCTAGCGCGCTCAATCCGCCGCCGGGATGCCGCTTCCACACCCGCTGCCCCTACGTGGTCGACCGTTGCCGCAGCGAAATGCCTCAGCTCATGCCGGATGGCATCGGACATGCAACGGCATGCCACCGAACGTCGGAACTGCCGTCGTCCGAAGCAATCGTCCCAACGGACGGCGGCTTCTCCCCGGTTCTCGAAAAATTGGTCGCCGCCTTTAGCGGCGGCCCGGAAGCAGTCCGCGGCAGCGGGGTTAGTTCATCGGGGACGAACCCGGCATAGCCGTAAAACAGAGGTTGAGAGCGATGAGTCCTATGCGTTTGGCACTCCTGGCGTCGGCATTGCTGACGTCGCTCGTAGGCGCGGCCCAAATCCAGGCTCAAGCCCAGACCACGCTTCGCATCGGCATCGGCGAAGACCCTGATATCCTCGACCCCAGCATCGGCCGTACCTATGTCGGGCGCATCGTATTCTCCGCCTTCTGCGACAAGCTGTTCGACATCGACGAGAAGCTCAACATCGTGCCGCAGCTCGCGTTGTCCCATGAGACCTCGGCCGACGGCAAGGAGATGACCATCAAGCTCCGGCCGAACGTGAAATTCCACGACGGCGAACCGCTCGACGCGGAAGCGGCAAAATTCTCGATCGAGCGTCACATGACGCTGCCGGGTTCGTTCCGCAAGTCCGAGCTCGCCAGCGTCGACCATGTCGAGGTGGTCGATCCCCTGACCATCAAGCTGGTGCTCAAGACGCCTTACTCCCCGTTGATCGCCCAGCTGACCGACCGCTCCGGCATGATGGTGTCGCCGAAGGCCGCCAAGGAGGCCGGCGACAAGTTCGGCCTGCATCCGGTCTGCGCCGGTCCCTACAAATTCGTCGACCGCGTGCAGCAGGACCGCATGGTGTTCGAGAGATTCGCCGATTACTGGAACAAGGACAACATCCATATCGACCGCGTGGTGTTCCTGCCGATCGTGGATGCCACGGTGCGCCTTGCCAACCTGAAGTCCGGCGGGCTCGATCTGATCGAGCGCGTGCTCGCCACCGACATCAAGGACGTCCGCGCCGACCCCAAGCTCGTGCTGTCAACGGCGCCTGAGCTGGGCTATCTCGGCCTGACCATCAATATTGGCAATGACAAGGCCAAGGGGCCCCTGAGCCAATCGGCGAAAGTCCGTCAGGCGCTCGATCTGTCGATCGATCGCCAGGCGATCAACCAGGTCGTGTTCAACGGCGAGTTCACCCCCGGCAATCAATGGGTCAGCCCGACGCATCCCTATTACCAGAAGGCATTCCCCCTTCATGGTCGCGACATCGCTAAAGCGAAGGCGCTGTTGAAGGAGGCTGGCGTCAGCCTGCCCGTCACGGTCGACTACATGGTGCCGAAGGGGACCGAGTACGAGGCCGTCGCTCAGGTCGTGCAGTCCATGGCGGCCGAAGCAGGTTTCGACATCAAGGTCCGCGTCGTCGAATTCGCGACCACCTTCAAGCAGGCCCAGGCCGGCGAGTTCCAGATCTTCCAGATCAACTGGAGCGGTCGCATCGATCCCGACGGCAACTCCTATATCTTCATGCGCAGCAAGGCACCGCAGAACGATGGCGTCTATTCGAATCCGGAGGCCGACAAGCTGATGGAAGAAGGAAGGCTGACCGCCAATGTCGCGGAGCGCAAAGCGATCTACGAGAAGATGACCAAGATCCTGCTCGACGATTTGCCGATCATCTACATCTACCACCGCACGCTTCTGATTGCGCACACGACCAAGCTCCAGGGATACAGGCAGATGCCCGACGGGCTGGTGCGCGTGGTCGGGCTGAAGTTCAAGTGAGCGTGGCATCGCCCGACAACCGGCCGGCGCCATGCTGAACTTCCTCGCCCGCCGCATTGTGCAGATCGTGCCGACACTGTTCTTCGTGTCGCTGCTGATCTTCTCGCTCCAGCAATTGCTGCCGGGGGATCCCGCGCTGGTGATGGCCGGCGAGGAGCGCGATCCCGCGGCAATCGAACAGATCCGCCATCAATACCGGCTCGATCAGCCGATCCCCGTACAGTACGTCTATTGGCTTAAGGGCGTTCTATCAGGCAATTTCGGTGAATCGCTGCGCAACAAGATGCCGGTACGCGAGCTGATCGCGCAGAAGCTGCCGGTGACGCTCCAGCTCGGCTCGATGGCAATGTTGATCGCGCTCCTGATCGGCATTCCCGCCGGCATCGTCTCCGCCGTGAAAAGGGGCACCGTCTGGGACTATGGCGCCAATTTGTTCGCGCTGTGGGGCATCTCGACGCCGAATTTCTGGCTCGGCATCATGCTGATCTTCCTGTTCTCGATCGAGCTCGGCTGGCTGCCGGCGTCCGGCTACGTGCCGCTGACCGAGAACTGGCGCGCGAGCCTCGCCGCCACCATCATGCCGGCCTTCGTGCTCGGCAACGCGATTTCCGCGGTCCTGATGCGGCACACCCGGAGCGCCATGCTGCAGGTGCTGGAAAGCGACTATGTCCGCACCGCGCGCGCCAAGGGATTGTCCGAACGCTCGGTCATCCTCAAGCACGCCATGCGCAACGCACTCACGCCGATCATCACACTCGGCGCGCTCGAGCTCGGCACGCTGTTGTCGGGGGCGGTTCTGACCGAGCAGATCTTCTCCATTCCCGGCTTCGGCAAACTGATCGTGGACGCCGTATTCAACCGCGACTACGCGGTCGTACAGGGCGTCGTGCTGGTGACGGCGACGGTCTACATTACCCTCAATCTCGTTGCCGATGTCGCCTACATCCTCGTCAATCCGCGGCTGCGGGGCTAGACTCATGACCGATGCCGCCCTGCCCGCCGCCGCTCCTATCGCGCAAGCTGACGAGCTGGACAGCCCGGCGCGTCGCGCCCGGCGGCGCTTGTTCAAACGCAAGGCCGCAGTATTCGGACTTGTCATGATCACCTTGTTCGTCGGCTTCGCGCTGCTCGCGCCGTTCGTCGTGCCCTACGATCCGATCGCGACGAGCTGGGGCCTCGTCCGCAAGCCGCCCACCGCGGCACACTGGTTCGGCACCGACGAGCTCGGTCGCGACATCCTGAGCCGCGTCGTCTACGGCGCGCGCGCGTCCCTGCTCGCGGGCCTCATCTCGGTCGCGATCGCGCTGGGCGTCGGCGTTCCGCTCGGCCTGCTCGCCGGCTATCGCGGCGGCTTCGTCGATGCGCTGATCAGCCGGATGACCGACGCGATGCTGGCCTGCCCATTCCTGATCCTGGCGATCGCGCTCGCCGCATTCCTCGGTCCGAGCCTCGGCAATGCCATGATCGCGATCGGCATCTCGGCAACCCCGATCTTCATCCGCCTGACCCGCGGCCAGGTGTTGAACGTCAAGGCCGAGGACTATGTCGAGGCGGCGCGCGCGCTCGGCAACCCGCCGTGGCGGATCGCGTTTTCGCACATCCTGCCGAACATCCTGCCGGCGCTGCTGGTGCAGGCTACGCTATCGATTGCCGCCGCCATCATCGCCGAAGCCGCGCTGTCCTTCCTTGGCCTCGGCCAGCAGCCGCCGGCGCCGTCCTGGGGCAGCATGCTCAACGCAGCGCAGCGTTTCCTGACCCAGGCGCCCTGGATGGCGATCTGGCCGGGGCTTGCGATCTTCCTCGTGGTGCTGTCGCTGAACCTGCTCGGCGACGGCCTACGTGACGCGCTCGATCCAAGGCAGCGTTAGAGCGGAATGAGAATAGGTTGAATTAAGCGGCCCCGGGCTTGGTGCACCTCTCCCGCTTGCGGGAGAGGCCGGCGCAATGCGCCGGGTGAGGGCTCTCTCCTCTTGGGGGTTCTCGATTGCGGAAATACCCTCTCCCCAACCCTCCCCCGCAAGCGGGGGAGGGAGCACACCTCCCCCGTTGCAGCAAACGAGCCTGATCTCACCGGTCCTTAGTCTAGCTAGATCACGACCTCGCGCATCACACGGCGGCAATCCATCTCGTATTCGAGATCGACCACCGGCGGCCGGGCATAGTGCCAGGTCAGGCCGGACCGCAACGCCCCGCGGCGGACGAGCTCGTCGACCAGCGTGTGGTGGAAGTCGTGCACGGAATAGGCCTGCACACCGGTCGTGTCCTTCCAACCGAAGCCGAAGGCCGTCATCCTGTTCTCCATCTGGGACGTCGTCGTGAAGCGCACCTTCTCGCGAAGGCCTTCCAAGCTGAGGTCGCGGTAGCGCACGGTGCGCTCGACATAGGTCCCACTGCCCTCGCGCGCCTCGGCGCCGCCGGAAATCACGAAGCTCGGCGTCTTCGAGCCTGTCGGCCGCGTGAAGGAGAACGCATAGAACGACGGCTTGGCCGGTGGATCGATCTCGGGACAGACATTGCTGCGCGCGACCGGATTGGTGGTGCCGTCGAAGATGCCCCATTCGGACAGCGTCTTCACATAGTGCAGGTTGAACGCGCGAAAGCCTTCCTCGCTGAAGGCCGCGGGCGAGCGCAGTTCGCAGGCGCAGAACGCCGTCAGCGGCCGCCCCGCCGCCTGAATATACTTCGCGGCAAGCGCAAACCCTTCCGCGAGCGGCACCAGCCGGTCGAAGCGGACGCGCTCGATCTCATAGCCATCGTCAGCGGCCGCACCGGCCGAGTACTGGAATACGGACGGAATGAAACGGTAGTTTCCGGCGCTAAATTCACCAACCATGTCGGACTCCTATTCCAGTTGCATGCGAATGCCCTTGTCGCCGTTAAGCAGGCGCTTCAGGTGAAAGCCGGCCAGGGAATCGTCGGCATGCATGCCGACGAGTGCGGCGAAGGCCGGCATGGCGGCGGCATCACCGGCCTCCATCTTGGCAAAAGCCTTGGAATACAGCGCCGTTTCCGGCGCAGCGAATTGGGCCGGAGCCAGCGGCTCGAACGCGCGCAACGGTTCGCTGCGTCCACGCAGCATCAGCTCGCCGACGGGACGACCTCGAAAATTCTCAGCCGTCTCGGCGATGCCGTCACTGACGCAAATCCGCGTGCCCAGATGCTTGTTCGCGGCTTCCAGCCGTGCCGCGATGTTGATGGAATCTCCATACGCGGTGTAGTCGAAAAACCGGTTGCCGCCAAAATTTCCGACCAGTGCCGGCCCGGCGTGGATGCCGATACGGGTGGTGCCGAAATTCACGCCTCTCACCTTCCAGCGCGCGGAAAAATCCTCGGCCCAGGCGTCGAGATCATGTGCGCAGGCGACCGCGCGGGTCGCATAATCGGGCTGATCGCCGGGTGCGTTGAAGAGCACCTGGATCGCATCGCCGATGATCTTGGCGACAGTCCCCTCGTGCGCGAAGACGACCTCGGTCATGCCGCCGACATACTCGTTGAGAAGCGCGCCCAGCGTCTCCGGAGGCGCACTCTCGACCAGCGAGGTGAAGCCGGTAATGTCCGTGAAGATGGTCGCGACATCGCGCCACTGCACTTCGATTCCCTCGCTCTCACCGCTGGCCGCCAGACGCTTGGCGAGCTCGGGCGAGAAATGACGCGAGAGCGCGGCATGGGCGCGCTCCGCCTCCGCCTGGCGGCCTCGCACCTCACGCAGCATTTCGATGTGGCGGATGGTCTTCTGGATCGTCATCTCGAGGTCGGCGAAGTCGATCGGTTTGGTCAGGAAGTCGAACGCACCGCGGTTCATCGCAGTGCGGATATTGCTCATGTCGCCATAGGCCGACACGATGATGGTGGACTTCTTGTCTTCGGCTTCCTGGAGTTTCGCCAGCAGCGACAGCCCGTCCATCCTGGGCATGTTGATGTCGGAGACCACCATGTCGACATGGGGGTTCTGCTCGAGCGACTGCAGCGCTTCGAGGCCGTCGCGCGCGAACATGATGGTCACCGACCCATCGCGAATCTGCCTGCGGAATTTTTGCAGGACCAACGCCTCGAGATCCGGCTCGTCGTCGACGAAGAGGATGGTCGCGGTCATGCGGCTTGCCCGAGCCTCGTGTCGATTTCCTGCCGCAGCAGCGCGAAATCGACCGGCTTGGTGAGAAGTCCGACTGCGCCGCGCTCGATAGCCTTCCGGCGCGTCTCGGCGTCGCCATAGGCGGTGATCATGATGACGGGAACGTCCGGATGCGCAAGACGCACCTTCGGCAGCATGTCGAGTCCGCTCATGCCGGGCATGTTGATGTCGGACAGGATCAGGATCAACGACGGATCGCGAACCTCGGCAGCGAGCTTCAGCGCATCGGGCGCGGACGGCGCGAATTCCATCTGGAAGCGGCCGGCGCGCAAATCGCGCCGGAACTGCTGCCGGAACAGCGCCTCGACGTCGGGCTCGTCATCGACGACCAGGATGTAAACGTTCAAGTCTTGCCTCCGGAAGTGTCGCCCGCCGCCATCATGCGCGGCAGGGTGATGATGAACTCGGTGAATACGCCGGGCTCGGTGTTCACGTCGATCGTGCCGCCGTGCTGATTCACGACGATGTCATGGCTCATGGAAAGGCCAAGGCCGGTGCCCTCGCCGGCCGGCTTGGTGGTGAAGAAGGGATTGAACATCTTCTCCTTCACATCGGAAGGGATCCCGGTGCCGTTGTCGCGAATGCGGATCTCGACCCTCTCGCCGAGAGTTTTGGTAGCCGCGCGTAGCGTGGGCTCGAAGGCGCCTGCGTCGCTCTCCTTGCGCTTGGCGGTGGCGTAGAAGCCGTTCGAGATCAGATTGAGGAAGACGCGCGTGATTTCCTGCGGATAGATATCGACCATGCCTGCGGCGGGGTCGAAGCCGCGCTCGATCGTGACATTGAAGCCGGGCCGTTCGGCACGTGCGCCGTGATAGGCGAGATTAAGGCTCTCCTCCAGGATCGCATTGATATCGCTGGGGCGATGCTCGCCGGAGCCCTCGCGCGAATGCAGCAGCATGTTCCTGACGATGGAATCGGCGCGCTTGCCATGCTGCACCACTTTTTCGAGGTTGCTCTTGAGCATGCCGGTCAGCTCCTCGACCTCCTCCTTCGTCTTGCCGTCGAGCGAGGCCGCTTGCAAGGCCTCGTTGAGCTCGTCGATCAGCTCGGTCGACACCGCCGAGAAATTGTTGACGAAATTGAGCGGATTCTTGATCTCGTGCGCGATCCCCGCCGTGAGCTGGCCGAGGGACGCGAGCTTCTCGGTCTGGATCAGGCGGTCCTGCGCGGTACGAAGATCGTCGAGGGATTGCGACAGCTCCGTCGTACGCTTGCGCAACTCGTTCAGAAGCCGCGTATTCTCGATTGCGATGACGGCTTGCTTCGTGAAGTTCTCAACCAACGCGATTTGCTTGTCGGTGAACGGCCGGACCTCTTTGCGATAGACCGCGACGGTTCCGATCAGCTCGCTGTCCCTCATCATGGGCACGATGACGATCGTGCGGGCGCCGGCGACGTCGGAGATTCCACGAATGGTCGGCCCCCCGGCAAGATACGCCGGAGTTTGTTGCACATCGTGCACGTGAACAACCTGACGTGTCCTGACGACCTCAGCAAGCGCGCTCTCCGGATGCGGACGGATTGCCATATCTTTTCGCGAAGCCGCGAACGCGGGCGGCACATTGTAATCCGCAGCAATCGTGAAACTCTCGCCGTCCCACAAATTCATCACGCCGAAACTCGCGCCACAGACGCGTGTGGCATTCTCGAGCATCTTGTGGAACACCGGCGCGAGTTCGCCCGGAGACGAGCTGATGACCTGCAACACTTCCGACGTAGCCGTTTGTTGCTCGAGCGACTCGGTCAACTCGGCCGTTCTCACCTCGACCTTCTTCTCCAGGTCCGCATAGGATTCCTGCAGACGCTCGCCCATGTCGTTGAACTGGTCCGCGAGCCCCTCCAGCTCGTCTCCGGTTCGGATCGAGATGCGCTGGGAGAAATCGCCGCTGCCGATGCGCTCGGCGCCGCGCCGCAGCGCCTGGATCGGCCCGACCATGCGGCGCGCCAGGAATATCCCGGCAAGCACCGCGAAGATCGACGCCGCGAGCAGCACGAATGCAAGCCGTTCCAACGCGGCATAGAGCGCCGCATAGGCTTCCTCGACCGGGAGCTCGACGAACATGGTCCAGTGCAGCGGCGCAATCGGCGCCGACGCGGTCAGCACCTTCTGTCCTTGGAGATTGCGCGCTTCGGAAAGCGCGTCGAATGCGGCGCTGCCTCCGAGAAGCGCGGCACGCACCTGGGTGAGACCTGACATGTCGGTGTTGCGCAGGACCAGGCTGATATCGGGGTGCGCGATCAGGCGTCCCTCCGGACCGACCACGTAGGCGTGTCCGTGCTCGCCGACCTTGATCTGGGATACCACGTCCCAGATCAGCTTGAGATTGACCTCCGCGATACTGACGCCGGCATCCTTGCGCGACCCGGCCTGCGCCAGGGTCATGTACGGCTCGGATTCCCTGCGGAAATAGACCGGACCGTAAAAAACCTTGTGCGCGACCGCCTCGGTGAACTTCGGATCGTCCGACAGGTCGATGCCGCTGTCGATCGCGTCCATGGCGAGCCGCGAGACCCGCAGCCGCTCCCTGCCGGTCGCATCGACCTGGGCGAGCTCGGTAACCGCGGGGACCTGGCGCAGCAGCCGCAGCGCATCGAAGCGGCGCTGCTCGATCGAACCCGCCGACCAGGGCAGCTGCGTGGTCCAGCCGAGCTGGCTCTCGATCTCCTTGACGAACTGACCAATCTTGGCCGCGGCTGCCTCGGCCTGTTCATGCTGGACCCGGATCAGCGCGGCCTTGTGCTCGCGATAATAGAAGAGGACCTCGAACAGTCCGTTGGCCAGCAGCGCGATCGCGACGACAGCCACGAACAGCGCCACATATTTCGTGAAGAGCCGGCTCCTGATCCCCTGCCCTGGCGTCGTGCCCGACGCGACGGCAACCGGCGCCGCGCTTGGCAGCGTCCTGGCTTGCGGGGTGTCAGGGTGGAGGGAAAGGCTCATCCCGCCGAACCTAGCAAGAAGACGGGACCTTGTCTCTCGCGAGCGGGGAAAAGCTAGCCGAAGCAACCGGGGCAATAGAAAAAGGGCGGCAACGGATTAGCCGCTGCCGCCCTCGGGTTGGCTTACCTGCGGCCTCAGGTCGGCCGTAGCGCCTTGGAGCCAAGGTCGAGATCGTTGACTTGTTTGTTCCGCTCGGAATCGGCCGCCGCGCGATGGTCGGTCGCCAGCACCACGTAGACCGCCGGCAGCACGAACAGCGTGAACAGCGTGCCGATCGACATTCCGGCGACGACCACCAGACCGATCGAGAAGCGGCTCGCCGCGCCTGCGCCGGTCGCGGTCAGGAGCGGGATAAGGCCCGTCACCATCGCGGCCGTGGTCATCAGGATCGGCCTCAGACGAATGCGGGCCGACATTTCGATGGCGGAGCGGCGATCGAGCCGTTCGTTGATCTGGAGCTCGTTGGCGAACTCCACCATCAGGATGCCATGCTTGGTGATCAGGCCCACCAAGGTCAGAAGGCCGACTTGGGTGTAGATGTTCATGGTCGCCACGCCGAAGAACAGCGGGATCAGCGCGCCAACGATCGCCATTGGCACCGAAATCATGATGACCAGCGGATCGCGCAAGCTCTCGAACTGCGCCGCTAGCACCAGGAAGATGATGATCAGCGCGAAGCCGAAGGTGATCGCGAGCTGGTTGCCTTCCTGCACATATTGCCTGCTGTCCGCGAGATAATCATGGCTGAAACCTTGCGGCAGGTTTTTGGCCTCGCTCTCGAGGAAGTCCACCGCCGCACCGACGGTCACGCCGGGCATCGGTACCGCTGAGAAGGTCGCCGAATTGAGCTGATTGTAATGTGTCAGCGAATTCGGCTCGGTCTTGGTCTCGATCGACACCACCGTCGACAGCGGAAGCTGCTGGCCGGTGTTGGTCGTCACGTAGTAGCCGGCGAGCGATTCCGGCGAGAGCCGCTGACCGCGCGGCACCTGCGGGATGACTTGATAGGAACGGCCCTCGAGGTTGAAGCGATTGATGTAGTTGCCGCCGAGCAGCACGGCGAGCGTGCTGCCGAGGTTCTGCATGTTGACGCCGAGATCCTGCGCCTTGGTGCGGTTGATCGTCACCTTCACGTTCGGCTGGTTGTAGGCAAGATCGCTGTCGGAAACGATGAACATTCCGCTCTTGCGGGCGGCAGCCTTCAGCTTCTCCATCTGTTCGTAGACAGTCTGGAAGCTGGCGGTGGAGTTGATCACCATCTGCACCGGCAGGCCGCCGGGGCCGCCCGGCAGCGGCGGCAGGTTGAACGCGAACGCCTGCACGCCCTCAATCTTGGAAAGCTCGGCCTGCACCAGCGACTTCAGCTGGATCGACGAACGCTTGCGGTCCTCCCACGGCTTCAGCAGCATGCCGGCGATACCGCCCTGCGGGCCGTTGATGCCGTTCAGCACGAAGCGCAGATCGGTCTCGGGGAATTTCTGGAATTCCTTGTCGAGCTTCTCGCCGTAAAAGTCGACGTAGTCGATGTTGGCGTATTTCGGCGCCTTGGTCACCGCGAACACGATGCCCTGGTCTTCTTCGGGCGCCAGCTCCTTCGACGTGTGCATGTAGAGGAAGCCGACGAGCCCGAGGATGGTCACCGCAAACAGGCCGGTGATGGCCTTGTAGTCGAGCGAGCGGTCGAGCCTGCGCCCATACCACCGCGTCAGCGCGCCAAACACCTTGTTAACCGCCTTGGCGAAGCGACCCTCTTCGGTGTTCTTCAGCAGCACCGAGCACATCATCGGCGACAGCGTCAGCGCGATCACGCCGGATACGATCACCGAGCCCGCAAGCGTGAAGGCGAATTCGCGGAATAGCGAGCCGGTCAGGCCGCCGAGGAAACCGATCGGCGCGTACACGGCGGCGAGCGTGATGGTCATCGAGACGACGGGACCCACGATTTCGCGCGCGCCTTCCAGCGATGCCTGGACTGGCGTTTTCCCTTCCTCCAGATGGCGATGGATGTTTTCGACCACGACGATGGCGTCGTCGACCACGAGTCCGATCGCGAGCACCATCGCAAGCAGGGTCAACAGGTTGAAGCTGAAGCCCAGCGCCAGCATCAGCGTGCAGACGCCGATCATCGACAGCGGGATGGTGACGACTGGAATGATCACCGAACGGAACGACGCCAGGAACAGGAAGATCACCACGATCACGATGATCACGGCTTCACCCAGCGTCTTCTCGACCTCGTCAATCGAGGATTGGATGAACTTGGTCGAATCGTAGGCGACCTTCATCTTCATCGAGGGCGGCAGATTGCGCTCCAGCTCGGGGAACAGCGCCCGCACGCCTTTGACCAGCGTCAACGGGTTGCCCTGCGGCGTTGCCTGCACACCGATGAAGATGGCGTGCTCGCCGTTGAAGGCGACGCTCGCGTCCGTGCTCTGGGCCGCAAGTTCGACGGTGGCGATGTCCTCCATCCGCACGAAGCCGCCGTCCTTGGCCTTGACGATCATCTTCTTGAACTGGTTGACGTCGGTCAGGCCCGTATTCGTCGATACGTTCGAGACGATGAGATAGCCCTTGGTTTGCCCCGCCGCTGACTGGAAGTTGTTGGCGGTGATCGCGGTCGCGACATCTGCGGGCGACACGTTGCGGCCCGCCATCTTCAGGGGATCAAGCCACAGCCGCATCGCAAAGGTCTGGCCGCCGAGAATGTCGGCGGAGGCCACGCCATCGACGGTCGACAGCACCGGTTGCACAACGCGCGTCAGATAGTCGGAGATCGCCGAGCCCGACAGCTCTTCGGACGAGAACCCGAGATACATCACGGCCGTGGTCTGGCCCGTGGTCTTGGTGACGATCGGGTCGTTGGATTCCTTCGGGATCAAATATTTGACCGAGTTCGTCTTGGCCAGAACCTCGGTCAGCGCCTGGTTCGGATCAAAATTCAGCTTGATGTAGACCTGGATCGTCGAGGTGCCGAGCACCGAGGACGAGGTGATGTAGTCGACACCTTCGGCGGAAGCGACCGCCTGCTCGATCGGCGTGGTGATGAAGCCCTGGATCAGGTCCGCGGACGCGCCCGGATAGACGGTCGTGATGTTGATGACCGTGTTCGACAGCTTCGGATATTGCCGGATCGGCAGCGTCGTCGCCGCGCGCAAACCGATCAGCAGGATCAGCAGGCTGACGACGACCGACAGGACCGGGCGTTTGATGAAAATATCAGTAAAGCGCATCGCGGCGATCTCGATTTCTTTGACTTGCAAAACGCATGACCCGGCCGTGCCGGATCATGCTGCAACGTGTACGATGTCAGTAGCGCGGTGGCTGCGCCGGGATCTGCGGAGCCGGGTCGGTCGAAATCGACACCGCCGCGCCCGATTGCAGCTTGAGTTGGCCGACGGCGACGACCTTGTCGCCCGGCTTCACGCCCTTGACGATTTCGACGCGGCCTTCGACCCGGCTGCCGGTCTGCACGAAAGTGCGCACCGCGCTCAGGCTGGTCTTGCCGTCGGCTTCCTTCTTCTCGGTGATCACGAACACCGAGTCACCGTACAGCGTGTAGTCGACCGCCGTCTCCGGCACGGTGACCACGGCCGGCTTGTCCGGCAGCACCACGGTGGTGGTCACGAACATGCCGGGCTTCAGGATCTTCTCCGGATTGGAGATGGTCGCCTGCACGCGGATGTTGCGGGTGTCACTCGATATCTGCGGTTCGATCGTCGTGATCTTGGCGTCGAAGGTGCGGCCCGGATAGGCGTCGACCTTCAGCCGAACCGGCTGACCGACCTTGAGATTGCCCGAGTCCTTTTCCGTCACCGTGAAGTTGGCCCACAGCTCCGACAGATCCGTCAGCGAAACGATGGCCGTGCCGGCGGTCAGATACTGGCCGACCTCGACCTTGCGAACGCCGAGATCGCCGGCGAACGGCGCGCGGACCAGCTTCTGCGAGATCAACGCTTCGGTCTTGGCAATACCCGCCAGCGCCTGATCGTACGCGGCCTGCGCGGTGTCGACGGTTGCCTGCGGGCCGAACTGGCGCGACGCCAGTTGCTTGGCGCGGTCGAGCGACAGCTGCGCGACGGTGGACTGCGCCTTGTAGTTGGCGAGGTCGCCCTGCTCCGGCGCGTCGAACATCTGCACCAGCGGCGTGCCGGCCTCGACATGCGTGCCTGGCTCGAACTTGATCTCGGTGACGCGGCCGTTGACGTCGGCGCTGACGTCGACCTGGTGCACGGCGGACAACCCACCGACCGCGGTCAGCAGGTTCGGCACCACCTCGGACTTCGCCTCGGCGGCGCTGACCGCGACCGGCGGCGGCTTGTTGTTGGCGAAGAACTGCTTGATCATCTGGCCGCGGAAATAATTGAACCAGACGAGGCCACCGACGAGCACCGCCAGAAGCGCGCCGACGATGATGAACCAGAGCACCGGCCGGACCGGACGCTTGGGAGCCTTGTTGTCGATCGGTTCGCCCGAAATCTTGTGTTCGGTGACGATGTTCATGTCATGCACTCTCTGCAATCGCCGTCTTGCCCACACAACCGGCCTGATCGCGGCCCAAATGCGAAACAATTGCGGCGTCGTTAAGTCCGATACCCCTCAGGAGAAACTCACACAGCTGCCGCTCAAGGTCGTTCGCCTTGCCGTAAGCGAGACACGGCGTGGCCGGCAGCCTGGTCAGCGCAGCCGTCATCACGGTGTGATGCGCAAACCAGAACAGGTTGAGCGGTTCGCCGTTGTATGGCCGCGCGTCCCTCGCGGCAACCGCACGCTTGAGCGAGGCGACGAAGGCCGCCCCGATCAGCGTCTCGATCTTGGCATATAGCAAACGAGCGAATTCGCCATCATCCAAATGACTCGTGGCCATCAATCGCAGGCGCTGGGCCTCTTCCTGGTCGGGCCCATCGGCGATGTGCATGAAATGCCCGACCATGCCGCGGATCACTTCGACCAACGTGGCCGTCGACGGCTCACGTTCGAGCAGCTCCATGAGCGCCGGGTCCGCCTCGCATTCGTCGCTGAGGATTTCGGCGTAAAGCGCGGCCTTGGACGGGAAATGCTTGAACAGCAGCGCCTCGGAAATGGCAGCGGCGGCCGCCACGCTCTTGGTCGTGGTGCCGGTATAGCCGTGTCGGGCAAAGCAACGCTTTGCGGCGCCGAGGATCAATTGACGCCTCAGGTCGCTCGTCATACGCAATGAGCTCATGCTAGTGAGTAAGCACTCACCCACGCAAAAGTCAAGCACTATGCTGCATCGCAACCTGAGTGCGTTGTAATTCCAGCGGAAATTGACCTCGCCCACACGGTCTCCGTGCAGGACGGGAGCGCCTAGATTGGCTGGAAGCCGAGGTCGCCGCGAATCCGGTTGAGAATGTAAGTCCCATCCCGGCTCGGCAAAATCCGCTCCAGATTGGCGCTGTCGATCTTCACGCTGGCAAAGCGCGGCCCGGCGGAGACGTCGTGGACGGCTTTGGCGAAGGCCTCGACCCCGACCATGGTCGTCACGGACCGGCTATCCCCGATGCCGCAGGCCTTGGCGACGCCGACGAGGTCGGCGGCCGCGGCGGTGTGGCTGGTCTGACCGCCGGTCTCGCCATAGGCTTCATTGTCGAGCACCGCGATCGAGAGGTTGGACGGCTTCTGGAGGCCGATGGTGGCAAGGCTGCCCATGCCCATCAGCATCTCGCCGTCGCCCGTGATGACCAGCACCGGCAACTTTGGCTGCGCCAGAGCGAGGCCCAACCCGATCATCGCCGCCCCGCCCATGCCGCCCCAGAGGTAGAAATTCCGGGCATGGTCGCCGGCCGCGAACATGTCGTTGGTGGAGGCGCCGAGGCCGCCGATCGCAACCACATCCTTGCGGTCCGCGAGAAGCGCGGACACCACTTGACGGCGGTCGAGGAGATTGGCCTTGCTCATTTGGTGAAAACCTTGGCGCCGATCAGGCGCTGCGACAGCAGGACGGCGGTGGGCGTGAGGGCGTTATAGGCCTGCGCGGCCGCCGCCTCGAGCACGGCCGGCACCTCAGCTGCGGTCGAAGCCCGCAGCACCTTGACACCCGAGAGCTCGAACACGCCCTGCGTGGTCGATCCCATCGGCACCTGCCACGGATTGAACTCGCCCCACTCGCCACGCATGGTCACCAGGGTGAGGAAGGGAAAGCGCAGGATCGGGATCAGCGACAGCATGTTGATGCAATTACCGACCCCGCTCGACTGCATCAGCAGCACGCCGCGCTGTCCGCCGGTCCAGGCGCCGGCGAGAAGCGCCACGCCCTCCTCCTCCGTCGTCAGCGGAATGCCGCGCATCGTGGACGATGCCAGCACGCGCTGGATCAGCTTTGAATGGCCGGCGTCGGGCACGTAGGGCACCTGCCGGACGTCGAAGCGTTGCAAGGTCGCGAAAATATCGTCGGGCCAATGAGTGCCGGAGTCGGCGGCGGTGTCGGCAGCGTCAGCGCGGGCGTGCATTTTCCTGTCCGGTCGGCTTGCAAATCACGGTTCGACTGTAGACGGTGAACCGAGCCGCTCAAAAGAGCGAATACAGCATATCGGATTCAACCGGCGAGTATGGCGGCATGAACGCAAGTGCGAATGAACTGGCGGCCAGTTTCGATCTGGAGAAGCTGACGCCGGAATTCTACGACGATCCCTACCCGACCTATCGTGCACTGCGGGAGAACGAGCCGGTCAAGCGCCTACGCAACGGCACCGTGTTCCTGACCCGCTATGACGATCTCGTCACGAGCTACAAGAACACAAAATCGTTCAGCTCGGACAAGAAGCGCGAGTTCGCACCGAAATACGGCGACACCCCGCTCTACGAACACCACACCACGAGCCTCGTCTTCAACGATCCGCCGGCGCATACCCGCGTGCGGCGCCTGATCATGGGCGCGCTGTCGCCGCGCGCAATCGCCGGGATGGAGCCTGATATCATCAAGCTGGTCGACGGTCTGCTCGATGCCATCGCCACCAAGGGCAGCTGCGAGCTGATCGAGGACTTCGCCGCCTCGATCCCCATCGAGGTGATCGGCAATCTGCTCGACGTGCCCCATGACGAGCGCGCGCCGCTGCGCGACTGGTCGCTGGCAATCCTCGGTGCCCTCGAACCAGTGGTGTCACCTAAAGTCGCTGCCCGCGGCAACAACGCGGTGACGGATTTCCTCGGCTACCTCCGAACGCTGGTCGCGCGCCGGCGCGAAAGGCCCGGCAATCCCGAGCGCGACGTGCTGACGCGCCTGATACAGGGTGAAGACAACGGCGAGCGGCTGACCGAGAAGGAGCTGCTGCACAACTGCATCTTCCTGCTCAATGCCGGCCACGAGACCACCACCAATTTGATCGGCAACGGCCTCGTGGCGCTCGACCGCAATCCGGATCAGAAGCGGCGGCTGATCGACCACCCCGACCTCATCAAAACTGCGGTCGAAGAGACGCTGCGCTACGAGAGCTCGAACCAGCTCGGCAACCGCATGACCACGGAGCGGGTCGAGCTTGGCGGCGTCATGCTCGATGCCGGCACGTCGATCACGCTGTGCATCGGAGCTGCCAACCGCGATCCGGCGCAGTTTCCCGACCCCGAGAGATTCGACATCGCGCGCACGCCGAACCGGCATCTCGCCTTCGCCACCGGTGCGCATCAATGCGCCGGCATGGCGCTGGCGCGGCTGGAAGGCGCCATCGCGGTCTCACGCTTCTTGGCGCGCTTCCCGAACTATGCCGTGAGCGGACAGCCGGTTAGGGGTGGACGGGTGCGGTTCCGCGGCTTTTTGAGCGTGCCGTGCGCGATCGACTGAGGCCGGAAACAAAGATGTCGAAAACAACCCCATGCACAGTAGAGGGCCGTCGGCGGAAGATTGCCTTATGGATCCGCATAACCATTTGACAAGGGGAGGCAAATCGACGGGAGCGCGCGCCTCGCCAACGGCCAATGCCGAAGCAGCAATGGAGTGACGAAGATGAGCTCCTCGGTCATCGATTTCCTCGCAACCGAAGCACGCTTTGGCGCTCGCAACTACGAGCCGATCGGGGTCGTCCTGTCGCGCGGCGAAGGTGTCTGGGTGTGGGATACCGAGGGCAACCGTTATCTCGATTGCCTCTCGGCTTATTCGGCTCTCAACCAGGGCCACTGCCACCCGAAAATCCTGGCCGCGATGGTCGAACAGGCGAGCCGGCTTACATTGACCTCGCGCGCCTTTCACAACGACCAGCTCGCCCCGTTCTACGAAGAGATCGCGGCGTTGACCGGCTCGCACAAGGTGCTGCCGATGAACAGCGGCGCCGAGGCGGTCGAAAGCGCGATCAAGTCGGTGCGGAAATGGGGCTACGAGGTGAAAGGCGTGCCGGACGGCCAGGCCGAGATCATCGTCTGCACCAACAATTTCCACGGGCGCACGCTGGGCATCGTCGGTTTTTCAACCGAGCCCGAGACCCGCGCCCATTTTGGGCCGTTCGCGCCGGGCTTCAAGATTATCCCGTTCGGCGACGCCGCGGCGCTGGAAGAAGCGATCACGCAAAACACCGTCGCCTTTCTGGTCGAGCCGATCCAGGGCGAAGCCGGTGTCATCATTCCTCCACCCGGCTATTTCACGGGGGTGCGCAAGCTCTGCACGGCCAACAACGTCATGCTGGTGCTCGACGAGATCCAGACCGGGCTCGGCCGCACTGGCAAGCTGCTTGCCGAACAGCACGAAGGCGTCGAGGCTGACGTGACGCTGCTCGGCAAGGCCTTGTCCGGCGGCTTCTATCCGGTGTCGGCTGTGCTCTCGAACAACGACGTGCTCGGGACTTTGCGACCCGGGCAACACGGCTCAACCTTCGGCGGCAACCCGCTCGCCTGCGCGGTCGCGCGCGCGGCACTGCGCGTGCTGGTGGAAGAAGGCATGATCGAGAACGCAGCCACGCAAGGCGCGCGCTTTCTCGAAGGCTTGAAAGCCATCCGCGCCAACACGATCCGCGACGTGCGCGGCCGCGGCCTGATGCTGGCGGTCGAGCTGCATCCCGAAGCCGGCCGCGCGCGCCGCTACTGCGAGGCGCTCCAGGGCAAGGGCATCCTCGCCAAGGACACCCATGAGCACACCATCCGCATCGCCCCGCCGCTGGTGATCACCAGCGCTCAGGTCGACGGGGCACTGGAGCAGTTCGCGACGATCCTGACGCAGGATTTCTCCTAGAGCCTGCCTGCGTCGGAAGATCGCAATTGCCGGCTGCGACCAACGACGAACGATTCCGCCACCTGTGCGTTGAGAATTGTGGGCGATATCGAGCTGGGAGCGACGAGCATGCTTCCGCATGGCGTTTGCCTGACGGCCTTTTTGGTTGGTGCCTCGATGCTGGCGGCGAGCGTCAGCGCGTCCGCTCAGGGACACGGAAGGGGTGGACCACCCGGGCCGGCCGCAGCGCCGGCAGTTCGGCCAGCCGCACCACCTGCCATGGCCCGTCCGCCGGCGCCGCCGGCCATGGTGCGCCCCGCCGCCCCCGCATTCCATCCACCTTCCATGCCGCAGCGACCGGCCATGGCGCCGCATCCGGCGCCGCACCTCGCCTCACCGCCCCAGCGTCCGGCCCCCCACTTCGCTGCACCGCCGCGGGCTGCCCCGCACGTGGCGGCGCCGCGACCTGAATTCCATCGGGCGCCGCCTGCACCGCAACGTCCGGCCATGGGGCCGCGGCCGACGCCGCACATCGCCGCCCCCTTGCGCCCCAGCGGACCGCCAGCCGCGCGCGAGCGGCTGTCGCGACGGGAGCAGATCGATCAACGCGCGCAACAGCATCACCTGCAGATCCAGCAGCGCCAGCAGGTGGTGCAGCAGCGGCAGCGCGAGGTGCTGTCGCGCCAGACCGCGGAGCGCCAGACCCGAATCGATCGGCTGCAGCAGCGCGTGCAGCAATTGCAGTCGCAAAAGCCTGAAGGTGCGCGGGCGCAACGCCAGCAACAACGAATGCTCCAGACGCAAAACCGCTTGCTCCAGCGTGAGCAGCGTGTGCAGCAAACCGATCTGGCGCGCCAGCAGCGGCTGGGACAGGCTCCCGCGGCAACTGCTGCAGCGGCTGCCGCAGGGCGAGCCGCCGGGCGCGGGCGATTTGCCGAGCGTTTCCGCGAGCAGGCCACTTCGCAAACCCAGGCGGCTCTCATCACCCGCCAGAGCGGCTGGGCGCCCCGGCAGGCCTGGCGCCACCGCCACCCCGCGGCCTTCGTGGCATGGCTTGGGCCGGTGTTCTGGCCCTACGCCTATTCCGACATTTTTGACTACACCTTCTGGTCCTATGCCTACGAGCCCGGCTATTGGGCGTACGCGTATGACGACTTCGTCGACACCGTGTTCTGGGGTGGTGACAGCCCCTATTCCGCCTATGCCAGCACCACCAACCCGTATGACTATCCGCAAGCCGGCGGAGGTTCCCGCGCTCCTCGAGGCGCCAGCGTGAGCCCCCAGACGCTGCGGCAATTGTGCGGCACACCGGACAAGGGCGTCACCGCCTGGCCGCTTGCCGATATCGCGCGGGCGGTACGGCCGACACCGGAGCAACGCACGCTGCTCGACGAGCTGAAGACCGCGGCGGCCAACGCTGCCGGTGTGTTCAAGGATTCCTGCGCAGAGACGTATGCACTGACTCCACCCAGCCGCCTGCGCGCAATGATGAACCGCATCAGCGCGACGCTGGAAGCCGTCAAGATCGTGCGGCCGGCACTGGAGAATTTTTACAACTCACTCAGTGACGAGCAGCAGGCGCGCTTCAACGCGCTCGGCCCCAATGTCGGCGAGCGCTCCCTGCCGCAGCAAGCCAGTGCCCAAACCACTGCCGACGGCTGCGGCGATCCGAAGTCCGGCTTGACCCAGTTACCGATCCAAAGGATCGAGGCAGTGCTGCACCCCGCAGGCAAGCAGAAGGAAGCGCTCGACCGCCTCAGCGAAGCGACGGCCAAGGGCGTCGATCACCTGCAGGCGGCCTGCCCGAACGATGTACCGCTGACGCCGGTCGGACGGCTGGAAGCGATGCAGCACCGGCTCGAAGCCATGCTGACGGCCGCCAAGCTGGTCGAACCGACTCTTGACGAGTTCTATGCCACGCTGAGCAGCGAGCAGAAGGCACGCTTCAACGCGCTGGAACAGGTCGCAAGCCCGTGAGGACGAGGTCGCGTTCTCTCGGCATTCTCTCGTGGCCATTTGCGCAGCAGCCGAACGACGTGGTGTGACCGCAATCGCCCTGCCCTGCTTCACAGCTCGACGAGAGCATGCGTGTCCAGGCCACTTCTCTCTGTGAGACGTGCGGTGGCGGAATGCAAACGACAGCCTTGCTCCGTCCTCACGTGGCCGAAATCGCCTTCGGTCCAGCGTCATTCGTGTTTGTGATTGATCGAGGCCGCTCTATCTCATTCGAGCTAATGGCGTTGCATTGTTGGAAGTAGGAAGACAGCTCAAGATGGGCCAGGTGATCCCAGTATTCTGCTTCTGCGAGCAGCTTGCATTTATGCTGTTGTACGCGGCCTGTTGCCGGCACAGCGAACTTATCGCACGCAAGCGTCGCACCTTCTCCATTGCGAACCCTCCCTTCACGCTTGTTTGCTTACAAGCGCATTTGGGTTGTCACAGCTTCGCAGATTGAATTGACGAGTGACATCCCGGTGTTTGACGGTCATCGATGATAGCGCAATCGTTTGACTTTTCACCGAATAGCAAGGCGAACGATGCGGGGCAGCAACAAGGGCTGCGAAGAATGACAGCCCTTCGGTCTGCGCTCTAGGCACACATCAGCAAAGCGCGCATCGGACGATAGGTCGCCGGCGCGTTCCATTTAGGACTGAAATTATTTAGGACTGAAATTTTAATAGTGAGCGGCCCTTCCTGGATGTGGTTAGCTCGTGACCAGACCGGACCGGACAAAAAATTTGATCCCAAAACTATTTGGTCCCGGCCCATTGGACTGCAAGACCGCGTTCGTGCGGTCTTTCCTTACAACCGCAATAAAATCAGCCGCGTCCGACCACGCCGAGGCCTTTGGCAAAAGTGGCCAGCCTTACCACGCACAATGGCCCCGACGATTGCACGTCGGGGCCATTCAAGATCGTCAGGCAGGGTACATCCGTCGTGCCTGCCGATCGTTGATGCCACCAATTACCTCATCCGATCTGGCGCAGACTGTGGCGCGGCTGCGGCATCGGGGTGGTGATATTCTGCCTGAAAGCTGAAGGCTGTCCACCTCTCGTTGGTACTACTCCCAACTAGTTCGCTGCTCTGCAGGAGTTTGTGCGGAGCACCGAGCAGAAGGCGCGCTTCAACAGGCTGCAGCAGGTAGCAAGCCCGTGAGACCAGCGTTCGTTAAAGCTACACCACCGTCTTGTGCCGCGCGATGCAGGTTTGCAGCACCTCATCCATCGGTTTCCTCCACCAGTCGTTGGAGAAGATTTCGATCTCCGAATAGCCGGCAAAGCCCTGCGCTTCGACCGCTTCGCGCACCGATTTGATGTCGATCACGCCGTCGCCCATCATGCCGCGGTCGTTGAGAATGTCCCTGGTCGGCACCAGCCAGTCGCAGACATGGAAGGCAAGCAGGCGATCTCGGCCGGCGCGCGCGATCTGCCCCATCAGCTCCGGATCCCACCAGATGTGATAGACGTCGAGCGCGACGCCGAGCATGCCGCTGCGATCAGGGTCGAGCCGGTCGCAGATGTCGAGCGCCTGCTTCGTGGTGTTGACGCAGGCGCGGTCCGCGGCATAGGCCGGATGCAGCGGCTCGATCGCCAGCGGCAGCTTGGCCTGTTTGGCGTAATCGAGCATTTCGGCGAGCGCTTCCTCGACCTGCGTCCGCGCGCCGGCGATGTCCTTCGACGCCTCGCTGCCCGGCCGCGAATATTGCGGCAGGCCGCCGACGACGAGAACGATGCAGGGGGCTCCCAGCGCCTTGGCTTCGTCGACGCAGCGCCGGTTGTCGTCGCGCACCTCGCTCCGGCGCGATGCGTCGGAGGTGAACATGCCGCCACGGCAATAGCCCGACAGGTCGAGACCGGCATCGCGCACCGCACGCGCGGCGCGCTCGAGGCCGACGGCTGCGACCTGGTCACGCCAGGGATCGATGGCGCGGATGCCGTGCCTGGCACAGGCGTCGATGATCTCGACGAGATCAGCCTGCTTGCGGATTGTCGCCGTGTTGAGCGACAGCCAGCGATGGTCGGACGAAAAATCACGCATCAGGATTCGATTCCGCGCGTTGAGAGCACCGCCTTCATCCGCCGCGTCGCCAACTCCGGATCGGCGAGCAGCCCGGCCTTGTCGGCCAGCCGGAACAACTCGGCCAGATGCAGCGTCGAGCGCGTGCTCTCCTGCCCGCCGACCATGGTGAAGTGGTCCTGGTGACCATTGAGGTATGCCATGAACACCACGCCTGTCTTGTAGAACCGCGTCGGCGCCTTGAAGATGTGGCGCGACAGCGGCACCGTCGGCCCCAGCACGTCGTGGAAGCCCGCCTCATCACCAGCAGCCAGCCGCGACAAGGCGTAGGACGCCGCCGGCGCGATCGCATCGAAGATCCCGAGCAGCGCGTGCGAAAAGCCCTGTTCGTCGCCGGCAATCAGCTCCGCATAATTAAAATCGTCGCCGGTGTACATCTTGATGCGCTTGTCGAGACGACGGCGCATGTCGATCTCGCGCTGCTTGTCGAGCAGCGAAACCTTGACACCGTCCACCTTGGCGGCGTTGCCGTTGATGATGGCGACCGCAATATCCATTGCCTTGTCGAGATCGTTGGTGCCCCAATATCCCGTCAGCGCCGGATCGAACATGTCGCCGAGCCAGTGGATGATCACGGGCTCGCGAACCTGCGACAGCACACGGTCATAGACCTTGGCATAATCGTCGGCGTTGCGGCCCAGCTTCGCCAGCGCGCGCGACGCCATCAATATGATGCGGCCGCCGACCTTCTCGACTGCCGATATCTGCTCCTCATAGGCGCGGATCACGTCGTCGAGATTCTTGGCGTCCTCGACCGCAAGATGGTCCGTGCCCGCTCCGGAAAACACCAGCGCGTTGCGGCGCTTGGCGGCGGACACCGAGCGCGTGATCAGCTCCAGCGAGGTCGGCCAGTCCAGCCCCATGCCGCGCTGCGCGGTATCCATGGCTTCCGCCACGCCGAGACCGAGATCCCAGATGTGCTCGCGAAAGGCGATGGTCTTGTCCCAGTCGACGGCAGCGGAGAGCCACGGGTCGTTGTCGGCAAAGGGATCGATCACGGTATGGACGGCGGAGAACGCAATGCGGTTCAGCGGACCCTCGAGCTTTGCGGGAAACGTTCGCGAGGCCGCGAGCCGGTAGGTCTCGATCGAGCGATCGGCCTTCGGCAGTTTGAGCGACAACGACAACATCGGCTGGACGGGCTTGTTCATGATTTCAGACCTCTCCCCGTCATTGCGAGGAGCGAAGCGACGAAGCAATCCAGACTGTGTCCGCGGAGGGTTTCTGGATTGCTTCGCTTCGCTCGCAATGACGGCTCAACAACATCGATGATTATCCGATAGACCTCAGACCTTGATCGGGGCGACGTCGATCCATCGCCGCTCCTTCCAGCTCTTCAGCGCGCATTCGGCGAGCTGCACGCCCTTGACGCCTTCGAGCAGCGTGAACTTGTAGGGCGCATCCTCGTAGACATGGCGGATGAACATCTCCCACTGCTCTTTGAAGCCGTTGTCGTAAGTGACGTTGTCAGGCAGCTTCTGCCAGTCGCTGTAGAAATCGTGCAGCCGCTTCTCGTCGGGATTCCACACCGGTCGGGGCGTCGCCTGCCGCGCCTGGATCATGCAGTCGGAAAGGCCGGCGACGGCCGAGCCGAGCGTGCCGTCGACCTGGAAGGTGACGAGATCATCGCGATAGACGCGCGTCACCCAGGACATGTTGATGTGGGCGATGGCGCCGCCCTTGAGCTGGAACGTGGCATAAGCGGAGTCGTCGGCGGTCGCCTTGTACTTCTTGCCCTGCTCGTCGAAACGCTCGGGAATGTCGGTGTTGCCGATGCAGCTCACGCTCTCGACCTCGCCGAAAAGATTGTCGAGCACGTAGCGCCAGTGGCAAACCATGTCGAGGATGATACCGCCGCCGTCCTCGTCGCGGTAATTCCATGACGGCCGCTGCGCCTCCTGCCAGCCGCCTTCGAACACCCAATAGCCGAACTCGCCGCGCACCGAGAGGATGCGGCCGAAGAAGCCGGAGTCGCGCAGGAAGGCGATCTTCTTCAGGCCGGGCAGGAACAGCTTGTCCTGCACCGTGCCGTGCTTGACGCCCTTGGAATTGGCGAGCTTGACGACCTCGAGCGCCTCCTCGAAATTGGTCGCGATCGGCTTCTCGCAATAGACGTGCTTGCCGGCATTGATGGCCTGGGTCAGAAGCCCCGGCCGCGCCTGTGTGGTCGCGGCATCGAAGAACATGGCGTCATTCTTGTCGGCGAGGGCGGCGTCGAGATCGGTGGTCCAGCGCGCGATGTTGTAGCGCTTGGCGAGCCCCTCGACCTTCTCGGCGCTGCGGCCGACCAGGATCGGGTCGGGCATCACGCGGTCGCCGTTCTTCAAGCGGACGCCGCCCTGCTCGCGGATCGCGACGATCGAGCGGATCAGATGCTGGTTGAGTCCCATGCGGCCGGTGACGCCGTTCATGATGAGGCCGAGGCGTTGGGTGGTCATGCCGATTGCTCCTGCAGAGATTTTGGCTGTTCGAGCGGGCGTAGCGCCGACCAGTCCGGATGAACCCACGTCGCAAAGCCCGTTGCATTGAGCGATCCCGTGAGGAGATCGCCGTTGTGAATGGAGAGGCGGATGCCCTGCCCGGCATCCGCGTAGAGATCGGGATGCGCGACGGCGAAAGCCTGGGCCTCCGCGGCGGGCGTATCACCGAAGCCATCGACGTAATGGTGGCCGTTACGTTCGGCATGGGTGATGCCGATGAAGGCCCCGAGCGCAAGGTCCTGCTGCACGGCGAGGCCCGCCTGGCAGGTGAGGTCCTCGCCGGTCACGAAGAATCTTTCGCCGGCCAAGCTCCATTTCGCCGCGCGCGTCGCGTTGACGATGGACTTGTAAAGCCCTTTGCAGGACTTCGAGGAGATGCCGTGATAGCCGAGCGCCCGTGCCGCGGGAAACGCGTCGTAGGAATCGTCGGCTTCGTCGATGATGAAGCCGCGCGCCGCGAGCGAGCCGAGCGGCGACTGCCTCGTGACATCGCGCGGCATCGGCTGCTCGACATAGAGCAGCCTGGATGAAATCGATCGCAGCGCAGTGTCATGGTCGAGCCGGCCGATGAGTTCATGCAAGGCTGCGAGATCGGCATATTGCTCGTTGGCATCGAGCGTCACTTTGTAGTCACGGTCCAGCGCATCGAGCTCCTTGCCAATGCGCGCCAGCCGCGCTGCATCGCCGACGGGGTCCCCCGACAGCTTCAGCTTGAAATAACTCGCACCGGAGTTCTCGCGGGCGTCGGCAACCCCGCCCTCGCCTTCAACGGTGTCATCGAGGCCGACGGTATGCCTGATGGCAACACGCGACAGCGGCTTACGGCCGGATAGAAACGTCGTGATATCCGTTTCCTTCAGGTCGGGCGAAAGCCGCGCGTCGATGCCGGCAATGTTGCCGGCCATGCCGTCGAAGAAATTGGTCTCGGCAGCGCGGAGCAGCGCATCGAGGATCGCTTTGTCGATTTCGGCGGGTCCGCAAGCCGCGGCAAGCGCCGGAATGTTCTTTTTCGCACAGGTCGCGACCTGGGCACCGATGCACGATGCATGCAGATCGAATGCCGTCAAAAATCCGGTTCGCGCGAGATAAAGCCCCCGCGCGATCTCCAGCGAGCGGCGCAAGTCATCGACGGTCTGGGCCGGCGAAAGCTCCGGCCGCTTGTCGAACCATTTTGGCACCAGCAGCTCGGCGCTGGCGCCGACCGCCGATCCCCTGCCCTCGACCTCGATCTCGACCCGCACGAACAGCTGCGGCGTCGCGTTGATCGTGATCGCGCCGAAGCGGAACGGCCGCGCGAAACGCACGGGACGTTCGAAGAACGCGATGTCTCGCAGCTTCAGGCGCGGTGACATGGCTTCAGTCCAACGCCCCTTGCGAGAAGAAATGCTTGCGGATGCGCTGTACGAGTTCGGTGAACACAGGGTCGGCCATCACGTCGAGCGAGCGCGGGCGCGGCAGCGGCACGTCGTAGATCGCGGCGATCGCGCCGGGCCGCTCGGTCATCACCAGCACGCGATCGGCGAGGAACACGGCCTCGGGGATCGAGTGCGTGATCAACAGCACCGTCTTCCTGGTCTCGCGCTGGATCCGCATCAGCTCGACATTCATGCGCTCGCGCGTCAGCGCATCGAGCGCGCCGAACGGCTCGTCCATCAGCATGATCCGGGGATCATGCACCAGGGCGCGGCAGATCGAGGCGCGCTGCTGCATGCCGCCAGAGAGCTGCCACGGCAGCTTTTTCTCGAAGCCTTCGAGCCCGACCAGCTTCAACAGCGCCTTGGCCCGGTCGAGATATGTCTGCCGCGGCAGCCGCTTCATGTCGATCGGCAGCATCACGTTGGACAGGATGTTGCGCCATGGCAGCAACAGCGCGTTCTGGAACACGATGCCGACATTGCCGTGCGGCGCCGTCACCTTCTCACCCTCGACCAGGATCTCGCCCGTCGTCGGCGGCAGCAGTCCCGAGATCAGCTTGAGCAGCGTGGACTTGCCGCAGCCGGACGGGCCGACCACGACGAAGAACTCGCCGTCGTTGATGTGAAAATCCAGCGGCCGCAACGACGGCACATCGCCGTCGCGCGTCCGATAGGTCTTCGACACGCCTGATAGCTTGATGCCCGACGCATCGCCGGCGGCGCGGTCGCTCACCAGTCTCAGATGCGCGGCCGGTTGCAGGGTTTCACTCATGTTCGTCGCAGGTTTCACGAACCGCTCTTCGGCAGATAGTCGTTGGTGTAGAACGCCTTCGGGTTCTCCTTGGCCTTGGCATCGAGCCCGCCATATTCGACCATCAGATTGACCGAATCCGTCATGTTCTGGTCGGTGACTTGGAACGGGCGCTTGCTCTTGGTCTCAGGCGTCCGGTACAGCGGAATGGTCAGCTCAAAGCCCTGCGTCAGCGTGTCGATCTTGCCGCCCTTGGGGTTGGCATCGAGGATCGATTGCGCCGCGGCCTTCGGCTCCTTCTCGGCGGCTTCGACCGCCTTGGTCGTCGCCGACATGAAGCGGCGGACGAGGTCGGCATTGGCCTTCACATAATCAGTGTTGGCGATGATGCCCGACGAGACCATGTTGATGCCGTAGTCGGCGAACTTGATCGGGTAGACGTCCTTGCCGGTGGCGTCCTTGATCTTCATCGATTGATCCATCACGTAGCCAAGCAGGAGATCGGCCTGGCCGTTGATGACCGCGTTGAGCTTGGTCTGGCCATCACCCGCCACCGTCTGGAAGTCGCTTTCCTTGAGGCCGGTCTTCTTCAGGAACAGCGGCCAGATCTGGGTCATGGAATCGGCCGGCGTGATCGCGACCGTCTTGCCCTTGATATCCTCGGGCTTCCTGATGTTCTTGTCGACGAAGCCCATCGCGGACATCGGGCTGGTCTGGAGCAGCACGCCGGTCGCAACCACTGGCGCACCCTTGATCGCGGCGCGCATCATGGTGGGCACATCGACATAGCCGAAATCGGCAGTCTTGGCCGCGACGGCCTGCGTGGTCGCCGCCGAGCCGCGGCCTTCCTGAATCTCGAGGTCGATGCCTTCGGCGGCGTAGATGCCCTTGGCCTTGCCGTAATAGAACGGTGCGTGCTCGCCATAGACGTACCAGTTCAGCATCAGCACGACCTTGTCGGCTGCTTGCGCCGGCATGGCCGCGAACACCATCAGCGCCGCCGAGACAGCTCCTATCCACCGCTTCATCGTCACTCTCCCTTGCCGTTGTTTGCGTCAGCCGTTGGCGGCCGTTCGTTGCTTTGGTTGTTGTTAAGAGGCGAAAATCACGTCCTCGCGCTGGCTGACATGCCAGGGAATAACCAGCTTCTCGATCCGGTCCACGATCCAGAACAGGATGACGCCGAGCAGCGCGAGGATCACGAGCGCTGCGAACATCGTCGGCAGGTCGAAGGTGCCGATCGAGCGCTGCATCACATAGCCGATGCCGGAATTGGAGCCGACGAACTCGCCGACGACGGCGCCGACCACGGCCAGCGTCACCGACACTTTGAGGCCGGAGAAGATCGCCGGTAGCGCATGCGGCAGGTTCACCGCGCAAAACACCTGGAAGCGGCTGCCCTGCATGGCGCGGGCGAGATCGACCATATCTGGATCGACCGATTTGAAGCCCTGCACGGCGGAGACCACCACCGGAAAGAAGCCGAGCAGGAACGCCGAGATCACTTTCGGAATGATGCCGAAGCCGAACCAGACCACGAACAGCGGCGCGATCGCGATCTTCGGCACGGACTGAGAAAACACCAGCAGGGGATAGACGTAGCTCTCCACGGTCTTGGATCCCGCGATCAGCATCGCGATGGGGATACCGAACAGCGCCGAGAGCGCGAAGCCGCAGACGGTCGCATAAGTCGTCGGCCAGGACTGGCGCAGCAGTTCCGGCCAATCGGTGCGCAGCACCGCAATGACATCGCCCGGCGACGGGATCTGATAGGCGGGAATCTTGAACAGCCGGATCGCGAGATCCCAGGCCACGACGATGAACACCAGGAACAAAAACGGCCGGATCCAGGCCGCATTCAGCATCTTGGACACCGCACTCTGCGGCTTCAGCTCAGCCACGTCTCACTCCCGGTCGTCTTGTTCGTTGGGCGAGAAATTAACCCGTTGGGTAAATACTGTCCAGCGGTTTTCCTGCGACGTTTTGGGCGGGGGTTCCGCAAGGTTTGGGCGGGGGATCGCGGCGGAACGTGCCGTCCCTCCAAACATTCGGTGTCGTCCTGGCGAAGGCCAGGACCCATAACCACAGGGTGAAGTTTGGCGAGGCTGGTCGTTCGGGATTGGCACCACGCGCGATCGATGGATCACGCGGTATGGGTCCTGGCCTTCGCCAGGACGACGTTGGGGGTGCAGTCCGACTCCACAATTTCCATTATCGCAAGCAGCGATACGACGAAGTCGCGCTAAACCGTCTGCACCACCGCGGCGCGCGATTTCGGCGTCTTGGTCATAGCTAACAGTGCGGCCGACTGTCCGGTCAGCGCTGCCAGCACGAGGCCGACCATGTGGTCTAGCCGCTCGTCCTTGGCGTCCTTGGCCAGCAGATCGCGACCGAAGATCACGCTGAGCGTCGCCGAGTTCGAGAGATAGAAGAAGCACAGCCCCGCGATCGAGATGTAGAGCTGGACAGGATCGACCGCGACCTTGAAGTCGCCGCCGGACACACCGCGCCGCACCACGGTGCCGATCATTTCGACGAAGGGCGAGTGCATCGACTTGACCTTGGTCGAGCGCTTCAGGTGCTTTGCACGGGCGAGATTTTCGGTCTGGAGCAGCGACAGGAATTCAGGATTGCGCAGGAAATAATTCCAGGTGAACTCGATCAGGCGGCGGATCGCCTCGGGCGGATCGAGATGCTCGAGATCGAGCCCGCGCTCCTCGCTGCGGATCTTGTCGTAGGCGCCTTCGAGCACCGCGAGATAGAGCTCGTCCTTGTTGCCGACGTGATAGTAGAGCATCCGCTTGTTGGCGCCGGCGTTGGCCGCGATGCGGTCGACGCGCGCACCGGCGAGCCCGTGCGCCGAGAATTCCTGCTTGGCGGCTTCGAGAATGCGCAGCCGCATCCCCTCGGGATCGCGCTGCCATTTCAGAGTTCGCTTTGCCGCTGCTTTCGCCAAACCGGGTGCTCGCTGGATGCTTCAAGACGCATGTAACACGCGCGCGGCGGTTTGAGAACGATCTCGTGCCCCGGACGCAGCGCAGCGCTTCTTCAGCGGTGCGCTGCAGAGCCGGGGCCCATATCAATGAGAGGTCGCCGCCTTCTGAGTCCCGGCTCCGCGCAGCAACGCCAAGGGCGTTGCTGCGCGTCCGGGACACGACCGAGCGTTAGGCCCCTCACTCCACCGGCTTCGGCGAGCGCTCCAGCAGGACCGTCTGGATGCCGCAGGTGCCGGTCCGCACCGTCATCACCCGCGTGCCCGGCTTGCGGCCGTTGCGCACGTCGCTGACGTCGAGGCCGGCGCCAATCAGGCGGGCGCGCGTGGCGTCGATGTCGGTCACCCGCCAGCTCAGGCCCCAGAGGCGGTCATGCAGGGGATCGCCGCCCGCGACGGGGCGGCGCACCAGCTCGACGACGAGATCGCCGCAGCGGAAGAACATCAGCTGGCCCCAATCCTGGTGCGAGCGGTCGAGCGCCAGATCGAGCCCGAGCCGCGCGCCATAAAGCGCGGCGGCGCCATCGGAATCCTCGGTCGTGATCACGACGTGGTCGAGCGCATCGATCGGCCCGATATCGGTCGCCGGCGAAAGCGGACGCTCATCAGCCAGTTCGAGGAAGAACATGCGCACGCCGCGCGTGAGCTCCGTGGCGGCGCGCGTCCGCTTCCAGTGCAGGGCCGCGCCGCTCTCCGCGTCGCTGCTTTCGACCTCGGCAACCGGATCCGGCTTGAGCGCCACCCGCTCCAGCCGCCGGTGCATTTTGCTCATGTCCGCGACACGAAAGCACAGGCTGGCGAGCACGCCTTCCTGGTCGCCGAGCAACGCGCGCATGCGGTCGGCGGTCACGCTGAAGCCGTTCGGCGCCATCAATTCGATCGTCATGTTGGCGAGAGTGAACAGCACCCGATCTGCGCCCTCGCCCGAATTCTGCCAGGCCGGCGCGCGCCCGAGCAGCGTCTGATAGGCCGCCCTGGCCGCACCGATATCCCTGACCAGTGCGACGACGTGATCGAGGCCGGTGATCATGCTACCCCCTGTTGAACGGCCCGGAACCGTGGACCGAGAGACGGCGTTTGTCCGGGCTTGGCATTGTCCGGTGATGGTCGTATTCCGGCCGCATGCCGACCTCAAGCACTCCGGGCGGCGGTTTTGCGAATAATTTCAGCGGTCCCGCGGCGGAACCGGTGTTACAGTAAGCGCGCCGGCCGGGACCACAAAGCGCATCACGGACAAGCAATGCAGGCTCTCTTCATCGGACAGACCTATATCGACGTCGTCTTCATCACCGACCACATGCCGACCGGCGACGAGAAGCACGTGGCCTCCGACTACGCGGTTTCCTTCGGCGGCAATGCGGTGACCGCGGCGTTCTGCTGCGCCAAGCTCGGCATCGTGCCCGATCTGATCGCGACCGCGGCCAATGACTGGCTCGGCCGCATGTTCATGGACATGTGCGCGAAATACGCGATCTCGCTGCATGGGCGGAAGGTCAACCAGTCCTCGCTGTCCTTCATCATGCCAAAGGACGGCAAGCGCGCCATCGTCCGCTGCCGCGACGACGACCACATCCATCCGTTCCCGATGCTCAATCTCGGCGGCTGCCGCGCGCTGCATGTCGACGGCCATCAGCCCGATGCCGCGATCCACTACGCAAAAGTCTGCCGCGAGGCCGGCATTCTGACCTCGCTCGACGGTGGCGGCCTTCGCACCAACACGCATGAGCTATTGGAATTCATCGACGTCGCCATCGTTGCCGAGCGCCTGTGCGAGCAGATGGATCTGACGCCGGAGAAGATGCTGGATTACCTCAAGAGCCGCGGCTGCAAGATTGGCGGCATCACCATGGGCGAGAAGGGCCTGCTCTGGTACGACGAGACCGGAACGGTGCAGGTGATGCCGGCGATGCCGATTCCGCGCGAGCGCGTGATCGACACCAACGGCGCCGGCGACGTCTTTCACGGCGCCTATGTCTATTCTTATCTCGCCCATCCCGGCAAAAGCTGGCGCGAGCATTTCGATTTTGCCCGGGCAGCCTCGACCTTCAAGATCCAGCGTCTCGGCAACGAAGCCGGCCTGCCGACCCTTGTCGACATCGCCAAGGTCAGGCACGAGTTCGAGGTCAGGGTCTAGCGTTCGCAGAGGTCTCTCATGGGGCGGGTCTTCGTCGCCGGCAGCATCAACATGGATGTGGTGGCGACGGCCGATCGCCATCCGAAAGTCGGCGAGACCGTCGCCGGCAAGCAGGTGCTCTATTTTCCGGGCGGCAAGGGCGCCAACCAGGCGGTGGCGGCGTCGCGACTTGGCGCGCGGACCACGCTGATCGGCCGGCTGGGCAAGGATTCATTCGGCGGTGAGCTGAGGGCTTTCCTGGGCGATCAGGGCATCGATCTCGGCCACCTCCAGGAGAGGGCCGAGGCGCACACCGGCACGGCCATCATCACGGTGGCGGAGGCCGACAATACCATCGTCGTCATTCCCGGCAGCAATGCGCTGGTCGGCGTCGACGACGTCGCGGCCGTCCCGCTGGCAAAGGGCGATGTCGCGGTCAGCCAATTCGAGATCCCGCTGCCGACGATCGCCGCGTTCTTCCGGCGGGCTCGCGACACCGGCGCTACGACACTGCTCAATCCGGCCCCGGCACAAACCATGTCGAGCGAATTGCTCGCGCTGGTCGACATCCTCGTGCTGAACGAGACCGAGCTCGGCCTCCTCGCCGGCGTGGAGTTGTCCGACAGTGACGAGGCCGCGCGGATCCTCGACGTCGCGCGAAAACTTCAGGCGCGCAGGGACCAGACCATCTGCGTCACGCTCGGCAAGCGTGGCGTGCTCGCGCTCGCCGGACGCGAGGAGATTTCGGTGTCCGGCCGCGTGGTGAAGGCGATCGACACCACAGGCGCAGGCGATTGTTTTGTGGGAGCACTCGCGGCGCAACTTGCCGACGGCGTCGACTTGCGCGCGGCACTCGCCTTCGCCAATGCCGCCGCCTCGATCTCCGTGCAGCGCATGGGCGCGGGGCCGTCGATGCCGACAGCCGCGGAAGTCGGCGCGGTGATAGACGCAGGCTGATATCTTTCTTACCTCGCCCCGCTTGCGGGGAGAGGTCGGATTGCATCGAAGATGCAATCCGGGTGAGGGGGAGTCTCTGCGAATCCGACTGTCATCGAACTTGCCGAGACAGCCCCTCACCCGCCCTCTCCCCGTAAGAACGGGGAGAGGGAGAGGAGGGAGAAGAGCTCACGCCAGCGCGCCCTTCAGGTCAAAACTTTCGTCGGCGGCCTGCTCCGGCGTGATCGAGCGATCCAGGCCGAACAGGCGGCGGCCGAACATGTGGTCGCCGGCACGGTTGATCGATTCGATGCCGAGCAGACTGTCCCCCTTGTAGCAGAACGCCGAGAACGCCTTCCTGGCGGGATCGCCGCGCAGCACGACGCGGTCGTAGCCGGTGGTGAGGCCAGCGATCTGGAGCTTGTCATCGCCCTGGTCGCTCCAGAACCAGGGATGGCTGTCATAGGCCTTACGGTCGCCAGTCAGCCGCGCCGCGAGGCAGCGCGCCTGATCAGTGGCATTCTGCACCGATTCCAGCCGCTGCGATCCGCCGAAGCGCGGGCTGTTGAACAGCGCGCAATCGCCGATCGCCGAGATATCGGGATCAGCCGTCGCGAGATATTCGTCGACGATGATACCGGCCGCGACCGGCAGCCCCGCCTCCGCCGCGAGCTCGATATTCGGCAGCACGCCGACGCCGACCACGACGAGGTCGGCCGGCAGGTGCCTTCCGTCGCTCAAGGAGACGCCGGTGACCTTGCCGCCCTCAGCTTCGATGGATGTTGCCTGCACGCCGAGGTGAATGCGGATGCCGGCCTCGCGATGCCGCGCCTGAAAATACTCCGAGACCTCCGCCGTCACCGCGCGCGCCATCACGCGCGGGGCGAGTTCGAGCACGTCGACCTCGAGGCCCTTGATGCGCGCGGTGGACGCGAATTCGAGGCCGATGAATCCCGCGCCGATCACGACCACCCGCGTCTTCGAGGGCATGATCTTCCGCAGCGCCTCGCTGTCGTCGAGGATGCGCAAATATTTCACGTCGGGAAGGTTCGCATTGGGCAGATCGAGCAGCCGGTTGCGCGCGCCGGTCGCCAGCACGAGGTGGCCATAGGGCAGCGTCCTACCCGAGGCGAGCAGCACCTTGCGCCCCGCGCGGTCGATCGACACGGCGCGGTCCGCCACCAGCTCGATGGTCTGGTCCTGGTAGAATTTCTCCGGCCGGAACATCAGGCTCTCCGGCCCGGCCGCGCCCTTGATGTAGGCCTTGGACAGCGGCGGCCGCTGATAGGGCAGATGCGCCTCGTCATTGATCAGGCAGATAGCAGCGGAAAAGCCCGCCTGGCGCAGGGATGCCGCGACCTGGTAGCCGCCATGGCCGGCACCGACAATGATCACCGGGCCATCGGTCATTGGACAGCCCATTTCCGCAAGACACGAGCGTCACCCATGTCGTCTCCTCTCTCTGATTTTGGCTTGCTAGCCTAGGAGGAGCCGGCGCTCGTGTCCGTCCCTAAACGAAGGCGTGCCCATTTGAGCCTATCGTTCCGGCTTGCGCAAGAGCACCAGGCGGGGATTGTCACCCCTCGCCTTCTGCGATTTAGTTCGAGCTTCGACCTCATGCCGGGGATTTCCGATGACCGCTCCCGTCTCACGACCCGACGATCCAGCCTTGCTGCGAATCGATGGCCCGATCGCCACCATCACGCTGAACCGGCCCGCCGCGTTCAACGCGATCAATCTGGCGATTGCACAAAAGCTCAAACGGCTCGCGACTTACATTGAGGGCGCCGACGATATCAGGGTCGTGGTCCTCGAGGGCGAAGGCCGCGCCTTCTCGGCCGGCGGCGATCTGCAGACGATCGGTGCAGCCGCCGAAGCGGGCACGGTGACGCCTGTCGTCGGCGAGCTGCTGAAGCACTATCACGCCTTCATCGAGATCGTCCGGCGCATGCCGAAGATCTCGCTGTCCAGCGTGCACGGCTCCGCGGCCGGCGCCGGCATGGGTCTCGCCTTCGTCACCGATCTCTGCATCGCCGCGGACGATGCCAAGTTCACGCCGGCCTATGCCAAGATCGGCGTCTCGCCGGACGGCGGATCTACGGTCGGCATCGTCAACACGGTCGGCCCGCGTCGCGCGCTGCAGATTTTCCTGGCTGAGGATAATTTTACCGCGCAGCAGGCCCATGCATGGGGCCTGGTTGCGAAGGTCGTTCCCGCCGCCGAGCTGAAGGCGGCAACGCGAACTCTCGCCGAGCGGCTGGCGCAGAACCCGATCGCCGCGATTGCCGGCACCAAATCGCTGGTCTACCAGGCCGCCACGACGCCGGTGAAGCAGCAGCTCGACGCCGAGGAGCACAAAATCATCATGGCAATGAACACGGAGGAGTTTAGGGCCGCCGTCAAGAAATTCACCAGCAAGAGCAAGTAGCGTTCATTCAAGCGGGCTTACTTGGGACAGATATAGCCCGTGCCCGCCGGCGACTTGAAGCAGCCGACCGATTCCGGCAGCACTTGCCGCGGCAGCCACAGCACCACGCTCGGGAAATAGATCGCAAACGCGATCGTCCCGAGGAACACCAGATAGATCGGCAACGCGGCGCGTAGCGCCTTTGCGAAACTGACGCCGACGAATTTCGAGGCCATCAGCAGCACCAGGCCATAAGGCGGCGTGATCAGGCCGAAGGCGAGCGTGGCGATCAGCACCACGCCCATATGCACGGCGTTGATGTCGCCGGCTTCCGTCAGCGTGTTGACCAGCGGCATGAAGATGATGATGGTCGGCACCGGCTCGATGAAATCGCCCACGATCGTGAACAGCAGCACCATCAGCAGCATGATCAAATGCGGATCGTTGCCGGCGATCGAGGTGATGACTTCGGCGATGTAGCTTGCACCGCGCAAATAGGCGAGCATCCAGCCGAACGCATTGGCGGCGCCGATCGTGATCAGCGGCAGCGAGAAGATCAGGCCCGCAAGGCAGAAATCGTACGGAATCTTCCTGATATGGCCGCGGTTGAGCGCGGGGATCACGACCGCGACAATCCAGACCACCGCAACGACGCCGGCTTCCGTCGGCGTGAACCAGCCGGTCAGAATGCCTCCTAACAGGATCACTGGGATCATCAGCGGTAGCGCCGCATCGCCGGCCGCGAACACCACCTGCCGCAGCGGCGCGCGCGGCTTGCGCAGGCCGGACGGGCCGAAGAAATAGCAATAGATCATCAACCCGAAGCCGATCATCAGGCCCGGCACGACGCCTGCCATGAACAGGCCGGCGATCGAGACGTTGCCGACGGCGCCATAGACCACGGCCGTGATGCTCGGCGGCACCAGCGCGGCGATGGTCGAGGCCGACGCGATGATCGCGGCGATGAAGGCGGGCTCATAGCCCTCGCGTTTCATCGGGCCCCCCAGCGCGCGGCTCATCACGGCGACGTCAGCGGTGGTCGAGCCCGACATTTCCGAGAAGAACATGCTGAAGACGACCACGACCTGCGAGAGGCCGCCTCTGATATGCCCCACCAGGGACACCGAGAGGTTGGCTATCCGGACCACCACATTGGCCGAGCTCATGAGCTCGCCGACCAGCAGGAAGAAGGGGATCGCCAGCAGCGCCTCGGAATCGACGCCGTCGAAGATCTTCTGGATGATCGCGGCGAGCGAGACGTCCGACAGCAGCGCGCCGATGAAGACGCCGGCCATCAGCGAGAACGGCACGGGCACGCCGAGATAGCCGAAGGACAGGAAGCAGACCGTCATCAACGCCAGAACGATGGGTGCGCTCACGGCTGCGCCCTCATCTGCGCGTCGGTGATGACAGGCGCCCCGTCATCCTCTTCGGGCGGCTCGGGGTGGTCAAAGCCGTTGCGCACGCCGTTGACGAGCTGCTCGATGGTGAACAGGCCGATCAGCATGCCCGACAGCGGAATGATCGCGTAGAGCGAGGCGATCGGCGTGCCCGACGGCAGGCGAAAACTGCCGAAGCCGCGAAGATAGTTCTGATAGCCGTACACGATCAGGCAGAAGGCGACGCCAAGCACCACGATCCGGATGATGATCTCGACGATCAGACGCGGCGTGCCGTGCATCGCCTCGGAGATCGCGGTGAGATAGAGGTGGTCGTTGCGCCGCGTCGCAGCCGCTGTGCCGACGAAGATGGCGTAGATGAACAACGTCGAGGTCACTTCCTGGAGCCAGAGCCAGGGATGGCCGATGGTGCGGGTGACGATGTCGGCGGTCACCGACAGCGAGAAGCCGAAGCAGAGCACGCCGCAGAGGATCATCAGCGCGAGTTCGAGCCAGTCGAGCCCGCGCCATTTGAGGTGGCGTTGGCGTTGCACCAGCAGTTTTTCGGCGATGGGCATTGTTGCTCCCGGCTGCGGGTTTTCTGAACCTCTCCCGCTTGCGGGAGAGGTCGGCGCGAAGCGCCGGGTGAGGGCTCTCTCCTCATCGGGAGTCTCTCCGCGGAGACACCCTCTCCCCTACCCTCTCCCGCAGGCGGGAGAGGGAGCGCACCGTCTTTCGGCATCACGTCAATTGATCGAGCGGATCAAATCCTTGATCTTCTCGGCGTGCGGGCCGAGCTCCTTGGCGAGCTTGTCGAGATAGGGATCGGCGACCGCCGTGAAGCTCTTCTTGTCGACGTTGTCGACGATCTTCACGCCCATCTTCTTGAGCTTCTCCGCCGCGGTGCGTTCGAGGTCGAAGGCCTTCTGCGGCTCCTTGGAGCTGACCTCGTTCCCCGCCGCCTGCACCCAGCCCTTCTGCTCCGCCGACAGGCTCTGCCAGAGCTTGTCGGAGATGAACACCAGCGCGTTGTTGGCCTCGTGCTCGGTGATGTTCAGGACCGGCGCGACCTCGTAGTGCTTGTTAACGAGGTAGACGTTGATGCTGTTCTCGGCGACGTCGACGACGCCGGTCTGCAAGCTCGTGTAGACGCTCCCGAACGGCATGTGCACGGTTTGGGCGCCGTAGGCCGGGAACATGGTGTCCTCGGTCGCGGTCGCCTGCACCCGGATCTTCAGGCCCTTGATGTCACCGACGTTATGGATCTCCTTCTTGGAGTACATGTGGCGCACGCCCTGCGAACCGGTCGCGATCACATGCAAACCCTGCGTGGTCTCGTCGATCATGGTCTTGAGCGCCGCGAACACTTTTGGATCGGCCAGGCCCTTGACCACGTGGTTCTCGTCGCGGAAGAGGAAGTGCAACGACATCACGCCCGCTTGCGGCGAGATCGTCGCGGTGTTCGCCGAGGAGATGATCGCAAATTCGACGTCGCCCGCTTTCACGAGCTGGAGCACCTGCGGCTCCTGCCCGAGCTGCGCGCCCGGATACTGGTCGATGATCATGGTGCCTTTGCTCAATTCCTTGAGCTTTTCGGCAAAGAGGTCGCCCGCGATGGAGTAGCCGGTATTGCGCGGCTGGTCGTAGGCAAAGCGATAATGCTTCACCTCCTGTGCCCCGGCTCCCGTGATGAACAGCATGGCGGCCATGGCCACCAACCCACGCATGGATCGTGCAATCATCGTTTCCCCCTTGTTTTATCGCCCGCCGCTTGTGCGGTCTGAGCGCTCGTTCGAGTGGTTGATCAGCCTTTGCCAGTCCTCTGCATAAAATCGAAGTCACAGCCCTCGTCGGCTTGCATAATGGTCTCATTGAACAGCCAGGCGTAGCCGCGCCGCGCCTCCTCCGGCGCAGCCGCCGGCTTCAATGCGGCACGGCGGCGCTCCAGCTCGGCAGCATCGACCAGCAGCTCAATGCTGCGTTTCGCAACATCCAGCTGGATCATATCGCCGTTCTTCACCAGCGCCAGCGGCCCGCCGACGGCGGATTCCGGCGTGATGTGCAGCACGATGGTGCCGAACGCGGTGCCGCTCATACGCGCGTCGGAAATGCGCACCATGTCCTTGGTGCCGCCACGCGCGAGCTTCTTCGGGATCGGCAGATAGCCCGCCTCGGGCATGCCGGGCGCGCCCTTGGGCCCGGCATTGCGCAGCACCAGCACATCATCGGCGGTGACGTCGAGATCGGGATCGTCAACCCGCAGCGTCATATCCTCGACGGATTCGAACACCACGGCACGTCCGGTGTGCTGCAACAGTTTCGGGCTTGCAGCTGACTGCTTGATCACCGCGCCGCGCGGGGCGAGGTTACCGTGCAGGACGGCGAGGCCGCCTTCCTTCTTGATCGGATTGTCGCGCGCGCGGATCACGTCCTGGCCGGGTACGTGTTCCGCGTTGGCGGCGACATCGCGCAGGCTCTCGCCCGTGATGGTCTTCGCGTCGAGATCGACGAGGTCACCAAGCTGCGCCAGCAGTTTCGGCACGCCGCCGGCGTGATGGAAATGCTCCATATAATGCTCGCCGGACGGCTTGAGATCGATCAGCACCGGAACCTCGCGGCCGATTTGATCGAACACCTCGAGGTCGAGTCGGTGTGGCGAACGATGCGCCATCGCGGTCAAATGAATCAGGCCGTTGGTCGAGCCGCCGATCGCCTGGAGCACGACCTGCGCGTTCTTGAAAGATGCAGGCGTCAGCACCTCGCTCGGCTTTGGACCCTTGGTCTTGGCCATCTCGGCGGCCACCCTGCCGCTCGCTTCGGCGAGCCGAAAGCGCTCCGCATGCGGGGCGGGAATCGTCGCGCTCATCGGCAGCGACAGACCCATGGCCTCGATCATGCAGGCCATGGTGGAGGCCGTGCCCATCACCATGCAGGTGCCGACCGACGGTGCGAGGCGGCCGTTGACCGCCTCGATCTCGACATCGTCCATTTCGCCGGCGCGATACTTGCCCCAGAGACGGCGGCAATCGGTGCAGGCGCCCAGCACCTCGCCCTTATGGTGGCCGACGACCATCGGCCCGACCGGGATGACCACCGTCGGCAGATCGGCGCTGATTGCGGCCATCACCTGCGCCGGCAGTGTCTTGTCGCAGCCGCCGATCACGATCACCGAATCCATCGGCTGCGCGCGGATCATCTCCTCGGTATCCATCGCCATCAGATTACGCAGATACATCGAGGTCGGATGCGCAAAGCTTTCGGCGATCGAGATGGTCGGGAAAACGAACGGCATCGCGCCCGACAGCATCACGCCGCGCTTGGCGGCCTCGATGATCTGCGGGACGTTGCCGTGGCAGGGATTGTAGTCGCTATAGGTGTTGGTGATGCCGACGATCGGGCGCTCGAGCGCGTCGTCGGAATAGCCCATGGCCTTGATGAACGCCTTGCGCAGGAACAGCGAGAAGCCGGCATCGCCATAGCTCGTCAGCCCTTTCCGCAACCCACTCGTCATCATGCCACTCCCATTACCGGGTCATTGTCGTACAGCCTGCCCCTTGATTGTCAATAAGACAGACGTCAAACCTGCTATTTTCGCCGTCGACGCCATGGTGACGACCAGATTATTGACAATCCGAGCCTTCCCTGCTCCACAGGACGGACCGGCCAAGCGCCGGGAGGCCGAGGGCATGTCCGACACTCACACCGCAGACGCCATGACAGTCCGGCGCGACGATCCGGACGACATCGTCGCGCGGCTCGAGGAGGACATCATCTTCGGCCGCCTCGCGCCCGGCGCGCGTCTGACCGAAGACGCGCTGATGTCGGCTTACGGCACCTCGCGGCACTTCGTGCGCCAGGCGCTGGTGGATGCCGAGCGCCGCGGCATCGTCCGCCGCGAGAAGAATGTCGGCGCCACCGTGCGGTTCTATTCGGCCGAAGAGGTCCGGCAGATCTACGAGGTCCGGGAGATGCTGACCCGGCAGGCGGCGCTGATGATCCCCCTGCCCGCACAGCAAGGCCTGATCGACGAGCTCTCCGCATTGCAGCGGCAATATTGCGCGCGAGCGGATTTGCAGGACCTGCGCGGCATCCATGAAGCCAATGACGCCTTCCACCTCGCGCTGTTCTCGGCCTGCGGAAATCCGTATCTGGTGCGCTCGCTGCAGGACTACATGAACCTGACGCTGCCGATGCGCGCCAAGAATCTCGCCGACCGAGACGGCCTGGCGCAATCACGGCGCCAGCACGAGCTGATGATCGAGCTGTTGAAAGGCCGCGACAGCTGGGCGCTGGCCCAGCTCTGCGTCGATCATATGCAGTTCAGCAAGAAGGATTATCTGGCGCGGATTGCGGGTGAGGCCGAGCGCTAGCGCGTGCGCCCGTTAGGCCATGGCAAGCCAAGTCGCAGGTTCAGTACCGTCTTAGCAGGCCGCGCTCCACGCTGGTATCACCATAGTCGGCGCAGGCCGCTTTCGGGTCGTTGATCAACTGCGCTCGGATGCGCCTGAACGTTTTGGCGGCCGCGTCGGACACCTCGATGCGGAATTTACCGGCATCGTAGTTTTCGCCGTCGCGGGCCTTGATGGCTGCCGCATAGGCGTCGATCATCGCCATCGCGGCATCCGTGCTGCCGAGAAGTCGGGCGCCGAGCTGGACACTGCCGGCACCATTGACCTCGTAGCCGACGCATCGTTGTTCGAGCACCGCGGACGCGGTGACGAGCTGGTCGAGAAACGTCGCCTCGGCGTCGCTGAGCATCGCGGCTCGCGCCGGGGCCGACATGATCAGCGCTAGCAGTACGACGGCTGGCAATTTGATTTTCATTGTTCTGACTCTCGCCGCCGCAATCGAACCGTGATCGCGGCACCGGTTGCCGAAATGCGATCGCGCAGATCGAGAACCAAATGCCGAAGGCAAGGTTGACCTGGATCAATGGGCAGGGCGGCCAAGCCAAAGCTCGGCCCCCGCATGCGCTCGTCCTCAATGAACCGGGGGCCACCGCGTCGTGATGGACATCAAAACCTTTTGTCAACCCATCGAAATAGGGCGCCGTCGGAAATAGATAGGACCGGCGTCCAGCCGCGAATCGCACGTTCTTCCCCGTATTCCCTCCCGAATGAAATGCCATGACCGAACAAACCCTGACCGAGCCGATCGTCGAGTCGCAGGAGCGATCCCGCGGTTTTACGCGCTACCAGACGATCCTCGTTGCGCTGCTGGCGCTGGTCCAGTTCACGATCATCATCGATTTCATGATCATGTCGCCGCTCGGCGCCATCATGATGCCGGCGCTCGATATTTCGGCCGCTCAGTTCGGCGTGGCGGTCTCGGCCTATGCGTTCAGCGCGGGAATTTCCGGCATCCTGGCGGCCGGCTTTGCCGACCGGTTCGACCGCAAACGGCTGCTGTTGTTCTTCTACGCCGGCTTCACCCTCGGCACGGCGCTGTGCGCGATCGCGCCCAACTATCATCTGTTGCTGCTGGGGCGGATCGTGACCGGCCTGTTCGGCGGCGTGATCGGCTCGGTCGTGCTCGCCATCGTCACCGATCTGTTCACGCTGCAATTGCGCGGCCGCGTCATGGGCTTCGTGCAAACCGCCTTCGCTGCAAGCCAGGTGCTGGGCATCCCAGCCGGCCTTTTCCTCGCCAACCAGTGGAACTGGCACGTCGCGTTCGGCGCGCTGGTCGGCCTGTCGGTGATCGGGATGATCGCCGTGATGCTCCTGATGAAGCCGGTGAACGGCCATCTCGGGCTGAAGCAGGATCGAAACCCGTTCCGGCATCTGATCGCAACGGTCTCTCAGCCGCGTTATTGGATGGCGTTCTCGGTGACGACCCTGCTGGCGACCGGCGGCTACATGCTGATGCCGTTCGGCAGCGCCTACACCGTGCACAATCTCGGCATCGACATCGTGCATCTGCCGACGATCTATCTCGTCTCCGGGCTGTTCAGCATTGTCATCGGCCCGCTGGTGGGACGCGCGAGCGATGCCTTCGGCAAATACCCGACCTTCGTCTTCGGCAGCGCGATGTCCATCGTCATGGTGCTGATCTACACCCATCTCGGCGAGGTGAGCCTGACGGTCGCGATCCTGGTCAACGTCCTGATGTTCGTCGGCATCTTCTCCCGCATGATTCCGTCGCAGGCGCTGATTTCCGCAATCCCCGAGCCGGCGCAACGCGGCTCCTTCAGCGCGGTCGGCGCGTCGCTGCAGCAGCTCTCCGGCGGGCTCGGCTCCGTGCTCGCCGCCGCACTCATCGCGCAGGACGCCGACGGTACGCTCCGGCATTTCGACCGGCTGGGATACGTCGTCGTGACGACGGCGGTGATTTCTCTGATCCTGATGTACTTTGTGCAGCGGCCCATCGCGGCCCAGGCCGGCAAACGCGTTGTCTAGGGCGTCGTTTCCGACGCCCTGGATTTGCGAATGCGCTCCTACCGCTTATTCCAATCGATGATGCGGCTTGTGTCGCCGTCGAACTCGTTGCTGCAGAACGCGCCGCCCTGATAGTGATCGCCGATCGGATCGGGCTTCAGCTTGGCCTGCTCGGCCATCGCATGCGCCACGTGGTCCTCGGAGCGCCCCGTCGGACGGTAGCCGAACTCGTAGGCGCGGTGGTTGTCCCACCAGGCACGCTCGTTCAGGGACACGCCGTAGAAGATCTCGAAATGAATGTCGGGATGCTCGAGCCCGATCTGGCAGAGCTGCACCAGATCTTCCGGCTTCAGCCAGATCGAGATCCGGCGATGATCCAGCGGCACGTCGCCGAAATTGCCAATGCGAAGGCAAGTCACCTTCAGGCCATGCTTGTCGGCATAGAGCGCGCCGACCGCTTCGCCGAACACCTTGCTGACGCCATAGCGGCCGTCGGGGCGCGGGGTCACATCGGTGCCGATCTTGTGGTGGCGCGGATAGAATCCGACGGCATGGTTCGAGGAGGCAAACACCACGCGCTTGACGCCCTTGCGATACGCTGCCTCGAACAGATTGTAGCCGCCGATGATGTTGGCCTGGAGGATGTCGTTCCAGGGACCTTCGACCGAATAGCCGCCGAAATGGATGATGCCGTCGACGCCCTCGCAGATCGCCTCGCACTGCGCCAGGTCAGAGAGATCCGCCGCCTTGAATTGCTCGTTCGCGCCGAGGTCCTTCGGCGGGCGGATATCAGAGAGCAGCAGGTCCGGATAGATCGGCGGCAGCAGTTTCCGCAGGCGCGTTCCGATCCCGCCCGAAGCTCCCGTCATCAAGATACGCGGCATGTCTTTCCTCGCCTTTGGCAACCAATTTGCGGTCACATGTCTCTAATGATAGCAGGATTGTCCAGAGGGAACGAAACGAGAGAACCGACATGAATGAGGCATCGTCCCATCCCCAGGAGCGGCCAGGCTGGCGGCCGGCGAGCTACTATCCCGATCCGGCGATAAAGGCACTCGATCCCCGCTTCGAAAAATACTGGCTAAAACTCTCGGCGGTGGAGCGGCTGACGACCGGCCTGCGCTGGGCCGAGGGTCCGGTGTGGTTCGGCGACGGGCGTTACCTCTTGTGCAGCGACATTCCGAACCAGCGTATCCTCAAATGGGAGGAGGAGACCGGCGCGGTCTCGGTGTTCCGCAGGCCCTCCAATTTTGCCAACGGCAACACCAGGGATCGCCAGGGCCGGCTCGTCACCTGCGAGCATGGTGGGCGACGCGTCACCCGCACCGAATATGACGGCGAGATCACCGTGCTGATGGATCAATTCAACGGCAAGCGGTTAAACTCACCGAACGATGTCATTGTTAAATCGGACGGCTCGATCTGGTTCACCGATCCAACCTTCGGCCTGCTAGGCAATTACGAGGGCTACAAGGCCGAGCCGGACATTGATCCGAATGTCTACCGGCTCGATCCCACAACCGGTAATGCGACCATCGTCGCCGAAGGCGTGCTGGGTCCGAACGGGCTGTGCTTCTCGCCGGACGAGAAAATTCTTTATGTGGTGGAATCGCGCGGCGTGCCGAACCGCAAAATCCTCGCCTATGACGTCTCGGCGGACGGCACCACGATCTCCAATAAGCGAGTCTTCATCGACGCAGGTCCAGGCACGCCGGACGGCATGCGCTGTGACATTGACGGCAATCTCTGGTGCGGCTGGGGCATGGGCGATCCCGAGCTCGACGGCGTCGTGGTGTTCGCGCCCGACGGCGTCATGATCGGCCGTATCGCACTGCCCGAGCGCTGCGCCAATCTCTGCTTCGGCGGCGTCAAGCGCAACCGCCTGTTCATGGCGGCGAGCCAGTCGATCTACGCGTTGTATGTGAACACGCAGGGCGCGGTGGGGGGATAGTTTTTCCTCCGTCGTTGCGAGCCCGTAGCCCGCATGGAGCGAAGCGCAATCCGGGACAGTCCCCGCATTCCGCTTCGCTCCATGCGGGCTACGAAAAAATAAAAACGCCGGAGCGGTGGCCGCTCCGGCGTTTTGTTGTTCAGGCGACGAAGCCTACGCCGCGTTGAAGCCCGCAACCGCCTTCACTTCGAGGAAGTCCTCGAGGCCGTACTTGCCCCACTCGCGGCCGTTGCCGGACTGCTTGTAGCCGCCGAACGGTGCGCTGCGATCGTTGGGCACGCCCTGCAGATTGACGTTGCCGGCGCGGATCTGCCGGCCGACGCGCTTGGCGTCCTCGACGGAAGCACCCGTGACGTAGCCGGCAAGCCCATAGGGCGTGTCGTTGGCGATGTGCACGGCCTCGGCTTCGTCCTTGGCGCCGATGATGGTGAGCACCGGTCCGAAGATCTCTTCACGCGCAATCGTCATGTCGGGGGTGACGTCGGCAAAGATGGTGGGACGGACATAGAAGCCCTTGTTGACGCCTTCGGGCAGGCCCGGGCCGCCGGCGACGAGCGTTGCGCCCTCGTCGATGCCCTTCTTGATCAGGCCCTGGATCTTGTCCCACTGGCCGCGGTTGACCACGGGACCGATGGTGGTGCCTTCGGCGCGGGGATCGCCGGCCTTGGTCTTGTCGGCGACCGCCTTCGCAATCGCGGCGACTTCCTTCATCTTCGAGGCCGGCACGATCATGCGCGAGGGCGCGTTGCAGGACTGGCCGGAGTTGTTGAACATGTGCATCACGCCGCCGGTCACCGCCTTGGTGAGGTCGGCGCCTTCGAGGATGACGTTCGGCGACTTGCCGCCGAGCTCCTGGCTGACGCGCTTGACGGTCGGTGCCGCGCGCTTGGCAACGTCGATGCCGGCGCGGGTCGAGCCGGTGAAGGAGATCATGTCGATATCGGGATGCTCGCTCATGGCGGCGCCGACCTCGGGGCCGAGACCGTTGACGAGATTGAATACGCCCTTCGGCACGCCGGCTTCATGGAGGATTTGCGCGAAGATCAGCGCCGAGGTCGGGGTGAACTCCGACGGCTTCAGGATCATGGTGCAGCCGGCGGCAAGCGCGGGCGCGACCTTGCAGGCGATCTGGTTGAGCGGCCAGTTCCAGGGCGTGATCATGCCGACCACGCCGACCGGCTCGCGCAGCACCATGGCGGTGCCGACCGGTTCCTCGAAATGATAGTTCTTGAGCACGTCGAGCGTGGTCATGAGGTGGCCGAGACCAGCGCCGGCCTGCAGCTTCTCCGCCATCGGCAGCGGCGCACCCATTTCGTCGGAGACGGCAGCACCGATCTCCTTGAGGCGGCCCTTGTAGATCTCGATGACCTTGGTGAGCAGCGCGACGCGCTCGTCACGGCTGGTCTGGGAGAACGTCACGAACGCGCGCTTGGCGGCGGCAACGGCTTTATCAACGTCGGCCTTGGAGCCCAGCGCAACCTCGTACATCGCCTCTTCCGTCGCCGGATTGACCACGGCGGTGGACTTCTTGACGGCGGGATCGACCCAGGCGCCGTCGATGTAGAACTGCATGCGATTGACCATAGTGAACCTCTTCTTGGGGGCTTGGAGGGGGCGTTTCGGCAGGCATCCTTGCACGAAAGCGCCGGCAATTGAACCCGCCATGTGCGGGGCCAGCATTGCGGCGGACGGAGGTTATATGAGCCGATGGCGGAGGGGTGGCAAGGTCTCGCCTCACTCACGATGTCATCCCGGCCTAGTGCCCATTGCGCGCTAGGCCGGGATGACGAACTACACAGCCATCTTCCGATGCAACACCGGCGCGCCGGTGGTGAGGCTTTCGGCCGCATCGATGATGGCGTTGGCGTCGATGCCGTAGTGGCGGTAGAGGTCGGCGATGGTGCCGGTCTGGCCGAACTGCTCGACGCCGAGTGCCTCGACGCGATGGCCGCGGACGCTGCCGAGCCAGCCGAGCGCCGCCGGATGTCCGTCGATCACGGTCACGATGCCGCAGTCGCGCGGCAGCGGCGCGAGCAGTTTTTCGATGTGGCTGAGATGCTGCACGCCGCGCCGATCCCGGCGCAATTTCCGTGCGGCGGTCCACCCCGCATGCAGACGATCTGCGGACGTGATCGCGAGCAGGCCGATGTCGCGCCGGCTCTCGCCGATGAAGCCGGTCGCTTCGATCGCTTCCGGCGCAACGGCGCCGGTATAGGCGATGACGGCTTCGGCATTGGGGCCCGGCTTGCGCAGCCAATAGGCGCCGTCGGTGATGCCCTGCGCAAGCTCCGGTGTCATGATCCGCTGCACCTGCTCGATGCTGCGCGTCGACAGCCGCAAATAGACCGAGCCGCCCTCGCCCGGATCGCGCTGCATGTGGTTGAAACCCCAACCCATGATCACGGCGAGTTCGTCGACGAAGGCCGGCTCGAACGAGGAAAGGCCGTCCTGCGCCATGCCGATCAAAGGCGTTGCGATCGACTGGTGCGCGCCGCCTTCGGGTGCCAGCGTGATGCCCGACGGCGTTGCCGCCACCATGAAGCGGGCATCCTGGTAGCATGCATAGTTCAGCGCATCGAGACCGCGCTCGATGAAGGGATCGTAGAGCGTGCCGACCGGCAGCAACCGCTCGCCGTTGATCTGGTGCGACAGGCCGAGCGCCGAGAGCATGATGAACAGGTTCATCTCGGCGATGCCGAGTTCGAGATGCTGGCCCTTGGGCGAGAAGTCCCAGTTGAAGGTGGATGGAATTTTCTCGCTGCGGAATAAGTCCGCCTTCTCGCCGCGCGCAAACAGGCCGCGCCGGTTCACCCACGGACCGAGATTGGTCGAGACGGTGACGTCAGGCGAAGTCGTCACGATGCGCCTGGCAAGCTCGCTGTCGCCGCGCGCGATCTCGTTCAGCACCAGCCCAAAACCTTGCTGGGTCGACATCTGCGGCGCCGGCTTGAAGGCGAGCTGCGACGGCACCTCGATCACAGGCGCGGTGAGCCGGCGGCCGTCCTGGTTGAACGGCACGCCCGCGAGGAAGGCGTCGAACTCGGCAGGACTTTGCGCGAGACCCTCGTATCTGTCCCATTCGTGTCCGGGCCGGATGTTCTGGCTGTCGCGATATTTCTCCATCTGCGCGACTGTCATCAGGCCGGCGTGGTTGTCCTTGTGGCCCTGGAACGGCAGGCCGACGCCCTTGATGGTGTAGGCGATAAAGCAGACCGGGCGATCGTGATCGATGGATTCGAACGCATCCAGCATGCTCGCCATATCATGGCCGCCGAGGTTCGACATCAGCGCCAGCAATTCGTCGTCGCTGCGCTTGTCGATCAGTTTGGTGATGGGGCCCTGATCGCCGATCTCATCGTGAAGATGTTTGCGGAACGCCGCGCCGCCCTGAAAACACAAGGCGGCGTAGAGCGCGTTCGGGCAATTGTCGATCCAGCGCTTCAACGCCTCGCCGCCAGCTTCGGCAAAGGCCTCGCGCATCAGGCGGCCGTATTTCACGATCACCACGTCCCAGCCGAAATTGCGGAATACGGTCTCGAACTTTTCCCAGAGGCCTTCGCGGACGACGGCGTCCAGCGACTGCCTGTTGTAGTCGACCACCCACCAGGTGTTGCGCAGGCCGTGCTTCCAGCCTTCCGCCAGCGCCTCGAAGATGTTGCCCTCGTCCATCTCGGCGTCGCCGACCAGCGCAATCATCCGCCCTTCGCGGCGATCCTTCATCCAGCCATGTGCCTTGACGTAGTCCTGCACCAGCGAGGCGAACAGCGTCTGCGCGACGCCGAGGCCGACCGAGCCCGTGGAGAAATCGACGTCGTCGACGTCCTTGGTGCGCGAGGGATAGGACTGCGCGCCCTTGAAGCCACGAAAATTCTCCAGCTTCTCGCGGCTCTGCCGGCCGAACAGATACTGGATGGCGTGGAACACCGGGCTCGCATGCGGCTTCACCGCGACGCGATCTTCGGGCTTCAGCACGTGGAAATACAGCGCCGACATGATGGTTGCGAGCGAGGCCGACGAGGCCTGATGTCCCCCAACCTTGAGGCCGTCCGCGTTCGCGCGGACGTGGTTGGCGTGATGGATGGTCCATGACGACAGCCACAGCGCCTTGCGGGCGAGCGCGGTCAATGTGTCGAGGCGGGCGATATCAACGGGCATGGCAATGCTCCCGGAAAACAGGTGCCGATGATACCCCTGCCGGAAGCGCCAAACTTCTCAATTTTTCGCGCAGTACCAGCCCATATTGGGATATCTTACCAATCGATCGGTAAAAACGACAGGTTCATCCCAATGCCCGCCCTCGACGCCATTGACCGAAAAATCCTCAGCTACCTCCAGAACGACAGCCGGCTGACCATGCAGGAGCTGGCCGATAAGGTCGGGCTGTCGGTGTCGCCCTGCCATCGCCGGGTCAAACTGCTCGAGGAACGCGGCGTCATCTCGCGCTACATCGCGACCGTCGACCAGAAGGCGCTGGGGCTGCATGTCAGCGTCTTCATCTCGATCAAGCTGGCGCGGCAGAAGGAGGAGGACCTCAACCGCTTCGCGCGCGCGATCTCGAAATGGGACGAGGTGCTGGAATGCTACCTGATGACCGGCAACCGCGACTATCTTTTGCGCGTCGTCGCAGCCGACCTCGCCTCCTACGAGACCTTCCTCAAGACCAAGCTGACCCGGCTCGACGGCATCGCCTCGATCGAGTCGAGCTTCGCGCTCAGCCAGGTGAAATATTCGATCGCGCTACCGGTGTGAGGCATCATCGCCACGGCTGCACGATGATCTTGGTGTGCGCTTCAGGATTGGCGAGATCGGCGAAAGCCTTTGCGACGCCATCGATGCCGATCTCGGCCGTCACCATCGCAGCCGCATCCACCTTCCCTTCCGCGATCAGGCGCAGCGAAGCTGCGAATTCGTCCGGCGTGTAGCCGAGCACGTACTGAACGTTGAGCTCCTTCATGATGCCGAGCATGGGCTCGCTCCTGTCGGTCTCCATGCAGACGCCGACCACGACGATCCTGGCATCGCGCGGCGCGCCTTCGAACACCTGCTGCAACAGACCAGGCACGCCGACGCATTCGAAGATGATCGCGGGCTTCAGCGCGGGCAGCATCGCCTGGAACGGCGGGCGCGCCGCCTTTTCCGCGTCCGACATTTGCGCATGCTCGGCCCAGATCGCATAGGGCTGCGACACCCTTGGATCCACGACGATATCGGCGCCGAGTTTTGCCGCAAGCGCGCGCCGCGCCGGCGAATAGTCGGCCGCGACGATCGGATGCAGGCCCTTGAGCTTCAGCGCCGCAATCACCGCGAGCCCGACCGGGCCGCAGCCGATCACGAGCGGCACTTCGCCGCCTCGGATATTGGCCTTGGCGACGGCGTGAACACCGACCGCGAGCGGTTCGGTGAGCGCGGCATGCTCCGGCGCGAGACCGTTGGGTACCTCGAGCAGCAGCGCTTCGCTCAGTAGCATCGCCTCGGCATAGCCGCCAATATTTTCGTTGGAATAGCCGATGCCCTCGATGCCCTGCGGCGTCACGAGGGCCGGCAGCGAGCACACGCGCGTGCCCGGCTTGAGCTTGCGCACAGTGCCCGGGCCGAAATCGACGATCTCGCAGCAGAACTCATGGCCGAACACGACGTCGCGGGCGAGGTCCATCGGCTTGCGGCCGCTCTTTCGCGCCATCTCCACCATGCGATGGGCGTGCTGGCGCGCGTGCAGGTCAGAGCCGCAGATGCCGCAGGCGAGCGTCTTGACCAGCACCTGGCCGGGGCCGGGCTTTGGCTCCGCCATCCGATCGACGACAATCTCACCGTTCCTGAAAATCGCAGCGCGCATTGGGCTCCTCCCGGCTTGTTGGAGCCATTGATAGCACGAAGCGGACGCGTGAACTTGCGTCAGGGGTTCGGGGAACGCTCTTCCATGATCAGGAGCTGGGCGCGACGGATGCGCTCCCGATGGGCGATGTAGAGGCCGCTGGCGACGATGAAGGCTGCACCGGTGACGGTCCAGACATCAGGCACTTCGCCGAACAGGAAGAAGCCGAGAATGCTGACCCAGAGCAACTGAGTGTAGGAGAACGGCGCCAGCACCGAGGCATCGCCGTAGCGATAGGCCAGGACGATGATCCACTGGCCGACGGTGGAGGCGACGCCGATCACGATGCCAAGCCCGATCGCGGTCCAGGTCGGCGTGACCCAGACGAATGGTACCATCAGGGAGAGGATCGCAACGCCCGTCAGCGCCGAATAGGCCATGGTGGTGAGGACGGCTTCGCGCCCGCTCATCATGCGCGTCAGGATCAGCGCCGCAGCCCAGCAGAACGCCGAGACGATCGGGAAGAACGCGGCGGCGTGAAACGCGCTGGAGCCCGGGCGCAGGATGATCATCACGCCCGTCAAGCCGATCGCGGTGGCGATCCAGCGGCGCATGCCCACCTTCTCGCTCAGGAACACGATCGAGAGCGCGGTGACGAACAGTGGCGAGACGAACCCGGTCGCGGACGCTTCCGCGATCGGCAGGAAGCTCAGGCCGGTGATGAAGAACAGCGAAGAGCCGAGCAATGCCGCGCCGCGCATCAGCTGCAGGCCGAGGCGCTCGGTGCGCATGGCATGAAGCGGCGAGCCCGGCAGCATTACCGGCGTGAACATCAGCGCGAACGTTACGAAGCGGATCCAGGTGATCTCGATCGACGGCAGGCTCGACGACAGATATTTCGCGGTGACATCGGAGCAGCCGAGAAAGATCGTCGACAGCAGCACCAGCGCGATGCCCTTGAAGGGATGATCGACGCGCGCCGGCGCGCGGCGCGCCTGCGGCTTCTTTTCCGGCATGGGCATGGGAATACTGTCGAGCCTTGCGGCTGCGGCGGGCGGCGGGGTCACGGCTGGAACCTAGGAGATGCGAATCGGGAATGATCGTAAAAAACGATAATTGCGCCGCTTTCACAACTTCCGAAAACAGGATGCCGATATGCGCTCACGTCCGCGCGCGTCAAGACTCCATTAACAATGGGCGTTTGTGCACTACAGCATGGGCAGGCCGCGCGGCTTCGGACCGCGCGGAAACGCCGCATCGAGCGCCGCGATCTCGTCTTTCGTCAGCACGAGATCGCCGGCCGCGGCATTTTCGCCGGCGTGTTCCGCGAACGACGCCTTCGGGATGGCGAACACCGTAGTCGCACGGGTGAGGAAGCTCAGCGCGATCTGGCGCGGCGTTGCGCGACGCGCCTCCGCGATGCGCGCCAGCACTGCACCGCCCTTGCTGTTGCTCGCAGGGAAATCGTCGTGGCCGAACGGCGAATAGGCGACCACGGCGACACCATGCTGTTCGCACCACGGGATCACCGCGTGCTCGATCGCGCGTTCCCTCAGATGATAGAGCACCTGATTGCAGGCGATGCGGCCTTCGCCGGCAGCGTCGAGCATCTCGTCGAGATCATCGGCATCGAAATTGGAGACACCCCAGGATTTGATCTTGCCGGCCTTCACCAGTTCCTCGAACGCGGCCACAGTGTCCTCCAGCGGATACGAGCCGCGCCAATGCAGCAGATAGCAGTCGAGCCGATCCGTCTTCAGCCGCTTCAGCGAGCGCTCACAGGCGGTGATGGTTCCGCGGCGCGAGGCGTTGCTCGGCAGCACCTTTGACACGAGGAACACCTCGTCGCGTCGCCCCGCGATCGCATCGGCAATGACGAGCTCGGCGTCGCCATACATCTCGGCAGTGTCGATGTGGGTCATGCCGAGATCGAGCCCGCGCTGAAGCGCCGCGATCGCGCGCTTGCGATCGCCGTGGTCGAGATACCAGGTGCCCTGCCCGATGACAGAGACGCTGGCGCCGGTTTTGCCGAAGGGGTTCGTGTTCATATTTGCTCCGATACCACTCGTTCGCTCAGGCAACCGCCATCGAGCTCAAGAGTTCAATCCGCCGATGTCAGCGACCAGTACGCTACCGGTCGCAGATTCCGTGATGTAGAGCTGATCTTTGTTCGCGCCACCAATCGCGACATTGGTGCAGTTCGGCCCGGCACACGACTTCACCCGCGCGATCAATTCGCCGTTGGGCGCGAACACGAAGACATGGCCGAGCGATGCGTGGCCGACGAACAGACGGCCCTTGGCATCCATGGTCAAGCCATCGGGGCCACTGGTACCGAACAGCGAGCAGAAGCGACCGACCTTCGACACGCTGCCGTCCTTCATGAACGGCAGCCGCCACACCGCGTTGTCGCGCGTCATCGCGACGAACAGCACGGTCTCGGTTGGATCCAGCACCAGACCATTCGGACTGATGCCGGTGTTAACAAGGCAATCCAGGCGGCCGCCTGGCGTCAGGCGATAGACACGGCCGCTGGGGTCATGCAGGCCGGTCTGCCCCTGGTCGGTGAAATAGATATCGCCGTTGGACGCGAGATGCAGGTCGTTGCAGCCGCGGAAGGATTCCGAATTGCGCGAGGTCAGCACCGGCGCCACGCGCCCCGCGTTGGCGTCGAACTCCATGATGCCGTGCCTGTAGTCGGCGACCAGGATGCGGCCGTCGGCCGCGATTTTCAGCCCGTTCGGCCAGCCTTCATATTCAATCGCCAACGACCACTCGCCGTCGGGCGCAATGCGGAAGATCCGGCCGAACGGAATGTCGACGATGTAGAGATTGCCATCCCTGTCGAACGATGGCCCTTCGATGAAGGAGTCCGTCGGCACACCCGGCCGGTTGGCATCGGCCCAATCCGTCCGCTCGCCTTTGCGGCGGAATTTGTCGGGCATGGCGGAAAAGAGCCTGGTTTCGATCAGGCGCGGCGGCGTTTCCAGGTACATCATTGTTGTTTTTGTCGTTGTTGATGGGAGAGCGCGGCACCATAGGGCACAATCGCGGGGACGTCGATTGGGCCGAGGCATAGCGCCCCGCCCTCGCTGTCATTCCCCGCGAAGGCGGGGAATCCAGTACGCCGTGGCCTCTCCGCTTGATCACCGGCGTACTGGATCGCCCGGTCAAGCCGGGCGATGACGGCGGAGTATTCGGCGACGACCGAGAAAGCGCCCCTACCCCGCGGCGCCCGCGACCTTCGCCTGCTTCACTGGAGCCACCTCGGTCGTCGCGATCAGGCGCTTCAGTTCAGGAATGCAGGAGCCGCAATTGGTGCCGGCCTTGAGCTTTGTGCCGATCTCGGCCGCTGTGCGCGCGCCTGCGGCGATGGTGTCGCAGATGGTGCCGCGGCCGACGCCGAAGCAGGCGCAGACGACGGGGCCGGTCGAAGCCGCGCCCTCGCTCGACTTGCCGGACAGCAGCATGCGCCGCTGCTCGTCGGTGACATTGTCGGCCACGAACAGGCTCTTCACCACCTCCCAGTCGCCGGCGTCATGCGCGGGGCCGACGAACAGGCAGGTTTCGATGCGGTCGCCCGCAAACGACGCTGCGCGATAAATGCCGCCGCCGAAGTCGCGATAGTCGGCGACGTCCTCGCCGGCAACGCCTTCGAGCCAGGCCGGCCAGCGCGACAGATCCGCATTGTCGGCGAAGAGATAGCCGAAGCCGCCGGCAACAGTGACGCGGGTCCACATCAGGTTCGGCGGCAGCTCCAGCTGCTTGCGCGACAACGCAAAGCCGCGGAAGACGTATTCATAGGGCGAGATCGCGGCCGGTGTCGCCTTGGACTCCGGCTGTCCCGAGAACGGATCGGTGAACGGTGCGACCAGCGCCCCCACGCGACCGTGCGAGGCGTTCATCGCACTCCAGTGGATCGGCGCGAATAGCGTGCCGCGCTGCTGCCGGTCGCTGACGACGACCTTGAGGGTGCACTGGCCGTAGTCGGTAGTGATGCGGGCATAGCCGTCGTGGACGACGTTGTATTTGTTGGCGTCATCGGGATGAATCTCGACGAACGGCTCGGGCAGATGCGCGCCGAGCCGCTGGCTGAGGCCCGTGCGCGTCATGGTGTGCCACTGGTCGCGGATGCGGCCGGTGTTGAGCCGCAGCGGTCGCGACGGTCCGGTCTCGCCACGCAGCGCCGGCATCTCCGGCGCGACGAAGCGGCCCTTGCCGTCATTGGTGAAGAACCCGCCCGCCGCGAAGAAGCGCTCGCCGGGCGCCTCGCCTTCGCGTGCGGGCCACTGCACGGGCTTCAAGGCATCGAAGGCTTCATCCGACAGCGTGGTCAGCGCACCGATGTCGAAGTCGCGGCTGCCGTCGTTCTCGAACGCGGAGAGCGCGGCGTGCTCGCGAAAGATGTCGGCTGCGGATTTGTAATTGAAACTGTCGCCGAAGCCGAGGCGTTTTGCGGTTTCGCTCAGGATCCACCAGTCCGGCCGCGCCTCGCCGGGCGCCGGCAGGAACGAGCGCTGGCGCGAGATCCGGCGCTCGGAATTGGTCACGGTGCCCGACTTCTCGCCCCAGGCGAGCGCGGGCAGCAGCACGTGCGGTCCGGCCTCGACGGTGTCGTTGGAGAGCACGTTCTCGGAGACCACGAACAGCTCGAGCTTCTTCAGCGCCTCGCGCACGAAGTCGGCATCGGGCAGCGAGACCGCGGGGTTGGTGCCCATCACCCACAGGGCCTTGACCTCGCCGCGGTTGATGGCTTCGAACAGCTGCACCGCCTTCAACCCTTCATGAGTGGCGATGCGCGGCGCCTTCCAGAACCGCCGCACGCGATCGATGTCGGGCGGCGTGAAGTTCATGTGTGCGGCGAGCTGGTTGGCGAGGCCGCCGACCTCGCGGCCGCCCATCGCGTTGGGCTGGCCGGTGAGCGAAAACGGCGAGGCACCTGGCTTGCCGATGCGCCCCGTTGCGAGATGGCAGTTCAAGATCGCGTTGACCTTGTCGGTGCCCTGCGCCGACTGGTTGACACCTTGCGAGTACAGCGTGACGACGCGGGGCGTGTCGCGGAACATCTTGAAGAAGGTGGCAACGTCCTGCTCGGAAAGGCCGGTCGCCAGTGCGGTCGCGGTGACGCTGCCGGCAATGCTGCGGGCGCGCGCCAGAGCGTCGTCAAAGCCCGACGTGTTTTGCGCGATGTAGTCCTGATCGAGCGCACCATTGTCGGCGAGGTGAACGAACAGGCCGGAAAACAGCGCCGTGTCGGTGCCGGGCTTCAGACCCAGGAACAGATCGACGTCGGTCGCGGTGTCGGTGCGGCGCGGATCGATCACGATCATGCGGGCGCCGCGCTCCCCACGGTTCTTCAACATGCGCTGGAACAGCACGGGGTGGCACCAGGCGGCATTCGAGCCGACGAACACCAGCAGATCGGCCTGGTCGAGATCCTCGTAGCAGCCGGGTACGGTGTCGGCGCCGAAGGCGCGGCGGTGACCGGCGACCGAGGACGACATGCAGAGCCGCGAATTGGTGTCGACGTTGGCCGTGCCGACAAAGCCCTTCATCAGCTTGTTGGCGACGTAATAGTCCTCGGTCAGCAGTTGGCCCGAGAGATAGAATGCGACCGCGTCGGCGCCGTCGCGCGCGACGATGTGCTTCATGCGGTGGGCGACGTGATCGAGCGCATCGCTCCAGGCGACGCGTTCGAGCACGCCCTTGCAGCGGATCATCGGATAGAGCAGCCGGCTTTCGAGCCCGACGGTCTCGCCGAGCGCCGAGCCCTTGGAGCACAGCCGGCCGAAATTGGCAGGATGATCGGGATCGCCTGCGATCGCCGCGCCGCCCTTGCCGTCTGGCGTCGCCAGCACGCCGCAGCCGACGCCGCAATACGGACAGGTCGTCTTGGTGGCGCGGAGCGTGGGATCGATCGCCGTCATATCAAGCCGCCTCTATCAAGCCGCTTTGGAGGGACGCGCGAGCGCGCGGCCGAATATCATGTCGGCGCGGATGGCCGCCACCTTTTCGCGATTGCGGATCAGTTCGAGATACCAGAGCGCATCGACGGTATCGCCGATCAACAGAGCGCCAGTGAGCCGGCCCTCGGCGATGACGAGCTTCTTGTAGGTGCCGCGCCTGCGGTCTGACAACACGAGGCTCTCGCTGCCCTCCCCGCCCATGAAGTCGCCGGCGGAAAATACGCTGACGCCCGACACTTTCAGGTTGGTCGAGACCACGCTGCCTTGATAGGCCGCGGGACGGCCGGAGAGATGCCGCGCCAGCACGCGCGCCTGCTCATAGGCAGGCTCGACGAGGCCGTAGCAGGTGCCGCGATGCTCGGCGCATTCGCCGAGCGCGTAGATATCGGGTGACGCCGTCTGCATCTCGTCGTTGACGACGATGCCGCGGTTGACTGCGATGCCGGCGTCCTTTGCCAGCGCAATGTTGGGCCTGATGCCGGCGGCGAAGATCACGGCATCGGCCTCGATGCGGCTGCCGTCGGCAAGCTCGACCGCTTCGACATGGCCCTCGCCATGGATGCGGGCTGTGGATGCATTGAGCAGGATGCGAATGCCCTTGCGCTCGACCAACGTCTTGAGCAGGTCGGCAGCAGGCGCATCGAGCTGGCGCTCCATCAGCCGATCCATCAGATGCAGCAGTGTCACGGGCGCTCCGGCCTTGGCGAGGCCGTAAGCCGCTTCGAGTCCGAGCAGACCGCCGCCGACCACGACGACGCGCTTCCTGGCGGCAGCGAGCGTCAGCAGCAGATCGACGTCGCGGGTGTCGCGAAAGGTGTGCACGCCGGAAAGGTCGGCGCCGGGCACGTTGAGCCGCAGCGGCGTCGAGCCGACGGCGAGCACGAGCTTGGAGTATTCCATACTCTCTTCGCCTTCGATCTTGAGCTCGCGTCGGCCGGTGTCGATCTCGCTGACGCGATAGCCGTAGCGCACCGTGACGCCGCGATGGCGCCACCAGTCGGCAGGCCGGAGCTCGATCTCGTGCGAGCCGGTTTCGCCGGCCAGCACCGAGGAGAGCAGAACGCGGTTGTAAGCGAGCCGCGGCTCTTCGCCGATCACAGCGACCGCGTAGCGGCCGAGCGAGGTCTTGGCGAGCTCGTCGACCAGACGCGCGGCCGCCATACCGTTACCAACGATGACCAGCGGTTCACTCACAACGCATCTCCTATTCAGCGGCCTGCGACTGTGCGCCGTCGGCCTCGGAAATCATGTAGCCGGACAACACGCCGTAGGCGTCAGTCCAGGCGGTAGCGAGTTCGGGCGTCCAGGCCTCGCCGAGCCCCTTCTCCAGGGTCCACAGCAAGGTCGCACCGACCACGGGGTAGTGCTCGGCCTTGGCGCCGTAGCCGACGTGACGCTTCGCAAGCGCGGAGGCCGCGGGAAGAATCGAATCCAGGTTCGACAGACCGCCGACGACGGCGGCGAGCATGCCCATCAGCTTTTTACGCTGCTCAGTCATGTCCTCGGGAAACATCGCGCGCACGGACGGCGCGACCTCGAACAGGCGATCGTAGAACAGCACCGCGGCGGTCTCGGAAATCGGCGCGACCTTGGCAAAGCTCTGCTGGACGAGGGTGATCTGTTCTGGCGTCATGATGTTCTCCTGCCTGTTGGGTTTGCCTTGGTGCGCGCCATTGCGAACCAGGTTCATTGTCAAACTGTCGGGCAATGCTTCTCCCCGCGTACGGGGAGAAGCGAGATTCGTACCAAGTGTTAAACTCGCGCGCCGGCAAGGCTTGAGGCGCCCTCACCTTGCGGGCTGCGACGCAGATAGAACCACCAGGTCAGCGCGAGGCAGGAGGCGTAGAAGCCGAGATAGATCGCGAGCGCGAGCTGCGGCCCGCCGGTCAGCGCGATCGACTTGCCGAATCCGGTCGGGATCAGATAGCCGCCGACTGCGCCGACCGCGCCGATGAAGCCGACCGCGGCACCGCTCTCGATGCTCGCCGTCTTCAAGGCGACCGCGCGCTCCGCATCGCCCTTGCCGCGCACCCTGAACAAATTCTGCTCGCGGAAGATCGAGGGGATCATGCGGTAGGTCGAACCGTTACCGATTCCCGTCGTCACGAACAGGACCAGGAACATCGACAGGAAGCCGATGAAATCCTTGTGCCCGACGAAATAGAGCACGCCGATCGTGGCGCCTGCCATCACGATGAAATTCCAGAACGTGATCACCGAGCCGCCGATCCTGTCGGCAAGCCAGCCGCCGAGCGGCCGCGACAACGAACCGACCAGCGGTCCCAGGAACGCGATCGCAATTGTGACTTGCGGGAACTGGGTCTTGATCAACAGCGGAAATGCAGCCGAGTAGCCGATGAAGGAGCCGAACGTGCCGATATAGAGGTACGCCATGATCCAGGTATGCTTGCGCTTGACCACGGCGAGCTGGTTCTTGATCGACGACTTGGCCGTGGTCAGGTTGTTCATGAAGAACACCGCACCGAAGACCGCGATCGCGATCGGCAGCACCCACATCAGGCCGGCGTTCTGAAGAAAGACACCATCGACTGGCGTTGCCTGGAACAGGTTGATGACGGCGAGCGTCATCAGGATCGGAGTCAGCAGCTGCACGCTGGAGACGCCGATATTGCCGCCGGCTGCATTCAGTCCCAGCGCCCAGCCCTTCATCCGGTCGGGGAAGAAGAACGAAATGTTGGTCATGCTGGAGGCAAAATTGCCGCCGCCGAGACCGGCGGTCGAGGCAATCAGCAGCATCAGCCAGAACGGCGTGTCGGGCTGGCCGACGAAATAGGCCAGCGAGAGCGTCGGAATGAACAGGATCGCCGCACTGAAGATGGTCCAGTTGCGGCCGCCGAACGTCGTCACCGCGAAGGTGTAGGGAAAGCGCATCAACGCGCCGATCAGTCCGGGCACCGCGACGAGCTGGAACAGCTGGTCGGTGGTGTAGTGGAAGCCCGCCTGCGGCAATTTGGTGGTGACGATGCTCCAGATCAGCCAGACCGAAAATCCGATATGTTCGGCCACGATCGACCAGATCAGGTTGCGTCGCGCGATAGTCTTGCCAGTCGCATTCCAGAACGCCTCATCTTCGGGGCGCCAGTCTGAAATCCAAGTCTGATTACCAGTCGGACTCTTCGTCATTGCAAAATCCCTTCCAGGCTCACCGCTGCGTCGTTGCAGGCTCAGCCTCCGGCCACGGAGGCGCGCTCCGAGGCTTCACCCCGGTGGCGAGTTACGATGCTGATTGATGATGTTGAGGACGTCGTCGTTGGCGTCGCGGTTGGTGTTTCAATTTCCGTGCCAACCGCGCGCATTCCGGAAACGCAGGAAATTCAGGAGCTTGTTCGGAGTGCTCCGAATTTTTGCAGGACTATTTCGCACGCAAATTTTGCGATTCGCTCAATCCCTGTGCGGCGCACAAGGATTGAGCTTGATGATTCAAAATTAGGCGTTGCGTCAGCACCTGTTGGTGACGGGTTTACGCGGCCTCGACGAAGCGATGACGCTCATAGAGGAATTCGAGCACGCGCTGCCGGCACTTCAGGTAAGTGGTGTTGGTCGCGAGCTCGAGCCGCTTGCGCGGGCGCGCCAGCGGCACCTCCAGCACCTCGCCGATGCGCGCGCTCGGCCCGTTCGTCATCATGACGATGCGATCGGACAGCAGCACCGCCTCGTCGACGTCGTGGGTGATCATCAAAATGGTGTTGCCGAGCTTCTGATGCAGCGCCATCACCGAATCCTGCAAATGCGCGCGGGTCAGTGCGTCGAGTGCGCCGAAAGGCTCGTCGAGCAGCAACACTTTCGGCTCCATGGCCAGCGCGCGGGCAATGCCGACGCGCTGCTTCATGCCGCCGGAGATTTCCGAGGGCCGTTTGTCCTTGGCATGGGCCATCTGCACGAGGTTGAGATTGTGCATGACCCAGGCGTCGCGTTCGGCGCGCTTCTTGGTCTTGGCGAAGACCTTGTCGACGCCGAGCCGGACGTTCTCGTACACGGTCAGCCACGGCAACAGGCTGTGGTTCTGGAACACCACCGCGCGATCCGGCCCCGGCGAGTTCACCTCGCGGTTTTCGAGCAGCACGCCGCCGGTGGTGGCGTTGGTCAGGCCTGCGATGATGTTGAGCAGGGTCGACTTGCCGCAACCGGAATGGCCGATGATCGAGACGTATTCGCCCTTCTCGATGGTGAGATTGATATCCTTCAGCACCTCGGTGGAGGCCGCGCCGCGGGTAAAAATCTTGTCGATGTGGTCGAGCTTCAGATAAGCGGTCATGTGCTTCCCCTTCAGTTCAGCGCGGTGCCGCGGGTGACAATCTTGCCGGCGCCCGCGATCAGGCGGTCGAGCACGAAGCCGATGATGCCGACATAGAACAGCGCCAGGATGATCTCGCTGATATGTGAGGAATTCCAGGCATCCCAGATGAAGAAGCCGATGCCGACGCCGCCGATCAGCATTTCCGCGGCGACGATCGCGAGCCAGGACAAACCGATGCCGATGCGAAGCCCCGTGAAGATGTAGGGCGCGGCGGCCGGAATCATGATCTTGGCGAAGAATTCGAGCGGGTTAAGCTGCACCACCGCGGCGACGTTGCGATAATCCTGCGGGATGTTGCGGATGCCGACCGCAGTGTTGATGATGATCGGCCAGATCGAGGTGATGAAGATGACGAAGATCGCCGAGGGCTGGCCGTCGCGGAACGCGGCGAGCGACAGCGGCAGCCAGGCCAGCGGCGGGATCGTGCGCAAGACCTGGAACAGCGGATCGAGCCCACGCATCGCCCAGACCGATTGCCCGACCAGCACGCCGAGCGCGATGCCGGCAATCGCCGAGAGCGAATAGCCGAAGGCGACGCGTTGGAGGCTAGCGGAGAGGTGCCAGAACAGCCCCTTATCGATGCCGCCGTGATCGAAGAACGGATCGAGGATCAGCTCCTTCGTGTCCTTGAACACCTTCGACGGCGGCGGCAGTGCCGAGCCGGCGCGGCGGCAGACCAGCTCCCACACCAGAAGCAAGAGCGCGATCACGACCAGCGGCGGGATGATGCGCACGGCGGTCTCCCGCGCCATCCGCGCGTAAGTCTCCGAACGCGGCGGCCGCTTCGGTGTCATCGCGACGACCGGCGCGGCAGCGCTCGCGGGCTTCGCGGTCTCAACCTCGATCTTGGTGGCGGGCATGTTCATCGCAATATTTCTCCGGCTGCAAAAGGCGATGCGGCCGCCCGGAGGCGGCCGCTGGCTCCATCAGACTTCGACGCGCTTGATCGCGAGCGACTTCAGATAGGCAGCCGGATTTTCCGGATCGAACACCTTGCCGTCGAAGAAGGTCTCCTTGCCGCGCGAGGTGGAGGTCGGGATCTCTGCGCTTGCGATGCCGAGCGTCTTGGCCGCGTCGCGCCACATGTCTTCGCGGTTGACCTTGGCAATCAGCGCCTTGGTGTCGAAATTCGCCTCGTATTTGCCCCAGCGAATGTCCTCGGTGAGGAACCAGAGGTCGTGGCTCTGGAACGGATAGGAGGCGAAGTCGCGCCAATACTTCATGATGTGCGGCGAATTCTCGACCACCTTTCCCGGAAGGCCGTAGTCGAACTTGCCGGCGGTGCGGTCGAGTACGTCTTCGACAGGGCAGTTCATCCACTGCCGCTTCCCCATGATGGCGGCAAGCTCGGCCTTGTTCTCGGCCTTGTCCGACCACTGCTGCGCTTCCATCACCGCCATCAGCAGCGCCTTCGCGGCCTTCGGGTATTTATCGACGAAGGCGGCGCGCATGCCGAAGGATTTTTCCGGGTGCTTGTTCCAGAGCTCGCCGGTCGTGATCGCGGTATAGCCGATGTTCTGGTGGATCAGCTGCAGATTCCAGGGCTCGCCGACGCAGAAGCAGTCCATCGTGCCGACCTTCATGTTGGCCACCATCTGCGCAGGCGGCACCACGATGGTCTCGATGTCCTTGTCCGGATCGATGCCGCCGGCGGCAAGCCAATAGCGGAGCCAGAGGTCGTGCGTGCCGCCGGGGAAGGTCATCGCCGCCTTCACGGGCTTGCCGGAAGCCTTCTTCTTCTCCAGGGCCGCCTTGAAGGTGGACGCATCGACGCCGAGCTTCAGGTCGGCATATTCACTGGCGACGGAGATGCACTGGCTGTCGAGATTGAGCCGCGCCAGGATGTACATCGGCGTCGGCTGGTTGTTCTGCGTCACCTTGCCGGCCGAGATCAGATACGGCATCGGGGTCAGGATATGTGCACCGTCGATGCCGTTGCCTTCCGAGCCGAGCACGAGATTGTCCCGCGTGGTGCCCCAGGAGGCCTGCTTCTGCACGTCGGTGTCGGGCATGCCGTATTTGGCGAACAGGCCCTTGTCCTTGGCGACGAACAAGGGACCGGCATCGCTCAGCGCGATGAAGCCAAGCTTTGCGCCCTTGACCTCCGGACCGGCGTCCTGCGCGAAAGCGCCCGCTGGGAAATTCAGCTTCACGGCGGCCAGGAGTGCGGCGGTCGAGCCGGCGGCCTTCAACAATTGACGGCGGCTGAGGCCAGTGTCCGACGGCCGGCGGGTGCGCTTGGTCATAGGCGGTATCGTCCTTTGCGTCGTTGCAGAATGATTGTGTCAGTGCACACGAGCAGCCCGTCCGTCCGGCGACGCCTGAAGCAGCGCATGCGAACGCGCGACGGGGAGACCCCCGTCTGGTGGCGTCGGCAATTCGGATGAGAAGTCTCGCGGGACGGCTTCAATGGCGTCGGCGTGGAACTATTCAAGCTTCATGCCAAGCGTGAGGCAGCCGAAAACAAATCGATATCAATAGCTTATGTACGCCGCGCCAGTCTGTCGCAGGTCTGCTCCGCTCGTGAAATTTGCGACCTGCCCAACATTTGTGCGGCGCACAAGTCTTGTGCAGCCGCTTAAGCAACAGGCCACTCGGCCCGCAAAAGCCGGGTCAGGAAAAGTCGTATCTCCTTGATATCGCTGGGTTCCTATAGGCCATGCGCACGGCACGCAATTTGCATTTGAGTTCGCGTCAACGAAGACTGCGGCTCGACCGCAATGCTGCAGCCTCAGGCGGCTGCAGCACGGAAGCTCACCTGCTTCGCGGCCCTCCCGGCTTCATCCTCGTGACGCGATTCCCAGAGCTTCCAAATCTCTCCGGCTTACGCGCGGCAACCAGCCCGCACGGCCAATGATGTTCAGTCGCGCTCACGCAGAGTGTGTCGATCTCACCAGGCAGCAAAGGAACCATTGATGTCGTATCTCGCGCCTTCGGAATTCGTCACCAAGATGGTGGATGCGGGCGAGTCCAAAGTCTTCATGTCCACCCGGGATACCATCATCCGGGCCTACATGGCCGGCGCTATCCTGGCGCTCGCGGCATGGTTCGCCGTCACGATCAACGTGAACACGGGGCAGCCGCTGATCGGCGCGCTGCTGTTCCCGGTCGGCTTCGTCATGCTCTATCTGCTGGGCTTCGACCTCCTGACCGGTGTGTTTGTGCTCTCCCCGCTCGCCCTGATCGACAAGCGCCCGGGCGTCACCTTCGGCGGCGTGCTGCGGAACTGGGGCCTCGTCTTCGTCGGCAATTTCGCAGGCGCCCTGACGGTGGCCTTCATGATGGCCTTCGTCACGACTTTCGGCTTCACGCAGGATCCGGACAAGGTCGGCACGGCGATCGGCAATATCGGCGAAGGCCGCACGCTCGGCTACGCCGCGCACGGCGCGGCCGGCATGGCGACGCTGTTCATCCGCGGAATGCTCTGCAACTGGATGGTCTCGACCGGCGTCGTCGGCGCCATGATCTCCACCTCGGTCCCCGGCAAGGTCATCGCGATGTGGATGCCGATCCTGGTGTTCTTCTACATGGTGTTCGAGCATTCCGTCGTGAACATGTTCCTGTTCCCCTCCGGCCTGATGCTGCACGCGAAATTCTCGATCATGGACTATCTGATCTGGAACGAGATCCCGACCGTGCTCGGCAATCTCGTCGGCGGCCTCGCCTTCACCGGCATGACCCTCTACGCCACGCACGTCTTGACCCAGCCGAAGCGCCAGGCGGGCAAGGCCTCGTCGCCCCGCGTCGCGGCCTGAGCAAACAACGTCTCGACAGGAGAGCCTCGCCCGATCAGGGTGAGGCTCCCCTTTGCCGGTGATGACGATGACCCGCGGACTTCAGATCTCGGTCGGCCAGCATTCCGACAAGGGTCGCAAGCCCATCAACCAGGATTTTCACGGCGTCCTCGTCCCGGACGAGCCGATGCTCAGCCTGAAGGGCATTGCGGCCGTCCTCGCCGACGGCATCTCCAGCAGCACGGTGAGCCAGATCGCCAGCGAGTCGGCGGTCAAGAGCTTCCTGATGGACTATTACTGCACGTCGGAATCCTGGACGGTGAAGACCTCCGCCCGCCGCGTGCTGGATGCGACCAATTCCTGGCTGCACGCGCAGACGCGCAAGAGCCAATATGCCTATGACCGCGACAAGGGTTATGTCTGCACGCTGAGCGCCATGGTCATCAAGGCGACCACCGCGCACATCTTCCACGTCGGCGACTGTCGCGTCTACCGCGTGGCGGGCAAGGCGCTCGAGCAGCTGACCGACGATCACCGGATCATTGTGTCCTCGGAGCAGACCTATCTCGGCCGTGCGCTCGGCATCAATCCGCAACTCGAAATCGACTACCAGAGTTTCGAGATCGAGACTGGCGACACCTTCCTGCTGGCGACCGACGGCGCCTATGAATTCGTCGACGCGCGTTTCATCACGAACGCGCTCAGCGAGCATGCAGCCGAGCTCGACGGAGCGGCGAAGGCGATCGTCGAGGAAGCCTACCGGCGCGGAAGCGACGACAACATCACGGTCCAGATCCTCCGCATCGATGCAGTGCCGCAGCGCGAGCCGGCCGGCATCTTCAACCAGACCTCCCAGCTGCCGCTTCCCCCGCTGCCGGAGCCGCGGGCGATCTTCGACGGCTACAGGATCGTCCGCGAAATCCACGCCAGCAGCCGCAGCCATATTTACCTTGCTGTCGACGCGGTGACCGAGGAGCCGGTCGCGCTGAAGCTTCCGTCGATCGATCTGCGCGACAATGCCGCCTACCTGAAGCGCTTCCTGATGGAAGAGTGGATCGCGCGCCGGATCGACAGCCCGCATGTGCTGAAGCCGTTGTCGCAGTCGAAACGGCGTGGCTATCTCTATGTCGCGACCGAATTCGTCGAAGGTCAGACCTTGCGGCAATGGATGACAGACAATCCGCGCCCCGATCTCGAAACCGTCCGCGGACTGGTCGAGCAGATCGCCGCGGGCCTGCGCGCCTTCCACCGCATGGAGATGCTGCATCAGGACCTCCGGCCCGACAACATCCTGATCGACAAGACCGGCACCGCGAAGATCATCGACTTCGGATCGGTGAAGGTGGCAGGCGTCGCCGAGGCAGCGGCGCAGGACGAGACCGACGAAATTCTCGGAACGGTCCAGTACACGGCGCCGGAATATTTTCTCGGGCAAGGCGGCTCGCCGCGCTCCGACATGTTTTCACTCGCCGTGATCTGCTACCAGATGCTGACGGGAAAGCTTCCCTACGGCACCCAAATCGCCAGGCTCCGGCGCAAGGCGGACGTGCGGAGGCTCAAATATCGCCCGGCCGACGACGACAGCAACGTGCCCGCGTGGGTCGACGGCGCGCTCCGACGTGCGCTGCATCCGGATCCCTACAAGCGGCACGAGGATCTGTCCGAATTCGTGTTCGAGCTTCGCACGCCCAATCCGGCCTATCTCGACACGCGGATCACGCCGCTTTTGGAGCGCAGCCCGCTGATGTTCTGGAAATTGACCACGGCGGCGCTCGCCTGCGTCGTCGTGGTCCTGCTTGCGATGTTGCACGCGCGCTGATCAGGGGTGTAGCCACGCAAAGCATCACCACGTGATCAGCGGAGACCGATGCAGCCAGGTATCGGCGCGCACTTGATCCAGCACGAATGTCGCAACGTCCTCGCGCGCGATGCTGCCACCATGGAAGCCCGAAAGATCCGTCAGCGCCCGGACCGAGCCGCGGCCGGGCTTGTTATTGAGAATCGAGGGGCGAACCAAAATCCAGTCCAGCCCGCTGTCTCTGACGATCGCTTCCTGCCGGTTCTTGTCGGCGTACACCTTCTTCAGGAGAAGCGGAAAAATCACATTGTCGGCGACAAAGCCGGCGTGCCCGGCACTGTCGCCGGCGCCCATTCCCGTGATGCAAACCAGCCGCGAGACCTGCTCGGCCTTCATCGCGCTCACGAGCGCGCGCGTCGCGGTCGAGAGCAGCGTCACCTCGCGGAACAGGCTTACCGGTGTACCCAGCGCGCTGACTACGGCCTCACGGCCTTTGAGGGCTTCGCGCAGGGCTGTTTCATCGCGGGCATCTCCGACGATGAGCTTCGCCCCCGTGATGTCACTTGCCTTGCCGGCGGAGCGCACCAGCACGGTGACGTCGTAGCCCCGCGCCGCCGCCTGGTTGACGATCAGGCGACCGGTGGCACCGGTCGCTCCAAGCACCAATATCTTCGTTGCGCCTTCCGGATTCACCGGAACAGTGGCGATTGAAGAGGTCATGATAGGAGTCCTCGTTGTCGTGATGGGGACGTGCCCCTGCCGTCAGGCAGTGGCCGTGATCTCGGAGACGAAGTCGCGATAGGAGCGCAGGGGACGGCCCAACAGCGCGGTCAGACGCTCGACGTCGCCGGCCTCGGGGACCATTCCCTCGGTGAGGAAACGCTCGCTCATCAGCCGCATGTCATAAGCCATCCAGCTCGGCATGAACTGCCTGAGGTTCTTCTCGAAGCCGGCGGTATCGTCACCGGGATAGGCGATCGTGCGGCCCAGCACCTCCGACCAGACGGCGGCGGCTTTCGCGCCGGTCAGCGTATCAGGACCGACGAGATTGATGCGCGCGAGCGGAAGCGGTGTTGCGGCGCGCTCACGACGGATGAGCTCAAGGGCCGCGATCTCGCCGATGTCGCGTACATCGATCATGGCGAGCCCCCTGCTCCCGATCGGCATCGGATAGATGCCGTATCCGGTCACCACGTCCTTGATCGTGACGTCGTTGTTCATGAAGTACGCCGGGCGCAGGATGGTGGCGTTGAAGCCCATCTGCTCGATCATCCGCTCGACGCCGAACTTGCCGGCAAAGTGCGGGACGTTCACGTAGCGATCGCTGTGGATCACCGAGAGGTAGACGACCCGCTCGACGCCAGCCTCGCGGGCGACGTTGAGCGCGATCAGTGCCTGCGTGAATTCATCCGGCACCACTGCATTGAGCAGGAACAGGGTCGAGACGCCCTTGAATGCGCTGCGGATCGAGTCGACGTCGAGCAGATCGCCCTGCACGACGGTGACGCCTGCCGGGAGGTTTGCCTTGGCAGGATCGCGCGCAAGAGCGCGGACATCGGCGCCGCGCTTGACGAGCTGTTCGACGACATGGCGGCCGACGGTGCCGGTTGCGCCGGTAACGAGGATGGTCATGGGGATCACTCCGGGGTTGGGGTCAGAAGACATCCCGGAAATTACTGATCCACATTCGGACCGATAGCCGCTATATCTGGACAGACTGTCTCACTGGTGGAACAATGGACCTGCTCGCACTCGCCGATTTCAATCTCGTTGCCCGGCACGGCGGGTTCGGCCGGGCCGCACGCGCCGCCGGACGCCCGAAAGCCACCCTGTCCCGGCGGGTCGCGGAGCTGGAAGCCGCGCTCGACCTGCGCCTGTTCGAACGGGGAGCGCGCACCCTGAAACTCACGCAGGAAGGACGCGCCCTTTACGAGCGGACGGGGGCCTTGCTCACCGAGCTCGACGAGACGGCGACAGCGATCGCCTCGGGTGGAGACAGGCCGCGCGGCAGCTTGCGGATCAGCGCGCCTATGCTGTTCTCGCAGACTGCAATGGGAAATCTCGCGGCCGGGTTCGCGCTCAGATATCCGGACATCCGTCTTGAGGTCACGACGGAAGATCGCTCCGTCGACATGGTGGAGGAAGGGTATGATCTGGTGATCCGGGTCAATCCCGATCCGGATGAAAACCTGGTCGGACGAATCTTCTTGCGCGATCGGCTGGTGGTGGTGGCGAGCCCTGACCTCGAACGACCGCGGGACGGAATCGCCGTGCCGGCCGTCATGCGCGGCGCGGGCGATCAGCTAACAAGCTGGGACGTGACAACGCCAGGCGGACAATCGCGCATTGCGATTGATCCAGTCCTCCGCCTGTCGTCGCTCATCATGGTCCGCGATGCGGTCCGGGCCGGCGTCGGCGCTACGCGCCTGCCAGTGTCACTGGTCAGTCACGACCTCGCTGCGGGCACGCTGGTGCTTTGGGGCGATATCGAGGGACCGGAGATCGCGCTGTGGACGCTTTATCCATCACGCCGGCTCCTGAGTGCGCGCGTATCCGCCTTCCTCGACTTCATGAAAGAAGCCTTTCCGATGGGGACGCCTGACGAGCTGGCGGCCTTTATCGGGAGATGAGAGGGCGGCGCGTGCTCTCGCGCCTGACGGTCAGGCCGGCTCCTCCGCCTTCATCCCCAGCGGCTTGGGCGCCATGCCGCCGCCGGGCTTGAGGTGGAATTCGTAGGTCATCAGGTGCCACTGCCCGCTTGCCCTGGAGCCGTCGGGCATCTCCGGGTCGCTGCGCGGCTCGACCTTGGCGACGAGGTCGTCCTTCACGCCGAACACCACGTCGGAATCCAGATATTTGTCGCCGTCCATAAAGACGTGGGTGATCAGCGGCTCGTAGCCCTTGGCATTGACCAGGAAGTGCACATGCGCCGGGCGCATCGGGTGGCGGTTGGTCTGCACGATCATCTCGCCGACCGGGCCGTCAGTCGGGATCGGGTAGCTGCAAGGCAGGATGGTGCGGAAGAAAAAGCGGCCATCGCTATCGGTGATGAAGCGCGCCCGCGCCGAGGCGCCGACCTCATCATAGTTCGGCTTCTGCGAGTCGTAGAAGCCGTCATCGTCGGCGTGCCAGACGTCAACTGGGACATTCGCGAGCGGCTTGCCCTTGAGATCGGTGACACGGCTCTGCACGAACATCCGTTCGCCGGTCTGATTGTTCGGAGAGATGTCGGTGCCGTGCGCCGTCACCTTGTGCTCGCCGACATAGAACGGCCCGAGCACGGTGGTCTGGGTAGCGCCCTCGCGCTCGCGATGGTTGACCGCGTCGACCAACATGGAGACGCCGAGCACGTCGGACAGGAGGATGAATTCCTGCCGGGTGTCCGTGCATTTCTGGCCGGTGCGGGTCAGGAAATCGATGGCGTATTCCCACTCCTCAAAGGTGAGGCCGGTCTTGCTCACGTAATCGTGCAGCGACTTCACCAATTCCTGGAGCAGGAATTTCGCGCGCGGGTCGGGTGTCTGGTCAAAGCTCCGGACGACGGCTTCAGTGAGTTCGGTCTCGTTGAACTGGGTCATGGTGCGTTTGCCCTGGTTTTTTCGTTGGCCCGGGTGGGCTCCTTGGAGGCGTTCCAGGGCGCAGCCTACACCAGTCGGGCCGGCTGCGTTAAGCGCAGCCGGCTTGGAAAGAGGTCGCCATTTCGGCTATCACCTTTCCGATAAAATGCCCCGGAGGAACTGATGCTCGCCCCTACCCCCGCCTCGCCCGAATCCGTCGGTATGTCCAAGTCCGCGCTCGACCGTATCGATGCGCATCTGAAGAGCCGGTACATCGATGCCGGTCGCTTCCCGGGCACGCATCTCCTGGTCTATCGCCGTGGCAAGGTCGCCCACAGCTCTCTGCAGGGCTTTGCCGATATCGAGCGCAAGGCGCCGGTCAAGGACGACACCATCTACCGCATCTATTCCATGACCAAGCCGCTCACCAGCGTCGCCTTCATGATGCTGGTCGAGCAAGGCCTCGTCGCGATCGATGAGCCGGTCGCCAAGTACATTCCGGAATGGAAGGATCTCGGCGTGTTCGTCGCCGGCACCGCGCCGTCCTTCCTGACCCGGCCGCCGTCGCGCCCGATGCTGATCGTCGACCTCCTGCGCCACACCTCCGGCCTCACCTATGGCTTCCAGCAGCGCTCGAATGTCGATGCCGCCTACCGCGCTGAAAAGATCGGCGAGGTCGAGAAATCAGGCACGCTGCAGACCATGATCGAGAGCCTCGCGAAAATCCCGCTGGAGTTCTCGCCGGGCGAGGCCTGGAACTACTCGGTTTCGACCGACGTGATCGGTTACCTCGTCGGCAAGATCTCCGGGATCCCCTTCGAGCAGTTCCTGAAACAACGCATCCTCGATCCACTCGGCATGACCGACACTGATTTCCACGTGCCTGCTTCCAAGGCCCACCGGTTCGCCGCCTGTTACTCGGCCGACCCGGGCGGCGGCATGACCTTCCATGCCGGCCAGCGGCGCGAGGGACTGACATTACAGGACGATCCAACCAAGAGCTCGTTCCTGTCACCGCCGTCCTTCATCTCGGGCGGCGGCGGGCTGTGCTCGACGACGGCCGACTATCTCACCTTCTGCCGTGCGCTGCTCAATGGCGGCGAGCTCGGCGGCGTCAGGCTGATCGGGCCGAAGACGCTGGCATTGATGACGACCAACCACATTCCCGGCGGGCGCTTTCTCCCCGAGGTGTCGCGCTCGCTGTTCTCCGAAGCGACCTACAACGGCATCGGTTTCGGCCTCGGCTTCGCCGTGACCATGCGCCCGGCCGAGACACTGGTCGCCGGCAGCCCCGGTGAATACAATTGGGGCGGCGCGGCCACGACGTCGTTCTGGATCGACCCGGCGGAGGAGCTGATCACCATCTTCATGACGCAGGTGCTGCCATCCAGCGCCTACCCGCTCCGGCGCGAGCTGCGCAGCATGGTCTACGCCGCGATCACCGAGAGCAATCTCTAGACAAAATCACCGATCCCGCGGCATCAGAACCGCGGGATCAAGCCCCGTTCATTTCAACATCTCCGGCACGATCAGGCGCGGCAGGAACAGCGAAACGCTCGGCCAGATGATGACCGCCGCCAGCACGAGCAGCATCGGAATCAGCATGATCACCGTGTCCTTGAGCGCATAGCGCAACCGCACCCCGGCGATCGAGCAGGCGATCATCAGGCACAGGCCATAGGGCGGCGTCACCAGCCCGAAGGCCAGCGAGACGATCGATATGATCGCAAACTGCACCGGATGAAGGTCCACCGATTTCGCCAGCGGTTCGAGAACGGTGCCGACGATGATGATCGCCGGAATGGCGTCGAGGAAGCAGCCCACCACCAGAAAGCAGAACGCGATGAAGAAGCCGGCCCCGATCGCACCCATGCCCCAGGTCGAGACGTTGGCCAGCAATTCCTGCGGAATCCTGTAGTAGGCCAGCAGCCAGCCGAACGCGCTGGCGGTGCCCACGCAGAACAGCGCGACACCCGCGAGACGGCCGGTGTCGAGCAAAGCCTTGTAGAGTTCGCGCGCGCCGGTTTCACGGTAAAAGAATGTCGATAGCGCCACGGAATAAAGCACCGCGACGCAGGCGGATTCGGTCGCGGTGAACCACCCCAGCAGGATGCCGCCGACGATGATGAACGGCGTCAGCAGCGCCGGTATCGAGCGCCAGATGGCGCAGCACATCTCCCTCCAGGTGTCCTTCGGATAGGTCGGATAACCACGCCGCACGGCATAGACATGCACTGTTGCCATCTGCGCGCCGGCGATCAGCAAGCCCGGCACGATGCCCGCGAGATACATCGCGGCGATCGAAGTCGAGATCAGTCCGCCCCACACGATCATCAGGATCGAGGGCGGGATAATGACGGCGAGCACGGCCGACACCGCTGTAATGGCGATGGAGAACGAGAGGTCGTAACCCTCTTTGGTCTGGGCATCGATGAATATCTTGGACTGGCTCGCCGCGTCCGCGGTGGAGGAGCCGGAGATGCCGGCAAAGAACACCGACAGCACGACGTTGATTTGCGCCAGCGACCCCGGCCAGTGCCCGACCATCGAGCGCGACAACGCCACCAGGCGATCGGTGATGCCGCCAATGCTCATCAAATTGGCGGTGAGCAGGAAGAACGGCACCGCCAGCAGGATGAACGAATTGTAGGCGTTGAAGGTTTCCTGCGCGAGCGTCATCAGCGACAGATGCGGTTCGATCAGCAGGATCGGCACGCAGGCCAGACCAAGCGCGAAGGCGACCGGCACGCGTATGATGAGCAGGCCAACGAAAGTACCGAACAGGACCATCGCGGCCTGCCCGGCAGAAAGAACATTGCCGCTCATTGATTTGCCCCAACCAGAATCCGGATCTCGTCGACAATCTGTTCACCGGCGAACACGATCCAGGTCACGCCGGCAACCGGCCAGGCGACGTGGATCAGCCAAAGCGGCAGATCGGCCAGCTCCGAAGTTCTGTTCCAGGCAAAGCGGGTGAACTCGATGCCGGCGGATACGAACACCAGCGCCAGCACCAGCACGCCGAGCCGCGCAAGAATCCGCACCAAGGCTTCGCTTCGGCGTGACAGGTCAGGCCAGACGTCGACTTCAAAATGCTGCGACTCTCTGATGCCGACCATGGCACCGATCATGATCGTCCAGATGAACATGAACCGCGCCATCTCCTCGGTCCAGATGTAGGACGGAATCAAAGGCGTGTAGCGCGAGATGATCTGCAACGTGACTGGAATGACCAGAAGGCCGACAGAGGCGGCGAGCAGGATTTCCAGCAGTTTTGCATAGGCCGCCGTTGCTCGGCGCCATGGCGACGGGTTCGGCGGCATCGATATTTCGGTCATTACGACTCCGGGGGATCACAATCACGCAATGGGGCAAGCCGTCTGGCTTGCCCCGCTGTCGCGTGGGCGGCGACAGTTCTCAGACGACGTTGATCTTCTCGAAAATGCCTTCCGCGCCGATTTCCTTGGCGTAGGTGGCCATCACGGGATCGGCGAGCTTCTTCATGGCGTCGCGCTCTTCGAAGGGAACGCGCTTGAGCTTGCCAGCCTTTTCCAGCGTGTCGAGCTTGACGACCTCTTCGCTCGACTCCAGCTGACGGCCGTAGTCGCCGGCCTCCTTGCCGGCCTTCATGATCGCGTCCTGCAAATCCTTCGGCAGGGTCTTCAGCGTCTTCACCGAGAAGCAGATCGGCCGGATCGACACGGCGTGCTGGGTCAGGTTGAGATGTGGGGCCACTTCGTAGAACTTCATCGCCTCGACGCCGGCCGCCTCGTTCTCGCCGGCCGCTATCACGCCGTTCTGGATCGCGTTGTAGATTTCGTTATAGGCGATCACCGTCGGGCTCATGCCCACGGCCGCAAAGGTCTTGGACCAGATCGGCGCGCCCTGTACGCGCACCTTGAGTCCCCTAAGATCGGCAAGAGTCTTGAGCGGCTTGTTGGCGAAGATATTGCGGATGCCACCGCCGGAATAGCCGATCAGAACGACCTCGGCCTTGGCCGCGACTTCGTCAGCGATCGGCGCCAGGATATTGGCTTCGACGACCTTGTTCATGTGTTCGATGCCCTTGAACACGAAGGGCGCGTCGATGAACGGAGCCGCCTTGGCGAAGGTCGACATGTGAGCCGGCGAGACGATGCCGTAATCGACGGCTTTGCCCTGCGACATGTACTCGAAATACTGCTTTTCGAGGCCAAGCGAGGAATTCCTGTGCAGCGTGAAGTTGACTGGCTTGCCGTAATACTTCTTCACCAGCTCTTCGAACCGGAGCAGGGCCCGGTTGAAGGCGTGGTCGTCGTTGAACTGGACCGCGCCGTTCAGCGTGATCGGCGACTGTGCCCTGACGATTGACGGCATGCCAATCGCGGCCGCCGCAGTGGTCGCACCGAGCCCAGCAAGAAATGATCTTCGCTTCATCGTCTCCCCTCCCTTTGATGCTCCGGCCCCGTCGCCGGGCCGTGAGCGCAGCCGGTATGCGGCTTGCGAGTGGGAAGCGTATGGAAAACGTCGGCGGGACGGAAGTCATTTCGCGTGCGCGGGAGGTCCTCTTCGTCGCAGGGCCACTCTTCGCGCGAACTGTTGCACTGCAACTTGCGCTCCTGGCGACGCGTGGCAGGCTGAGGGGAGACAGGCTTGCGGACCTGTGCGCTGCACGCACAGATCCGCTCGCCTTCTACTGTGCTTTAATGCAAATGGCCGATCAGATAGATGCCGCCGCCGATCACCAGCACGGCAGGAACGGCCCAGAGAATCAGAACTGGCATTTGTCATCCTCCTCAGTTCGACGTGCAGACCTTGACGGTCTTCATGCCGCTTTCAGCCTCGGTGCGCGACTTGTAGATCGTGCCCGACGGGCTGACGACGGTCATGGACGTGTCCGTCGGCTTCTTGTCGACGATCGTGCACTTCTTGGTCTTGACGTCCTGCACGACATAGAACTCGTCGGCAGCGAACGCCGGCAGGGAAAACGCGGCAAGCATCAGTGCTGCAGTTACTATCTTCAACTTCATTGGTCGTCCTCCTCCAGAACCCGAGCCGTTCAGCCCGGTCATCTACAAACGGGAAAAAATGGTAATTGGTTCCCAGAGCCGGGAACGCTGTCGGCGATGAGGGGTTGTTGCGGCGCATATTCGAATGAGGAGAACGAGATGAAGAAGTTGTTCCTGCTTTCCGCCGCCGCGGTCCTGATTTCGACCGGTGCTTTCGCGCAATCGACCGTCGTAACGACGACCGGAACCGGTAACGCGGCGGCCGTTCAGATCGAGCCGCAATACCGGACCAGGATCAAATCCTACGTCACCGAGCATCGCATTCGCCCGGTCACGACGAAGGAGAAGATTATCGTCGGCGCGAAGGTGCCGAGCGACGTCGAGCTCGAGGCCGTTCCGGCCGACTGGGGCCCGTCCCTCACGAAGTATCGCTACGTCTACTCCGGCGATCGCGTGATGCTCGTCGATCCCGGCTCGCGTACGGTCGTTCAGGAAATTGATTGATCCAGGTGTAAGGGGGCCGCCTTGAAGGCGGCCTCCCTCTCTGGGAGTTGACGTTATGAGATCGCATCGAGAGGCCCGGATCGCCGGGCTCAGCCTGGCGGCCGTGTACGCCATGTGCCTGCTACTAACCGCAATCAGCATGAGCTGAGGCACAGCCGCCGACTGCGATGCAAAATCTTCTGGGCGGCTCGTCCGGACGCGAAAATTATGGCGCGGCGCAAATCCCGCCCCTATGGTCTCCCAAAATCATAAATCCGGCGCTCCCTTGCGCTGGAACCGGGACGCCCGCGTTTGTCAAAGCTCACTTTGCCGGTCCGGCTCGCTCTTCTGGTCACGGGAACGATGTTGCCGCTGATCGTCTTCGCGGTCGGTATTGCCGTCTACAATTACAAGCAGGACCGCAACGACGCGACCCGCCGCGTGCTGGAGAACGTGCGCAGCATGCGCCTCGTGCTGGACTCCGAGGTGCAGCGGATGACCGGCGGCCTGCAAGTGCTTGCGCTGACCAATTCGCTGCGCAATGACGACTTCCAGAGCTTCCGCCGCATGGCCCTCGGCTTCGTCGACCAATATGGCAAGGGCGGCCTGGTGCTGATCTCCGATCGCAAAGGCCGGCTATTGTTTTCCTCCGCGACCGAGGACACCGCAAGCCTGCCGCCGCGCGGTCATCTCGAGATCATCGAGAAGGTGTTTGCGACCAGGTCGCCGCAATATTCCGACCTGTTCACCGGCGCGATCAACGGCCGACAGGTGCTTACGGTCGAGGTTCCGGTGCTCCGCGATGGCGAAGTGATCTACGACCTCTGCTTCAGTCCGCCGGTCAGCACCTTTCAGGACCTGGTCGAGAAGCAACGGCCCGACCAGAACTGGACGGTTTCCTTGCTCGACACCAAGGCTTTCGTGTTCGCGCGCACGCCGAACCCTACGGAGACGTTCGGCAAACGGGCTACCGGCACGCTGTATGAGAGTATATTGCGCACACCGGAGGCCGCACTCTCGACCGTTTCGCTCGATGGTGTTGCGTTGTCCACCGTCTATACGAGGTCGCGGCTCACTGGCTGGACCATCGTGGCCGGCGTCGCCGAGAGCTCGCTGATCGCTCCGCTCTGGCGCAACATCGCGATCACCAGTTTTATCGGCGGCATCCTGCTGCTGACCGGCCTGACCTTCGCGGTCAGGATGGCGACCACGATCGCGCGCGGCGAGATGCTGCACGATCTCCTGATCGACGAGCTCAACCATCGCGTCAAGAACACGCTCGCCTTGATGCAGGCGATCGCGGTGCAGACCTTCCGCAGCGCCAGCCGGGACGAGCGGACGAAGTTCGAGGGGCGGCTCGGCGCGCTGGCCGAAGCGCATAATTTGTTGAGCCAGGAAAAATGGGCGGGCTCCGAGCTGCGGGACGTGATCACCCGCGCGCTCCAGCCGTTCCTGCTGAACAATCCAGAGCGCATCCGCATGGCCGGACCCGCAGTGCCGCTGTCGCCGCGGCTCGCCGTGGTGCTGTCGATGATCGTGCACGAGATCGCCACCAACGCTGCAAAGTACGGCGCGCTGTCCAATGAGACCGGCCGGGTGACGCTGGAGTGGGAGGTCGTTGCCGAGGCGCCGAAGCCGCGGCTCCGCCTGATCTGGACCGAGATCGGCGGACCGCCGGTGACGGCGCCGGTGCAACGCGGCTTCGGCTCACGCCTGATCGAACGCAGCGCGCGCGACCAGCTCGGCGGCGAGGCAACGGTCGACTTCCTGCCGCGCGGCGTGGTCTGCACGGTGATTTGCGCGCTGGATGAGGCGCGATGAACGGAGGCCGGCAATGAAGATCACAAGCGTTCGCACGCACATCCTCGAAGCAAAGCTGTCGCAGCCCTTCGCCTATTCGCGCGCCTGGTACGACACGCGCACCGCGATGCTGGTCGAAATCGAGACTGACGACGGCCTTGTCGGCTGGGGTGAATGCTACGGCCCGGCACGAATGACGGCGGCGGTGGTTCGCAGCATCGAGCCATGGCTGATCGGCGAAGATCCGTTGCGCACCGACGTGCTGTGGCAGATGGTCTATGCGCGCTTGCGCGATCATGGCCAGAAGGGCGTCGTGATCCAGGGGATGAGCGGCATCGACATCGCGCTATGGGACATCAAGGGCAAGCATTTTGGCGTACCCGTGCATCAGCTTCTCGGCGGTGCCGCGCGCAAGCAGGTTGTGGCCTATGCGACCGGTCTCTACCGGCGCAAGTCAGGCGATCCGCTGACCTATCTGCCGGAGCAAGCGGCCGGTTATGCCGCCGAAGGATTCCGCGCCGTGAAGCTGAAGGTCGGTTTCGGCATCGCCGAGGATGCCGCAGTCACCCGCGCGGTGCGCGAGGCGATCGGCGCCGATGTCGCGCTGATGGTCGATGCGAACCACGCCTATGACGCGGTCGCGGCGATCCGGCTCGGCCGCCTGATCGAGCGCCATGACATCGGATGGTTCGAGGAGCCGGTGCCGCCGGAGGATGTCGCGGGCTATCGCGCCGTGAAATCCGCGCTCACGATTCCGGTCGCCGGCGGCGAGTGCGAATTCACGCGCTTCGGCTTTCGCGAGCTGTTCGTCTCGCACGCACTTGACATCGCCCAGCCCGACAGCTGCGCGGCAGGTGGTTTGAGTGAATGCAAGAAGATCGCCGACATGAGCGAGGCGTTCGGCATCCGCTACAATCCGCATGTCTGGGGCACCGGCATCGCGATCGCGGCCTCGCTTCAGCTCCTCGCCGTGCTGCCGTCGCACACGCCGACTTCGCTGTCCTCGCTCGAGCCGATGCTTGAATTCGACCGCACCGAACATCCGATCCGGCAGGCGATTTTGAAGGAACCGATCGAGCATGAGAGAGGCGTCGCGCGGGTGCCCGAGGGGCCTGGCCTCGGCATCGAGATCGACCGCGAGGCGCTGGCGCGCTTTGCGGCGGAGGCCTAGCCGATCGTCTGCAACGCCGGAAACGTCTCCAGCAGCCAGATGCTCACGTTCGAGACCGCGCCGGTGAGGAATCCAATGCCGGTAATCACCATCAGGACGCCCATGGCGCGCTCGACATTGACGAGATGGCCCTTCATGCGCGCGAACAGGGTGGAAAACTGCTCGATCATCAGGGCAGCGATCAGGAAGGGAATGCCGAGGCCGGCCGAATAGACCGCGAGCAGGCCGGCACCCTTCGTCACCGTGGCTTCGGCCGCGGCGACCGAGAGGATCGCGGCGAGGATCGGGCCGATGCAGGGCGTCCAGCCAAAGGCAAAGGCCAGCCCCATCACATAAGCGCCCCAGAGGCCAACGGGCTTGGGCGCGGTCAAGCGTCCCTCGCGCATCAACAGGCCGATGCGCGTCAGGCCGAGGAAGTGCAGGCCCATGACGATGATAACGATGCCGGCGAGGATCGAGAGTTCGGTCGACCAGGCGCGGATCAGTCCGCCGATCAGAGAGGCGCTGGCGCCGAGCGCCACGAACACCGTGGAGAAGCCGAGCACGAACAGGAGCGCCGACATCATGATGGCGCGCTTGGAGGTCGAAGCGGGCTCGTTGCTTTCGACATGCTCGATCGTCGCGCCCGTCAGATAGATCAGGTAGGGCGGAACCAGCGGCAGGACGCAAGGGGAGAGGAAGCTGACGAGGCCGGCAATCAGCGCCGCCGGGATCGAAACATTTTGCATGATGCAGTCGGAGCCATCTCAGGCCCCGGTGCGGCGCGCGGGGAATGCGCGCGGCCCGGAGCCGAACCGGCTCTGATGTAGCCGATGCCAGCGAATGCGCAACAGAGGCGCACAAAACCAGGGCTCCTCCCGATGCCGTCTGTGATCACAGATGCGGCATCGGGACACGCACAAATCTCGCCAAAAAGCGAAACTCGGCGGCGCGGCTACTTCACCACGCGGAGCAGCGGACGCCGGGGCTGGTCCTGCGTCTGCTTGGAGGGGGGCTGCGGTTCGTTCGTGGCCGTCCGCAGCATTTCGTCGCACAGTGCCTTGAGATCGGCACTGTCAATTCCTTTGAGTTTCATCCGCACGTCCAGGATGACAATGGACAGCAGCTCGGCCGACTCGCGGCTGTTGCTCTCGTTGAGCACCCTGCGGCACTCTTCGAGCGTTTCCAGCACCGACTGCAACTGTTCGTCTGAATGCGACACGGCGTTCTTTCCGCTAGTTCGGCCTGTGAGACGTGGTTGTGACGACCCTTTTGGCCCCCATGGAGCGTTGAGGATAACACGAGGCCGCTGCGCCCCCGAACAGGATTTCAGTGTGTTTCTGCCTTGAAACCGCGGTTCCCGCGCGTATCGCGTCGCCCCGCCGACCGTCGTCGAAACGCTCAGTCGTAAAACGCCTGGCGTGCTGCAATTGATCCATCGCGGAACGCGGCGCCGGCTCTCGCCCATGGACGTTCATCGCGGACAGCGCCGACGATCCCGCAGCCATGTCACGGCTCACAACGGAACTCACGCCACACCCCTCATACGGGCGATGGTTTGCCCGATTCCCAGCCCTTGTTCCCAACCCTGGCAGCACCCGAATACCACCTGCGGCGTAGTAAGGATGACGTTCAAAACTCGTCGTTCCCCAACCCGCAGTGGTTGTGGTTTGCGCCAGATTCTGCCAGTTTAGCGACCCGAAGGGACTTGTATGCACTCCTTGGCGGAAAGGGGCGTTCCACTGCAGGAACGCCCAAAGACAAACATCAGCGGCCTCTCGGACTGGGATGCAGCGCGCATTTTCCTGGAAGTCGTCCGATGCGGAAGTTTCCGTTCGGCGGCCGAGCGCCTGTCGCTGTCGATCAATGCCGTCCGCCGCCGGATCGATGATTTCGAACGCCAGACCGGCACCACCCTGTTCACCCGCGACGTCCACGGCACTCATCTGACCGACGAAGGCGCGCTGGTGGTCTCCGCCGTCGAGCAAATGGAGGCGGCCGCATTCGACGTGCTGCGCACCAGCGATTCGACGGCGAACGCCCTGTCCGGCGAGGTCCGCGTCGCCGTCACCGAGGGACTGGGCACATTCTGGCTCGCCCCGCGACTGGTCGAATTCCAGCAGGCCTTTCCGAAGATCCTGGTCGACCTGCACTGCGCGATGCGCTCGGCCGACGTCTCTCGCCATGAGGCCGATGTCGCCATTCACCTGTCGCGGCCCTCCGCGCTCGACGTCAAGCTGGTGCGCCTCGGCCGCATGCATCTGATGTTCTGGGCCTCCGAGAAATACATTTCAAAACATGGCGCGCCGCGTTCGGCGATGGAGTTGATCAAGCACCGCCTGGTGCTGCAGTTCGCCGACCAGCTCGACGCCAAGCAAACTTTCGAGAGCTTCTTCCCCGGCGTTCCGGAGCGTGACCTTCTGGTCATGAAGACCAACGTCTCAAGCGCCAATTACTGGGCGGTCGCGAATGGTGCCGGAATTGGCGTATTCCCGAGCTACGCCGTTGCGCTTGGCGGGAAGTTGATTCCACTGGAGGTCGAGCTGAACAGATCGCTGGATATCTGGTTGTCCTACCACGCTGGTAGCGGCCGGATTCCGCGAGTGCGGCACATGATTGACTGGCTGATCGAAGCCTTCAATCCGGCGCGTTTCCCGTGGTTTAAGGAAGAGTTCGTGCACCCGCATGAATTCAAGGACGAGTATATGGGCGAACCCCTGACCCACCTCTTCGGGGGGTTTTCAACCGAAGACCGATGAGAAAAAAGATGAAGACAGCGGCGAAGAGAATGAAGCAGCGCAGTGCCGGCAAGCCGGACATTGAGTTGGGCAAGCGAATCCGTCTGCGGCGCGTCGAGATGAAGGTCTCGCAGGCGGAGCTCGGCGAGAAGCTCGGCGTCAGTTTCCAGCAGGTCCAGAAGTACGAGAAGGGCGTCAATCGCGTCGGCGCGGCCCGGCTTCAGCAGATCGCCACCGCCCTCGATGTGCCGGTGACCTTCTTCTATGACGGCGACAACAAGGCGCGCGAAGTCGAGAGCCTGCTCTTCCTGGACTCGGCCTTCAGCCTCCGCCTGCTGCGCGCCTACAGCAAGATCAAGGACCAGACGGTGCAGCGTCAGCTCGTCTCTCTGATGGAATCGATCGCGGCGAACGAAGCCTGAGCCGATCGGCGTTCGCGCCTTTCCGCCCGATGTTCAATCCGCCGCGTCACGGGGACGCGGCTGGATTGGACGAGACCCGGACGAGATCTATCCGGCCCGCGCGCTCGCGCAGACTTCTCGGGGCGGCATCACCGCCCCTTTTTGTTGACCATTTTTCCCGCCGTCGCCCGCGGTTTTCGCGAACCGATTCCGGCCCTGTCGCGACCCAATCCAGAGACCGCCGTCCGACGTGCGGGGCTCGTGATGCGCCGTGCTTAAGGGAGCCGCAACCGGGAGGCGCTAGCCTCTCGCCGATTTCTCGAATCAGCACGACCACCGGAATTTCCGACGCGATCGCCCGTCCGGGCCTCGCTCTCATGGGGAATATGGGACACATGTCGAAACGCCATGCGATGATCATTGCCGTCGGCATGCTTGCGAGCGCCTCCGCGCTTGCGCAGACCGAGACCATTGGGCAGGCCGGGCCTAAGCCGGCGACTACGGCTGGCACCGTGCCGGCCGCCGCCAATCCGGCCCACGCAGCCGCCCCGAAAACCGCCGCGCCGGCATCCGCTTCGACGGCAGAAAGCCGCTCGGCCGCGGCGCTCGCGCTGACGCATGAGCCGACCTATGACGAAGGATCCGCCCAGCGCATCAAGGATGCGGCACTGAGCTATTCCGATCTGGCCGTGCGCGGCGGCTGGCCGGCCATCCCGGCAGACGCCAAATTCGCGCCCGGCGCCCAGGGCGCCAATGACGATCTCCTGCGCAAGCGGCTGATCGTCTCCGGCGATCTTGCCGCCGACAGGGCGAGCGGCGCCTTCGACCAGGATCTCGCCGACGCCGTGAAACGCTTCCAGGCCCGCCACGGCCTTGCACCGACCGGAACGATGACACCACGCACGATCGCGGCGATGAACGTGCCGGTGCAGACGCGCATCCGGCAGCTGGAGGCTTCGCTGCAGCGGCTCGAGAACATGAATTTCGGCTTCGGCCAGCGCTATGTCGTGGTCAACATCCCCGCCGCCTTCGCCGAAGCCATCGAGAACGACGTCGTGGTGAGGCGCTATCGCGTGATCGTCGGCAAGACCGAAAAGCCCTCGCCGACGCTGACGGCCCAGATCAGCAGCGTCGTCCTCAATCCGACCTGGACGGTGCCTTCCTCGATCGCCAAGACCGAGATCTCCGCGCATATGCGCAAGGATCCTACCTATCTGTCGCGCATGCACATGGAGGTGCTCGACGCCCACGACAATCCGATCGATCCGAATTCGGTTGACTGGTCGGGCACGCATACGCCGAATTTCACCGTGCGCCAGCACAACGGCACGTTCAACGCGCTCGGCGCGGTCAAGATCGACATGCCGAATTCCTATTCGGTCTACATGCACGACACCAACCAGCGCAATCTGTTCAGCGATGATTACCGCTTCGATTCCCATGGCTGCTCGCGCGTCGACAATGTGCGCGATCTCGCCGCGTGGCTGTTGAAGGACCAGCCGAAATGGAGCCGCGCCGCAATCGACGCGGAAATCGCCAGCGGCCAGCATCTCGACGTCGCCATGGTGAAGAAAGTGCCGGTGGCCTGGATCTATCTCACGGCGTGGATGACCAAGGACCAGACCGTCCAGTTCCGCAACGACGTCTATAGCCAGGACGAGCAGCTGCTGGAGGCGACCGCCGAAGAGGCGGCCTTCTTCAGCAATGCCGGCAGCCATCCGCTGACCGCGCATATGACGAGATAGATCGCGCCATGCAATCGCGGCACAGGCGGCTGCAAAGCCACCTCCGTTGCCGCGGTTGACCCTGGCCTCGCCCCGGCCGAACATTGCGCTTCGCCAACGAAAGCGAGCGCGATGTCCGACATGTCCAGCACGACCGAAATTCCTTACGCCGACGGCAAGATCCTCAAGCACATAGCCGGTGGCGTCGGCGCGATCACCTTCAACAATCCCGACAAGCGCAATGCGATGTCGCTGGAGATGTGGGAGGGATTTGGCGAGGCGCTGACAGCCTTACGCGATGACGCTGCCGTGCGCGTCGTGATCCTGCGCGGCGGCGGCGGCAAGGCGTTCGTGTCGGGCGCCGACATCAGCCAGTTCGAGAAGGCACGCCATAACGCCGCCGCTTCCGAGGAATATGGCAAACGCAGCGCCGCCCAGCGCGCGCTGCTCGCCGATTATCCCAAGCCGACCATTGCCTGCATCCAGGGCTTTTGTCTCGGCGGCGGCATGCAAGTGGCGATGCTCGCGGACATCCGCATTGCCTCCCATGGCAGCCAGTTCGGCATTCCCGCGGCGAAGCTCGGCATCGTCTATGGCTATGACGGCTTGAAGCACCTGGTGTCGCTGGTTGGCCCGTCCTGGGCCCGGCTCCTGATGTATACGGGCATGCGCATCGATGCGTCGGAAGCGCTGCGCATCGGGTTGGTCGAGCGCGTGGTTCCGGAGGATCAGCTCTGGGGCGAGACCATGGCCATCGCCGAGACGATCTCGCAAAATGCGCCGCTCGCGATCAAGGCTGCCAAGCTCACCATCGCGCAAGTGTTGAAGGACGAAAGCGGGCGCGACATGGACGCGATCAAGGCGGCCGGCACGGCCTGCATGGACAGCGCGGATTTTCGCGAGGGCCGGCAGGCCTTCATGGAGAAGCGCAAGCCGCAGTTCCAGGGACGGTGATTCCGTCGTCAGCGAGCAAAATGAAAACAATCCAGAGTGCCTCTGCCTCTTCGTCGCTTGGCTCTTCGCGATGACGGCCGCCAACGTGAACATGCATTCACGAAGATTAAATTCCCACGCCGCTGCAACACCATAGCAACCAGCTGATTTGCTGGAAGTTCTCTCGCCATCAAACGAGGGAGATTGCGATGAAACTCAAATTTGCTGTTGTTGGTCTGGCTGCCCTGGGCGGCGCAACGCTCGCATCAGGACAGGCGCTCGCAGCGATGCCGAACGGCATTCCGCAGGCCGACCGTATCGCGAGCGGCCCGGCAGCCGACGTCGATCAGGTGCGCTGGGTCTGCAACCCCTGGGGTCGCTGCTTCTGGCGTCCGAACTATTATGGCGCCTACGGCTTTTACGGCGGCCCGCGACGCTTCTACGGCGGCCGTCCGTGGGGCTGGGGCCATCGCCACTGGCGTCGCTGGTGAACTGCAAGGGGCCGCGAGGCCTCTCTTCCTACAAAGCCGCGAGCACCGCCTTCGTGATGTCGGCGGTGCCGTTGCTGCCGCCGAATTCCATCGGCTTCAGGCCGCCGGCATAGACCTTGTCCACGGCGCGCTCAATTTGTTCGCCGGCCTCAGCCGCGCCCTCGACGCCGTGCTTGTCGGCGAGCCAGTCCAGCATCATCGCGGCCGACAGGATCATCCCGGTGGGATTGGCCTTGCCCTGCCCCATGATGTCGGGCGCGGTGCCGTGGCACGGCTGGAACACGGCGTATTTGTCGCCGATGTCTGCCGACGGCGCCATGCCGAGGCCGCCGATCAGGCTCGCGGTGATGTCGGAGACGATGTCGCCGAACATGTTCTCCATCACCATCACGTCGAAATCCCAGGGACGCTTCACCAGCATCGCCGAGCAGGCATCGACATAGAGCCGGTCGGTCTTCACCTCCGGATGACGCTTGGCGATGTCGTCGAAGATGCCGCGGAAGAACGCAAAGGCCTTGAACACGTTCGCCTTGTCGACGCAGGCGAGCGCGCCGGGCTTGCCGCGCGCCTTGCGCCGTTCGGCGAGGCGAAACGAGAACTCGAACAGGCGCTCGGACGTCTTGCGCGTGATCACCATGGTCTCGCGCGCCTCCTCATGGGTGACGACGCCCTTGCCCATCGAGGCGAACAGGCCTTCGGTAGACTCCCTGATCACGACGAGATCGATGCCGCGCTGGTCGGCGCCGACGATCGGGCTCGGTACGCCCGGAATGAGCCGCGCCGGGCGCACACCGGCATAGAGATCGAAGATGAAGCGCAGCTCGATCTGCGGCGCGATCTCGGTGTTGTCAGGGTAGCGCACCGACGGCAGACCGCAGGCGCCGAGCAGGATCGCGTCCGCATCCTCGCACAGCTTGATGGTGGTATCGGGCATCGACTTGCCGGTGGCGAGATAATGATTGGCGCCCGCCGGCGCCTCGGTGAAGCGGAAGCTCAGGCCGGATTTCGTCTCGATCTTGCGCAGGACTTCGATGGCCGGCGCCATGACTTCGGGACCGATGCCGTCACCGGCGAGCACGGCAATGTGGAAGGCGTTATTTGCGGACATGGGGCTTCCGAATGAAGGAGAGAGAGACTCGTCATTGCGAGGAGCTCTTGCGACGAAGCAATCCAGACTGTTCCGCGGAGGGATTCTGGACTGCTTCGCTGCGCTCGCAATGACGGAGGATAGACCGAGGCTACGGCGTCAGCACCGTGCGGCCAACCACCGCGCCCTGCTGCAGCTGCACCAGCGCGTCGTTGGCCTTGGCGAGCGGCTGCCGCGTCACGGGGATCGGCGCTATGTTCTTCGCTCGCACGAGGTCGAGCAACTCCTGCGTCTCGCGCAAATTGCCGACATAGCTGCCCTGGATCGTCACCGCCTTGATCGGAATCAGCGGCAGCGCCCAGGTCGCGCCGCCGCCGAACAGGCCGACGAGCACGAGCTTGCCGCCCTTCGTCAGGCAGTCGAAGCCGAGTTGGGTGGTGGCGGCGTTGCCGACGAGATCGAGCACGGCGCGGATGGGACCACCGGCTTTCTTGGCAAGCTGCTCCAGCGCGTCGGGCGTCTTGGGATCGACGGTCGCGAGCGCGCCGGCTTGCTCCGCGGCTTCGCGCTTCTTCGCGTCGATGTCGACCATGATCGCGCCCTTGCCGCCCATCGCCTTCAGCAGCGACAGTGCCATCAGGCCAAGTCCGCCGGCACCGAACATCACGATCGGCGTGTCGAAGTGCTGCTCGAGCTTCTTCAGCGCGCTATAGGTCGTGACGCCCGAGCAGGCGTAGGGTGCGGCCGACGCGGGATCGAGGCCTCTCAGATTGAGCAAATAGCGCGGATGCGGCACCAGCATGTGGTCGGAATAGCCACCGTCGCAGTAGACGCCGAGCGAGCGCGGCGTCAGGCACATGTTCTCATCGCCGGCGAGACAGGTCGCGCATTTGCCGCAACCGATCCAGGGATAGACCAGCCCGACATCGCCGATCTTCACGTCGCCCTGGTCCGACGACTTCACGTTCGGGCCGAAGGCGAGGACCTCGCCGACCGTCTCGTGCCCCATGGTCAGCGGCAAATTGATGCCGCGGTCCTTCAGCGAGAGCGGCTTGCGGCCGTGGCCGAGATCGTAGCCGCCTTCCCAGATGTGAAGGTCGCTATGGCAGACGCCGGCGGCCTTTACCTTGATCAGCACCTGCGTGCCGGACGGCTGCGGCGTCGCCTCGTCGAACTCCTGCAGCGGCGCCTTGAAGTCGGCGACCTTGAAACTTTTCATCGGTGTCCTCCCGGATACTTTTCTTGTCGCCGCCACCATGGCATGGGCGACAGGACGAGACAAACTCGGACCTGTCTAGTTGAGGCTGACGGATGATGGCAAGCCGGCCACGCGCAAAGCCGGATTGCTTGCTGCAGGATGCTGCCTGTCAGACTGCCGTCAGCCTTATCGTCAGCCTTGCACGGCTGTTTTGCCCGACGGAATTGGTCCACCGTCGGTGAGCCCGATCTCCGCGCGCAGTCCGTCCGTGTGCTCGCCAAGAACGGCCATCGTCTTGCCCGGTGTCGTATCGGCACCGGTCATCCGGAACGGCAGATTGAGGACCTGGAACGAACCGCCTTCATCCTCAACAGACGAGAGCGCCTCACGGTGCGCGAGCTGCGGATCGGCCAGTGCTTCGGACACAGTGCGGTAGGCCGAGGCCGGCACGCCGGCCGCACCTAGCGCGACAAGACAGACATCGGTCGAGAGCTGCCGCGACCAGGCCTCGACACCGTCCATCAAGTCGGCCCAATGATCGCGGCGCGCCGCGTAGGCGGCGAAGCGCGGATCGGAAATCCAGTCGGGGCGGCCGATCACGCCCATCAGTCCCTGAAACGTCTTCTCGCTCGCGACCGTGATCATGACATAGCCATTGGCCGTCTCGGTCGGCCCGAACATCGGGCGCGGCGGCGGCTTCACCGCGAATTGCGAACTCTGCAACTCCGTCAGCGTCAGCGTCAGCATCGATTCCAGCATGGAAACGTCGATGTGCTGGCCGAGCCCAGTCAAGGTGCGCTGGTAGAGCGCCGACGCGATCGCGCCAAACCCGTAGGTGCCGGTGACGACGTCGGCATGGTAGATGCCGCAATAATCCGGGCGGCTGCGGCCGGGCTGGTAGGCGAGATGCGCCATGTCGTAACCGGAGGCTGCATGGATCACCGGCGCATAGGCCGGCAGCTCGGCCGACGGGCCGCTCTGGCCGTAGCCGGAGATCGAGCAGTAGATCAGCTTCGGATTGACGGTGCGTATTCTGTCATAGTCGAGCCGCAGCCGATGCATTACGCCGGGGCGAAAGTTCTCGACCAGGATGTCAGCAGTCGCGGCCAGCCGGCGGACCGCCTCCTTGCCGTCCTCGGACTTGAGGTCGAGCACGACGCTCTTCTTGCCGACATTGAGCTGGCCGAACACGGTGCTGCAGCCCTTGCGCAGCGGCGGCCGGGTCCGCATCGTCTCGCCGCCGTCGGTCTCGATCTTGATGACCTCGGCGCCCATGTCGGCGAGCATCCGCGCACAATGGGGACCGGCGATGGTGGTCGAAAAATCCAGGACACGGAGGCCGGCGAAGGCCTTTGTCGTGGTCCCCTCATGCTTATCTGATAGCTGCATGCCTGCTTGCGTCCTTGAGTCACTTAGGAACTTATCGAAGTTCTCTGTTGTTGGTGCGCCGACCCTAGAGGGCGGCGGCTGAGTAGGAAAGTCTTTACCGAACAGACACGTCTCGCGGGCGGCTTTGGGAATTCCGGGCAACTGGACCCGTTCTTGCATAGCAGCAATCGGGCTCCGGCAGAGGGCAGCAGTTCTTGAGGGTCTTGTTCGTTACGACAGAAATGGACGACTTTGTCCGCGTCGGCGGACTTGGAGCCGTTTCCGCTGCACTCCCCCGAGCCCTCCGTCCTTTCGCCGACATCCGGGTCATGTTGCCTGGCTATCGCGACATCATCGAACAACTCACGCATATTCAGATCGTTGGCCGCTGTCCGGCGTTCGCGGAGATGCCGGCCTGCTCGCTCGGCCGCGCCGCGACCAAGGACGGTCTGCCGGTCTATGTGTTGTTGTGTTCGCAACTCTACGACCGGCCCGGCAACCCCTATGGCGACGAGTCCGGGCGCGACTGGCCCGACAACGACATCCGTTTCGCTCGCTTTGCCTCGGCCGCCGCTGAGCTCGCGATGGGCACGCTGGACAAGGATTGGGCAGCAGACCTGATCCATGCCAATGACTGGCAGGCTTCGCTCGTGCCGGCCTACCTCGCCTGGCGCGGCTCCAAGCTGCCGTCGATCCTGACCATTCATAACCTCGCCTATCAGGGCCTCTTCCCGAAGGACTCGCTGCGGCGGATCGGCGCACCGGAGAGCTCCTTCCATATCGACGGCGTCGAATTCTACGACCAGCTCTCCTTCCTCAAGGCCGGGCTGGTCTACGCCTCGCATCTCACGACAGTCAGCGGCACCTATGCGCGGGAGATCACCACGGATGAATTCGGCTGCGGTCTCGAAGGCCTGCTTCGAGTCCGCTCCGACGCGGCCGAGCTCACCGGCATCCTCAACGGCATCGACGAGAGCTGGGACCCGCGTTCCTGCGCCCAGCTTGCTCAGCAGTTCGGCGCCGGCGACTGGATCGGCAAGAAGGCCAATGCGGACTATGTGCGCAAGCAGTTCGGGCTTGCGGTGTCGCGCGGCCCGATGTTCGGCATCGTCGCCCGGCTGGTGCACCAGAAGGGCATCGACCTCGTGCTGGCGGCGGCCGACGAGATCGTCGATGCCGGCGGGCAGATCGTGGTCACCGGCTCCGGCGAGCCGGCGCTCGAGCAGGCGCTGATCGACGCGCATCGCCGGCGGCCTGACGCGATCGGGGTCGTGATCGGCTTCAACGAGGCCCAGGCGCGCCGCATCTTCGCCGGCAGCGATTTCACATTGATGCCGTCACGCTTCGAGCCCTGCGGGCTCAGCCAGATGTACGCCCAGCGCTTCGGCTCGCTGCCGATCGGCCACCAGACCGGCGGCCTCGCCGAGACCATTACCGACGGCGAAACCGGCTTCCTGTTCTCAAAACCTTCGCATGAATCCTTCCTCGGCGGCGTCCGCCGTGCGTTCTCCGCCTTCGTGGCACAGGACCAGCTCGACACCATGCGGCGCAGTGCGATGGGACGGTCGTTCTCCTGGAGCATCCCGGCCGGCAGCTACAACGCGCTGTACCGGAAGCTGGCGGCGGTGTGAGGCCTGCGCGTTTCCTCGTCCTTGCGAGCGTAGCGAAGCAATCCGGACTGTTTCCGTGGCAGCAGCCTGGATTGCTTCGTCGCAAGGGCTCCTCGCAATGACGGTGGTTTGTGGCAACGGCGGAGGACTTCACCCCTTCCCGCGCTGATCCATCTGCGACCGTCCGATCCAGGCACGGTTAAGGCACCGCGTCATCCAGTCCGGCTGCGGCTCGCCGCGCAGCCTCGCCTGCGCTTCCTGGTAGGGACCGACATAGCGCAAGCGATCCGGCAACTTCGGGTAGACGCGTCGGATCCATCGGAGCGCATTTTCGGCTGCCCTCTTATCGCGCTCATCAAGCTCGAACCCAAACTCCACACGCAGGCGTTCCGGCAGCAGGCTTGCCGTGAGTGCGCGATACCAGCGCGGCGGACGCAACCACGGGCGCGCGCCACCAAAGATCTGCGCGGCGATCTCGCGCGCCGCCGGACTGACAGTCAGCGTATCCGATTGCGTCATTGCCGCGGTGTAGGCCGCAAAGCCCGACCAGTCCGTGGGCAGATCGTGCGCCGTCAACCCGAACAGGGCACCGAACAACCGACTCTCGGCCCAGTAGCGCTCGCGCTCGTCCGCCGAGAGCGGCCGCAGAACGAGGTCATGCGCCATCAGCGCGGTCTCGACCAGCGTGGCATGAACCCAGCGCAGCGATGGGACGTCGTTGGCACAGTAGCGCGAGCCTGCCGCGAACGGACCGACGGTCTCCGGCATCTCGCCGACGATCATGCTGTGGCGCCGGTGCAGTTGCCGCGACGACAACAGCGCGCGGTCAAGCGAGCCGAACACCATGGCAAAGACGATGTCGAAGGTGCGATGAAATCGTCCGATCGGATCGGCCAAGGTCCGCGAGTGCTCGGCGATGGCGGCGGCGACCCAGGGATGCGCCAGCTGCAGCAACAGCGCACGACCGGCGCCGAGAAAGATCACGGCCTCGCGGTCGATCTGCCAGGTCATCGTGTCAGGGCCGAACACACCAGCAACCGGTCCCGCCATATCAGCACGAACCTGATCGAGGGCAGATTCCAGATCTCTCTCAGCGACCAATTGCAAGGCCTCGCGACGAAGACAGCGGGCGACAATAACCCGGACGGCCTTCCCGTGAAATCGTCACTGCGAGAAACAATGACGGGCCAAGCCCTCACTCCGCCGCAATCGGCATGACGTCCACATGTTCGTGCAGCACCACGCCCGCAAGCGGGTCGAACTCGCCAACCCAGGGCCTTCGCTCCAGCACGGACTTTGTGTGCGAATAGCCGGCATCCCAGCGCCGCATGATGCCGGACGGACTGAAGTCGATATCCTTGGTGTGGTTCTCGCGATCGAGCTGCGGCGCAAGCAGGCGCACGACATGCATGCGTGTCGGACAACCATAGCTCGCCAATTCACGAACCGCCGGATCGCTGCGCTCGCTCTCGGGCAGTCGCGCGGCGAGCTGGTTGATGACATGGCGCAGGCGATGGGCTTGCTGCTGGCGCGTGATCTGGCTCGCGATCCGGCTGGAATACTGCACGTCCTTGTGCCGGTTCAAGACCTCCGCCATCGTGGTTGGCTCGGCGCCGACGGGATTCCACAAATGCACGGCGAAGATCAGCGAATTTTTACGCGGATTATCATCAAAGACCGCCTCGGTCGGCGTGTTCGACAGAATACCGCCGTCCCAATAGAGCTCGCCATCGATCCGCACGGCCGGAAACGCCGGCGGCAGCGCGCCTGACGCCATGACATGCTTCACCGTCAGCTCACCGTCGCGGCTGTCGAAATAGCGCATCTGGCTGCTGCGGACGTGAGCGGCGCCGACCGTCAACCGTGGCGCGCAGCGATTGATCCGGCCGAAATCGACGAGCTCGAGCAGCGTCCGCTCCAGCGGGGCCGTCGAATAGAAGCCGGCGTGATCGGCTCCGAGGGGATAGGAATCGCCCGCATGCGCCAATGGATTGGGACGGAAGAAGCCGGGAATGCCGTGGGTCACGGTCGACCAATAGGCGAGCTTTTCGTTGAAGTCGGGAAACGCGGTGCGCAGATTCCAGACCGGATTCTGCTCCATTCGTTTCCAGAACTCCTTCAGGCGCTGCAGCCGCTGGTCGGGCGCGTTGCCCGCAATGAGGCAGGCATTGATGGCGCCGATCGAGGTGCCGATGATCCAGTCCGGCTCGATGCCGGCCTCGTGCAGCGCCTGGTACACCCCGGCCTGATAGGACCCGAGCGCACCGCCGCCCTGAAGCACCAGCACCACCTGGCCGGGCAGATCCTTCGACACGCTGGTATCGCGCTTTACGCCGTTCATATCCTGCTCCCTGAGAGCCCGTATCCTTGCCATGTTCGTTCCTCGCGATGTTTTGTTACGCGCCCGCCTTCAATGCGCGGTCCAGCCTCCGTCGACGGGCAACGCAATCCCGGTGATCGTGGCCGCCGCGTCGGTCGACAGGAATACGCTGAGCGCACCGAGCTCCTCGACGGTCGAGAAGCGCTTGTTCGGCTGTTGCGCCAGCAGCACGTCGCGGATCACCTGGTCGCGCGAGATCCCGTGCGCCTTGGCCTGTCCGTCGATCTGCGCCTCGACCAGCGGCGTATAGACATACCCGGGACAGATCGCGTTGCAGGTGATGCCCTCTTCTGCCGTCTCCAGCGCAGTCACCTTGGTGAGCCCGACGATGCCGTGCTTGGCCGCGACATAGGCCGCCTTGAACGGTGAGCCGACCAGGCCGTGCGCGGAGGCGATGTTGATGATCCGCCCGAACCCGTTCTGTCGCATTGCGGGCAGCGCGAGCCGCGTGGTGTGGAAGGCCGACGACAGATTGATCGCGAGGATCTGGTCCCATTTCTCGACCGGAAACTGCTCCAGCGGCGCAACGTGCTGGATGCCGGCATTGTTGATCAGGATATCCAGCCGGCCGGCCTGCGCGACCGTCGCCGCGATCATCTCGGCGATCGAATTCGGCCTGGTCATGTCGGCCGGCGAAAAACTTGCCTTGACGCCGAACTCGGTCGCGATCTGCTCGCGCGTCCGGTCGAGCTCGGCCGCCACACCAAGGCCGTTCAGCACGATGTCGGCGCCGGCCGCGGCAAGTGCCCGCGCGATACCGAGGCCGATGCCACTGGTTGACCCCGTGACCAGCGCAACCTTGCCCGCGAGCGCCCGGGCGGCGGACGTCTGCGGCTTGACGGACATATTCACTGGCAAATCCTCCGACGACTGGTGTTGAGCCGACTGTGAAGCATCGCCCGGTTTGACGGAAATGCCCGTTGGCTTCCGAAACCATGCCCGGGCGCTATTGCGGCCGGGATGTCATTCCCCGCCCCGATCGGCTAGCCTCCGCCTGGTCTTGCTGGAGAGCCGATCCAATGGAAATGCATCAGGTCCGCTATTTCCTCGCGGTGGCGCAGCTCTTGAACTTCACGCGTGCCGCCGAGGACTGCAACGTGACGCAGCCTTCGCTGACGCGCGCGATCAAGCAGCTCGAGGCCGAGCTCGGCGGCGATCTGTTTCGCCGCGAACGGCCCGCAGCGCAATTGACCGAGCTCGGCCAACGCATGCATCCGCTGCTGAAGCAGTGTTTTGATGCGGCCACCGGCGCACGCTCGCTGGCCTCCTCTTTCCGCAGCGGCGAGATCGGCGCGCTTCGCGTCGCGCTGACGCATTCGATCGATCTTTCGCTCCTCATCCCGCATCTCAACCAGATCAAACGGCAGTTCAACCGGCTCGAATTCCGCTTCCTGCGCGGCTCGAGTCGTGAAGTGGCCGACTTGCTGAAGAAGGGCGAGGCCGAGCTCGGGATTGCCGCCGAAATCGACGAGGCCTGGGAGCGGCTCGATGTCTGGCCGCTGTTCACCGAGAGCTTCGAGCTCGTGGTCAGCGACGGACACCGGCTCGCAGGCCGCAGCAGCATCGAACTGGACGATTTGCGCGCGGAGCAGCTGCTGAGCCGGACGTTTTGCGAGCATTCCGCCCGTATCTCGGCGAGCCTGCGCGAGCACGGCATCGCGGTCGAACAGGGTCACGAAATCTCGAACGAGCGCGACCTGATCGAGCTGGTCGAGGCCGACATCGGCATCGCCATGGTGCCGCACACCTCGCCCGTTCCGGAGACGCTGACGCGCGCTGCGGTCGCCGGGCTGGACGCCCGTCGCACCGTCAGCCTCTACGGGGTGGCCGGCCGGCAGCGTACGGCGGTGGCCAACGCCGTGATGCGCATGCTGCGCGGTGCGGATTGGCGGGAGATTGCGGGTTAGCGGCGACGCTCGCTGCCGACCCTTTTAGGCTTCCCTGCTCGCGCCTTCCAACGCCTCAAGCAGATCATCGATCTCCATCCGCTTGCGGAAGTCCGGATCGACGAAGCGGGCTTTCACGAGACCGTCGCGACCAACGACAAACACGGCCGGGATCGGCAGCATCCAGCCATCATTGCCGTGGAATTTCGCCATGTCCTGGTAGGACAACAGGCTCTGGATCTCGGCACCTAGCCAGATCGCGAGATTGAGCGACAGCGCATAGCCGTTGTCGAGGTCGGTCAGGATCGGAAATGGCGCACCAGCTTCCGCTTTGAGCTGCTGGGTATATTCCTGCGTCTCCGGCATGACCGCGACGATTCGCGCACCCATGGACTCGATGCGATCAAGCGCCTGGACCACCGCGCGAACATTGAGCCGGCAATAGGGGCACCAATGGCCGCGGAAGAACATCACGGCGACCGGGCCGCTCTCCAGCAGCGAGGACAGCGCGACGAGACGCCCGCTTTCGTCCGGCAACATGAACGGCGGCATCGCCTCGCCCGGACGCGGCGCGGTGTCGCCGCCGCCGTTTCCATTCAACCTGGTCACCAGATGATCGACTGCCTCGCCATAGGCCGGGAACACGTCGCGGCTGGCGTCGGCATAGGCGCGGAGCTGCTCGTTCAGCGTGCCATCCATGTCACGGCAGCGCTGGAAGGCGAGTTTGAGCCGCTCGGCATCGGCCGGCGAGAGAGAGGTCATCTTGCGCTCCAGCGTTCAGGGGACGAATATTAGGTGCCCGATCCGGCCGCCCGCAAGGGGCGGCCGTCATGCGCACGCGATCAGTTCACGTAGAAATTGCCGGTCGGGTCCAACCGCCCCGAGGTGGAATACAGCGATCCGTTGTCCATGAAGAAGACGGTGTTGTCGGGAACCTTCTTGGCGCTCTTCATCATGGCCTCGTGGTTCTTCTCCGCCGGGGCCATGGCCATCGCCGACATCTTGCCGGGTCCGCCATACATGTAGGCCATGCCGGCCTTGAAGTCCCATGTGGCCTCCGAGAAGGCCGATGTGGCGATGACCGCGAACGCAGCCGTGGCAATCAAGGTCTTGGACAATGTCGTCATGAGATGCTTCTCCGGATTGACGTGAACGCCCGCCAATCGGGCGCCCTGCCATCGAACGCCAATCGCTGGGAAAGCGGAAATGCCGATCCCCAATCGGTTCGATAGCGAGCGCGTATCGGGCCCGATAGCGCCGGTCTATCGCAGCGAGAGCGAAAGAGCATTTCAGAACGAGCACTCTTTCGACGAAAGTCCCGACATAGCCGGCGACCATTGCGGTTGCGGCCAACACAGGAGACGTCCCGATGTTCAAGCATCACACCTTGTCGCGCGCGGTCTGGCCCGGCCTTGCCATCCTCGGCGTATTGACACTCTCGGCGCAGCCAGTCTCCGCCGGCGAATGCCCGGCCGACAAGATCAAGCCGAACGCGCAGCAGATGGTCGACTACAAGCCGGTCGGCGTCACCGACGTCACGCTCGGCGCCATCGACCTCGGCAAACAGCCGGCGCATATCGAAGGCCGCGAGCTGCGCTTCCGCAAGCTGACCATCGAGCCCGGCGGCATCGTGCCCTGGCACAGCCATGACGACCGCCCTGCCCTGATCTTCGTGCAGCAGGGCGAGATCGTCGAACACGCGTCCAACTGCGTCGATCCGATCGTGCACAAGGCCGGCGACATCCGCCCCGAGGTGTCCGGCACCTCGCACTGGTGGAAGAACCTCGGCAAGGAAACGGTCATCCTCTATGTCGGCGACGTCCGCAAGGACCCGCACGACCACAACATGTAACGGGTGCGCGACCCCAGCGCACGCGTGACGGAATGTGGCGCCCGGGATCCCCATGCTGCCCCGCATGCGGGCGCCACATTCATCACAAGGAAGGCCTGCCATGACCGATCTTTCCGCGCCGATCAAACCGACCGCGATGACGATGGACGCGCATTCACCAGGTCTCGCGCTTCGCTCCCTCGTGATCGGCCTCACTGCCTTCCTCACCGTCGTCGACCTGTTCGCGACCCAGGCGATCCTGCCTTCGCTGACACGTCACTACGGTGTCGCACCAGCGGCGATGAGCTTGGCGGTCAACGCCAGCACGTTCGGCATGGCCGTCGCAGGCCTCGTCGTCGGCTTTCTCAGCCCGCACATCGACAGGCGGATCGGCATCCTGCTCAGCCTGACCCTGCTCGCGATTCCGACGAGCCTGCTGGCGACTGCGCCCAATCTTGCCGTCTTCACCGGCCTGCGGGTGGCACAGGGCCTCTGCATGGCATCCGCCTTCGCATTGACATTGGCTCATCTCGGCGAGCAATGCAGCGCAATGGATTCCGGCGGCGCCTTTGCCGCCTACATCACGGGAAACGTCGCCAGCAATCTCGTCGGCCGGCTGGTCTCGGCCGCGATCGCCGATAGCCTTGGCCTGGCATGGAATTTCTATTTCCTTGCAGCCCTTAATCTGGCCGGCGCCGCACTGGTCTATTTCACCATTGCGCGCGTACAGCCGACGCGTGCAACGACGCCGAAGGCGTCGGCGCTTGGCGCGACGATCGCGCAGTGGCGGGATTCACGGCTGCGTGCCGCCTACGGCATCGGCTTCTGCATCCTGTTCGCATTCATCGGCACTTTCACATTCGTCAATTTCGTTCTGGTTCGGCCACCGCTGTCGCTGGGCATGATGGACCTCGGCTTCGTTTACTTCGTCTTCCTGCCTTCGGTGGTCACGACGTTGCTGGCCGGCAAAGTGGCGTCGCGCCTCGGAACGCGTCCGACGATCTGGGGCTCGCTCGCGACCGCCGGGATCGGCTTGCCGCTGATGCTGGCCCCACACCTGGGCGCGGTCCTCGCCGGGATGGTTCTGGTCGGAATCGGCACCTTTTCCGCGCAAGCGGCTGCGACAGGATTCGTCGGACAGGCTGCGGCTGAAAACCGCGGCATCGCCAGCGGCACCTATCTCGCCTGCTATTTCTGCGGCGGGCTCATCGGCACCGCCGTCCTCGGCCGGCTGTTCGACGCGTATGGCTGGCATGCCTGCGTGGCCGGGGTGGGCCTGGCGCTCGCGGTCGCGGCCCTGCTGACGCTCGCCTTGAAGCGCTAGCGCTTGGCCGGCGCTTCCTGCGGCGGCTCGTCGTCGGCGATGGCGCGCCAGGCGGCGCCGTCGAGATCGTCGTACTGGCCGCTCCGGAGCGACCAGAGGAAGGCGGCGAGACCGGCGAGACCGAGCATCAGCGCTAGCGGCACCAGGATGACCAGGATTTCCATCACGCGATCTCCCGCGAGGCGCCGCGCGCGCGCAGCGAATTCACCATCACCAGGATCGACGATCCGCTCATGGCGGCAGCCGCGATCAGGGGCGTCACGACGCCGCTGATCGCCACCGGCACCGCGAGGACATTGTAGCCGATCGCTAGCCAGAGATTCTGCCGCATCAAGTGCAGCGCCTTGCGTGAAGCGTCGATGGCGGCAACGACCGGGGCCAGCGGCCGGCCGAGAAAGATGAGATCGGCGGTCGCCTGGCTCAAATGCGCGGCCGAGATCGGCGACATCGAGACGTGCGCTGCCGCCAGCGACGGCGCATCGTTCATGCCGTCGCCGACCATCAGGACCTTCATGCCCCTCTGCTTCAAGACCTCGATCCGCGCGATCTTGTCGGCTGGGGTCACCCCGGCGCGCCATTCGGAAATGCCCAGCGCGTGGGCCGCCGCGATCACCGCCGGTTCACGGTCGCCGGAGAGAATCTCGATGCCGATATTGCGCGCCTTCAGCGCTGCGATCACAGCCTGCGCATCGGGACGGAGGCCCTGGCGCACAGAGAGGATGAATTTTTCGCTCCCCTTGCTGAAAGCCACGACGGAGGCTTCGGGATCGAGATTTGTCACGTCGGAAACCAGCGTCTCGGCGCCGCAGAAGGACGGACGGCCGAGGCGAATCTCGATGCCATCGACCACAGCGCGCACGCCCTGGCCGGCTTCCTCTACCGCGCTGACGATCGGCGATCTGGCGTCGGAGGCCTGCGCGACGGCGGCGGCGACCGGATGATGGCTCGACAGCGCGAGCCGTCCGGCAAGCTCGAAGACATCAGCGGGGATATCGGCGGCGTTCATCACGTCGAGATCGGGCAGCGTCAGCGTCCCGGTCTTGTCGAAGATGACGTGATCGGCTTCTGCGAGACGCTCGATGGCATCGCCCGAATTGAGCAGTACGCCCGATCTGAACATTGCGCCCGAGGCGATCGTCTGCACCGTCGGAATGGCGAGCCCGAGCGCGCAGGGACAGGTGATGATCAGCACCGCGACGCCGGTCACGATCGCATCATGCCAGCCGGCGCCCGCGATGACCCAGCCGAGGATGGTGACGAGCGCGGTGGCATGCACCACGGGCGCATAGAGTCGCGAGGCGCGGTCTGCGAGCCGCATGTAGCGCGAGCGCGCCTGCAGCGCATTGTCGAGCAGCCGCGTGATCTCGGCGAGCAGCGTCGCCTCGGAGGCCGCCGAGACTCGCACCCGCAAGCTGCCCGAGATGTTCATCGATCCCGCATAGACCGGCGTGCCCTGGCCTGCCGTGACGTAGAGCGTCTCGCCCGTAATCAGGCTCTGGTCGATTTCGGAACGGCCCTCGATCACGGTGCCGTCGACCGCGCAGCGCTCGCCGGGTCGCAGCAGCACGATGTCGCCGGGATAGATCGCGGCCACCGGCACTTGAGATATCTCGCCAGGCCCGACGAACTTGGCCGCGGTCTCCGCCTTGAGCGCGGCGAGATTGCCTGCGACCGCGCGGGTCCGCCGCCGCATATTCTGGTCGAGAAAGCGGCCGACCAGGAGGAAAGTGAGCAGCATGATCGCCGCGTCGAAATAGGCGTGCTCGGCGTGGTTGATGGTCTCAACCACGGACATGCCGAGCGCCAGTGTCACGCCGATCGAGATCGGCACGTCCATGTTGGTGGTCTTGGCCGACAGCGCGCGCCAGGCCGAGCGGAAGAACGGCTGGCCGGCATAGGCCGCCGCCGGCAGCGCGATCAGCGCCGACAGCCAGTGGAAGAAATCGCGCTGCTCCGGCAGCATGTCCGAGACGTTGCCGGACCACACCGGGATCGACAGCATCATCACGTTCATGGTGGCGAACGCGGCGACGCCGAGGCAACGCAGCAGGAAGCGCGATTCGGCGACCTCGGTCGCCTCCGCGCTCTCGGTCTCGTAAGGATAGGCCTTGTAGCCGAGCTCTTCGAGGCGATCGATGAAGCGTGCCGGATCGAGCGTGCCCGCCTTCCATTCCAGCGCAACGCGCCGGTCGGTGAGGTTCACGCGCGCCAGCGTGACGTCGGGAATCGCGGACAGCCCGCGCTCGATCTTGGCCATGCAGCCGGCGCAGTGAACGCCCTCGACCGCGAGATCGATGTGCTGGACGCCCTCGCCCGCAGTCCGGACGTAATGCGAAAAGTCGCGCGAGACGTGCATGGCAAAATCCTTCAGTTCAGGATCACGCGGTTGCGCGACATGAACACGCGCGCTCCCCGCGTCTCGCCCTCGATCACCAGGTCCCACTGGCCCGGTGCGACCGATGCGGCATTGCCGCGATAGAGCCCGATGCCGGCCTCCGAGAGCTCGATTGCGAGATCGGCGCGCTTGTCGGTCGGCCGCTCCAGGCGGCCGCCGAATTTCAGTCCGGCGATCGGCTGGCCGCTCGCGTCGCGCGCCTCGACCTGAAGCACGGCGCCACCATCGGCGCGGCGCTCGACATGGGCATTGACCTTCCATTTGCGCGCGGCCTGGTCCTGCGCCGCCGAGATTTCGCGATCATAGGTCAGGCCCGCGGCATAGGGACTGTCGACGTCCGTGCCTGGCAGCGTCGCGATCGCGAGCTTCATCATGGTCACGTTGACGCCGATCACGACGCCGAAGAAGGCGACCAGCATCAGAAACACCTTGGTTCCGGTCAGCGGCTTGGTTGCCATGGCGAACTCCTGATCCTAGGGCGCGACGAAATTGTCGGTGGCGCTGGCGACTTCGCCGAGACCGATATCGGTGACGTGAAAGCGAACCGGGATCGACTTTTCCGGATTGCCCTCCAGCGGCGCAGTCACGAGCACCCGCAGCTCGCTGGTGGAGTCGCGCGGAACCACGATCATCGGCCGGTCCTGCGTCACGGAATCGATCCCGATGACATGGATCGTCGCATTAACCGGACCGCTCGCGTCGATCGCAATGACGCGGTCGTAGCCGCTCTTGTTGAGCAACCGCACCGTGTAGGCGTTGCGGATCGAGCCGTCGCTGAGCCTGACCGCGACCGGGTTGCGGTCGTGCAGCACGTTGACGTCGAGCAGGCTGCGGGTCGCCAGCGTATAGATCATGATGCCACCGACCGCCGCGATGATCGCGCTGTAGGCGACGGTGCGAGCCCGGACAATGCGGTAGACCGGCGCCTTGCCTTCCTGGCGGCGCTGGATGTTGACGTCGTTGTCGTAGCCGATCAGCCGCTTCGGCCGGCCGATCTTGGTCATCACGTTGTCGCAGGCGTCGATGCAGAGCCCGCACTGGATGCATTCGAGCTGCGGTCCATTACGGATGTCGATGCCGGTCGGACACACGGCGACGCATTGATAACAGTCGACGCAGTCGCCGACTTGCTCGCCGAGCGCGCGCAGCTCGGCCGCCTTCTTGACCGACGTACGCTTCTCGCCGCGATCGTAACGATAGGTCACGTTGAGCGCCCATTCGTCGGTGAGCGCGGCCTGGATCCGCGGCCACGGGCACATGTAGGTGCAGACCTGCTCGCGCATGAAGCCGGCGAGCACGTAGGTCGTCGCGGTGAGAATGCCGATCCAGATGTAGGCGATCATCGGCGCCTGGAAGGTGACGAGTTCCCTAACCAGCGTCGGTGCGTCGTTAAAATAGAGCACCCAGGCGCCGCCGGTCCACCACCCGATCAAGAGCCAGATCGAATGCTTGAGCACGATCTCGGAGATGCGCTCCAGCTTCATCGGGTCGGACGATTTGTCCTTCTTCATCCGCTCGCGCCGGTCGCCCTCGATCAGACGCTCGACCGCATAGAACAGGTCGGTCCACACTGTCTGCGGACAGAGATAGCCGCACCAGATGCGGCCGCCGACCGAGTTCATCAGGAATAGCGCCACCGCGGCGACGATCAGCAGGCCGGTGAAGTAGTAGACCTCCTGCGGCCATAGCTCGATGAAGAAGAAATAGAAGCGGCTGTTGGGAAGATCGATCAGCACCGCCTGGTTCGGAGCACCGAGGCCGCGGTTCCAGCGCACGAACGGCAGGAAGTAGTAGACGCCGAGGCAGAACGCCATCAGGCCCCATTTGATCCGGCGGAAGGTGCCGGAGATGCTCTGGGGATAGACTTTCTTCTGGGCCACATAGAGCGGCCCGTTGTCATCGTCTAATGGGAGCTCTTTTGGGTTCACGGTCCTGTTCATCGCCTGCAGCTTTTCGGGAGGTGCGATAAAACCTAGACCCGACGCCGCCGCGTCAGTTGATCCAGCGCAAGCGGGAGCGTTTTTTGTTCGCCCCCGCTTGTTCCCAATTGGCTATTTTCCGCCGCCCAGCGAGTGGACGTAAACTGCCATCGCCTTGATGGTGGCGGGATCGAGCCGCCCTTCCCAGGCCGGCATCACGCCCGCGCGGCCCTGGCTGATGGTCTCGATCAGCGTCGCCTCGTCCGAACCATAGAGCCAGATCTTGTCGGTCAAATTGGGGGCGCCCATCTCCGGGTTGCCCTTGCCGCCGTCGCCATGGCAGGCGACGCAATTCTCCGCGAAGATCTTCTCGCCCTTGGCCGCGTCATAGCCCTTGCGGGTCGGAAGGCCCGACAGTGCCCGGACATAGTTGGCGGCCGTGACGATCTCCTCCGGCTTCAGCACGCCGTCCTTGCCGAATGCGAGCATCTGGCCTTCATGCGTCTTGGCGTGGCCGGAACGTGCGCCGAACTGGATGGTCTGCATGATCTGGTCGAGCGATCCGCCCCACAGCCAGTCGTCGTCGTTCAGGTTCGGATAGCCCTTGGCACCCGCGCCGCCTGAGCCGTGACACGGCGCGCAATTGTCGCCGAACACGGTCTTGCCCTTGGCGCGGGCGAGCGCGAGCAGCGCCGGGTCCTTCTCGATCTCGACGAGCGAGGCCGCGCCCAAGGCAACCATCTTGGCTCCGCGGATCTTCTCGAGGTTGGCGAGCTCGACCGCGACGTCGGCGCGTGTCGAGTAGCCGAACAGGCCCGTGGTATTGCCCGAGATCAGCGGCCAGGCCGGATACACGATCCAGTAGCCGACCGCCCAGACGATGGTAAGGTAGAAGGTGATTACCCACCAGCGCGGCAGCGGCGTGTTGAGCTCCTTGATGCCGTCCCACTCATGTCCGGTCGTGGACCTGCCGGAGACGGGATCGATGTCGCTATGATGATCGGTCATGATCTCTTACTCCTCCCGCAACGGCAGGTGTGCCGCTTCGTCGAAAGCTGCCTTGTTACGGGGCCAGAATGCGTAGGCGATGATCGCGACAAAGATCGCGACGAACACCGGCGTCCAGATCGTGGTCACGAGACCGGACGCGAGATTGTCGAGGGTCAGGATGGCTTTCATCGTTGTGCCTTCTCAGCGAAGATTGGCTTTCTCGTTGTAGATCTTGAAGTCGACCAGCGTGCCGAGCATCTGGAGATAGGCGATCAGCGCGTCCATCTCGGTCGGCGTGCCGGCCTTGCCGTCGAAGTTGCGCACCACGGCCTTGGCGTAGCGCTTGGTGAAAGCGTCGGAGCCGGCATTGTCAGGATCGGCCTGGGCCTTCATGTCGGCGCCCGCATTGGCGATCTGGTCGTCGGTGTAGGGCGTGCCGACGGTCCGCAGCGTGCGCATGTGGTCGGCGATCGTGTCCGGATCGACCTCGGTCTGGCTCAGGAACGGGTAGCCGGGCATCACCGATTGCGGCACGATTGCGCGCGGGTTGGTCAGATGGGTGACGTGCCAGTCGTCGGAATATTTGGCGCCGACGCGGGCAAGATCGGGACCGGTGCGCTTCGAGCCCCACTGGAACGGATGGTCGTACATGCTCTCGGCGGCCAGCGAGAAATGGCCGTAGCGCTCGACCTCGTCGCGCAAGGGCCGGATCATCTGCGAATGGCAGAGATAACAGCCTTCGCGGATGTAGACGTTGCGCCCGGCGAGCTCCAGCGGCGTATACGGCCTGATCCCGTCGACCGCCTCGATCGTGCTCTTGAGGTAGAACAGCGGGGTGATCTCGACGAGACCGCCGATCGCGATCACCAGCAGGATGCCGACGATCAGGATGATCGAGTTCTTTTCGAAGATTTGGTGGCGTGTCCAGAACGACATGGAAAACTCCTCATTCCGCCGGCTGAAGAGCGACGGGCATCTGGACTTCCTGTTCGCCGACGCGAACGGTCATCCAGAGATTGTAGGCCATGATCAACGCGCCGATCAGGAACAGCCCGCCGCCGGCAGCGCGGATGATGTAGAAGGGATGCATCGCTTCGACGGTCTCGATGAAGGAATATTCGAGGAAGCCGAGCGAGGTGTAGGCGCGCCACATCAGGCCCTGGAGGATGCCGGACACCCACATCGCCGAGATGTAGAGGACGATGCCAAGCGTCGCGATCCAGAAGTGCCAGTTGACGAGCTTAAGGCTGTAGAGGCCCTTGCGATTCCAGATCCAGGGCACCAGGCAGTAGAGCGCGCCGAAGGAGACGAAACCGACCCAGCCGAGGGCGCCGGAATGCACGTGGCCGATGGTCCAGTCGGTGTAGTGGCTGAGCGAGTTGACCACCTTGATCGACATCATCGGTCCTTCGAAGGTCGACATGCCGTAGAAGGCGACGGAGACCACGAGCATGCGCAGCACGGGATCGGTGCGCAGCTTGTCCCAGGCGCCCGACAGCGTCATCAGGCCGTTGATCATGCCGCCCCAGGACGGCATCCACAGCATGATGGAGAAGGTCATGCCGAGCGTCTGGGTCCAGTCCGGCAACGCCGTGTAATGCAGATGGTGCGGGCCGGCCCAGATGTAGAGGAAGATCAGCGCCCAGAAGTGGATGATCGAGAGGCGGTACGAATAGATCGGCCGCTCGGCCCGCTTGGGGATGAAGTAGTACATGATGGCGAGGAAGCCGGCGGTCAGGAAGAAGCCGACCGCGTTGTGGCCGTACCACCACTGGAACATGGCGTCCTGGATGCCGCCCCAGGCGATGTAGGATTTCGAGCCGAACACCGAAACTGGCAGAGCCGGGTTGTTACCGAGATGCAAGACCGCAATCGTCACGATGAAAGCGAGATAGAACCAGTTCGCGACGAAGATGTGCGGTTCCTTGCGCTTGATGATCGTGGCAAGGAAGACCAGCAGATAGGTGACCCAGACGATGGTCAGCCACAGATCGGCGTACCATTCCGGCTCGGCATATTCCTTCGACTGGGTGACGCCGAGCAGATAGCCGGTGCCGGCGATCAGGATGAAGAAATTGTAGCCTACGACGACGAACCATGGCGCGAGATCGCCTGCAAGCCGAACGCGGCAGCTCTTCTGGACGACGTAGAAGGAGGTCGCGATCAGGACGTTGCCGCCGAAGGCAAAGATCACTGCGGACGTGTGCAGCGGACGCAGGCGGCCGAAGCTGGTCCAGGGCAGATCGAAGTTCAGCGCCGGCCACGCCAGTTGCGAGGCGATGATGAGGCCGACGAGAAAGCCGGCAATGCCCCAGAACATCGCCATGACGGAGGAGAACTTGATGGGGCCCATGTTGTAATTGGGCCGGCCGTTGATCTCCGCAGGCGGCAGCGCCGCCGGCCGATCGAGGTAACGGTTGATGATGCAGAAGACGGCGGCCAGGCTCGCCGCCGCGCTCAGCGCGGCATGGAAGGCGAAGGGCGCATCGAGCGCCTTGGCCGAGGCAATCACGCAGAGGAAGGCGGTGACCGCGAACACGACAGCCAGGCCGCTTTCACCTGACGTCATGGACTTGGAGATGGAGGGCTGGCTCATGCGGATTCTCTCTGAAAGAACACAGGGCCAGAAACCACATTCGCCCTCGCGGGGAATTGATTGAAATCAAGCTATGTGGATTTCTGTTAATGTGAGGCGGTTGTTAAAGTGCCCTATCCCCTTGTGGGAGAGGGCAGCGAGGACCATGCCGCGCACTCACTTGGGTGAGGGGTTGGTCCCGCACGAAGACTCTTTCGGTGGAGAAAACCCCTCATCCGGCGCCATAGCCGAAGCTTCGCTTCGGCGTTCTTAAGAACGGCGGCCGAAGGCCGCCTATGCTACCTTCTCCCACAAGGGGAGAAGGGAAGAAAAAGACTCTCCCGTAATTATGGAGCCGACAATTCTCACTCCCGCGCCGTCGCCTTGAGTGCCGTGATGACGTCCTCGCGCGCGACGATACCGACCAGCTTCTGCGCGCCGTCGAGCACGATGATGCTCCTGATGCGGTGCTCGACCATGATCTGGAGCACGCGCGTCAGCCGCGTGTCGGGGCTGACATAGATGAAGTCGGGCGTCATGACGTCGCCGATTTTGCGGCTCATCAGGTCGTGGTAGCGCGGCAGCATCTGGCTCGGCGTGAAGGCGAAGCACTTCAGGATGTCGAACTTGGTGACGATGCCGACGACCTGCCCGTCGTCCTCGACGGGATAGGAATTGAAATCATCGCGTTCGAACATCTCGCTGAGCGCGAGCAGGTCGAGGTCGCGCCTCACCGTCCTGACGTCGTGCGTCATGTAGCCGTCGACGGTCTGTTCAAGGAATCTGTACACGGCGCGTCCTCTTTGATTCGTCTTGCATCGCTCCCGCGTCAGTGCGACAGCAGCACGCAGCGGGCAGATTGAGTGACCAGATATTGGGTGACGCCGCCGAGGATCAGTTCGCGGAAGCGCGAATGACCGTAGGCACCGGCGACAATCAGACTGGCGCCGACATCGCCGGCAATTTTCTCCAGTTGCCCGGCGACGGTTTCGTTCCGGGCCGCTTCGGAAACGCGCGCGATCGCGGTCACGCCGTGGCGGGCAAGCCACGCCGTCACGTCGGTTACGCCAGCGACCGCGGCAGGGCGGTCGTCGTCGCCTTCGGGAATTGCGAGGACGGTGACATCTCTGGCCTTGCGTAGTATCGGCAGCGCATCGGCGAGCGCCCGCCGCGCTTCCGGCGTATCCTTCCACGCGACCAGGACGCTGCGCAGATCGAGCCAGTTGACCCCGTCAGGCACGACCAGGATCGGCCGGCCGGCTTGCATCACCAGATCCTTGGGGCTCGCGAGCGCGAAGGCGTCGGAGAAGGCCGGGCTCTGGCCGCCGGTGACGACGATGTCGGCGCAACGCGCCTGAGTGAACGTAAAGCGCGCCGGGAAATCCATGGCGCTGCGCCATTCCACATGTCCGCCGCGATTCCGGATCGCGGCGCGGAATTGCGCCTCGAGCTCGCCCAGGCGTCGCTTGACCGAGGCTTCTCCCTCATCGATCAGTGCCTGCGCTGCAGTGCCATCGCTGAAATAGAGCGGCGGGGCGAACTGCGCCGAAGCAAGGCCGATGATCGACGCCTCAAATCGTTCGGCAAGCTCGCCCGCGACCTGAAGCCGCGCCTCGTTGGGCTGATCGAGCGCCAGGCTGACCATCACGGTCGCGTATGTCATCGAGATTCTCCGAAGCAATGGGCTTTGATCCGATCGTAAGCCGGCCGCTGCCTGGCAGGATGAGATAGATCAAAACCTTGGATCACCGCGCCGGCCGGAAATCTGCCAATGGTATAAGACATCGGAACTTGCCTCTGGCCCCTCCTTGGGTACATTGCCGACGGTAACGCTGTGCGGTTCCCCGCATCAGAATGGGAGTGATCGTTTGGCGCCGACCCGTGTGATTCATCCGCAAGATGACGGCCGGGGCGAACATTTCCGCGTTCGAATCGAAGGATTTGGCGTCGGGACCTGGGATCTCGATCTCACGACACTGGAATTGGAGTGGTCGGAGACGGCCAGAAGCCTGTTCGGAATCGAATCTGGCCAATCGGTGAGTTACGCGCTGTTCCTGTCCCGGCTGGAGCCGAACGACCGCGAGCGGATCGAGATCGCGATCCGGCGCGTCTCCGAACGGGGCGGCAGCTTCGACGTGTCGTTCAGGGTCGCGGGGGCGTCGGGCAGAGCGCAGTGGATTCGCGCCCGCGCGGGGCTGATTCGAGACGACGCCGGCGCCGCTCGACATCTCAGCGGCATCTTTCTTGACGTCGATGAGGAGAAGCAGGTCGAGGAAACCCTGCGCACCCGCGAGAGTCACCTCCGCTCGATCCTCCAGACGATTCCCGATGCCATGATCGTCATCGACGGCCATGGCATCATCCAGCTCTTCAGCACGGCGGCGGAGCGCCTGTTCGGCTGGGTCGAGTCGGAGGCGATCGGGCAGAACGTGCGCATCCTGATGCCGGAGCCCGACAGCTCACGTCACGACGGCTACATCGCGCGCTACCGGACCACCAGCGACCCACACATCATCGGCATCGGTCGCATCGTGACCGGCAAGCGCCGCGACGGCACGACCTTTCCGATGCACCTGTCGATCGGCGAGATGCAGTCGGGCGGCGAGCCCTATTTTACCGGCTTCGTCCGCGATCTGACCGAGCATCAGAAAACCCAGACGCGGCTCCAGGAATTGCAATCCGAGCTCGTCCATGTCTCGCGATTGAGCGCGATGGGCGAAATGGCGTCCGCGCTCGCCCACGAGCTGAACCAGCCGCTGGCAGCGATCAGCAACTACATGAAGGGGTCGCGGCGGTTGCTCGCCGGAAGCCAGGATCCGAATGCGCCGAAGATCGAGAGCGCGCTGGACCGCGCCGCCGAACAGGCGCTGCGCGCCGGCCAGATCATCCGGCGCTTGCGCGACTTCGTCTCCCGCGGCGAATCGGAGAAACGGGTCGAGAGTCTGTCCAGACTGATCGAAGAGGCCGGCGCCCTCGGGCTGGCAGGCGCGCGCGAGCAGGATGTGCAGCTCCGTTTCGGCCTCAATCCAAATGCCGATCTCGTGCTCGCCGACCGGGTGCAAATCCAGCAGGTGCTGGTCAACCTGTTCCGCAACGCGCTGGAAGCGATGGCGCAGTCGCCACGGCGCGAGCTCGTCGTCACCAACACCCGCGCCGCCGACGACATGATCGAGATCGAGGTCTCCGACACCGGCTCCGGCTTCCAGGACGACGTCATGCCAAACCTGTTTCAGACTTTCTTCACCACCAAGGACACCGGCATGGGCGTAGGACTGTCCATCAGCCGCTCGATCATCGAGGCTCACGGCGGCCGGATGTGGGCCGAGAGCAACGCATCGGGTGGAGCGACATTCCGCTTCACGTTGCCGGCAGCCGACGAGAACTGATCCATGACGACCAAGGGAATCATCTACGTCATTGACGACGACGAGGCGATGCGGGATTCGCTGAATTTCCTGCTGGATTCAGCTGGCTTCGGCGTCACACTGTTCGACAACGCGCAGAGTTTTCTCGACGCCCTGCCCGGCCTCGCCTTCGGCTGCGTCGTCTCCGACGTGCGGATGCCCGGTATCGACGGGATCGAGCTTCTCAAGCGCCTGAAGGCGCAGCGCAGCCGGTTTCCAATCCTGATCATGACCGGCCATGGCGACGTGCCGCTCGCGGTCGAGGCGATGAAACTCGGTGCCATGGATTTCCTGGAAAAGCCGTTCGAAGATGACCGCCTCGTCGCCATGATCGAATCCGCGATCCGCGAGGGCGAGCCGGCGGCCAGGAACGAGGCCGTGGCCCAGGACCTCGCCGCTCGCGTCGCTTCCCTGAGCCCCAGGGAGCGCCAGGTCATGGAGGGGCTGATCGCGGGCCTCTCCAACAAGCTGATCGCCCGCGAGTACGACATCAGCCCGCGTACCATCGAGGTCTACCGGGCCAACGTGATGACCAAGATGCAGGCCAACAGCCTGTCGGAGCTGGTCCGGCTGGCGATGCGCGCCGGAATGCTCAACGATTGAAGTCACCAGGATTGAGGCAAGTCAAAACCGGTCGCTCGCCCTGTGCTACCAGATCGGAATGATTGCGATCAGCTCCCATCCTGAGCGGCTCCCGATGTCGTCACCCGCGAAACCAACCGTCTATGTGGTGGACGACGACGCCGCCGTGCTGGGCTCCCTGCGCTTCCTGTTGGAAACCGACGGCTTTGCCGTGCGGACCTTTCGAAATGCCACGGCGCTGCTCAATGCGGCGAGCCCGTCCGGTGCAGACTGTTACGTGATCGACTACAAAATGCCCGACATCAACGGCATCGAGCTGGCCGGGCGGCTGCGCCTCTCCGAGGGCGGTACCCCGGTGATCCTGATCACCGGCTATCCCGACCCGAATATCTCGGCCCGGGCGGCGGCCGCAGGCGTGAACGAGGTAATTCTGAAGCCGCTTCTGGACGAAAACCTGGCCAAACGCATTCGCCACGCCATCCAGAACCGGGTCCATAGCTGACCTACGGGATTCTACGTAAGGCACCCCCCTTAAGATATCTCGCGAAATTTTCGAGGCATCCGATACCGCGTACCAAAGCGTCATCACAACGGAGATGGCGCAGATGCTGACCCAGACGATCAACACCCAGGCGATCAAGACCCAGATCAACGGCAGCAAGATCGCCCCGGGCCATCCCGTCTCCGACCAGTTCGGCGCGATTGCCGGCCATGTTGGCCTCGTTGCCACCGAGTTCTCCTATCGCAAGGAAGAGGAGATCTATGGCGAGGACGAGCCGGCCGAGTATGTCTATCAGGTCGTCACCGGCGCCGTGCGCAGCTACAAGCTCCTCTCCGACGGCCGCCGCCAGATCGGCTCCTTCCACCTTTCCGGCGACGTATTCGGCCTCGAATCCGGCACCACTCACCGCCTTGCTGCTGAAGCTATCATCGACACCACGGTGCGCCTCGTGAAGCGCGCGAGCCTCGAGAAGGCCGCAGCCACCGACGTCCAGGTCGCCCGCAAGCTCTGGGCCATGACCGCCGGTGAGCTTCGCCACGCCGAAGACCACATGCTGCTGCTGGGCCGCAAGACCGCGATGGAGCGCGTCGCAACCTTCCTGCTCGAAATGGACCGCCGCCTCGCGGTTGCCGGCATGATGGCGCTGCCGATGTGCCGCCGCGACATCGGCGACTATCTCGGTCTCACGCTCGAGACCGTCTCGCGCGCGCTGTCACTGCTTCACGCCCAAGGCATTCTCGGCTTCTCCGGTGCACGCCAGATCGTGTTGCGCAACCGCGCACGCCTGCACAATCTCGACGCCTGATCTCCTCTCTCCCACCCGCTCATGGCCGGCTGAATTGGTTCAGCCGGCCATTTCTTTTGCTGCGATCATGCCCTTGCGCCGCGTCTCCGGCATCACAAGCAGAATAAGCAGAAGTCCCGTCGCCGCGACGCCGGACAATCCGGTGAACGCCATGGCATTGCCGAATTTATCGCTGACATAGCCGCCAAGCGCGGTGCTCATCGACGCGCCGATGCCCATCGCCGTGCCGACGATGCCCTGCGCGAGGTTGAAATGGCCGCTGCCGAAGGCGACGTCGGCCACGATCAGCGGGATCATCACCGCGAACACCGCCGCGGTGAGGCCGTCGAACACCTGCACCAGCACCAGCAGATACGGATCGCGCACGGTCGCGAACAGCAGACCGCGAATCGTCAGCGCCGCGAATCCGATCAGCAGCAGCGGCCTGCGGCCCCATGCTTGCGCCTTGCGCCCTACGCTCGGCGACAGCAGCGCCACGATCGCCTGCGGCACGACGATGCAAAACGCGACGAGCACCGTCGCCCACTCGCTCGATCGCGCCGTCACCGCGCTTGCCATCAGCGGCATCATCGAGGCGTTCGCGAGCTGCAACAAGAGCACGCTGAGCGCGAAGACAATGAGCGGCCGCTGCCGGATCAAGTGCCAGATATTGGTGTCGCCGCGATCCTCCGCCTCGCGCGGCATCTCGCCGTGACAGCGTGCGATGTCGACCTCGTGCTCGCGGATGCGAGAGAGGGCGATCAAGGTGGGGATTGCGAGCAGGAAGGTGACCAGGAACACCGAGCGGCTCGACAGCAGATAGCCGGCCGTTCCCATCACCGCGGCCGCAACACCGTTGCCAAGCGAGGCAAAGCGCGCGTTGCGGCCGAGACGCTCGCCGATCGCGAGCGGGCCGACCAGACCGAGACTGATTGCCGCGATCGCCGGTCCGAGCACGCAGCTCGCGGCGGCGTGCAAGGTGGCCGCAGCCACCACCACGGGGAAGATCGGCATCGCCGCATAGGCGAGCGCGCAGCAGCCGATGGTGGCGATGGCGAGGCCTGCGACCAGTCGCTCGGATTTCGCGGCATCGATGATGGCGCCGCCCGGCATCTGGCCGATCAAGGCAACGATGCCGCCGATCGACAGCACGAGGCCGATCTCGACCTGGGTCCATTTCTGGGTCGTCAGATAAACCGCGATGAACGGCCCGAATCCGGTCTGCACGTCGGCGAGGAAGAAGATGAACCAGTCGAGGCCGCGCAGACTCTGGCGCGACGGCGCCGGAATGCCGGCAGGCGACGGCGTGGAAACGTTGTCCTGCTCAACGCGGCCCTCGCGATCCGCATGATTCGGCTTCCTCGACAACAGCACCGGCGGCCATCCCTCCCCGCGCCTCACTGAACAGCTTGCAGCGGCTGCAGGCTGCCGGACGCGCCGAGCACCACCATCGGCGTGTCCTCCTTGTATTCCGGCGCGGCTGCGACCTGTGCCTTGGTCAATTCCAGCGTGATGCTGTCCTTCTTGTTGACGATCTTGCCGAACCGCATCGCGTTCCAGTCCACCACGATCTTGCGGCTGCCGACGCCGAGGAAGCCGCCGAAATCGATCACGGCGGCGCGCACGTGCCCGCTCCGATCGACGATGACGTCGACGATGCGGCCCATGTCCTCGTTCGCCGCGCTGAGCACGTCACGGCCAAGCACACCGTGCGCATCGCTCGCGCCGATGATCGTGACCGACGGTGGTGGCGCGGCATTCTTGGGCGTGACGGGGACCGATGACGCCGGCGGCTGCGCCGTCGGCGGTGCATTCGCTTCAGTCGCGGGTGCGGGCGACTCCTCCGCGGCACGTGACACGGCGAGCGTCATCCCGCAGACGATCACGACGCCCAGGGCCAACCATCCGGCGGTACGCATGCACCCTCCTCCCGGCGCGCCGCTAGCGCGCCAGCACGATCGAGACCTGGATCTGGCCACGCGTGCGCAACACTTCCAGCGCCACGTCATCGCCATGGCGGCTGACGCGCAGGTCCACGCTGGACTCGCCCAGACGCAGATCGCGCAAAATCACCTCGTGCAGAAACGCCGGCAGATGCGGATTGCGCAGCCGGATCTCGCCGCGGTCCACGTCGAACTCCATGCCCAGCGCCGCCTCCAATAGCGTGAACGCCGTTGCGCTGGCCCAGGCCTGCGGCGCGCAGGCGACCGGATAGAGCGTCGGGCCGCGCCGCTTTTCGCGCCGGAAGCCGCAGAACAATTCGGGCAAGCGGCGCAGGTCCATGTAGGTCGCGGCGTCGAACAGTCCCTTGAAGACATGCGCGACCGAATGCTTGAGCCCGTAGCGCGCGAGCCCGAGCGCGATCAGCGCATTGTCGTGCGGCCAGATCGACCCGTCATGATAGGACATCGGGTTGTATCGCACCTCGCCGACAGCGACGGTGCGGATGCCCCAGCCCGAGAAGAAATGCGGCCGCATCAAATCGGCGGCGACGAGGCGCGCGCGGTCCTCGCGGATCATGCCGCTGAACAGGATCTGGCCGGCGTTCGAGGTCCGCACCTTGCAGGGCCGCTTCTTGCCGTCGAGCGCAAGCGCATAGGTGCCGAGCTCCTCGCACCAGAACGCGGTCTCGAAACGCTCGGCCAGCGCCTTGGCTTCGGCCTCGAGCTTCCTGGCGAGATCAGGCTTGCCGAGCCGGAGCGCGCAGCGCGCGGCGAGCCGCTTGGCGGCAAAGACGTAACCTTGCACTTCGGCCAGCGCGAGATTGCCTTCCGCAAGCTGGCCATCGGCATGGAAGATCGCGTCGTAGGAATCCTTCCAGCCCTGGTTGGCGAGGCCCTTTTCCGTGGCGCGCTGATATTCGACGAAGCCGTCCTTGTCGGGGTCACCGGGGCCGTCGATCCAGGCCAACCCCGCTTCGATGGCCGGCCACAGCTCGGTCAATGTCTTCTCGTCGCCGGTGCGTTCGAAATAGCTTCCTGCCAGCAGGACGAACAAGGCCGTGGAATCGACGCTACCGTAATATTGCGCGAACGGTACCTCCCGCAGCGCCGCCATCTCGCCGCCGCGCATCTCATGCAGGATCTTGCCCGGCGCGGCATCGGCGAGCGGATCGACCGCCTTGGCCTGGAAATGGGCGAGCCGCCGCAGCACGCCCTTGGCGATCCGCGGATCGACCCACAGCATCTGTAGCGCGGTGATCAGCCCGTCGCGGCCGAACGTCGTCGAGTACCAGGGAATCCCCGCATAGGGATAGCGGCCCTGCGGCGTCTCCGTCATCAGCATGTTGAGGTCGGCCATGGCCTGGCACAGCACCTCGTTGAAGATGTTGTTGGAGGTCTCGATGCTGGCGGCGCCGATCGTCGATCGGCGCATCTCGCGGCGGTGGGCGAGCAGGCTTCTGAAAAAGCGCGCCGGCTTCTCGGCGACCGGCCGGTTGCAGGACACGGCCACGAACAGGGATTTCGACTCATGCGGGTCGAGTTCGAGCTGCCAGGTCGCGGCATTCACGGACAGTTTCGTTGGGCGCGGATCGAAATGCAAGCCCGTGGTGCGCTCGGCATCGTCAAGACCGCGGTAGTCGAACAGCACGTCGGTCGGTCCCAACAGCCGGCTCGAGCCGATGCCGCGGCGCGCGCGCCGCTCGCCGCGGACTTCGAACAGATCGGCGAAGTCGTTATCGAACAGCAGCGTCAGCGCGAAGCCGGCCGGGCGGTCGCCGTGGTTCTGCACGCCGATGCGCTGATAGGCGGTGCCGCGCCACAGGAAGATCGTGCGCACGATGTGCAGCAGGTCCTTTTGCAGCACGAGGCTGCCCTGCCGGTAGATGTCCGGATTGGTGAGATCGACGGTCAGGGCTGAATTGTCGTCGCGCAGGTTCGAGCCCAGCAGCAACGGCTGGAGATCGTCGAGCACGAGCTCGAGCCTCGCAAGATAGCGCGTGTCGTGGTGGAACAGGCCATCGGGCCCGCCAGCCGAAGCGCCGATGTCGCCATGGCTGTCGAGCACGATAAAGGTGTCGTCGTGCTTGAGCGAACGCCGCGGCCGCGCCGACGGTCCTGTCATCGGAATATAGAACGGCTGCTCCGCGACCTGGTCCACGGTCCGCGTCACGGAGACGAATTGGGTAACGGCTTCAGCCGACATCAGCAGCTCCCCTGCGCTTGTTTCGACACGCAACCGACTCGAACGCGACTGTTGGTTTACGCGGCGGCTTGGGCGAGCCGGCTCATTTCCTGCGTGACCAGCTCACGATAGGGACCGTGGCCCTGCATCAGACGCTCGGGCGACCCGTCCTCGATGATCTTACCACCCCTCAACACGACCACGCGATCGAAATTGCGCAGGGTCGCGAGGCGGTGGGCGATCGCGATGACGGTGCGGCCGCGCATCAGCCGCGACAACGCCTCACGGATCGCCTCCTCGGATTCGCTGTCGAGCGCGGCGGTCGCCTCGTCCAGCAGCAGGATCGGCGCGTCCTTCAGGAAGGCGCGCGCGATCGCGATGCGCTGGCGCTGACCGCCGGACATCTTGACACCGCGGTCGCCGACCATGGTGTCGAGACCGCCAGGCAGGCTTTCGACGAAATCGCAGCGCGCCGCAATCGCGGCACGCAGCACCTCGTCGTCGGTCGCGTTCGGGCGGCCATAGCGGATGTTCTCGCGAATCGAGCGGTGGAACAGCGAGATGTCCTGCGGCACGACGGAGATCGCCTCGCGCAGACTCTGCTGCGTCACCTTGGAAATGTCCTGGCCGTCGACGGTGATGCTGCCCTCGTCGGTGTCGTAGAAGCGCTGGAGCAGCGTGAACAGCGTCGACTTGCCGCCGCCGGACTGGCCGACCAGGCCGACGCGCTGGCCGGGTTGCAGGCGCAGGCTGAAGCGCTCGAAGATCTTTTCGCCGCCGGGATAGCCGAAGGTGACATTGTTGAACGCGATCGCGGCGCCGCTCTTCACCAGCGGCTCGGCCTCGGGGTGGTCGCGCAATTCATGCGGCACCAGCAGCGTGGCGATCGCCTCGGTCAGCCGCGCAACGTGCTGGGTGACGTCGACCAACGCCACCGCAAGATCGCGCGTCGCGTTCAGAATGGAGAGACCGAGGGTGCAGACCAGCACCACGTCGCCGGTGGTCGCCCGGCCATCCTGCCAGAGCATGATCGCCCAGGCCATCAGGGCGATCGTGAGCACGACAGTGACGCCGGCATGGATAAGCCGCAGCTTCTCCAGATAGCGCAGGCTGCGGCCGCGGGCGGTGAGCTCCCGGTTCACAGTCGCGTCGAACCGCTCATGCTCGTGCCCGATGCCGCAGAAGGCGCGCACCAGCGGCATGTTGCTGATGACGTCGATCATCTCGCCGTCGACGACGGCGGCCTTGTCGGCGAAGTCGTCATGCAGCGGCTTTCCCGCGGCAGCGAGACGGAACATCGCAAGCACCATCCCGCCGGCAATCACCATCAGGCCGAGTGCCATGTAAGGGCTGACGGTTCCAATCAGAGCGATGGCCGCAACCGTCGCGATGCACGGCGGCAACACATTCCAGACGAACATGTTTTCGACCGTGAACACCGCATTCGACGTCGCCGTGATGCGGCTGGTCAGCATGCCGGGCATGCGGTCGGAGAAGTAGCTCGGCGCATGGCCGGTCAGATGACGAAATATGTCACGGCGTAAATCACCCGTGACACGAACGAAGGTGAAGCTGGCGGTCCAGCTCGCGATCCGCCAAAGGAAATTGTCGGCGGCGATCAGCGTCATGAGGAAAATGAATGCCAGCCATACGCTCCCACCATGAGAAGCGCCCGCCGACAGACTGTCGACGAGGGATTTGACGCCGTACTGCGTGCCTACGGAGCAGGCAACGGCCGCCACCACAGCCGTCAGGATCACGAGATGCGACGCGAGCCGACGCCGAAGATAGCGCAAAACAAAGGCAAACGGCCGGTGCGCATACCCAGAAAGATGATCCATGTGACTATTGACCCCGTCGTGATGATTCAAACTTTTGTTGTTAGCCGACTGAACATCGACCACCTCGCCTCGGTTCCCGGGCACACTCATCACGACATGCGGATGCGGGCGTTCTGCGAAGATGTGATGGCAGCATCGCGACGGGCATCCGACGTGTCGAATAAGTAACGTTCGGAAGGAGGAACTTCGCAAGTGCGGGAACGTTCCCTTGTTTGGCGTGCCGGTGCTGAACAGGCGGGGGCTTTCTACAATCATGATCGCACAGAGGAGATGGTGAGATGCGCATCGCGCAGGTAGCTCCGTTGACGGAGGCTGTTCCACCCAAGCTGTATGGCGGCACCGAGCGGGTGGTGCATTGGTTGACGGAAGAGCTGGTGGCCCTTGGGCACGATGTGACGCTGTTCGCCAGCGGCGACTCGCAAACCTCGGCAAAGCTGGATGCGCTGTGGCCGCGGGCGCTCCGCCTCGACGGTTCCGTGCGCGATCCCAATGCGCTGCACATGGTGATGCTGGAGCGGGTGCGGCAGAAATGTGACGACGAGGAGTTCGACTTCCTCCACTTCCATCTCGATTATTATCCGTGGTCGCTGTTCTACCGGCAGCCGACGCCGTTCCTGACCACGCTGCACGGCCGGCTCGACCTGCCGGAGCATCAGCCGGTCTTCAACACCTTCTCGAAGGTCCCCGTCATCTCGATCTCGAACGCGCAGCGCCGGCCGGTGCCGCAGGCCAATTGGGTGAGGACGATCCACCACGGCCTGCCCGAGAACCTGCTGACGCCGAAGCCGGCGAAACAGGAATACCTCGCCGTGCTCGGCCGCATCGCGCCGGAAAAGGGCGTCGACCGCGCCATCAAGATCGCGACGCATTGCGGCATTCCGCTCAGGATCGCCGCCAAAGTCGATCGAGCCGACCAGGATTACTATGACGAGCTGATCCGGCCGATGATCGAGAACAATCCGCTGGTGGAATTCATCGGCGAGATCAGCGATCACGAGAAGTCGGACTTTTTGAGCGGCGCGCTCGGCCTCTTGTTGCCGATCGACTGGCCGGAGCCGTTCGGCCTGGTGATGATCGAAGCCATGGCCTGCGGAACGCCGGTCATCGCCTTCAACCGCGGCTCGGTGCCGGAGATCATCGACGAGGGCCTCACCGGCTTCGTCGTCGAGGACGTCCTCAGCGCAGCCGGCGTCGTCGGTCGCCTGTCGCAACTCGACCGCTCCGTCATCCGCAAGCAATTCGAGACGCGCTTCACGGCGCGGCGGATGGCGCTGGATTATCTCGCGGCCTATCGGAGCCTTGGCGAGGAACAGGCGCCGCGGATCAAGCTGGTGAGCAGCGCGGAGTAGCCGCTGTCATGCCCCGCGCTGGCGGGGCATCCAGTACGCCGCGGCAGCAGTTTGCTCACGCAACTCCCGCCGCGGAGTACTGGATCGTCCGGTCAAGCCGGACGATGACAGTGGGAACGCGGTGACGGCTGCGCTACCTCACCACCGCCCGCCTCGGCTCGACGATCTCGAACATGCGCGGGAATTCGTCCATCAGGCCCATCAGCTCGGCCAGGCGCATCGGGTTGCCGGCGAATTTGACCTTGCCGGCGGTCACGGCCTCCGGGAAGCTGGTCAGTTTTGCGATCACCTCATCGAGCGTCGACCGCGCGAGCGTGAAGCTGGCATCGGCATTGTCCGCCTGCATGCCCTCTGTGTAGGTGAGCGCGCAGTTCTCCAGATTGAGCACGAAGGTCTCGCCGGTGTCGGAGAAGCTCCAGTTCAGCACGATGTGCTTTCCTTCCGCCTTGAGTCCGTTGAGGCGGATGCCGAGCACGTCCCAGAGCTGTGAGGTACGCAGCGCCGCCAGCGTCTCGCGCGGCATCGGCGGGCGCGGCGGCACCTTCGGCATGCCCTGGCGCAATTCCTGCGCGCCGAACAGATAGGCATTGCGCCAGGTCGCGCTTTCGGCGGCATAGCCGAGCTGCTCCAGCGTATCCGCCAGCAACGCACGCGCAGCCTGATTGTCCGGCTCGGCAAAGACGAGATGGCCGAGCGCCTGCGCCACGAAGCGGAATTCGCCCTTGTCGAAATCGACACGCGCCCGCGCGAGGATGGCGTCGGCGCCGCCCATGTACTCGACATATTTCCTGCCCGACTCAACCGGGGGCAACGGATCGAGATTGACCGGATTGGCGTCGTACCAGCCCAGGTATTTTTGATAGATCGCCTTCACATTATGCCGGATGTGGCCGTAATAGCCGCGGCCGTGCCAGGCGCCCTCCAGGCTGTTGGGCAGCTGGATCGTTTCGGCAATCTCGGCCGCGGTGAGGCCGTGGTTCATCAGGCGGATGGTCTGGTCATGCGCGAACTTATAGAGGTCGCGCTGCTGCCGGATCATCGTGCCGATGCGTTCGTGCCCCCACACCGGCCAGTGATGCTGGCCGCACATCGCTTCCGCCTTGCCGTCCCAGAGCTGCAAGGCCTCGCCCAGATATTTCGACCAGGCCAGCGCGTCGCGCACGTCGGCGCCGCGAAACGGCAGCAGATTGTGGAAATTGTGGGTGCAGTTCTCGGCGAGGTTCAACAGCTTGTAACGCGGGATGAAGAAATGCATCTCCGCCGGCGCTTCGCTGTTCGGCGCCATCTGGAATTCGAATTCGACACCGTCGATCACGCGACGGTCGCCGGTCGCCATGATCAAATCGGTCGGCCGCAGCAGCGCCACCGAACCTGCCGCCATCGACTTGCCGAGGCCGCAATCGACCTGCCCGCGCGCGCCCTTGGCCAGGAGTGGCCCGAACTGGTACTGCGCCCGGCGCAGCATTGCAGGTCCCGCGATGATGTTCTCGGAGACGGCATGCTCCATGAACAAGTTCGGCGCGATGATCGGCACGCGGCCGGTCGCGAGTGCATCCTCCTCGAGCACGCCGCGCGCGCCGCCCCAATGGTCGGTGTGGGTGTGGGTGAAGATCACGGCCGCGACCGGTCGCTGGCCGCGATGCTTGTAGTAGAGATCGAGCGCGGCGCGCGCGCCCTCGATCGAGGTCAGGGTGTCGACGACGATGACGCCGCTGTCGCCTTCGATCAGCGTCATGTTGGCGATGTCGAGCCCGCGCACCTGGTAGATTCCGGGCACGACCTCGAACAGGCCGTGTTGCATGTTGAGCCGCGACTGCCGCCACAGGCTCGGATTGACCGTGGCTGGCGCCTCTTCAGTCGACAGGAAGCCGTAAGGCTCGAGGCTCCAGACCGTCCGCCCTTGCGGATTGGTGATCTCCGCGTTCTCGATCGTGCCGAGGAAGCCGCGCGCGGCGTCGTCGAAATCTCGCGTGTCGGAGAACGGCAGCGCGTTCAGCATCGCTGTTTGCTGCGCGATGACGGATGGCGTTGCGCCCTTCGGCCCGTTGCTGGCGTCGATGCTGCTCATACTGCCCTCCCGGCTCGTCCCTTGGGAGGCATCTAACCGCATCTCGATTGCGGTTCCAACAAGTCCTTACGCAGCCAAACCTGCGGCCACCGGCTTACCGGAGGCGCGCATGTCCGCCGTCCGCAGCTCCCGCGCCAGCACGTAGCCGCCGCCGTCCTGCTTGGCGCGGTACATCGCCCGGTCGGAGCGCGACAACAGCCCCTCCACCGTGCGCCCATCCTGCGGCGCGACGGCAACGCCGACGCTGACGCCGAGCCCGATCACCTGCCCGTCGACATGATAGGGCGCGCTGAGCGATTGCACGATCCGCCGTGCCATCGCTTCCGCATCGGTCGCCGCGCGCTGCACCAGGATGAACTCGTCGCCGCCCATCCGGACCACGAGATCATGAGCTGCGGCAAGCGCCTTGAGCCGCCCGGCCACCTGCTTGAGCAGCGCGTCGCCGACTGGATGGCCGAACCGGTCATTGGCCTCCTTGAAGCGGTCGAGATCGAGCGCGTGGACGGCGATCATGCTGGAATTTCCGTCCGCCAGCATTCGCGGCAGATCCTCCGCCAGCACCGAGCGGTTAAAGACGCCGGTCATCGAGTCCGAGCGCGCGAGCCGCTCGAACTGTCGCTTGAGCGTGATCTGGCTGATCGAGGCATTGAAGCTCAGCCGCACCATCTCGAAGCTGGCGGCCACATACATCAGGATGAGGAGCCCGAGCCCGACATGGCGCAGATCGGGCTGCATGAACGTCACGATCGCGGCGGGCGCGGCGATCGCGACCAGATCGAGCAGTGCTGCGACCGGGCGCAGTGCCAGCCGCGCCACCACGCCGGCACCGAAGCCGAAACCGATGCCGACCGCCATCACGCAGCAGAGCGCGTCGCCGAGCACGATGCTGCGCGCGGCAAACACGCCCAGTACCAAGGCGGTGATGACGGTGCCGGCAATGTACCGCCGTTCCCAGCGCGCGGCCTCGGCCCGATCCAGCCGCGACGGCTGCGTGAGGCGACGGCGGAACGCAGCGATTTCGGACAGACGGATCATGGCCACGACGACACCGGCGACCGTAAGGGCTGCCGTGACCGCGTCACCGGTCTCGTAGGTTGTGATCGCGCCGACCATCACCTGGCAGACGGCGGCGAGAATAGTAGGGATCGTCGTGCCGTGCAGGCCCGTGATCACTTCCATGTAGACGGCATCGGAAATCGACGCCCGTCCGGATTCCATTCTATTGAACAACATGCCAGCCTCATCCGCTCGCATGGTCCTACCGCACATCTGTAAAAATGTGTGCATCGCACAGCGGTGGCATTTGAACGAGCGGATTTACCGCGCGTTAGCCATGCATCGCCTGAGCTCGGCTACATGCCGAGCAGCCTCGGCAGCCACAGCGACAGACCGGGCCAGTATGTCACGACCACCAGGAATCCCAGCATTGTCAGCAGCCATGGCCACACCGCAACCGTGAGCTCGGTGATGCCCATCTTGGCGATGCCTGAGGCGACGTAGAGATTGAGGCCGACCGGCGGATGGCACAGCCCGACTTCCATGTTGACCGTCATCAGGATGCCGAAATGGATCGGATCGATGCCGAGCTTGATCGCAACCGGAAACAGGATCGGCGCCATGATCAGGATGATCGAGGACGGCTCCATCACGTTGCCGGCCAATAGCAGCAGGAGATTGACGACGAGCAGGAAGCCGATCCAGCCGAGGCCCTGGTCGATCATCCATTGCGCAAGCGCTTGCGGCACGTTCTCGTAAGTCATCAGGAACGAGAACAAGACGGCGTTGGTGATGATGTAGAGCAGCATCGCCGAAAGATTCGCCGATGACAGCAGCACCCGCGGCACGTCTCGCAGCTTCAAATCCTTGTAGATGAACACTGCGACGATGAAGGCGTACACCGCGCTGACGGCGGCAGCTTCGGTCGGTGTGAACAGGCCGCTGTAGATGCCGCCGATCACGATCACGATCAGCAGGATACCCCAGATCGACTTGCGGAGCGCATCGAAGCGCTCGTAGAGGGTTGCTTTCGGCATCCTCGGATAGTCGTTACGCCAGGCTCGATAGAACGTCGTGGCGCCGAGCAGCATGGCGAGCACCATTCCCGGCACAATGCCGGCGATGAACAGCTTGCCGACGGAGGTGTTGGTGGAGACGGCGAAAAGAACCATCGGAATCGATGGGGGAATGAGAATTCCCAATGAGCCCGAGGTCGTGATCACGCCCGCCCCGAACCTCTTCGGGAATCCCTGCGCGACCATCGCGGGCAGGATCACCGATCCGATCGCCACCACGGTGGCCGGCGACGAGCCGGAAATCGCGGCGAACAGCGCGCAGGCGACCACGCCCGAGAGCGCAAGGCCGCCATACCAATGGCCGACCAGCGACGTCGCGAACGTGATCATCCGGCGCGCCACGCCGCCATGGGTCAGGAAGTTGCCGGCAAGGATGAAGAACGGGATCGCCATGATCTCGAAGCTCTCGATGCCGGTGAACAGCTTCAGCGCCACCGATTCCGTTCGCACGTCGGTCAGCGTGAACATGAAGCTGAGCACGGTCAGACCGAGCGCGATCGAGATCGGCATGCCCGTGAGCATCAACGACAGCAGAAGGCCGAAAACCACGGCGACACGGAGGCCCTGCGGCAGCGTGATCACGTGCGCCGAATGGGCGAAGCACACGGCGACGATCAGGACCGGCAACAACATCAGGACCCAGCCGAGCGGGCTGCGTTCGTCGCGGACGACCTGACTGCGCGTGACCGGGGCCGGATGGACCGGGTCTATTTCGACGCCCTCGACGCCGGCCATGTCGTGATGCGGCAGCTCGCCGGTGTGATAGAACGACCAGGCGACCTGCAGGAAGCGGAAGCACATCAGCCCGGAGCCGAGCGGGATGGTGAGATACACCAGCCACATCGGCGCTTCGAGGTCGTTGGATTGCTGGCCGGTCTGCCACATCTGGCCGACGAACGCGGCCCCGAAATAGCACACGATGGCCGTGAAAAGGGCGCCGCACATCAGGCCGAACGTGATGACGCGGCGGCGCGATCCGCCGGGAAGGACATTGACCAGGACGTCGACGCCGACATGGATGCCGGTGCGCACCCCGTAGGCCGCACCGAACTTCGCCATCCAGATGAACATGTAGATGCAGAGTTCCTGCGCCCAGGACAAATCGAGAGCGGCAAGCCAGACGAACGCGGCTCGCGCGGGGACGGCCAGCAAGGCCAGGTTGCGCGCCTCCGCCCATTTGGCGATGTCGATCGACAGCCCGGCGCCATATCGGTGCAGCACGGCAACGAAGATGAGCAATGTCGCGGCCGCGATCATCGTCGCGATCAGCCATTCCTCGAGATGATCGAGCACACGATTCAATGCACGCAGCAACTTGGTCCCCTCAGCTTGGCTCATCATTCAAGAGCAACGGCCGGGAGTGCGATCACCCCCGACCGTTCATGGTTGTTCTTATAGCGCGCCGGCGTCAGTTCATCTTGACGTCGAGTTCCTTGGCGAGGAGATCGAGCACCTCCTGCCCGACCCGCCCCTTCGCCCATTTGTAGGTCGGCTGCATCGCTTCCTGCCACGCCTTGCGATCGGCGTCAGTCAGATAATGCAGCGTGGTCTTGCCCGTCTTCTTGATCTCGGCCAGCGCATCCTCGTTTTCCTGGCGCGCGATCGAGTTGGTGTAGTCGGTCGCCTCGTTCATCGCCTTCTCGAGCTGGGCGCGGATATCGGGCGGCAGGCCGGACCAGAATTTCGAATTGACGATCACAGCATATTGCAGGTGCGCGTGATAGGACACGGTGATGTCCTTCTGCACCTCGTAGAATTTCTGCGTCAGGTAATTGGAGGCGGTGTTCTCGCAGCCGTCGACCACGCCTGTCTGCAAAGCCTGGTAGACTTCGGAAAACGCCATGATCTGGGGGATCGAGCCCATGATCCGGAGATATTGGTCGGCGACCTTCGATCCGGAGATGCGGAATTTGAGACCCTGGAAATCGGTCGGCTTCATCAGGGCACGGTTGGCGGAGAGCATGTGGAAGCCGTTGTCCCAATACGCGAGCCCGGTAATGCCCTTGGTCTCGAGCTTATCGAACAGCCACTTGCCGATCGTGCCCTTCATCGCGTTGGAATAGGTTTGATCGTCCTTGAACAACCATGGCAGGTCGAGCGCCTCGAACTCCTTGATACCGAGCGGGGCGAACTTCGCGGTCGAGGGGGCAAGCATCTGCACCGAGCCGAGCTGCAGCGCCTCGATCTCCTCCTTGTCCTTGTACAGCGTGGAGTTCGGGTAGATTTCGACCTTGACCTTGCCGTCGGTGTACTTCTCCGCGAGTTCCTTGAACTTCAGGGCGCCCTTGCCCTTGGGAGTGTCGTTGGCAACGACGTGGCTGAATTTGATGACGATCGGGCTCTGGGCCTGGGCCAAGACCGGAGACAAGACGGGACTCACGAGAACAGCTGCGGCGGCGACCGCAAGAAGCAGCTTGCGCATGAACGAACCTCCCAACAACCTCTAAAACCGGGTCTTTTTTGTTTTCCGATTTCAGTACTGACAGCAATCCGCCACCCGAACAACTAGACCTAAGCCCAATTTGCCGCAGCCAAGCTGTCTTGCGCAACCCGGCACCTGCTGCGTTCCCGGAAGCGAGCGCTTATGTCGCATTGCGGCAGTACGATCAGCCGTTGCGCTGGGCGACCATGAACAGACGCCGGAAGGGAAACAGCGTCTGTCCCGCGGCGTTCTTCGGATAGGCTTTCGCGACCCGCATCCCATAGGCGGCTTCGAACGCTGCCTTCTCGTCGCCCTGCAAGATGTCGAGATAGCGCGTCAGCCAAGTCCCCTTGGTCCACTCTTTCACGGGATTCTCGCCTTCCAGCACCTGCAGATATTCGGTCTCCCAGATGTCGATATTGGCCGACATCGGAGCAAGAAGACCGTGATAATAGGCCGGCGCTTCGACCGGCGGCGGCGTGACGAGATGCTCGACCTTGGACCGCCAGGGACCGTTCAGCGCCGTCTCGCCAATCAGCACATGCGAGGGCGCCAGAAAGTTGCGCGGCATCTGCACAGCGAGCATTCCGCCGGGCGTCACTTTCTCCATGATCGACGGAAACAGTGCCGCATGATTGGCCAGCCAGTGCAGCGCGGCATTGGAATAGATCACGTCATATTGCTTCGTCGGGCGCCAATGGCCGAGATCCTCGTGCGACCATTCCACGTCCGGCGCCGCCTTGCGGCCGGCGGCAACCATCTCGGCTGATCCCTCGACACCGGTCACCGTCGCGTCCGGCCAACGCTCCTTGATCAGCCTGGTGACGTTGCCGGCGCCGGCACCGAGATCGGCAACCGCACGCGGGCCAGAATCCGGAATCCGCATCAAGAGGTCGACGGCGGGCCGGAGGCGGTGCCCGGAGAATTTCAGATATTGCTGCGGATCCCAGACCATCGCTCGGCGCCTTTTCTTTTTCGTGTTTCCTTCAACGCGGCTCTTGGTTACCACTGCTCGTCCCGGTCGGGCAAATCAGGCTGACGGGACAGGGCAGGAAACGAACAGAAAAACGAACAGCCAAACCAACAGCGACAAGCAGAAAAGCAAACAAGAGGGCGTGTCACCATGGATCTCGGGCTCAAATCGAAAACCGCCGTCGTCACCGGAGCGAGCGTCGGCATCGGCCGCGCCATCGCCAAGGGTTTGGCTGCCGAAGGCGTGCGCGTCGTCGGCGTGGCACGGCGAACCGATCTGCTCGCCGAGCTGGTGAGCGAAGTCGGCTCCGGTCTGATCACGCCATTCGAGCAGGACGTGATGGCCAAGGACGCGGCGGAGAGGATTTCGGCCTTCGCCGTGAGCGAGCTCGGCCATGTCGACATCCTCATCAACAATGCCGGCGGCAGCCGCCCCCTCCCCGTCGATGCGCCCGACAGCCAATGGGACGAAGCGATCGCGCTGAATTTCACCAGCTACCGCCGCATCGCGCATGCGCTGCTGCCGCAGATGATCGAACGCAAATGGGGCCGCATCGTCAACATCACCGGCAAGTCCGAGCCGGAAGGGCTCAACGCCGCGTTCGCCGCCAAAGCCGCCGTGCACGCCTGGGCCAAGGGCCTGTCGCGCGAGATCGGCGAGCACGGCATCACCATCAACTGCATCCCGCCCGGCCGCATCATGAGCGAACAGATCCGCCGCAACTACGCGCCCGATTATCGCGAGCGGTTCGCGGAGGAGGAGATTCCTGTCGGCTATTGGGGCGAGCCGGAAGACCTTGCGGCGTTGGCGGTGTTTCTGGCGTCCCCTGTAGCGCGGTACATCACGGGCACGGTGATCCCGGTGGATGGGGGGCTGAGGAGATATCAGTTCTAGAGCGAATTGGCTCGCCCGCTTGCCGAAGAGGCCGCCGCTGTTATTCGATCACGTCGTCCGCGCGCACCAGCAACGACGGAGGTATCTCCACGCCGAGTGCCTTTGCGGTCTTGTGGTTGATGACGGTCTTGAACTGCGTCGGCTGCTCGATGGGAATCTCGGCGGGGTTGGCACCCTTCAATATCTTGTCGACGAAAACAGCGGCGTGGCGGAACATTGCGGTGAAGTCCACACCGTATCCCATCAGGGCCGCCCCCCGGGCGGCGACAATGGGTGCGGCAACCGATGGCACCCGGCACTTGTCCACAATCGCGGCCACCATGGACGTGTTGGTGACAAACGCGTTTGCGTCCGTGATCACGAGGCCGTCCATCGGGTTAGAGCCGACGAGTGACAGCGCGCTTTCGAGATCGCCGGGAACGTCGACCTCGATAGGTAGTAGCTCCATCTTCAATGCCTGCGCCGCGTTCCTCATGGTGCTCATTGTAGCGTTGTTCAGTGGATTTCCTCGCTGCATGAGCACCCCCACGCGTCTGGTCGAGGGAGCCAAGCCTGCGAGAATCTCCAGGCGCTTTGCAGCCAGTTCTGTGAGGAAAAAGGTTTGCCCTGTGATGTTGCCGCCAGGATGAGCCATGCTGGCTGCAAGGCCTATGGTCACCAGATCGGGGCCCACGATCATTACGGTCGGAATTTTTGCCGTCGCGTTATGAGCGGCAAGAATCCCGGGGAATGTGGCTGTGACGAGAACGTCAATATCAAGAGCGACAAGTTCATTCGCAAGCGCCGGCAGCCTGGCGTCGTCGCCACCGGCGTCGCGATATTCGACATGAATGTTCGCGCCGTTAACCCAACCGAGATCGCTGAGCCCCTTGAGGAATGAGTCTACTTCCAAATTCCGCGGTGGGGGGAGGAGAAGGCCAATTCGGGGCATTCGCTTCACTTGCTGTGCTCGCGCTGCCAGAGGCAACGCAGACGCCACACCAACCAAAGTCAGGAATTCTCGTCGTTTCATTATCAATCCGATCTCATACACCCCGGCTGAGAACAGCCATTGTTCTACGTTGGTCCAAGCTGCACTGATGACCGGGTCAGGTCAAAGGCGGCAGTCTGCACCGGAGGCGATGACTTCTGCTCTAGCCAGACTCCGGACCTGCCGATGCCGTATGCCAAGCGACGATAAGGGCCATAAGCGGAAGTGATCACATTAAACGGGGTAGCGCCATTTCAATGCGCGCCGCACGAACAAGAGCGCTGCTACCACGATCACCAGGACGACAAGATAGGCGGCAACAGCCCACCGCTCGTGTGGCAGGTAACCCGGAGCCAACATAAGCACCACTAGAACGCAAAGGAGCGCCGTTTGTGCGTAGAACAGCGGCGAGCGCAGCATTCCCGTCGGTTTCAGTTCCGCAAGCCGGTCGCCAGCACGCGTCGCGCGACGGTAAACAAACACTAAGACTGCGAAGGCAACAATCCAGGCCATACAACCCAGCTAGCAGTTCAGAATTTATGATACCTCAACGTGCGGTGGAAAAGGCAACATATCCAGCCTAACGTCTGCAACGGGTCCAAAAGGTGAATGCCGGAGCTGCCCGCGTAGATCTGCTTCAGCACAGGAGCGGGCATCGCTCCTTCACGGGAAGCACACATGGTCTTTTGCGGACCGGTGCAATCCTGGCATCCTGCCAGTGTTTTGCCCGACAGGTCAACGTCATGGCCGCGGTGAATGTCGTCGCTGCGCGGTTCGGAAATCCCTTATTAATCAAGGGGCCTTCTACTGTGCATGGGGTTGTTTTCGCGTTTTTTGTTTTGAGCCTTTAAAAAAACACGCAAGACCCGCAGGACCACCTCACTCCGCCTGCAAGATCTCTGCGATCGCGGCCCCCGCCGCGATGGTGCCGAGCTTGCCGCCGACATCGCGCGTTGCCCTGCCTTCGCCGATCGCTTTTGCCACCGCCACCTCGATCGCACGAGCGGCTTCCTCGTACCGTACCGCGCCGCTGTTCTCGCCGTGCCAGGCCAGCAGCAGGGCCGTCGACAGGACCAGCGAGACCGGATTTGCGACGTCCTGGCCTGCAATGTCAGGCGCCGAACCGTGCGCGGCCTGCGCCATGGCGTGGCTGTGACCGACATTGAGCGAGCCGCCGAGGCCGAGGCTGCCGGAAAGCTCTGCGGTGAGATCGGACAGGATGTCGCCGAACATGTTGGTGGCGACGATGACGTCGAAGCGGTCGGGGTTGCGTACAACATGCGCCATCATGGCGTCGACGAGGATGTCGTCGACGGCGAGGCCGGGATAGGCATTCGCCGCCTCGCGGCAGATGTCGAGGAACATGCCGTCGCCGAGCTTGAGCACATTGGCCTTGTGCACGATGGTGAGATGCTTGCGCCGCTTCATCGCCAGCCGGCACGCCGCATGCGCGATGCGTTCGCAGCAATGGCGCGTGATCCGGCGCAGCGAGATCACGACATCCGATGTGACCAGCATCTCGCCATTGCCCTGCTCCATGTTGCGGTCGGCGTAAAACCCTTCCGTGTTCTCGCGCACCACGACAAGGTCGAAATCACCGACCCGGCCGGACAGCCCCGCATAGGTGCGTGCGGGCCGGACATTGGCGTAGAGGTCGAGGTTCTTGCGGAAATACCGCGACGGGTTGATCTCGCCATGGGCCTCGTCCTTGAAGTCGAAAGTCGCGGTCGGCCCGAGGATCAGCCCGTCGGCGGCACGGACGATGTCGAGCAGCTCGGGGCGCACCGTCGTACCGAATTGTTTGAGGCTCGCATGGCCAACTGCGTGCTCCTCCAGCCGCAGATTGAGCTGGAAGCGCTCGGAGGCGGCACGCAACACGCCTGATGTCGCGGTCGTGATCTCGGGCCCGATGCCGTCACCGGGCAAAACGACGATGTGCATGGCGCTCCCCTGACATTGCAGCAGCTCATGCGATCATACGCCGGCGCCAGGAATCATCGCCCAGCCTTCGCGCATACACTGCATGCAAGCATATGCCTGTGGAAGGCGGCCGCGCCGTAGTACATGCCAAGTCCCCTGGAGCCGGCCGCCGGAGCAACGCGCTAACGCAATGACAATCACGTTACCCGCCGCCGCGCGCAAGCCCGACCACACCATTTCCGACGGCCTTCCGCCCGCACAGCGGCGCTGGGCCATTGCCGCGATCTTCACCGCGCTGGCCATGGCCTCGCTCGACACCGCGATCGCGAACATCGCGCTGCCCGCCATTGCCGGCGACCTGCATGTCAGCCCTGAGCAATCGGTCTGGGTGGTCAACGTCTACCAGATCGCGCTGGTGGCGACGCTGCTGCCGTTGGGAGCACTCGGCGAGATCGTCGGGCACCAGCGCATCTATCTCGGCGGCCTGATCCTGTTCACCATCGCCTCGCTGTTCTGCGCGGTGGCCTGGTCGCTGGAGAGCCTGCTGGTTGCGCGCACGCTGCAAGGGTTAGGTGCGAGCGGCATCATGAGCGTCAACACGGCGCTGGTGCGCTTCGTCTATCCCGGCCGGATGCTCGGCCGCGGCTTCGGCCACAACGCGCTGGTGGTCGCGACCGCCTTCACCTTCGGTCCCTCGATCGCCTCCGCCATCCTCGCGCTCGGCCCGTGGCCATGGCTGTTCGCCGTCAACATCCCGTTCGGCCTCGTCGCGATCGGCATCGGCTTTGCGATGCTGCCGAAAACGCCGCGCGCCGATCACGGCTTTGACTTCCTCGGCGCGATCCTGGCGTCGGCCTGTCTCGGGTTGTTCATCACGGGCATCGGCAGTGCTGCGCACAATCTGTCACCAGTGGTCGTGGGCATCGAACTGCTCACGGCCCTGGTGCTCGGCTTCATCCTGACGCGCCGCCATGCCGACCATCCCGCGCCGATGCTGCCGATCGATCTGTTCAGTCGGCCGATGTTCGCGCTGTCGGCGGCGACCGCGGTATGCTCGTTCGCGGTGCAGGGCCTCGCCTTTGTCTCGCTGCCGTTCTATTTCGAGGACGTGCTGGGGCGTTCGCAGGTCGAGACCGGCTTCTTCATGACGCCGTGGCCGCTGGTGGTCGGCATCATGGCGCCGATCGCGGGGCGCCTCTCCGACCGGCACGCGGTCGGACTGCTCGGCGGCATTGGGCTCGTGATGCTCGGCCTCGGCATGGCGCTGCTGGCGATGCTGCCGGCCAATCCTGCGATCCCCGACATCATCTGGCGGATGGTGATCTGCGGCATGGGGTTCGGCTTCTTCCAGGCGCCGAACATGAAGGCGGTGATGTCGAGCGCGCCGCCACATCGCAGCGGCAGCGCCTCCGGCATCGTCGCCACCGCGCGCCTGACCGGGCAGACGACGGGGGCCGCGCTCGCCGCAGCCTGCTTCTCGCTGGCCGGTCACGACGGCGCAGTCGTGGCATTGGCACTTGGCGCCGGCTTCGCCGCGCTCGGCAGCGTGATGAGCTTTTTGCGGCTGGCGGTGAAGTAGTCCGTCAGGCCAGATGCCGGGCCGCCGTTACCTCGACAGTCGCCACCGGAACGACCGTTTCCTCGTCGAGCGCAGCGAGGCGCTCATCGATGGCAGCGATGACCTTGCGCGAGAACGGCCCGAGATGCGCATAGGCCGCGATCATCTGCACGGCGATCCGCGCCGATGAGGTGTCGCGCTTGGCGCAGTTCATGAAGGTCTGCCACAGCGGCCCTCGCGCCTCGGGAAGGGCTGTGACCACCTTGTGCACCGTTTCCATCGCCCCGAGCCCGGCGCGGATATCGCCCTCGGCGAGCTCTTGGCGCTGCCTGGACCGGTCGAGCAGCGTCATCAGGCGATCAACGCGCCTTGCATAGGCCTCTGGGCTGTAGATGTGCTCCAGCACGCGCTTGTAGTCCGTCAGGATGTCGCGCAACGGGCGCACCGGATCGAAGTTGATCCCGGCGGTACACTGATCGGCGCCGATGGTCGGCGCCAAATCGTGGCCGGGGTGCAGCCGGCCTTCGCGCTCGAGGCGGCGCGTCAGCTGCGTGTTCGGCAAGGCATAGAGCAGGCCGACCATGCTGACCGGGATCGCCGCCTCTTCGATGAAGTCGATCATGGCATCCGCCATCGAGAGCTTCTCATTGTCGAAGCCGACGATGAAACCCGCGGTGACGAGCATGCCTGCGGCGTAGATCTTGTGGATGCTCTCGGCGATGTTGCGCCGCGTGTTCTGCTTCTTCCGCATCGCGACCAGCGTCGCCGGATCCGGACTTTCGATGCCGACGAAGATGGCGAAGAAATTCGCCTGACCCATCAGCTCCAACAGCTCGGGATCGTCGGCCAGATTGACCGAGGCTTCAGTCGACAACTCGAACGGATAGCCGTGAGCACGCTGCCATTCGGCGAGCTGGGGCAGGAACAGCCGCAGCGACTTCTTGTTGCCGATGAAGTTGTCGTCGACGAAGTCGAGATGGCCGCGGTAACCCATGGCGTAGAGCCTGTCGAGCTCGTTCAGCATTTGCTCATTCGTCTTGGTTCGCGGCACCCGGCCATAGAGCTCGATGATGTCGCAGAACTCGCAGGTGAACGGGCAGCCGCGGGAATACTGCACACCGAGATAAAGGTAGTCCTCGAACTTCAGCAGGTCGAAGCGCGGCACCGGCGTCTTGGTGACGTCGGCCTGGAATTTTGGCGCGATGAAGACGCCGGAGCGGGCGCCACTGTCCCAGGCCGCGACGAATTCGTGGAGAACGCTCTCGGCCTCTCCGAGCACCTGGAAGTCGGCCCTCTCATAGATATGGGGGCTTGAGGTGGGATCGGGACCGCCGACGACCACCGGCTTGCCCGCGGCACGGCAAATTTCGATCAGGCGCAGCGTGTCGGCCTGCTGCGGCATCATTCCGCCCGTGAAGACGACGTCGGCCCAGGAAAGATCCTCGTCGCTGAAGGCTTCCGTGTTGCAATCGATCAGCCGGACCGTCCAGTGCTCGGGCAACATCGCGGCAACGGTGATCAGCCCCAAAGGGGCCGCAGGGCGCTTCACGCCCAACACTTTGCAGGATTCGCCAAAGCTCCAGAAGGACTCTGCCGAGAACAGCGGATAGAGCATCAGGACTTTGCAAGGCTGCGGTACGTTCATGGAACCTCTTTTTGGCTGATTCCACTGTAGCAGAGCATTGTCGACTTGCACCCCGGCAAAAGAGACAAACTGTCGCTCCGGTTCCAAGGGCGTCTGCGCACGGAAGCCGGTAGACGTCGCCCCAAGCCGTGCCGCGGGCCGCCCAGGGAGCAAATCTCTGGCGGCTACCCCCCGGACTGTTGATTTGAACGTTTCCAATTTGCCGGACACATTGCGCCCCTGAGTCCAATCGGTGGATTGGGCCAATCAGGGGACTGCGATGGCAAACCTAACAATCAACGGAAAAACCTTCACGCTCGACGTCGAGCCGGATACGCCCCTGCTCTGGGCGATCCGCGAGAATGCCGGCCTGACCGGCACGAAATATGGCTGCGGCATTGCACAATGCGGCGCCTGCACCGTTCACATCGACGGCGTCGCCACCCGCTCCTGCGGCGTTTCGGTCGGCGAGGCCGCAGGCAAGAAGATCACGACCATCGAAGGGCTCGCCTCCGGCAACGCACTGCACAAGGTGCAGGAAGCCTGGATCGCCCAGGATGTGCCGCAATGCGGCTATTGCCAGAGCGGCATGATCATGGCGGTGGCGGCGCTGCTGAACGAGAAGCCGAAGCCGACCGACGCCGACATCGACGAGGCCATCACCAATATCTGCCGCTGCGGCACCTTCCAGCAGGTGCGCGAAGCGATCCACACGATCGCAAGCGCATAAGGAGCCGTCACATGAACAAGCATGTCTCTCCCAGGATGAACCGCCGCGCCTTCGTCGTCGGCACCGCCGCGGTCGGCGCAGGTCTCGCAATCGGCCTCGATATCCCCTTCGGCGGCCCCGCCGTAGTCCGCGCGGCCGACGGCTCCCCCGAGATCGGCGCCTGGGTCGTGGTCAGGCCCGACGACACCGTCGTCATCCGCATCGCCCGCTCCGAAATGGGCCAGGGCTCGCTCACCGGCCTCGCCCAGCTCGTCGCCGAGGAACTCGAATGCGACTGGTCGAAGGTCTCCACCGAATATCCGACACCGGGCCAGAGCGTCGCCCGCAAGCGCGTCTGGGGCGATTTCTCGACCGGCGGCAGCCGCGGCATCCGCTCCTCGCAAGACTATGTCCGCAAGGGCGGCGCCACCGCACGCGTGATGCTGATCCAGGCCGCCGCCGAGGCGTGGAACGTGCCGGCGTCCGAATGCACGGCCGCCAACAGCGTCATCACCCACACGCCGTCCGGCAAGACCACGACCTACGGCAAGGTCGCCGAGGCCGCAGCCAAGCTGACGCCGCCGGCCGACGTCAAGCTGAAGGATCCCAAGGATTGGAAGCTGATCGGCAAGGGCGTGAAGCGGCTGGACACCGCCGAGAAGACCACCGGCACCATGGTCTACGGCATCGACGTCAAGCTGCCGGGCATGCTGAACGCCGCGATCAAGGACTGCCCGGTGTTCGGCGGCAAGTTGAAGAGCTATGACGAAGCCAAGATCACCGACATGAAAGGCGTCAAGAAGGTCGTCAAGGTCGGCGACACCGCGGTCGCGGTTGTTGCCGATACCTGGTGGCAGGCCAAGACCGCGTTGGAGGCGCTGCCGATCGTCTGGGACGAGGGCGACAACGCCAAGGTCTCGAGCGAATCGATTGCAAAGTGGTTGGCCGAGGGTCTCGACAACGCGCAGCCGGCCTATGTCGGCAACAAGAACGGCGACGCCAAGGCGGCGATCGCCGGTGCCGCCAAGAAGATCGAGGCCGTCTACAGCTATCCCTACCAGAACCACGCCACGATGGAGCCGATGAACGCCACGGCGCTTTACACGGCCGACAAGTGCGAGGTCTGGTGCGGCACGCAGAATGGCGAGGCGGCCTTCGCCGCCACGTTGGAAGCGTCGGGCCTGCCGGCGGAGAAGTGCGACGTGCACAAGGTGATGCCCGGCGGCGGCTTCGGCCGGCGCGGCCAGACCGACTATGTCCGTCAGGCCGTCTTGATCGCCAAGCAGATGCCGGGCACGCCGATCAAGCTGTTGTGGTCGCGCGAAGAGGACATGGCGCACGGCAGATATCACCCGATCACCCAGTGCAAAATGACCGGCGCGTTCGATGCGGACAACAATCTGGTCGCGCTGCACTACCGCCTGTCCGGGCAATCGATCCTGTTCTCGCTCCGCCCCGAAGCGCTGCAGAACGGCATGGATCCGGCCGCATTCCAGGGCGTCGCCCAGTCCGGCGAAGCCGCGTTCGGTTACTCGGTGCCAAACCTCCTGGTCGAGCATGCGATGCGCAACCCGCACGTTCCGCCGGGCTTCTGGCGCGGCGTCAACGTCAATCACAACGCGATCTACATGGAATGCTTCATGGACGAGCTGGCCCAGGCCGCAGGCCAGGATCCGCTCGAATTCCGCCGCAAGCTGATGGGCAATCACCCCAAGCATCTGGCGGTGCTCAATGCCGTGGCCGAGAAGATCGGCTGGAGCACCCCGGCGCCGCAGGGCATCTATCGCGGCATCGCGCAGGTCATGGGCTATGGCAGCTATGTCGCCGGCGCCGCCGAAATCTCGGTGACCGACGGCAACAAGATCAAGGTGCATCGTATCGTCGCTTCAACTGATCCCGGCTACGTCGTCAATCCGGCCCAGGTGGAGCGGCAGATCGCGGGCTCCTTCGTCTATGGCCTCTCCGCGCTGTTCTACGGCGGCTGCACCGTCAAGGACGGCAAAATCGAGCAGACCAACTTCGACACCTACAATTCGATGCGCATCAACGAGATGCCGAAGGTCGAATCGGTGATGGTGCCGAGCGGCGGGTTCTGGGGCGGAGTCGGCGAGCCGACCATCGGCGTCGCAGCGCCAGCGGTGCTCAATGCGTACTTCGCGGCGACGGGCAAACGCATCCGTTCGGTGCCGTTGCGCGACCAGAACATCACCTTCGCCTGAGACACGCCGCGGCGGCCGTAACGGCCGCCGCGGCACACTTTCCGGACAAGACCCATGAATGCGCCGGTGACACGGCGGGATGCCATCCTCGGCATCGCCGCCGCGGCCACATCATTCGCCGTCCCTTCGATCCTGCGCGCGCAATCGGCGGGCCGCGTCGTCGTGGTCGGCGGCGGTTTTGGCGGCGCCGCGTGCGCCCGCGCGCTGAAGCGCGCGCAGGCAAACTTGCAAATCATCCTGATCGAACCCAATGCGGTCTTCACCTCCTGCCCCTTCAGCAACGAGGTGATTGCCGGCCTGCGCGACATCGAATCTCAGCAATTTGGCTATGACAAGGTCGCCGCCGAGGGCGTCACGGTGATCAGCCAGGCCGTAACCACAATCGAGCCGCAACTGCGCAGCGTCGTGACGGCCGATGGCGTAGCGCTACCCTATGACCGTCTCGTCCTTTCTCCTGGCATCGACTTCCATTTCGAAGCCCTGCCCGGCTACGACGACGCGGCATCAGAAAAAATGCCGCACGCCTGGAAGGCCGGCGCACAGACGCTGCTGCTGCGTCGCCAATTGGAGGCAATGCCGGACGGCGGCACCGTCGCCATCGCGATCCCCGCCAATCCCTCGCGCTGTCCGCCGGCGCCTTACGAGCGCGCCAGCCTGATCGCGCATTACCTGAAAACGAAGAAGCCACGCTCAAAGGTCTTGATCCTCGACGCCAAGGACAGCTTCTCCCAGCAGCGACTGTTCGAGAGGGCGTGGAAAGAGCTGTACGGCGATATGATCGAACGCATCGGGCTGTCGCAAGGCGGCCGCGTGACCTCGATCGATCCCGCGACAAAGACCATCGTCACCGAGTTCGGCAATTACACGCCTGACGTCGCCAACGTCGTCCCGCCGCAGCGAGCGGGACGCATCGCCGAGATCGCGGGCGCTGCGGATGCCACCGGCTGGTGCCCGATCGATCCCGTGACCTTCGAATCGAAACTTGTCCAGAATATCCACGTCGTCGGCGATGCCTGCCTCGGCGGGGGCATTCCCAAATCGGCGTCCGCGGCAAGCGCACAGGGCAAGGCCTGCGCTGCCGCGATCGTGAACCTCCTTGCCGGCCGCGCACCGGAGACGCCGCGACTGACAGGCGTCTGCTACAACATCGTCGCACCCGGCTACGGCTTTTCACTCGCGGGCAATTACCAGCCCAGGGGCGACATCTTCGCCGAGGTCGAGGGCGGAGCGACCAGCCCGGTCGATGCGCCGCGCGAATTGCGCGCCCGCGAGGCGACTGAAGCCGAGCGCTGGTTTCAGACCATCACGGCGGACATCTTTGGCTAGAGCATTGGTCCATATCGCAGCGCTGATCGCCGCAAGTGTTGCCGGCGCTGCTAACGCGGACGAGCTTGTGCCCTACAACATCGTCAGCGACGGCATCGCGGAATCGCTCACCGGCGCGCCCGGCGATGCCGCGCGCGGGCGCGCGCTGGTGCTGGCGCGCACGACGACCTGCATCCTGTGCCATTCCGGTCCCTTCCCCGAAACCCGGTTCCAGGGCGATCTCGCGCCAGACCTCTCGGGTGCGGGGAACCGCTGGACGGTGAGCCAGTTGCGGCTTCGACTGGTCGATGCGGCGCGCTTCAACCCGGAGACCATCATGCCGTCCTATTATCGCACCGACCACCTCGTGCGGGTCGGGCGAAATTTCGCCGGCAAACCGATCTTGTCCGCCGCCGAGATCGAGGACATCGTGGCTTTTCTTGCAACGCTTCGGGACTAGGACTGTTCATGCCGACCACGCGACGACAATTCCTGACTCTTGCCGGAAGCGTGACGGTCGCCGGAACGATCCCGATCGTCACGCTGCGGCCGCTCGAGGCGACACCGGCGATGCTCAATGCCGCGATCCGCAACGTGGTCGGCGAAGCACCGGTCCGCACCGGCAAGGTGAAGCTCGACATTCCGCCGCTGGTCGAGAACGGCAACACGGTGCCGATGACCGTGAGCGTCGCGAGCCCGATGACGGCGGACGACTACGTCAAGAGCATCCACGTGTTCAATGAAAAGAATCCGCAGCCGAACATCGGCAACTTCCATCTCGGCCCCTCCTCCGGCCGCGCCCAAATCTCGACCCGGATCCGGCTCGCCGACACCCAGAAGGTGGTGGCGATCGCGCGCCTTTCCGACGACACGTTCTGGCAGGTCACGACCGAAATCGTCGTGACGCTGGCCGCCTGCACCGAGGAGATAAATTGATGGCTGCGCTCATCAACGTTCCCACGAAAGCCAGACGCGGCGAAATCATCGAGATCCGCACGTTGACCTCGCACATCATGGAGACCGGCTTCCGCCACACCGCGGATGGGGCGCTGGTACCGCGCGACATCATCACGAGCTTTACGTGCCGCTATAACGGCACCGAGATTTTTCGCGCCGATCTCTTTCCGGCGATTGCGGCCAATCCCTATCTGTCGTTCTTCACGGTCGCGAAGGAGAGCGGCAAGTTCGAGTTCGAGTGGATCGGCGATAACGGCTATTCGTCCAGCGCATCGGCGTCGATCACGGTCGAATGAGTTTCTGGCGCGCGATAGCGGCCGCGGCGCTCCTCGCCACCGGCCCTGCCCTGCTCGCCGGCGAGATTCTGCCGGACGCGCGCCGCTCCGGCTATTCGTTCATGGGGCCCGACACCCGCGCGATGCAGGATGACGACACCTCAAATCCCGGGATGCTGTTCGTGCTCGATGGTGAGGCGTTGTGGACGAAGAGGACCGGCAGCGCCGACAAGGCCTGTGCGGATTGCCATGGCGATGCACGCGGCAGCATGAAAGGCGTCGCGGCGCGCTATCCGGCCTTCGACAAGGCGCTGGCGCGCCCCGTCACGCTCGACCAGCGCATCAATCTCTGCCGCAGCAATCATCAGCAGGCACCGGCGCTGCCCTACGAGAGCCGCGACCTGCTGGCGCTGTCCGCCTTCGTCGCGCATCAATCGCGCGGGGTCGCGATCACGGCCGGCGACGATCCGCAACTGAAGCCATTCGTCGACCAGGGCCGCGACCTCTTCATGCAGCGCGAGGGCCAACTCAACCTTGCCTGCACCAATTGCCACGATGACAACTTCAACAAGCGACTTGCCGGCGCGCCGATCACGCAGGGACAGCCGACCGGCTATCCGCTTTATCGCCTGGAATGGCAGACGCTGGGATCGCTGGAGCGCCGGCTACGCAGTTGCATGACGGGCGTCCGCGCCCAGGCCTATGATTTCGGCGCGCCCGAGCTGGTCGCGCTCGAACTCTATCTGATGTCGCGGGCGCATGGCTTGCCGATGGAGACGCCGGCCGTGCGGCCCTGAATTCCACAGATTAGGGCTAGGCAGACGCAGAACGGCCGCTAGTATCCGCCCAAATTGAGTCACAGGGAGGGACCTAAAGTGGTCAACCACAAAATCTCGCGTCGTACGCTCTTGACCGGCACGGCCGCAGCTGGAGCGCTCGGCCTGACGGGAATGCCGGCGCGCGCCGAGGTGAACTGGAAGAAATACGCAGGGACCAAGCTTGAGGTGATCCTCGCCAAGGGGCCCCGCGGCGACAACCTGCAAAAATACGTCAAGGAGTTCACCGAGCTCACCGGCATCCAGGTCGAAGCGGAGCAGATTCCCGAGCAGCAGCAGCGCCAGAAGGTGGTGATCGAGTTCACCTCGGGCCGTCCGAGCTTCGACGTCGTCCATCTCAGCTACCACGTGCAGAAGCGGCAGTTCGAGAAGGCCGGCTGGCTCGCCGACTTGACCCCCTTCATGAAGGACCCGGCGCTGACCGCCCCCGATCTCGTCGAGAGCGACTTCTCGGCCGCGGGCCTGCAATACGCCAGGAACGACAAGGGCCAGATGCTGTCGCTGCCGTGGTCGGTCGATTATTTCATCCTCTATTACAACAAGGAGCTGTTCGAGAAGAAGGGCGTCGCCGTTCCCAAGACCCTCGATGAGATGGCTGCGGCGGCCGAGAAGCTCACCGATACCAAGGAAGGCATCTACGGCTTTGTCGGGCGCGGCTTGCGCAACGCCAACATGGCGATGTGGAGCAACTTCTTCCTCAACTATGGCGGAGAATTCCTCGACGCCAAGGGCAACATCCTGACCGACGGTCCGGAAGCCATTGCCGCGACCAAGCTGTATCAGACGCTCCTGACCAAATCGGCACCTCCAGGCGTCGCCGGCTTTAACTGGATGGAGTCGATGGCCTCGTTCACGCAAGGCCGATCCGCGATGTGGATCGACGGCGTCGGCTGGGCGCCGCCGCTGGAAGATCCGGCTGCCTCGCGCGTTGTCGGCAAAGTCGGCTACACCGTCGTGCCCGCCGGCCCCAAGGGACAATATTCCTCGACCTATGGCGACGGCATCGGCGTTGCCGCTGCGAGCAAGAACAAGGAAGCCGCCTATCTGCTCTGCCAATGGGTGGTCTCGAAAACGCAAGGAGCGCGGCTGCTGCAGGCCGGCGGCGGCGTCCCGTTCCGCAACTCGATCCTTGGCGATGCCGAGGTCCAGAAGGGCGTCAAGACCAAGGAGTGGCTGCAATCGGTGATCGATTCCGGCAAGATCAGCAAGCTGGGCCTGCCCGTCGTGATCCCGGTCGCCGAATTCCGCGACATCGTCGGCGCGGCCGTCACTGCGACCTTGTCCGGCGCCGATCCTGCCGCCGAGCTGAAGAAGGCCAACGATCAGTACCGGCCGATCCTGGAGCGTAGCGAGAAGGCGTGAGTGCGTTGACACAATCGACTCCGGGCGCGGCACAGTCTGATGTCGCGCCGGAGAAAGCGTTGCGGCCGCCGTCGTACTGGCCGTTCGTGGTGCCGGCGCTGGTCGTCGTGATCGCGATCATCATCTTCCCGTGGGTCTTCACGATCTGGATGAGCCTGAACGAGTGGAAGGTCGGCTCCTCGACCACCTTCGTCGGGTTGTCCAATTATCTGCGGCTGACGAGCGATCCCCGCTTCATCGAGGCCGTCGGACATACACTGGTCTACACCATATTGTCCGTGCTGCTGCCGCTCGTGCTCGGCACGTTTGCGGCCGTGGTGTTTCACCAGAAATTTCCCGGCCGCGGCTTTCTGCGCGGCGTCTTCATCATGCCGATGATGGCGACGCCGGTGGCGATCGCGCTGGTCTGGACCATGATGTTCCACCCGCAGCTCGGCGTGCTGAACTATCTGCTGTCACTGGTCGGAATCCCCGCGCAGCTCTGGGTATTCCATCCCGCGACCGTCATTCCTTCGCTGGTGCTGGTCGAGACCTGGCAATGGACGCCGCTGGTCATGCTGATCGTGCTCGGCGGCCTCGCCGCGATCCCGACCGAGCCTTATGAAAGCGCACAGATCGACGGCGCCAGCATCTGGCAGGTGTTCCGCTTCATCACCCTGCCGCTGATCATGCCGTTCCTGTTCATCGCGGGCATGATCCGCATGATCGACGCCGTGAAGAGCTTCGACATCATTTTCGCAATCACCCAGGGCGGACCGGGATCGGCGTCGGAGACGATCAACATCTATCTCTACAGCGTCGCCTTCTCCTACTACGACCTCGGCTACGGCTCGGCGATTGCTGTCGTGTTCTTCCTGCTGATCGTCCTGCTTGCGGCGGTGATGCTCTACGCGCGCCAGCGCATGCTGTGGACCGAGATCGCGAGCGGCACATGACTCCAAGGCAAATCGTCGGCAAGATCGGCCTGTGGTTCTCGGTGTTCGTCATCGTGTCGCCGGCGATCCTGTTCTTTCTCTGGATGCTGTCGCTGTCGCTCAAATTCGAGATCGACAACGCCGCCTACCCGCCGGTGTTCTTCCCCGAGCATGTCGCCTGGAAGAACTATGCCGACGTGCTCGCCTCCAACCGCTTCCTGACCTATTTCATCAACAGCCTGATCGTGACCGGCAGCGCGACGTTGCTTGCGCTGCTCGTCGGCGTTCCCGCCGGCTACGGCATCGCGCGGATGGCCGCGCACAAATCTGCGATCGTGATCCTGATCGCCCGTATCACGCCGGGATTGTCCTATCTGATCCCGCTGTTTCTCATGTTTCAATGGCTGGGATTGCTGGGCACGCTGGTGCCGCAGATCATCATCCACCTCGTGGTCACGGTGCCGATCGTGATCTGGATTATGATCGGCTATTTCGAGACGACGCCGATGGAGCTGGAAGAAGCAGCCCTCATCGACGGCGCCACGCGCTGGCAGGTCTTTCGGCACGTTGCCCTGCCAATCGCCAAGCCCGGCATCGCCGTTGCCTTCATCCTGGCTGTGATCTTCTCCTGGAACAACTTTGTGTTCGGCATCGTGCTGGCCGGACGCGAGACCCGCACCCTGCCGGTCGCCGTCTACAACATGATTTCGTTCGACCAGTTGAGCTGGGGGCCGCTCGCGGCCGCCGCGCTGATCGTCACCCTCCCGGTGCTGCTGCTGACGGTGTTCGCCCAGCGACAGATCGTCGCCGGGCTCACCGCTGGTGCCGTCAAGGGCGGGTAGCTACTCCGCCGGTGCCGCGTGCATGTCCGCGTGCGGCATGTAAGGCTCGCTCGCGCCGAGCCTGCTGGCCGCGAACAGACCGGCGGCCATCACGGCATAGGCGAACGCGACCGCGGGCGTGACGCCAAATCCGCCGCCGATGCCGACGGCTTCGCCGTGCATGAAGCCGAAGTAAGTCAGGACCGCACCAACCAGCGCGAATGCCGAGGCTTTCTCGAAGTCGCGCTCGATGATGAAGACGCCGATCGCACCCAGGATCAGGCCGCCGAGGATGGAGCCGCCGCCCATCACTTCGAGTCCGTGATAGAACACGCCCTGCTGCGGTAGCGCTGCAATCGCGGCCGCCTTGACCGCGTCGGCCTTGTCGGCGGCCATTCCGCCGACGGTCGCAGCCGCGTTCATGGTCGAGCCCAGCATGGTGTCGATCTGGAGCTTGGCCCAGGCGGCCAAATGCGGCGTCAGCGCCAGCACGATCGCGGGCGCGTGCTTGATCGGCGTGGTCTGGAACGCCTGCGCGCCAATGAGCATGCCGATATAGAGCAGGATCGGCGAGATCGCGACGACCGGGACCAGCGCCAGCAGCACCGAGATGATGCCGAACCAGGCCAGCACCACCACCATGATGCCGGTCGCGGCCGAATAGCCGATGCGGCCGCCCATCGCCTTCCAGCCGGGATGGCCGATATAGACGGCGTTGATAAAGGGGTTGCCCATCAGGCAGCCGATCAGGCTGACGATTCCGTCGGCGGTGAGCACGCGCGTGGTCGGATATTCGTCGCCGGCGGCTTCCGCGCTCTCGACATTGTCCATGGCCTCGACGAGATCATAGATGCCGAACGGAATGGCAGTGACCAGGATGACGCCAAGGAATTCGAATCCGGAGAAGACGTAGCCCACCGCCGGGATCGGCACCGAGAAGCCGAAATTCGCGAAGGCATCACTGACGCCCTTGACGCTGAGCCCGCCGAGACCAAGGCCGAACAGGTTCGAGCCCCAGGCGATAACCATGCCCACCGCGATCGCAACGAGACCGGCGGGAATGCCGCGCCAATATTTCACGCCGCCGAACCAGCTCACCAGGATGATGGCGAAGCAGACCAGGCCGATCTGTGGCGTCATGTACATTTCGAGCGCCGGTCGCATCGAGATGAAGGTGACGGAGACGCCGGCGAGCGTACCGAGCAGCGCCGCGCGCGGCGTGATCTTTCGAATGAACGGCGCGATGAAGCCGCCGATCATCAGGATGAAGCTCTGGAAGAACACCCAGACCAGGCCAGCCGACCAGCCTTTGAGCGGATCGCCGGTCTTGATCGTGATCGGCAGCATGATCACGAAGGTGACGATGAACATGTGCGGCACGCTGACGCCTGATGGTAGGGCACAGACGTCGTTGCGGCCGGTCTTCTGCGCCAGGCGATAAGCGAGGAACGCGTAGTAGAAGGTGGAAAGGCACATCATCAACCCGAGTGCGGGAAGGATGCGGCCGAACACGAGTGAGTCGGGCATCTTCAACACGAAGCGCAACAGGCCCGTGAGCACCAGCATGTTGACGAGGATGTTGGTGCCGAAGCCAAAAAACGCGTTCCAGTCGCCCGGTGTCCATAGTGCCGGCTTGAACTCGGAGGTGCCGGCCGTCCCTGTCGTGCCTGTGCTCATCGTGATGCCCCTACGCTGATGTGGAAATCTTCATCGCCTCCAGAACCGCGGCTGAGCTTGCGACCCAGCCGAAGATGCCGCCCTGGGCCTTGATCATCTTCAGGCCCATCTCGTGAAATTCGGGGAAGTAGGACGCGCAGCCGTCCGAGATGACGACGCAGCGATAGCCGCGGTCGTTGGCCTCGCGCACGGTGGTGTTGACACACACTTCGGTGGTGACGCCGCACACCAGCAGATTTTCGATGCCGTATTTCTCCAGCACGTCGGTGAGCTCGGTGGCGTAGAATGCGCCCTTGCCGGGCTTGTCGATCACGATCTCGCTGTCGAGCGGATAGAGCTCCGGGATGATGTCGTGGCCGGCCTCGCCGCGAATGAGAATGCGTCCCATGGGACCGGGGTCGCCGATGCGAAGGGATGGCGCGCCGCGCTCGACTTTCGCCGGCGGCGCGTCGGAGAGATCGGGCAGATGGCCCTCGCGCGTGTGGATCACCAGCATGCCGGTATCCCGCGCGGCCTTCAGCACGGCACCGATCGGCTTCACCGCACGCGCGAGCTGGCTGACGTCGTTGCCCAGCGTCTCGCCGAAACCGCCGGGCTCCATGAAGTCGCGCTGCATGTCGATGATGAGAAGCGCGGTGGCCGGCCAGTCGAGCTTGACCGGCTCCGGTTCGGCGCTGATGACACCCAGTGTCGGCTTGGTTGAGTTCAACATGACTCAAGGCCCCCGCGAGAACTCTCTCTGCAGGAGTTCTGCAAGCGCCATGCCATTGTGTACAATTGCGATTAAGCCGACGGCGCAGGAAAATTTACTGCGCTGTCAGAATGTTATTAGGAAAGCCGGGGTCTGCTTATTCGCTGTGCGGCGGCTTTGCGGCGTGCATTTGCCCAAAGGATGAGCGCTCTCCGTCGTTATTCCGGGGCGATGCGTAAGCGTCGAACCCGGAATCCATCGGGCGGCTAAACACGCGCTGAAATCGATCCGGGCTCGCGCGACGCGCGCCCCGGAACGACGAAGGTGGCGCTAGCGACCCGCTCCATACAGCCCCCGATGCTCCTCCCCATGGTGCGCGCAAGAGGCCTTCAGCGTCGTCATGTAGAGCGACCTTCAGGTCTTGAGGATCATGGGGTCGCCAGCTGCATGAGTTCGCGAAGACGTCGAGGGCTGTCGGCGCAGCAACGATATCGGCCGTACCGCGCAATACCTCTGCTTGGAGCATCTGGCGCGGGTGGCGCCATGGCCCGATCGGAGCCTCAGCTGTCTCCGTGATCTCAGTGTCGAGCGCGCTTGCAGTCACGATGTCCTCCGCAAGCAAGCCATGACCAGCAGGAGCGCCACGGATGCGGCCAGCGATATTGACTTCGCCTGTGCATGCCTTTGACTGTCACAATTCGCGTCGCGCAGCCGCTCCTCCCTCCCGCAGCGCAAACCCCAAGTCGAAGAAAAGCCAAACAAGAGACGAGGACTTCCGAATGACGCTGATGCAGGTCGAGCTGGACGACAAATACCGGCTCGAATCGAAGCGGATCTTCCTGTCTGGCACGCAGGCGCTGGTCCGCCTGCCCATGTTGCAGCGCGAACGCGACCGGCTTCAGGGCCTCAACACCGGCGGCTTCATCTCGGGCTATCGCGGTTCCCCGCTCGGCATGTACGACCACGCATTGTGGCGCGCGAAGTCACACCTCCAGCAGCACGACATCGCCTTCGTTCCCGGCTTGAACGAGGACCTCGCGGCGACCGCCGTCTGGGGCAGCCAGCAGGTCGGCCTGTTTCCCGGCGCGAAGGTCGATGGCGTGTTCGGCATTTGGTACGGCAAGGGGCCGGGCGTTGATCGCTCGGTCGACGCGCTCAAGCATGCGAATGCCGCCGGCACCTCGCTCAACGGCGGCGTGCTCGCGCTCGCCGGCGACGACCACGGCTGCCAGTCCTCGACACTGGCGCACCAGAGCGAGCAGGTCTTCGCAGCGGCGCTGATCCCTGTGATCAACCCAGCGACACTGCAGGACTATCTTGACCTCGGCCTCTACGGCTTTGCGCTGTCGCGCTTCTCCGGCTGCTGGGTCGGCTTCAAGGCGATCAGCGAGACCGTGGAGAGTTCGGCCTCGATTGACAGCGATCCCGAACGCATCCAGATCAAGCTCCCCAACGATTTCGAGATGCCGCCCGGCGGCCTCAACATCCGCTGGCCCGATCCGCCGCTGGACGCCGAGAGGCGCCTGTTCGGCCCGAAGATGGCGGCGGTGCAGGCCTTTGCGCGTGCCAACCAGCTCGATCGCATCGTGCTCGACTCCAGGCCGGCACGGCTCGGCATCGTCGCGACCGGCAAGGCTTATCTCGATCTGCGGCAGGCGCTGGCCGATCTGGGCATCACCGACAAGGATGCGCAGGATTTGGGCCTGCGCATCTACAAGGTCGCACTGACCTGGCCGCTCGAGGAAACCGGCGCCAAGCGCTTCGCCGAAGGGCTTCAGGACGTGCTGGTCGTCGAGGAGAAGCGCGGTTTCATCGAAGACCAGCTGATGCGCATCCTCTACAACATCGATGCGTCCCGGCGCCCGACCGTGACGGGAAAACGCGACGAGCGAGGCGCGCCGCTATTGCCGAGCGAGGGCGAACTGACGCCGACCGTCGTTGCAGCCGCACTGGTGGCGCGGCTGCGCAAGCTCGGCCACCACAGCCCGGTCCTTGAGCAGCGCCTCGCCCGGCTCGAGGCCTTCGACACTCCTGTTCCGGCCTCCCAGCAAATCAAACTGGCGCGCACGCCATTCTTCTGCTCGGGCTGCCCGCACAACACCTCGACGCGCGTGCCCGAGGGAAGCCGCGCCATGGCCGGCATCGGCTGCCACGGCATGGCCCTGAGCATGCCGACCCGCCGCACCGATCTGATCTCGCATATGGGCGCCGAGGGCGTGAACTGGATCGGACAAGCGCCCTTCACCACCGAGCAGCACATCTTCCAGAACCTCGGCGACGGCACCTACACCCATTCCGGACTGCTTGCCCTTCGCGCGGCATCGGCCGCCGGCATCAGCATCACCTACAAGATCCTCTACAACGACGCCGTCGCGATGACCGGCGGCCAGCCGGCCGAGGGCGGCTTCAACGTTGCCCAGATCGCTCAACAGGTCTGGGCCGAGGGCGTCAAGCGCCTCGCGATCGTCTCCGACGATCCCACCAAGTACCCTGACGGCAATTACTTCCCGCAAGGCGCGACCATCCATCATCGCCGCGAGCTTGACGCCGTTCAGCGCGAGCTGCGCGACATCAAGGGCCTTACGGTCATCGTCTACGACCAGACCTGCGCCGCGGAAAAGCGCCGCCGCCGCAAGCGCGGGCTGTATCCGGATCCCGCCAAGCGCGCCTTCATCAACGAGCTGGTCTGCGAAGGCTGCGGCGACTGCTCGCAAGCCTCGAACTGTGTCTCGGTGCAGCCGCTGGAGACCGAGTTCGGCCGCAAGCGGCAGATCGACCAGTCGAACTGCAACAAGGACTTTTCCTGCGTCGAGGGCTTTTGTCCGAGTTTTGTCACCGTGCATGGCGGCACGCTCAAGCGGATCAAGACATCGACAGTCGACTCAGGCCAGCTGTTTGTCGACCTGCCGCTGCCACCCGCGCGTGAGCTGGACGCCCCCTACAACATCCTTGTCACCGGCATCGGCGGCACCGGTGTCATCACCATCGGCGCGCTGCTCGGCATGGCCGCCCATGTTGACGGCCGCGGCTGCTCGGCGCTGGATTTCACCGGTCTGTCGCAGAAGAACGGCGCGGTGATGAGCCATGTGCGCATCGCCGCGAAGCCGGAAGACATCTCCGCGGTCCGGATCACCACCGGCGGCGCGGACGTCATCCTCGGCTGCGACATGATCGTCTCGGCAGGTCCCTCGGCGCTCAGCCGCGCCGAACGCGGAACCACGAAAGCGTATATCAATGCCGATCTCCAGCCGACCGCGAGCTTCGTGCAAAACCCCGATCTCGATTTCGAGATGGGCACGATGCAGACGGTGCTGCGCGACGCCGTCGGCGACAACAACCTCGACATCATCGACGCCACAGGTATTGCCTCCGCGCTGATGGGCGATTCGATCGCGACCAATCCCTTCATGCTCGGCTTCGCCTTCCAGAAAGGCGCGATCCCGCTGTCGCTGGAAGCGCTGCTCCGCGCCATCGAGATCAACGGCGCCGCGATCGAGATGAACAAGCTCGCCTTCACCTGGGGACGTCTCGCCGCCCACGACATGTCGCGGGTGCGCAGCGTTCTGCAGTTCAGGAGCCGGGCCTCCACGCCGGCGAAGTCGCTCGACGACATCATCGCGACGCGCGCCGAGTTTTTGACCGGCTATCAGGGCAAGGCCTACGCGGACCGCTACCGCACCGCCGTTGCCAAGGTGCGCAAGGCGGAAGCTGCTGCCTCCCCAGCGTCCACCGAGCTGACCGACGCTGTCGCGAAAAACCTGTTCAAGCTGATGTCCTACAAGGACGAGTACGAGGTCGCGCGGCTCTACACCGACGGCAGCTTCTCCAAGAAAGTCTCGGAGAAATTCGACGGGGACTTCAAGCTGAAGTTCTATCTGGCGCCGCCGATCTTCGCACAGCGCGACAAGACCACCGGACATCTCCAGAAGAAGGAATTCGGCGGCTGGATGATCCACGCCTTCCGCGTGCTGGCCAAACTGAAATTCCTCCGCGGCGGCGCGTTCGATCCATTCGGCCGCACCGAGGAGCGCCGGACCGAGCGGAAGCTGGTCGCGGATTATCTCGACATGATCGATCAGCGGATCGCCGGGCTGAAAGCGGAGCAGATCCCGCTATTGGCGAGGCTCGCGCGGCTGCCGGAGACGATCCGCGGCTTCGGGCATGTCAAGGAAGCCAACATCAAGCTGGCGGCGGCGGAGAAGTCGCGGCTGGAAGCGGAACTGGAGAACAGCCGCTTTGCGGCGGCTGCGGAGTAGTAGATGCGCGCTCCGCATTCTCTGCCGTCATCGCCCGCGAAGTGTT
>NZ_VSST01000035.1 GCF_019402665.1 Bradyrhizobium canariense
TCCGGTCTAAACACTTCGCGGGCGATGACACCGACTGTGCCGCGACGCTTTGCCCCGACAAAAGGCTCAGGGTCGCACCAATGTGTACCCGCTCTCGCTGAGAAACAGGATCTGCCCGACCCCGACCTGCACCGGCGTGGCGGCAGGGATGAACTCCGGCCGCTTGCCGGTCTCACGCTCGATCGTGTCGACGGTGTTGAGGCAGATGTCGAAGCGCACGCCTTGCGCGATCAGGCTCTCGACCTGCTTGCGGCGCTCGCTGCCTGACAACAGGAGATCGATGCCGGGACCGAACGCCACCACCTCGATTGCGACCTTGTCGGGGTCGTAGGCCTTCAGCAAATTGTTGGCGACGCTGAGCACCAGAGCTTGCTTCCTCGCATCCCCATCGGAGAGCTGCAGCACGATCTTGTGCTCGGCGAACGGCTTGTCCTGCAGCGGCACCTGTTGCGCAAAAGCCGGCGGCATCACCGCCGCCCAGGCGAGCAGCGCCAGCAGCATCGCTGACAAGGTTTGCGACCGCATCATCCCTGTCCTGCAATGCCCGGATTACCCTCGACGCCCTTTAGCGTGACGCCGGAGCCGAGCCGCTCCTGAAACATCCGGCCCGACCGCAGATATTTTGCCACCACATCCCACACCGGCGTGCCTTGCTGGCCGTTGACCGAGGCCCAGCCCGCGACCTTGTAGCGGTGGCTGGCACTGAGCGCCTTGCCGCCATTGAGCTTCAGCTCCGAGATGCGGCTGCCGATCGCCGCCGTCGGCGTACAGGTGTAGCTGAGCCCGCCGGCGCGGACCATGTCGCCGCCCTGCTGGTAGTAGGGATCGGTATTGAAGAGATTGTCGCAGACGTCTTCCAGCACGTCCTTGATCTGGGCTCCCGTCATCTCCTGCACATAGGTCTCGGGATAGCTGATCGCGGTTTCCGCGAGCAAATCCTCCATCGTCAGCGCCTGGCCGGACAGCCCGGTGACGCCCCAGCGGAAGCCCGGCGACAGCGCGATCTCGGCGTCGAGCTCGGTGCGCAGCGCGCTGCAGATCAGCTCGTCGACCGGGCCGGCGAAATTGTCGCGGCGATACAGCAGGCGATCGGGCGTCGCGATCTTTTCCGACCAGTCGTTAGCGAAGGGCGCCCGCAACCGGCCGATCAGTTCGGCCATCCCAGGATCGGGTTTCAACAGCTCGGAATAAACCGGCAGTAGATGATATTTGACGTCGCCGACCTTGCCTTTTTCGAGCGCGAGATCGAGCACGGCAAGAAATTTTCCGTTGGAGCCGGCATTGGTGACGAGCGTCGTGCCGCTCGCATTCTTCACGGCGATGGGCTGCGGGATCGCATCATGGGTATGTCCGCCGAGGATGACGTCGATGCCGGTGACGCGGCTTGCAAGCTTGAGATCGACGTCCATGCCGTTGTGCGACAGCAGGATGACCGCATCGACCTTGTCGGTGCCGCGCAAGCGGTCGACATGCTTCTGGAGTTCCTCCTCGCGGATGCCGAAGGACCAGTCCGGCGTGAACCGTTTGGGATGCGCGATCGGCACGTAAGGGAAGGCTTGGCCGACGATCGCGACGCGATGGCCGCCGAGCTCCTTGATCAGGGAGGGCTTGAACACGCGCCCCGTCGCCTTGTCGAAGGCGGGGGCGTCGTTGAATGCGGCTTCCTCCGTGAGAAAGACGTTCTGCGCCAGAAACTCGCCCTTGAAGCGCGCGAGATTGTCGCGCAGCGCCTGCTCGCCGTAGGTGAATTCCCAATGCCCGGTCATCGCCTCGATGCCGAGCAGGTTTGCGGCCTCGACCATGTCGCGGCCCTGCATGATGTTGGCGAGTCCCGTGCCTTGCCAGAGATCGCCGCCGTCAACGAGCATGGAGTGTTTTTCGCCGGCATCGCCGCGCAAGCGGTCGATCAGCGTCTTCAGATGGGCGAAGCCGCCGAGCTTGCCGAAACGGCCTGCGGACTTCTCGAACTCGAAGCAGCTGAAGGCATAGGCGTCCGCGCTGTCGGGCCTGATGCCGAAACGGTCGAGGAAGGCGCGGCCGACCAGATGCGGCGGCCGTCCCGCCATCTCGCCGATCCCGATATTGACGCTGGGCTCGCGAAAATAGACCGGATTGAGTTGCGCATGCGTGTCGGTGAGGTGAAGGATGCGCGCATTGCCGAACCGTTCGAGGTCGTAAATGCTCGCAGTCTCAGCACCGCGCGCAAGCCGAGGCAGGCTGAGCGATGCGGCAGCAAGGCCTGCATTCTTCAGGAAATCGCGGCGGCGGATCGCCATCCAGAAATTCTCCGCGCCCTCTCATGGCCGCAAGGCTGTTGCACAAGCGAACAGTCTAGCGGATTTCCATCGCCTTCCAGGCTTCTTTTTCGGAAATCGCCTGGAAGATCGACGCTTTCGCCAGCGCCTCGGCCTCCCTGGCTGCGGCCACGGCGCGGTCGTAATCGCCGCCATCGGCCGCCTTCTTCGCGGCGGCCAGCGTCGAGACGGTCACGGTCCACTGGTTGCGCATGCCGGCGGCCTCCTTGGAGGAGGCCTCGGCGGCGGCATAGGCCGCCTTGTAATCCGCCTCGTTTGCCGCACGCGCCGCCGGCGCGAGGCTCAGAGCGAGCGGCAAGGCAAGCACCACGGCGAGAGCAAGCGACCGCTTCATGGCCGCGCTCCCGGTCCCGATATCGGCAGGCCGTTGGCGACGTAGGACAGGAAATATTCGACGTCGCGATATTCATCCGCCTGCGGCTCCAGCGGAACCGCGCGGGTCTGGCTGTTACAGGTGACGAAGCGGCGACTGGTCGTGCCCATGCCGCTCCATTCGGAGCGGTAGATCGGCATCGCGTTCAGAATGCCGAGCGCCGGCGCCAGGATCTCGGCGCGGATGCGCTCGCCCGGGCTCTGCACATGGCAGCTCGCGCAGGAGAAATTCAATTGGCCGCGGCGGGTGTAGAAATAGCGCTTGCCGTTCTCGAATGCCGCAAGCGCGCGAGGATCGTCGGGGATCTTGATGTCCATCGGCTTGCCGCGCGAGGTGAAGGCCATGTAGGCGGTGAGCGAGGCCATCTCGTCCTTGACGTAGGAATAGGGCGCCTCGCCATTGGCCTCGCGGCAGCGGTTGAGCGCCAGCTCCAGCGTGACGACCTTGCCTTCCTTCTCGTCGAAATAAGGATAATTCTGACGGATGCCGATGCCGCCGTTCGGGAAGCAGTCGGCATAGGTCTTGCCGTTCTTGAACGGGGTGGCGAACATTTCCTTGCCGGCGTCGAGCGCGAACTCGTAGGGCGGGAATTCCTCCTTCTCCTGCCACTGCCGCTTCATATCCTCGTTCATGGAATAAGGACCGTTGACGAAATCTTCGTGCTTCACGGTCGGAAACTTCTGGAAGAAGAAGTTCTGGAACGCCTTGGCATCGGCGACGGGATCGACCTTGTCGGCCGCCACCACGCGCGGAGAGGTGAGGGCCAACGCGACGAGCGCGGCGCTCAACGAACCAAGCAGGATGGAGGTGCGGGCCTTCATCACGAAATCTTCGCGGTGGTCGTGTCCGACGCACCCTTGTTATCCGTCCAGGAGACCTTGAGATCGTCGCCCTTCTTGGCCCCCTTGAAGCTGAACTTGACATAGGGGTCCTTCGAGACCGCGGTGCCCCAATCGGCAACGAAGACGTCCTTGCCGTTACATTCGAATTTCAGCTGCTGGATGTAATGCGCCGGGATCAGCTCGCCCTTGGCGTCCTTGACGAAGCCGGTATCCATGGGGTGCTGAATCAGCGCCTGCACCTCGGTGATGTCGCCGTTGGCGGTGGCGCGGACGCGAATGCTGGATGCCATCTCGATCTTCCTCGCTTAGCCGCCGCAGCCGCCGACGGTGACCTTGACCTCTTTGGTCGCGCTGTAGAGCTTGCCGTCGGCCTCCACGATCGCAACGACGTTGGTGGTCTTGGCCATCTTCAGCCGGTTGGCGACAGCAGGGATCGTGCCTTCGGGAATCCTGTAGGACGCGGCCAGCGCGCTGGGATTCTCGGCCACGAAGAACGAGATCGAGGTGACCTTGTCGAGCGTCGTCGCCACCGAGATCGGCACCACGCCGCCGTTCTCGGCGATCTCGGGGGCGTCCAGCTTGACCTTGTCGGACGGCTCGGCGGTTTTGCCGTACAGCGCCTTGATGGCGTCCGCCTCGCTCTTCTGCTTGAAGGCCTCTTCGGGATATTTGTCGTTGGCCGCAGCGCGCGCGGGCGCGGCGCCGAACGGCAGATTGCCGAGGCCGAGCAGCGCGACCGAGGCTGCGCCCTGAAGGATCAGGCGCCGCGTCGCGCTTGGGCCGGTGAGTGTGGTCATCTCGGGTCTCCCAACCAAATCTCGTGGCGTGCCTGAAGTCACAGGGTCTGCAGGAAATCAACGATCGCGCTGATCTCCTGTTCGGTCAAAATCCGGTTCCGGCCGAACGGCGGCATCATGGTCTGCGGATTGCGCTTGGTCTCGTCGAAGATGATCGCGGCCAGCTCGTTGCGATCGGGGTACTTGGCCTTGAGGTCCTTCAGTTCCGGCCCGATCGTTCCCGGCAGGTCGCCCCCCTTGATCACGTGGCAGGTCAGGCAATTGCCCTTGCCGCGGTCGAAAGCGAGTTTCTGGCCGTCGGCCACAGCGGACTGCGCCCACGCCGGGCTGGCGAGGCCGGCGGCAATGGCCAGCAAGATGAACAGAACGGGCGTCCGGGAAAAGGCGGTCACGGCGTTATTCCGAGGCGTTATATCGATGGTCTCGATCGCGAAATAGAAGCGTTTCCAAAGCACAAAGGGCACCGCCTGACAATCAAGACTATGCACGCGACAAAATGAAGTTAATATCTTCCCCATTGCAACTAATGAGATTATTTGTTCAGCCGATTTGGCCCGAGAGTTAAGGGCTGTGGCGCGGGCCGGCTGTTTCCCGAGCGTTTGGGCGCTCAACCTGTTTTCATCGCGTTCTCGTTTTTTCAAGGGGACCTCACTTGGCTGAATATGTCGTCGAATTCGGCAGGGATGGCGGTCGGGTCGAGTCGGATGGTCGGCTCGATGCACCGGCATTTCATCGCAATCACGAGCCGCTCTGGGCGGCGCTGGAGAAGCATCTCGCCGGCTGCACCGGCAACGTGGTCGAGCTCGGCAGCGGAACCGGCCAGCACGTGGTCTACTTCGCCCGTCACACGCCCGGCCTGATCTGGTGGCCCAGCGATCTCAACCAGCGCCACCTCAAGAGCATCGAGGCCTGGCGTGTTCATTCAGGCCTGAAAAACATCCGCTCGCCGCTGCGGATCGATCTCACCGATCCGGACTGGTGTCCGGAGATGAAAAGCGGGCAGGCACCGTCGAGTCTTGCCGCATTGTTCTGCGCCAATGTCATCCACATCGCGCCATGGAGCGTCGCCGAGGGTCTGTTCGCCGGCGCCGGCCGCTATTTGCGGACCGACGGCAAGCTGTTCCTCTACGGCCCGTTCAAGCGCGGCGGCAAGCACATCGCGCTCAGCAACGCCGTGTTCGACACCTCCTTGCGTGAAGGCAATCCCGACTGCGGCGTGCGTGACATCGCCGATGTCGAGGCGCTCGCGCGCGGCGCAGGTCTTCGCCTTGTCGATACCATTGACATGCCAGCGAACAATCTCACGCTGGTGTTTTCGCGCTAAGCCCAGACGGCGCTGCGCTCCCTCCCTCGCCTGCGGGGGAGGGTTGGGGAGAGGGTGTCTCCGCAATGGGGTATTCCCTAGAGGATAGAACCCTCACCCGGCGCTTCGCGCCGACCTCTCCCGCTTGCGAGGG
>NZ_VSST01000036.1 GCF_019402665.1 Bradyrhizobium canariense
CCGGGGCGGTTTTGTTTTGAAGGATCCGCTATCACTGTGCCGCGAGCGGCGGCGCTTCAACCTCGATCACTCCCCCGCTCCGTCGTCCGCCGAATTCCAGCACGGCCGCGACCAGCGCGTCGATGTCGCTCTCCTCGGTACGGTGATTGACGATCGCGGCGCGGATCGCAAACCTGCCGTCGAGCGTCGTGCTCGACGGCGCCGCGATACCGGACTCCTGGATGTCGGCGACGATCTCGCGATTGACCTCGTCGGCAGCGCGGTAACGGAAGCAGACGATGTTGAGATTGACCGGTGCCAGCAATTCCAGCCGCGGCTCGGCGAGAACGCGCGTCTCCAGATATTTCGCCAGCGCGCAGCTTCGCGCGATCACCGCACCGAGCCGATTTGTGCCGAACGTCTTCAGCGTGAACCATGTCTTCAGCGCGCGGAAGCCACGCGACAGATCGGGGCCGAGATCGCAGGGCCAGACCGCGCCCGCCGCAAGCCCCCTCGCCTCGCGGCGCAGATAGGCCGCCGGCTGCGCAAAGGCCTGCCGGTGCTGCTCGCTGTCCCGCACCAGCAGGAAGCCGGCGTCGTAAGGCACCTGCCCCCATTTGTGGAAGTCGAGCGCAATGGAATCCGCAAGCTCGATGCCGCCGAGCAGCGGCGCAAGCTCGGGCGAGAAGATCGCGAGCGCACCGAAGGCGCCGTCGACGTGAAACCAAATTCCTTCTTCGCGGCACAGTTCTGCGATCGCCTTGAGATCGTCGACCGCGCCGATGTCGACCGTACCTGCGGAGGCAACGACGAGGAAGGGCTTGAAGCCGACATCGCGATCGATCGCGATCTGCGCACGCAGCGCGGCAACGTCCATGCGATGATCGGCATCGACGCCGACCTTGCGCAGTGCATCGGTGCCGAGCCCGGCGATGTCCATCGCCCTCGAGACGCAGCCATGCGCGGCCTGCGATGTATAGGCGGTGAGAAGCGCACCGTCATTGCCGATGCCGTACTGCCGCGCCAGCGTGCCGAGCGCGCTCGTACGTGCCACCAGCACTGCCATCAGATTCGCCATCGACGTGCCCGTGACGAAGATGCCGCTCGCGCTTTCCGGGAAGGCGAACAGGCGGCGCATCCAGTCGACGACCTGGCGCTCCACCTCGATCGGCATGTGGTCGCGCCCGCCGAGATTGGCGTTGAGGCCTGCCGCGAGCATTTCCGCGACCACGCCGACCGCGGTGCCGCCGCCATGCACCCAGCCCATGAAACCGGCATGGACGTTGCCGGTCGCATAGGGCGCAACATGTTCGGAGAAGTCGCGATAGACGTCGGCGAGATCGCTTGCCTCCCGCGGCACGTCGGCCTTGAATGCCGCGCGAACGCCGTCGGGGATCGGCTGCCACACCGGACGCGCGCGAATGTTGGCGATGCCATCGATCGTCTCGTCAAGCATGCGATGGGCGAGCGCGCGAAATTCGCTCCAGTCCTGCGGATCGAGCGAAGTGTGCGTGACAGAGCTTTGGGTGTTGCGGATGATCTCGTTCATGCTGCACTCTCCTCACCCGCTCTTGCGTGCCGCGACAACATCGCCGTGAATGCCGCGAAGATCTTGCGCATCTGCGGCGGCTTGTACGGAAACACGGCCGGCGGATCCATGTTGTGCACGACGGCGGTGTTGTCGGCTTCGAACACCAGCAGCTCGCGCTTCTGGTTCTCGGCGCAATCGACGATGAAGTAATCGAGACCGACGCGCCTGCTCATTTCGTCGAGCGCGATTTTGTGGCGCGCCGCGAATGCATGGTCGAATTCAAGCATGAAGGCGGCTTCCTCGGCCCGCTTCTCCTCGCTGAACGCCATGAAGGCGTTGAGATACCAGATGTCCCAGCGATCGGCGATCGCCATGTGACAGGCATAGGGTTTGCCGTCGACCATGGCGAGACGGTATTTGCGGTAGAGCCCGTCCGGACTCGCATAGTCGACGAAACGTGCGACGAAGAAGTCCTGCTCCTGTCGCTCGGCGAGATAGGCAGCGAGCGCCCCAGCATCGTCGAGCTTCGCGAGACCGACGCCGGCATGCGTACCGCGCGGCCGCACGATCATCGGAAAGCGCAGTTCGCCCGTGATCTCCTCGCAAACGATCTTGCCTTGCGAAAGCTCCGACAATTGCGCGCGCGTCGCGGGCGCGGTCACGGGAATGTCGAGGCCGGGCACGCCTGCCAGCAGACGATACAGCTTGTCGCGATCGAGATTGCCGATGAGATCGGGACGATTGAGCAGCGGTCGCGGCCAGTGTGGCGCGGCCTTCTCGATCAGCGCGAGCGCCTCTCGGCACTCCTCGGAATCGGATGCGATCACGATAGCGACGTCGTGCTCGGGCAGAGTCTCCGGCAGGCCGATGCCCTTGACCACGTAGAGCGTCAACAGCTCGATGTCGGAGTCTTCAAGCAGGAAATCGATCGGCGTGTTGCCGCCCATGTCGATATCAGCGGCGAGCGCGAGCACGCGCAGCCGGGGTTTTGGAGCAGCGCAAGGCGTACGAAACAATTGGTGGAAGGAGAGCACCTCGGTCTGGATCACCAGCCCGGCCTCCTTCTCGCCGAGAAGCTGGGCAATCAGCGAGAGATCGAGGCCTTCGCCGGCCTCGGCCGTCCCCTCCTCGATCCGCGCCAGCAGCCGCTCGCGCAACGGATGCAGGTCGCCGCCCTCGAAGGCGCAGCGCGTCAATTGCGCAAAGCCGATGCGATCGGCATGGTTCGGCGCGGTCACGCCGCTCGGCGCGGAAACTGGATGTTGCATCTCACACCTCGAACGCGGACTTTGCCGGCGCGGCCACGACCGCGCCACGGTCAAGCAATAACTCGATCTTCACCAGCACATGGGCGATGCGATCGAGAACGTGTTGCAGATTGCGTTGCGCCTGCATCGTATCCGGCGTCCATGCCTCGGTCACCAATCGTGCGCCGACGCAGAGGCGCAACACGGCCTGCGGCGCGCCGTCCTGCCGCTCCAGTCGGACCGGCTGGCCGACGAGACAGCGCTGGGCGGCGACTTGCCGATCCGCCGCGCTGCCGCTGATCTCCTCGGCCATGTCGCGCGCCAGCGCCCGATGCACGGCGCTGGTCTCGGCGAGCGAGACCGGCTTGCCGCCGCGAAGCAGCGTGAACGGAAAGATCGTGGCTTGCGCGAATTCTTCGTCGTCCGCGACGGACTTCTCGATCGCAGCGGGAACGGCACGAAGCGACGGCGACAACGCGATCATGCTGTCGATGCCGACTGCAAGCTCGGCCAGCATTCTGGCGCGGAAAGCCCCGGGCACGGCGTAGTAGCTGCCGATCTCGGCCAACGCGGCCTCCCAGCGCAACCATTGACCGAAATTCGGCCGGCGCTCGAAGCGCGAGCGTAGCGTCGTCCACGCCACCGGCCAGTCGCAGCGGCCGGCATAGTCGAAGATGCCAGGCGCGATCCCGCCAATCCGGTCGATCGACCGCGACAGGCCTTTCGGCAGCAGCAGCGCACCGCTGAAGGCAGGTCCGCCGAAGAATTTCGAGCCGGTGATCAGCACCATGTAACCGCGGTCGAGATAGGCGCGCAGCCGCCGGCGGCCGATGCGCGCCTGACAGGCATCGACGACGATTTGAACCTTGCGCGGCCAGCGCCGCGCGATCTCATCGAGACAGGCCTCGCTTGGGGCGCGCCAACCGAGTTTTGACGAATCCATGATCTGCAACAAAACGCGGCGGCCTTGCGCGAGGCTGGTCTCGACCGCGCGCAGCACCGCGGCATCGGCATCGGTACGCATCGCAATGCCGGCCACCATGTCGATCAGCGGCACCGCAATGCTATCGCCGGCCAGCCCCGTCACCGCGCCGTCCTTGCGCACGACAATGCCGCCTGCTGTCATCGTGCTGAAATGGTGGCCGCGTGCAGTATGCGGCGTTCCGCTGCCGGTCTGGTCGGCGCCGACCACGATCGTCACCGGCGCCGCGCCGAGCACCGCGCGGGCCACGAACAGGGCGTGAAGCTGGGAGTCCGTGCCGGACGGCGAGAACACGACGTCGATGCGCGACGAGAGCGCAAGGTGGCCGCGTAGCTCCTCGCGCATGTCCTCGCAGCGGGCGTCGAAGGCGATTTCGACCTCGTCGAACAAACATTTGTGCATCAGCTCTTCGCGCGCCAGCGCAGCGCAGTCGTAGGCCATCTGCGAGATCGTCGACGCAGTCGAGGAAGCAAAATTCCAGAGCTCCGGCTCCGGCGAAGCCGCGCAACCATAGGCGTTGACACGGTCGTTCGGATCGAGCGCCAGCCGCGGATCTCCGCCGGAGGCGAGCAGCGTATCCAGCGGTGTGAAGAGGTCGCGCAGGCGATAGCGCGAGCCGCCGTCGGACGCGCGCTCGCTGGCTGACAGACGGGATGCGCCGGCGCTCATCCCGAAAGGCTCACGCCGCATCGGCCGCCGCCGCGGGCGCCGCTGCGAATTGCGAGGTGATGTCGCCGTGGAACACCGACGGTCCGACGTGATCGAGCGAGCTCTCGATATCGGCCCAAATCTCGCCGCCGATGTCCGTCCAGCGCTTGCAGAAGGCGAAGTCCTCGGACAGATAGGTGCCGGTCGCCGCATCGATCGTGCATTCGAACAAGGCAAACCGGTTCTGGCTCCCCGCCAGGGTATCGTGCGAATGCTCGCGGAAGAATTGCAGGGCCGCATAGTCCGGATGGCGGCACATCGTTTCCAGCACGTGGCGCCGGATCATCAGGAAGCCGGTGCCGGCGTAGCGCACGGGCGTAAAGCCGTTGACCACGACAATGCGGTCGGGGTCTTCGATTTCGAGTACGTAGTCGAGCGAGGCGGCCGGCACGTCGGTGCGGCCGGCCTCGAATGCCCGCTTCGCCTTGTCCCAGTTGACCCGCTTGATCGGATAGCAGCCCGCGACGACGTCCGCGCCGCACTCGATCAGCCGGAACACCTGCTCGGGCTTGAACCCGATATCTGCATCGATGAACAGGAAATGGGTCGCCTTGGGATCGTCCAGAAACATCGCGGCTAGATTGGCCCGCGCGCGGGTGATCAGCGCGTCACCGTCGCGCAGCAGCACCTTGAGCTCGAGATTGGGCACGCCATGCACGGCGCGCTGGAGCGCGAAGATCGAACTCGCATAGATGCTCGACACCTGCCCGCCAAAGCAGGGCGTCGCCACCACCAGCTGCATCGTGTCCGACATTGACGGCTCCGCCTCGCTCCAATCCTCACCAAGAGGTAAAGAGGCATGGTTAACGGCGCCTTAACGCATCCTTACAGGAACTTGACGAGCGAGAGCTGCGAGAGGTTCGAGGTCACCTGGTAGGACGCCTGCAGCGCGTTCTGGAGCGACAGGATCTCGCTCGCGACCTGGTCCGGCGAGGCCGATTCCGCCTGGTCGATGATGGTCTGGAGCTGCGCCTTGGCCTGGGTCTGGCGCGTGCCTGCGTCCTTCATCGTGTTTTGGGCCATCGCGAGGTCGGTCTGGATGTCCTCGATGCTCTGCTGGCCGGGCTGCTTGGTCAGGGCCTGCGTCACCCGCACGCTCAGCGCGGCGACCTGCCCGCCTGAATACTGCCCGGTCGGCGAGGTCGAGAACGTCCCGAACACGGCGACCGCCTGCAGCTCCTTGCGGATCGCGTCCTCGTTCGCCTGCGCGCCATACTGCACCGTGACGGAATCGTCGACCCGGGCCATTGCGGTGGAGCGCGGCGAGCCGGGGCCGTCATTGCCCAGGTACCATTGCACGGTGGTGGCCGAGCCGTTCACCAGCGTCGTCGCCGAGCCGAGGGGGGAAGAGCCGACGCGCAGCGGAGCCTTTGCCGCCGTGACCGGGGAGGTCGTGAAGCCGAGCGCCGAGAATGCCGTGCTGTTCGAGCTCGTGATGTTGAGGCTCCCGGGATCGTCCGTGTTGATCGTGATCACGCCGCCATGGATGGTCGACGGCTTCGTGGTGCCGGTGATCTGATCGATCTTGCCAAGCAGAGTTGTGATGTTGTCGGTAATGTTGATCTGGTTTGGGCCGGCGGCGCCCGAGGCGACAAAGGTCAGTGTCTGACCGTTCACCGTGATCGTATCGGGGTTAACAGCAGGCGGACCCGCCGACCCCGCCTGGAACGCCGCTGAGAGGACCTCCGGGCCGCCAGCGGTCGCAGTGCCGCTCAGCACAGTTGAACCGGTGATTGGAGGCGTCGACGGCACGTTGCCGCGCGTCACGCTGCTGAGACCGAGCGCTGTGGCCGCCGAGCCGCCGGTGATCGCCACGTCGGTGCCCGTGCCGGTCGCGATCTGGATATTGCCGCTGGCGCTCAGAGTCACGTTAGCGGCGGGGATGCCGGCGGCCGTCGCGATCGCATTCAAGATATCAGACACGTTCGCGGCGCTGCCCGAAGCCAATCCGATCGTGGTATTGCCGCTAGCCGTCGTGACAGTGGTGACATTAGGGTCGAAGGTGATCGTGTGGGCGCCGCTCGCGCCGGTGATGGTCAGGGTGGTACCGGTCGGAACGTTGGCGAGCGCGTTGAGAATGGTCCCGTTGAGATGGGGTGTCGCCGAAGAATCGAGCGACGTGGTCGTAGACGCAACCGCCAATGCGCTGTCCTGCAACGCGACCGAGCCCGTCCCGGTCGTGGAGGTATAGGAGCGCAGATTGCCGGTGGCCGCCACATTCGCGGTGGCGGATCCCGCCGTATTGAAGAAATTGTCACCGGCCGTGACAGCGGACGCCGCCACCAGCGAGGTGCCGGCAAGCTTCTTGATCGCGGTGTTCAGCGCGGTGTTGAGGTTGGTCGCCGTGTTGTTCGGATTGACCGGGACGCTTGCATCGATGGCAAAGCTGCCGACAGGCGTCGGCGTCGCGGTCGACGCCGTCAGGTCGATCTGCTCGGTCGAGCCATCGGGCAGCGTGAACTGCACGCTGAGCTTGTCGCCATTTTTCGGGTTGACGCCGTTGAGGTCGACCGAGAACGACACCGGCGAGCCGCTCGGGCCGGTGACCGTCGCGCCGGTCAGCGTCGAGGAGACTGCGGCGATCTTCAGGCCGAATGGCGATACGGCGGCGTCCTCAGAGACCTTCACCGAGCTCGGCGTCGGTTGTGGCGCCGCCAGCACCAGCCGGCCCATGCCGTTGGCGCCGAGGTCAGCGGCCTGGCGCTCTGCCATGACGGTCTTGAAGCCCGCCTGCGTCGTGGTGCCGTTGATGATGTCGCCGGCATTCGCGACCGACGGCGTGTTGAAGGCGGTTCCGGAGAACAGATAGCGGTTGCCCGACTGCGTGTTGAGAACGCCGACCATCGAGCCGAATTGCGCAGCCGCAGTGTTCTGCGCAACCGTCTGGCCGTTGACGTTGAGATCCTGCGCGGTGTTGGCCGAGCCCGTCTGCACCGTGTTGCGAATCGTGGTCAGCGACTGCAAAGCCGTATTGGCGAGGTTGATGCTGACGTTGACGTTGGTCATCGTGTCGGTATAGGCGGCGATGTTGGAGATCTGCGCGCGCCCGGCGATCGCAAAGCCCTCGTTGGTGCCCATCCCGGAATAGTTCTGCGACAGCTTCCCGGTCGAGAGCTGCGTCGACAGGTCGGTGAGCTGCTGGTTGATGTTGCGGATCTGCGAGCCGAGAACCGACGAGGAATAGTTGATGCTGCTGATCGACATGTTTCAGAGCCCTGTTACTTGTTACACTTGAGCCTGGAGCAGCGTATTCATCATGCTCTGCACCACCGACATCACGTGGGCGTTGGCGGCATAGGCATTCTGCAGCTGGATCAGGTTCGACATCTCCGAGTCCAGGTTGACGCTGGAGGTCGAGTTGAACTTGGCCTGCAGCGTCGAGACCACGACGCTCTGGCCCTGCTGGAGCGCGGTCGCCTGGGTCGCAGCGTTGCCCTGAACGCTCAGGAACTGCTGGAGGTAGTTCGAGACGCTCCCGGTGAAGGGCTGGCTCGCCGAGCCCAGACCGGATTGCGGCGAATAGGAGAACACCGCCGAGGTGAGCTGCGAATAGAGATAGTCCGAGCGCGTGGTGTCGCCGGTGGGCGTCACCGGCGAGGTGTTGTAGACCGACAGCCTGGTCGGGTCGGTGGCGAGCTGCGTATTCACGGCGATGCGTCCGGCAAGGCCGGTCATCTGCGAACCCGATGCCGTGATCGCGCCGGTGTAGAGCGCCTGCCCGCCATCGGTGAACAGCGGCAGTTGCGGATTGCCCGAGGTCAGCGACGAGATCGTCTTGGTGATCGAGGCCGAATTGACCTTGGCGAGGCCGCTGTTGTCGTCGGTCACCCGCAATGTGGTGGCCGTCGCCGGCGACGGGGCGGCGGCGAACGACAGATGCGAGCCGGCAAGCGCGGTGTTGAGCGCCGAGGCGATCGCGCTCATGCCGCCGGAGAAGTTCACCCCGATCTGCATCGGATTGGCGTTGGTGGGGTTCTGCAGCGGCAGCGCCGCCGGATCAGTCACGTTGACCAGCGTGACCTGTCGCTTCGTGTTGGTGGTCGTGTCGGTGTAGCTGAAGTTGACGCTGTTGCCCGGCGCCGCCCCGGCAAGGTCGAGATCGAAGCCGGCCGGCGGGCCGGTGACCGTGCTGCCGGCCGTGGTCTTGTCCGACAACGCGCTCGACATCGTTGCGGCGAACTGGTCGATCTGGTTCTGCGCCTGCACCAGCGTCTGGTCGCGCAGCTTCAGATCGGCCGCGATCTGGCCCGAAGACACCACGCTGTTGGCGACGACGTCGACCGAGGATCCGTTCGGGAGCTTGATGTTGAACGCGCCGACGCCGGATTTGGCCGGATCGATGTTGTAGAGCGAAGTCGCCGACAGCGCACCGGCGGACGCAAAGGTGAATTGCGAGGCCAGCCCGGCGCCGACCAGCTGGATACCGGTGGTGGTGTAAATGTTGGCCTGATTGGACCCGTCGACGGTGACGTGGACGTCGACATATTTCGACAGGTTATTGATGGCCTGGTCGCGCTGGTCCATCAACGTCGCAGCCGAGGGGTCGTGTTCCGACAGGCCCTGGAGTCTGGAGTTGATGTCGGCGACTTGCTGCATCGCCGCGTTGGCAGCTATCGCCGAGGTGCTGAGATCCTGCTCGACGTTGGAGCGCAGCGACTGGATGCCCTTGGTGGTGAGGTTGAGCTGCTGCGCCAGCGTCTGCGCGGCGCCGAGCGCAACCGTTTGCGCCGACGACGAGCCCGCGTTGGTCGACAACGCCTGCAGCGCCGTGGTGAAACTGTTCAGCGCGGTTTCGAGCGTACCGCTGTTGCCGGGCGTGCCATAGACATTCTGAAGCTGCTTCAGAATGTTGGCCATCTGGTCGGCGTAGCCGCCGCCGCCGGTCTCGGTGCGCAGCTGCTTCTGCACATAGGTGTCGAGCTCGCGGCTGACGCCGGTCGTCGTCACCGTCGAGCCGAAGTCGCCGGTGGTGACCTCGATCTGGTTCGGCGTCTGGACGACGTAACCCGGCGTCTGCGAGTTGGCGACGTTCGAGGAAACGATCGAGAGCGCAGCCTGATTGGCACGCAGACCGCTCATCGCACTGGCGAGGGCTGAACTCAAACCCATGTTGACTTGCCGCCTTTGGTTACGTCACGCCCCAATCAGCGCAACACGTTCAAGAGGTCCTGCACCATCGTATTCGCCGTCGTGATCACCTTCGTGTTGGCCGAATAGGCCTGCTGGGTCACGATCAGCTTGGTGAATTCGTCGGCGATGTCGGTGTTCGAGCCTTCCAGCGACGAGCCGCTGATCGAACCGGAAGCGCCATCGATCGCGGCGCCGGACTGTTCGGTCGCTGAGTAAGCGCCGCCGTCCTGCGCCTTCAGGTAGTTGGTGCCGTTGAAGTGCGACAACGAGACCTGTGCGAGGTCGAGGTTTTGGCCGTTGGAGAAAGTCCCGACCACGAGGCCGTTGTTGTTGACGGCGACCGAGCGAAGCTGACCGGCGGCATAGCCGTTCTGGGTGATGGTGTTGATGGTGACCGCGCCGCTGGTGCTGGCATATTGCGTCAGTCCGCCCGAGGAGATATTGAAAGAGACCGAGCCCAGCGATTGGCCGCTGACGCTGACGTTGTTGATGGTGATACCCGAGCCGCTCGGCGAGGTCAGCGAGCCGTCGGCGGCAAAGGTGAAGGCCTGGCCGGTATTGACCCAGCCGACGGTCGTGCCGGTCGCATTCGGGTCGGTCTGGTAGAACATGTTCCAGCTATCGGCATGGCCCGCGCCCAGCGAGGCGCTGTCGGTCTTGGCCCAGCGCAATTGCAGGTTCACCGGCGTGCCGGCCGCGTTGTAGGCGGTCACCGCGCCACCGCTGATCGATTCCTTGGTGAAGGTGGCGATGTCATTGCCGATCACGCCGCCGGTACCGGCAACGCCACCACCGTCACGATTCTTGGCGATGGTCGAGGTGAAGCCGAGCGCGGCGAAGGCTGCGCTGTTGGAGCTCGCCACCGAGAGGTTGGAAGCTGTGCCGGTGTTCAGCGTGATCACGCCGCCACTGCTGACCGACGACCCCGTTGCACCGGCGAGAGCGTCGATCTTGCCGAGCAGCATCGTGATGTTATCCGTGATATTGATCTGGTTCGGGCCTGATGCGCCGGAGGCCATGAATGTCAGCGTCTGACCGTTGACAGTGATCGTGTCGGGAGGAACCACGGGCGGACCTACTGACCCCGCCTGGAAGCCCGATGTGAGCACCTCGGCGCCGCCGGCCGCCGCCGCGCCGCTCAGCACGGTGGCGCCCGAGATCGCGGGCGAGGACAGCACGTTGCCGCCGCGCGTTACGCTGCTGATGCCAAGCGCCGTGGCCGCCTGGCCGCTACCAACCGGTACGTCGGTGCTGGTGCCGCTGGAGATCACGATGTTGCCGCTGGCGTTGAGCGAGGCGCTAACGCCGGGGCCGCCGGCCAACTGGATAGCGGTGATGATGTCGGACACCTTTGTGGTCGTACCCACGCCGAGACCAATCGCGGTACCGCCAAGGCCGTCGGGCGTGCTGGTCAAGCTGCCATCGAAGACGATATTGTGACCGTTGACGACCAGTGTCTGGCCGACCAGCTGGGTGAGAGTGGTGGAGGCGAGATGGGTGCCGGCGGCGCTATTCAAAGACGTGTTCGTGGATGCCACGGCGGAGGAGTTGTTTTGGAGCGCAACTGCGCCCGTCGCGGTGGTCGACGAGTAGGGTGAACGGATATTGCCGGTTGCAGCAGCCCCGGACGTTGTCGCGTTTGCATACGGCGGAGGCGGCGTGCCGACCGGCAGCGGGTTGGCCGCGAAGTCCGACGGGTTCAGTCCGCCGGCCGCCAGCAGCGTCTTGGTTGCCGCCGTCGTGCTCGCCACGGTGTTCGGCTGGGTCGGCAGGTTCGCCGCGTACTGGATCGAGGTGGTCGCCTGCGCCGGGATGAAGTTGTTCTGGAATTTCAGGACTGTCGCGACGTTGCCTTGCGGGTTGCCCGTCTTCGGGTCGACCGTGACGCCCATCAAATAGTAGCCGGCGCCGTTGACCAGATTGCCGTTGGCATTGAGCTGGAAGTCGCCGCGGCGGGTGTAATAAGTGACGCCGCTGAACACCGGCGCGTTGTCGACGACGCCCGTCGCCTTCTGGATCGAGAAGAAGCCGTCGCCGGTGATCGCCATGTTGGTGGCGACGCTGGAGCCCGAGATCGTCCCCTGCGTGGTGATGGTGGCCTTGGCGTTGGCGGTCACGCCGCCCGCGACCTGCTTGCTCGGGACCGATGAGTCGGGAATGAGATCGACGAAGCTGGTGCCGATGCCCTTGTAGGCGGTGGTGGATGAGTTCGCGATGTTGCCGGAAATGTTCTGCAGCGCGTAGGACTGCGCCTGCAGGCCACCCACCGAGGTGTTCATTGCATCGAAGATACCCATAACTTTGTCTCCAGATCCGATCTCGGCGGCCGGTCGACCATGGCCGCAGTCGGAGGAGACTGTCGCAAGGGCTATGCCAATGCGGGTTTTCTCAAAAAATCAATGGCTTAATGAAAAAGCCCCGGTCTGATGACCGGGGCACAATTGCCGGGACCGGCAACAATTGCCGGTACTTGCCTGTCATTCCGGGGCGGTCCACAAGACCGAACCCGGAATCTTGAGATTCTCAGGTGCGCAATTGCGCACCATAATTCGATGCTCATGCATCGCTCCGGAATGCTCCAGCGACGCCTTACGTCGCCGACGCCGCCGCGGGGTGGAAGACCAGCCCGAAACCGTCGATGCAGTAGCGTAGTCCGGTCGGCTTCGGACCGTCGTCGAAGACGTGGCCGAGATGGCCGCCGCAGCGCCGGCAATGCACCTCGGTGCGGAGCATACCAAAGGTGCGATCCTCGGTCTTGCCGACATTGCCCTCGATCGGCTGGTAGAAGCTCGGCCAGCCCGTGCCGCTCTCGAATTTGGTGTCGGAGGCGAACAGCGGCAGGTCGCAGCCGGCGCAGGCGAAAACGCCCTTGCGGTGCTCCCCAAGCAGCGGGCTGGAGCCCGGCCGCTCGGTGCCCTCCTTGCGCAGGATCTCATATTGCTGCGGCGTGAGCTGGGCACGCCATTCGGCGTCGGTCTTCTCGATCTCGAATTTTTGCGCGGCTTTCTCTCCAGCCTCCGCGGGCGATGCTCTGAGCCAGCGGAAGGCCGCAAGGCCGAACAGGCCGGCGACAGTCGTCAACAGGATGCGGCGGTCAAACATCTCATTCTCCATGCGGGAGCGTCTACGCCCTGAGATACGGGCTCTCGCGGCTAACGTTACACTTCCGGGCGGGATTTTTCTCGGGTCTCTTGCGAGACGCTGTCGTCGCGCGAGGCCGGTTCCGGGGCTGGTTCGACCGCGTTGGACCCAGTTTTCGGCGGCTGGGCAAGCCGCGGCCTGACGCCTGACGGCGGCCGGCGCGGACCGGTGCCCGCGGCCCGGTTGGCTTCGGCCAGCCGCGCCTCGCGTTCCCGGTCCTTGACCCTGGCACGTTCACGATAGCGGGCAAGCGAGCCTGCGGCGGCGGAACTCGCCCTGCCCCAGATTCCGACCAATTGGCCGGCAACCCGCCCCGTCGTTCCCCCCGCCCAGACCAGCTCGAACGGTGAGAACAGCTTCCAGCGCTCGTCGCCCCACAGGATGCTGCGCGCGATCATCTGCCCGGCCATGGCCGAGGTGTTCATGCCCTGGCGGCCGAACCCGCTGGCCACCCACAGGCCTTTGCGTAACTGGCCGATCTGCGGCATGCCATGCACGGTCTGGCCCGTGGCGCCGCCGAACATGTCGGTGATCTCGACATTGCCGAACTGAGGGAAGATCGACCGGATCCGCCGCCTGACGGCGCCTGCAAAGCGCTGCGGCCGTGCGGCCCAGGTGGTCTCCGCACTTTCCCACATCAGCCGGTCGCCGTCGACGATCCGGAAATGATCGACGCCGTCGGAATCCCTCACCGATCCCTTGAAGGCGATGATCTCGTGCACGCGCTCGCCGAGCGGCGCGGTGATGCCGGCATAGCGCCAGACCGGCAGCAGCGTCTCCGACAGGCGCCGCAAGGGCGCGCCGAGATGGATGTTGCCGGCGAGCACGATATGGGTGGCGCGCAGCCGCGCCGAGGGCGTGACGATCCGCTTGCGGATGCCGGAATGATCGATGCTGACGACCGGCGTATCCTCGAAGATGCGCGCTCCCGCCCGTCGCGCCAGCGCCGCGAGGCCATGCACATATTTGCGGCCGTCGACCTGGAACGCCCTGGGATAGTAGACGCCGTGGAAGTAGTGATCGGTCTTGAGCACCTCGCGGACGCGATCAACCTGCCAGCCCTCGGCCTCGGTGTCGAAATCCTCGTTCAGCATCTGCAAACGGCTGATCAGCCGGTCGCCGGCACCGACGTTGGAGACCTCGAGCACACCGTCGGTCGGGCGGATCCCGGGCATGTTCTCCTCGGTGGCGTTGGCCCGGACGAACTCGGCGCCCGCTTTCGACAGCGTCCACAATTCCCGCGCGTCCTCGAAGCCGATGCGCTCGATCAGTTCGGCGAGCGGCAGCGCGAAGCCCGGCATCACGGTGCCGAGCTGATTGCCGGAAGCGTTCCAGCCGATGTGGCGGCCCTCGAGCACCGCGACGCTGGCCCCCAGCCGGGCCGCCTCCAGCGCGATGGACAGTCCGGCAAGCCCGGCCCCGATGACGCAGATATCGGCATCGAGGTCGAACGACAGCCGCGCCCGGTCGCGAAAGCCGGCTTCTTCCTGGGACACGCTTGTGAAAGTCTCGCTCATGTCGTTTTCTTAGAGCATGATCCGGAAAGGTGTGCAGCGGTTTTCCGAAAGGACCATGCTCCAAACAATAACCTAAAGCGCGATGACGATTCGCCCTAATCTCATCGCGCTTTAAAAGACCGAGCGGCCGCTTGTCACCTTGTCCTCAACCGGCGCCTGTAGATTATCCTCTCAGATTATCCTTGGACGCGTAACGATTCGAGAATGCCATGCGCCGTTTGCTGCTGCTGCGTCACGCCAAGACCGAGACCGACGCGCCGAGCGGCCGTGACCAGGACCGCCGACTCGACGACCGCGGCCACAAGGATGCCGCCGAGATCGGCGATTGGATGGCCTCCCATCCCCCCTTTCCCGAGGCCGTACTGGTATCGCATGCCGTCCGGGCTCGGCAGACCTGGGACATTGCTTGGGAGACCATGAAGGACCGCGTCGCCGCGCCGCAGGTCGAGGTCCTGCCGGAACTCTACGCCGCCGATCCCGCCCAGATCCTGGAATCCATTCGCACTGCAACCATTCCGGCTGATCCGAGGCAATTGCTGCTGGTCGGCCACAATCCGGGCATGCACGAGATCGCCCTGATGCTGACGGGCGGAGGCGATCCGGCCGCCGCCAAGGCGCTCGCCGACAACCTGCCCACGTCGGGGCTTGCGATCTTCGACTTTGACGTCAAGGATTGGGGTGACGTGGCTTACCGCCGTGGCAAGCTGGTGTTGTTCGTCAGTCCAAAGCTGCTTCGAAGTTAAGGCTGCTTCGATCGGGTTGATCGCGCGACGTGCCGGCAAGACGTCCTGACTGAAAGATTTGGAGGCGCAGATGTTCAAGTCCATCCTCGTGCCCATCGACCTCGCCGACACCGATCTCGCCAAGCCGGCAATCGCGACCGCGGCAACGCTGTCGCAGACCTGGAGCGGCGTGGTGCGCCTGCTCAACGTGCTGCCGATGACGCCGGTGATGCTGGCCGAATACGTGCCGGCCGATTTCGACGAACAGCAACGCCAGACCTCGGAAGAAGCCCTCGCCATCGTCGCACGCGAGTCCGGCATCGAGCCATCCCGCATCTCCAGCGTGGTGCGCCAGGGCGGCATCTATCACGAGATCCTGGAGGAAGCCGTGCACATGAAGGCCGAGCTGATCGTGATGACCTCGCACCGGCCGGCGATGCGCACCTATTTCCTGGGCTCCAATGCCGGGCACGTCGTGCGCTATGCAAAATGCTCTGTGCTGGTGGTAAGGCACTGAGGGCTCTGTTCGTAGCCCGGATGGAGCGCAGCGCAATCCGGAGCCGCTGTGCCCGCACGGATGGAATCCCGGATTGCGCTGCGCTCCATCCGGGCTACAAGATATCGCGTTGCCCGTCGGGCAAAACACCCGAACTGCAGGTCAATGCGCGCCGCGAAAAATATTCCACTTTACCGAAATTCGGAAATCACGTATGTGTCGCGGCAACCCGGCCCAAGGAAGAGGGGCTATCGCGATCGTCACGAACGCGGGCCGGGTGGCGGCGGACGCTGGGAAACACCGGCGCGAATGGTTTCGCAGGGCGGGCAACCGTGAGCGAAGGCGTCGCGCACACGACCGGTGTGATCCGCGTACGGCAAAACCGTGTCGTCCTGACGCCCGGGGTCTGTGCGTCAAGTCTTGTGGTGATGTGGCGGCCCGACCGGGCACGCAGCATCAGCGATCCATGAGGCGACGGGGGCAATAGTGCATCGCTCCCCGGGGAGAGCACGGCATAAGCCGTAAAACCGCTGCGCAGGGAAGGCCGGACGTTTTGGCTTCACCTGTATGCCGCTGTGCAGACTTCTTACTGCAATTTCGCACAGTGGATCGCGGGTGCCAGCCGGCGCCCGTTCTTCCCTGCGCCCTCTTTCTAGGAGGGCAAGGCGACGAAGCAAAGCTCGGGCGAAACAAGCCGCGAGGATGCGAAGCTGTGTCTGCGGTGGAAGCGCGAGCTAAAGTAGCGACAGTGCTACCCACAAACGCCGTCATTGCGCGCGCAGCGACTTGTCCGCCGAAGCTTCAGCGAAGGCGGAAGCAATCCAGAGTCTTTCCGCGGAGGGATTCTGGATTGCTTCGCTGCGCTCGCAATGACGATGTCGAAGCAGGTGTGCCTGAAAACTCAGTCTGGTGCCCCGGACGCAGCGCGTCCGGGACAAGAGCGAAACGCTTACAGAAACCGCGTCAGCTCTGCTTTGGCCTGACCGTAGACCGCATCCTCGATCTGGCTGCGCGTGATCCCGATGTCGCGCAAGGCGCGGTCATCGAGGTCGTTCAGCGTCTTGACGGCGGAGCGGCGCTCCAGGGCGTCGAACAGCGCATAGGCGCCGTTGGCCAGCTTGCGGAAAAATCCGTCCGACGAGGATGAGCGTAAACTCCGCCCGGCGGTCTGCGAGATCGTGGTCATTGTCCTTCTCCGGCCTGTTGTCCACGCGGCGATGCGGATGCCGTTGGCGCAAGCGCCCGAGCGCCTGCACCTCATTTGCCGTCGGATTGCTCTCGCTCTCCTGGGCTCAATCGTGAAGCTTGATGGAACTTAAATGCTCCAGTACACTACTCGGAGCAAGTGAAACATTGCTCTCGGTGCAATAATGTCCAAGTTCGAATACGTGAAGCTTGCCGATGCCATTGCTCTCGATATCTCTAACGGCACGTTAAGGCCGGGCGATCGGCTGCCGCCGCAGCGCAATTTTGCCTATGACCGTGGCATCGCGGTCTCGACCGCGAGCCGGGTTTATACGGAGTTGCTCCGCCGTGGCCTCGTCGTCGGCGAGGTCGGCCGCGGCACCTTCATCTCCGGCGACATCAGGCGCGAGGTCGAGGCGCTGAGCGAGCCGCGCGACGCGCGGATCGATTTCGAGGTCAATTACCCGCTGCTGCCGCAGCAATGGGCGATGATCGCCAAGAGCCTTGCGGGCCTCGAGCGTGTCGATGCGCTCGAATCCGCGCTGCGCGTCTCCACCAGCACCGGCACCAAGAGCGCGCGCAATGCAGCCGCCGCTTATCTCGCGCGCAAGGATTTTGCACCGCAGGCCGAGCAGATCGTCTTCACCGCCAACGGCAAGCAGTCGCTCGCGGCCGCCCTCGCAGCCCTCGTTCCCACCGGCGGCCGCTGCGGCGTCGAGGCGCTGACCTATCCGTACGTCAAGAGCATCGCCGCGCGGCTCGGCGTGACGCTGGTCCCGATTCCGATCGACGAATTTGGCGCGCGCCCCGACGCCATCCAGAAGGCGCATCGCGAGGCGCATCTGTCGGCGCTGTATCTCCAGCCCATCATCCAGAACCCGCTCAGCGTCACCATGAACGCGACACGGCGCGCCGACATCATGCGCGTCGCCGAGAAGCTCGATCTCACCATCATCGAGGACGCCGTCTATGGCTTCCTCGCCGACGACACGCCGCTGGCCGCACTCAACCCGGACCGCTGCATCGTGATCGACAGCCTGTCCAAGAAGGTCGCGCCGGGCCTTGCGCTCGGCATCCTCGTCGCGCCGCCGCGATTGCGTGAGAGCGTGATGAGCGCGGTCCGCACCGGCGGCTGGATTGCGTCCGGCCATGCGCTGGCGTCCGGGCAGCGGCTGATGGCCGACGGCACCGTCGCCGAGCTGACGCGGCTGAAACGCGTCGACGCTACGCGCCGCCAGCAAACCGCGGCAAGGCTGCTCGCCGGCTACCAGCTCGCCGCCGATCCGCGCTCCTATCATCTCTGGCTCACGCTGCCGGCACACTGGCGCTCGCAGACCTTCGTCGCCGCAGCAGCCCGGCGCGGCATCGCGCTGACACCGTCCTCGACCTTCGCGATCGCCCATGGCCACGCACCGAACGCAGTGCGGCTCGCGCTCGCCCCGCCTTCCTTCGAGCAGCTCGATTCCGGCCTGCGCACGATCGCATCGCTGCTCGGCACCAAGGAAGAGGATTTCGACTCGACGGAGTAGCTAAAGCGTTTTCGAGCGAAGTGGGTACCGGTTCGCGTCAAGAAAACACGTCAAGCAATAATCTGATGCCGCTCCCCCGTTCAGGCCTCCGGCCATTCCGCGATGAAGCCCTTCGCCTTGTAAGGCTCGATCTTGTCCCATTCATGCAGCATGCGGCGACGAAATTCGGGATCGGTGTGCCAGAGCGTCCGCGGCGTCGCAAAGCTGTCGACCGTGAGCAGCATTTTCTCGACCTCCGGCCAGTGCCGGTGCAGCGTCATTGGATAGCGCCGCGCGGTCCAGGTGTTGCCGAGGCAGATCACGGTGCGGACATTGTGCAGCCCGAGCGCCGCGTCAATGATCGGCAGCGAGAGGATCACGTTCTCGCCTGTGTTTTGGGCATGATGTTCCTCGAGAATTCGGTCAGCTGGAATGCCGGCCGCGACCATCGCCGCCTTGATGATCGTGCACTCGGATTGCTCCGAGCCCGCCGTCACGCCGCCGCTGACAATCGACCAGCGGAAATAGCCCTGGCGCCATAGTCGCCCCGCCGTATCGGCCCGCAGCGTGACGTCCTCTCGGGTGCCGAACATGAACAGGAGGTCCGCCGGCTGCAGCGGCGTATCGATCAGATGGGCGCGGTTGATCTCGGAGATCTCATCCGCCGAAGGCCTACGCATGCCGCGGTCCATGGTTGACATGGCAGCACGATGCGACACCGGGGCAACGGCGCGAAGTCACGTTTGGTTGCGGCCCATTGCACCCGAGGCAACACGGCCATTAGGGCAGCAAAGCGCTCGGCACGCGATCGAAGCTGTAGCTCCGCGGCTGGTTACGCCGCACGAAGCCGCCGATCTGCCAGGCGAACAGCGCGGCAAAACCGATGATGAACAGCGCGCCGGCGAATTCGCTGATCGCAAGCGCCCGGACCAGGAGCGCCGTCATCGCCACTGCAAGCACCGCAAGAAAAGCCAGCATTGCCGCGTAGGTCCTGCGGCCAAGGCCGGCGGTTAACTCGGCTTGGCTGCCGGCCTGCGCCATGCGCGCGTGCAACGCGACGATGAAATTGCGAAAGCCATTGTCCTGCGGTGCCATCAGCGCCGCCGTCTGCCAGCTCGTCGACAGAATCCTGATGCGGCCGCCACTGGCATGGCTGACATCGGCGCGAAAGCGGTGCTGCTGCATCGAGACGGGGCGGAACGACAACCGGATTGCACTGATCTCGTCATAACGCCACAGGCCCGAACGGCCGCCGATGTGCCAGGACAGCCCCTCCTCCGTCAGCTCGAAGCGATGCGCCGAGCCGATCAGCGACGCCTTGTAGGCGTAGCTCGCGCCCGCAGCCGCCTCGGCTCCCGAATCCTGCATCTTCACAAACAATCCAATCCGGGCGATCCCATCTGCGATCCGCTTGCGTGGGCGCCCTGCCCCATCCTACAAGCGGGACATGGCTGAGACGATTTTTTTTCCGCGCCGCCTGATTCTCGGCGCCGCCGTGATCTCCGGCGTGCTGCTCGCGCTCGCCGTGCACATGCTGGGCGCCCGCTACGGGCTCGACCTCGGCGGCCTCTGGCACTCGGACACGCACGAGTTCATACCGGCGGGCGCGGCGATCGCCTGGTGGCTGATCGCCTCCGTCGGCTTCTCCGGCGGTTATTTCACGGCGACATTGATGCAGAGCGCCGTCTCGGGCCAGATCCCGCAACGGATGCGGCAATTCCTGATCGCGGTCGGCGTGCTGCTGCTTGCGGGTGCGGGCCAGGTGGCCTCGGCGCCGAGCCCGGTCCCGACGGTCTCGGGCGTGCTGGCCGGGATTTCCGCGCTGGGCCTCGGTGCCGCGATGGCGTTCTGCGGCGCGCATTTCGCACTGCGCCGCGGCTGATTCCTCCACACAGTTCACCCGCGCGAACGCGCGCCGATCCCGATCACGGCGGCAGCGAGCACGAGGACGGTGGCCGAGACCGCCAGCGATGCGTGCAGGCCGGTCATGAACGCGCCTTCCGAGGCCACTAGCGAACCGAATAGCGCAACGCCGAGCACGCTGCCTGTCTGCCGCGTCGCGTTCAGGACGCCCGCCGCGATGCCGGAGCGCGCCTTCTCGACGCTGCCCAACAAGGTCGAGGTCAGCGGCGGCACCAGCAGCCCAAGTCCGCTGCTGATCGCGATCATCTGTGCAAAAATCGCCCAATAGCTCGTGCCGGCTTCGATCCAGAGCAGGCCGACGCAACCGAGCGCCGAGACGCAGGCGCCGACGACGATGGTCGGGCACGCCCCGATACGCTCGGCGAGACGAGGCGCCAGCAGATTGACTGGAAGCACCACCGCCATCATCGGCACGAAGGCGAGACCCGTCCACCACGCCGTCAGCCCGTTGATCCTCTGGAAATACAAGCTGAGCACGAAGATCAGCCCGTAGATCGCGACGTTCACGAGCAGGCCGACGAGCGCGGTCAGGCTGAACAGCCGGTGATCGAACAGGGACAGGGGCAGCATCGGCTGCGTCGCGCGGCTCTCGCGCCAGACGAACAGCACCGCCAGGAGAGCGGCTGAAGCGAACGCCGCGAGCACAGCCGGATGCTGCCAGCCAAGCGCGCCCCCCTCGATGATCGCGCCGGCGAGCGCCCCCAGCGCACCAATCGCCGCGAGCTGGCCGGGCAGATCGATCTCGCGTGAGGGCGCGCGCGTGGTCTCGGTCGCATAGCGCCAGCTCAGCCAAAGGCCGATGAGGCCGATCGGAAGGTTGACGAGAAAGATCGCGCGCCAGCCGACCAGCGTGATCAGTGCGCCGCCGACGAAGGGACCGGCCGTGAGCGCGAGGCTCGCACCGGCGGCCCAGATCGCAACGGCGCGGCCGCGCTCGCGGTCGTCCGGATAGGCATGATTGAGCAGGGCAAGAGAATTCGGCACCAGGATCGCCGCCGCCAGGCCCTGGACCAGCCGCGCTGCGATCAGGGCAGCCTCATTGGGCGACAATGCGCAGGCGAGCGAGGCCGCGGTGAAGATGGCAAACCCCGCCATGAAGACGCGCTTGGCGCCGATCCGGTCACCGAGCGCGCCGGCCGTCAGGATGAACGCGGCAAACGCAATGGTGTAGGCGCTGACCACCCATTGCAGCTCGGCGACGCCGCCGCCGAGCGTCCTGCCCATGGCGTCGAGCGCGGTGTTGACGATGGTGACGTCAAGCTGCACCACGCCATAACCAAGGCTCATCGCGGCAAGGGTGAGAGACGTCGCAAGGCGGGAGCCGGAATGCGGCGCGCCGGCTTCGAAGGCTTCGTATCTGGCGGTGCTTACTCGCATGCTGCCATCTCGGTTGCAGCCCCATGCGAACGATAAACTTCCCGCTCGCCGTCATGTTACGACAACGATCGAATGATGCATGCCTAATGGATGCGTAACGTGCGAGCGTCGCGCGGATGACCGCGCGACGCTCTATCCTGGCTAAGCCTGGCCTCAGCTTGCAGCGCGCAGATTCACCTTGCTCTCGGCGATCGTGGTCAGCTTCTTGTCGGTGGCCTTCTCCTCCTCGAGCGTCTTGGCGAGCATGCTGGCGCAGTCGTTGCGGCCGAGTTGCTTCGCCCAGGCGATCAGGCTGCCGTAGCGGACGATCTCGTAATGCTCCGCCGCCTGTGCCGCGTTGATCAGCGCGGCGTCGAGCACTGCCTTGTCGGCGACTTCGCCGGCCGTCTCGTCGGCTTCCTCGATGATGCCGTCGATCGCGGGGCAATCGACCGCCTTCACCTGCGCACCGTGCATCTTGAACACTTCCTCGAGCCGCTTGACGTGCTCCCTGGTTTCTTCGAGGTGCGTCAAAAAGCCCTGCTTCAGCTGCGGATCGGTCGCCTTATCCGCCATTTTCGGCAGTGCCTTGGTGAGCTGCTGCTCGGCGTAATAGATGTCCTGGAGCTGATGCACGAACAGGTCGTTCATGGTTTTGATGTCTTTTGTGAACAATCCCATCGGTCCGATCCTCTCGGGTTGTGGGAACACGGAGGCACCGGCTTTCAGGAGAAGCCGGTTATTCCGCCATGTTCGATTGCTGATGCGGCACTAACCAGCGCACGGCATCGTCGTTCCAAAAAAGCCCGCATCCCTTGCGCTGGAACAACGCCGGCCGTGCAGGATCTGAAATCATGTCACGGACGGACGCGACCGGTCCTACGACTCATATGCTTAACGCGCGTCCGATGTGAACCGCGTATGACAAAGTGGCTGATCCAAGACAGAACCTATCCTTGTCAAGGGCTGCACAAGTCACTGTTTTTGCCTTAAATGAGCTACATCATGTCTAGCGATCCAAGCCCACATCGGGCACTGATCGCATCCGACCGGCCAATGTCTGGCCTGGTCGGTCTTGCCCCCCGCCGGGAGGATGAATGCACGGACTGCTGACCGCGCTGAAGCGCGGCTTCAAGAGATGGATCGGCTGGCGGCGACTCGGCGTTGCGGCGAGCGTCTTTATCATCGCGTTCGCGATCACCACGCTGGTGCGCACCCTCAAGGGCATCGACACCGGGGTCATCCTGACCGCGTTGACCGAGATCCCCCGCGAAAACATCGGGCTGGCGGCGATTTGCGTATGCTTCGCGTTCTGTACGCTGACCTTCTACGACTTTTTTGCACTGCGAACGATCGGCAAGAAGCACGTGCCCTATCGCATCGCAGCGCTCTCCAGCTTCACGTCCTATTCGATCGGCCACAATATCGGCGCCACAGTCTTCACCGGCGGCGCGATCCGCTTCCGGATCTATTCGGATTACGGGCTGAATGCGATCGACGTCGCCAAAATCTGCTTCCTGTCGGGCCTGACCTTCTGGCTCGGTAACATCTTCGTGCTCTCGATCGGCATGGCCATCCATCCGGATGCCGCCTCCTACATGGATCAGCTGCCGTCGTCGATCAACCGGCTGATTGCGATCGGCGGCCTTGCCTCGATCGGCGCCTATCTGGTCTGGCTTTGCATGGGCGAGAAGCGCCGCGAGCTTGGCCAGAAGGGCTGGAAGGTGGTGCTGCCGTCAGCGCCGCTGACGCTGGTGCAGATCCTGATCGGCGTCGTCGATCTCGGATTCTGCGCGCTGGCGATGTACCTTCTGGTGCCGGCCACTCCGCAGATCGATTTCCTGTCGCTCTCCGTGGTTTTCATTTTGGCGACGTTGCTCGGCTTCGCCAGCCACGCCCCCGGCTCGCTCGGCGTGTTCGACGCCGCCATGCTGGTGGCGCTGCCCGAATTCGGCCGCGAGCAGCTTCTGGCCACGCTCCTCGTCTTCCGCATCCTCTATTTCGTGATCCCGTTCGGTCTTGCCATCTCCATCATGGGCACACGCGAGCTCTGGATGAATGTGGTGGAGCCCTGGCAGGAGCGCCGACGGCTGGCGGAGGCCTGCGCGCAGGCCAACCTGCCCAAGCAGGTGGCAGCGATGGAGCGCGAGCGGTCGCTGCGGCAGGCCAGCAAGCGCTGAGCATGATCCGGAAAAGTGCGAAGCGGCTCTCCGAAAAGATCATGCTCCGTCGATAGTCCGCTAGACGGCGGCCGGTAAAACCTTCAGACCAATGTTGCAGGCGGAGAGCAGCTCTCTTATTTCCGCCTCAACTTTGCCGTTGAAAACGCGGGCCATGATCCCTGTATTCCTTCGCCGTTTCCTCGCCGGTGCCCTGCTGCTCGCCGGGCTCCTCACCGCCTTGCCGCCGGAGCGGGCGGCCGCGCAGGACGCCGGCGCCATGCAGATCAGCTGGGAGGTGCGCAACCGCTTCCGACTGTTCCGCGAGGAGCGCGACTTCCTGCTCCATGTCGAGAACGCGCGTAACCGCAGCATCCTCGCCGCCGAGCAATCGCTGGAGCTCCAGAGCGAGGGCCGCGGCTGGGCCCGCAACATGGTCAACCGGCTCTGCATCGACCTCCAGGGCCGGGTCAACCAGCCCTGCACCCGCGACAACACGAAGGAAAACTACCTCACCCCCCTCGACCATCCCGTCACTGTGCGCCTCGCCGGCGCGGTGCCGGTCGGCGCGACCTGCGCCTGGTCATTCGACGACGGCGACGGGCCGCAACAATCCACCTTCGACTGCGCCGAGCCGGTCAATCTGCGGGTACGCTACGGCAAGCAGACGGTCGCGAGCGTCGACGTCTCCTCCGGCTCCGATCCGACCCAGCGCGTCCAGACCGAGATCCAGGTCCGCGACATCTTCGTCGCTGGCCTCGGAGACAGCATCGCCTCGGGCGAAGGCAATCCGGACCGGTCGCTGGCGCTGTCGGACGAAGGTTTTTGCTTCCGCTCCTATCTCGGCACCGCCGGCGCGCAGTATTATCGGCCGAGCCGGGCCGGCTTCAAGGGCGGCCGCGCCTGCGAAGCGCCGGATACGCTTGCCAACTGGCAGCGCTATAGCGCGCTCTGGTTCAACTCGCCCTGCCACCGATCGCTCTATAGCTATCAGGCCCGCACCGCGCTGGCGCTCGCGGTACGCTACACCCACGTCGCCATTACCTTTCTGCCGCTCGCCTGCACCGGCGCCAGCATCAGCGACGGGCTGCTCGGCTCGCAGCGCGCCCGCGAATGCCCGCCCGGCAAGACCGGCGTCTGCAACATCAGCGTGAACGCGCAGGTCGCCGAGTTGCGGGAGGCGCTGACCGCCGCCCGGAAACGCCAGCCCGAGCGCACACTCGACCTCGTGCTGCTCTCGGTCGGCGCCAACGACGTCTATTTCTCCGGCCTCGTCGCCGACGTGATCGTCGAGACCGCAACCGAGCGCGCCATATTCCGGCGCTCCGGGGTGATGGCGAGCGTTGATGATTCCCGCGATGCGCTGGCGCGCGAGCTGCCGCAGAATTTCGTCAAGCTGCGCGAGGCGCTCAAGCCGCTGGTCGGCGGCGACCTCTCGCACGTGGTCTACGTCTCCTACGCCAACCCGGCGCTCGCCGATGGTGGGGTGCCATGCCGCGGCGGCCGCGCCGGCTTCGACATTCATCCGTCCTTCAACGCCGACCCGCAGCGCCTCGCCCGCGTCTCGACCTTCGTCGACACCGAATTCCTGCCGCAACTGAAGGGGCTCGCCACCTGCACCCGCGGCGCGCTGTGCCGCGATCCCGAGGCCGACCGCATGACCTTCGTGGATTCACATCAGGCAGCGTTCGCCGATCATGGCTTCTGCGCGCATTCGGGCAACGATCCCGAATTCGACCGCACCTGCTTTGCCGAGAACGGCCAGAGCTTCAATCCTGACATCGTGAGCGCAGCGAGCCAGCCGATGCTGTGCGGCCGCGGCGCCTCCGAATTCCGCGCCTATTTGCCGCGCGCGCGCTGGATCCGCGACGCCAATGACAGCTATTTCGCGGCGATGACCTATCCGCAAGGCTTGCCGGCAGCAAGCCAGCCGACCGACATCCATGACGCGACCTGGGGCGTGCTCTCCGCCGTCTATGGCGGCGCCGTGCATCCGAGCGCCGAAGGGCACGCCGCGATGGCGGACGCGGCGCTGCCGGCCGCAAGCGCCGTGCTGGGACTCGATGCGGCACCGCCGGGCGTGACACGCGGGCTGCTCGCGCCGCTGCTGCCAGGCGCGCGGCAGTAGTAGCAAAGGCGAGCGCTCACTCCACTCTCGGTGTCATCGCCCGGCTTGACCGGGCGATCCAGTGCGCCGTGACAGACGTGATTGAATCGAGATGCCGCGGCGTACTGGATTCCCCGCTTTCGCGGGGAATGACAGTTGAGTACGTGGTGAGCGCGTTCGCCATCACCTCAATCGTTCCTCCCCCCTGCCGTTCCATCCATCCAAAAACGGCATCGATCGATACTGCCTTGAACTTGGACACTTTGCCGCGCGCACCTCTAGGAGTCGCAGTGGGGAAACGTTTCGAGTTCTAAGGAGGCGCGCAATGAGCGCAGTGATGTCCGCAGCGGACGTGAGAAGGTCTCGCGTCAGGCTGTTCATCGTGACCATGTTGTTCCTGGTCACGACCGTCAATTATGCCGACCGCGCCACGCTGTCGATCGCGGGCCCCGCGCTTTCCAAGGAGCTGCATCTCGATCCCGTCGCAATGGGCTACATCTTCTCGGCGTTTGGATGGTCCTATGTGATCGCGCAGGTGCCGGGTGGCTGGCTGCTCGACCGCTACGGCTCCCGCCTCGTCTATGCCTTCAGCATCATCGTCTGGTCGCTGTTCACGACGCTGCAGGGCTGGGTCGGATTCTTCAGCGCCGGCACCGCGATCACCGCGCTGTTCGGTCTGCGCTTCCTCGTCGGCATCGCAGAGGCGCCCTCTTTCCCCGCCAATGCCCGCATCGTCGCAGCCTGGTTTCCGAGCAATGAGCGCGGCACCGCGTCGGCCTTCTTCAATTCCGGGCAGTATTTCGCCACCGTTATCTTCGCGCCGCTGATGGGCTGGATCGCGCACGACTACGGCTGGCGCTACGTGTTCTTCGTGATGGGCGCGCTCGGAATCATCATGGGCCTGGTCTGGATCAAGACCGTCTACGGGCCGAAGGAGCATCCCGGCATCAACGAGGCCGAGTTCGACTACATCAAGAACGGCGGCGCGCTGGTCGATCTCGACGCGCCCAAAGACGATCTGAAGCAAGAGGGCGCGCCAGAGGCCGGCTCCGGGTGGGACCACATCCGCCAGTTGCTCTCGAACCGCATGATGCTGGGCGTCTATCTCGGCCAGTATTGCATCAACACGCTGACCTACTTCTTCCTGACCTGGTTCCCGGTCTACCTCGTCAAGGAGCGCGGCCTGTCGATCCTGCAAGCCGGCTTCGTCGCGACGCTGCCGGCGCTGTGCGGCTTCATCGGCGGCGTGCTTGGCGGCGTCATCTCCGACGCGATCCTGCGCAAGACCGGCTCGTTGACGATGGCGCGCAAGATCCCGATCGTCGGCGGCATGCTGCTGTCGATGTCGATCATCGCCTGCAACTATGTCGACGGCCAGGCGCTGGTGGTCGGCTTCATGGCGCTCGCCTTCTTCGGCAAGGGCATCGGCGCGCTCGGCTGGGCTGTCGTCTCCGACACTTCGCCGAAGGAAGCCGGCGGCGTCTCGGGCGGCCTGTTCAACACCTTCGGCAACCTCTCCTCGATCAGCACCCCGATCGTGATCGGCTACATCCTGGCCGCGACCGGCTCGTTCAACGGTGCGCTGATATTCGTCGGCGCCAATGCGCTGGTGGCCGCATTCGCCTATCTCGTGGTCGTCGGCAAGATCGAGCGCGTAGTGCTCAAACGTTCCTCCTGAGGGCTCCCATGGGAGCTTGACCAGGCAACTTAACGGCGGCTTCACGGCCGCCGTCTTTGTTTTGGGAGTAATCGATGCTAGAAGCGCCGGGGAAACGCCTTATCCATCTAAGGCATGTATCGATGTTCGACCTCAATCAGCTCCGCTGTTTCGTCACGGTGGCGGAGGAATTGCATTTCGGCCGCGCCGCCGCGCGGCTGAACATGACCCAGCCGCCGCTGTCCCGGCAGATCCAGGTGCTCGAGCACATCATCGATGCGCCGCTGCTGGAGCGTACCAGCCGCTCGGTGCGCCTGACGCCGGCCGGGCGCAGCTTCCTGCCGGAAGCGCGGCGCATCCTGAAGCTTGCGGAAAGCGCCTCGCAGGTCGCCCGCCGTATCGCGCTCGGCAAGTCCGGCTCGCTGAAGATCGGCTTCACCGCGGCCGCCGCCTACGGCTTTCTCCCCGAGCTCGTCGCCGCCTGCCGCGCCAAGCTGCCCGAGGTGGACTTCTCGCTGAAGGAGATGGTGTCGGGCGACCAGTTCGAGGCCCTTACCTCGGGCCAGATCGATGCCGGCCTGCTCAGGCCCCCGATCGCGCGCCCGGAAATCGCCAGCCGCCGCGTCGTCGCCGAGCCCCTGCTCGCCGCGATCCCGAAAAAGCATCCGCTGGCGAATGCCGAGAGCGTCACGATCAAGGATTTCGACAACCAGCCGTTCGTGATGTATTCGCCCTATGAGAGCCGCTACTTTCACGACGTGCTGGTGGCGCTGTTCACCCGCGCCGACATCCTGCCGCGCTATGTCCAGCACCTGAGCCAGATCCACTCCATCCTCGCCATGGTTCGCGCCGGCCTCGGCCTCGCCATCGTGCCGGCGGCGGCGGCGAGCTTGAAGATCGCGGACGTCCGCCTGCGGCCACTGAAGCTGCGCACCCGCGTCCCCGTCGAGCTGTTCATGGTCTGGCGCCGCGACGACGAAAATCCGCTGCTCTCGGCCCTCGTCAAAATCGCGAGCGAATTGTCCTCGGCGGAGGTGATGGAAGATTGATGCTGAATTCGCATCGGTCGATATAGGCTTTGGCTTGGACCCGCATCGAACGGTCTCCTAAACCACGGCGCATGGACGCGCAGCCTTTGCGTCCTCCACAACACGAGACCAGGGAGCAGCGCCCATGAGCAAGATGACCCCGCAGGAAATGGCCCAGAAGATCGGATCCGGCCTCCTGTCTTTCCCCGTCACCCCGTTCAAGGCGGATTACTCCTTCGACGAGGCGACCTACCGCGCCAATATGGATTGGCTCTGCGGCTATGACGTCGCAGGCCTGTTCGCCGCCGGCGGCACCGGCGAATTCTTCTCGCTGACGGCCGCCGAGGTTCCGCAGGTCGTGAAGATCGCCGTGGACGAGACCAAGGGCCGCGTGCCCGTGCTCGCCGGCACCGGCTACGGCACCGCCACCGCGCGCGAGATCGCGATCGGCGCGGAGAAGGCCGGCGCCGACGGCTTGTTGCTGCTGCCGCCTTATCTCACCCATGCCGAGCAGGACGGCCTTGCTGCCCACGTGGAAGCGATCTGCGCCTCCGTGAAGATCGGCGTCATCGTCTACAACCGCGACAACGCCATCCTCCAGCCCGATACGCTCGCCCGCCTCGCCGAACGTTGCCCGAACCTCGTCGGCTACAAGGACGGCATCGGCGACATCGAGCTGATGACCCGCGTCTACACCAAGCTCGGCGACCGCCTGACCTATATCGGCGGCCTGCCGACCGCGGAGACGTTCGCGCTGCCCTATCTCGACATGGGCGTGACCACCTACTCCTCGGCGGTGTTCAACTTCGTTCCGGAATTCGCCACCAATTTCTACGCCGCCGTACGCAAGCGCGACCACGCGACGATCCACGCCGGCCTGAAGGACTTCATCCTGCCGCTGATCGCGATCCGCAACCGCAAGAAGGGCTATGCGGTCTCGATCATCAAGGCCGGCATGAAGGTGATCGGCCGCGATTCCGGCCCAGTCCGTCCGCCGCTGACCGATCTCACCGAGCAGGAGATCGCGGAGGTCACGGCGCTGGTGAAGAATCTGCCCGCCATCCGATCGTCACAACAGGCTGCAGAATAACAGCGACACAGGGAGGAGCCTGCGATGGCCAAAACCGAGATCACTGGCGCACCGGTCGTCACCGCGATGCAGGTGATCCCGGTCGCAGGCCGTGACAGCATGCTCCTTAATCTGAGCGGTGCGCATGCGCCGTTCTTCACCCGCAACATCGTCATCCTCACCGACAATGCCGGTCACACCGGCGTCGGCGAGGTGCCCGGCGGCCAAAAGATCTGGCAGACGCTGCAGGACGCCCGTGATCTCGTGATCGGCAAGACCGTCGGCGCGATGAACAACGTCCTCGCCGACGTTCGTACAGCCTTCGCCGATCGCGATGCCGGCGGCCGCGGCAAGCAGACTTTCGATCTCCGCGTCATGATCCACGCCGTCACGGCTGTGGAGTCCGCCCTGCTCGACCTGCTCGGTCAGCATCTCAACCTGCCCGTCGCAGCCCTGCTCGGCGAAGGCCAGCAGCGCACCAGCGTCGAGACGCTCGGCTATCTCTTCTTCGTCGGCGACCGGCGCAAATCCAAGCTCGACTATGTCGGCGGCGAGAGCGGCAAGCCCGAATGGTTCAACCTCCGCCATCAGCAGGCGATGACGCCGGAAACGGTGGTGCGGCTGGCGGAAGCCACCCACGACCATTACGGCTTCGCCGATTTCAAGCTCAAGGGCGGCGTGCTGCGCGGCGAGCAGGAGATCGAGGCCGTCACTGCGATCGCCAAGCGCTTTCCGAATGCGCGGGTGACCCTGGACCCGAACGGCGCATGGTCGCTCGACGAGGCTGTCGGCCTCTGCAAGGACATGCACGGCATCCTCGCCTATGCCGAGGACCCCTGCGGCGCCGAAGGCGGCTTCTCCGGCCGTGAGATCATGGCCGAGTTCCGCCGCGCAACGGGCCTGCCGACCGCGACCAACATGATCGCGACCGATTGGCGGCAATTGTCGCATGCGCTGCGCCTCGGTGCGGTGGACATTCCGCTCGCCGATCCCCATTTCTGGACCATGCAGGGCTCGGTGCGCGTGGCACAGACCTGCCGCGACAACGGCCTGACCTGGGGTTCGCACTCCAACAACCATTTCGACATCTCGCTCGCCATGTTCACCCATGTCGGCGCCGCCGCCCCCGGCAGGGTCACCGCAATCGACACGCACTGGATCTGGCAGGACGGCCAGGCCCTGACGAAGGAGCCGCTCCAGATCAAGGGCGGCAAGATCGTCGTGCCTGAGAGGCCGGGCCTGGGTATCGAAATCGACAGGGCCGCCATCGACGCCGCGCATGACCTTTACAAGCAGCATGGACTCGGCGCCCGCGATGACGCTATTGCCATGCAGGACTTGATCCCCGGCTGGACCTTCGACGACAAGCGTCCCTGCCTGGTTCGTTAAAAACTCTGGAGGAAGCTATGACTGCGATCCTGAAGAACTTCATCGGCGGCGAATGGGTCGATGGCTCCGCCGTCACCAAGAACATCAACCCCTCCAACACCAACGACGTCGTCGGCGAATACGCCAAGGCCGACAAGGCGCAGACCGAGAAGGCGATCGCCGCCGCCAAGGCCGCCTTCCCCGCCTGGGCGCAGTCGACGCCGCAGGCGCGCTACGACGCGCTGAACAAGATTTCGCTCGAGATCATCGCCCGCAAGGAAGAGCTCGGTCGCCTGCTCGCCCGCGAGGAAGGCAAGACGCTGCCCGAGGGCATCGGCGAGGTCGCCCGCGCCGGCCAGATCTTTGCGTTCTTCGCCGGCGAGGCGCTGCGCATGATCGGCGAGAAGGGCGCTTCCGTCCGTCCCGGCATCGACGTCGAGCTCACCCGTGAGCCGATGGGCGTCGTCGGCATGATCACGCCCTGGAATTTCCCGATCGCGATCCCCGCCTGGAAGATCGCCCCGGCGCTCTGCTACGGCAACACCGTGGTGTTCAAGCCTGCCGAGCTGGTGCCGGGCTCGGCGCATGCGCTGTCCGAGATCATCACCCGTTCCGGCATCCCGGCCGGCGTGTTCAACCTCGTTGTCGGCTCGGGCTCCGTGGTCGGCCAGACCCTGATCGAGCATCCCGACGTCGCCGCGATCACCTTCACCGGCTCGGTGCAGACCGGCCGCAAGATCGCGCAGGCCTGCGTGACCTCGAGCAGCATGAAGAAATTCCAGCTCGAAATGGGCGGCAAGAACCCGCTGGTGGTGCTCGACGACGCCGATCTCAAGACCGCCGTGGAAGTCGCCGTCAACGGCGCCTATTTCTCCACCGGCCAGCGCTGCACCGCGTCCTCGCGCCTGATCGTCACCGAAGGTATTCACGACCGTTTCGTTGCGGCGATGACCGAGCGCCTGAAAGGCCTGACGGTCGACGACGCGCTCAAGGCCGGCGTGCATATCGGCCCCGTGGTCGACCAGAGCCAGCTCGACCAGGATCTGCGCTACATCAAGATCGGCCAGGACGAGGGTGCCAAGCTCGCCTGGGGTGGCGAGCTGCTCAAGCGCGAAACGCCCGGCCACTACCTGCAGCCGGCGCTGTTCACGGAAGCCAACAACAACATGCGGATCGCGCGCGAAGAAATCTTCGGGCCGGTCGCAACCGTCATTCGCGCCAAGAACTACGAGGAGGCGCTGGCGATCTCCAACGACACCGAGTTCGGCCTTGCCTCCGGCATCTGCACCACCAGCCTGAAATACGCCTCGCACTACAAGCGCAACAGCGAGTCCGGCATGGTGATGGTCAATCTGCCGACCGCCGGCGTCGATTATCACGTGCCGTTCGGTGGCCGGAAGGGTTCGAGCTACGGCGCCCGCGAGCAGGGCTCCTATGCCCGCGAGTTCTATACGACGGTGAAGACCGCCTATACCTATCCCGGTTGACGGAGCGTAGGTGTCGTAGGGTGGGTTAGCGCAGCGTAACCCACCTCTTGTGGTTCGACGGATGCAGACGGTGGTGGGTTACGCTGCGCTAACCCACCCTACACTTCGGAGTCCTTCCATGGACCAGTCAGTCGCAGCGAAAGAGCAGCCCCGCTACATCAAGCTCAACGATCGCGACAACGTCGCGATCGTTGTCAATGATTTCGGGCTTCCCGCCGGCTCCCGTTTCGCCAGCGGGCTGACGCTGCGTGCCTTCGTGCCGCAGGGACACAAGACGGCGCTGGTCGACATCGCGCGGGACGCCCCGATCATCCGCTACGGCGAGGTGATCGGCCATGCGCTCGCGCCGATCCTGGCCGGCGAATGGGTGGACGAAGCGCGCATCCGCATGCCGGAGGCCCCTGCCCTCGACAAGTTGGAAATCTCGACCGCCGTTCCCGCGCCGCTGCCGCCGCTGGATGGTTTCACGTTCGAAGGCTTTCGCAATTCCGACGGCTCGGTCGGTACCAAGAACATCCTCGGCATCTCCTCCTCCGTGCAATGCGTCAAGGGCACGATGGAATACGCGGTGAAGCGCATCCGCGCCGAGCTGCTGCCGAAATATCCGAATGTCGACGACGTCGTGCCGCTGACGCACGCCTATGGCTGTGGCGTCGCCATCAACGCGCCTGATGCAGTGATTCCGATCCGCACGCTGCAAAACATCGCGCAGAACCCGAATTTCGGCGGCGAGATCCTGGTCATCAGCTTGGGATGCGAAAAGCTCGCGCCCGAGCGTCTGGTGCCGGAAGGCGTCAGCAATGCCATCGTGCGCATGCAGGACGAAGCCTTCGACGGTTTTGGCGCCATCGTCGACGCGATCATGACCCAGGCCGAAGCCCGCCTGAAGATCCTCAACAAGCGCACCCGCGAGACCTGCCCGGCCGCCGATCTCGTCATCGGCCTGCAATGCGGTGGTAGCGACGCCTTCTCCGGCGTCACCGCGAACCCTGCGGTCGGCTTCGCCGCCGACCTGCTGGTGCGCGCCGGCGCCACCGTGATGTTCTCGGAAGTCACCGAAGTGCGCGACGCGATCCAGCTGCTCACGCGACGCGCCATCAACGAGGACGTCGGCCGCGCGCTGGTCCGCGAGATGGCCTGGTACGATTCCTATCTCGCCCGCGGCGGCGCGGACCGCAGCGCCAACACCACGCCGGGCAACAAGAGGGGCGGCTTGGCGAATATCGTCGAGAAATCATTGGGCTCGATCGTCAAGTCCGGATCAAGCGCAATCACCGGCGTACTCTCGCCCGGCGAGAAGGCGACGCAGAAGGGCATGCTGTTTGCGGCGACGCCGGCATCCGACTTCATCTGCGGCACGCTCCAGCTCGCCTCCGGCATGACGCTGCAAGTGTTCACCACCGGCCGCGGCACGCCTTACGGCCTTGCGGCTGCGCCCGTGATCAAGGTCGCGACCCGCAGCGAGCTCGCGCGACGCTGGAAGGACCTGATCGATTTCGATGCCGGCGGCATCGCGACCGGCGAGAAGACCATTCAGGAGACCGGCTGGGACCTGTTCCGCCTGATCCTCGACGTCGCCAGCGGCCGCACGCAACCCTGGTCGGATCGCTGGGGCATCCACAACGATTTGACGCTGTTCAATCCGGCGCCGGTGACCTGAGCGCCGCGCGCGGACGCTGCCTCGCCGCGCGGATGTATTGGTGCGAGAGTCTCGTTTCGACGCCACGCGTCGCCCGGGATGACGCTTCAGTCTAGGTCATGCTGCCCGGCATGAAACAGCGCACGCGCGGATGGCCGTCGATATAGTGCTTCCACACCATGGTGCGGCCGATCTTATTCGGCTCGGTGATGACGGCACCGTCGGGCACGACCACCCATTCGCCCTCGAGATGCACGCGATAGCGGCCTTTGTCGGATTCCCAGTCGACATCGGCGACCACGTAGCCGTCGGCATCCGAGCAGCATTGGCCGTATTCGCTGTGCAGGCTCTCGAACCAGGGCTTTAACGGCGAGTTGGCGTAGCGGCCGTCGTCACGCGCCATCGTCGGGGCGGTCAGCAGCACGGTCAGGACCAGCAGCATGGCGGCACGCGGTATTGCACGTCTCATGTCGTCTCCGCGGATCGAGGTCATCGCCGCGGGGCGATAGCTGCCGTCCGCCTTCCGCGACTCGGCGAAGGGCGTCAAGGACGGCGACTCATTCCCCCAACAGCTTTGCGGATAGCTATGCAAATCCGGCGCCACCGCGCATTCCGGGGAACTACTGGAGCGCGTCCGGCACGCATTGGTCTTTCGACGGGTATGACTGCTACTCGCGCGCCAAGATCTCCGCTGTCTCAGCCGGCCGCATGCGCGATTGCGCACGGGGGCCACGGACACCGCGCAAGAACGCGGAGAGGCTGCGACCTACTGGAGTCCCCGCCTTGGCGGGCAATGACGGCGGTGTGTGGAGCTACGGAAGTTTGGGCGCCATAGCGCGCGACTAGACCCTACTGCTTCGGCGCCGGCGCCATCATCGCGCCGCCCTTCTTCGCCGCGGGCACGGGCGCGGGTTTGGTCGCGGCGGTCGCTTGCGCCGGGAGATATTTGGCGACGATGGCGGGATCGACCTGCGCGATGTTGGCGTCGGGAAGACGCGTCCAGGTCTCGTCCTTGCCGAACAGGGAGATGCCGAGGAAACCGCGCATCGTCAGCGTCTGCCCATCCGGGCTGACCGTCATCTTGGCCTTCCAGATGTTGCCGTCGCGCGGATTGACCACGTTGCCGCCGTCATACTTCAAACCGTCGCGCTTCATGTCGCGGATAAAGGAAAGCCCGAGCACCGGCGCGTTCTTGCGATCGTCCGTGCATTTCGCGCAGATCTCGTTCGGGTCGTCGCCAGGCCGCGGAAAGGTTTTTGCGATAACGCCTTCGAAGATGCCGTTGTGGTCGATGAAGAGGAACCATCCCACCGTCTTGCCGTCTTCGACCTTCTGCCAGAGGCCTGCGGCGGTCGGCTGCTGCACTTGCGCCACAACCGGGCTCACCGCACCGAGCGACATCGCGAGCGCGAGGAGCGAGAACAGCCGAAAGCTGGAAAAGAGAGTCCGCATTATCATCACCTTGCTGAGCCAATCGCCTTGCTAAGCCGCCAATTGCAATGGCCGCAGACTACGGCGATTTCGCGAACTGTTCCAGCACCAGAAACATGGGGCATCGCCCGCCGCCGTCAGTTGACGCCGAGCTTCTTTTGCAGGCTGGAGGACGAGGTCGTGTACTGGAACACGAGCCGCTTCTCCGGATAGACGTAGCGATGGGCTTTTTGCGACATCAGCGCGCCCTCGTGGAAACCGCACAGGATCAGCTTGATCTTGCCGGGATAGGTGTTGATGTCGCCGATCGCGAAGATGCCTGGCACGTTGGTCTCGAACGCGGATGTCTCGACCGGCACCAGATTGTTCTCCAGCGCGATGCCCCAGTTCGCGACCGGACCGAGCTTCATGGTCAGCCCGAAGAACGGCAGCATGGTGTCGCAGGTAATTTCGCTGACGCTGTTGTCGTTGCCCTTGACGGTGGCGCCGCTCAGCCTGCCCTCGTTGCCTGACAGCGCGGTGACCTGGCCGAGGCGCAGATCCATCTTGCCGGCCGCGACCAGCGCGCGCATCTGCTCGACGCTGTGGGGGGCGGCGCGAAAATCGTCGCGACGGTGCAAGAGCGTGATGCGCTTGGCGATCGGATGCAGATTGAGCGTCCAGTCGAGCGCGGAATCGCCGCCGCCCACGATCAGCACGTTCTTGTCGCGGAACGTCTCCATCTTGCGCACGGCGTAGTGCACCGAACTTCCTTCATAGGCTTCGATCCCCGGCACCGGTGGACGCTTGGGCTGGAACGAGCCGCCGCCGGCAGCGATCACCAGCACCTTGCATTCGAACACCTTGCCGGCGTCCGTCGTGCAGCGGAACAGGGGATCGCCGATCTTCTCCACGGTCTCGATCATCTCGCCGAGATGGAAAGTCGGATGGAACGGCTTGATCTGCTCCATCAGCGCGTCGGTGAGGCCCTGCCCCGAAACCTGCGGAATGCCGGGAATGTCGTAGATCGGCTTTTCCGGATAGAGTTCTGCGCACTGGCCGCCGACCTTGTCGAGGATGTCGACGAAATGCGTCTTCATGTCGAGAAGGCCCAGCTCGAAAGCGGCGAACAGACCGCAGGGGCCGGCGCCAATAATCAGCACATCGGTTTTGATCGCGTCGCTCATATCGTCTCTTTATCGGTCGTTCGGTGGGACGGCGCCCTGTGGGCCGAGGTGACCCTGCCTGTCTAGCCAACGGGGATGGATCAGGGAAGGCATAAAAGCGGGAGCGCCCCGCAGCCGGGCCCACTTGCCGGGTCAGGATAACTGGGCTGTAACGAGCAACGATATGACGGAGATCAATCGGTGAACGCACCAAGCCGCCTCGATACGACGCCGCGCCTGGAGGACTACCCTTTTCGCCTCAGCGACAATGTCCGCTTCGGTGATCTCGACCCCAACCAGCACGTCAACAACGCGGTCTACGCCACCTATTTCGAGACCGGCCGTGTCACGCTAATGAAGCTTCCGGAATACGGCCTGACGCCGCCGGGCCTTGCCTGGATCATGGTGCGGCTCGACATCCATTTTCGCGCGGAGCTGCATTGGCCGAGCACGATCGAGCTCGGCCTCGGCGTCGCGAAGCTGGGACGAACGTCGGTGACGTTCGAGCAGGTGGTGTTTTCGGAAGGGAAGTGCATTGCATCGGCGACATCCGTCGCCGTGATGATCGACGAAGCGTCGCGCCGGCCAACGCCACTGATCGCGGAAGTGCTCGAGAAGCTCAGACCCTGGCACAAGCGCGGCATCGAGGTCGCGCCGCCGAGCACATGACAGCTAAGAAATTTAGGCTTGGCGTTCCGGTGTCGCCACCACGAGGCCGTCGAGCTCGTCGGAGACCTTGATCTGGCAGGACAGGCGCGAGTTCGGGCGCACGTCAAAGCCGAAGTCGAGCATGTCCTCTTCCATCGGCGTCGGGCTGCCGACCTTCTCGCGCCAGGCTTCGTCGACATAGACATGGCAGGTGGCGCAGGCGCAGGCGCCGCCGCATTCGGCCTCGATGCCGGGAATGCTGTTGCGGATGGCGGCTTCCATCACAGTTGCGCCGTTCTCGACGTCCACCGTACGGGTTTCGCCCTTGTGATCGACAAAGTGAATTTTGGCCATGTGTGCTCGTGCTGCCGCGATCTAGGGAATGAAGGAGGGTCCGGGCTGTCCTATAACGGGTCGGTCAGCCCGGCGCCATAGCGTTTTGATGAAGTCGCGAATACCGCTTCGCGGGAAGAAAACCCGTCAAAACAAAAGACTAGAGTACGGGTCTCGTGTTGTCGCCTAAGTGTTGAGGATCGCCTCGATGGCGGCGCGCGCCTCGGTCACCGCCTCTTTCAGCGCAGCGAAGGCGTGAGGCCGGCCCTGGCCGGTCTGGATCGCGGTCTCCAGGCTGGCTGCGGCGTCCGCCACCGCAAAGGCGCCGATTCCGCGCGCCGAGCCCTTGAGCTTGTGGGCGAGTGCGCCGGCCTCGGCCGGAAGCGCTGCCATCGCCGCGATCAGGCGCACCGCCTGCTCGGCAAACATCGCCAGCACTTCCTGTTCCAGCTCGGAATCGCCGAGCGTCATGCGGGAGAGATGATCGAGGTCGAGCGGGCTGTCGATGGGTGCAAGCGGGGGCGAGGGCATCCAGTCCATCCGTTGCAGTTCAGGAGTCATGGCGCAGGCCCCGGCATCGCGCGATGTCCGCCGGTCCGGCGGTCAAGTTCCCTCCACCCAAGCACGGAAATGGTTAACGAAATGTTCCGGCCGTTTTGCGCAAATCTGCCTGCTTATTGACGAAAAGTTGCCGCAATCCGGCGAGTCCAGTGGAGAATTGCATTTATTGCTAAGGCCTTACGGCGCGATCCTGTTAACGATGATTAAGAATGTCTTAATCGCGGGCATTTCATTCGCGACGCTCTGCCAATAGGATGTTGGAGAAATTGGCGGACAAGCCGTCCGGGTGGGGATGGCTCGGAGATCCGCGCAAGCGGCATGATCCGGACTGTGGGCTTGCGTAGCGCGCAGAGCTCGCGGGGGGACGCGTACAAGTAACGAGGGCTCGGACTGAACATGGCAAACACTCCGAAAAAGGTCAAAGACCCGACAGAAGATGCGCTTTCTGCAATCCAGGAAGCCCTGAACATCAGCGACACGGCGGCGGACACCAGCCGCAACGCCTCGATGCGCAGCGAAACGTCGCCCCCGGTCGCGCCACCGGCTCCCCCGATGTTCGACGAACCGAGCTTCGACCCGCGTCCCGCCGCGAACGAACGCGCGATGTTCGATCAGGTCGAGGAGCCGCGCTCCTCGCGCCGCGCCGCCAATGACGACCGTGCGACCATCGGCCAGCTCTTGCAAACGCTGCAAACGGGACGCCCGACCCGCAACATCTATACCGGCGCGACAATCTTCACCGTCATCTGGCTGGCGGCCTGCGCCGCGCTGACGGTCGGTTTCCTGCCTTCGATCCAGGCGGCGATGGGCCAGAGCGGCGGCGTGTTGGCCATTGCCGGCCTCGTCACGATGTTCTTCGCGCCGATCATGCTGTTCTTCTTCCTGGCGAGCCTCGTCTGGCGCGGCCAGCAAATGAGCTCGGTCGCACAGGCGATGGCGCAGGTTGCGATCCGCTTCTCCGAGCCGGAAGGCTCGGCTTCGGATTCGATGGTGACCGTCGGCCAGGCCATCCGCCGCGAGGTCGCGGCGATGGGCGACGGCATCGAGCGCGCCATCGCGCGCGCCGGCGAACTCGAGACGCTGGTTGCCAACGAGGTCGCGGCGCTCGAACGCGCCTATTCCGACAACGAAGTGCGCATCCGCGCCCTGCTCCAGGACATCGCGCATCAGCGCGACAATCTGGTCGGCCAGGCCGAGCAGGTCCGCAGCGCCATCTCCGGCGTGCAGATCGATTTGCGCCATGACATCGCGCTGATCTCGGACGCGATTGCCTCGCGCGTCGACGAGGTCGCCAAGTCCATCACCGGCGCGCTCGAAGAGCGCGGCGCCCACATCACCGGTGCGCTCAGCAACGCCGGCGACAACATGATCCTCGCCCTCGGCGAGCGCGGCGGCGACCTCCTCGACCGCCTCGAGGAGGCCAGCAACGAGACCACCCGCGCGGTGCTCGACGCCAGCGAGCGACTGACCACCAGCCTCAATTTCAAGACCGGCCATGTCCACGACGAGTTCGTCGACCTCGCCGACCGCGTCCACGAAATGCTGAACGAGCGCATCGACCGCATCACAGGCGAGTTCGAGCAGCGCTCCGCCGCGATCGTCGACGGTATCTCCGAGCGAACCGAGCAGGTGCATGACAGCCTGAAGAATTCGTCGGACTCGCTGCTGCTCGAGCTCGAGCTGCGTTCCAACGACCTCTCCGCCAAGATCGACGACGCCGGCAACCGCCTCGCCGGCCACATCATGACCTCCGGCGACAAGGCGAGCGAAGCGCTCGACGCCACCGTCAACACGCTGGTCGCCAAGGTCGTCAGTCAGACCGAGACCGCGCACGACTCGCTGTCGCTGCAGATGAGCGCCTTCGACGAGCTGGTGAAGAATCAAGGCACCGAGCTGGTCGAGAAGTTCGCACGCGACTCCGGCACGCTGGGCGCCCTGATCACCCGCCACATCTCCGAGTTCGACCGCACCGTGAAAACCTTCGGCGGCGAGATCGTCGATCGGATGGGCCAGCGCACCCAGGACATCCATGAATCGCTGAAGACCTATGTCGACAATTTCGACACCCGCTTCACCGCCAACGGCGGCGCGATCACGGCTGTGCTCGACCAGCGCCTGGTGCAGTTCGAGACCACGGTTGGCGAGCGCGTCAGCAACCTCGACGCCTCGCTGAACGGCAAGATCTCGGGTCTCGACTCGACGATCGATGGTCACATCAAGACCTTCGACGAGCAGCTCGTCGGCCGCGTCGCCGCGCTCGAACAGTCGTTCGATACCCGTGCGAAGTCGGTCACCGAGACCATCGACGGACGGCTCAACACGCTCGCCTCGTCGCTGACTGACGGTGCCGCGCAGGCGATCCAGTCGATCGACTCCCGCCTCACCCATCTCACGACGTCGCTGACCGATGGCGCATCGCAGGCGATCGAGACGATCGACAACCGTCTCAACCACCTCACGACCTCGCTGACGGATGGCGCATCGCAGACCATCCAGACGATCGACACGCGCCTCACGCATCTGACGACCACCCTCACCGGCGGCGCGTCGCAGGCGCTCGAATCCATCGACACGCGCCTCACCTACCTGACCACCGCGGTGACGAACGGCGCCTCGCAGGCGGTGCAGTCGATCGATACCCGTCTCACCCTCCTGACCTCGACACTCACCGACGGCACCGCGCAGGCGATCGAGGCGGTCGACCGCCGCATCACCGGCGTCACCGAGATCATCGACGGCCGCAGCATGCACCTGACCGACACGGTCACGGCGCGCTTCCAGGACATCCAGCAGGCCATCGAGACCAAGGTCGGCTCGGTCGCCAGCGACATCGACGTGCGCGTGGCGCAGTTCGAGGACCTGCTCGGCTCACGCGTCGAGGCCGTCGCCGGCCGCATCGAGAGCAGCGGACGCCAGGCCAGCGAGGACATGATGTCCCGCGCCGAGATGATCTCGACCGCGATCCGCTCGCACGTCGAGGACGCCGAGCGCTCGCTCACCAACCTCGTCGTCAACACCAGCGAGACCATCCAGACCGGTGCGCGCACCGCGCAGCAGTCGCTGATGACGGTTTCCTCCGACGTCAACGCCCAGCTCAAGATGACCTCCGCCGAGGTCGAGCGCGCGCTGACCGCTGTCGGCACCGGTGCCGCGAACTCCATCCTGACCAGCGCCCGCGAAGCGCAGTCGACGCTGGTCGCCGCGTCGGGCGATGCCTCCAACCAGATCAAGGGGCTCGCGGCCGACGTCGAACGCACGCTGTCGTCGGCAGGCTCGGCGACCGCCGCCTCGATCCTGGCCGGTGCCCGCGAGGTGCAGACCACGCTTGTCACGGCGTCCTCGGACGCGGCTAACCACGTCAAGACCCTCACCGCCGACGTGCAGCGCTCGCTGTCCATGGCCGGCACCACCACGGCGGAATCGATCACCGCCGGCGCCCGCGATGCGCAGAGCGCTCTGATCGCGGCCTCGAGCGAGACCGCCAACCAGATCAAGGCGCTGTCCTCGGACGTGCAGCGCTCGCTCTCGATGGCGGGCACCGCGACGGCAGAGACCATCATGACCGGCGCCCGCGAAGCTCAGAGCACGCTCGTCAACGCGTCCTCGGATGCGGCGAGCCAGGTCAAGTCCCTTGCCGCCGAAGTGCATCGGTCGCTCTCGCAAGTCGGCCAGTCGACTGCCGAGACGATCACGACCAGCGCCCGCGATGCCCAGAGCACCCTGCTGGCGGTCTCCGCCGAACAGACCGGCCAGGTTCGTTCGCTGGCGGCCGAGATGCAGCGCGCGCTGGCGACCGCCGGCGGCGCCACCATCGAGGCGCTCACCAGCGGCGTACGCGAGGCCCAGGGCACGCTGATCTCCGCCTCGACGGACGCTGCGAGCCAAATCAAGTCGCTGACCATCGACATCGAGCGCACGCTGACCTCGGTCGGCGCCGACACCGCCTCGACCATCCTCAACAGCGCGCGTGAGGCACAGACCTCGCTGACCTCGACCTCGGCGGATGCCGCAAGCCAGATCCGCACGATCTCGAGCGAGATCGAGCGTACGCTGAGCACGGCCACCGCGAACGCGACCACCGACATCCAGACCAGCGCGCTCAACGCCCAGAACGCGCTGATCAACGCCTCCAACGAGGCGAGCTCGCGGGTCAAGTCGAGCTCGGCGGACGTCGAGCGCTCGGTGCTCGCCGCCAGCAGCAGCTTCGGCCAGGCCATGACCGGCAAGACCGACGAGATCGTCACCTACGTGCAGCAGCAGTCCGACCGTCTCGCCAACATGATCGACGCCAAGCGCGGTTCGCTCGTGGACGCGATCGGCTCCAAGACCAGCCAGCTCACGCTCGACATCGACCGCGTCACGTCCGACGCGTTGAAGTCGATCGAGACGCGCGGCCACGCGTTCTCCCAGACGATGATGGGCAACGGCTCCGAGGTGGCGCGAACCATCAACTCGGCGAGCGAGATGGCGACGGGTGCCGTCAACAAGTCGCTCAAGGACCTCGAGCAGGCCTCGCGCGCGGCGATCGACCAATCGCGCCAGGTCTCGATCGCGGCCGTCACCGAGATGCAGGAGACCAGCAAGATCCTGCGCACCGACACGGTCGCCCTGTTCGAGCGACTGCGCGAAGGCAACATCCTGCTCCAGGAGGTGCTGACCGGTGCGCACGACAACCTCAACTCGCTCGAGCGGGCGCTGGTGACGCGCGTCGCCGACTTCGTCTCGGCGATGAACGACGTCACCTCGCGCAACGGCGCTGCGACGCAGAACCTGGAAGACCAGCTCAACGTCTTCAACAGCAAGACCACGCGGGCGCTGCAGGATCTCGGCGAGCTGTCGACCCAGTTCGACGCGCACGGCAAGGCACTGGTCGAGGCCGCGCAGGTCGTCGAGCAGAGTAACAAGAACACCACCGCCTCGCTCGCCGAACGCAAGGAGGCGCTGGAATCGCTCGTCACCACGATCGACCTGCGCACGGCCGATCTCGACCAGCGACTGTCGCGCTTCACCGGTCTGCTCGATGAATCGCTGGCGGCCGCCGAAGAGCGGGCTCGCGACATCGCCCGCGTCGTCGCGGAGACCGCCGGCGCCGGTTCCGCCGCGATCACCCGCCAGTTCGAAGCGGTGCGGTCGGCCTCCGAAGAGGAGCACCGGCAGACCGTCGAGGCCATGCACGACATCTACCGCCAGACCACCGACGAGGCGGATGCGATGTTCAAGCAGTCGACGGAGAAGTTCACCAACCTCGTCTCCAGCATGAAGCAGATGGCATTCGAGATGCACAACGAGCTCGAAGCCACCCGCAACGAGCTGCGCCGCGGCGTGCTCGAGATGCCGCAGGAGGCTGCCGAGAGCACTGCGCAGATGCGCAAGGTAATCGTCGACCAGATCGAGGCCCTCGCCGAGCTCAACCGCATCGTGGCCCAGCACGGCCGCGGCCTCGACGTCTCCACGACGGGCCGCGCCAGCGTGCAGCGCCAGGAAGAGCCGATGCTGGCGGCCGTCGGCGCGCGCAGCACCGAGACGCGCATGCGCGAGAGCGCCAGCGCCTCGACGCTGCCGCCGCCGGACCTCGGCATGCCCGCCTCCTCGCGCCGCACCGAAGCCCCGCCGGTGGCGCCGGCCGGCAACGACCAGGGCCGTGACGGCTGGCTGTCGGACCTCTTGAGCCGCACGGACGCCAACCAGGGTGCGCCCACCGGACGTGAGCCCCAGCGCGGCCGCCAGGCTGCACCGGCGCCGCAGCCGCAGGCTCCGCAAGGTGGCGGCAATCCGCTGGAATCCTTGTCGCTCGACATCGGCCGGCTGATGGACCGCAACCTCGCGTCCGAGATGTGGGACCGCTACCAGCGCGGCGAGAACAAGGCGTTCACCAAGCGCCTCTACACGCCCGCCGGCCAGAAGGCCTTTGACGAGGTCGCCCGCAAGTATCGATCCGACCGCAACTTCAAGGCCACGGTCGACCGCTATGTCGCCGAGTTCGAACGCCTGCTCGATGAAGTCGCCCGCGACGGCCGCGGCCCGCAGGAGCTGCGCAACCACCTGACCTCCGAGACGGGCCTGGTGTACACGCTGCTCGCTCACGCAGCGGGCCGGCTGGGGTAGGCGGTCAGTCGCCAAGACGCATGACGAATGAAAACGGAGGCCTTACGGCCTCCGTTTTGTTTTGGGGGTCATTCGGAACGAAGCGGTCGACCAAGCACTCGGTGTCGTCCTGGCGAACGCCAGGACCCATTATCGCAGGGAGGAGTTTGGCGAAGAAGACCAGTCGTTCGGTACTGCCATCGACCGCAATCGATGGACCTCGCGGTATGGGTCCTGGCTTTCGCCAGGACGACATCTGGGACGCCTACTGCCGCCGGCGCTCCGGCACGGCGGGCTTCGGCGGCTCGGGCGGCGGTGCAGCTGGCGGCGCGTTGTTGCTGGCGCCGAACAGGACGCGGGTCGGGTTGCGGTCGAAATTGTTGACGGCGCGGCTGATATCGCCGAGCGTGCGGCGGCCGTCGGTCATCAATGCGCCGGAGCGCTTGTCGAAATCGTCGGCCAGTTCGCGGATCGACTTCACCGCCAGAAACAACTCGCCGCCGTCCTTGCCGCCGGCGAGCGTGTTGAGGCCGAGCATGAGGCTGTCGGCCTTGAGCATGACGCCATCGACCTTGGCCATCACGCCGTCGATCTTCTCCGAGTTGCGGGCGAGTGAGTTGGTGAAGGTCTCGAGATTCTTCAGCGAGTTCTTCACCGATTCCTGATTGTCGGCGACGATCTTGTTGATGTTCTGGAGCGTGCCGCGGATCGCCTCGGTGACGTCCTGGAGCTTGTTGGGATCGGCCGTCAGCGTGGGAATGCCGTCCTCGTCGAGCGGCGGCGCAGGCGCTGCCTCCTCGCCGCCCTTGAGCGAGATCGCGGCGACGCCGGTCAGGCCCTGGAATTCGAGGCCAACCAGGGTGTCCTTGCGGATCGGGGCGTTGTTCTCGACCATGGCGAGTGCGACAACCCGCCGCGGGTTGTCGAGCTTCACCGAGACCACCTCGCCCACCCGGATACCGTTGAAATTGACGCTGCCGCCGTTGCGCAGGCCCGCGGCCGGGCCCTCGAACACGACGCGCAAGGGGCTGCGCTGCTTGGTGGTATGCAACGACTGAAACCACAGCACGAAGCCGATCGCGGCGGCAATCACCGCCAGCGTGAACGATCCGATCAGCACGTAATTTGCGCGCGTTTCCATCAGCTACTCCGGCACCTCAGCCCATCACCGCGCGAGCGCGCTTGCCATGGAAATATTGCCTCAGCCAGGGATGCTGCGAGGCCTGCATGTCGGCGATCGACCCTGCCGCAATGATCTTACCGTTACCTAAAACGGCGATGCGGTCACATGCTGTGTAAAGGCTATCGAGGTCGTGCGTTACCATGAAAACCGTCAGCCCCAAAGTGCGCTGCAGCGTCCTGACCAGCTCGTCGAAGTCGCCGGCGCCGATCGGATCCAGGCCCGAGGTCGGCTCGTCCAGGAACACGAGATCCGGGTCGAGCGACAGCGCGCGCGCCAGCGCCACGCGCTTGATCATGCCGCCCGACAGTTCCGAGGGAAAGCGATCGGCGACTTCGGGCTTGAGACCCACCATGGTGAGCTTGGCGATGGTGATCTCGTCCATCAGCCGCTGCGACACCCGCAGATATTCGCGCATCGGAAACTGGATGTTCTGCCGCACCGTGAGCGAGGAGAACAGCGCGCCCTGCTGAAACAGCACGCCCCAGCGCCGCTCCACGTTGCGACGCTGCGACGTATTGGAGGCATCCAGATCGACGCCGAACACCTCGATGCTGCCTGCGACCTTCGGCACGAGGCCGATGATGGTGCGTGTCAGCACGGACTTGCCCGCGCCGGACGGGCCGACGAAGCCGAGAATCTCGCCGCGCTTGACGTCGAGGTCGAGCCCGTCGAGCACGCGCGTCGCGCCGAACTGCACGGTGATGTCGCGGACGCGGATGATGGGGTTCTGGATCTCGCCTGCCATCGTCACATCCCGATCGAGGCGAAGAAGATGGCGAACACGCCGTCCATGACGATGACGAAGAAGATGCCCTTCACCACCGAGGCCGTCGTGTGCTGTCCGAGCGATTCCGCGCTGCCTTGCACGGCGAGGCCCTCGACGCAGGCGACGATGCCGATCACAGCGGCCATTACCGGCGCCTTGACGATGCCCACGATGAAATGGTCGATCGAGATGGCGTCGCGCAGGCGCAGCAGGAAGGCTTCGGGATCGACGCCGCCGTAGAGCCAGGCGACGAGACCGCCGCCATAGAGCGCGGCCATCGCGCCGAGGAAAGCCAGGATCGGCAGCGCCAGCACCAGCGCCAGCATGCGCGGCAGCACCAACACCTCGATGGGATCGAAGCCCATGGTGCGCAGCGCGTCGATCTCTTCGCGCATCTTCATCGAGCCGAGCTCGGCCGTGTAGGCGCTGCCCGAGCGGCCGGCGACCATGATCGCGACCAGCAGCACGCCGATCTCGCGCAAGACCAGCACACCGAGCATGTCGACGACGAAGATGTCGGCGCCGAACCTGCGGAAATGGAAGATGCCCTGCTGGGCGATGATGCAGCCGATCAGGAAGGTGATCAGCACCACGATCGGCACCGCGCGCCAGCAGACCTGCTCGAGATGGTGCACGGTCGAGGTCAGGCGAAACGAGCGCGGGTGAATCAGGGTGCGCGCGACCGCCGCGAGCACCGCGCCGAGCATGTCGATCAGGCCTGCCACGGTGCCGGCAACACCGGCCACGGTCCGGCCGATCTGCTCCAGCATGCCGGTGATAGTGACCGCGCTGGTGTCGATGACGGGCGTCGCCCTGACCCGCCGCACCTCGTCCACGAGGCTCGAATAATTGGCGGAAAGGCCGGCGATCTGCGCCTCGACGGCGCCCTGCGTCAGGCTGCGGCGCAGCCGCTCGATCAGCCAGGCGCCGAAGGTGTCGAGCTTGGCGACCTCGGAGACGTCGATGAAGATGCTTTGCGAGGTGCCGGCGAGCTTCTCGGCGTCAGCCACCATCCGCTCCAGGACCGGCGCGAAGCTCGCGGTCCAGGTCCCCGTGGCGCAGAGTGCCAGCGCATTGCCCTTTGCAATCCGTTCCAGCTTCGGATCGCCGTTCAAGATGGCCGCTCCCGTGCCGGAGCGCGAGAAACGGATGAAATCAGATGGTTGCGCACGCGCCCTTACCCAGAGAAGGTATCCCCAACTGGTTAACCTTAGTTGCCACAGGTAACCAGCAGGTTCAGATTTCGCCAGAGTTCAAAATGACTTCCAGCAAAGTTCCGGTTCTCGGCGCGCGAATCGAGCGCTTTCCCATCGCAGGCAGTTTCACCATCAGCCGGGGCGCCAAAACCGAGGCCGTCACCGTCGTGGCCGAGGTCAGCCGGGACGCCCTGACAGGCCGCGGCGAATGCGTGCCCTATTCCCGCTATGGCGAGACGGCCGAGGCGACCCTTGCCGCCATCCAGGCCATGCGGGAGGCCGTGGCCGGCGGCCTCACCCGCCAGGCCCTGCAGGCCGCCATGCCGCCCGGGGCGGCCCGCAACGCCCTGGATTGTGCCCTGATCGATCTGGAAGCCAAGGCCGCCGGCCTGCGGGCCTGGAGCCTGCTCGACCGCCCGGTGCCGGGCGAGCGCACCACGGCCTACACGATCTCGCTGGGCACACCCGAGGCCATGGCGGCGGCGACCGCCAAAGCGGCGCACCGGCCGCTGCTCAAGATCAAGCTCGGCGGCGACGGCGATCCGGAGCGGATCACGGCGGTGCGCGAGGCGGCGCCCGAATCCGAGTTGATCGTCGATGCCAACGAATCCTGGACCGAGGCCAATCTGGAGCACAATCTTGCCGCCTGCGAGGCCGTCGGCGTCACCCTCGTCGAGCAGCCGCTGCCGGCCGGAAAGGACGACGCGCTGGCCCGGATCAAGCGGCCACTGGTGGTCTGCGCCGACGAGAGCGTGCACGACCGCAACTCGCTCGCTCTCTTGCGCGAGCGCTACGATGCCGTGAACATCAAGCTCGACAAGACCGGTGGCCTCACCGAGGCGCTGGCGATGGCCGATGCCGCTCAGGCGCTTGGCTTCGAAATCATGATCGGCTGCATGGTCGCAACCTCGCTGTCGATGGCGCCGGCGATGCTGGTGACGCCGCAGGCGCGCTTCGTCGATCTCGACGGCCCGCTGCTGCTGACGCGCGACCGCGATCATGGCCTTCGTTACGACGACAGCCTGGTCTATCCGCCTGATGCCTCGCTGTGGGGATGAGCTTTCAGCCGGTGCCGCGCCGACCAGATCAGAAGCGCACCCACACCGGCCATCGCGGCCATGACGTAATACAGGCCGTCGCCGATGCGGGCGTAGATCGCGCCTGACGCGATCGAGGTGGTCGCACCCAACAGGCCGTTGCACGCGGCGTAATAGCCCTGCCCCCGCGCGATCTGATGCGACGGCACGCGCTGCACCAGCAGACTCATCGTGCCGAGAATGGTCATCCCGAAGCTCAGGCCGTGGCCGAGCTGCACGATCGCCAATAGCGCGAGCGGCGGATCGTGCGCGGTGACGACCCAGCGCACGACCGCGCTCGCGCCCCCGATCGCCATGAGCGAGGACGGGTGCAGCGAGAAGCGCGGCGACAGCGCGAACACGACGATCTCGGCGATCACCCCCAACGTCCAGAGCCCCGCGATCGTCAGCCCGCCGAGGCCCTGGGCCTGCCAGTTGATGGCCGAAAACGTATAATACGCGACGTGACTGCCCTGGATCAGCGCGGCCGAAACGATGATGGCCCAGAAGCCGGCATCGCGCAGCAGCGCCTTGCCGGCGTGCGCCGCTGTCATCCTTCGCCTGACATCGTCGAGCGGCTGGAGCAGCATGCCGGCGGCGACCGCAACCACGGCCCAGGCGACGATGATCCAGATCAGATCGCGCGCCGCGATGTGGTCCACGAGATAGCCGCAGGCGAGCGAGCCGGCCGCGAAGGCTGCCGAGCCCCACAGCCGCACCGGCCCGTAATCGAGGCCGTAGCGGGCGACACCACGCAGCGCATAGGCGTCGGTCAACGGCATGGTCGGCGTCCACATCATGCAGGTCAGCGCATAGATCAGGAACAGCGCCAGCGGCTGCTGCTGCAAGCCGACCGCCGTGAACCCGATCGCCGTGGCCAGCACGGACACCATCATGCCGGCGCGAATCGCATGTCGCTTTTCGGCAAAGGCGGTGATCTGCGGCAGCGTGGTGAAGCGCGTGATCGCCGGCAGCGCGTTGATGAGGCCGATCCAGGCCGCGTCGATACCGATCGCCTTCAGCCAGACCGGAAAGAACGGCAGATGCGTTCCCGACACCGCGAACACGGCCGAATAGAACAGCGCGAGGCTCACGGCGAATCGCCGCTTCCGAGATGCTGCGATGGGGATTTGTGATTCGCCTGCCATCAAACCAATTGCGATTCGGTCGATATCGTGATGATCGTTACTGTAACGCGCGGTGATTTGCGCGACGAGATTGACATGGCCAACGAAGCATTCGCCCTCTCGCCTATGTCTGCCCGCGCGGCCGAGCCGAACGAGCAGGATTACGACGCGATCCGCGAAGCCTTCATGGAGACCGCGCGCGGCCGCTGGTTCCTCGGCGAATACGCCAAGCGCAACCGCAATGCCGATACCCGCATGGTGCTCGACGCGGTCGCGAAAATCGAAGAAACCCTTGCGGCACAGCGCCAACCCGTCGTCGAGGACCGGCTGCCCGAGGCGCTGGTCGCGATCCGGCACGCGATCCGCGAAGCCGAGACGATCGCAATCGCGGCGTTCGATCCGGGGGCGATCGAGGCGAGCCTCGCACCGATCCCGCGCGGCCTGCGCATCATCAAGGAGATCTCCTGGCGCTGGCGCGAGATCGGCGCCGACGGGCGAATCTGCGACCTGATTGATTCGCAGCTCGCTTCCATCGAGGCGGCCTGCGCGCAGGTTTCGACCATCGACCCCCGCGCCGACCTCAAGGCCGCATTCGATCTGCTCAAGGACCGGATCGACCAGACCGACACTGACGCAACGCCGCAGGCCGCGCGCCCCTCGCCGGCTCCGGTGCAGGAGGCACCGTCGCCCGTTGCGGAAGCTCCGCTGGCGGAGGCCGCGCCCGCGGCGATGGCCAGCGAAGCAGCCGTGGCTTTTACGGAGGCGCCGCAGGACATCGCAGAGGCGATCGAGCCCGAAGCCGCCGTGGAAGCGGCCGGAATCGTCGCCGAGGCCTTCTCCGTTGCCGAGCAGGCGACGGACGCCGCGCTTGAGCCGGAGACCGTCGCCGAGAGCCGGATCGCGCCTGAAGACATCGTTTTTGAAGAGCCGGCCACTGAGGCCTTCGCGGAGGTAACGGACGAATTTTCGCTCGATGCCGCAGCGGAAGCCGAGGACGAAGCCATACTCGACGCGATCGCGCTGGAGATGGCCGCACCCGATCCGGAATTCGACGAGATCATCGAACCGGTCGAGTTGGAAGCGACCGTTCCCGAGCCGGTGGTTGCGGAGGCCGCAGCGCCCATCGTAGCCGAGAGACCGGAGCCGATCGCATCGGAGCCGGCCGCAGCCGAGCCAGTCTCCGCCGCAGCGGTGGTGGAGGAGCCTGTAGAGGAAGCGCCGATCGCGATGGAGTCGCTGGCGCGCCTCACCAACGCCATTGCGGAAGCCGCCGCCGAAGTGATGGAGCAGCCGGCGCCGGTCATGGCAGCCGCCGCGACATTCGGCGCGGCGCAGGCCACGACGCTGCCGATGACGTCGCCGGTTTCGGAAGCCTCACTTGGCGCCACCATCCTCGCCAGCGGCATCCTGCAGAAGCCCCGCGCCGCCGCAAACGACCCCATGGCGCCAATCCGCCGCATGACCCAAGCCGAGAAGATCGCGTTCTTCTCGTAAGGGGACGCAGCGCATGTCCTCCACCGTAGACACCCTCACCCTCTGGCGTCCCGTCGGACCGAAAGACCTGGAGCTAATCGAGCAATCCGGCATGCGCGCGTTTCCGCCGCGCCTGCCGGACCAGCCGATCTTCTATCCGGTGCTGACGGAAGACTACGCCATCAAGATCGCGCGCGATTGGAACGTCCCGGCGAACGGCTCAGGCTTCTTGACGCGCTTCCAGGTCAAGCCCAGCTTCATCGAAGGATACGACGTGCAGGAGGCGGGCGGCCGCTCACATCTGGAGTACTGGATTCCGGCAGAGGACCTCGATGGCTTCCCGCAATCGTCGGCCTGATCGAGGTCGTCCGCAGCTTCCCCTAGCTGCCGCGCACTCAGCCCCTCACCCGCAATTCCACACTGCGCCGATCGGCGTCCGCGTCCAGCACGGCCCAAAACTGCCGCCATTGTAGCGGCCGCCGCCGAAGCCGGGCCGGCCGAAATAGCGCCACTCACCATCCCAGCCGTAATATTGCGGAACTGGATCGATGTACCAATGGCGTCGGTCGCTGGGCGACATCCGCCGCATCGCTTCCTTCTGCTTATAGAGCGGAATGCTGTTGCTCAGCGGCTGGCGATAGCCCGGCAGGAAGCCGTAGCCATGCCAGGCTTGCTTGGGACGCTTTTGGATTGAAGCAGCCGGCGCGACAGCCGGCAGCAGCGATAGGACGATAGCGATAGATAGACATAAAAAGCGTGACATGGATCGACGATAGACGGCCGCTTGCGGAATGACCATTCAAATTCGAGTGCCAAGTAACAAAGCCCTCACGAAACCGAATAGCAGATCGAGCGGCAGGAATCCTATCGATTAAGGTGTAGAAACATGATTGGCGAAGTGATTGTCATTGGCGATCTGCAATTGCGTGACGGCGCCTCTGTCGACGAACACGACCGGCTCGGCGCGCGCATGTACGACATCGTCAGCCGTCTTCCCGGCTTTGTGTCGGTCAAGTCGTTCAAGGCCGAGGACGGCGAGGAGCTCACCGTGTTCCGTTTTGCCTCGGAGGAAGCGCTCGAAGCCTGGCGCACTCACCCCGAACATGTCGAGACGATGAAGCGGGGACATGCCGAGTTCTACGCCAGCGGCTTCCTGCAGATCTGCAAGGTGATCCGCGAGGTCGGACCATTCGAGCACGCGTGACGCCGTCCCGCATCATTCGATCGCGCGCTGCTAGCTGATCACACCCTTCCTGATCAGGAAGCATCCGTAACTGCTGCTGTCGCCGACCTGTACGACGCCAAAGCTCGCCGCCGCCGCGCGATAAAAATCCGGCCGCGAGAGTTTTCCGGGCGTGACGGGCCGGCCGGCGGCACGCTCGATCTCCGCGAGCACCGTGCGCTGCACGTCGGGGACGCGGCTGGGATCGTCGACCGGCATCATCACGCGCACCGGATCGGGATCGAAATCGTCGAGCGGGTAGACCGACATGATAGCGCGGATCGCGGTCTCCATGCTGATGCCCGGCAACTGGATCAGGCGCTGCGAATTCGTGCTCTGCGCGATGCGTGCCGCGGGGTGGTTGGCATCGACGAAAACGAGGTCGTCGCCGTGGCCCATGGACGCCAGCAGCCAGAGCAGGTCTGGCGTGAGGATCGGATCGATCGATTTCAGCATGTGACGGACTGTCCTCCCATCGTGCACCCACCTTGGCGGGTTCCAAGCGTGATTCAGATCACGCAATCTACCATGGTGATGGCGATCACGGACCTCAAACTCGAACGCGGCCAAGCTCCCCGGCAACCAATCTCGTATCGAGATCAGTGCCAAAGGAGCACGCCATGTTCCGCCTAAAACCTTTTCTGATGACGGCCAGCCTGCTGGGAAGCCTGTTCGGCTTCGCCTGCGGGCCTGTTTCCGCGCAAGTCGCCCCGGTCGAGCCGGCCCCCACCGCGCTGCAAGGTCCGGAACAGCGTGTGGCGCTGGTGATCGGCAATTCGAACTACCAGAACGCGCCGCAGCTCGCCAACCCCGACAATGACGCGGAGTCCATGGCTAAATTCCTGAACTCCGCCGGGTTCGAAGTGGTCGCCGCGACCGACCTCACCCAGAACGACATGCTCCGCGTGGTCCAGGACTTCTCCGCCAAAGTGTCGGCGCGCGGTCCGAACACGGTGGCGATGGTCTACTACGCCGGTCACGGCGTGCAGCTCGCCGGCGAGAATTACCTCGTTCCCGTCGATGCCAAGGTCTCGAGCCAGACCGAGCTCGTCAACAACTCCGTGCGCCTGGTCGATGTGATGTCGACGCTGGAGACGATCCCGAGCCGCATGCGCATCGTCATCCTCGACGCCTGCCGCAACAACCCGTTCCCAAACGTGAATGATGCCGGTCGCGGCTTGGCCATCGTCGATGCCCCGAACGGTTCAATCGTCGGTTACTCGACCGCACCGGGCGCGGAAGCGCAGGACGGCACCGGCGGCCACAGCCCCTACACGCAGGCCTTCCTGAACGTCGCGCGCGAGCCCAACGTGCCGATCGAGCAGCTGTTCAAGCGCGTGCGCCTCGAAGTGAACCAGACCACCAGCGGCGCGCAGATCCCGTGGGAGAGCTCGTCGCTGACGTCTGACTTCACCTTCTTCGGCGACACCGCTGTCGCCGCCAGCCGCGCGCCGGTGAATGCGCCTGTGGTGCAGATGGCCTCCAACCTGCCGAGCCGCTCGACCCGTCAGGCCTATGACTACGTCGTGTCCGAGGCGCGGCCGGAGTACTATCAGGAGTTCATCACGATGTATCCGCACGACCCGCTGTGTGACCACGTCCGCTGGCTGCTCAACAACCTGCTGCTCACGCAGGCCTGGCACAAGGCGGTGCTCGCGAACTCGCCGCTCGGCTACAAGAACTTCTACGACAGCTACGGCAACACGCCCTATGCGCAGGTCGCGCTCAAGCTCCAGATGCAGCCGAAGCAGATCCCCTTGATGCAGGCGACCAAATTCCTGGCGCCGCAGAATATCGCCCCGACCTTCAAGATCGGCAATCTCGGCCAGCCCAAATACATGCCGCTGCAGCAGGGTAATGGCGGCGCGCAAGTGAACGGCAATTTGCCGATCGTGCAGAAGTCGGGCGACAACAACGGCATCGGCAAGCTCGGCAATGGCGGCCAGCTCGTCAACCTGCCGGCGGGCAATAACCAGCCGAATGGCACGCCGTCGCAGACCCCAGGCAAGATCGTCACCCTGCCTGCGCCGACCAACACCACCACCAACAACACCGGCGGCATCGGCAAGATCGTGACGCTGCCCGCGACCAACAACCAGAATGGCGGCAGCAACAATGCCGGCACCAACGGCACGACCAATAGCCCTTCTGGCAAGATCGTGAGCATGCCGGTGAATGTCGGCAAGGGCGGCACGACCATCGATACGAAGCCGGTCGTGCAGACCCAGAACAATCCGGTCCGCATCAACAACGGCGTGAAGCTCAACGACAACCCGGTGAACAAGGTGCAGGTCCAGAACAACCAGCAGAACACCCGCCCGCAGTTCAATCCGACCAACCGCATCGTCAACAACGACGGGAACAACTTCCATCAGTCGATGAACCAGGCTCCGAGCATGAACAGCGGCGGCAACAATCACCACGGCGGTTTCATGCACTGATGCCGCGAAGAAAGTGCGCTCCCTCCCCCGCTTGCGGGGGAGGGCTGGGGAGAGGGTTTCTCCGCAATGGGACAGCTAGCGACTTACGAGAGTACCCCCGCTTGGAGGAAGCCCCCACCCGGCGCTTCGCGCCGACCTCCCCCGCAAGCGGGGGAGGTTGCACCGAGCAAAGCCGCGAGTTCGAACCCACATACGACAAATAAAGAAGGGGCAGAGCGGTGACGCTCTGCCCCTTCTTCATAGGGGGGAATAGACAGGATCAGCCTTTGACGCGGTCGGAGCGCGCGCCTCGTCCTTCGAGACGCCCGCTTCGCGGTCTCCTCAGGATGAGGCTAATCGGCGTCGGTGCTGATTGAAGCTTCTGCCGCGCACTCTGTCCTCATCCTGAGGAGCCCGCGAAGCGGGCGTCTCGAAGGATGGGCCACAGGGAAACTGCTCTCAGGCCACCAGCTCGGCAAACAGATCGGCATCGACATTGCCGCCGGAGAGCACGATGACGACGTTCTTGCCGGCGACGTCGAGACGTCCGGCGAGCAGCGCGGCAAGGCCGACGGCACCGCCCGGCTCGACCACGAGCTTCAGCTCGCGATAGGCAAACGCGACCGCCGCGCCGACTTCCTTGTCCGACGCGGTGACACCGCGCGCGAGCAGCTTGCTGTTGATTGCAAACGTCATCTCACCGGGGATCAAGGCCATCAGCGCATCGCAGATGGTGCGGCCTGCCGGCCCGTGCGGCTCACGATGCCCTGCGGTCAGCGACAGGCCGTGATCGTCGAACGCTTCGGGCTCGGCCACGACGATTTGGGCCAGCGGGTAGCGTGCCTTCACGGCGGTCGCGACGCCCGCGATCAGGCCGCCGCCGGAGGCCGGCGCCACCACGACGTCAGGGGCGAGACCGAGCGCCGCCATGTCCTCGGCGATCTCGCGGCCGGCGGTGCCTTGGCCGGCGATCACGAAGGGATCGTCATAGGGCCTGACCAGTGTCGCGCCGCGCTTCTCGGCGATGCCGCGCGAGATCGCCTCGCGGTCGTCGCGGTCGCGGTCGTACAGCACCACTTCGGCACCGTAGGATTTGGTGCGCTCGCGCTTCGACAACGGCGCATCCGCAGGCATCACGATGGTCGCCTGCATGTCGAGGATCTTGGCCGCCGCCGCCACTCCCTGGGCATGGTTGCCGGAGGAGAACGCGACCACGCCGCCGGCGCGCTTGTCCTGCGGGATCGAGGCGACCTTGTTGAAGGCACCGCGGAACTTGAACGAGCCGGTGCGCTGGAGCATCTCCGGCTTGAGATAGACCTTCGCGCCGACGCGTTCGTTGAGCACGGGAAAGGACAGCAGCGGGGTGCGGACGGCGAAGGGTGCGATCACGCGTGCTGCGGCATCGATATCGGCAGGGCCGATCGGGAGGAGCTGTTCTGTCATGCCCGATGTTATCGCGCCGGATGAGGCGCGAGCAAGACATCTCCGCGCGAGGCTTTCGTCCCCTCAGGCGACGAATCGCGCCGGTTCTGCTCCGTTTCGGCCCGGCATCACGGCGCCGACCGCCAAAATGCTGTCGATAAAAGCCCGGGCCGAGGTTTCCCAGGTGTAGTTGGCGGCGAATTCCACGCAGTCCTGCCGGGAGACGTCCAGCGCGGCGAAGCAGGCGCTGCGCAGATCGTGATCGAGCGCGCCGACCGGCGCGTCGCCGATCACGTCGCGGGGGCCCTTCACCGGAAACGCCGCGACCGGCAGCCCGCTCGCCAGCGCTTCGAGCAGGACCAGGCCGAAGGTGTCGGTCTTGCTCGGAAACACGAAGACATCGGCGGCAGCGTAAATGTCCGCCAGTTCCTCGCCGTGCTTCTCGCCGAGGAAGATCGCGTCCGGATAAGCCTCCTCCAGAGCGACACGCGCCGGACCGTCGCCGACGATCACCTTGGTGCCGGGCAGGTCGAGGTCGAGGAACGCCTCGAGATTCTTCTCCACCGCGACCCGGCCGACCGACAGAAACACCGGCGCCGGCAGGCAGAGATCGATCACGCGGGGATGGAACAAATGGGTGTCGACGCCGCGCGGCCACAGCACGACATTGTCGAAGCCGCGCTCGGTCAGCTCGCTGGCGAGCGCCGGCGTCGCCGCCATCACGGCGCGGCTGGGGCTGTGGAATCGGCGCAGCGCCCGCCAGATCAGCGAGCCCGGCACCGGCACGCGGGCGCGGACATATTCGGGAAAGCGGGTGTGGAAGCTGGTCGTGAAGGGCAGCTTGCGCTGGCGGCAATAGCGGCGGACCATTAGGCCGATCGGCCCCTCGGTCGCGATGTGGATGCTGTCGGGGTGCGCCTCTTCGATCAGCTTCGCGATTCTCCCCGGCCGTGGCATCGCCAGCCGCACGTCACGATAGCTCGGCATCGCAAAGGTGCGGAACGATTGCGGCGTCAGGAACGAGAATTCGACGTCGAGACTTTTGGCGGCATCAGCAAGCTTGGTCAGCGTCCGAACCACACCGTTGACTTGCGGGTGCCAGGCGTCGGTCGCGACCAGGATGCGCATCAGGTTGCCTTTGTCATGCAGCTCTCGCTGCGACCTGCGGGACCTGTGCCGGCTTCTCGGCCTGGTCCGCCCAGGTGATGATCTCGAAATGGCCGTCGTCGTGCTCGACCAGCGCCGTGCAGCTCTCGACCCAGTCGCCGCAATTCATGTAGCGGATGCCGCCCTCGTCGCGGATCACCGCGTAATGGATGTGGCCGCAGATCACGCCGTCGGCGTCGTGGCGCCGCGCTTCGGCGGCGAGCGCCTGCTCGAACGCTCCGATATAATTGACGGCGTTCTTGACCTTCTGCTTGGCCCATTGCGACAGCGACCAATAGGGCACCTTGAACATGCGCCGGAAGAAGTTGACGAAGCGATTGAGCTGGATCGCGAAGTCGTAGGCCTTGTCGCCGAGATGGGCGAGCCAGCGTGCGTTCTGCACCACGAGGTCGAAGATATCGCCGTGGATGACGAGATAGCGCTTGCCGTCCGCGCCGGTGTGGACGGTGTTCTCGACCACGTCGATGCCGCCGAAATGCGTGCCGTAGTAGTTGCGCAGGAACTCGTCGTGATTGCCGGGGATGTAGATCACCTTGGCGCCCTTGCGCGCCTTGCGCAAAAGCTTCTGGACGAGATCGTTATGCGATTGCGGCCAATGCCAGCTCGATTTCAGCGCCCAGCCGTCGACGATGTCGCCGACGAGATAGATCGTATCGGCATCATGGAAACGCAGGAAATCGAGCAGAAGATCGGCTTGAGAACCGCGGGCTCCGAGATGAACGTCGGAGATGAACAACGTGCGAAAGCGCCGCTCCGGGCTCTCGTCACTCACATCGTAACTTCCCATGCGCCAGCCTGTAACAATGTCCCGTGACAGGGGGATGACCAATTGAACCTTTGAGGCACCTTCGGAACCGAATCGCGCTTGCCTCGCCCACCCCGCGAATATCAGTCGCATGCGACAATCAGGCGACATGGCGTCGCAGCGGCCTCCGCAAGAACCCGGAACTGCATGGGTTCGATGGGTGAACCGCGGCGCGCTCGCGACCCGCGTTCAGTAAAACTTATGGAAATGATGGATCGGGCCGTGGCCGTGGCCGACGCTGAAGCGGTCGGCGGCCGCGATCGCCGCGCTGATCCAGGTCTTGGCGTTGCGCACGGCGCGCTCGAGATCCTCGCCTCTGGCGAGCCCCGCGGCGACCGCCGAGGACAGCGAACAGCCGGTGCCATGGGTGTTGCTTGTGGCGACGCGAGGTGCGGCGAGCGCGATCGAGGTGCTGGCATCGACGAGATAGTCGATGCTCTCGGCGCCCTCGCCGTGCCCGCCCTTGATCAGGACCGCACGACAGCCCAGTGCCAGCAAACGGCGCCCCTGGCTCTCGATCTCGGCCTCGCTGGCCGCAACCGGTTCGTCAAGCAGAGCCGCGGCCTCGGGCAGATTGGGTGTGATCACCGAGGCCAGCGGCATCAGTTTGATGCGGAGGGCGTCGACGGCTTCGGACGCGAGCAGGCGATCACCCGATGTCGCCACCATCACGGGATCGAGCACGATGTGCCGGGGCGCCCAGCGCGACAGCGCGGCCGCAATCGCATCGATGCTGGCGGCTTGCGCCACCATGCCGATCTTGACCGCGCCGACCTCGAGATCGGAAAACACCGCGTCGATCTGCGCGGTGACGAATTCGGCGGGCACGGCATGAATGCCGGTGACGCCGCGGGTGTTCTGCGCCGTCAGCGCCGTGATGGCGGAAGCGCCAAAAACGCCGAGCGCGGCAAAGGTCTTCAGGTCGGCCTGGATGCCGGCGCCGCCGCTCGAATCGGAGCCGGCAATGGTCAGTGCGACGGGCGTCGTCATGGGGCGATATTCCGCGTTTTCGAAGCCATGGACCGTCCTAGCGCGCCTCCCGCAGCCCAGCAAGTTCGCTTGCTAAATCCGGCCGGGTTTGGCCTATTAGCCGCCAGATATGCTTTCGGAGTGACCGCGATGGTTCCCTTTTTCGTCCAGATCAAATGCAAGCTCGGCCAATCCTATGTGGTCGCCAATGCGCTTGCCGAAGCCGAGATCGCCTCCGAGATCTATTCCACGGCCGGTCAATACGACCTGCTGGTGAAGTTCTACGTCGACAACGACACCGATATCGGCCACTTCGTCAACGAGAAGGTGCAGGTGTTGCCGGGCATCCAGGACACCCTCACCATCATCACCTTCAAGGCGTTTGGCGCGAGTTGACCGTCCGGAAAAGGGCGGGCCTGATCAGGCGCCGCCCTCCTTGCGCTTGGGGCGCGGCGGACCGTCCACCGGCGGCAGCGATTTGAGATAGTCCGCCATCGCCGCGAGATCGTCGTCCGGCAATTGCGAGGTGTTCTTGATCACCCGCGTCATCGCGCCGCCGACGCTGTCACCGTCGGGCAATTCGCCGGTCTTCAGGAAATACGCAATATCCTTCGCGCTCCACTCGCCGAGGCCCTTCTGGGTGATGTTGGGGACCCATCCCTCGCCTTCCGGATTGGGACCGCCGGCGAAGCGTTGTCCGGCCATGATCCCGCCGAGCGCGTTGCGCGGGCTGTGGCACTCCGCGCAATGGCCAAAGCTGTTGACGAGATAGGCGCCGCGATTCCACTGCGGCGACTTCGCGCTGTCGGCGACGAAGGGTTTGCCGTCCATGAACAGGAACTTCCAGATGCCGACGTTGCGCCGGATATTGAACGGAAAGCGCAAATCGTGGTCGCGCACCTTGCCTGCAACGGCAGGCAGCGTTTTCAGATAGGCGAAGAGATCGAGCACGTCCTCGCGCCTGGCGTGCTGATAGGACGTGTAGGGAAAGGCCGGAAAATAATGCCGTCCGTCCGGCGCGACCCCGTGCATCACCGCGTTGACGAATTCGGCCTCGCTCCATTTGCCGATGCCGTCGGTCGGATCGGACGAAATGTTCGGCGCGTAGAACGTTCCGAACGGCGACTTGATCGCGACGCCGCCGCCGAGCCTGAGACGATCGGGCTGGTCGGGGACGGCATGGCATGAGGCGCAGCCGCCGGCGTTGAACATCACCTGGCCATTGGCAAGATCAGGGACGCGGGCAGGCGCGGTGCCGGCGGCCGCCACCACCGGCGCGCTGAGCCACCAATAGACGCCGGCTGCGGCGAGTGTGGCGAGCAGCACCACGGGGATTGTTCGTCGCAATATGCGGTCCTTTCGTCGTCGCGGCAAAGCTTATGACCGATGTCCTCGCGGCTCCAGCCACGAAGAATTTAGCCCACCGCACCCTGAAACGGGAATAAACTGAAATGCCGGCTGTTGGAAGTTTGGCAGCCCAAACGGGTTCAGCAGGGAGAAACTTCATGAACAAGATCGTCATCGCCATGTCAGTGCTTGGCGCCGTTGCTTTTGCGGGTTCGGCCAGCGCGGAAAAGCTGAAAGCAACGCTCGACGCCAAGTCCGAGGTCCCCGCAACAACCAGCAGCGGCACCGGAACGGCCGATCTGGACTACGACGCCGCCAGCAAGAAGCTGTCCTGGAAGGTCACCTATTCCGGCCTGTCCGGCCCTGCCACCGCGGCGCATTTCCACGGACCTGCCGAGCCCGGCAAGAACGCCGGCGTCGCGATCCCGATCCCAGGCGCTGCCACCAGCCCGGCCGAGGGCTCGGCGACACTGACCGACGCGCAGGCCGCCGATCTGCTCGGCGGCAAGCTCTACGTCAACATCCACACCGCGGCCAATCCGGGCGGCGAGATCCGCGGTCAGGTGACGAAGTAAACTTTTGCACAGAAAAGGGCGGCTGCCATCGCAGTCGCCCTTTTCGATTCCCGTAGCGCCGGCGCAGGCGTCACACGTCAGGTTCGGCCGCGTTCAGCGCCTGCGCGAGGTCGGCGATCAAATCCGACGGATGTTCGATGCCGATCGACAGCCGGATCGTGGAATCGAGCACGCCGATCTTGCGGCGGATGTCGGCGGGAACGCCGGAATGGGTCATGGTGGCAGGCAGGCTCGCAAGCGACTCCGTTCCACCAAGGCTCACCGCCAGCTTCAGAATCTGCAGCGCGTTGAGGAATTTCATGGCCGCGGCCTTGCCGCCGACGATGTCAAACGAGAACGTGGATCCTGCCCCTGTGCATTGCCGCGCAAACACAACTCCGTCCGGCGACGCCGCGTCGTGATGACCGAGATAGTGCACCTTGGCCACTTTGGGATGATCGCGCAGATAGTCCGCCACGAGGCGCGCATTCGCATCGGCCTTTTCCATGCGCAGGCTCAGCGTCTCGAGCGAGCGGTTGATCATCCAGCAGGAATGCGGATCGAGCTGGGTGCCAATGGCGCCCCGCAGCGCCTTGATGCCTTTCACCACCGCCTTCGCGCCGAGCGCAGCGCCCGCGATCAGATCTGAATGACCGCCGACATATTTCGTGAGCGAGTACAGCGAAATATCCGCGCCGTGCTCGATCGGCCGCTGAAACACCGGTCCGAGCAGCGTATTGTCGCAGGCGATGATCGGAACGTGTCCTTGGGTCTTTCCGATGGTCTCGGCGACACGCCGCATCATCGCGATGTCGACCAGCCCGTTGGTGGGGTTGGCCGGAGTTTCGATCAGAATCATCGAAACCCGGCCCTTGCGCATGGCCTCTTCCGCGGCCTGGGTGACCACAGCTTCGTCAACGCCATCGGCGAAGCCGACGGCGCCGATCGACAGACGCGCAAGCGTATTCGTCAGCAGGGTTTCCGTGCCGCCATAGAGCGGCTGGGAATGCAGAATGACATCGCCGGGGCGGACGTACGCCAGGATCGTGGTCGCGATGGCCGCCATGCCGGACGAGAACAGCGCACAGCTCTCGGTGCGCTCGTAGATCGCGAGCCTGTCTTCGACGATTTCGCTGTTGGGGTGATTGAAGCGCGAATAGACCAGGCCCGCGCCCATCCCTTCCGGCGGCTCGCGCCGACCGGAGACGAAATCGAAGAAGTCCTGGCCGTCCTCGGCCGTCTTGAACACAAAGGTCGAGGTCAGGAACACCGGCGGCTTGACCGCGCCTTCCGACAATTGCGGATCATAGCCATAGGTCAGCATCAGCGTTTCCGGATGCAGCATATGGTTGCCGATGTGCGTCTTCGACGGGAACGGTTTGACCATGGCTTGTCTCGCTGTTGCTGATTGAGGTGCTCGCCGCGGATTGGAACTCCTGATGTCATGCATGAGTCAGGGGCGGGATGCTTCGGCGTCAAAAGCTCACGCCAATGCCGCGGCGCTGGAGCAAAGATAGCTGCTCCGGCAGCGATCCGTCAGGCCTTGCGGATAGAATTTCCAGCGGCGACACGCGAGGCAATAAAAAGGGCGGCTGCTTTCGCAGGCCGCCCTTCTTGATTCCCACCGGATGGAGCGCAGCGCAATCCGGGGCAGTCTGTCAGCTCGGATGGATTCCCGCATTGCGCTGCGCTCCATCCGGGCTACGAATCTTTTTCTTGCCTCAACCGTTCTTCACGCGAAACGTTTCGTGGCAGCCGCCGCATTCCTTACCGACCGCGGGAAAGTTCGCCTTGAGCGAGTCGAGATCCTTGATCTTGCCCTTGGCCTCACCGACGACCTTGGCGAAGCTCGCGACCTTGGCGTCGAACCCGGCCTTGTCCTCCCAGACCTTCGGCGAGGCGCTGTAGTCGCCCTCGGGCTTCATGCCCTTTGCGCTCGCGGGAAACAGATTCGGCAACTTCTTGGCGGTGTCCTCGAACTGCGCCAGCGCGCTGTCTACCGCGGCCTGATCGTAGGGCTTCTCGCCCTTGACCATGGCCGCCACTGCGCCGGCGTTCTTGCCATTGCCCTTCATCAGGGTCTGGACCTCCTTGACGGAATCCTGTTGTGCCCAAACCGCGCCCATACCGAGCAGGAGCGCGCCCCCAACAACCAACATTCGCTTCATTCTCAAAATCCCTTTCCTTGATGCAGGATTGCCTTGATGCAGGATCGCCGTGCTGCACGATCGTGCCGACCCCTCAATGGGGCCAACACCGCTCGGCAGACTTCATTCCCGTGGAAGATTGTCACAGGCTGTGACGGCGATGGTGCTCGTTGACGGCGATCCACACCCGCTCCGGGGTCGCCGGCATGTCGATGTGGTCGATCTTGTACTCGCGCCAGAGCCCGTCGACGATGGCGTTGACGACGGCCGGGCAGGACCCGATCGCGCCGGCCTCGCCCGCGCCCTTCACCCCCAGCGGATTGGTCTTGCAGGGAACGTTGGCCGTCTCGAACACGAAGTCCGGCCCGTCCGCCGCGCGCGGCAACGCGTAGTCCATGAAGGTCGCGGTGACGAGCTGGCCGTCGCCGGCGCCATAGACCACCTGCTCCATCAACGCTTGGCCGATACCCTGCATGGCGCCGCCATGGACCTGGCCGGCCAGCAGCAGCGGATTGAGCGTCATGCCGAAATCGTCGACGATCACGTAGTTGACGATTTTGATGATGCCGGTGGCCGGATCGATCTCGACCTCCGCGACATGGGTGCCGTTCGGATAGGTGCCGTCGGCGCTGGCAAAGGTTGCGCTCGCATTGAGCTTCGACGGATCGACGCCGGGACGCTTGGCGAGGTCGGCGAACGAGATCGAACGGTCGGTGCCGGCGATGCGCACCAGGCCATCGGTAATCTCGAGGTCGCCGGCACTGGCTTCCAGCGCCTGCGCGGCGATCTCCTTGAGCCGCGCGCCGAGTTCGCGGGTCGCGCGCTCGACGCTGACACCGCCCGACGGGATCGAAGCCGAGCCGCCGGTGCCGAGGCCTGTGGCGATCATGTCGGTGTCGCCCTGGTGGACGTGCACGCGCTCGGGCGCCACGCCGAACTGCTCGGCGACGATCTGCGCATAGGCGGTCTGATGGCCCTGCCCGCTCGACTGGGTGCCGATCAGGACGGTGATATCGCCATTGGGGTCCATCCGCACATTGGCGGTCTCCTCGCCCATGGTGCCGCACACCTCGACATAGCTCGCAAGTCCGATGCCGCGGATCAGGCCGTTCTTCTTGGCCGCCTTGGCTCGCTTGCCAAACTCCTTCCACTCGGCGATCTCCATCGCGCGCTTCAGGTGCGCGGCGAAGTCGCCGGAATCATAGACCTTGCCGGTCGCGGTCTTGTAGGGCAGCGCCTTCGGCTGGATGAAATTCTTGCGGCGGATGGCATCTACCGTCATGTCGAGTTTTCGCGCACAGGCGTCCACGAGACGTTCGATGACGTAAGCAGCCTCGGGCCGCCCGGCGCCGCGATAGGCATCGACCGGCACGCTGTTGGTGAAGATGGTACGCACGCGGCAGTGGAACGCCTGGATGTCGTAGAGGCCCGGCAGCATGCCGGCGCCGCCATGCGGGATATAGGGCCCGAAGGTCGACAGATACGCGCCCATGTCGCCCATCAGATCGCAATCCATCGCGAGGAATTTGCCGTCCTCGGCCAGCGCCATCTTCGCGGTGGTGACGTTGTCGCGGCCCTGCGCGTCGCCCATGAAATGCTCGGTGCGGTCGGCCGCCCATTTCACCGCCTTCTTCAGCTTTCGCGCGGCGACTGCCAACAGGGCGTATTCCCGATACGGAAACAGCTTCGTGCCGAAGCCGCCGCCGACGTCGGGGCAGATCACCCGCATCTTGTCGGTCGGGATGTTGAGCACGTTCTGGCAGAGGATATCGCGCAGGCGGTGGCTGCCCTGGCTGCCGACCGTCAACGTCAGATGGTCGCGCTTGGCGTCATATTCGCACACTGCCGCGCGCGTTTCCATGAAGTTCGCGACCACGCGCGGATTGACGATCGAGATCTCAGCCACCGCATGCGCCTTGGCGAACGCTGCTTCGGTCGCTTTCTTGTCACCAATCGAGACGTCGAACAGCACGTTGCCGGGCTTGTCCGGCCAGACCAAGGCTGCGCCCTTCTTCACGGCGTTGACGACCCCGGTCACCGCCGGCAGCGGGCTCCATTTGACGTCGATTGCCTCGATCGCGTCGCGGGCCTGGTCGATGGTCTCGGCGACCACGAAGGCGATGGAATCGCCGACATGGCGCACTTCGTCTTTGGCGAGGATCGGGTAAGGCGGCCCAGTGAAGGGATCGGTCTCGAGATTGAACAGGCAGGGCAGATTGCCGAGATCCCCAACGTCATCGGCGGTCAGGATCAGCGCGACGCCGGGAAGGGTGCGGGCGCGACTTGCGTCGATGGTGTATTTGGCATGCGCATGCGGCGAGCGCAGCATCAGGCAGCGCAAAGCGGCCTGCGGCGCATAATCGTCGGTATAGCGGCCCTTGCCGCGGATAAGCGCGTCATCCTCCTTGCGCAACACGCTTTGGCCAACGCCGAACTTGATGGGAGCCGCCATTTTCTCGTCCCGTTTCTCATGGTTGTTTTGCCGGCATATTGCCGTGGAAAAACTGGCAAGGCAAACGGGTTTAGGCGGGCCGTGCCTGTCAAGGCCGATGATTCGAAGCCGTCCTCGGGGGCTTCGAGCGAGCCCGCCCCTCAATGGCTGAATTTCCTGACCATGAGGTATTTGTCATACGTGATATGACCTATACGGACTGCAGCGGGATCCGTGCCGTAGACCTCGAATCCATTACGCTTGTAGGTCCTGATTGCAGCGGTTGCTTCGAGCAGGACCTCAAGATGTACCTGCTCGACGCATCCCTCGGCATGGGCAAGAAGCTCCTTGATGAGTCGATCTCCGATTCCTTGACCTCGGCCATCTTCCCTCACGTAAACCGTGAAGATGTGACCCCTGTGCTGCGACCGAAGAGCTGGCGACACGTAGAGGCCCGCGACTCCGATCAGATTTCCCCGCCAGAAGGCGCCAAGGATCGCTCCGCCGAGCCAATGCCGATAGGCAGTCAGCATCGCCTCTCCGCCCTCGTCCTCTTCAGCAGAACCAAATGTTTGAGGGTGCGTCCGAAGCGCCTCCGCGCGAATGTCGCGAAAGAGGTCGAGATCATCGACGGTCAATCGGCGGATTTCCAAGTCCGCCGGGGCACCCGGCGCATGCGACATCATGGTCGCCTCCTCTCCTGTGTCGCTGCGAAGGTCGGCAGGACCGCTGGTCTGTCACATCCCACCGCGGCCCCACAGAGTCCTCGCATTATCTCTCAGCCTCGCGATGGCGCGTTCGGGCGCGATGCTGTCAATCTCGCCACGCGTTAGGCCGATATCCATCAGCTCCCTGTCACTCAGGTCCTGCAAGGCGATTTGTGGACCCTGCCGCCAGCGCCACTCCTGGAGCGCACGCCAGTATCGCGCGAGCAAGCCTGGGATGCTCCATGTCGATGCAAGTTCGAGGGTGAGCCTCTCCGTCTCGGAAGTGATGTTCGTCTGTTGGGGTGGCATCGGACGCTCCTGCTGTTGTGCCGGCAGGGGAGCGTGGCCAAACAAAAAGGCCCCGTCCGATGCCGGCGGGGCCTGGTGGAAAGATGTCGTCGTCGAATTCTTAGCGCGCGACTCCTTCCAGGGCCCAGCCGAAGCGGGTCATGTGAATGCAGTTGAGTTTGCGCGCTGATTTGATCATGGGCTGCGATTACCACAGCAATCGCCCAAAATCAAGAGATGTGTGGAGGTTCGCTGCATCCTGGAGGCGAGTCCCTATCTGAGGGTGCCGGGCGCCGAAGCCGACGACGCCCGTCAACGCCCTCACGACTTCTTCTGCTTCGCTTCCACGTATCGTGCGAAGTTGTCGAGGATGGCCTGCCAACCGCCTTGCTGCTGCTCGACCGAATGCGTCGATTCGCCATCGAAGACCACGCGGACGAGAATGCCATTCGGGCCGGGCACAATCTCGACTTCGGCTTTTCGCTCGCCGAACGCGTATTCGATCCGCTTGTGCTCGATGATTTTCGTGTAGGTACCGGCGAAGTCAAAGCCCATACTGCCGTCCTTGGCCTCCATGCGAGATGAGAAGACACCCCCTTCTCGCAGATCGACGGTCGCCTTAGTCGTATGCCAGTCGTCGGACGCGGCGTTCCACTTCATGATGTCGGCCGGCGTCGTATAAGCTCGCCAGACCTGATCGATGGGGGCTGCTACGTTGGTTTCGACGGTGATCCTCATAAACAGTGCTCCTGGTTCGATTTTTGCCGGCTCAAGGTGACGGCATCACGTCAATTGTGCGGGGTCCATCCACCGCACGTCCGAGATGTGTCCATCCAAGGACGATCGAGACTGGTCCGTGCCGACAAGGTCGAGCCGTCAATGCGTTGAAAATATGAAAAAGCTAACCGCGCACCAGCGAGACCAGCCAGCGGCGGCCGAACAGCGCAAGGATGGCGAGCGCATAGACGATCGTGCCCCCGACGGCCAGCAGAAGCAGCGTCAATTCGTCTCGGAAGTGCATCGAGCCCAACGATGGACCGCCGAAGCGCGCGATGAGCCAGAAGGCGGCGGCCAGGATGATCCCGGTCAGCAGGAATTTGGCGAGCGACAATAGCCACGCGCGGTCCGGCACGAGAAAGCCTCGCCGCACCGCGAAGAACAGCACCAGCAGCAGGTTGGTCCAGACGCCGACGGCGGTTGCTAAAGCAAGGCCGATCTGGGCCAGCGATCCCATCAAGGCAATTTTCAAGGCGACGTTGACCGCGATGCCGGTCAGCGACGCCCGCACCGGCGTCGCCGTGTCCTTGCGCGCATAGAAGGTTGCGACCGCGCTGCGGATCAGCACGAAGGGGATCAGACCGATGGCATAGGCCGCGAGCGTGGCGCCGGCAGCGGCGGCATCGGCTTTCGAGAACGCACCGCGGGCGAACAGCGCGCGCATGATCGCGTCGGGCACGGTGAGGAAGGCGGCGACAAACGGCACCGAGAACAGCAGGGTGAAATCGAACGCGCGGCGCTGCGCCTTCATCGCTCCGTCATGGTCGTTGGCTGTGATCCGCCGCGACATCTCCGGCAGCAGCACCGTGCCGATGGCAATGCCGATCACGCCGATCGGGAGCTGGTTGAGACGGTCGGCATAGTACAGCGCCGACAGCGCGCCCGCCGGCAGGAAAGTCGCGATGATGGTATCGGCAAACAGCGCAAGTTGCGTGCCCATAGAGCCCAGCGTCGCCGGCCCGAGTGCCTTAAAAAATGCGCGGACGTCTTCGTCGAGCTTGAGCGGCGCAAAGCGCGGCAAGCCGCCATGGCGGGCGAGATCGCCGGCGAGCAAGAAATACTGCAAAAAGCCAGAGATGAGGACACCCCAGGCGGCGGCGTGGCCTGCGCTGGGAAACCGGGCGGCGAGCGCCAGCGTCATCATCATCGAGATGTTGAGAAAGATCGACGCGGCCGCGGCGCTCGCAAAGCGCTGCATCACGTTGAGCATGCCGCCATAGAGCGTCACCAGCGTGATCAGCAGCAGATAAGGAAAGGTGATACGGGTCAGCTCGATCGCAAGCTTGCGCTGTTCGGCGTCTTCGGAAAAGCCGGGGGCCAGAAGGCTCATGGCCTGCGGCATGAACAGCCAGGCGACGATCAGCAGCAGAACCTGCGAGGCCAGCAGCAGCGTGAAGATGCGGTCGGCGAATAATCTTGCCGCCCCTTCCCCGCGCTCGCCATGGACGTGCGCATAGGCCGGCACCCAGGCAGCGTTGAAGGCGCCCTCAGCAAAAATGGCACGGAAATGGTTGGGCAGCCGCAGCGCCACGAAAAAGGCGTCGGCCACGGGGCCGGCGCCGAGAATCGCCGCAAGCATGATGTCGCGGGCAAATCCCGTCAGCCGCGAGAGCAGCGTGTAGCCGCCAACCGTGAAGATACGTCCGAGCATGCGTCTGTTTTAGAGCATGGCGAGATTAGGTCTAGGTGCAAGCTGCGGCGCAGGTGCGCTCCCTCCCCCGCTTGCGAGGGCTTTGC
>NZ_VSST01000037.1 GCF_019402665.1 Bradyrhizobium canariense
CCGGCCGAGCGGGCGCTGGCCAGCGCCTTGAGCTTGCCGACGCGAAAGCCGCGCTTGTCCATGGTGGCGATGAATTCGGCGCCCACCGCACCGGTGACGCCGACAATCGCGACGACGGGATCGTTACTCACATTCTCCTCCATTCAAGTTGAGCATGATCTTGTCGGAAAACCGGATTCCACTTTTCCGGATCATGCTGTGAGCTGAAGACAACAAAAACGCCCCGGACCAACGAGGGCGGGGCTTCGGTAGAGTGGATTGCGTTCTAGTCGACGACTACACGCGCACGCCTCCCCGAGCCCCGAAGGCCGTGGTGGTTTTGGTCATGCGTTTGGTGGTCGCGAACATGGCGGCGACTTATGCGGGAGAGTTGTCCCAAAACTTGATGTTGAAGAGCCACGGATGGTTTGAAGCATTCGAGATCGGACATTCTCAAGTCGCCTTCAGCATTGTCTGAACCCGGCCACCTTCTTTAAGGGACAACAAGTTCTGTTCAGGTCTATCGTAGCCTAACTGGATCAACATCTGCGGCGGCGCAACCGCAAGAAGACTGTCAGATCGAACCTCGATCCTGCTTGCATTTAAGTTCTTCGGGGCTGTTTGTGCTGGCAAGGCGAACATAACTGCGTGAGTAATGCTCGATGTGAGTTGCCGATTGATAGTTTCGAGCCACCAAACCGAGCATGTAAAACGGCCAGCGACACCCCTGAATACAAGCAGTAACCAGACACCCAGCGAAGACGGGCCGCAGGGCGTCGCATCACTCGTTGTGGGCTAGGTTTTCCTTGTGACCTGCGTGTCGCAATCGCCCAAATGGTCCTAGACGTTCTGCCGGTCGCGAGCGCTTCGAAGGCGCTTAGATAGCCCCGATCGTGCACCTCCGATTAACGTCTCTCTTCATGTCTCCTCCTGCGGCTGCACTTTGGGAGCTCCAGGAGACTTTTCCTGCGAAATCGAACAAGACCCGCTGCAACAAACCTTCTCGCCCCTGTAGTTGGCCAAGGTCTGGAGCAACTGCGGCATATAATACTTTTTCGCACCTTCCCTCATATCGTCCGGCATTGCTTTCGGATGGTCTAGCCATGTCATTGCCCGCTCGATCAGCTCGATCGCGCGTTGGTTGTCACCACTCTCGTAGTAATACTGAGCGACCACCCTATAAGAAGAGAAGTTGAGGCCGCCGCTGGCTTGCGCTGAATTAAGGATATGTTCCGACACATCCCTGCCGATCGCGAAGCGTTCCGCACGCGGAAGGTGGGCCTTATCGTTCTCCGGATCAAAGAGTTGCGTCATCACGACAATCAGCCCACGCACAGCCTCTGACTGTTTCTCAATCGCATCTCGGACCAGTTGGCGTAAGACCTGGAACCCGGTCGCCGTGTCGCGCATTTTGTGAAGCAACAGATCCGCATGAATCTCGCGGAGATTGAGATTGTCCGGCATCGCGGCAATGCCCTCTTCGATCGCTGATAGCGCTGTCGGCCAATCATTTGCTTCCATCGCCGGTCGAATTGTCCGGCGCATTGACAATTCGCGCGCTAGGCGTTGGTCTTTCGCAATTCGTTTCGCATCAGCGGCTTTAGCTTGATAGCTGCCGCGCCAAGTGCCGTTGATAATTTTCGGCAAGACGTCGTCGATTTGGATCGGATGACCGATAAAGGCAATGTGGCCGTCGCGGTCGACGACGAACGATGTCGGAACCCCAAGAGAAGAGCTGGCATCCATCCAAAGCTTGTTCATTTCGCCTGTACTGTCGAACCCGATTCGATAGTTCAGATTTGAAAATTTTTCAGTCAACCATGCGTCCAACTTGGTGCGAGCCTCATCCGCCGTTGGTGCTTGTTCGCTAGCTGCGACTCCGACGACCTCAAGCCCCTCGTCTTGGTATTTTGCTTGCAGCTCTATCAGATGTGGCATCGCCCTCACACATGGGCCGCACCAACTTGCCCAAAATTCGACAATGTACACTTTCCCTGGCTGGAAGTTCGTGAGGGGCTCGCCACGCAGCCAGTTCTCGACTTTGAGCGAAGGAGCCGGGGACGCCATGCACAGCACCATGATTTTCTCCAAAGTTACTTGCTGCGCGACCTTGTCGCTTCACCTGAGTTAGCAATCACCGTGCCAGGCTGTCCGCGCCCACTGAGTACATGATAAAGCTTTGAAAAACATCCACACGACCAGTAGGGTCCCCTGTATGTAACCTGACATGCTTTGCGTCGGTGTCAGATTTCGGGCACACATCGCGCCCTTCGTGCCGCCAAAACATTGTCATGCGAATGCGCATCCGTGAGCCGCGCTGCGCCAATAGGCGGCGCGTGAGAAACCGGATGATGCCCGCTGACCGACAAATTGCAAGCGTGCGGACGTGGGGTCGCAAAGAACAACAGCGGTCAGCATCGGACACGGCACCAGCTTTCCGAACCGGGCTGCAAAGCTGCCTGTTCGGCGCGGTCCAGATGACCACGGAAGCCGATGACCTCGTGCGCGAGCTGCTCCGTCGGAATCGCAGGCGCGAAAGCCGGTGCGAGCCCTGCTTGAACATAGGAAGCCAAGTCTACCTCGCCAAAGCGGCGCAGTTACTCCCGTCGCCATGTTGATTTCCCCGCATTCCGGTTTCAACCAGTCGCGGGAGATGGTACTGACAGCCTCGGGGCCACCTCCGCACATCCGCTGCACGATTGTGTGGCCAGGACAACTTGCGAGCGACGTCCTTCGCATTGGTGTCGGCAATAGCGCTGGGGCAAAGGCGTGGCATCTTGCGATGGCGCGGCGCGATCCGTCGCTGCCTGCGGCCATCAAGGATCGGATGGGTGGCGATCAGGGTGCCGTCTTCGAAGATCTGCATCTCGTTGGCGAGCGTGTGCACCTCGACGATCCGCTTCCGGATGGCGTCGGGAACGCTATAGAGATTGCCGCCGACGCTCACCATCCCTTCATGGGAGACCCGCCGCTCCAATTTGAGCACCGAGCGGAATGATGCCAGCGGCAAGGCGCCTAGGTGTGGCTTCTCCGTCGCAAAGGCTTCGTTGACTACGCATTGGGTGGTGGCGTGCACGCGCGGATTAGCGACCGTATCGAGCCAATGCCGCAGCTAGGCGTTCAGATCGTCGAGATTGCGGAACGAGCGGGCGAGAAAGAAGTCCTCGCGGATATACCGGAACGGCCGCTCGACCTTGCCTTTGGTCTTGGCCCGGTAAGGGCGGCAGGCCCTGGGCTGGAAGCCGTAATGCCGGGCAAAATCGATGAGCGCGCGATTGTAGACAATGCTGCCACCTCCTTCGCCGATCACCGCCGTCTTCATGCGGTCGTAGAGGATCTCCTTGGGAACGCCGCGCCTCAAAGGCTGTCATGTGACAGCGCAGGACCGTCTGCATGTCCTGGTGGAGGACGAACCGGGCCCAGATCAACCGGCTATGGCCGAGCACGAAGGAGAACAACCACACGATCCGCGTCACCGAGGGCTCGTCGGTAAAGACGACCTGGAAGTGAGCAAAGTCGACCTGAGCCTGGTCTCCTGGCGGCGTCTCGAAGCGAACCTCGAATACCGGCAATGGCGTTGGCTGCAGTTCACGAAGCAAATCCGTGACGGCGGTATAACGCCGGCGTAACCGCGCTCGCGCAGCTCCCGCCACAGTCGCTGGCCGGTCAGGTCGGGGTAGGCCGTGACGCGCTCTCGCAATACGGCACGAACGGTTCAATCAGTCGCGAACGCGGCTTGCGAGGTCCGTACACTGGAGGCTCCAGGCCGCGGGCGATCGTTCGGCGAACCGTCTTCCGGTCGAGGCCCAATTCGCGGGCGATCACCGGTGATCCGGCCATCGACCCCGACGGAGCGGCATCGTCTCGCATAACGACGATGCTCATGCTGCCTTCGTGTTTAGGGAACACACTCGGCCTCCGCGAACATCCACCTTTCGAGGCTCATTCCCGCACCCCGCATGGCTCCTACATTTCAGACCCCGCGTTGCCGCGACGCCCGCAAGACTCGGTCCCGGCCTGCCTGCTTCGGTCTTGGCCGGATGGGACTTCCACCCACAAGCATTCATTAGCTTGGCATGATGTACTCCCCGGTGGTGGTGTAGCTCGGTAGAGCAAAGCCGCCCGGACGCGCGCCCCCAATAGCGCCGTAGCGGGCGGGCGGCTTTGCGGTGGTCACCGGCAGTTCTCCGGTAGGACCGGGTTGCGACACCCCAACCGAGGAACCAGTCCCGGACTTGATCCGGGATGACCGATGATATGATGAACCTGCGCACGCTCGTGGAGAAGACCCCTGATGCCGATCTGTTGCGTGAGATGATCGGCTTTGCGGCCCAGCGCCTGATGGAGCTGGAAGTCGAAAGCCAGACCGGGGCAGCTTACGGCGAGAAGAGCCCCGAGCCCCTGGCCCAGCGCAACGGTTACCGCGACCGGATTTGGGAAACCCGCGCCGGCGCGGTCGAACTGCGCATTCCCAAGCTGCGCAAGGGCTCCTACTTCCCGGGCTTCCTGGAGCCGCGCCGCGTGGCCGAGAAGGCGCTCACCGCCGTGGTGCAGGAGGCTTATGTGCAGGGCGTCTCGACCCGTTCGGTGGACGATTTGGTGCAGGCCATGGGCATGACCGGCATCTCCAAGAGCCAGGTGAGCCCGGCTCTGTGGCGAGATCGACGACAAAGTGAAGGCCTTCCGCGCCCGCCCGATCGAGGGCGACTGGCCGTATCTGTGGATCGACGCCACCTCTGTGAAGGTGCGGCAGAATGGCCGCATTGTGTCTGTCGCGGTGATTGTCGCAGTCGGCGTCAACGGCGACGGCCGGCGCGAGGTGCTCGGCATGGACATCGGGCCGTCCGAGGCCGCGACGTTCTGGACGGCGTTCCTGCGCAAGCTCGGCCGCCGCGGCCTGCGCGGCGTCAAGCTCGTCGTGTCCGATGCCCACGAGGGTATCAAGGCCAGCATGGCCAAGGTGCTCAACGCCAGCTGGCAGCGCTGCCGCGTCCACTTCATGCGCAACGCATTGGCGCATGCCGGCAACGGCGGGCGGCGCGTCGTCTCAGCCTTCATCGCCACTGCGTTTGCCCAGGACGATGCCGAGGCCGCAACTGCGCAATGGCGCAAGCTCGCCGATCAACTCCGCCCCAAGCGGCCAAAGCTTGCCGGCTTCCTCGACGAGGCTGAGACCGATGTGCTTGCCTACATGACGTTCCCGCCGCAGCATCGGACCAAGCTGCACTCCACGGATGAGATGGACAAGCGATTTTTTCCTGCCGAGCCGAGGATTGCGAAAATCCTGCAAGTCCATTCTTTTGTTCGGCCGCGCGGCGGGTCATTCTTCCGTCCCGGCCACCGATCTCGCAGCCGGCGCGCGCAGGGGCGGTCAAGGCTGGCCGCATTTGCGACCACCGCAAGGCTTGGCCTTGACCGGCCCGAGCACGGTGGCAGGCTGCGTGGAACGGGACTGGCCAGCTCGGCTGGAAGTTGCTGTCAGCCGCGATTATGTTTGTGGGGCGCGGGCGACCTCGTGGCGAAGCGTGACGTGTCGGCTGCAAGCGTCACCGGACTGCCTATTTTGTCTTGCCGAACTGAGGCGCCCGCGCCCCGGCCTTTGGCCGCCCGCGGTTTCCATTGCGACACGAATCGCTCGTAGCTTTGCTCCGCCTGGGCGGCAATCAACATCTCTTGGTCGCGCAGCGCCTTGATGTTGTAGGCATAGGCTGGTCCACGCCGGCTGCCTTTCTGTTGCGGATGTCCGGCCTGAAGTAGCATCGCGCGGGTCTTGTTGGCGACCAGCGCTGGGCGCGCCCACAGGTAATCTTCGCCCCTCGTCAACAAATGCCAGCAGAGCACAGCGAGTTTGCGAGCCACGGACACCGCGGCGATCTGATGGCCGCGCCGCGCGCGAATGCGCACGAAAAACGCATGCAGTGGACCGGCCGCCTTGGCCGCTGCCCAGGCCGCCTCGACCAGCATGGCGCGCGCGTGACTGCGGCCGATCTTGCTGATGCGGCCGTGGTGGGCCGCTCCCAGTCCCGACTGCCGCACCCGCGGGTTCAGCCCGAAATAGCTCACCAGCTTCTGCGGGCTGTCGAACCGGCTGATGTCGCCGATCGCCGCCATGATTCCGGCGGCGACCGCCAGATTGACGCCGGTGATCGTCATCAATCGGTTGACCGCGGAATCCTCGATTGCGTCCTGCGCGATCTCGCGGTCGAGCAGGGCCAGGTCTTCCGCCAGCCGGTCGAACTCACGGACGTGCCGATCGATGGCCGCGCGCTCATCGTCCGGCAGCTGTTGAGTAGCCAACTACGCCCGGCCGCGGGCGTTGAAAAGATCGGCATGCGGGCACTTCCGGATCAGGTGTGCGTGCAGGATCGAATGCACCTCGTTCTTGAGCCGCGTACGATGTCGAACGACCTGGTAGCGCCGCGCCACCAGTCTGCGCTTGCGTTCGGTCTCCGCGTCAGGCGTCCAGATCTGCGGCAGGTATCCCGCGGCCTGCAGACTGGCGAGCGTGCCGGCATCGATCTTATCGGTCTTGACGTGAGCCTGGGCGATCGCCTTCACTTGCAATGGATTGGCGATAATCACCCGCGCCGCGAATGGCGCCAGAACTCGCGACACCGCCATGCTGTTGGCGGTCGCTTCGAGCACCACCTCATCACTGGCCAGCAGGGTCTTGCCAAATCCCTCCAGCGCAGTTCGCGTCATATCAATACGGCCCCCATGGCGGAGCCTGCCGTTCTCCCAAAATACCACCTCCCCGAAGGTTCGGTGGACATCAACGCCAATCACCCGTCGCATTCGCACCTCCTGTCAGACACATGACGGGAGCTACGGGCGACACGACAACTACGGATTCGCGCTCTCGGCGCAACCGGGCGAGTCGCAGAGGCGGCCAGCTACTAACTCGAGCTCTCGGCTCATCGTATGCATCGGCCTGCCCGCACCTTCGTGCTCCCGGTGCCTCTGTCCCGATGGTCGCACCATACGCCACGGTGTAGAATACCGCAGCCGAACGTTGGCACCGAGAGATCTCATACCGGTTACCAATCCCATTGAACGCCTCAACGGCGAGATCAAGCGGCGCACCGAGGTGGTCGGCATCTTCCCCAACGAGGATGCCATCGTCCGCCTCATCGGCGCGATCCTGCTCGAACAGAACGATGAGTGGGCGGTCCAGCGCGCCCCGCTGCATGACACTGGAAACCATCGCGCCGTTGAGCGATGATCCGACCGTCAGCCTTCCGGCTATCGCCAGCTGACCTGCCCGGCTCCGGCCGGTGAACCCGGTGCCCCGCCGCCAGCTACACCACGCCACGGGACACGATCGAACGCACGACTTTCAGGGTCTCGAATCTGCTGTTTCGTGCACTGCGCTCGGGAGCCACAACGTGTCGGATGGAAGCACGTCGACGCCGCTCATTCCCAGACGACTACAACCGGCAAACCGTCGATCTGGTCGCATCGAGCGGCCGCTCGATCGCATCGGAGGAGGGAACTTGGCCTGCGCGATTCCGCGCTACGGCGCTGGGTGGAACGACGTGGGCCGGGCTGGAGCTGACCGCGGCGGCGCGGTGCCCCACAACGCAGGCGACGCTGCCGTCGACAGACCACGCAGCGGAGATTGCTTGTTTGCAGCGAGAGACCGAGCGGTTGCGCATGGAGCGCGACATTTTAACAGGTCAATGTGCTGGGCGCCGAGCGTCGACGGCGATGAAGTTACGATGAGAAGGCTCGCCTTGTCGAAGAGACCTTGCAGGCTGGCCAGACGGTCTGCGGCATCGCGCGCTGGCACGGGTGGCTCACAGCCTGTTGTTCACTTGAAGCCGACAAGCGCGCCAGGGTCGGCTGGACGGCGATTCCGTGCCAGCTCTCGTTCCCTTCGAGATCACGCCGGTGGCGGCTCCGATCTCGATCGACGCGCCACAATCGGCCTCTTCCCTGCCTGCGCAGCGTGCAAGAGCTGGAATCATCGAGATCGAGCTTGGCGGCGGCTGTCGCGTCGCGTTGCCCGTGACGGGGACGTTGAGGCGCTGTAGTGAGTTCTTGAGCTGCTGCGGCGACGATGATCCAGATTCCGAGCCGCGTCAGGGTTTGGATCGCCACTAGCCACACCGACATGCGTCCCAGCATGCGAAGTCTGACTCTTACAGTTCAGGAGAATCTAAGCGCGATCCGCACGCTGGCGATCTCAACATCTTCCGGGAACGCCGCGGCGATCTGGTCAAGATCCTCTAGCATGACGCAATAGGCATATCGCGGCAAGTTCATCTGGCCCTCCGCGTCGGCCGGCGCGGTATCGATCTCAGCGGCGGTCTCCTGTAATCCGCGAGCTCGCGACTTCGCGCACGAGACTATGCGGGTCATCGAGGAGGCTAAGGATCTCAGTCACTGGCGCACGGCTTGCGACCTCGTAGCGGATGCGCCAGTCAGGATCGTGCCGCAGCAGCGGCACAAGCTGCACAGATAGTCGTCGGGCGATCTCCAGTCTTACCGACGCCTCACGATCGTCGATCATGCGGAGCAACCATTCATTTGGAATGCGCTGTGCCACAACACGGCGGACCTCGGCTTCCTCGTCGTCCACCATTCGGCGGAGCAGCATAGGCTCGATCCGGCTCGCGACGACAAGGCGAACATAGTAATATTCGTCTGAGGCCATGGGTAGCAATTCTTCACCGTCGAACAGGGTCGCGACCCGCCTCCTCAGCTCGGGATGCGGATGCTTCCGCAATTGCAACGCGTAGCGTCTAGGCAGGCGAACCATCGCATTCCATTGCACTTTTTCATTGGGATCATCGATCAGCCGCAGCAGCAGAAAGACATTGGCAGACTTCGCCGCGATTGCCCTTACCTCAGAATGCGGATGGCTGAGATAGCCGTCGGCGAGATCCGGATTCCATTCGAAGAACCTCTCGATGCTGGGGGGACAACGGTCGTTGACGCAGGCGTGCTTGAGTCGACACCCGCCGGTTTCGCTCAGTGGGAGATGCTCGCACGATGCGCAGTCAAGCCGGTTGCCTTCCCAGTCAAGAGCCTCGTCAATATTATCAACCATAGTCCTGCCCACTTAGGTCAGGCACGCGCAGCAACGACTTGGGTCCAAATTTTGTCGCAGGTAGCGAGCTCCAGAAGTTTTCCGAGCGCCAGCTCCGCGCCTGCATCTGAATGGTCTGATCGTAGAAGCCGACCGTCCCGTCGATAGAGCCGCCGACCAGCCCCCGCAGAGTCTTTGAGCCACCGGCTTGGAAGTTCTCAACGATAACGTTGAGACCATCGTCCCTAAAGGACCCAAGCTTCACGCCAAGCTCGACAGGCATATACTGAGCATCCGGAACTCCACCTCGATCGCTAATTGGGCCACCTCGGGCTCGGCGGCATGCTCCGAAATGACCGGCAAGCGGTAGCGCTATGACCAGCATCAGTCGTGTCAAAACGTGCATCCGAGCTTCCGTGACTGTTCAGAGAGCGTTACGAACAGGCTTCATGGGCAGGCGCGGGCCGCCAGACCAGGAGCCGCTTTCCGCGCGGTCCACGATGGCGTCGAGGACAACAACAAAGGCGGAAAGGACGATGATTCCTGCGAACACTCCGGTCGCATCGAGGATACCCTCGGCCTGCGCAGTCAGATGCCCCAATTCTGCGGACGAGCCGGAGATACTCGGCAACCACCGCTCCATGACGGCCATGCCGACGGACACCCGCAGGCTCGACAGAATCCATGTGGTTGCGGACGGCAGGTGCACGTGGCGCAGCAGGGAGGACTTCGATGCGCGCAGCAGGCGTTCATTCGCTAGCACGACCGGACTAACCTCGCGCACGCCCTGAAACGTGTTGAAGAATGCTACGAAAAGAACCAGCGTCGCGCCGAGCGCGACTTTGGAGGTGAGCCCCAATCCGAACCATATGACGAAAATGCGTCCGAGCACAATCCGCGGATCTCATACGAGGACAGCCTGGCTAAAATGGAGCCGGTGAAAACCCGCCGGCTGGGCTTCGATATTGAAGATCGCGCCGTACAGGTCGTTCGGCTCGATGCCAGATCTCCCGAGCTACCTTTGTCTCTGACAAACCAACCCTGTTCGTAGCGAAGAAAGTCGGTTTAAGCAGCTGGCACGTGGGTCTGACAGTTTGTCGGGCAGACCCGGGCGCAGGCGCTGCAGCCGATGCAGGCCCCCTCGTCCTTCATCACCATGACCTTCTTTTCGATCTCATCGTCATCCTCATCGAGATCGATCATCTCGCCGTCCTCGCTCAGGCCCTTCAGCGTCATGACCTCACGGCCGCAAACCTTATAGCAGCGGCCGCAGCCGATGCACTTCTTGGGATCGATAGAAACCAGGTAGTCCGGCCTCCAATTGCGACCATCGCGGGTTCTGCATGACATGGCTTAAGATCCGTTATGTTTTGTCCAGCGCCTGGAGATATTGGCGCTTGCTTTCGAGCTCGCTGAAGGCAGCGTGGGCTTTCTGGGCTACGTTCAGGATCGAGGACCAGTTGACCGGCAGCTCCTCGGAGAGGTCGTGGAGATCCATCTTGGCTTGGGTCGCCTTGGCCGACAGCTTCTTTATTTCCGCTTTGAGGCTTTCAACATCGCTCATGCTCGCCTCAATAATTCGCCACTTCCGGGAACTTACGGATCATCTCGACGCCACTGTTGACGAATTTGTCGCCTTGATCGGCGAGATCATAGAGATGGTCGAAACCAAAGCGATGCACATCGCGCAGCTGCTTGCTCACGACAACCAGCCGGCCGCCGATCAGCACGATCCGACCGAACCCTTCGTGATGCATCTTCAGCATTGGCGAGATCATTACACCGGTCGCCTTCTCGATCGAGAGCGCAACGGCGTCAAAGAACAGCTCCAGCCGCCATGTCGTGTCGGAGTCGGGATTGCCGACGATCGGCAGCGCACGGCGCTTGCGCTTGTCGAGAACGTAGGGTTCGAGCAGCTCGAGATCCTTCTTGCCCTCCCAGGCGCCGTGGGTGTCCTGGGCGCGCCAGATCTTGATGAGCTCTTTTAGAAATGAACTCTCCGCGGCGGCGGCTGGACTGACTTCAGACGGGTCGGCCATCTTTGTTCCTTCAGGCTTCGAAATCCACCGTACGTTCCGGGTTTTTGCTGAGCAGCTTCCGCAGCCAGGGCGGCGGCGAGCCCTTCAGCACGGTTTCGAGTTTGACGCAAAGGTCGTCGATGGGCTCTGGTTGCAGCACCTTCATCGGATGGACCTTGCTCGCGACGACTCGCGCAGCACCCGAGCCGCCGATCGCCGCAACATAGAGGATTGCGCAGTTCCTGATCGCCTCGATCTTCGGCGCGAGCTTATCCTCATTACCGTCTTCCGTGAGGTCACCGTCGAACTGGATCGCCTCAATAAACTGATGCCCGTCCGGGCCGACCTCGTAGATCGCGATGTTCTTGGCCCAGCCGAAGTGCGCATCGACATGCTTCAAGTCCTGAGTGGCGAATGCAACTTTCATCCGTGTTGTTTTCTCTCCTTGCTCAATGCAACTGTGGCGGATCGACCTGCAGGTCACCGCTGGTGGATCGCCAGGTGTCGGGCGTCGGCCCATGGTTGGTTTCGCGGTCGGTGATGATCAGATTGGCGATGTCAAAGATCAGATCTCGCGTGCCGCGATAGCCAACCGTCGTGAGGTGCGCAGCGCCAAGCCGATCGAACAGCGGAAAGCCCACCCGGAAGAACGGAACATTGAGTCGCGAAGCGGCCTGGCGACCATGTGAATGCGACATCAAGAGGCCGCAGTCACGCGACCTGGCAAGCTCTTCAAGATCCTCCAGATCGCCGATCAGGACGTCCTCGCTCCTGACCCGCTGGAGCACCGGTGAGTTCGTCGTCGTCACCGCAGCCGTTACCTGCGCCCCCATCTCGTGGAGGAAGCTGGAGAGATCGAATAACAAGTCCGGCTCGGCGCCGATCGCGAGCTTGCGGGCGCCGATATGGAAATGGGCATCCAGCATGGCGTCTGCCAGCTGTCCACGCTGCCGGCGATATTTCGAGGGCACCGACCGGCCGCTGATCTGGCTCAGGAACGCGATGAATTCGTCGTTTGGAATAAGACCGCAGAGCCGCTCGAACAGACGGAAAGGCGTGCCTGTCTGCGCCTGCATGGTCTCGGCCGCACGGCGCATTTGCGCGCCGATCGCGATCGTCCAGGCCGCCTGCCCCATGGTCGCGATCTCGTCCACCGCAATGCCGCCGATCGTGGTCGGCGTGAATTCGTCGGGGATGTGGCCGTCCAGCGAACCGGCAAGATCCGGCAGGAAGGAGGGCTTGAGCCCAAAATCCTCAATGATCGTGCGAAGCTCGTCGAGGTCGCCGGGCGTGAGGTGGCAACCAGGTAGCACGTTAACGCGGGAGGCATCGCGCGGTCTCGCTGCGTCGACGGGAGCCACAAGCACCTCGATCATCCGCGCCACTGTCTTGCCCCAGCCATCCTGAAAGGCATCCTTGAAATCCGGGGTCGAGACGTAGACAAGGGGGAGCTTTTCGAGCTGCGGATGCTTCTGTCGGATCAACCGGATGAAGGCTTCGACGTCATCGCCGTTGGTCTCGGTGACGCCAGTCGAATTGATGCCGATGATCTCGGGCTCGACGCGATTGTAGATGTTGAGGATCGCCTGTTCGAGGTTCTCGTGGCCGCCGAGCACGGTGGCAACTTCGCTCATGGCAGTGGTCTGCATCGGCACAGGTTCGTTGAAATGGCGCACGAAGAGTGTCAGCCCGAAGGAGGTGCAACCTTGCGGGCCGTGCAAAAGCGGCATGGCGCCGCGCAGGCCCATGAAGGCAAATGAGCCGCCGATCGGCTGGCTCATCTTGAGCGGATTGACCGAACAGGCTTTCTTCGAGGTAGTGACGATCGCCATGTCGTTCCCCTACTCCGCCGCCTGCAGTGCCGGGGGCTGGAGATCGGAACGAATGTCCTTACAAGCAACGCACAGTCCGCTGGAATTGGTGCACGGCTTGGCGGGCTCGTCGAGGTTCGGGCCATGCGCCGCAATCGCGCTTTCACAATTGCTGGCCTCACTTTGATTGGAGAAACTTATCGCATTGACGCCGTTCTTGCTCACGTCCCGAATTGGATCAGCGGTTTGCGCATGCATCTGCGCAACCGTCCTTGCCTGACGCTTCCGGTCGAACTCATCCCATGGCGCGGCTTGGCGGAGCTGATCCCATATCGGATTGTAGAGCGCTTTCTCGATCTCCTCCATGAGCTTGATAATGCCGACATAGCCCATATAGGCGTGGCAGCGCTCCTGGTTGATATCGAGCCATGGCATCGCCGCCTTTAGTGCGACGAATTGCGACTTGCCGCCGGAGAGCATGATGTCGGCTTTTGCGTCCTTGAGCATCTTATAGATCTCGCGAGGGGACATGTCCTCGATCATATGGGCGTGCTGGCCCATTAATTCCTTGATACGTTCCTTGTCCTTCTTGGTGGATTTCTTCACGGACGTGCCGACCATCTCGAGCCCGGCCTCCTGCAAAGCGGCCACCATCGACCAGGATTTCACACCGCCGGTGATGAGAACAACCCTCTTGCCGGCAAAGCGCGGCTTGAAACGTTCAATCGCAGCCCAGGCCTTGGTCTCTTCGCGTGCGATCAGGGCTTGCGTGCGTTCCATCAGCTCAGCCGGCGCGCCACTTTCGATCAGCATGCGCGCGATCTGGCGGAGTGAATCGCTGGTATCCTCAACACCGTAGAAGGAGCCTTCAAAAAACGGGATGCCGTAGCGCTGCCTCATCTTGCGTGCGACGTTGATCATTGCCCTTGAGCAAACCATCATCGCGGCTTTGGCCCGGTGCGAATAAGCGACCTCGCGATACTTGCCGTTCCCCGAGATGCAGGACAGGATCCGGATTCCGAGCTCATCGAGCAGGGGCTTGATCTGCCAAAGCTCGCCGGACAGATTGTATTCACCGATGATGTTGATATCATACGATGTCGTGTAATCCGGCTCTCCGGTACCGATGACGTGCTCCAGCAGTGCTTCGCCAGCAAGCTTGTTACCAAGGTTCTTCGACCCGACAAATCCCGGTGAATTGATGGGAATGACCGGCTTGCCGAATTTGGCGGAGGCCGCCTTGCAGACCATATCGATGTCGTCACCGATCATTGCGGGCACGCATGTCTGGTAGACGAAGATGGCCTGCGGGTTGTATTTCTCTGTGATCTCCTTCACTGCCCTGTACAGCCGCTTCTCGCCGCCGAAGACGATATCGGTCTCGCTCATATCTGTGGTGAAGCTTCTGCGCCACAGATCGGAGCCGGACGAGACCGAACCACGATTGTCCCAGGAATTGCCCTCACAGGCGATTGGACCATGCACAAGATGGGCGACATCGGTGAAGGGCTGCAGCGCGACTTTGGCGCCATCGAAGGCACATCCGCCGGCGGCGCCGCCCGGCTTGAGCTGCTTGGTGCAACCATTCTTACGCTCGACCTTCGACTTGCTCGCGTTCCTGGCGCAGCCCGGTTCGTTAAAGACGTCCTGTATGGTCGTGGGAAGCGAAGTCATGGTGTCTCTCTCGGGGCTGTTAACACACCGCAGACCACAAGGATGACCGGCGGAGAACCTGTGATCCCCGCCGCAGCGCCGCTGTTTCTGCGGACGATGAGGCGGGGAGCTCGCCTTAGCGTATGATGTCGAAGCTGTAGTCTGTCTTGCCAACCGAGCTGGTCTTTCGATCGATCTCATCAAAGATCTTGTCGAGAATCTTGACCAGCACATTCATGCTCCCCTGATAGCCCCACACTGGATAACGATGGTGATGATGGCGATCGAAGATGGGAAAGCCGATGCGGATTAGCGGCGTTCCGGTGTCACGCTCGAGATACTTGCCGTAGGTGTTACCGATCAGGAAATCGACCGGCTCTGTGAACAGGAGCGATCGCATGTGCCAGAGATCCTTGCCTGGGAAGGCGCGGCAGTTTTTACCGAAGGGCGAGCTCGCGAACAGCGCCTGCATCTTCAGCTCCCACGCCTTACTCGCGTTCGTCGACAGCACGTGGGTCGGCTCAGCGCCGAGCTCCAGCAGGAATGCGGCCAAACCATAGCAGAGGTCTGGATCGCCGTAGATCGCGAACTTCTTGCCGTGAACATGCGCGCTGGAATCAGCCATTGCGTCTACCAGACGCCCGCGCTCCTGCTCCAGCGCATTTGGAATTGCCTTGTTGGTGATACGCGACAGTGTCATCAGGAAATCGTCCGTGGCGCTGATGCCCAGCGGGTGATTGAAAGCGACGACCTCCTGATCGTGCCCTTTGATGAAGGACAACGTCTTCTCCGTGCAATATTGCTGCATGGAAATGGTTGCCTTGGCGTGGACGGCGTTCGCGGCATCCTTTAATGTAGTGCCCCCATCATACATGCGGAACTCGCCGTCCGTGGGGGTATCGAACACGTCACTGTTATCCGCGAGGATGGTGTAGCCGATGCCCATCAGCTCGAAGATACGCTTTATCTCACGGACATTCCCGACAGTGTAGCCGTCGAAGCCACCGATGAAGTTGATCGTGTTGTTCGCTTTGCGCTCGAGTTTTGGGGCCGTGCCGGCTTTGCCATCCCAGAAATGCTCGAGGATGCCCTTGAGCGTGTTGTCGTAGCCAGTAACGTGGCTGCCGACGAACGCAGGAGTGTGAGCGAATGGTACGTCGTAGTCCGCTGGGACTGAACCTTTTTCCTTTGATGTTTTGATGAAGGCATTGAGATCGTCGCCGATGACTTCCGCCATGCAGGTCGTGGCGACCGCGATCATCTTCGGCTTGTACATGTTATAGCTGTTGGCAAGCCCATCGGTAAGATTGTTAAGCCCGCCGAACACGGCCGCGTCTTCCGTCATGGACGAGGAGACGCACGAGGTCGGCTCCTTGAAGTGCCGTGACAGATGGCTGCGATAATACGCGACGCAGCCCTGTGAGCCGTGGACGAACGGCAGTGTGCGCTCGAACCCGAGGGCGGCGAACACCGCACCCAGCGGCTGGCAAGCCTTCGCCGGATTAACGGTTAGCGCCTCGCGGGCGAAGTTCTTCTCGCGGTACTCGGATGTCTTGGACCATTCTTTGATGCGATCGACGTCGGCGGGATCATGCGGATTCTCAAATAGCGCCTTCTTCTTGGCCAGCATCTGCTGGTATTCGTCTCCCCGGAAAAGCTCAGAGTGGTCGAGTATGTGTTCGGCGTTCTGTGTCATCATGGCACTCTTTGGGTTCTTGCGTTCGTTCTCCTGCCCTTCCCCTCCTCTGCGGAAAGAAACGGCCCGGGGTCGGCCTTCCTATTCCGCTGCCATGAGGCTCGGCTGCGGAGCGTCCTTCCAAGGCGCGGTGGTCTTCCCCCAGATCGGGGAGTTAATCGCCATGTCCATGTCGCGGGCGAAGATCGCGAAGCCGTCATAGCCGTGGTAAGGACCCGAGTAGTCCCAGGAATGCATTTGGCGGAACGGCACGCCCATTTTTTGGAAGACGTATTTTTCCTTGATACCGGAGCCGACCAGGTCTGGCCGGATCTTTTCGACGAAGCGCTCGAATTCGTAGCCGGTGACATCGTCGTAGATCAGCGTGCCATCTTTGACGTAGTGCTGGGCGGTGCGTTGGTAGTCATCGTTATGCCCGAACTCATAGCCCGTGCCGACAACATCCATGCCGAGGTCCTCATAGGCGCCGATGACGTGGCGAGGACGTAAGCCGCCGACGAACAGCATTACCGTCTTTCCTTCAAGCCGCGGCCGGTATTTCGCGGTCACAGCATCGACAAGCGGTTGATATTTCGCGATGACGCGTTCGGCGCCTTGCTTGATCTTGTCATCGAAGAAGCTTGCAATTTTTCGCAGCGACTCCGCGATTTTGGAAGGACCGAAGAAGTTGTACTCGCACCAGGGAATCCCGAATTTTTCCTCCATGTGCCGTGAGATGTAGTTCATCGAGCGATAGCAATGCAGTATGTTGAGCTTTGCCTTCGGCGTCGCCTCCAATTCAGCGAGAGATCCATCCCCGGACCACTGGGCGATTACGCGTAGGCCCATTTCTTCCAGCAGGATTCGTGACGACCATGCGTCGCCGCCGATGTTGTAGTCGCCGATGATCGCAACATCATATGGCGTCGGTTCAAATTTAGGGCTGGTCTCTGGGGCGCTCTTGTCAAAGATCCAATCCCGAACGGCGTCGTTCGCGATGTGATGGCCGAGCGATTGCGACACGCCACGGAAGCCCTCGCACCGCACAGGCACAATGGTTTTGCCGCCATATTCCTTCGACTTTTCTCGGGAGACCGCCTCGATATCGTCACCGATCAAGCCAATCGGACATTCGGACTGAATGGTGATGCCCCTGTTGAGAGGAAATAGCTCCTGGAGCTCATCGATGAGTTTCGTGACCTTTTTATCGCCGCCGAACACGATGTCCTTCTCCTGAAAATCGGAGGTGAACTGCAGTGTCACGAACGTGTCGATGCCGGTCGTCCCGACGTAGTAGTTGCGCCGCGAGCCCCACGAGTACTGACCGCAGCCGACCGGACCGTGGCTGATGTGGATCATGTCCTTGATGGGTCCCCAGACCACGCCCTTGGAGCCCGCATAGGCGCAGCCGCGGATGGTCATCACGCCGGGAATGGACTTGATATTCGACTTGACGCCACAATCCGACTTCCCCGCCTCGTGAACACTGAGATGCTTGGCGCGCCTTTTGGCGGTCTTCTCGGGGTAGACCGTCAACACCTCATCGATTAGCTGCTTGTTGCGCGCCTTGATCTCTGCAACGCTTTGGGTAGGTGCTCGGCTCATACAGGTTTCCTTTTCGATTGTGGTCTCAACAAGAAGCGACGCTTTTGCGGTCGACCGACGGATTTCCGATCCGGCGTTCAGGTAAGCGTGCAATCTGCGTGGGCGGTCCTACCAATCGCAACTTCGCGACGTTCATGCCGCAGCGGTCGTTCACGATCATGTAGCTCATCTCGGCTGAGCGGTTAGGAGCGTCATGTGTGACGCTGTCTATCGATGACCAAGACGCTTCTCGGTGAAGTCATGCCTGCTCTCCAGCGGTTGGTCATATCGGCTTCTTTATTTACTCGCGTGCGATCACGGGGCATGTCCCTGTGCATGGGATGCAAAGGACTAACAGCCGCCTCCTGCGCAGGGGTCTGCAACGAGTGTGCCAGCGCCGGTTGAATAAAAAAAGCAACGTTTATAGAGCTAGATAGCTGCCGGGTGCGGATTGTTATAAACCTGACCCTGTCTGCCACCAACAAGCGTAGCCGCAACGCCCTGTCTGAAACAAAACAATCGGATACGCTCTGCACCAGCGGCGTGGCTGGAGTCTGGCCGCGCCGACGTCACTCCAATGCGCAGCCTTGCTTCGTACGCGCCGATCCAACGATCGCAAACACCATCCGTTCGAAGCGGATTTCAGCGCGGTTAGATGTGCCCATCGTGCTCGCGATCCCACCCCCAGCAAGAATCGCATCGAGCGCTCCACCACCTGCTGCAGATGTCTCCACAAGAACTCAGTTGCCCAGCAGCAGTCCTCTCCCATTTCCGCATGGTCTCTCGCTCCGACGTTCTTTTATTTGATACTGCGGAGAGGCGCGCTCGGAGGGGCGAACAGCTGGCGCCGTGGAGAGCACGTAAGCTGATCAATTCCCAAGCAGCGCGGTAGCTTAAACTCCGCAAACGGTCACCCTGGGCTTGCCCGGATTTGAACTTGCCGGCTACGACACAGGGCGCTTCCGCATCAAACAATCTGCAGCTTTTGCGTTCGGCGTAGTTCGACAAAGGGGAACATCGGATTCTGACGCGTCAGACAGTTTGAGCGAATTCACGGAAAGGCCGGCAGCTTCGCAAGTGTCGGCAGTCGAGATAAGGCAGGTCGAATGCGGACCACTGGTCGATTTATCCTTTCTCGTTCCAGGACAGGATCGAAATTCCTTACGCTTACCTCCGTTGCGTGGTGTATCAATCGCCATTGAAACCAGTTTTGCTAACGCGCTCCGCCAGCCTTTTTGCAGAACAGCGCGCCGATGGTCCACTTGAACGGTATTTTTCTTGCCCAGGTAATTTATGGTAAAAAGGGCCAAGACCTCGGACCGAAGTGCTCAGGTGCGGATTTCACGCATTGCAACGTTCGTAAATTGGTGCATCACCACTGTTCCGGCGGTAACAGCGCTTGGGTTCATGGGACTTGCGCTCAAGGACATACCCATCACGGCGCTGTCGAATGCAAATCCTGAGATTATCCAGGTTGCCATTCTGAGCGTTTATATTTCGTGCTGGGCTTACGGGACCAGCATCGACACGAAAATCCAGGGTGGAATCTATGCGGACGACCCACAGGGAGGACGTGTCCGGACCGGATCAATTGCTGCTGTCGCCTTTCTCGCGGTTGTTTCAGTCATTTTGCGTCCTGAATGAGATGGAGGAGAAGTTCACGTTAGAACCGGCCATCGGGCGTGAGGGATCCCGAAAGCCCAGGGGTCGGCGCCGGCGTTCTTCAAGATGATCAGCTTCGGCTTCCGTGACGGACCCTGTTCGTCGATGCCGCGCTTCGCGAGGAATATGAACGGCTCCACTTCGAAAATCGACGCCGCCACAGATCGGTTACTTGCCGCATTGAAGCTCGAGGGAGGGACGAAGAAAGTATCGCCCAATCGCTCATCTTGAACATCACCGAGCACCGGCAGTTCGGGATCGGACTCATCGCTGCCATCGTCGCGCTTTCCGCTTTGATCCGCATGTCCGTTGGACTGGTTGGAATGATTCCACTTGGTACCTTCTGCCAACCATCATCGCCTTCTAGGTTCGGCATCACTACGCCTGGGGCCATCCTGAACCTCGTCTTTGGCTTGACCGCGCTCAGCTAAATTGATTCTCCGTGTCAGTGCCAATTGTCCTCGAAATCCGCATTGGACGCCATGTCACGGCATTCGGTACTTGGGCTGGCGAAGACTCCAGCCGGGATCCCGCTCTAACGATGTCTGCCCTCTGGATGGAAGATGCCCGTCATGCAAGCGGAGATCATCTCCTCCGAATCGATCGCTCTGCCTCGCGCGCCTTTCGCTTCTGTAGGGACGAGTTGGCTGCTGCACTAAGCCGCCGCGTCGGTTCACGACCTAGCGTTAGACCCGTTAATCTTCCCTTTTGAGCTTCTCGCGCTCCTGCTGAAGCGCTTCGGTCTCTCGGGCGACCTCGCGTCCTTCGCCCAGTTGTTCCTGGAAACGCTGGCGGGCCTCGGCGAGAACAGCGGGGGCGAAGGATTCAGTCAACCGAATCTCGATTGCAGATTGGGCACTGCAGGGTGAGTTCATGGGCCCTTTTGCCGCCGTCGGGTTAGGTGTCATGAACCCTCCATTTCGGCAGCTCTTAGGCCCGAATAAACGTGATCCGGCCCCCTTCGCCACGCTTCCGATGTGGCTTTATCTTTATTTCGACGTCCTGATCGAACGCCGCCAGCATGCGCAGCAGCTTCTCCACGGAAACCAACTTGAACTGCCCTTGAAGCAGCTTGGAGATGTTGGGCTGCTTCACGCCGACGAGCTTCGCGGCTTCGGTCTGAGTGATCTCCCGCTCCGCCATCAACCGCTTCAGTGTACAATGAGGGCTGCCTTGAGTTGGTACTCGTCCGCGTTCGGGAGGCGGTTGGCGGGCAACTTCTTCCTCGTGCTCATGATCGGGCTGCGTTTGTTCCGTGTTGATAGCTTCCGCGTCGCGCAGGCGCTGCCATGCGAGGCCAGATCGTCCCATATGCGGATCGGCGGCCAAAAGAGCTGCTGATCGGACCGCGTGAAGGTCAATTTGAACGCTCTACCGCGCTCGAGTGCCTTCGGAGTTTTGGCTTAACCTGTTGCGGGTGTGCTCGTCTTGGGGGACGGCATATATCGGCCGGGGACCACATATGTGTGTGCTTAAGAGTATGGACAGTATTCGTGTGCACGCGCCTGCGGAATTCAGCGTAAGACACGCGTCACTTCCATAGAAGAGATTCTGGCCAGTCTGTGAACTCCAACTCGAAGCTACGTAGGCCGGTGGGTTTTGTCGTGAATTTAAGAGTCTTCCCTGAAAGGTCGGCCAATGAACCAGATGCGAATGTGAAAACTGTCGTGCCGGAAGTTGCGACCCCAATGCCTTGCTCGCCTTCCATGCTAGAGAAGTCGGTCGCCTCGGAGAGTTGCCCAAGTGCAACTCCCTCCAGCGCGTGGTGAAATTCCATGGAGGCCAAGTATGTCCCTTTGTCAGCAGCCCACTCGCTGACCGACACTGCTGTGATCCCCGCGTCGGTCAAGAGACCACCTTCGATCCGGCAGCCATATTGAACGGTGAGAATAATCCGCTCATTCCGAACTCCGGCCGGCTCTCGATCGGCGGCAGTGATCGTGCACGCGTACCGCCTTGTTTCCGCAACCGCCCCCATGCCTAGCCCGATCCACTCGAGAGCGGAACATAGTACAAAAGCGAGAGCGGGTCTTATCATTCGACTGCACCTGATCTGAAAAATCGTTCCCTGCTCTGTACAATCTGACGCTACGGGCGATTCAAGCTCCTTCGATCGCTCTGCCGGATCAACGTTACTCAGGTGACTGCGGTGTCGCAGAAGCGAGGCGAGCGGTATCCCCCGGCAGTGCCATTGGATGGGGCCGGAACGATTTCAATGTCGGTGCGCAGCGGGCAGCACGTCGGTGAACCAAGGCTATGGGCCGAGCTTTTCAGGTCGGCGGCGGCCATGAGAGGCGCGACGGCCCGCGGCGCCGGGGCGCTACATTCCTGACCCAGGCGCAGGCGCTCTGTGAGCGGACGCTATTTAACGCGGAATGCTCCCGCGGCACAGGTCCCAAAATTTTGCTTCACAATCTCAATGTAAAAGGAAACGTGGCCGAGACGAGCCGTTCAAAGGCAGACTGCCGCTCAAGCAGACGCTCTTCGAGCATCTTACGCTGGAGATCATCTAGCTCGCTTTGAAGCCTTCTGCGACAACGCCAAATGTCATTCCGTACGGATCTGATCTCATTCAAGCGATCGTCAATCGAAGCCATCACGGATACCGTATCCAACTTGAACCAGCCATGGACAAGTGCTCAATCACGTCCTTCCTCGCTAAGCCGCCGATAGATCTCAGGACTTGGGCCATCTGCGGACATGATGTCACGATCTCCTCCCAGCGTGTCCTCTTGTATCGGCGTCTTTCAACGCAAGAGCACGAAGTAGCGGTTGCTCCTGCAGAAGTTCAGCTTATTCTGCCCTCACCGCGCAGGATTTCAAAAGCTAGCAGCAGCCCGTGAGTGGGCCGACTAGGTAATCCAACCAACACCCGCCGGATCACGGGGTCACACTCTGGGCAGCCGCGCCTTTCAGACTTGAGCACGGCAATTGCCATGCCAGCGAACCTCAGGTGGAATTGAAACAAGCCATGTTCGGTTCGGAGGCTCGTCCTTTACGAACGAGCCGGGCTTCGCGGCGGCGGCGCGCCAGAGCGGCCCGGATATGAGTCGGAGAGGCTTCAGTCGGCAGGGCTCGGCGAAATCGTGAACGATGCGCACCGCCGGGCGCCTCGGCTCAGTGTCTCGGCCAGCTGCGTAGGTCTTGTTACCGCCGTTCCCGCGTGCGGCCGGCAAGCTGGCAAGCGAACTTCACCACAAGCATCTGCGATCACCTCTAGCCGGGCCTGGCGCCTTGTAGCATCTGTGACACTGAATGTAGTGATCAAACCAAGACATCCGCCTTTGTTTGTTCCTCCGGACCCGTTCTACAACTAAATCAGCAACTTGCATCTCGGACGCAACTGGCATCGCAGTTGCTAATTGTCCAACCACACCGTGAGCGCTGAGCGCGGCCAGCGGTGCAAGACGGATACATCAACTTTGCGGGAGCGTATTGGCCACCCAATCGCTCGATGGAGCACCGATGCGGCCACCGGACAGCTTACTGCTTGCGGCACACTTGTTGTTGTCAGATCGACCTTCACGCCGAACGTTGAGGCGCTAGTCTGATCGACCAACAGAAAGGCCGCGATCTAAGCTCAAAGCGAACTCGCGAATCACATAAGCCCCTCAAGCCCGTGCGTGAACGCCGGCGGCGAGCTCCTCAGAGTCGTACATTTTTGATGCAGCCTCGCTTCAGAGGATCCGCTGCATGCTGCGCCGGACCCTCGAGGAGCGCGTGGCATCGCTTTCGACTGTTTCCTTTTCTAACAATCAGAACTAATGAGGCGGTGTATGAACATGTCGATCCCGGAGCTTCGGGTTGTCGCTGAAGCATCTATTTTAGCTATTGGGCTGCTGATGTCGTCAGGAGCTAACGCCGACGATGATCTGATGAGAAACGCCAAGCAGATCTTCCATCCAATCCCCTCGGTCATTCCTGCGGTAAAAAACAATCCGGTGACGCATGGAAAGGTGGAGCTTGGGAAGATGCTGTTCTTCGATCCGCGGCTATCGGCGAGCGGGGTCATTAGCTGCAATACGTGCCACAATCTCGGCACCGGCGGAGTCGATGCCGGTCCGACCTCCGTTGGTCACGGCTGGAAGGTCGGCCTGCGCCGGGCCCCAACTGTCTACAACGCAGTGTTCAATGCGGCGCAATTTTGGGACGGACGCGCCGCGGACCTCAAGGCGCAGGCCACCGGCCCGGTGCAGGCGAGTGCCGAAATGAATGCGACTCCAGATCATGTGCTCGGTATCTTGAACTCAATGCCCGGCTATGTCGTCTTGTTCAAGAACGCTTTTCCGAACGAAGCGAGGCCGGTCACCTTTGAAAATTTTGCGAAGGCGATCGAGGCTTTTGAAGCGACTCTCATTACACCTGCGGCTCCATTCGATCAGTATCTGGAGGGCAATACACATGCCCTCGATGATCAGCAGAAGTCAGGGTTGGCACTGTTTATGGCGAAGGGATGTTCCTCTTGCCACAATGGTATCAATCTCGGTGGACAGGCCTACTTCCCGTTCGGCGTGATGAAAAAGCCGGACGCAAGCGTGCTTCCGGACGCCGATAAGGGCCGGTTTGCGGTCACCAGGGCGGTCGGCGACGAATATGTCTTCCGCGCGGCGCCATTGCGAAACGTCGCGTTGCGAGCCCCTTACTTTCATTCGGGACAGGTTTGGAGCCTGAAGCAAGCTGTTGCCCTGATGAGTGAAATCCAGCTCGGCACCAAGCTTAGCGATAGAGAGGAAAACGACATTATCTCATTTCTGAATTCGCTGACCGGTCGGCTGCCTAAGATCGAATATCCGATACTGCCGACGCGCACCAACACGACACCAAAGCCTTCAATAGACAGATAGCCTTAGCAGCACCGGCCTCATGCCCTGCCGAATAGCAACAGATGCGCTCCAAGAACCCGGGGTCCCGCAATGACGCCAAAATGAATGATCCCCTGCTGTCACTGATAAGCAGGCACATAAAAAGCCGCCCGGCCTCAATGCGAGGCCGGGCGAAAGTCACGCGGGAGCGACGCTGCTTTCCGCATCGTTCCAGCTTTCGTCGGTAGGGAGGACTACCGGCGATCGACTTACGACGAGGGCACTCGCCGTCAAACAACAAGAAGCGGATATCGCTCTGCACAACTTAGCGAGCCGCTTGCCTTCCGCTCCTGTCGTAAACTTCAGGACTTGCTCACCACTTGCCAGCTGTCCGGTTGGCACGGGCAGCGCCTTGACGGAGCTGGGATCCATCGCGCAGGCGGTTTGACTGCCGAGCCCTGAAACTCAACCGTCAGTTTGCCGTCACGCGCCAGTATTTTGGCACCGCCGAATACCAGCAAATCTTCCCGAAGACCGCGCGAAGGCGCAAATTAGGTATGAAATTCCGCGAGGGCGGTAAAATAGATTGTTGTGATGGGACTCATCCATGGGATGGATAAATGAAGCGATAGGATCGTGGTTCGCGTCGAGCGCAAGTGACTGGGAATATGTCACCTAATCGGTATGGCCGGCATGCGGTCGTCCGCCGGATTCGAGCTTGTCGCCGCTGTATGCGATCGCCTCCGCCGGGGCAAACCGGCATTCGTAGGCGCTGGAAACTTTGGAAGCTCGCAAGGTTATCGCGAGCTCCCAAAGCGCGTTCATCTTATTCACAGATAGGTTGGCGACACGCTCCGTACGATCATGCCTCGGCCCGCAACTCGCGTGCGGCGGCCACCATATTGACGAGCGCGGGACGCACCTCCTCCCATCTTCGAGTTTTCAGTCCGCAGTCGGGATTGATCCAGAGCTGCCGATCGGAAACCCGCTGCCGCGCCAACACAATCAGCTGCTTGATCTCGGCTGCTGCGGGAATGCGCGGTGAATGAATGTCATAGACGCCCGGCCCGATTTCATTAGGATATTTGTAGCTCTTGAAAGCGTCGAGCAATTCCATTTTGGAGCGCGACGCCTCGATTGAAATGACGTCGGCATCCATTGCTGCGATCGCATCGATGATTTCGTTGAACTCGGAATAGCACATGTGCGTATGGATCTGAGTTCCGTCAGCGACAGCGGAGGAGCAAACACGGAAACTGTCCACTGCCCAATCTAGATAGTCCTTCCACTGCGATTTGCGCAGTGGCAATCCCTCCCGCAACGCAGCCTCGTCGATCTGGATCATGGTCGCTCCAGCCGCCTCAAGGTCGATGACCTCGTCTCGGATCGCGAGAGCGATCTGTCGGCATGTCTCGCTCCGCGGGATGTCGTCACGGACAAACGACCAGTTCAGGATCGTCACCGGTCCGGTCAGCATAGCCTTGACGGGTTTTTTGGTCAGAGACTGCGCATGTCGCCACCATTTAACGGTCATGGGCTTCGGGCGGGAGACATCTCCAAACAGGATAGGAGGACGAACGCACCGCGAGCCATAAGACTGAACCCAGCCGTGCTTGGTGAATGCGAAACCCAACAGCTGCTCGCCAAAGTATTGAACCATGTCATTGCGCTCGAACTCACCGTGTACGAGCACGTCCAGGCCGATATCTTCCTGCCAATGCACGGTATGGGCTGTCTCCGCTTTCAGAAGCTGCTCGTACTGCGTGTCATTCAGCGCTCCCCGCGCATGAGCTGCACGCGCATTGCGGACGTCCGCCGTTTGCGGAAAGGATCCGATGGTTGTGGTTGGAAACATCGGCAATGCGAAGGCGACGCGCTGGACGTCGGCGCGCTGGGTGAACGCACTGCGACGGCGACGCATGCTATCGTCGATCGCGGCCATTCGTCCGGCGACGTTCGCACTGTGGATCTTCGGCGATGTTTCGCGGGTGACGGATGCATCCTCTGAGAGCGTGAGTTCATCGGCCACGTCGGCAGCATAGCCAGCCAGCGCTTTGCCCAATATCGAAAGTTCCTTGATCTTCTGCACTGAGAACGCCAACCACGTCTTCAGTTCGGGATCGAGATCGAGCTCTAGCTCAATGTCGGTCGGAACATGGAGCAGCGAGCAGGAGGGGGCAATCTGAACACGGTCCCTGCCCAGTTTTTTGACTATAGGAGCAAGTTGGTCGAGTAGTGCCGGCAGATTAGAGCGCCACACGTTGCGACCATCAACGACACCGAGCGAGACCACGAGATCTCTACGGGCTCTGGCGACAATCGCGTCCAACTGGTCAGGTGCACGAACCAGGTCGACATGAAGCCCGGCAACGGGCAAGGCCAAGACTGTTTCAAGATTGTCGCCGACAGCCCCGAAGTATGTGGCCAGCATGATTTTAAGGGCCGGCACGGCCTTAGCGAAATGAGCATAGGCCCGGCGGACAGCCGCCCGAGATGCTTCGTCGACGTCCATCACTAGGCATGGCTCGTCGAGCTGAACCCATTCAGCGCCGCGCGAGGCTAGTTCGCGGAGAACATCGACATAGACGGGGAGGAGGCGATCAAGCAGCGACAGCGGATTGAATGCGGGATTCACGCTTTTGCCGAGCTTCAGGAAAGTGACTGGGCCCACTAGGACGGGCCGCGTCTGATAGCCGAGGCTTCTTGCCTCCTCATATTCCTCGATCGGCTTCCGAGAGGCATACGTAAAGATCTGATCCTGGTGAAATTCCGGCACCATGTAGTGGTAGTTCGTATCGAACCACTTCGTCATCTCCTGTGCGGCTACGCCGGGCCCATGCTGAGCGTGACCACCGTCCTGAGCGCCACGCGCCATGGTGAAGTAGGTGTTGAGCGACACAGGACCTTCGTTCCAGCCGTAAACGTCGGGAATGGCGCCGACCATTAGGCTGGTATCGAGCACATGGTCGTAGAGCGAGAAGTCATTCGAAGGAATGACGGTCGCACCGCGGGATTTCTGCCGTGCCCAATTAGCGGCACGAAGTCCACTCCCCGCCTCGAGGAGCTCGGCTTCGCTGGAATTTCCCGCCCAGTAGCTCTCGATCGCGAATTTGAGTTCGCGTCGTGGGCCGATGCGTGACGTCCCCAGTGTGGCAACGGGAAGCGAAAGGATTGACATAGCTTAGACCCCATGTTGGGGCAAAGGCCATGGCGGACGCAGACAGCGAACATCGCGTGAGCGACAACTGCTTGGCGCACACCGGGACGCCCCGCCCGTGGACGATATCTTGTCGAGGCAGGTCTCCTGGCTCACGGATCGTCGCTGCTGTCCGGCCTTCCCGAAGCCGCATGGCTTCAGTGACTTCGTTGGACAGCGGCTCGCCGCTTACAGTTGCGGGGGCAGCGCCGGCATTGCACCGGCTTCCCTCTTAGCTCCGGATGAAACGACATCCGGAGACCGCGACGGCTTGAATTATGCGCACGAGGATCGATGCGTCAACCTACCGATTCTCGCTGCGATATTGCCCAAGCGATTACGAGCGCACTAGGCGGGTACGACGGTCTTGCTCGCGGCCTGGTGAACACGCCCGGATCTGTGGAGGCTCCGCTTGTGAAATGCATTCGCTTTCAACACCCTGCTCGCGTAACGGTTGAGCTCCACGACCGGAACGAACCCGGGCCGCTTTCGGTATCTGTGTGATCGCGAGGAGGCGGCCTTTTCCGTCAGCAGCTTTTCGAACCTGCGCGTCAGGAAGGTGCGATCATCCTCGGCCGGCATCCGTTTGGTCACAGCCCACGAGGCTCCCTAGACATTTCGAAAGCCGGATTGCTCCAGGACCGCACGGATGATCAGGTCGGCTCCTTGGTGTTCGGCGGGCCCGCGACCAGGCACGAGGTCGTCCGCCTCCGTGAGGTTGGCCAAGATGATCTTTCTCGGTGCACTAGGTGTTCACGTGCTGAGCGACTTTTGCGCCGGCTTCGATGCGTCCGTGGCCGCTCGACGCCGGTCTGCCTCGCCTCGACTCGCGGCCAGCGACGATAGGCCTTAACGCGGCCACTGAGCATCGAGGGCCTTGTCCTTGTTCGTGACAAATTCGACGGTGTCCTCCGACAGAGCCCTTTGAGGGGGTCCTCGGAGTCGCTCAGCGTCTTAAGCTCATAACGATGTTAATCGACCTCGATGCGCCCCATGCGGTCGTGGTCTCCTCAAGGTCCCACATCTACAACTTCGTTCGCGAAATCGAGCGATGAGGCCTTTTGGTCGCGGGCTGCCTATCCTGTCTTGGACGGGACACAGGTGTCAGGGACCGGACAGACCACCGCGCATTGCGGCGTGTCGCAATGGCCCTCGCACTCCGTACATTTTTTGGCATCGATAACGTAAATGTCGCGCTTCAGACTGATCGCCGCGTTGGGACACTCGAACTCACATGCGCCACAAACGGTGCATTGCGAAGCGACGATCTTGTAAGCCATGCCTTCCGACTCCTTAGGCGAGCGATGTCATGCGCGATCCCTTTCAAATGCCGTGCCAAACGCAGACGCGCTCAATGTTGGGCAATTTGCCCAATTCGGCTGTCCCGGGTCTGAGACCATGTTGCATCTGCGACAGCAACAGGTCGCTTCAATTTCAGGCTACGAGCCCTCGGGCCCTCTTGCGAGAGTCAGTCGCGACTTGACGCTGGAAGCGTCCGTCGGTTTGTTTGGCACGTCAGCGCGGGGGCAAGCGAGGCTGACGCTTCCTCAACCGGCGGCGGCAAAAACCGCCAACGGACGCAGGTCTACGTTGGATCTCGGCAAACCTCCGGTCACACACCCCGACTGGAGGTTTGTGCAAGCCTCGCTCATGGCTGCAACGCTAGCTGCGCGGAGGACTCGCTGGAGGCTTGCCAAAACGGGCTTGTGGTATAACAAGCTTCGGAGGGAAATGAAGTGGCGGCGGGACGAGCGACACTGGCCTTTCAGACCGAATTGCACTCAGCCTCATGCCTGGTGCCGAGTAGGCATGGCGGTGCTCGTGAGCGTCGCTTGGCCGCACTCAGCCACTCGCAACTATTTTAGACGAGCTGGAGCAGGGTTGAAAGATGACTGTGCAAATTGCTTCAGTGGCATGGCTTTTCCGAACAGATGGCCCTGCGCAAGGTCGAAGCCGAGTTCGGCCACAGCGATTAGGTCAGCCTGGCTCTCCACACCTTCGGCGACGGTGCGCACATTGTACTCTTTGGCTAGATCGACGATATGGCGGCACACCGTTCGCTTGAGGGGCCCATTCGCGCAGCCGCCGACGAACTGACGATCCACTTTCAATTTCATGAACGGGAATTTTGTCATCCCCATCAGCTGCGGCCAATTGGCACCGACATTGTCGATTGCAAGGCCAATGTTGTGAAAGCGAACCTCACGCGCAACCTCGACCAGGAGATCTAGGTTCTGGATCGCGTCCACGCTCTCGATTTCAATCGTCAAACCGCCGAAAGCGGCGTGCGACGGCATGCGCCGACAGAGATCGCGTACCGCCTGCGGGTCAATCAGGAATGCTGCCGGGAGATTGATGGAGAGATCGATCGAAGTTTGCTGCTCCAGAAGATACTGCCAATCCTTGATCGCGCGGTCGATCACGAACTGCGACAAGTTCCTAAAATGCGGATCGTGAGGTTCCGGGATGAAATAGGCCGGTGGAACAACGCCCCAGGTCGGGTGCCGCATTCGCACATGCGCCTCGGCGCCGCGGCGGCTAAGGGTACACGCGTCAAACTTCGGCTCATACCAGAGCTCAAGCCAGCCAGCGTGTAAGGCTTCTCCGACATGGACCGCGGGACGGGGCGCCGGCTCTCTTGGCAAGAGCATGCCGATCCGATCGCGCAATGTCTCGGCTGCAAACGGCGCCTTGAGCGGCGGCAGCATAGCAAGTCCATATTCACTGCCGACCTGCTGCACTGCCGCCATGATGATCGACTCGCGCGCTCCGAACGCCAGCACTCGGCCTGCAAATTCTTCGCGTACCAGTATCTCGAGCAATCGTCCAGGCTCGATGCGGTCCGAGCCAATGCCGAGCAGGATCAGATCAGGGAACTCCGTGCGGAGTACGTGCGGCAACTCGTCAGCAGTCCTGCATTCGCTGATAACAAATCCCATATCCTCCAGCACATCCCGTAGAAAGGCGCGCAGATGCCGCTTGCCGACGGCCAGGCATGCCCGCGGCCGCACCTTACGTTGCCCGAAGATTACAGGTTTCCCTCCGACCAGTTCGGCCTGCCCATGTTCCATCGCAACCACTCCCGTTCCGTGACGGTGCCTTAAACGAGGAGCGAAGGTCCAAACAAGCTGTGCTTCCCGATATCTTTTCGATTGTTCGAGATAAGCTTAAGATAGTGCATTAGTGTGCAAAATCTTTCCCAATGTTGCTCAGACGATTTTATCGGGCGCACGCGTATGATACCTGTCGCGCTTCGCGCAACTTTGTACGATGTCGCACGCGAGGTGGGAATCTCTCGTTGGGACGCACCGAGCTGACACTCTATGGCGCTGCGATCATCGTGGTGCACGATTTATTGAATCGAGTAGTTCGTGAGCGACGATCGGCAATCACTCTTACGAACGTTTGATCGGCATGACCGGCGTGTGCCGTTTGGTGATATGTTTTCCAATCGAAGGCAGTCCATCATGAGTTCGCAGCTGCTCAAGCCGCAGTCGATTCTGAGAACGGCAATGGCTTGCAATTACCTCAGCTCTGTTGCCTATAGCGAGTGTGGACGTGCTGCTTCTTACCGAGCCAGATAGTTGCTCTCAATCGCGTTTTCTGTATCCTCCTGAGCATGAATTTCCTCCAGAGGGCCAGGTCAGGTGTTCGTGTTGGCGCTGAAGGGCAAGGCACGTCCAGCGCGGGCACGGCTTTGCGCAAGAGCGTGCCAGGAGATGAGAACGCGGTCGCAAAAGCGGTCGAAGAGCTACTTTCCGAGTTAGGTGGCCCCGGACCGGAGTTCAGCCTTCAAGGCGCGAAGCAGGCGGCGTTGCGCCTGATTCAGGATCCCGAACAGGGCTTCATTTTTGTCGTCGAGGAACAAGGCACCGGGCAGATTGTAGGGGTAGCTAGCATCTCGGCCGTACAGGCCGTGAGAGCAGCCGGAGCGTACGGCGTGCTTCAGGAGCTATGGATTTCTCGTGACTTCCGGAGCTCTGACTGCGGTCGGCATCTGCTCGAGGCGGTAGATTCGGAGGCGAAGCGACGCGGCTGGCAGATGATTGAGGTTGCGTTGCCTCCGGATGGCTATCCGGCCCTAGAACGGGTACGCCACTTCTACGAGGAGAGGGGGTATCGGATTGGAGGATTGCGCGCGCGCAAGAGGCTCTGACAGTGGTACGACCTCTGCGCCACACACTTAAAGCGCTCTGGGCTAGCGTGCTATCAGTAAACTCTTCAAGCAGTAAATCCTGGGCTTGTTGCTTCTCAAAACGAACGCTTCACGCGTGCGTCGCGGCCGAGCATGATCGGGAACCTTGACGCTGATGCGGTGCTGACTCCCACCGCGAGCGGTTACCTCTTCGGCCTTCTTGGCGAGAACGTTCGAAGATATCAGGATCAATCATTCTGCATTGTGGGAAGCGATACCGCGCCCCGCCCAATCAAAAGGCGACAGGTCGGCGGCGGCCCGTTCCGGGCGGAGCCCGACCCAGCCTTACGAATCCTTCTTTTGCGCTTCCCATGCAGTGCGATTTACTGGCTCTGGTTTGAGATCACCGCACACAATCGCCATCCATTCGTCACCAATTACATTCTCTCGGCAACTGGCTAGCCAGTCGTCTACCAGACTCATTCCTGCATCTTGATGCGGCGGACCGGCGCGTGAAAGGATTCCGCACCACCTTGCCATTCCTGCTGGCGAATTTCGAGGAAGGTGCGCGAGATCAGCCATCACACTGATCCGGTAGAGGATTCCGTAATGAGCAATGTGCCGAGTGCCGCGTCCAATACGACATTCGTGCAGCTCCCCCCTGCGCAGGACTGGATGCAAGCGGACCGCTTCGCCGTTTGGCGCCAATACGAAAACGTGGCCGAGGGAATCATGCGCGACAAAGAGCCGCCCTTTTTTGATCGGCCGTCAGTCCGTCAGGACCGCTCGTCGCGAAGAACCAGCTGAATCGTCCGACTTTCCCCACGCCATCACGCATCAGCGGTACGCGCCAGATGCTATTGTCGCGCGTCATTGCAACGAACAATACGGTCTCGTCCGGACTGAGCACCAGGCCATTCGGGCCCGGGCCATTAGAAATCAAGCAATGATCCGGCCGTCAGGGCACGGTCGAAATGCCCGGCCGGTCCGATCGTGCAATCCAGTCTGGCCCTGATCGGTGAAATAGATGTCGCCTTTGGTCGCGATATGCAGGTCGTTGCAGCCTCTGAAGGACTCGGAATTGCGGTGGCCCAGCAACGGTCGGATGGTCCCTCTCTGTGGATCGAGCTCCAGGAGACCGTTGATATAGTCGGACACGAGCACCCGGCGGTCCGGAGCAACCTTCAGACGTTCGGCCAGCCGTCGTATTCGATGATCAAAGACCAGACGCCCTCCGGTGAAATCCGGAAATGCGGCCGAAGGGGATGTCGACGACATAGAGATTCCCGGACTGGTCGAACGACGGTCCCTCGATGAAACAATCCACTGGATATGCCCCGCGGTTCGCGTCTGCCCCTTCCGAAGAAACAGCCGGGCGACGAAACTCCGCCGGCATCGACGAGAACACGCTGGCCTCCATCAGCTTGGGCGGGTTTTCGAGATGCTCATGATGCGCCTTCGAGCCTGCGACGCGGCTGGCCCTCGTATTTGTAGCCGAACTGCTTGGGCATCGGGCCCTTGTTGCGATCGTTGCGCCCAGTTTGCTCCCAGGCGTGAGCCAGGATTCCGACCGCGCGCGACAAGCAGAAGACCCCCCGCGCGAGCGGAGAGGCGAAGCCCAGTTCGCCGTAAATGACCGCGGTCGCGCCATCGATGTTCATCGGAATGAGCTTGCTCTTGCGCTGTTGCATCACCCGCTCGATCGCGCGAGCGGCCTTGGCATAATCGCCGCCGACACTGCCCTCGTCAGCTGCGGCATCCACCAGCGCCAATAGCGGGGCCGCGCGCGGGTCGACTGGATGAAACCGGTGGCCGAAGCCCGGCAGATATTTGCTGCGGGTTGCGGTGAAATGGTCGATTGCAGCGCCAGCGGCCTGCTCGATCTCTCGCCCTTGGCGCCGTCGCAGCACATCCTCGTAGAGTTCGATAGCCTGCTCCCCTGCTCCGCCATGCACGTCATCGAGCGTGTTGATTGCCGAGGCCATTGCGCCATTCAGGGGCAGGCCGCAGCTCACCGCCATTTGGGCAATTGCAATGGAGGGCGCGTGCGGACCGTGGTCAACGGATCCAACCAGCGCAGCTTGCAGCAGCTGCTCCTGTGCTGGCGTCGGCAGATTGCCACGTAACATCAGCCAAATCATGGCGGGAAAAGAAACGCGGCCTATCAAATCTTCAATTGGATAACCCTGATAGGCGATGCGACCTGGCGCGATATCGCAAATGGAGGTTCGCCACCAACTGGCCGCTTGCTGTCTCAGTTCTTCTTCGCTCATTCCCGGTTCCGTCCTTTCAACCTGCCGATTGCCAACCGACGCAAGCCGTCGGATGTCATGATATCGGTCCGTCCGTGGCTGCGCGGACGGGCAGGAAATCAGCCTCTCCTTGCTTTGGCGTCCCGACGGCTCGGCTTGAGACTAGTTGCTCAACCTCCGCATACGAATAGCCGAGCCGCTGCAGCCATCGCTCAGTGTCTGCTCCGAGCGTCGCAGGTGGTGAAGGCACCGAAAACTCCTCATCCAGCCGGAACCCCGGCCGCGTGATTCGTAACGGCTGCGCATCGTCTTGTTCTGGCGCCAAAGTCTCGACGAATCCGCGCTCAACGACCTGTGGCTGCTGCAACACTTGCGAGACCGTCAGCACACGGCCGGCAGGGACACCAGCCAGGTTCATTTGGGCCTCCCATTCCTCAGCGGGCTTGCAACTCAATGCCTTGTTCAACTCCGCGCTCAGCGCAGCGCGGTTCACCTTGCGCATCTCGCGTCCAGCAAAGCGTGGATCCGCCTTCAGGTCCGGTCGGTCGATCAGGTCGCATAGGGTTTGGTACTGGTTCTGCTCGTTGGCGGAAATGTTCAGCGGGCCCGTTGCGGTGCGGAACGTGCCGGAGGGAGCCGCGGTAAAGTTCTCGTTGCCGATGGGCTGCGGCTCGATCCCGGCGTTCAGGTGGTTGGAGACGACCCATCCCATCGCCGCAATGGTGGCCTCGAGCAGGGACACGTCGATGAACCGACCCCGTTGCCTATGCCGCTGGTCGACCAGAGCCGCGGCGATAGCAAACGCAGCAGTCAGTCCCGCAATCGTGTCCGAGATCGGAAAGCCCGTGCGCAGGGGAGCCGAGGCTATATCGCCGGTGACGCTCATGGCTCCGGAGAGACCCTGGACGATCTGGTCATAGGCCGGACGGGCGGACCACGGTCCGCTCTGCCCAAAGCCGGAGATCGCGCAGTAGACCAGACGCGGGTTCAGCCTGACAAGCACATCAAAGCCGAGGCCAAGGCGTTCCATCACCTTCGGCCGGAAGTTTTCGAGCACCACGTCGGCTTCCTTGACCAGTCGCAAGAACACCTCGCGGCCCGCTTCCGATTTCAGGTCCAGTGCAATCGATTGCTTGCCGGCGTTCACAGCGACAAACGAGAGTCCCTGCAGGCGCTCCGCTCTTTGCGGATCCGCGCCGAGGCGCCGCGCCAGGTCGCCGCCGTTCGGATTTTCCACCTTAATGACCTCCGCGCCAAGGCGCGCAAGATGGTAACCGCAGAACGGACCCGCCAACACGTTTGACAGGTCGAGAACGCGGATACCGGTTAGCGGCAGAGACATCTGAAGAGCCTTCTTGTAGGTGATCCGATAGCGAGCGCTTAGTACGCAACTTATTTCAGTTGCTGCGCAGCACGTTCCGCGAATCGATTCGTGAAGGTCTTGATCAGGTCGATCTTTGCGGCTGCGATCTTCGGATCAAAGTCGCCTAGGACAGCCAGCGGGACCTTGGCCGCGTCGATGTCCATCTGACCGGTTGGCGAGAACAGCGCTTTCGACGCGTTGATGATCTCGATGTTCACCTCGCGATTGTCGGTCTTGTATGCAGGAGGCATCGCGTCGACGAGCTGCTCCGCCGAAACCGTGTTGATCCAGCGATGAGTTTTGAACAAGGCGTTGACGAGGCGCTGGACCGTTTCCGGATTTTTGTCGATGAAGGACTGCTGAAGGTAAAGGCACGCGGTCGGATAGATTCCGCCAAAGGCCTGCCTTGAGCCTTCGACCGTGCGCGCGTCGAACAGCGGTGTCGCACTCTTCTTGCGCGCGAGAAGGGTCGCAATCGGATCGAAATAGACGAGCGCGTCGATATTCTTGGCCTCGAGCGCCACCATGCCGGGTGCACCACTGCCAACCGCGATGATGCTTACATCGCGCGAGCCCAATCCCGATTTCTTGATGTAGTAGCGCGCCATGGTATCGGTCGAGGACCCCGGCGCCGTGATCCCGAGCTTCAGGCCCTTCAGACCGGCACCCGTCTTGACCTTGTCAGCGAGGTCGCCGCGGACACCGAGCAACACGCCGGGAATGTCATTGAGCAGGAACACGCAGGAAATTTGCTTGCCTTGGGCCTGCATCTGAATGGTGTGATCATAAAAGCCGACGGTCCCGTCCACCGAGCCGCCGATCAACGCCTGCAAAGCCTTCGAGCCACCGGCCTGGAAGTTCTCGACGGTCACGTCAACCCCTTCTTCCTTGAAGGCGCCCAGCTTCACGCCAAGTTCGAGAGGCATATAGTTGAGGATCTGTGACCCCACTGCGATCTTCAATTTTGTCTTCTCGGGCTCGGCGGCATAAGTCGAGATGACCGGGAATGCGGCTATCGCGATGACGAGCATCAGTCGTGGAAAAGCGTGCATGGGAAACTCCATGAGAATGGGAGAGCGGTACGATCAGGCTTCGTGGGCAGGTGCGGGCCGCCAGACCAGGAGCCGTTTTTCCGCGCGGTCGACAATGGCATCGAGAGCAACGACGAAGGCGGAGAGGACGATGATTCCTGCGAACACTCCGGTCGCGTCGAGGACGCCCTCGGCCTGCGCAATCAGGTGCCCCAATCCCGCGGACGAACCGAGATATTCGGCGACCACTGCTCCCATCACAGCCATGCCGACCGACACCCGCAGGCTCGACAGGATCCACGTGGTGGCGGACGGTAGGTAGACATGGCGCAGCAGGGAGGACTTCGATGCACGTAGCAGGCGCGCATTCGCGAGCACGACCGGATTGACCTCGCGAACGCCCTGAAAGGTGTTGAAAAAAGCGACGAAGAGAACCAGCGTCACGCCCAGCGCGACCTTGGAGGTGAGGCCCAATCCGAACCAGATGACAAAAATGGGCCCCAGCAAGATGCGCGGGATCGCATTGAACATCTTGATGAAGGGCTGAAGGACCTCGGCCGCAAACGGGCTTAAGCCCAACCAGATACCAAGCGCCGTGCCGATCCCGATACCAGCCAGGAAAGACAGGACCGTCTCCAGCAGTGTTATGCTGACATCGGTCCAGAAGTCGGCCGTTGACATCCACTCTCCGATCCTTGCGATGAGTGTCGACGGGGCCGGAAAGAAGAACGGGTCGATCAACCCTGCCCGCACGCCCAATTCCCAGATCAGGATCAGCCCAAGCACGATGGCGAACTGCGTGAGAGCGACCTTACCCCTGCGTGGCATAGCTTTTCTCCACTTCGGCGCCGAGCAGCGACCAGATTTCACGGTAAAGCGCGACGAACTCGTCGGTGGTCTGTAGCGCCGAGAGGTCGCGGGGACGAGGCAGCGTGATCCTGACATCGCCAACCATGCGGCTCGCGGGACCGGCAGACATCACAACGACGCGGTCCGCCAGCGTGATCGCCTCATCGAGGTCATGGGTGATGAAAACCAGTGAGCGCCGGTCCGCCTGCCAGAGGTCGAGCAGGATACGGTGCATGAGGCGACGGGTGTGAACGTCCAGCGCTGAGAAAGGCTCATCCATCAGGACGATCTTCGGCTGCATGATCAGGGTCTGCGTCATGGCGACCCGCTTGCGCTGGCCGCCGGACAATTGGTGCGGATAGCGCTCCTCGAACCCTTTCAAGCCAACCTTGGCGAGCCAGGGCCGCGCCTGCTCGCGAGCTTTCGCGATCGAGCTTCCCTGAAACACCAGCCCGAGGCCGACATTGTCCTGGGCTGTTTTCCAGGGCAGCAGCCCTTCCTGTTGCAGCATGTAGCCGGACTGACCGTTCAGGCCCCTAAGCGATTTGCCGAAAATGCGAACCTCGCCGGCGGCCGGCTTCAGCAGTCCGGTGACAGTATTGAGAATGGTCGATTTTCCGCAGCCGGTCGGCCCGACCACTGCAACGAATTCGGTTTCGCCGACCTGGAGGTTCATGCTTTTCACGGCGGTGAAGTCGCCGAAGCGAATCATCACGTCGCGCAGGTCGACGGCAAGTGCCGGCTGCCCTTCCATTGTTTCGCTCCGCAGAACCTGTTCTAAGCCTCAAAACAGGTAACCGGCGCTACATCCGGAGTCAATTGCATTCTGCAACATAGAACCAAGATGAGCATTGAATACTGGACTTTTCATCCATTCTGGATATCTGTTCTGCACTACAGAACACGAGGACTGTATCAATGGCAAAGACAGGGGTTGATGCGGTCGGGCGCGCCCTGGCGATCCTCAAGGCCTTCGGCGCTGAGCGCGCAGCCATGACGCTGACCGAGATTGCCGAGGCGACCGACTTCTACAAGAGCACGGTCCTTCGCCTTGCCGCATCCCTGGAAGCGGACGGATTCCTGGTGCGGGGGACCGACCGGCTATTTCGACCGGGACCGGAGCTATGGCGCCTTGGGGCGCTCTATCAGCGTGGGCTGGACCTCGGTGACCTGATCAGACCCTCGCTCCATCGTCTGGTCGAAGCAACCGGAGAGACCGCATCCTTCTACATCGCGGAGGGCGACGAGCGCATTTGCCTTTATCGCGTTAATTCTCCGCGTTCCGTCCGGCATCACCTCGAAGAAGGACAACGATTGCCGATTGATCGCGGCGCTGCGGGCCGCGTTCTTACCGCTTACCGCGATTTTGCATTAGCTGATGGAAAGAAGATCAGAGATCGTGGCTTCTACGTCTCGATCGGCGAGCGTGATCCTGAGGTTGCGGCCGCAGCGGTGCCCGTAATCGATGTCTATGGCAAATTGCGGGGCGCGCTCTCAGTCTCCGCCATTCGCACTCGCTTTGATGCAGATGCTCGGAAATCTGCCGTTGAAGTGCTGAAGTCCGAGGCTAAAGCGCTGATTGGTTTGCTGCCTGCAACTGAGCGCTGAGCTACAATGGCAGCGTTCTGTTCATAACGCGCAGCTCAGCGGGTGCCGCAATGGTCTCTCCTGAGCGTAGCGCGCATTTCTCGCATTGTTGAGGCCTGCAGATCATCCTCGACCTCGACGCCACCCATCCCTACACGGACATCAGGAGGGAGGCTTCTTCAAGGCTATTACGCTGCTCGTGTGATGTGTGCTGGTGCGCGTGTTCTGGAGCCGTCATGGCCTGACGGCCAAGCTGCGGCGCGCCGACATCGATGCAAGCGCGGTTAGGACGTTTCGCGGATTGTGCGGCCTAAAGCCGGATGGGGTTAGACCGAATCGATTTGGGATTGAACGAAGCCGCTGTCGCGGCGTGCGTGGCGAGGTGGCGTAGATCGCCTCCTGGCGGAGAGGATGTGGGTGTTGGAGCCCCCCTCAGACAGGGTATTGAGATGGCCGATTTGAGCCCTCTTCGCCGCCGCATGATCGAGGATATGACAGTCCGCAATCTGTCGCCGGCGACGCAGCGATCCTACATCAGCGCGGTTTCGAAGTTCAGCCGCTATTTCGGCCGATCGCCTGAGCGGTTGGAGCTGGAAGACGTCCGGGCCTTCCAGGTGCATCTGGTCTCGACCGACATCTCATGGCCGGCGCTGAACCAGATCATCGTCTGTGCGCTACGGTTTTTCTACGGCGTCACGCTCGGCGAGGCGCTCATCCCGGAGCGCATTCCCTATGCGCGAGAGCCCCGCAAGCTGCCGGTCGTTCTCAGCGCCGACGAAGTGGTGCAGTTCCTCGAGGCGGTGTCGAGCCTGAAGAGCCGCGCCGCGCTCACCACCGCCTATGCGGCCGGCCCCAGGGCCTCCGAGGTCGCGGGACTGCGGATCGAAGACATCGACAGCACCCGCGGTGTCATCCAGGTGCGCCACGGCAAAGGCGCGAAGGATCGCAACGTGATGCTGTCGTCCCAACTGCTCGGCATCCTGCGCACCTACTGGCGGCTCGCCCGGCCGCGGCTTTATCTGTTCCCTGGGCGTGACGAAGGTCACCCGATTGATCCGACCGTGTTGCATGCCGCCTGCCGCTCGGCGGTCAAGGCTGCGGGCCTGACCAAGCGCGTCACGCTGCACACGCTGCGCCACAGCTTCGCGACACATCTTCTGGAGAACGGAATCGACATCCGGATCATCCAGGTTCTGCTCGGGCAAAATAATCCGTCGTCGACGGCGCGCTACACGCAGGTCGCCACCCATACGATCCGGGCGCCCCAGAGCCCGCTCGACCGCCTGTCGCTGGAGGTGACGCCACCGGCATGACAACGGCTCCGGGATCCGGCTTATGACCCCCGACGTCCGCCCGCACCGACCCGCCATCGACATTGCCGATATCTTGCGCCGGCATGGCGACGCCTATCGTCGTGACCATGCCGGTCATCACGGTCGCGTCGAGCGGCGGGTGATGAGCGCCATTGTTGGGTGCCGAACCGAGGCGCTCGGCGGCCACCTCGAGGCCCGCAATGACTGCGGCATGACGCGGATCGCCTATAATTCCTGCCGGAATCGGCATTGTCCGAAGTGTCAGGGGCCAGCCCGAGCCGCGTGCCTTGCCGCGCGAGAAGCCGACCTGCTGCCGGTTCCCTACTTCCACGTCGTCTTTACGCTTCCTGCACCGATCGCCGCGATTGCTTTCCAAAACAAGGCGGTCGTCTATGCCATCCTGTTTAAGGCCGCCGCCGAGGCGATGACCGACGCTTGCTGCCAATCCGCGCCGGCTCGGCGCGGAGATCGGCGGCGTCGCGGTCCTGCACACCTGTGGACAAGCGCTAACGCATCATCCCCACATTCATTGTGTCGTGCCGGGCGGCGGCCCGTCACCTGATGGAACACGCTGGATCGCCAGCCGACCGAACTTCTTCCTGGCCGTCAAACCGCTGTCCCGGCTCTTTCGCTGGCTTTTTCTCAAACGCCTGATCGGGGTCTTCAACGCCGGCGCCTTGCGCTTCTTCGGCGATCTTGCTTCTCTTGCCGAACTCGACGCTTTCGCTGGTCGCATCAAAGCCATGCAGCGCGTCAACTGGGTTGCTTACGCCAAGCGGCCCTTCGGCGGACCCGCACAGGTGCTGGCCTATCTCGGCCGCTATACCCATCGCGTCGCGATCGCCAACAGCCGGCTCGTCGCACCCGACAACGATCATGTTGCCTTCACATGGAAGGATTACCGCCAGGACGGCGCGACAAAGATCATGAAGCTCAAGCCCGACGAGTTCATTCGCCGCTTCCTGCTTCATACGCTGCCCGACGGTTTCCATCGCATCCGCCACTTCGGCTTCATGGCCAACCGCCATCGCGCTGCCAAGCTCGCCTTTTGCCGCGAACTTCTCGATCATGAGACAGCCCCAAACGACAGCCAGCCGCCGCCTGTGGATTTGGAAGCTTAAACCTGGGCCGAAGTTCCTGCCTGGCCCGATTGTGGTGGCGTCATGCGCATCATTGAGCGCTTTCGACACAGCTTCAGATGCTCCAGCCCTCGAACATCACCGTTCCGATGCGACACATCGTGAGCCAAGTCATGCCGTGCACGACGATCATCATTCGTCATTTCGCTCCCAGCGTCTCGATCATCGCGGACGATGTCGACTCCGTGCTTTCACACTCCGCGACAACAACGGTCCGATGCAGCAAAATGCCTATCGCGATCTCCAGTGAAGCGCGTCTGATCTCAACTCTTCCCCGACGCGCACATCTCGTGTCTCTGCCTCACGCGCCGAGCCAGCAGATCGGGCCTTCCGATCTCGAACGTGCTGCATGCTCTGGTCCTCGTCTTCGGCCAGAACGAACGTCAAACTGGATTAAGCCCGAGGGGTAGGGTCAACACCCACGCCTTCCTCGGCGGTGCAAAATCCATGCGCCAGATTCGTGTGGGCGTCGGCGGCGCCACTACAACGATCGCGTGGTTGCCCCCAGCGCATCCAGTACGAGGGCAACCTATGGCGTGAGGACACGACGCGGCAATCCTCAGCGCGCGGCAATCCTCAGATGGGCTGTGACGGGCATCTTTTGGAGACTCGTACGACTCTCACGGCTACTCGCCGTTCCCAGCCGGTGGTCGGCCGCAGTCGACTCTTCTGGCGCGATTTGGCGGATTGTTAGCAAAGTTGCGCGACTGTCCGACCGCCTACATCTGTTCGTCGGAGCCGTGGCCTCTCGCGAGATCCCGTGTCCGTTGCATCGTGCGGGAAAAATATTCGTCGCGCTCGCGGCGCACGCGCTCTTGATGCGCTCTGAAATTCGCAACTCGTTTGCTGATGTGCTCTCGCTCGGAGGTGTCCCAGCTCAACCGCCGGGGAGAATCGGGCGGGGAAGCTTTTGCGATTGGCGCGATGGGTGCTACCAGCTTTGGAATAGGCGCTACGCTCCGTGCGCGTTCTACGAGTGCCGCGGATTGTTGAACCAGCGCCTCCAGTTCCTTCTTCCAGTTCATCTTCCATGTCCTCCGAACAGTCATGGGAGCATGCTAATTTGGTGCGGTACGCTCGTCCAGCTACCCCTTTTGGTAGTTGCGAGGCCGCTGCTTCTCCGCAAAATAGTGGCCGATGAGCCATCTGGGCCGATGAAATTCGCGGCTTCCCTGCTAGGAGAACCCACCAACGTAACCTTCGTCACCCAAGTGACGCAACAGGATGGAAGATCAGAACGATGCGACCTGGGTCAAACCCGTCGGCTGTGCCTGGTCTCTGGCATGAAAGCATGATCGCCCAGGCTCGCCATGCTCGAACTCCTCAAGCGACTACGCTGACGCCGAAGCAGCGGAGATTGTGCGTCAATGGGCGAATCGGCGCCGCCCGAATGGTCCGACCAGAACTACTCTACAGTATTGCTCAAATGGGAGATGGGAGTGGCGAGGGGTGTTGTGAAATGGTTTAACGCGACGAAGGGTTTCGGCTTCATTCAGCCGGATGGGGGCGGCCAAGATGTTTTTGTACACATAAGCGCCCTGGAGCGCGCTGGCCTCTCTGACCTGCGGGAAGGGCAGGCAGTCTCTTACGAGCTTAAAGTCGACCCGAGGCGCGGTAAAAGCAGTGCGGAAAATCTGCGTGTCTGATTTCATGTCGTAGGCGTCTGGCCTCAGCCCCCGCCCAAGTCTGGCGCTTACCTCGGAACGACCCCAGCCTCTTTAAGCACTGGGGTCGTTTCATTTCTCGCCAATTTTCGACGTTTCGCGGGTCCGAATACAAAAGAACGTAGCTAGCGATGCTCGCTAGCGCATCGCCTCTTTGTCCCGTTTGGTAGACGGGTAACAGTCAGTCCGCCCGCTCGTCATAGCGCGATTTGAAGGCGCTCGCGAGCGGCTTATTGGTCGGAAGTTCATCCTCGCCGATCATCCTGGACCGGAGGTGGTGGCGCCGGCGCTGATCAAACCCGATACCGTGCTGCGGCGCGAGTTCAACAGTGTGGACCAACGAAGGGATGGGAAACCTAAGCAAGGACTCTCGCGCGTTCGAGAGGGCTACGATATCAGGCTATTGCTGCGCGAGCTCCCTTCGCCGGACGTTGGATCCGGTCAAGGTCGCCAGCCTCGAGGGCTCACAAGCAGGCAATTCGTAGATTGTGGGCAGGCTCCTCAACGCCCTCCATCAGGAGCCTTCGGGGATCTCGGGGAGCACGACGCCGCACCTGCGGCCGCGGTTGTGCATGCGGTCGCCGCGTTCTTTGCTCAGCCACACGCCTGGCTCGTACGCTGAAGCTGCAACCGCGTAGTCGCCCTTCAAGTGCTGGATGATCTCGCCGAGAAATGATACGCAGCGGCGATGATCGTTTACCTTCACATCAATAAGTGTCGGGGCAGGGCTGGATTGAATTTACCTTAATTGGGCGGGGCCATCTTTGGTTGAGTGCTCGTCCAGTCGCCACGCCATTATGGGATCGCTCTCCGCCCTAGAGCCTCTCGTCGTGGAGGTTGGCAATCCTCTTGGCGCAGCGAACCGGCTAGAAATGAAAATCGAATTTTGAGATGCACGAAGGCAATGCCGAACTCACCTATCGGAATTCCAAGGGGATTTTGCTGAGCCGGGACATTTCGGGCGTCCACCACCGATCCGCGCCCCTCGTAGTCTAATTTATGTAACCGCGGAACGCTTCCGTCCATCATTAGGGCTTCGCACGGACCAACATACGGCCCGTTGGCATCGCGCGTTGAAGCCCACTTGAGGATTCAAAGCCGGAGCGGCTGCTAGCATCAATGCTAAAGCTCGATCCGTCCTCCTAATGAACCAGCGCATGCGACGGCACCTTGAAACATCGCGCTTCCGATCGGCATCAAGCGTCGGCGCCTATCTGGGTCTTACGCCTCGACGCAACCACTGGCGAAACTGGGCAAGATATCACGATGGGGCGACCGTCTTCTCCCAACCTACCTGTACGAGGCGGCGATCGTCCTGCTTCATCGAACGAAGAAATGGTCCTCTCTTAGGGCTTGGGGCATGAAGCTCGCTAAGCGGATTGGCATGCGAAAGGCAAAGGTCGCCATCGCGCGCAAACTCGCCATCCTTCTTCACTGTATCTGGGTCTACGGCACATCGTTCGACTGGGGCCAGAGGAAGGAAGCCTGATCCGATCTTGTAGAGTTCCTGGTCCGGTCTGCCGGACTGGCGATGTCTCGCTGGGACGGTGTTGTGGCGGCCTCGGTCAATCAGGCGGTGGCGGCTCGTCCGCACTCCGCTGCAAACGTTGAGGCGCCCGACCCCGACATCATCATGAGGCGCTGCGCGACTTGGAAAGGACCATGATCCAGCGAAGACCTCAACCAGCCCCGGCGATCTAATGCACGTATCAGCCGGCCCGCGCCGTCTCCGCAATCCGGACCAGCTCCGACGGCGCGAGCACTACCACCGTGCCGTGGGCGAGTTCAGAAATGTAAGTTTTGACAACAAACCGCAATTAAAGGGCCGATTGACACCCAGCGCGCGCGTACGCAGGCGAGGCAATCGCGGCTCCCCGGAGATCATGATCCGCGAGCGCCCTGCTAAAGCTGCCGAAGCAGTGCCGGGACATCGTGAGTGAGACCTCCTCCTCGGTGTTGGCAGCTCGGCAATCTGCAGGCCGTGCGAACGCACGAAAGGCATCACGATGCTATTGCACCGTTCGTTTGGCGGGGTTGGCGAAGCGCAGCGCCTGGTGGCGAGCGACGCAGCTCTTCGAGTAAGGTCAGGCCCTCTTTCACGACGCCGGCCGGAACGACAGTCCCACTCAGGACGCCAGTCGAGGACACCGAGTGCCGTTTGTCGTGTGTCAACTATCAACTCTCGCAGTTGATGGAGAGAACGACCCATGCAACCGTAACGATCGGATACCACCGATGCAGGTCGATTAACATCCGGAGAGACGCCCGTGCCATGCGGCGCCACGTCCATGGATGAAAAATGCGTACAAGCAGCGGCTGATCATCGACAAATCAAACGGGCGGATCCTTCGTACAGTGATGTTTAATAATGACGAGTGACGGCACAGAATCTTCGCTCCGCATCTGGCTCGCCGTCATCGTGCTAGGCATCGCCTCGTTTCACATCGTCTTGGCAGAGATAGCACCTATCGGGCTGTTGTCTCAGATTGCTCGCGACCTCGGACGAGATCAGGCAGCGGTCGGGCTCACGGTGGCCCTCTATGCCTGGATCGGTGCTGCCAGCGGTCTGTTGTCACCCGTTCTGCTTCAGAAGTTTCCTCGCAAGCCGCTACTCATCGCCTTGACTCTTATCCTTTCCGCAACAACGTTTGCGGCGACGATGTCTCACACTTTCGAAGGGTTGTTGCTGGCACGCACGGTGGGCGCTGTCGTTCACGGTTTCTATTGGGCCATGGCGACTGCGGTTGCGTCTAAGATTGCGCCGTCCCGCAGTATGGGTGTTGCGATGGCAATCGTATTCGGCGGGATCTCGATGGCGACCGTTGTTGGCGTGCCGCTCGCGAACTTCGTCGGTCAGGTGAGCGGATGGCGTGCAGCGTTCAGATTAATTGGCGCCATCGGACTGATCACCTCAGCCCTGATGGTGGCAGTTCTTCCGAAAATGCAGGCCGGGACGCCAGCGGGATGGAGAGAGCTTGGATCAGTCTGCCGCAGGCATGACCTGTTGGGGATCTATGCCGTAACGACATTCATGGCGGCGGCGCATTTCGGGGCGTACACATTTATAGAACCATTCCTCAGCGAGATTCCAAACGTTGCCCAAGTCATGATCGGCGCGCTGTTGTTCGGCTTTGGCGGAGCAGGATTCCTGGGGAACATCCTGGCGGGCGTCCTCATCGACCGCTTCATGAAGCCCATCATCACTGCGGGGCTGCTTGCTCTGTGTCTGGCGCTCGTTGGCCTTGGATGGTTTGGTCCCCACTTGGGGACAGGCCGGGTCCTTGTCTTGCTGGTCATCTGGGGCGCTGCCGTCGCGGCGCTGTTCGCGGGACTCCAGACCTGGATCCTGCGCGCCGCCGGTTCGACAGTGATGACTGCTGCCGCGATGCACTCGGCGGTCATCAATTCGGCCATCGGCTTCGGAGCCGTCCTTGGCGCCCAGATGTTGACTGTAGCCGGCCCATCAGGAGTGATGCTGGCAGCTGGTATGGTCGTCATCATCCCTCTGCTGATAGTTCTCCCGCAAGCAGCCCCAGAGGGTGATCTAAAAAAGGGGGCGTTGCTTGATGGATAACGCCGCAGCCGTGCGCACCGCGCGGATCGCCGCGTGCCCTACCACGAATGTCGCACGAAACCTTCCGCTGGTACGCGAGCGTTGGACCAAAATGTTCGTGCAGCCAAGCGGACCGGTCGAAGGGGGTGAAACACCACGCCAGGCCTTGCCCGAGAACTCGTTGAGGAACTCGGCATCGAGGTTTCTGGCGATGTACGCGAACATTTCGGGCGATTGCGCCGTTGCGGCATTGCGAGGAGCATTCGGTCGAGCGGTCTACCGCACTGCGGAACACTTTTGCATTCTTTCCACACAACAATGTCTCTGTCCTGAGATTACCCGGCATTCTAGCATCATAATTGGCGCTACCCGACAGACGGGCAAGCTCGCCTTCTTCATCCCGTGAGCGTCCTCACGCTGGCGTGTGACGCGCTTCTCGATGATCGGTCCTATCGCGCTCAACCGAAGGCGCTCTTTGCTGGCTCTTCTGAGGCGCTGCCGAGCAGCTGAGCCATCATCGCCTTCCTGCGCGAAATGAGCAAGCTGATGACCTATTTGCGTGCCTTCCTGATTGAGCGCTCACCAGCATCACAATGGCATTCCAAGCAGCGACTTTGATCAATTGCGTCCTTAGACCCACTGGGATCTCAAAGCCATGGTCTAGAACTGGGCTGTCAATGAACGCGCATGATGGTGCCTTAAGACGAGACGCAAGATCGGCGCGGCCTCTAGATCAAGTTTACGCGCTAGACACGTCCGACCAACGGCCGATGATCCAATGCGACGGCCATCCCGAAACGAGTGAAGCGACCTGCCACAATGCGCTCGGAAATGTTGTCATCTGGCGCGGACTCTCCAGACACACCGGATCGAACTCTGCGCCGAAATTGGAGCGGTTGGAAATGTGGGTAAATGAAGTCTCATCGAACAGTTCCACCGCTGCGGCTTTGGAGCGGCTGTTTCCGCGGTCAGCGTGAGTTTCCGGTGCGCCAACCTGTCGAGCAGATTGACTCGCCGCAACTGCAAAATCGGACTAGTGGCACACCCGATAAAAATCCATTAGCGTAAGCTTCCTATGTTTAGCTTGCCTGATTTGCGTGTACTGGAAGTCGCGGCTGTCGTCATCGAAGAGGGCAGCATGAGCGCGGCCGGCCTCAGACTTGGCATCACTCAATCGGCCGTTTCACAAGCGATGAAGCGCGCGCAGGCGCATATTGGCGCGTCCCTCGTCCGTCGCGATCGTCGTCCTCTTGGGCCCACGGAGGCGGGGCAAGCTCTGCTCACCCACATGCGCGAGATAACCCTGCGCGTCGGACGAGCTGTCGAGGAAATGCGGGCCGCCGCAGCGCGTCCCGAACGCGAGGACCTTCGGCTCGGGATGATCGACACGTTCGCGTCCACAGTTGGACCACTGTTGGTCCGCAGCCTCATGGCGGGTTCAATCGCGCTTCGCGTGAGCGCGTATTCGGGGCTGGTACCCGCGCACGCCGAGGCATTGATGCGCAACGAGATCGATGCAGCTGTCACATCGGATCCAATGGAGGGCGTTGACGAAGTTACCCCATTACCCCTATTGCGCGAGCCATTCCTCCTGGTAGCACCGATTGCCTGGGCGGATACTCTTCGCGATCGTCCACTGGACGACCTACTCCTCGAGCACCGACTTATCCGCTACACTGCGCGTTCGCACATGGGAACGCAAATTGAACGTCATCTCCGGCGTCTAAGGATAGAGCATCCGCAGACGATGTCGTTCGACACGTCGGACTCGCTGCTCTCGATGGTCGCCAATGGCATGGGCGTGGCGATTACAACACCCCTGTGCATATTGCAGGCTGCCGTCCATCGACCGGCGCTCGAAGTCATGCCATTGCCGGCGACCGGCCTCTCGCGCACGATCGCGTTGGTGACTAAGCAAGGCGGATTAGACACGTTGGCTGCGCGAATAGCGGATGATATTCGTGTGCTCCTGCGGAACTGGACCTTGCCCCAGATCGCTGCTCAAATTCCCTGGATGGCTCGTTCCGTCGGCAGCATCGTGTTGGATCCGCTCGCTCACGAGAACGCCGCCTGCCGGTGCGTTGCGGGTGGCTCCACCCGGACCCTCGACGAACAGTATAACCCTAATTAATCATACTTATTAGCCTCCATAACATCTCCGATCTCAGCTTTAACTCTCGCCCGTCTTCGGAGAGAGTTGTTTGCGTAGCGTCCGAACCCGGGATCAGAGATGTCAGCGACTCGCACCGAAATAGACAGTCTAGGAACGCGCGAGCTGCCGCTGCGCGCCCTGTACGGCTTGGCCTCCCTGCGTGGGAGCGAGAATTTCGACATCTCACTCCAGAAGCTCGGTGATCAGCCGGCACTTCTTCGGGCACTAGCGCGCATCAAGCGCGCTGCCGCGGCGGCGAACCGTGAGCTCGGAGCCCTCGACGCCAAAGTAGCAGGAGCACTAATCGCGGCTGCGGACGAGGTCATTGCTGGTAAACACGATCGGCAGTTTATCATCGATTTGCTCGAAGGCTCCGGCGGCACATCGATCAACATGAACATGAATGAGGTTCTGGCGAACCGGGCCCTGCAAATTGTCGGTGAAACGCCCGGCCGGTACGACGTGATCCACCCAAATGATCACGTGAACCTTTGCCAGTCGACGAACGATGTGCTGCCCTCGGCGCTCAAGTTGGCGGCGCACGAAAAGTCCGGCGATCTGGTGGGTGCGCTGGAACAGGTGGCGGCCGCTCTTTCGGAGCGGGTCATTGTATTCGCTGACGTATTGCGCGTCGGCCGCACATGCATGCAGGCCGCCCAGCCGATGACGCTCGGTCAGGCATTCGGCGGTTACGCATCAGCGATCAAGCGGCTCTCCTTGAAGCTGTCCGTGGCGCGCCAGGAATTGATGGTGCTTCCCCTCGGAGGCACTGCGATTGGCACCGGGCTCGGAGCAGTGCCGGGCTATCGCCGTGCCGTCTATGGACATCTTGCGGCGATCTTGGGCGCCGCGGTACGCCCAGGCGACGACATGTTCGATGCCATGCAGAACGCCGACGCCTTCGCACGCGTGTCGTCGGAAATCCGCATCGCAGCAGAGGTATTGGCGAAAATTGCCTCTGACCTGATCATCCTTTCCTCTGGGCCAAATACGGGGCTTGGCGAGTTGCGGTTGCCCGCTCTCCAGCCCGGTTCTTCGATCATGCCAGGTAAACTCAATCCAGTTCTGCCGATGATGATCCAGCAAATTGCGTTCGCTATCGTCGGCAACGACGCCGCAGTATCTCTCTCTGCGTTGAGCGGCCAACTCGAAATCAATCGCTTCGAGCCAGTCATCGCCTCGCGCCTGTTCGATTCGATCGAGCTTTTGACGCGATCGGCCAGAATATTTGCCGACCATTGCATCTCGGGGATCCGGGCAAATCGGGAACGGTCGCTCAGCAACTTGATGCAATCTTCGGCTCTTGCGACCGTGTTCGTACCGCGCCTGGGTTATGAACAGGTATCGACACTTGTCCTTGCAGCCGCTGAGCAAATGCGGCCCTTCGTCGAAATCGCGATCGACCGCGGACTTCTGAACCGTAGCGCGGTTTTGCAGATGCTGCACGAGAGCACCCGTTATCGCGAGAATGGCGCATGAGCCGCGATTCTGCACCTGCCCTTGTACGGGAAGGGCTCACGAGCATGCCGCGAGTCGATGCACAACACCGCAGGATCAACCTACGAAGGTCATACCACAGCCAACTCGCCATCGCCCTGTCTCAACCCGATGCGGCGGATGAGACGATGCGCCGCGATCGAGAGGCCGCTTGTTCATGGGTCAGTGCTCCGGCCTCTCTTCAAGTCGTGCTTATACGGACGCGCCTGGCCGAAGTGCCAGGGGCAGTGATCGGCAAATCAGCAAACACGTAAGAAATTGTCGATAACGTATTCTAACCATTCGCGTGGGGCCGTCCTGGCCTCCGCCAATCTTCACATCCTGTTCGGCCGGTAGCCCGATCAAGATGTGCAAGTTCTCCGATAGCTGGTTACGGCCTGATTCACCTGATGATACATTCACGAGGCGTGATCGAGTCCCGCAGGTTCGAACACGGGCCCAACATTTTTTCGTTCGTTCGCTGCCGTATTCAAGACGGCACTGAGGCACGCGAAATCCATCCGATGCCGAGAGGCAGCTGCGCGCGTCAGAATCTCATCCGTCGTCTCGACTGGGGCCCAGCTGAAGTTTCCCCACTCCCAGCCGTTGTTTATGTCGTATGCGACATTCGGTTTGAGTATAAGGTAAGGTCAATCAAGATGCTCTGGCTATAGGCCTTGTCGATGACCGTGCCAGTGTTTACCTGGTTTGTAGCAAAAGTTAGCATCACCTTTTGTATTGGCGGCATTGCATTTAGCTGCTTGCCATAGAGTGGCAAAGCGCAAAGCGGTTCGCATTTCCATTCACCAATTCGGAAACGCCGCATGTTACTGGTGTGACAGTCAGTTCTCGATTGAGATCACCCCCGCTTCACGGCCGACCACATTGCCGCTGCCTTGGGCCGTTTCGACTTCCAGCCTTTGGCCGATATCAATGCCGTAAGAGCTGACGCCCTTAATTTGGCCGGTAGGGCGCGCAATCGGGCCGCCAAGCAGTTTGGAGTGGCGATCAGCACGACGATCGGCTGGATGAAGCGGGTCGATGAGACCGGCAGCGTTGCTCGGGGCCAGATGGGTTGGAAAACCATTACCTTTCTGGCGGCCCTGCGCCATGACCGGATCGATGCGCCATGGTTCATCGAGGGACCAATCATGGCGTGAGCTTCCGGATCTATGTGGAGAAGGTTCTCCTGCCGACCCTTCGGCCCGGCGACATCGTCGTCCCGGACAATCTCGGCAGCCACAAAAGCAAAGCCGTGCGCCAGCTCATCCGCTTCGCCGGAGCAAAGCTCTTCTTCCTGCCAAAATACTCACCCGACCTGAACCCCATCGAACAAGTCTTTGCCAAACTCAAGCATCTGCTCCGCAAGGCAGCCGCACGAACCGTCGATGCGGTCTGCGCCGCCATCGGCCAACTCCTTTATGCATTTACACCCGAAGAATGCGCCAACTACCTCAAAAACTCAGGCTATCGAAGCTAGTCCCATCACGCTTTAAGGGCGAGCCTCCCAGGAGGCTGGCGCCCAATGCTCTGTGCCTCGATCATATCCGTTCTCAGCTCAACCCGCTATCCCGATCGCTCTTGAGGACCGTGCCGGAGCGCTCGTCTGAGCTCGCCGAACTGGTTGAACATGACGATAAGAGCGATTATTCCGGCGCCAAGCTCTGCGAGAGCTTGACTGGCTAACAGTCCGTTAAAACCCGCTACCAGCGGGAATAACAGTACGGCCGGTATGAAGAGATACCCCTGCCTGGCCAAGGACACAATTGCACTGAGGCGCGCTCTCCCAAATGACTGAAGCATTGCCGTCACGAAACTCTGCACCCCAAACAGTCCAAAGAAGAGATGGAACACGATGCAGGTCGAGACGGCAATTTCGGTGACGTACTCGTTATCGCTAAATAGGCTCACCAAAGGCCTCGCAAAAATCACAACGGCCGCAGAATACAGCACCGAGAATGCGATCGTCACGAAGAGCATGAACTTCGCAGCTCTCAATATATGAGCATAGTCGCGTGCGCCCCAACCGAAACCCAGGATAGCTTGAGCGCCAATACAGAACCCGGTGATCGGCAGTGCGCCGACCATCAAGATACGCACAGCTATTCCAACCGCGGCGATGGAATCGTCGCCGAACGGCGCAGCAGCTCCGTACAAGAGCATAACGGCAAGAGCAGATAAGATACTCGTCATTGTCGCCGGCGCGCCTACCAACGCGAGCTGTCTGATGCGATCTGCTCGCAATGATATGTGAGATATCCTGACGAGAACCGTCCCGCCAAACTTCGTAAAATACACGATATACAGTCCGACAGCAGAGATCTGAGACACCAGCGTTGCGAGGGCTGCGCCTCGCACGCCGAGGTCAAGTGAAAATATGAAGACGGGATCAAGCACAGCGTTCAGGATAAACGCGGTCATCATCACCCACATGCTAAATCGTGTATAGCCTTCGGCTCTTACAATGAACCCGCTGACGGTATTTAGTAGCATCGGGGTGTACCCCAACAAAACCGTTCCCGCGTAGTCGAGCGCCACGGGCATGATGGTTGGGGTTGCTCCGAGCGTTGCAAATATCCCTGGCAGATTTGGAAGCAGAGTGAGGGTGACTATGATACCGATCGGAGCGGCGAGCGCGAGTGCCGTGCTTGCGCCTCGACTCGCTTCTAGGTACTCACGAGCGCCCAGATGACGAGATATGAACGACGCTGCTCCAACACCGATCCCCTGTCCGGCTGCGGCGAGCAGGACCACGATCGGCAAGGTCATGCTAACAGCTGCGATCGCCTGCGCGCCTAGGGCGCCAACAAAGATCGCATTGACGACCTGCTGCAGCGCATGGATCGATAATCCAACAACAGACGGAATGGCGAGCCGCAGGATAAGACTCAAGAGATTCTGGTCCGATAGATCGACGTGCTGTTTTTTCTTTGGCATCACATTGCGCTTGCTGTCGAGGGCGAATTCTGTATTCGGTCCATTCACGGACGAGTGAACTTTTCCAAATTCGACGATGGCGTACTCAGCGCAATCCTCTCCGGATCTGCTCTGGCAGGCCGTGATCGCCTGGATAGGTTGACGTTTTCAAAGCTGATTTTTGCCTGGGCATACGCCTCCCGTCAGTTGTAGCGAATACTGACTGAGGTGTTCGAGGGTAGCCCCAAGGTTCTGCTAGTCATATTGTGCCGTTCCGCCCTTTGGTTGAGCATCGTGCCGGGTTGCGTTCACTTCTCGGGATGATGATCGGCGGGGAAACGCGGCCAGACCCTAGAGCCTCAAGTTGGTTTTGGCATCTACCGGATCTTGTAGTAGACGCTCCATCTTCGGCATGGCACAAGCAATGAACGTGCTCAGAATCACTGTGGTGGTTCGATGATGTCCTGCAATCTGTACACGATATCGGGTTCCTCAGCGCGATCGAGACGAACGGCAGGCTGCCGGCCCCGGCCAGCGTGGTGACTGGATTTGCGTCAGTAAATCGCGCCGCGCTGGCCGTCACTCGCGGACACGAACTGAAAATTCGTGTGGCCGCAACCGGCAGCCTGCCAGACCGGTTCGATGAGCGTGGCTTGGACAATTTCTGCTTCGATCGAAAGACCGCCCTGACGCCGTCGAGCGGCGGGCTATCTCGTACTGCCTGGCTCAGCCGAAATGGCGGCTCAGCGTGCCCTCCCACAAACACTCGGCATCACATGAAGATATCCCAAGCATTTAAGTTCGAGGCAGCGCACCGACTTCCAAACGTCCCGCAGACACATCGCTGTCATTGGGTGCATGGTCATTCCTATCGCGTCGAGGTCGTGCTGAACGGGGCAGTCGATCCGCACACCGGATTCGTAATGGATTTCTTCAACATGGAGGAAGCGTTTGGCCTTCTTATAAAGAAGCTCGATCACCATTGCCTGAACGACGTCCCGGGACTGGAAAATCCGACGGCGGAAAATATCGCCATCTGGATCTGGGAGCACGCGAAACCGCGCCTCGCCCAACTCTCGAGCGTGAGGGTGTACGAGACGACGGATAGTTGGGCGGAATATGAGGGGCCCGATCGCTGAATTCAGCGCTCATTTGGGACTGTGTCGATGCGGCGCGCCTGTCGTTCTTCGGCTCAGAAGCGGACTTGCTCGATCTGCGATTCGGCTCTTCATCCGCCACGCCCGCGGCCAGATTTCCGCGCTCACAGAAGAGCCCTTGGATCCGACCGGAGCGCCCGGTTTGGCTATGAGGACACCCATCACGTGACCGCATTCGAAAAGCTTCCGGCCAAACGATTCGGAATCCCGCGTTGTGCTAACCGCGGAACGATCTGAGGGATTCGTCCTCAGGAGCGAATTCGATGCTGATTGTACCGGCGAGACGACCCGCCATCCCGGACGCTGCGGCTGGGCGACTTGGTGCTGCAGCAGGTCGGCGCTAGCCGCCAATGCGAGGAGCACGGGTGGATGCAAGATCGCGCAAGCCCGCATGTGAGCGAGCGTGCCATAGACATCGCCGTCAATACCCCCCGTTCGAACTTCGACGGGCGAAGCCTCAATTGAAGCTGGCGAGGTGCCGGACTCGAGCGTCCGCGCTGACTGGTCACGGATGCATCCCTTGGCCGACTGGTTATTTCCACCCAACCAATAGCTGCGGACGTAAACCGGGCGAACAGCTGTCCACAGGAACCGATGCCTCGCCCCGCCGCATCCGATAGAGTGCAGTCAGGCCCGCACCGACCACGGGTTCATCCCGGGAACCTCCGATCCCCAAACCTTAGCCGAATGGCGGCCGCGCTCGAGTAATCGCCGGACTATCGCGTCTTGGCCGGCTCGTTTCGCGCCCAAAATTGGCGGGGATTGAATTTCTTGGCAACTATCTAAGCCTGCAGCAAATCAGCGGTCTCTTTTCAGACAGCAGCAGCGCGGTCAGGAAGTGAATAATTCTCCACCAAGAACCAATTGAAAAATGGGTACGCCACCCATTCGGGGAACATGGATTCTGTCCCTGTCCCGGGCGACGTCAATCTTGCGAGTTATGCTGCCGTGATGTCCGGCAAATCACGTGGCGGTGGCCTGCTCGGTCAGGTAACAACAGCATCCGCCTGTCGGAGCAGAAACGGATCCGCGACGCGCTCTTCGCCGAACACATGATTCCCCCTAAGCTTCGCACCACCGGCTTGAAGCTCCGGACGCGCAAGGGACCGTGAAACCCTCCCAGGCATCCGTCGCTCACCACATCTGCACAATGAAGCGGCCGTATTTGGTCGCGATGTAGTCCTTCACCTCGGGCAAGCAGTAGATCGAGACGAAGCGCAGCAGCCGCGGATCATCCTTCCTGTCCGCCGCCATGAACTGCAGGCACCCAGTGCGATCAAGTTACCGCGGTCGGCGAGCAGCGCCGCTACGCTAGCGGCGCGATCGAGCAACCCGAGTTGATCGTTAGGATCATCGCTTGGCCAGGTGGGCATCGGATGCTCTGATGAAGGCGAGCTCGGCGGCGTTCTGGACGTGATCGGAACTCGCGTCGGCGCGGTGATCCGACGCGATCGCGACATAGAGCGCCGGCAGCACGAAAAGCGTGAACAGCGTGCCGATGGACATGCCCGCGACGACCACGAGCCCGATCGAGAAGCGGCTCGCGGCGCCAGCACCCGTTGCGGTCAACAAAGGTAAGAGGCCCGTGACCATCGCCGCGGTGGTCATCAAGATTGGGCGGAGGCGGACGCGCGCCGCCATCTCGATGGCCGAGCGGGAATCGAGTCTCTCCTTGAGCTGCAGCTGATTGGCGAACTGGACCATCAGAATACCGTGCTTGGATATCAGCCCAGCCAATGTCAACAGTCCGATTTGGGTGTAGATGTTCATCGTCGCCAAGCCAAAGAATAGCGGGATTAAGGCGCCGGCGATTGCCATGGGAACGCTGAACATGATGATGAGGGGATCGCGCAGACTTTCGAACTGCGCCGCGAGCACCAAGAAAATGACGATGAGTGCAAACGCAAAGGTGATGACTAGTTTGTTACCCTCCTGCACATATTGACGGGCGTCCCCGAGGAAGTCGTGGCTGAACTCTGCGGGCAGTTTCATTGCCTCGAGGTCGAGGAAGTCCACAGCCTGACCGATCGTGACGCCGGGCATCGGTACGGCTTGGAAGGTCGCGGAGTTGAGCTGGTTGTAGTGGGTGAGTGCGTTCGGATTGGTCGCAGTCTCGATGGAGACCACGGTCGATAGCGGCAGCATCGAGCCCGCCGCTGTCTTGACATAATAGCTCCCAAGTGATTCCGGCGTCAGGCGTTTCTCGCGCGGCACCTGCGGGATCACTTCGTAAGAGCGGCCCTGCAGGTTGAAGCGATTGACGTAGTTTCCGCCAAGGAGGGTCGCGAGCGCGCTACCGACGTTCTGCATGGTGATGCCAAGGTCGCTCGCCTTGGATCGATCGACCTTGATTCGCACCCCCGGCTGGTTGAACTCAAGGTCAGAGTCGCTGACCATGAACAGACCGCTCTTGCGCGCGGCATCCTTCAGCTCCGACATCTGCTCGTAGATGTACTGGAAACCGAGCGTCGACTTGATCACCATCTGCACTGGTAAGCCGCCCGAACCGCCCGGAAGCGGCGGCAAGCTAAAGGCAAATGCGTTGATGCCTTCCAGTTTGGACAGCTCGGCCTGGACCAGCGATTTCAGCGCGATCGATGAGCGCTTGCGCTCGGCCCAGGGCTTAAGCAACATCCCGGCCATGCCGCCCTGCGGACCGCTGATGCCGTTGAGCACGAAGCGAAAATCCGTCTCGGGAAACTTCTGGAGTGCCTTGTCGAGCTTGGCGCCGTAATAATCCAGGTAATCAATATTGGCGTATTTCGGCGCTTTTGTCAGTGCGAATACGATGCCCTGATCCTCCTCGGGTGCGAGTTCCTTGGAAGTGTGCATATACAGAAAGGCGACGAGGCCCAGCATGGTCAGCGCAAACAGCCCGGTAATCGGGCGATAGTCGAGCGAGCGGTCGAGCTTGCGGCCGTACCAGCGCGTCATGGCGCTGAACACACGATTCACAAACTTTGCAAACCGCCCCTCTTCAGCGCTCTTCAGGAAGACCGCGCACATCATGGGCGACAGCGTCAACGCGATCACGCCCGACACGATCACCGAACCCGCCAGTGTAAACGCGAATTCGCGGAACAGCGCGCCGGTGAGGCCGCCGAGAAAGCCGATGGGCGCGTACACGGCGGCCAACGTAATCGTCATGGAGAGGACGGGGCCGACGATCTCGCCCGCGCCATTCGTAGCGGCCTGCGCGGGCGACGCACCTTCTTCCATATGGCGATGAACGTTCTCCACCACGATAATTGCGTCATCAACCACAAGACCGATCGCAAGCACCATCGCAAGGAGGGTCAGCAGATTGAATGAGAACCCCAGCGCCAGCATCATACTGCAGACGCCAATAATGGACAGCGGAATGGTGACGACCGGAATGATGACAGACCGCAGGGAGGCCAGGAACAGGAAGATCACCAACACCACGATCGCGACCGCCTCAAGGAGCGTCTTCTCCACCTCGTCTATCGATGATTGGATGAACTTGGTGGAGTCGTAGGCCACTTCCATCTTCAGCGATGGCGGCAGGCTGCGCTTCATTTCTGGAAGCAGTGCCCGAACGCCTCGCGCTATGTTCAGTGGATTACCTTCTGGGCTCGCCTGCACGGCGACGAAGATCGCGTGTTCGCCGTTCATCGCGACGCTGGCGTTTGTGCTCTGCGCCGCAAGCTCGACTGTCGCGATGTCCTCCATGCGCACAAAGCCGCCGTCGTTGGCTTTGACGATCATGCGCTTGAAGTCGTCAACACTCCGCAGATCAGTGTTGACCGTGACGTCGGAGAGAGTGAAATAGCCCTTAGTCTGGCCGGCCGCAGCCTGGAAGTTGTTGGCCGCGATTGCAGCCGAAACATCAGCTGGCGACACGCCGTGGCCCGCCATTCTCGCGGGATCGAGCCATAACCGCATCGCAAAACTCTGGCCGCCGAGGATGTCTGCCGCTGCGACGCCGTCTACAGTTGACATAATCGGTTGCACCACGCGCGAGAGATAGTCGGAGATCGCGCTGGCCGTCAGTTCTTCGCTGGAGAAGGCGATATACATGACAGCTGTGGTCTGACCGGCAGATTTGGTGACGACCGGATCGTTCGATTCCTTAGGGATTAAATATTTGACCGAGTTGACCTTGGAGAGCACTTCAGTGAGCGCCTCGTTGGGCCCGAAATTGAGCTTGATATAGACCTGGATCGTCGAGGCACCGAGCACCGAGGAGGACGTAATGTAATCAACGCCTTCGGCCGAAGCGAGCGCTTGCTCAAGGGGCGTGGTGATGAACCCCTGGATCATGTCGGCGGAGGCGCCAGGATAAGAGGTTGTGATATTGACGACCGTGTTGGTCAGCTTAGGATACTGCCGGATTGGCAAAACGGTGGCCGCACCAATGCCGGTCAGCAGGATCAGGAGACTGACGACGATAGACAATATCGGACGTTTGATGAAGAGCTCGGTAAATGCCATCGCGATGCTCGCATTCAAGAGACTGACGGAAATTCGCCAGTAAGCCAGGCTACAGCAACAGTCATCAACGCGGCGACTGTGGCTAGGGGACCTTCTCAGGGTAGAGCCCCATGTTTCTCTTAAGCTAGCAACCGCCCCGGGGGGTCCGGCTCGAACCAGTAGAGCTGAGCCTCTGGGCAAAGCCGCAGACAATGTAAAGAGTCAGCTCCGTCGTAGCAGCCGATGTCCAAGATCACTGGGTCTTGCTTCTGGAGGGAGCACACCATGTGCTGATGGACCTCCAACGCGGAAGTGGGCTGACGTATTTCCATTTAACCTCGTCCCACGCCTCAATGGCAGCAATGCCTTGCAGCACACTTATCAACTCAGCTTAGGATTTCGCGCCGCCCCACCCTTCGGACGATCCAGCTTCGACGCTGAAACTACAGACAAGCCGACGGGCAGCTCAACTCTACAGAGGTAAGCCGGGGATATAGAACGGGTTGCATAACCTATACCAACGTTTGTCGACGAGCGACGCCCGCATGAGCCGCGCGAGACTTGTGATGTTGCTCGAGAGCACAGGCGTTTCCCTTCGGTCTTGTGCTTCACGATGAACCGGCCATCTTGGGTCCGCCCGCAAAGTAAGTGAACGTCAGGAAGGCGAAGGTCTCGGCCACCGCTCGCTGCGCGGCTGACGCGGGAGGGCCGCGAACCGCGCCCAACTCGATCAACCGGGTTTTGTCCGCATGGAGCGCCGGCCAGTCGCGCCTTGAGGGCCAAGAGCATTTCCTGGGCATCTGCCTTGCTCTCGAAGCCGATGACGAAGTCGTGCGCAAAGCGCACGGTCACAACGCGACCGCGTGCGTGGCGACCGCTCCAGTGGTCGACCCAGCGATCGAGGAGGTAATGCAGGAAGATGTTGGAAAGGAGCGGACTGATCCTGCCCTTTGCGGCGTGTGTCCTGCTTCTCGCCGCTCTCACGAACGCCAGCTCGCAGCCGCATCTTGATGAGCTGCAGGATACGAGGATCGGCAATCCTGTGCGCCACCATCCGCAGCTTTCACTCGTGGTCGACCGAATCGAAGACACTGGATATGTCATGATAGCGGGATGCAGGGCATCAAGCTCCATCTGAGGATTCCGCCCCGGCCGGAAGCCGTAGGAGAACCCGAGGAATTCGACCTCATAGGCGGCGCTCAACACCTCGGCCACCGCGCTTTGGACGATCTTGTCCTCTAGCGGCCGGCACACCGAGAGGCCGCCTACCCCGTCGGCTTGGGGATGTAGACGCGCCGCACCGGCTGTAGCCGGTAGGGACAGTGTGGACCCGTGCGCAGAGATCGCGGATTGGCCCGTGAGCCCCTCTTCGTACTTTGCCTCCCTTATCCCATCGACCTCCGCGCCGGCCTGCGGGCTTTTGTCGTCGAAACGCCCGAAGCAGAGCGTCTTTCTCGATGTGGTGCAGCAGGGCTGTGAACCGGTTTGGACATATGGTCGGCATGTTCCCCAAGGAGAAGGCCATGGTTCGCCTCATTGGAGCGGTCCTGCTCGAACAGAACGACAATGGGCCGTCCAGCGCGCCCGTTACATGACGCTGAAAACCATCGCGCCTTTGCGCGATGATTCGAGCGTCAGCCTTCCGGCCGCCAGCTGAGCGGCGCGGCCCTCTTGCCGGCGAACCGGTTGCCCGAGCGCCAGTTACAGCATGCTGAGGAACACGAGTATTTCTGACAGTGCTTTTCGCGCCCTACTGCGGAGCTCACGAAGACGCGATTGCTAGCTCTTGGAGCCTCGACGCAAGAGCGATCGAACAAGCGGAATAAGAAAAGACCCAATCATCGAAGGCTCCTTGGGCTCGGACCACCGCGTCTGGGCTGAACGTTACAGTTCGCCGGGGCTCTGCGGCAGCCACTACAATCTGTGGGGAACCGAGGACGGCTCCTACGCACCGGGCACCCGCACCCGCACCCGATAACAAACTTACGCCGCCGACAGTATTTTTACTCCGCTTTGCTTAGCATTTCTGCTCTGGACTACGCGCCTCATCGCCAGGAATGCCCTCACGCACGCTGCGGCACTTGACGAATTTCATTTTCATTCGACGCTGCCGAAGCCAGCATGAGGGACGCGTTGCGAGTAATCGCTGCGGCTTGGCCGTAGCGCAGCGCGGAAATTTACGCTAGCTTCCGCTCGCGAGTTTGCAAATGCCTACCCGCATTCGATCTTTCCGAAGACAACGAGCGACCATTCGACCGCTTGCCCCCTCCCATCCTCAGAGCTGGGATAATCCGGACAATGAGGAAATCTGGTTTGAGTTGGCGCGCGCCATCGGACGTCAGATCGCACGGGATGAAAATCATGGCTCGGGGCAGCCGATAGAGGACCGGCATGACGACACCGTCATCGAAGAAAACGGCCGTAATATACGCGCGCTATTCGAGCGACATGCAAAAGGCGAGCTCGATTGACGGTCAGCTGTTACTCTGCCGCAAGGTCGCATTGCGCAACAACCTCGATGTCGTCGGCGAGTTTGTGGATGCCGCAAAATCTGGTCTTACCGAAGGTGCGCGGGACGGCTATCAGCGCTTGCTCAACGGTGTGCGAAGCCGGCAGTTTGACGTAGTCGTCGTTGAGCATTTCGACCGCTTGTCGCGCGATCCCGCAACCATCCAGCGTCTCAAGCAGGTTTTCGAGTTCAACGGCGTTGAGCTGATGGATCAGAAAGGAGTCTACGCGACCGCCACTGACATTAGCATCGCAAGTCTGTACAACACGATTTACAAGCCGCAGCTCGCCGAAAAGGTTCGGCGCGGCCATGACAACGCTGTTGCGAACGGAAGAATTCCGGGCTCATACGCCTATGGTTATCGGCCAAGGCCGGGCGCGCCCGGCGAGCGCGTAATCGATGAGAACGAAGCAAAGATTGTGCTCCGCATCTTCAAAGAATATGCAGCGGGCCGCTCGACCCGAACTATCGCCGCTGACCTCACCCGCGAAGGCGTGCCCTCACCAGGGGCAACTCGTCACAAGAACAAGGCGGGTCGCACCACCTGGAACCATCAGTGCATCACAGGCGGTCGGCATGGTCGCGGCATTATCGGCAACGAACTATACATCGGCGAGATACATTGGAACGTTCGCTCGACAATTCTTAACCCAGAGACGCAGAAGAAACAGAAGCGCCGCAATCCAGCAGAACGCCACATTATCGTCAAAAAGCCAGAGCTGCGGATCGTTCCGCAAGGGCTCTGGGAGCTAGCGCAGAAGGTTCGTAGGGTGCGCGCGGTATCTATGTTCGGACCGACTGGCCAGCCGCGGCGTCGCGCCGTGAGTCCGCGCAACAATGAGCACCCGCTTGCCGGTGTGCTCCGGTGTGGCGTCTGCAATGGCCATATGCGAATCGCTCAATCCTCGCGTAACGGTGCGCCGCGCGCGGCATGCGCGAGCGCGCATCAGCGGGGCACCTGCGAGCACACCCGTAGCTTTGATATGGACGTTCTGCTCGAGGATGCCTCCGAAAAAATCCAGGTGAAATTGCTTTCGCCGAAAGCCATTGAAGAGGCGATGCGTACTTGGAAGGAGGAGCGCAAAAACGATCGGAACAATGGCAGCGAACACAATAAGCTAGAGCGTCGACGCCGCGTATTGACTACCGAGATCGAACGCCTCTCTTATGCCATCGCAAATAGCCGCCGCAAGCCGGACGAATTGCTCAAGCGGATCGATGAGTGCGACCTGGAGCGGGAAAGCGTTGAAGAGCGCTTGCGGCTGCTGGGCGGTGGCGGCGAAAATATAGTTGGCTTCGATCGCCCGAAATTCAGTGACCGATACTCCTCGGAGGTTAGAAGGCTTATCACCGCGCTCAAAACCAATCCGAAGGCGATCGAAACTCGCATTGCCTTCCGCAACTTGATTGAATGCATAGTAGTGCATCCGGTTCGCAAGCGGATGCCCTACGAATATACGCCCTACCTGAACAGCTCCGCGCTTTGCGGAAAGAACCTTTTTCCCGAAAACCGCAGCAAGGAGCGAGAGATCAGCACGTTTGCATACTACGACAATGGCAAGTCAGGGAAATCCGTGTCCTCGTAATAGACGCGGACCTGCATGCGGTGGCGGCCGTCGCGGATCTCGCCGTCGAGATGAGACATCGGCGTACTCATTGGATATCGGCAGCCAATTTCAACGACCGAGCTGCCGCAAGCAATCGCTTGTCACGTGTCCAGATTGTTGCCTCGACTGTCAACATCGTCGATGCGAGCAAGTGGGCATCGACACACCCAATGCCCAATCCGGACAACTTTCGCTTAACGATAAACTCTAAGACTTCGCTATTGCTGGCGATCGTCGCCTTAGGGAGGAGGTTCAGTTCATCAAGCATGTCAGAAGCCTTCGACACGCGCCCCAGGAGCAATTCGCCGATCACGAACGGATGAATAACGATGTCACCGTGATCGAGGAGGCCAGCAAGCCGTCCATCCGTGCGGCGGAAGTGGTCGATCCAGATCGACGTGTCCGCCAGGACTTTCACTTGGGCCGGCGGCGCGGCGGAGCCTTGGCGTTGGGTTCGGTACCTCCCATCCGCGCGAGACGGCGTGCGGCCTCCCGTTCAACGAAGGCTATCAAGGCTTCCCTAACGACGGCTGCCTTTTCGCTGACGCCAGCAAATTCCTGCGCCTTGGCAAAAAGCTCGTCGTCTATCGCGATCGTCGTTCTCATGGGGCACCTCTACATCGAATATAGCATCATTTGATGCAGAATTCCATGCCTTAGATCACCACCGGCCCCCGCCCCAGCGTCACCTCGACGATCTCCGGCGGCACGCCGACGCGGACCGGCATAAGGCTGCAACCGAGGCCGCCGGAAACGATGAGGTCGCATTTGAGCCGGAAGTGACCATAGGCGAGCCGCAGGCCATGCTGCCGCGAAACTGCCGGCGACCAGCCGAGCAGGCGGATCTGGCCGCCATGGGTGTGGCCGGACAGTTGCAGCGCGACGCGGGCGGGCACGCGCGGCGCGATATTGGGCTCATGCGCGAGCAGGATGATCGGCGCATCGTCGGTGGCCTTGGCAAGCGTCGCGTCGAGATCGTCAGCGCCGAAGCGCCCCGTGCTCCGGAAGCGGCGCGCCGGCAGAAAGGCGAGCTGATCGCCGAGGCCAGCGAGCCAGAACGCGCGGCCGTCCTTGGCGAGCCGCACGACGTCGTTCTCGTAGACAGGAATGCCGGCCGCCTCCAGCGCGCGATGCGCGACCGTCGGCCCGTGCCCCACCTGCTGCACGGTCCTGTCCGCCCAATAATCATGATTGCCCATGACGGCATGGACGCCGAGCGGCGCTTTCAGACCGGCCAGCACCTTGGCCCATTCGTTCGCCGGAATGATGCGCGTGACCTGGTGCAAGCCGGCGACATAGTCGCCGAGCAGCACGATGATATCCGCGTTCAGTGCGTTGGTGCGCTCGACGATGGAATCGATCCGCTCCAGTGACATCCAGGGATCGCAGGCATGGATGTCGGCGATCACGGCGATCTTCAGCGGAAAGTCCGCGGGCCATTGCCGCGGCGTCGGATGATAGCGGGTGACGCGAAGCCGCAGGACCGGCTCGACGCCGACGCCATAGGCCGCGGTCGATACGCCGAGGGCGGACAGGCCGCCGATGGAACGGAAGAAATGACGGCGCGTGATCATGGCAGCCCGATCGTGATGCGGCTTCTTGATGCGATCCTATTGGAGCGGAAATGGGGTGGGTTTGTGCAGACCCTCTGCACGAGATCACCGGAAATTCATGACGGCGCGAGCAGTCTGCAGTTGCGTAGATCAGTCGTCGCTCTCGTCGGTGCCGAACAGGCCGATCTGTGCCGCCGCATCGCGCGAGGGCTCGCTGATGCCGAGATGGCGGAAGGCGTGCGAGGTGAGCAGGCGGCCGCGCGGGGTCCGCTGCAGATAGCCACACTGGATCAGATAAGGCTCGATGATGTCTTCGATCGCATCGCGCGGCTCCGACAGAGCGGCGGCCATCGTCTCGACGCCGACCGGACCGCCGCCATAGTTCTGCGCGATGGTCGTGAGGTAACGGCGGTCCATGGCATCGAGGCCGGCGGCGTCAACCTCGAGCGCGCTCAGCGCGTGGTCGGCAATCTTGCGATCGATCCTGTCGGCATCGGCCGCCGAAGCAAAATCGCGCACGCGGCGTAACAGCCGGCCGGCGATACGCGGCGTGCCACGCGCGCGGCGCGCGATCTCGTTGGCGCCATCCACGCTCATGCCGACGTTGAGCACGCGGGCGCCCCGGGTGACGATGCTTTCCAGCTCCTCGATGGTGTAGAAATTGAGCCGGACCGGAATGCCGAAACGATCGCGCAAGGGATTGGTGAGCAGGCCGGCCCGGGTGGTGGCGCCGACGAGAGTGAATTTCGACAGCTCGATCTTCACCGAACGCGCCGCCGGGCCCTCGCCGATGATGAGGTCGAGCTGGAAATCCTCCATCGCGGGATAAAGCACTTCTTCCACTGCCGGGCTCAGGCGATGGATCTCGTCGATGAAGAGCACATCGCGCTCTTCGAGATTGGTGAGGAGTGCTGCGAGATCGCCGGCCTTGGCGATCACCGGGCCTGACGTGGCGCGAAAGCCGACGCCGAGCTCCTTGGCCACGATCTGCGCCAGCGTGGTCTTGCCGAGGCCCGGCGGGCCGACGAACAGCACGTGATCCAGCGCCTCGCCGCGCTTGCGCGCCGCCTCGATGAAGATGGACAGATTCTTGCGCGCCTGCTGCTGGCCGACGAAGTCGGACAGCGATTGCGGGCGCAGCGCAGTGTCGCCGACATCATCGCTGCGGCGCTCGGGCGTGACCATGCGGGGAGGCGTGCTCATGCGGGCAGGATAACACGGTGCAGCGGTTTCGCGAGCCACCAGCACAGGCTCGCCGGGATGACAGCGACGACGGCGAGCATGGCGGAAAGCTTCAGCGCCTCAGGCGCGGAACGGACACTCGGCAAGATCACCGCCGAGGTTTCGGAGGGCACAACGAACATGCCAAACCCGACGAACCCGGCGGCGGCCACGGCCGCGGCGAGCCACGCCATCCAGATCATGTTGAGGTCGGCGTAGACCGCGGCAAGCGCGAAGATCAAGCCGGCGGCGACTGCGGGAAGGAACGAGGCGAGAACCGTGGCGATGGCCAGCAGCACGATCGCGATCGAAACCAGGGTGCGCAGTGCTTCCAGCTCGACGAGCGCAAGAAACATCTGCAGCACCGCGGCCCCGAGCGTCGCCACCATCACCGAAACCAGCGTGGCGACCGTCAGCGGCCCCACAACGGAGAAGATCACGACGATGCCGGCCACGCGCGAAAGGCGGCGAAAAAGACCGGCGACGGGATTGGCGCGGGCCGCATTCACTTCGACAGCTCCTTCAGGCCCAGCCGGATGAGCTGCGCGGTCTCGGCGCTCTCGCCCGCGCTGCGCGAGGCCGATGCGATCGCGGCCGCAGCCTGCGGCTGGCCGTAGCCGAGATTGACCAGTGCGGAGATCGCATCCGCGACCGGCCGCGGGGCGCGCTGGTCATCGACAGCGCCGGCGAGGTGCACGACCGCCGGATCGACATTGGAGAAGGCCGGCGCCTTGTCCTTCAATTCGGTGACGATGCGCTCGGCGACCTTGGGACCGACACCGGGCGTGCGCGTCACCGCAGCCTTGTCACGCAACGCGATCGCGTTGGCGAGATCGGACGGCTGTAGCGTGCCGAGCACGGCGAGCGCGACCTTGGCGCCGACGCCCTGCACGGTCTGGAGCAGGCGAAACCACTCGCGCTCCTGGTCGCTGCGGAAGCCGAACAGTTTGATCTGATCCTCGCGAACATAGGTCTCGATCGACAGCACGGCGGCCTCGCCCGGCGAGGGCAGATGCTGCAGCGTGCGCGTCGAGCAATGCACCTGATAACCGACACCGCCAACATCAAGGATGACGAAATCCTCGCCGTAGGAATCGATCAGGCCCTTGAGCTTGCCGATCATAAGCCTGCCACCTTCAGCCGCAGCGCGGTGCTCTGGCGATGATGGGCGTGGGTGATGGCGATGGCGAGCGCGTCGGCGGCGTCCGCGGACGGCGGATCGGCCTTCGGCAGCAAAATCTTGAGCATCATCGCGATCTGCTGCTTGTCGGCGTGGCCGGCGCCGACCACCGTCTTTTTCACCTGGTTCGGCGCGTATTCGGCAACACTGATGCCGAACATCGCGGGGGCGAGCATGGCGACGCCGCGGGCCTGGCCGAGCTTCAGCGTCGCGACGCCGTCCTTGTTGACGAAAGTCTGCTCGACCGCGGCTTCCATCGGCTTGTGACCGGACAGGACGGCGGCGAGCCCCTCATGGATCGCGAGCAGCCGGCTCGCCAGCGGCAAATCGTCCGGCGGCTCCACCGAGCCACAGGCGACGTAGATCAGGCGGTTGCCCTCGGCCTCGATCACGCCCCAACCGGTACGGCGCAAGCCAGGGTCGATGCCGATGATGCGAACGGGGCCACGAATCGGGAGCGTCGTCATGAGCCAGTGATAGCGGCTGGCTGCCGTGGGGGAAACAGAAACAGAACGAAAGTAACAGGGGAAGTGGCCCCCTACCCGCCCATCTTCGCCAGCAGCGCGTCCGACACCTCGAAATTGGCGTAGACGTGCTGGACGTCGTCGTGCTCGTTCAGCAGGTCTATCAGCTTGAGCAGCTTCTCGCCGGTCTCGTCGTCGACCGCGACCGTGTTCTGCGGCTTCCAGATCAGCGCGGCCTTGCGCGGCTCGCCGAACTTGGCCTCCAGCGCCTTGGCGACGTCGCGATAGCCTTCGGTCGAGGCGTAGATCTCGTGGCCGCCTTCGCTCGAGATCACGTCGTCGGCGCCGGCCTCGATCGCGGCATCCAGCACGGCATCGTCGGAGGCGACGCTGCGGTCGTATTCGACGATGCCGGTGCGATCGAACATGAAGGACACCGAGCCGGTTTCACCGAGATTGCCGCCGGACTTGGTGAAGAAGGAGCGGATGTCGGAAGCCGCGCGGTTACGGTTGTCGGTCAGCGCCTCGACGATAACGGCAACGCCGCCGGGGCCGTAACCCTCGTAGCGGATTTCGTCGTAATTCTCGCCGTCATTGCCGAGCGCCTTCTTTACGGCGCGCTCGATATTGTCCTTCGGCATGTTCTCCTGGCGCGCCGCGGTGATGGCCGCACGCAGGCGCGGGTTCATGTTGGGGTCGGGCGTCCCCAGCTTGGCCGCGACGGTGATTTCCCGCGCCAGCTTGCCGAACAGTTTCGACTTCTGGGCATCCTGCCGCCCCTTGCGGTGCATGATGTTCTTGAATTGGGAATGTCCGGCCATGCGTGATCTTCTCTAGGGGAATCGTGCGCCAAGGTGAGCGTGGGAAGCGCGGCCTTATAGGCCGCCACCCCACTGGAAAGAAAGAGGCTCTACGACTTTAAGGTAACACCGTACGGGCCCGTGCCTAGATGTCAGGCATCGTTAACCCTGATTTCATTCCAGCTTGCGAAAATAGCGCCCGACCGTCCCCCGACAAGAGAGAGCTGATGGCGTTCGGACTATTTCGGAAGCGTCTGCCGGACATGGCTGCAACTGCGGCCGCCCCGCAGGCTGCGCAGCCGGCGGCCCATTCCGAGTCTGCCGTGGCCGTCGAAAGCGATTCGGCCAAAGAAATCCTGGAACTGCTGGAACTCGAGCTGGGCGCGATGATTCGCCAGCTCGAGCGCGCCGCCAATTCGGTGGCCGGCGGTGCCGAGGCGACCGCCACGACGCTTGCCGCCATTCGCGACCGTACCGACGCCCTCACCGGCCGGACCAACGCCGCGCAATCGAACGCCTCCACCTTCGCCCATGCCGCCGACAAATTCACCCAGTCGGCGCTAGGCATCGGGGCCCAGGTTCGCGAGGCCGGCAAGCTCGCCGACGAGGCCAGCGCCGCGGCACAGGAAGCCCGCGCCAATGTCGACCGCTTGCGCGAATCCTCGGCCGCCATCGGCAACGTCGTCAATCTGATCGCACAGATCGCACGGCAGACGACGCTGCTCGCGCTCAACTCGACCATCGAGGCCGCGCGCGCGGGCGCTGCGGGAAGAGGCTTTGCGGTCGTCGCCACCGAGGTCAAGGCACTCGCGGTGCAGACCCAGGGCGCGACGGAGGAGATCACCAAAAAGATCGACGCGCTGCAGCGCGACGCCGCCGGCTCCGCGGATGCGGTGCACCGCATCTCGCAGGCGATCGAGGCCATCCGCCCGGTCTTCGAGACCGTCAACGGCGCGGTCGCCGAACAGAACGCCACCACCAGCGAAGTCTCCGGCAACGCGACAAGCGCATCGGAGTTCATCATCTCGGTCGGCGAAAGCGCGGCCGAGATCGATGCCGCGACCAAGGCGGCCGAGAGCCACGGCGAGAACGTCGCCAGCGCAGGCAAGGCCGTGACCGCCTTCGCACAGAAATTGAAATCGCGCTGCGCCGTGCTGCTGCGCCAGAGCGAGCACGACGACCGCCGCAAGACCGAACGGCTGCCCTGCCATCTCAAGCTCGAAACCGCCCGCGGGGTGCTGCCGGTCTACGAGATAGCGATGGACGGCGTGCTGATCGGCGGCGCGGACGCGGGCCGCCTTGCATCGCAAGCCATGATCGAAGGCACCCTCGAAGGCGTCGGCGCCTGCCGCCTGCGCGTAGTCGAGCAATCCAAGGCCGGCGCCCGCGCGCACTTCGTCCATCCCGATGCAACGCTCAGCGAGAAGATCGAGGACAGGCTCTGGTCGATCCACGAGGAAAATACGGAGTTCGTCACCCGCGCCATGGAGGCCGGTAACGCGCTGACCGGAATCTTCGAGCAGGCGATTGCCCGCGGCGAGGTGAAGATCGACGAGCTCTTCGACACCGATTATGTCGAGATCGCCGGAACCAATCCACAGCAGTACCGCACCAAATATCTCGACTGGGCCGACCGCGCGCTGCCGGCGTTCCAGGAAGCCTTTTTGGCAAAGGACCCGCGCCTGGCGTTCTGCGCCATGGTCGATCGCAACGGGTTCCTGCCGGTGCACAACAGAATCTACTCGCATCCGCAGCGGCCGGGCGATGCCGCCTGGAACACGGCCAATAGCCGCAACCGGCGGATGTTCAACGATCCGGCGGGGTTGGCCGCCGCGCGCAACCTGCGCTCGTATCTGGTGCAGAGCTATGCGCGCGACATGGGCAACGGCAATACGGTGATGATGCGCGAGATCGACGTTCCGATCCGCGTGCAGGGCCGGCACTGGGGCGGATTCAGGACGGCCTACAAGCTCTAGTGCGCGCTCAGGCAAGACGCCAACGCGCGAATCACCTCTTAAGACCGGAATTGGAATGGGAATGCCGCGGAGAGCCGGCGAACGGCTCTGACTGGAGGACTCTCAAGACATGTCCGTCGTACAACTTGCAGTACTGGACACCGGCTCCAACCGAACACTTTCCGAACGGCTGATCGATCAGCTCGCCGACCGCATCGGCGGCCTCGGCGTGGAACTCGCTGACATCGCCGGCAACGTCCAGGAAGTCGCAAGCCGCGTCGCGAACCAGTCGGAGCGGTTCCATCACCTCCAGGAAACCGCCGAGACGATGGTCTCGGCCAATCACGACATCGCCAATGCGTCACAGGCGGTGCAAACGACCACATCAGCGGCGGTCGGCGAGATCGCGCAGTCGCGTGGCGCGGTCGATGCCGCGGTCAGCCACATCTCCGAGCTCGTCGCGGCGGTGGAGCGGATCGAGGCGCGGCTCAGCGCCGTCGGCTCCGCGCTGGCACAAGTCGCAAAAGTGTCCGGCTCGATCGAGGCGATCGCGAAGCAGACCAACCTGCTCGCGCTCAACGCCACCATCGAGGCGGCACGCGCCGGCAATGCCGGCCGCGGCTTCGCGGTGGTCGCAAGCGAGGTCAAGAACCTCGCGGAAGCCACCCGCCAGGCCACACACCAGATCTCCGACACCGTGCGCGATCTCGACGGCCAGATCGAAGGCCTGATCGGCGAGAGCAGCGATGCCTCGCAGCGCGCGAAGACGGCCGGCGAAGGCGCCCAGCGGATCTCCGGCATCATCTCGCGGGTCCAGCAGGGCTTCGCCTCCGTGGAAGCGGAGATCGGCAGCGTCACGCGCGCCGCGACCTCCAATCTCGGACATTGCGACACCGTCATCAGCGAGCTCAACGAGCTCGCCAAGGGCGTTGACCTCTCCTCGCGCGATCTCAAGAACGCCGATCAGCGCGTGACCAAACTGCTCGACACGTCCGAAGGCCTGATCGCGCTGATCGCCGACAGCGGCGTCGAGACGTCGGATGCGCCGCTGATCAGAATCGTGGTCGAGACCGCCAAGCGGATCTCCGACGAGTTCGAAGCCGCCATCGGCCGCGGCGAGATCACGCTCGACCAGTTTATGGACGAGAATTACCGGGAAATCCCCGGCACCGATCCCAAGCAGTACAACACTGGCTATGTCGACTTCACCGACCGCGTGCTGCCAGCGATCCAGGATCCGATTCAGAAGTCCGATCCCCGCATCGTGTTCTGCGTCGCCTGGGCCAAGGGCGGCTATCTGCCAACGCACAACCCGAACTACCGTCTGCCGCAGGGCAAGGATCCGGTCTGGAATAATGCCAATTGCCGCAACCGCCGCCTGTTCACCGATCGCGCGGTGCAGAAGGTCGCGGCTAACACCAAGCCGTTCCTGCTGCAGACCTACCGCCGCGACATGGGCGGCGGGCAGTTCGTGCTGATGAAGGACCTGTCCTCGCCGATCATGATCCGCGGCAAGCACTGGGGCGCCTTCCGGATGGGCTTTCGGCAGAGCTGACGGTCGTCGCGACGCGCTTACAGCGGCGACCAGGGCCTCCCTGAATCAAAAACCTCGAAAACAACCCCATGCACAGTAGCCGGGGCGAGTGGAATCAATGGCTTAAGCGCCTGTTGAATCCGTCCGATCCAGGGCCTGTTGAACGAGGGCCTGTTGAAGCCGTTGCGCCGTCGGGCAAAACAGGCGTAGGATGCTATTATTCCGAAATTTCCATTCCTTCCTCTTCCCTTCTCCCCTTGGGAATATGCGGCTCTATGCAACTGACTGACGCAAATAGCAAAACCGATATCGGTGTCGGTAGAGTGTCCCTTGCGTGCGGTTCCTGATCGTGCGCGTCGTCTCGGTGGGATTTGGCCCGGCAGATCGCGGCCCGTGGGGCTGATGCGCTGCCCGGCCTTTGCCCGATTCTGGGCCCTGCGCTGGCGGCGCGACGAACGGCCCTCCTGCGGCCCGCGCTGGCGCGGGCCGATGCTGTTGTTACCCCGATGGACGATTACTTCTTCTGCTCCGTCGCGGCGCCGGTGGTGGTGCCGTCGCGTGCGTCCCGCCGCTCGTCGCGTCCCGTACGCCGTGCTTGCCGCCGCTCCGTGCGGCCGGCGCGGCGCTCCTGCCGCCGCTCTGTTCGCCCGCTGCGCCGCTCCTGGCGGCGTTCCGTACCCGACTTAGGCGCGTCCGCTGGCGGCGTAGTAGGCGCGGCGGCTGGCGCGGTGGTTTGAGCAACAGCCTCTGAGGCCGCAAAAATTGAGGACGAAGCCACAAGCCCAAACACCCCTGCGTATCCAAGGAAAGTGAGTGCGTTGCGACGACAGACCTGTTTCGGCTCCGAACGTTCATTCATGTTCAGGCTCCCGGTTGCTGCCCCGTCAGAGCATGTCACCAGCGTCCGTGGCCTAGCTATTGATCTGGATCAACTTGTTTCGGTGCTTCAAGCCACGTTGGGATTTCGGTCGATGGGATCGACACTCTCGGAAAGTGAGGGATGATAGTCCCTGCAGTGACGATCAGTCCGTCGTTGAATTTGGTGCGCGCAAAATCCTTAGCTGCTGCTTCGCTTTCAAACGTGTTCGTTAGACGCGGATGTCGCCGCCTTGACAGTGTGCCGTCCGGCGGCACTTCAAAAGTGACATACCAAGTGTGTTTCATGCCCTAATGCCGCCCCGGCGGTACTAGTGACTATCCCCGCCAGACCAAGAAAAGCCGCCACCGGGACGAAACGATGACGGCTTCTTGCTGGCTTGCGAAACCGGCCTTTACCGCCCGGCTCCAACGCGGTTGACGCCACCATTCGCATTGCCACCGGCGTTATGACGGACTGCGGCGCGCGCCACCGGGCGCGGCCTGAGCACGACGCCTGCCCGGGCAACGCAACCCGCGGGATATTCTACGTACTGGCAGTAAATCACAGCCTTGGCTGGGGTTGGACTAAGCGACAGGGTTGCAAGCCCAAGCAGGCCGCTGGCGGCAATGCCCGCGACCGTCGCTGACTTGATCGAAAGAAGCTTCCTCGGATGCATGGCGGACCTCCCTCTTCGCACTTGCGTCACCGAAAGGTGACGGAAGCCGCCTCAGGTGCGGCTGAACATAGCGTAGGCGTGGCAGTGCGCGGGTTCGATTGATCTACATCAAGCCCACGCGCACAGGGAGCCGCAATCTCGCGAGCGGGGCTCAATGAATTCATGGAAGGGTTCCATCATGCTCCGCTATATTCTCGCTCCTCTTGCCGCTTTCGTTTTGCTCATCGTCTGCTTGATCCCCGATGACGCCGAGGCTCGGCGCGGCGGAGGTGCCTATCGGGGCGGCGGCGGTTACCGCGGCGGTGCGGTCGCAGTTCGAGGACCGCGGGGCGGCGGCGCTGTTGCAGTGCGCGGCGCAGGCTACCGTGGCTACGGCTATCGTGGCGGCTATCGCGGCTACGGCTATCGAGGCTACGGTGTAGGAGCGGCAGCGGTCGGCGCGGCTGCCCTTGGCACTGCTGCGTACCGCCGCAGTTGCTACGATGCTTACGGGAACTATATTTGCGCCTATTAATCCGTGGCGACGCGGCGATAGCGCAACTTGGCCCTCTGTGCGCGCAAGCAAGCGCTGGCGGTGACCGTCCGACGATAGCGACCCTGCGCCATCGGTCTGCAGGTACTCTGGACGACGTGGCGTATCGCGGGGACCGCGCGACGCCCCGCTATGAAATCTTGCGGACTGTTCGTGTCAGAATTGCCCCGTAGTTTCCCTTGTCTCCGCTTGTTGATAATCTGATCGAGCGGATACGGTACTCCACTTGGATCGGGGCTCGGAGTGCGATGCTTTTCTGGCTGCCTCACTCATGGCGAACCTGTCGCGTGCGGAGATTCACCGCTGCGTTGACCGTCGCATTTTTGATCGCGACGACAGGCCAAAGTCATGCAGCTGATCCAGCGCCCAAACGTGTTCTGATGCTGCATTCGTTCGGCCTTCGGTTCAAGCCCTGGACCGTTTATGCAGAGGCCATTCGATCCGAAATAAGTCGGCGCAGCAACGTGGAGTTTCAGGACCACTCGCTTGTGGTTGCTCGCCTGAGTAACGACAAATCAGATGGTCCGTTCGTCGAATATCTTCACGCCCTTAATGCCCAGCACCCGCCCGATCTAATCATGTCCATTGGCGCCCCAGCCGCCAATTTTGTCCAGCGACACCGAAAAGAGCTTTTCCCAAATACGCCGATGGTCTTGACGGCTGTGGAGCGGCGGCGCGTGGCCTTCGATAAATTGGGCGAAAATGACACCGTGGTAGGGTCGACCAACAACACCATCGAGTTCTTCGAAAATATTCTGAGTGTTTTGCCTCTAACAACCACGATTGCAGTCGTAATTGGAGCATCTCCAAGCGAAACGTATTGGCTGGAAGAGACGCGCCGACGAACCGCGCCGCTGGCCGGGCGAGTACAAATTCGATACTACAATGAACTTTCATTTGAAGAAATTCAGAAGGACGCAGCGACCCTCCCGCCACATAGTGCGATCTTCTGGCTCTTGCTGAATGTTGACGCCGCGGGCGTGGCGTATGAGGGGCCCGGCGCGTTACTCCAACTTTCCAAGGTGGCCAACGCGCCGATCTTTACTCACGACCAATCTTTTTTTGGAGACGGCATCGTCGGTGGCCCCATGCATTCCGTGATTGAGCAAAGCACCAAAGCCGCCAAGGTCGCGCTTCGCATCCTCAATGGCGAAAAGATCGCCGACATCAAGCCATCATTCGTTGACGTTGCATCTCCCATATTCGACTGGCGACAAATGCAGCGGTGGGGAATTGCCGAGCGCAATCTGCCGCCCGGTAGCGCCGTCTACTTCCGGGAGCCCACGTTGTGGGAGCGATATTGGTGGCAAATCACATTCACTATCGCGCTTGTCCTCGCGCAAGCGGGACTGATCGCGCTTTTGTTATTTGAACATCGTCGTCGGCAATTCGCCGAAGTACAGTCGCGACAGCGCATGACTGAACTGGCTCACGTTAATCGCTTCGCGACCGCTGGTGAACTGACCGCCTCGATTGCTCACGAGATCAACCAGCCGCTGGGGTCTATTCTGACGAACGCTGAAACCGCAGCCGCGATCCTGCAATCGCAGCGTCCCGATATCGCTGCACTTTCCGATGTTGTTGAACTCAGGGAAATTGTGAACGATATTTTACAGGATGACCGGCGCGCCACCGAGGTCATTCGCAGGATGCGCAGCCTCCTAAAGAAGGCGCCGTTCGAATTGAAGCAACTGGACCTCAACGAGGTAGTGCAAGAGACGGTCAGATTTCTTTCGGCGCTAACCGTCAGCCGAAAATTCGAAATGGTCAACGTGATCACGTCCGATGCGCTACCGATCCTCGGCGACCGCATTCAGCTTCAACAAGTCATTTTGAACCTTGTGCTGAACGGGGTCGAGGCTATGAAGGACACGTCTCACGAAAGCCGCACTATCAGCATCCGGACTGCGCGCGCCGATCAGTTTGCCGAGCTATCCGTATCAGATCGCGGACCCGGCATTCCAGAAGACAAATTGAAACAGGTTTTCGAGCCGTTTTACACCAGCAAAGCGGAAGGCATGGGCATGGGCTTGTCCATTGCGCGCACCATTATCGAAGCGCACAACGGATTCATATCAGCGAGTAATCGGGAGCACGGCGGTGCCTCGTTCACGATCAGGCTCCCCTTTGTCGGTTGATCCACAACGGCGCCCATACGCGGACAGAGACCCCTCACCCGAGTGAGCCTGCGTCTACCGGCGTCGCTGTCCTCTCTCACAAGGGGAGAGGGCACAACAATGAGTTGCTGCAATTGATCGCGTCAGAAGTCCGCGTCGCCGTCTGACTTCCACAATCGCACGACTTTCGTCATCGCATGATTTTGCGCATTCGCACGATCATCTGCGGCGATCAACGGCGCGCATGTGAAGCAAAAGCGTCAAAACATGACGATTATCATATCAATTAGCCCAAAATCACTGCAGTGATCGCCGCACAAATTCGTGAACGTCATGGCCTGACCCGCTCGCTGCGCAAATATGCATTGCCGGAAATGTCGACGCTTCATCGTTTCGCATCGATATGATTATTGTGCGCGCAAATTCGCTGACTAGATCGCCGTAAGCGATCGCGCGAGCAAGGGGATGCATATGGCAACTGTTCTCACCATCAATGGCGAAACGAAGTCGTTCGACGCCCCACCTGACATGCCGCTGCTGTGGGTGCTGCGCGACGTCCTTGGGATGACCGGCACCAAGTTCGGCTGCGGCATCGCGCAGTGTGGCGCCTGCACCGTGCACGTCGATGGCAAGGCAGTCCGCTCCTGCGTCTTGCCGGTCAGCGCGGTCGCGAACCGCACCATCACCACAATCGAGCATGTCGGCAGCACGCCAGCGGGCGCAAAGGTGCAGAAGGCCTGGCTCGATGCCGAAGTGATCCAGTGCGGCTATTGCCAGTCCGGCCAGATCATGGCGGCCGCGGCACTGCTGGCGGCAACGCCCAGCCCTGACGATTCCGACATCGACGCGGCGATGGCCGGCAACATCTGCCGCTGCGGCACCTATGTGCGCATCCGCGAGGCCATCAAGCAGGCCGCCTCCGGCCGTCAGTCATGAGGTCCGCCATGATCACCGACAAGACTCTTCCTGACGTCTCCCGCCGTGCGCTTCTGACCGGCGGTCTCGCCACCGGCTTCCTGCTCGCCTTCCACCTGCCGCTGCGCGCCGCCGTCAACGAGCCGGAGCAGCCGCGTGACACCACCGACGGCAAGTTCGCGCCGAACGCGTTCATCCGGATCGAGGAGACCGGCCGCACCGTGCTCCTGATGCCGCAGGTCGAGATGGGCCAGGGCGTCTATACCTCGATTGCGATGATCCTGGCCGAAGAGCTCGACGCCGATTGGGCAAAGGTTGCGGTGCTGCACGCGCCGCCCAACGATAAGCTCTACGCCAATCCTGCCTTCGGCTTGCAGGCCACGGGTGGTTCGACCTCGATCCGCGCCTGGTGGACACCATTGCGCGCAGCCGGCGCCAGTGCGCGCGCGATGCTGGTGCAGGCCGCAGCAGTGCAATGGCAGGTCGAGCCTGCAAGCTGCACCGCGTCGAAAGGCGAGGTCGTGCACGCCGCAAGCGGCCGCAAGCTTGGCTATGGCGAACTGGCACTGGCTGCACAGGGCCAGTCGCCGCCGAAAGACGTGCCGCTTAGGGATCCCAAGGATTTCGTGATCATCGGCCAGCCCTTGAAGCGGCTCGACACGCCGGACAAGGTCAACGGCAAGGCCGTGTACGGCATCGACGCGATCCTGCCCGGCATGAAGATCGCCGCGATAGCCAATTGCCCGGTCTTTGGCGGCAAGGTCGGCAAGGTCGACGACAGCGCGGCGGTGAAAATCCCGGGGGTGCGCAAGGTCGTGGTGCTCGAGGACACGGTCGCCGTGATCGGCGATCACATGTGGGCCGCGAAGAAAGGCCTCGATGCGCTCAAGATCGAGTGGAACGAGGGACCGAACGCGAAGCTCAGCACAAAGGATATCTGGCAGCATCTGCGCGCCGCCAGCGAGAAGGACGGCGTGGTCGCGAAATCGGTCTGCGACATCGCCAAGGGGCTCGCAAGCGGCGACAGGTTCGAGGCGAGCTTCGAACTGCCGTTCCTTGCGCATGCCTCGATGGAGCCGATCAACGCCACCGTTCACGTCAGGCCTGAAGCCTGCGAGATCTGGACCGGCACGCAGATCATGACGCGCGTGCAGTCGGAGGCGGCGAAGGCCGCGGGCCTCCCGGTCGACAAGGTGATCGTCAACCAGCATCTGCTCGGTGGCGGCTTCGGCCGCAAGCTCGAGCCGGACATGGTGGTGGCCGCCGTGAAGATCGCAAAACAGGTCGACTATCCCGTGAAGGTGATATGGACCCGTGAGGAGGACATCCAGCACGACGTCTACCGCCCGGTCTATCGCGACCAGGTCACGGCATCGCTGGTCGACGGCAAGGTCGCAGCGTGGAAGTACAAGGTCGCCGGCTCAGCCGTGCTGGCGCGCTGGCTGCCGCCGGCGTTCCAGAAGGGTATCGACATCGACGCGGTCGATGCCGCCGTGGATGCGCCCTACGACTTCGCCAACTTCCATGTCGAATATGTCCGCGCCGAACCGCCGGCGGTGCCCACCGGCTTCTGGCGCGGCGTCGGTCCGAACAACAACGTGTTCGCGGTCGAATGCGCAATGGACGAGCTCGCGCGGAAGGCCGGCAAGGATCCGGTCGAATTCCGCCGCGCGATGCTGACCAAGAATCCGCGCATGCTCGCGGTGCTCAATCTCGCGGCCGAGAAATCCGGCTGGGGCCAACCGCTGCCCCCGCGCGTCGGTCGCGGCGTCTGCGTTCAGCCGTCGTTTGCGAGCTTCCTCGCCACCGTGGTCGAAGCGGAGATCGACGATATCGGCGAGATCGTGCTCCGCCGCATCGTCTCGGTGGTGGACACCGGCATCGCGGTCAATCCTGACACGGTGAAAGCGCAGATCGAGGGCGGCCTGGTGTTCGGCCTCACCGCCGCGCTCTACGGCGAGATCACCATCGAGAAGGGCCGCGTGCAGCAGTCGAATTTCCACGACTATCGCATGATGCGCATCAACGAGATGCCGAAGATCGAGGTCGTCGTGGTCAAGAGCGGCGAGGCGCCCGGCGGCATCGGCGAGGCCGGCGTCAATGCCGGACCGCCGGCGCTGCGCAACGCCATTTACGCGGCAACCGGCGTCGCGCTGCGGCGCCTGCCGATCGATCGGAAACTGCTGGCTGCGGGGAAAAAGGCATGAGCGGCAAGATGCGTATCCTCACTGGCATCGTCGTGATCGCCATCGTCGCGGTGGTATCAGGCGTCTGGATCATCCGCGGGCCCGGCCCGCTCGACTTCGCCGGCGGCCCCAAGGTGGCGCTGGCGGATTACCGTGCCGGCAAGCCGACCGGCGTGCCGGCAAAGCTGGAGAAGGCGAGCCTGGTCGAACGCGGCGAATACCTCGCGAAGGCGGCCGACTGCATGGTCTGCCACACCAAGCCCGGCGAGAAGGACTATTCCGGCGGGCTCGGCTTCAAGCTGCCGTTCGGCACGCTCTATTCCACCAACATCACGCCGGACAAGGACACCGGCATCGGCAATTACAGCGACCAGGATTTTCTCAACGCCGTCCAGCGCGGCAAGCGCCATGACGGCGCCCGGCTCTATCCGGCGATGCCCTACACGTCCTACACCTATATGACGGACGAGGACGTGCTGGCGGTGAAGGCCTATCTGTTCAGCCTGCCGGCGGTGCGCGCGAAGCCGCCGGAGAACACGCTGTCGTTCCCGTTCAATCAGCGCTGGGCGATGATCTTTTGGTCGGTCGTGTTCAATCCCGACACGCGCTTTGCGCCTGATACGTCGAAGAGCCCGGGGTGGAATCGCGGCGCGTATCTCGTGGAGGCGCTGGCACATTGCGGCGAATGCCATACGCCGCGCAATCTCGGCTTTGCGCTGGACAACCGCAAGAAATTTGCGGGCGCGATCACGGCCGGCTGGCGCGCCTTCAACATCTCCTCCGACAAGGCCACTGGTCTCGGCAGCTGGCGCGACGAGGACCTGATCTCCTATCTGTCGCTCGGCCATGCGCCGGGCCACGGCTCGGCGTCGGGTCCGATGGGTGAAGCGGTCGACCACAGTTTCAGCCAGTTCGCGCCTGAGGACATAAGCAGCATCGTCGCTTATTTGCGCAGCGTGCCGCCGCAGCCCTCGCCCGACCTGCCCGCAACCATCGCACCCATTGCCCCCGCCTCGCACAAGGACGGCGTTACGGCGGACGCGCGCGGCAAGAAAATGTTCGCCAGCGCCTGCGCCAGCTGTCACGGCTGGAGCGGCGAGAGCCCGGTCTCGCCGATGGCGACGCTGACCGGCACCTGGGCCGTCAACGACCCCGCCGCCACCAACGTGGCGCAGATTGTGCTGTCCGGCACCAAGCGCCACACGCCCGACGGCGCGCTGTCGATGCCGGCGTTCGGTGAGGCGTATAGCGACGACGAGATCGCGGCGGTGGCGAACTATGTCACGGCGCGGTTCGGGACGAAGGGGTCCAAGCTGACCGCGAAGGATGTGGCGGGGTTGAGGGAGCAGACGGCGGAGTAGGCCCCATTGTCGTCCTGGCGAAAGCCAGGACCCATTACCCCGACTGCCTGTTTGATACGACACTTTGGACCGCGAGCCTGCCCATTACCACGGCCGGTGGTAATGGGTCCTGGCTTTCGCCAGGACGACACTGAGTGTGTGGTGAGCTACGCGAGAACTCAGCTCAACCAGAATTTCGGCGTCGCCGGCTCCAGCCGGCCGCCCGCGCGCACCGGGGCAATCCGCAGTGCGAGCCCTGTCGCGTCATCGGTCTCCACGGCGACGCCGCTGAGCGTCGCCGCGCCCGCCGCCGGCTCGAAGCGGCCTGACGGGATTCCGGAGGTGAACCTCCGCAGCGGCTCTTCCTTCTGCATGCCGATGATGGAATCGTAGTCGCCGGTCATGCCGGCATCGGTCATGTAGGCGGTGCCGCCTGACAGGATCTGGTGGTCGGCGGTCGGCACATGGGTGTGGGTGCCGACGACGAGGCTGGCGCGGCCGTCGCAGAAGAAGCCGATGCCCTGCTTCTCGCTGCTCGCCTCGCAATGGAAGTCGACGACGATGGCGTCCGCGGCGATGCCGAGCGGGCAGGCGCCGAGCTCGCGCTCCAGCGCTGCGAAGGGATCGTCGAACGGGGTCATGAAGACGCGGCCCAAAGCGTTGACGACGAGCGCATGCTTGCCGTTCTTGGTCTCGACCAATGCGGCGCCGCGGCCGGGCGTACCGCGCGGATAGTTCGCCGGCCGCACCAAACGCTCGGCGCGCTCGATGAATACGAGTGCTTCGCGCTGGTCCCATGAGTGATTGCCGAGCGTCACCGCGTCGGCGCCGGCATCGAGAAACTCCTGATAGATCGCTTCCGTGATGCCGAAGCCGCCGGCGGAATTCTCGCCGTTGACGACGACGAAATCGAGCGACCAGTCCTTGACCATGCCGGGCAGATATTCGGCGATGGCATTGCGCCCGGCACGGCCGACGACATCACCCACGAACAGAATGCGCAACTTCAGAACTCCGGAAATCGAATACGTCGGATTCCGTTAGCACATAATCCAGCGCGACGTCGTGGGATAGTGCCGGAACCGCCTTGATCTCCTGCGCTGCAAAAGCGAGCCCGATGCCGACGATGGTCTTGGTTTTTCGCAGATGCGCGAAGGTGTGGTCGTAGTGCCCCGCGCCATAGCCGATGCGGTGGCCGAGACGATCGAAGGCAGCGAGCGGCGTCAGCATGATGTCGGGAATGACTTCAGCGGCCCCAGGCGACGGCTCGGGAATGCCGAGCGGGCCGAGCATCAGGCGATCGTTCGGATTGAAGATGCGGAAGATCAGCGACTGGCCGCGCGCGGTGACGCAAGGCAGTGCGAGCCGGGCACCCTGCTCTGCGAGCGTCTTCAGTAGCGGCATCGGATCGATCTCGCTGCGGATCGGCGAATAGCCTGACACAATGCTGCCGGGCAGGAGCTGGAACGGCAGCCCGCGCTTGGCGAGCTTGGCGGCGGCGGCGGTGCGTTTCTTTTCGCTCAGCGCATCGCGCGCCGCGAGGGCTTTGGCGCGGAGTTCGGCTTTGGTGTTGGACATGTGCGCTTGCTCCGAAGGCGAAGTCTTGCTCCGCTGTCATCGCCCGCCTTGTGCGCCCTTGCGCACTGGGGCGGGCGATCCAGTATTCCAGAGACGCCAGTAATCAAATTTCGACGCCGCGGCGTACTGGATGCCCCGGTCAAGCCGGGGCATGACACCTGTTGAATTGGCCGCAGTCGTTTCAACAGGCACAAACCAAGCAAACAAAAGTGCGAAGCCGCGAACGCCGTTGAAGCACTCGATCCCGGAGTTCCCTACGAAAGTAGGTGGGCACCATATGTCCGAGCCCACGGGCCCGGCCAGGGACAGTTCCCTAAAGGATCGATAAGGCCCCGGGGATAATGGCTCCTGACGCGCGTCGCAGCCCCGCTCGGGCAATGTAACAACGATGCTGACGAATCGCCAGCCCGGTGAACGGTCAGCCGATGGCGATCCCGTTGCCGACGGTGCGGTTCAGGACCTGGGTCGACTTCTCGATGCGCTCGGCCGCGGAGTTCAGTGCGTTCACGACCGCGGTCTGGGTCAGCCGGGCGCGCTCGACCGCGGCGTTGCGGAAATCCCGCAGTTCGGTCAGCTCCTGCTCCATGGTCCGGATGCGGTTGCCGGCGTCGACCAATTCGTCGCAGACGGTCAGCGCCGCCATCACGGTGAGCCTGGCATCACCGATCTCGCCGAACTTTCCGCGCAGCGACTGAATCCGCGTCTCCAGGCTTTCGGCGAGCTTGAGCAGCCGCACCTCCTGGCCCTCCTCGCAGGCCATGCGGTATTGCCGGCCGTTGATGGTGACGTTGATGTGGCTCATCCGTCCTCTCCGGTATCGAGCACCGAACGTATCGTGACGATCGCGGAATCCAGCCGATCGGAGATCTCGCGACTGGAGCGCTCGAGCTTGCGCGCCTTCACCAGCGCGCCGTCGAGCTCGTCGGCAAGCCGCGAGCGGTCCGCGCCCAGCGCCTGGATCCGCGCAGCGAGCTCGTTCTCGTCGCGATCGGCGTCGCGCCGCCGCTCCACCGCGCTTTCGAGCGAGTCGAGCGCCGCCATGAGCCTGCGGGTCGCGATCTCGATCTCGACGGCCGAGGACTCGGTCATGGCAGAGCTGTTGGATACGCGATCGTTCATGCAGTCAGCGGCGGAACCTGTGGCCTATCCCCTGGGGGCTTGCCGTCCGGCAAAAGACTCGGTTCGGCAAGCGGTTAGAAGCAGAAATTTACGTGGCAAGCTAGCGGAGCGCAACGCCGCCACGAAACTATGCACTGCTAAGCAACTTTTGCGGCCAAACCGGCGTTTGATTGCCTTGGCCTGTCGGAACCGAGATGCTATCCCAGCCGCGACCCCAGCGGCCGAAAGGCTCCTTCCGGCGCGGCCAAATCCAGCCACAAGCGCCTCATTTCAGACGGATTTTCAGACATGACGCAGGTCGACCACAACCGTATGGCCAATGCGATCCGCGGCCTCGCCATGGACGGCGTCGAGAAGGCGAAATCGGGTCATCCGGGCCTGCCGATGGGCGCCGCCGACATGGCGACCGTGCTGTTCACGCAATTCCTGAAATTCGACGTCGCCGCGCTGGACTGGCCGGACCGGGACCGCTTCGTGCTCTCGGCCGGGCACGGCTCGATGCTGATCTATTCGCTGCTGTATCTGATCGGCAGCCCCGAGATGACGATCGACCAGCTCAAGGACTTTCGCCAGCTGGGATCGCTGACGCCGGGACATCCCGAGCACGGCCACACCAAGGGCATCGAGACCACCACCGGTCCGCTCGGCCAGGGCATTTCCACCGCTGTCGGCATGGCGCTCGCCGAGAAGATGCTCGCCGCCGAGTTCGGCAAAAAGATCGTCGATCACCATACCTATGTGATCGCTTCCGACGGCGATTTGATGGAAGGCGTGTCGCAGGAAGCGATCGCGTTGGCCGGGCACTGGAAGCTCAACAAGCTGATCGTGCTCTACGACGACAACGGCATCTCGATCGACGGCCCGACCTCGCTTTCCGATTCCGTGGACCAGGTGAAGCGGTTCAAGGCGTGCGGCTGGGCGGCCGAGAAGATCGACGGTCATGACCAGGCTGCGATATCAGCCGCGATCACGCGCGCGCAGAAATCAAACAAGCCGACGCTGATCGCCTGCCGCACCACCATCGGCTTCGGCGCGCCGCACAAGGCCGGCACCAACAAGGTGCACGGCGAAGCGCTCGGTGCCGACGAACTCAAGGCCGCCAAGGAAAATCTCGGCATTTCGCTGGAGCCGTTCTCGGTGCCCGACGACGTGCTCAAGGCCTGGCGCGCGGCCGGCAGCCGCGGCGCGGCGGCACGACAGGAATGGGAAGCAAGGCTCGGCGAACTCGGCAGCCGCAAGCGCGCCGAGTTCGAGCGACGGCTGCGCCACGAGCGCCCAGCGGCGCTGGCGAAGGCGTTCAAAGGCTACAAGAAGGAGCTCTTGGAAAAGCCGATGAATGCGGCGACCCGCAAATCCTCCGAAGCCGTGATCGAAGTGATTGCTGGCGCGATGCCGATGGAATTTCTGGCGGGCTCGGCCGACCTCACCGGCTCCAACAACAACAAGGCGAAGTCGGCAACCGCGTTCTCGGCCAAGACGCCGAAGGGCCGCTTCATCCATTACGGCATCCGCGAGCACGGCATGTGCGCGGCGATGAACGGCATCTTCCTGCACGGTGGTTTTGCGCCGAACGGCGCGACCTTCCTGGTGTTCACCGATTATGCGCGGCCGGCAATGCGGCTCGCCGCGTTGATGGGGACCGGGGTCGTTTATGTGATGACCCATGATTCTATCGGCCTCGGGGAGGACGGCCCGACCCACCAGCCGGTCGAGCATCTCTCGGCACTTCGCGCCATTCCCAATATGCGCGTGTTCCGCCCGTGCGATTCCATCGAGGTTGCCGAGTGCTGGGAGCTCGCGCTCAACCGCATCGACGGCCCGACGGTGCTGGCGCTGACCCGTCAGAACCTGCCGCAGCTGCGCACCACCGCACCGAACGAAAGCCCCTGCCGGTTTGGTGCCTACGAACTGGTGGCCGCCCAGGGCGAAGCAAAGGCGACGCTGTTCGCCTCGGGCTCCGAAGTGGAGATGGCCGTGGCCGCCCAGAAGCAGCTCGCCGAGCGCGGCATTCCGACCCGGGTGGTTTCGGTTCCCTCGCTTGAGCTCCTGTTAGCGCAACCAAAGGAGCGCCGCGACGAGATCATCGGCAACGCCCCCATCAAGGTCGCGATCGAGGCCGCCGTGCGCTGGGGCTGGGACGCCGTGATCGGCCAGGATGGCGAATTTATCGGCATGCACTCCTTCGGCGCCAGCGCCCCTCTCAACAAGGTATTCCAGCACTTTGGCATTACCGCCGAGGCCGCGGTTAACGCCGTTCTGAAACGCGTTTCCTGAGAGTTGAGATTGCCGAAAAAAAGGACTACCTAACTCTCATATGATCAAGCCCCGCCCGGCCGAACCGGGCGTCCGCCCTAAAAAAACCCTCGCAGGCGCGCTAGCGCGTTGTGCGGGATGACAACGGTCATTGAAGGAGACGAAACATGGCAGTCCGCGTCGGAATCAACGGTTTTGGCCGCATCGGCCGCAACATCCTGCGGGCCATCGCCGAGTCCGGCCGCAAGGACATCGAGGTCGTCGGCATCAACGACCTCGGCCCGGTCGAGACCAACGCCCATCTGCTTCGCTTCGACAGCGTCCATGGCCGCTTCCCCGGCACCGTGACCGTCGATGGCGACACGATCAGCCTCGGCGGCAACAAGATCAAGGTGACCGCCGAGCGCGATCCCTCGAAGCTGCCCTGGAAGGATCTCGGCATCGACATCGCGATGGAATGCACCGGCATCTTCACCTCGAAGGACAAGGCCTCCGCGCATCTGACCGCCGGCGCCAAGCGCGTTCTCGTTTCTGCGCCCGCCGACGGCGCCGACGCCACCATCGTCTTCGGCGTCAACCACGACACGCTGACCCGGGAACATCTGGTCGTCTCCAACGGCTCCTGCACCACCAACTGTCTTGCGCCGATCGCCAAGGTGCTGAACGACCTCGTCGGCATCGAGACCGGCTTCATGACCACGATCCACGCCTATACCGGCGACCAGCCGACGCTCGACACCATGCACAAGGATCTCTATCGCGGCCGTGCGGCTGCGATGTCGATGATCCCGACCTCGACCGGCGCCGCCAAGGCGATCGGCCTCGTGCTGCCGGAACTGAAGGGCAAGCTCGACGGCGTCGCGATCCGCGTGCCGACCCCGAACGTCTCGGTCGTCGACCTCAAGATCGTGGCCAAGCGCGCCACCGATCCGAAGGAAATCAACGAGGCGATGAAGCGTGCCTCCGAGCAGCAGCTCAAGGGCATCCTCGGCTACACCACCGCGCCGAACGTCTCGATCGACTTCAACCACGACCCGCACTCCTCGACGTTCCACATGGACCAGACCAAGGTGCAGAACGGCACGCTGGTGCGCGTGATGTCCTGGTACGACAACGAGTGGGGCTTCTCGAATCGCATGGCGGACACCGCCGTCGCGATGGCGAAGGTGATCTAACTCCGCTCTCGTGTCCCGGACGCGATGCAGCGTGAAGCGCTGCGTCGCAGAGCCGGGGCCCATTCAACCGCGGGACTCGCCGCAATTTGGGTCCCGGTTCTGCACGGCGGCACTACGCGCCGCGGTGCGCCCGGGACAAGGGCCTCCGATGACCAACAAATTCCGCACCCTCGACGACGTCGACGTGAAGGGCAAACGCGTCCTGCTGCGCGTCGATCTCAACGTGCCCATGGAGAACGGTCGCGTCAGCGACGCGACCCGGCTCGAGCGCGTCGCGCCGACCATCACCGAAATCTCCGACAAGGGCGGCAAGGTCATCCTGCTCGCGCATTTCGGCCGGCCGAAAGGGCGCGATGGCAAGGACTCGCTCAAGCCCGTTGCCGAGGCGCTGTCGAAGGTCGTGAAGAAGCCCGTAGGCTTCGCCGACGACTGCATCGGCGAGCCCGCGGCCAAGGCCGTGGCGGCGCTGAACGACGGCGACATCCTCTGTCTGGAAAACACCCGCTTCCACAAAGAGGAAGAGAAGAACGATCCGGCCTTTGTCGCGGAGCTCGCAAAACTCGGCGACATCTGGGTCAATGACGCGTTCTCGGCCGCGCACCGCGCCCACGCCTCGACCGAAGGCCTCGGCCACAAGCTACCCGCCTATGCCGGCCGCACCATGCAGGCCGAACTGGTCGCGCTGGAGAAGGCGCTGGGCTCACCGACCAAGCCCGTCATCGCGATCATCGGCGGCGCCAAGGTCTCGACCAAGATCGACCTGCTCGAAAACCTCGTGACCAAGGTCGACGCGCTCGTGATCGGCGGCGGCATGGCCAACACCTTCCTGCACGCCCAGGGCGTCGGCATCGGCAAGTCGCTGGCCGAGAAGGATCTCGCCGCGACCGCGCTGCGCATCATGGAAAAGGCGGAAGCCGCCAACTGCGCCATCATCCTGCCGGTCGATGCCACCGTCGCCTATCATTTCGCGGCCAACGCGCCGTCGCACGCCTATGGCCTCGACGCGATCCCGGCCGACGGCATGATCCTCGACGTCGGTCCGCAGTCGATCGCACGTGTCCACGCCGCGATCGACGATGCGGCGACACTGGTCTGGAACGGACCGCTCGGTGCCTTCGAGATGCAGCCGTTCGACCGCGGCACGATGTCCGCCGCCAAGCACGCCGCCGAGCGCACCAAGGCCAAGAAGCTGATCTCGATAGCGGGCGGCGGCGACACCGTCGCGGCCCTCAACCAGGCCCATGTGGCCGGTCAGTTCACCTATGTCTCGACCGCCGGTGGCGCATTTCTTGAATGGATGGAAGGCAAGCCCCTGCCCGGCGTCGAAGTTCTGCGCACCAAGTAATCGGTCGGCAAGTCGTAGCCGCCTTCAAGCAGTGGCCTTGCAGGCCCAAACGGGAGAAAAACACAGATGGCTCGGATCACGTTGCGTCAATTGCTCGACCATGCGGCGGAGAACGATTACGGCGTCCCGGCCTTCAACATCAACAACATGGAGCAGGCGCTGGCGATCATGGACGCGGCCAACCAGGTCGACGCGCCCGTCATCATCCAGGCTTCGCGCGGTGCGCGCTCCTACGCCAACGACGTCATGCTCAAGCACATGATGGACGCGGTGACCGAGATCTATCCGCACATTCCGGTCTGCGTGCATCTCGACCACGGCAACGAGCCGGCAACCTGCATGACCGCGATCCAGGCCGGCTTCACCTCGGTCATGATGGACGGCTCGCTCAAGGCTGACGGCAAGACCCCCGGCGACTGGGGCTACAATGTCGGCGTCACCAAGACCGTGACCGACATGGCCCATCTCGGCGGCATCTCGGTCGAGGGCGAACTCGGCGTGCTCGGCTCGCTCGAAACCGGCATGGGCGACAAGGAAGACGGCCACGGCGCCGAGGGCAAGCTCAGCCACGACCAGCTCCTGACCAATCCGGATGAAGCCGTGAAGTTCGTCCAGGAGACCCAGGTCGACGCGCTCGCGATCGCGATGGGGACGTCTCACGGTGCTTACAAATTCACCCGCAAGCCCGACGGCGACATCCTCGCCATGAACGTGATCGAGGAGATCCACCGCAAGCTGCCGAACATGCATCTCGTCATGCACGGCTCCTCGTCGGTGCCGCAGGACCTCCAGGACATCATCAACGCCTATGGCGGCAAGATGAAGCCGACCTGGGGCGTGCCTGTCGCCGAGATCCAGCGCGGCATCAAGAACGGCGTGCGCAAGATCAACATCGACACCGACAACCGCATGGCGATGACCGGGCAGATCCGGAAAGTGCTCAAGGACAATCCGGAAGAGTTCGATCCGCGCAAATACCTGAAGCCCGCGATGGAAGCGATGACCAAGCTGTGCAAGCAGCGGCTCCAGGAATTCAATACCGCAGGCCAAGCCTCCAAGATCAAGAAGGTGCTGACCACGGCCGAGATGGCCAAGCGCTACGCCAAGGGCGAGCTCGCCCCGAAGGTGGCGTAAAGCTGCTCTATCCTCCTCCTCTCCCCGCCCTTCGCGGGGAGAGGGTTGGGGTGAGGGGCTCTCTCCGCAGATGAGATGACTGCGGGACCTGTACCCCCTCACCCGGATCGCAAGGGCGATCCGACCTCTCCCCGCAGGCGGGGAGAGGTGAACAAGCCCTCCCCCTTACCCTGCGACGAACGTTAACTCGGCATTTGCCCGAGAACGGTCTATTTTCACCGGCAAGGGCAGAATCGTTTTGGGAGGACATCTCGATGAATCTGACTGAGCTCAACAGGATCGCGACCGCTCTGGTCGCGCCCGGCAAGGGCATCCTTGCCGCCGACGAATCCTCCGGCACCATCAAGAAGCGTTTCGACGCGATCGGCGTGGAATCGACCGAGGAGAACCGCCGCGACTATCGCGAGATGCTGTTCCGCTCGAACGAAGCCATGAGCCGGTACATCTCCGGCGTCATCCTCTATGACGAGACGATCTGGCAGAACGCAAAGGACGGCACGCCCCTGGTCAAGCTGATCGAACAGACCGGCGCCATTCCCGGCATCAAGGTCGACGAAGGCACGCAACCCCTGCCGATGTGCCCGGGAGAGCTCGTCACCGTCGGGCTCGACAAGCTCGCCGAGCGCTTGAAGAAATATTACGAGCGCGGCGCGCGCTTCGCCAAATGGCGCGCGGTGATCGATATCGGCAGCGGCATCCCCTCAATGACCGCGATCAGCGTCAACGCCCACGCGCTGGCGCGCTATGCAGCGCTGTGCCAGGCCGCGCAGATCGTGCCGATCGTCGAGCCCGAAGTGTTGATGGACGGCGATCACGACATCGATCGCTGCTATGAGGTGACGAGCCGTGTGCTCAACAAGACGTTTCAGGAATTGCGCGTGCAGCGCGTCGCGCTCGAGGGCATGGTGCTGAAGCCGAACATGGCCATCTCCGGCAAAAAATGCCCGAAGCAGGCTTCCATCGAGGAGGTCGCGGAGAAGACGATACGGCTGCTTAGGGCGTGCGTGCCCGCGGCGGTACCCGGCATCGCCTTCCTCTCCGGCGGCCAGTCGGATGAAGAGGCAACGGCGCATCTCAACTCCATGCACAAGCGCGGGCCCCTGCCCTGGGGCCTGACCTTCTCCTACGGTCGCGCACTGCAGGCCGCGCCGCAGAAGGCCTGGTCGGGCAAAGCCGAGAACGTCGCGGCCGGACAAAGCGCATTCAGTCACCGCGCGCGAATGAATGGCCTCGCCTCCAAAGGCGAATGGCAAAGCAGCCTGGAACAGAAAGCGGCCTAGATCTTGTCGAACAAATCTCCTCCGCCGCGCCCGGCGCCGCGCCTTTATCTCGCGACGCCTGTCGTCGACGATCCCGCTTCGCTTCTCACGGAGCTGCCCGGTCTGCTCGCCGCCGCCGACGTCGCGGCCGTGCTGCTGCGCCTGAAGGAGACCGATCAGCGCACCATGATCTCCCGGATCAAGGCGCTAGCGCCGCCGGTTCAGAAAGCGGGCGCCGCGCTGCTCGTCGACGACCATCCTGAGCTCGTCGCACGCGGCGGCGCCGACGGTGCGCACCTGCCCGGCATCGCCGCGCTGAAAGAGGCGCTGCCATCGCTCAAGCCCGATCGCATCGCCGGCGTCGGCGGGCTGACGACGCGGCACCATTCCATGGATGCGGGCGAGATCGGCGCCGATTACGTCTTGTTCGGCGAGCCCGACGCAAAGGGCCAGCGGCCGTCGTCGCAAGCGATCGCCGAACGGCTGGACTGGTGGGCCGAGCTGTTCGAGCCGCCCTGCGTCGGCTTTGCCCTGTCGTTGGAGGAGGCCCGCGAATTCGCCGCCAGCGGCGCCGATTTCGTGCTGGTGGACGACTTGATCTGGGCCGATCCGCGCGGACCCAAGGCCGCGCTGGTCGAGATCGACGCTGCGATCAAGAATGCTCATGCGACGGCGCTTGCGGGCCAAAATCCTGCGGGTCAGGAGCACGGCTAGCGCCCGTCATGAAGCTCCCGCGCATCACCATCCTGGCCACGCTGCTGCTCACAGTGCCCGCGGCCGCGCAGCTCCAGATCACGCCGCCCGTGGCAACGCCAAGCCCTTCGGCCGAGAAAACCAAGGACAAGCCGAAGGCCACGCCGCACACCATCACCAAGAAGAAGGAAGCGGCGCCGGCAACCAAATCCTCGGCGTCGCCCAAACCTTCAGCCTCCCCAAAGCAGGCTCCTGCCGCGACCGTGATCCCTGCGCCTCCGACCGACAATCCCAACGTCGATCTGGTGTACGGCGCCTATCAGCGCGGCCAGTACAAGACCGCCTTCGAACTCGCCACCGCCCGTGCCGAAACCGGCGATGCCAAGGCGATGACCATGCTGGGTGAGCTCTATTCCAATGCCATGGGAATCCGGCGCGACTACGCCAAGGCGCTGCAATGGTACAAGCGCGCCTCCGACGCCGGCGACCGCGAGGCGATGTTCGCGCTCGCTATGCTCAGAATGTCCGGCCGCGGCGGCCCGGTCGACAAAAACGAGGCGGTCAAGCTGATGGCGTCCGCCGCCAAGCTCGGCGAGCCCAAGGCGGCCTATAACCTCGCGCTGCTCTATCTCGACGGCCAGACCCTGCCGCAGGACGTCAAGCGCTCCGCCGAGCTGCTGCGCCAGGCGGCTGATGCCGGCCTGCCCGAGGCGCAATACGCGCTCGCGACCTTCTACAAGGAAGGCACCGGCGTGCCGAAGGATTTGGAACGGGCGGTGCGTCTGCTCCAGGTCGCCACGCTGACCGACAATGTCGATGCCGAGGTCGAATACGCCATCGCGCTGTTCAACGGCACCGGCACGCCGAAGAACCAGCCGGCGGCCGTAGCCCTGCTCCGCAAGGCCTCCCGCCAGGGCAGCGCGATCGCGCAGAACCGGCTGGCCTGGGTGCTGATCAACGGCATGGGCACGGCCGTGGACAAGGTCGAGGGCTTCAAATGGCATCTGGTGGCCAAGACCGCCGGCAAGGGCGATCCGGAGCTGGACAAGCAATTGTCGGATTTGCCGGCCGAGGACCGGGCCAAGGCCGAGGCCGCCGCCAGGAAATGGCTCGGGGCCAAATGACTTGACGTTGAGGCCCCCGCAGGGCACCCCATCCCTCAAACAGGTGCGATTTCGCGCCATTTCCCCCGATCAAGACCGGAAGCTCATGCTGTATTCCGCAACTATCAACGTCATGGTCAAGGCCGCGCGCCGCGCCGGCCGCAGCCTCAAGCGCGATCTCGGCGAGATCGAGCATCTCCAGGTCTCGCTGAAGGGGCCGGCGAATTTCGTCTCGCTGGCCGACAAGCGCGCCGAGGAGATCCTCTACCAGGACCTCGCCAAGGCGCGGCCCGGTTACGGCTTCATCGGCGAGGAAGGCGGCACGCGCGAGGGCTCCGACAAGAGCCACACCTGGATCGTCGATCCGCTCGACGGCACCACCAACTTCCTGCACGGCATCCCGCAATTCGCGATCTCGATCGGGCTTTCGCGCGAAGGCACGATCATCGCCGGCGTGATCTACAATCCCGCCAATGACGAGCTCTACATTGCCGAGCGCGGCAAGGGCGCCTTCCTCAACGACCAGCGCCTGCGCGTGGCCGGCCGCCGCCAGCTCAACGAATGCGTGGTGGCCTGCGGCCTGCCCCATATCGGCCGCGGCGACCACGAGGAATTCCGCCGCGAGATGACCGCGATGCAAGAGCGCGTCGCCGGCCTGCGCCGCTTCGGCGCCGCCTCCCTCGACCTCGCCTTCGTCGCGGCGGGCCGCCTCGACGGCTATTGGGAGCGCAATTTGCAATCCTGGGACATCGCGGCAGGCATGATCATGCTGCGCGAGGCCGGCGGCACGATCACCGACATCGACACGCCGGGCGATGCCCTGGTGACGGGCAATGTCGTGTGCGGGAATGAGTTCGTGCACGGGGAATTGGCGAAGATTTTGCGGAAGTAGGCCGCAGTAGCACGACAGCTCGATCTACGACGGTTAAGAATCGTCGTCCTCGTCGGATTCCTCGTCGTCCTCGTCGTCGCGATATTCACCGCCGATGGTCAGGCCCTCGATCGCCGTGGCGCCCTTCGACTTGATCACCCGGCGGAGCGGGACCGAACTCTCGCTTCGCAGCGCGTCCATCAACTGTTCCGAATGGGTGACGATCCAGATGTCGGCGCGGCGTGATGCCTTGGCGATGAGCCGGGCCAGCGGCGCCAGCAGCGACGGATGCAGGCTGGTCTCGGGTTCGTTCAGCGCAATGAACGGCGGCAGCCGATAGCCCATGAACACCGCGAGCAGGCAGATGTATTTCAGCGTCCCATCGGATAGTTCATGCGCCCTGAACGGCCGCGGCATATCCGGCAATTGCAGATCGAATTCACACCTGCCATTTTCTTCCCATGCGCGGAGTTCGGCATCCGGGAATGCATCCTGTATCGCGTCCTGCAGGTCGTTGGCGTCTTCCCGAATGACATAGAGGGTCGCCAGGGTGGCCGCCAAATCGATTCCATCGGCGCTGAGCGAGGGCGTCGCGATCGCGAGACAAGGCTTTCGTATCGGTGACGCCGGATCAGTGCGGAAGTCATGATAGAATCGCCAGCCCAGCATCGCATTTCTGATCAGGTCGATTTCCGGACATTGCTTGCCATCGGAAAAAGCCGCAAGCGCGGTCTCTGACGGCAGCACCGCATCCTTGTGAGCGTTCCAGGCGCCGCTCTCGCCACGGACGCTGATGAGCGAATTGATCCGCTCCATCAGCTTGACCGTGCGTTTGCCGCGTGTCGTTTCGATCGTTTCAGCCTTGATCATCGGCTCGCCGGAAAACGCGGCCTGAAGCGGGCTCGGAAACCCGAGCTCGATGGAATACCTCATGCTGTCGAATGTGGCCGACAGCCGCAGCCGCCCGTCTTCGCCCTTTTTGCGAATGCCGGACCAGCAGACCGAATTCAATCCGCCTTCATCGGCGATCGTGCGGGTGATTTGACCGGTCGCCGCGTCGCGCAGCAGCGACAAGGACTTGTAGAGATTGGATTTGCCGACGCCATTTTCACCGACAAACACCGACAAGGGATGGATGGGTATGGAGAGCCGCCGAATGGAGCGATAGTTCGAGATCGCAATTTCGGTCGGACGCATGACGTGCTCTCGATCGGCGGGATGCCAGGGTATTCGCGGCGTGGTGCGAATACGTTGTTCAATCCAGGGATGCAGTCTGGATTGAGGCCTCCGAGAAATCAAGCCGAGGGATCCGGCGTTCAGTCAGGGCAATCGCATATGGTGCACGAGGACCACGCGGCTTGCTCCGCCTCTCCCGCTTGCGGGAGAGGCCGACGCGCCCCGGGCGATGCGAAGCATCGTCCCGCGCGCGGCGGGTGAGGGCTCTCACCACACGGGGGCATCCTCCGCAATTCTCGACAATCCCGACGCGGAGACACCCCCACCCCAACCCTCCCCCGCAAGCGGGAGAGGGAGCCCACTGCCGATGCCGCCGCACGTGCGCGCCATATGCGATTTCCCGGCCGTTCAGTGGCCGGCCCTTGCCGGCGCGGGCGGCCCATACATCTCGGCCTCCTTCGCCACCTTCTCCCGATCCCCGCCCAGCACGCGTTGCACCGAGACGAAGAACACCGGGACCATCAGCAGCGCCAGGATCACCACCGCGATCATGCCGCCCATCACGATGCTGCCGAGTGCCTGCTGGCTGGCGCCGCCGGCGCCATGGGCGATGGCCATCGGCAGCACGCCGCAGATGAAGGCGAGGCCGGTCATCAGGATCGGGCGGAAGCGCAGGCGGCAGGCCTCGATGGTGGCGTCCACCAGCGGCTTGCCTTCTTTCCGCAGATCCTTGGCGAACTCGATGATGAGAATCGCGTCCTTGGCCGCAAGGCCAATGATGGTGATCAGACCGACGGTGAAATAGACGTCGTTGGGCAGGCCGCGCAGCATCGCCGCGACCACCGCGCCGACGATGCCGAGCGGCACGGTGAGCAGCACCGCGAGCGGAATGGTCCAGCTCTCGTAAAGGGCGGCCAGGCACAGGAACACCACGAACACCGAGAGCCCGAGCAGGAACGGCGCCTGCGAACCCGACAGTTTCTCCTGGAGCGACTGCCCGGTCCATTCATAGCCGAAGCCGCGCGGCAGCTTGCCTGCGAGCCGTTCCATCTCGGCGATGGCATCGCCCGAGGTGAAGCCGGGTTTCGCCTCGCCCGAGATGCGCACCGCCGGATAATAATTGAAGCCGGCGATCTGCGTCGGTCCGCGCGCCCATTCCACGGTGGCAAAGGACGAGAATGGCACCAGCTGGCCGCGGCTGTTCTTGACGTTGTAGTTGAGGATGTCCTCGGTGCGCATGCGGTCGCGGGCATCGGCCTGCACCACGACGCGCTGCATGCGGCCGCGGTTCGGGAAGTCGTTGATGTAGTTCGAGCCGAGATTGGTCGAGATCGTGTTGTTGATGTCCTCGAAGGTGACGCCGAAGGCGCCGGCCTTTTCTCGGTCGATCACGAGATTGACCACGCCCGCCTCGGGCAGGCCTTCGACATAGACCTTCTGAAGCACAGCGCTTGCATTGGCCTCCGCGATCAACTGATCGGCGGCGCGCATCAAGGCCGGATAGCCCTTCTGGCCGCGGTCCTGGAGCCGGAACGAGAAGCCCGAGGAATTGCCGAGATTGTCGATCGGCGGCGGCTGCAGCGCGGAGATTTTTGCGTCGCGGATCGACGACGACAGATCGCGGTTGATGTCGGCAACGATCGCCGCTGCCGAATCCTTCGGCCCGCGCTCCGACCAGTCCTTCAAGGTGATGAAGGCCTGCGCGGTGTTCATGCCCTGGCCGGAGAAGCTGAAGCCGGTAAGAAAGGTGACGTTATCGACGCCCGGCCGTTGCGCCAAATATTTTTCCACTTTCTCGATCACCGCCTCGGTCCGGCCATAGGACGAATCCGACGGCGTCTGCACGTCGGTGGTGACGAAGCCCTGGTCGTCGACGGGGAGGAAGCCGCCGGGCAGATTGACGAAGGCCCAGGACAGGCCGGCGAGCAGCGCGACATAGACCAGCATCAAGCGGCCGGTGCGCTTCAGCGAGAAACCGACGGTGCGGGAATAGCCCTCCTTGCCGCCCTCGAGCATCCGGTTGAACCAGCCGAACACGCCCTTCTTGGCGTGACCGTGGCCGGCAGCGACGGGCTTGAGCAGCGTCGCACACAGCGCCGGCGTCAGCGACAGTGCCAGGAAGGCGGAGAAGCCGATCGCGGCGACCATGGTCACGGAGAACTGGCGGTAGATGATGCCGACTGAGCCCGGGAAGAACGCCATCGGCACGAACACGGCCATCAATACCAGCGTGATGCCGATGATGGCGCCGGTGATCTGCGACATCGCTTTGCGCGTCGCTTCCTTCGGCGGTAGCCCCTCCTCGGCCATGATGCGCTCGACGTTCTCGACCACGACGATGGCATCGTCGACCAGGATGCCGACCGCGAGCACCATGCCGAACATCGAGAGCATGTTGATGGAGTAGCCGGCGAGCAGCAGCGTGGTACAGGCGCCCAGCAGCGCTACCGGCACCACGATGGTCGGAATGATGGTGTAGCGGATGTTCTGCAGAAACAGGAACATCACCACAAACACCAGCACGATGGCTTCGACCAGCGTCGACAGCACCTTCTTGATCGAGGCCTCGACCACGGGCGTGATGTTGTAGGGAATCTCGTAGCCGATATTGGCCGGGAAGAAGCGCGACAGCTCCTTCATCTTCTCTTCGACGGCGCTCGCGGTCGCCAGCGCATTACCGGTCGGCGACATCAGCACGGAGAGGCCGGCGGTCGGCTTGCCGTCGAGACGGGTGTTGAACTGGTAGCTCAGGCCGCCGACCTCGATGCGCGCGACATCGCGCAGCCGCACGGTCGAGCCGTCGGCATTGGCGCGCAGGATGATGGTGCCGAATTCATCCGGGGACGAGAGCTGGCCCTTGACCAGCACCAGCGCGGAGGTGCGCTGGGTCGAGGTCGACGGTTCGGCGCCGATGCTGCCGGAAGCGACCTGCGCGTTCTGCGCGGCAATGGCCTTGTTGACGTCGTCGGCGGTCAGGCCATAGCCGACCAGCTTGGCCGGATCGACCCAGACGCGCAGGCTGCGTTCGGTCGAATACAGCGTGGCGCGGCCGACGCCGGGGATGCGGCGGATCTCGCCGAGCACGTTACGGATCATGAAGTCGCCCAGCCCGACCTCGTCCAGGCTGCCGTCGGTCGAGTTCAGCGTGATGATCTGGAGCACCGCGCTGGAGGCTTCCTCGATCAGAATGCCCTGCTGGATCACCGCGCGCGGCAGCCGCGCCTCGACGCGCTTGATGCGGTTCTGCACCTCGACCGAGGCGGCGCTGGTATCGGTGCCCGGCACGAAATTGGCGATGATCTCAACCTGGCCGAGCGAGTCGCTGGTGGATTCGAAATTGAGGATGCCGGAGGCGCCGTTGAGCTCCTCCTCGATCAGCCGCGTGACGCTGTTGTAGAGGTTTTCGGGCGAGGCGCCGGGATAGCTGGTCGAGATCGAAATCGAGGGCGGCGCAATGATCGGATACTGCGCGATCGGCAACAGCGGAATCGAAATTGCGCCGACCAGACAGATGAACAGCGCGACCACCCAGGCGAAGATCGGCCTGTCAATGAAGAAGCTCGCCATTACCGCTTTTAACCTCGTTGTTTCACTAGTCCCTCATGGTGAGGAGCGCGAAGCGCGTCTCGAACCATGAAGGCCCGGCTCTCGCCCGTGGCCATCCTTCGAGACGCCCGCTTTGCGGGCTCCTCAGGATGAGGGATCAAGACAGTCGCGACGCCCGAACGTTACCGCATCAGCTTCTGGGCGTGCCGGTTATCGGCAGTCGCATCCGCTTCCGACCAGGATTGCGGCTTGACCTTGTCGCCGGCGGCGAACTTCTGGAAGCCTTCGACCACGACCTTGTCGCCGGCCTTCAAGCCGTCGGTGACGAACCAGATTCCGTCCTGCACCGAACCGGTGCGCACCGGCTGCACTGCGATGCGATTGTCGTCCTTGACGACGAACACCTCGCTGCCGCCGCCGCCATTGCGCTGGATCGCCTGCTGCGGCACCGCGATCGCGTCGCTATCGAGACCCTGGTCGATGCGGACGCGGACATACATGCCCGGCAGCAATTCGCGTTTGGGATTGCGGAACTCACCGCGCAAGGTCACCTGACCGGTATTGGCGTCGACCTTGGCATCCGAAAACAGCAACTTGCCGTCGAGCGAGTAGAGCGTGTTGTCGTCGAGCACGAGATGCACCTTGGCGGCGTCAGGCGCGATGCGCTCGAGGTCACCGCTCTCGAAGGCGCGGCGGAGCTGGTTGAGCTCGTTCACCGACTGGGTGAAATCCGCATAGATCGGATCGAGCTGCTGGATCGTGGCCAGATTGGTCTCGTTCTGGACCGCGAGCGCGCCCTCGCTGACCAGGGCAGCACCGACGACGCCGTCGATCGGCGCGCGTACGGTGGCATAGTCGAGATTGAGCTTGGCGCGCGCGAGATCGGCCTTGCGGCCCTCGACCTCGGCATGAGCCTGGCGCTCGGCCGCGATCGCCTTCTCGTTCTCGGCTTCGGGCGCGGCGCGCTGGCTGGTGAGCGTGGCGATGCGGCGCGCCTGCTGCTGCGACTGCATCAACGCGGCCTCGGCCTTGGCGACCGCGGCATCGTTGGCCATCACCTCGACCTCGAACGGACGCGGATCGATACGGTACAGCGGATCACCGGCCTTCACCTCGCTGCCCTGTCGGAACAGACGCTCGACCACGATGCCGGACACGCGCGGCCGCACGTCGGAGACGCGCGTCGGCGCAATGCGGCCCGGCAGCTCGCGCACAACGGCGCGCGGCTGCGGCTTGACGATGACGATGCTGACGTCGGGATCGTTGGGCTGGGCGGCTGAAATGGCGGAGCTGGATTCGTCGCAGCCTGCCAATAGCGGCGTAAAGGCCGCGAGCATCATTGCAACGCATGCCGATCGCGCGCGAAGTCCTGACATGAAGTTAAGTGCCCCGATATTGTTGAAACTGATCACGCTGCGCGGGGCCTGTTCTCGGCGATTCCGCGCTGGCGATGCCGCCAAAATAGAGGGGACGTGCTGCGACGCAACGCACCTTGCGGGCGGCCCAATGTCACACGGTCTATGGTGCTGACTTCAGTGCGCTTTTCGCGCCTCACCCGATTGTGAGTCCGGTTCCACCGCCGCATGCTGCGACGGAACATCGCAATTACGCCGCCGCCCTCATCCGGTAGTGGCTGACGCCCCATTCGTTGCCATCGGCATAGCCGAACAGGCCCGAGGTCGCGAGAAAGAACCAGCGCCAGCGTCGCATCCGCAGGCCGGTCTCCTCGCCATGGACGTTGCGCAAGGCCGCCTCGATGGCATCGCGATGCGTGTCGAAATTGGCGAGCCAGTCGTTGGCGGTGCGCTGATAATGCGTGCCGCTCCAGCACCATTCCTTCTCCACGGTGAAGATATCGTCGAATTGCCTGACGAGGTGATGGCTCGGCATCAGCCCGCCCGTGGAGACGCGCTGCGCGATCCAGTCGTCGCGATCGGCCCGGTCGAACAGGTGAGAGCCGGAGCGATGGGCGACGATGTGCATGAAGAACCGCCCCTCCGGCGCGAGCCACGCGCGCAGGCGCGTCATCAGCTTGCGCCAGTTCATCACATGCTCGAACATCTCGACCGAGACGATGCGGTCGAATTGCCCATCGGGCGCGAACACGTTGATGTCCGCGCAGATCACGCGCAGGTTGAGGAGACCGCGCAGCCGCGCCTCTTCCTCGATATGGGCGCGCTGCGCCTGTGAGCTCGACACCGCGGTGACCTTGGCGTGCGGAAACTGCCGCGCCATCCACAGCGACAGCGAGCCCCAGCCGCAGCCGAGCTCGAGGATGGTCTGGCCGTCGGCGAGAGCGGCATGCTCGGCGGTCTGGCGCAGCGCCTCCTCCTCGGCCTCCCGCAAGGTGGTCGCGCCGGTCTTGTAGAAGCAGCAGGAGTATTTGCGGTTGGGACCGAGCACCTTCGCAAAGAACGAAGCTGGCACCCCCTCGTGCCCGGCATCCGCGTCCTCGGCGATCGGCCGCAGCATCATCCGCCCGGCGAAGGCGGCATCATCCGCCCCGCCCAGCGCGGACAGCCGCGTCACCGTGCGCGAGCACAGGCGCTGGATCGCCGCGCGGATCACGACATCAGGCAAAGGCACCCGTTCGGCAGTCCCGATGATCGCGGACACGACGCTCATGCGACGACTCCGTCTTTGGGCGGCAGATCTTGGACGGCAAGTCTTGGGCGCCAAGGGGAAAAGTGCGAACTGAACCTGTGGAATGCCGACGATTTGGAAAGTATGTCCTTACCAAAGCCCGGTTTCAGCGTTGGGTTCCCCAGCTCTCCCCGAAATCGGCGCATCCGGCGCTTTTTTTGGGCGGGCGCTGTGCCATAGTGCGCCCCGCAAGCAAGTTAACGGATGATACCGGCCATGCCGCCAGGCGCCTCGCCCCGCTCCTCCCTCGACATCGAATATACCAAGCTATCCTCGCCCAGCGTCTTCCTGGTGCGGATGCTGGTCTTCCTGGTGCTCTGCACCCTGGTGGGGGTGGTGCTCTACAAGCAGATCATCCAGGCCTTCTTCGCCAATCCCGGGCTCAATGCGCTGATCGGCGGCGTGCTGTTCATCGGCATCATCCTGGCCTTCCGCCAGGTGATCCGGCTGTATCCCGAAGTGTCCTGGGTCAACAATTTCCGCATCGCCGACCCCGGCCTTGCGCCCGCCCGCCACCCCAAGCTGCTGGCGCCGATGGCGATGATCCTCGGCGGCGAGCGCACCGGGCGGATGTCGATCACCCAGACCACCATGCGGCACCTGCTCGATTCGATCGCGACCCGCCTCGACGAAGCCCGCGACATCTCCCGCTACATGACCGGGCTTCTGGTCTTCTTGGGACTGCTCGGCACCTTCTGGGGCCTGATCGAGACGGTCGGCTCGGTCGGCAAGGTAATCGACGGGCTCAAGGTCGGGGGCGATTCCGGCGCCCTGTTCGACACGCTGAAGGAGGGGCTGGCCGCCCCGCTCGGCGGCATGGGCATCTCGTTCTCGAGCTCGCTGTTCGGTCTCGCCGGCTCGCTGATCCTGGGCTTCCTCGACCTGCAATCGAGCCAGGCGCAGAACCGTTTCTACACCGATCTCGAAGACTGGCTTGCCACCACCGTCCGCGAATATGGCAGCGGCGAAGTGGCGGTCGCCGCCGGTGGCGGCGGCATTGCCAGCGGCGAGCTTCAGGCCGTCGTCGAGCGCTTGCGCACGGTGCTCGAGGAAGGCAGCGGCAGCCGCGGCACCACCGCGGCGATGGCAAGCCTCGCCGAAGCCATCCAGGCGCTGGTCTCGCATATGCGGACCGAGCAGCAGATGATCCGCGAATGGGCCGACGGCCAGGGCGAGCAGAACCGCGAGATCCGGCGCCTGCTGGAGCGCATCGCGCGTCAGCCCGAGAAGGGTTAGCGACATGGCACTGGCGCGCGGCCGTCGCGGCGATACCTCCTTCAACTATTGGCCCGGCTTCGTCGACGCGCTGTCGACGCTGGTGCTGTCGATCGTGTTCCTGCTGTCGGTGTTCCTGGTGGTGCAGTTCTTCCTCTCGCAGGAGGTCACGGGCAAGGACAAGGCGCTGGAGCTGCTCAACGCCAAGATCGCGCAGCTCAACGAGCTGCTGTCGCTGGAGAAGCTCGGCAAGCTCACGCTGGACGACCAGGTCTCGTCGCTGAAAGCCGGCCTCGCCTCGGCCGAGAGCGAGCGCGACCGCATCAAGGGCCTCTATGAGGGGCTGGCCGCCGCGGGCAATGACGCGCAAGGCAAATCCTCCGAGCTCGGCAAGGCGCTGGACTCCGAGAAAGCGGTTTCGGCCCGCGCGCTGGCGCAGATCGAGGTGCTGAACCAGCAGATCAGCGCGCTGCGGCGGCAATTGGCGGCGCTGGAAGAAGCGCTCGACGTCTCCGAGAAGCGCGACAAGGAATCGCAAAACCGAATTGCCGATCTGGGCTCTCGCCTGAATGTCGCCCTGGCGCAGCGCGTGCAGGAATTGTCGCGCTACCGCTCGGAATTCTTCGGCCGCCTGCGCGCCATCCTCGGCAACCGCCCCGACATCCGCATCGTCGGCGACCGCTTCGTATTCCAGTCCGAAGTGTTCTTCGACACCGGACAGGCGGTGCTGCTGCCCGAAGGCCGCGCCGAGCTCGACACTTTGGCGACCGCGCTGATCGACCTCGACAAGAAGATCCCGAACGAGATCCCCTGGGTGCTGCGCGTCGACGGCCACACCGACGTGCGCCCGGTGAACGGTCCGAACTTCAAGTCGAACTGGGACCTCTCGGCCGCCCGCTCGATCTCGGTGGTGCAGTACCTGATCTCGCTCGGCGTGCCCGCCCAGCGCCTCGTCGCCGCCGGCTTCGGCGAATTCCAGCCGCTCGACACCGCCAACACCGAGGAAGCCTACAAGCGCAACCGCCGCATCGAGCTGAAGCTGACGGAGCGGTAGTGAGCGCCCTCCACCTTCGTCTCTACCGACCCGAGGACGAGGCCGCCTCGATCGACCTCTGGCATCGCACCTGGCAGCAGGCCTATCCGCAGATCGACTTCGCCACGCGCCTGGACTGGTGGCGCGAACGCTGGCGTAGGGACCTGGTGCCGAAAGCCTCCATCGTGGTCGCGGAGCAGGACGGCGCGCTGACCGGCTTCGTCACCATCGACGGCGACGGCTATCTCGACCAGCTCGTGGTCGATCCCGCGCATTGGGGCTCGGACGCGGCGCGGCTGCTGGTCGACGAGGCCAAGCGCCTGTCGCCGACAGGCGTGACGCTGCTCGTCAACAAGGACAACAGCCGCGCCATCCGCTTCTACGAGCGCAACGGCTTTGCCCATGCCGGCGACGAGGTGAACCCGACCTCGGGCCGGCCGGTGCTGAAGATGGAGTGGCAACCTTAGATTCTGGGGCGCGTGACGCCCGTCACGCCGGGATCCCGGGACGTCGGCTAGTCGTTGTGTCCGGAAGTTGCGCCGGCAAGCGGATGGAGATGACCGATGAAACTGAGCGATCTGGCCAAGGGATCTTCGGTCCTGCTCGGCGTCATCGTCGCCGGATATGTCTCGACGAGCTATGTCGACCAACGCCTCGCCACGCCGGTCAAGACGACGAGTGCTCCGACGCATGGCCTTGAGCCATCGGCCTGCGTTGATGAGGACGGGAGCTGGAAGAATTGGCCGTGGCCGAATGTGCCGGCGCTGTCGCCGAAGTGTCGATGAGCGGCGCTGTCGCGTAACTCGCCGCGAGGCGCTCTCGGCTCAAGCGGAGCTCAAGATCGAAATGCCAGCTTTCAGCCTGGCGGAGCGCGCGGTGGCTGTCTTCGCGGAGCCGGATCGACTCATCGATCGCTCGCTGCGCCCGCTCCAAAAGCTCGAGGGTCTCTTTGCTGTACGGCTGGGCCATGAGGCGCACTCCCGTTGAGGCGGGAGCACAAATCATCTCTCAGGCACCGACGCCTACGGACGAGCCTTTGGCCGGCGATACCTGATTAGGCGCCACATCTGGGGGAACTGCAAGGTTCATGCACGCGGCTCAGGGCGCGGGCTGCGCCTATCCGAAGTTGCGGAAGCCTACGATGAGCAAGCCGAAACTCATGAAAACGATGACGCCGCTACCTGCGACAACAAGCAGGGCCGCTTTCCATCCCGCAAGGCCGCGCTTCTGCTGTCGAATGGCGAACAGGATGAGGAGGATGAACAGGATTGGGCAGATGAGAACAATCATGCACGTTTCCAAATCACGACGGCACTTCAGTTAAGGAGCCGTGTGAGGCTGGTGTCCGCTAAGGGCGGTGAGCGCGGTTTGTCGGTCGAGCGGCCAAGTCCCGTCTACCCTGAGCGCGAACGTCGTGACCAACCGTTCGGGGCCACCGAAGGCCGAGCGATTTCACATCGATCCCAGCTCCTTGATCAGCTTGGGAAGCATTCTGCCAGGTATCGAGCCGGACGGAGCAAAGCCGGAGTCCTTCGCCCCCATGCGTCGATAGAATGGCGCGGCATCTGGGTCGGCCTCGATCGCCATGCGGTGAGCACCCATCGCTGTTGCTTCGCTGGCAGCCCAATGAAACAACTTCATTCCCAAGCCACCGCGAAGCATCGTCGGCTCGACGAACAACTTCAACAAATCAGCCCAGCTTCCAGTGACCCTGACTTGGGCGACGCCGACGATCTTGCCGTTCTCTTCCGCCACTGCAATTGAACTGGATTGGAGTTCGCATGCTTCGATGGTGAGTTCGCTCCGACAGGCCTCCATGAAGTCGTTGCCGTAGCCCCATACAGCTTTCGATCTAAGGCACAAGGCCGAGAGCGTAGGTAGCTCCTCAACTGTTGGCGGTCTGAGAACACAAGTCACGAGGCTTGGCTCCATGCATTGATTTCGGATACCACATCGCCGCCTCCGATGTCTCATACTGGCCTAGCAGCGGGCCTCGATGAGGCGGGCACTCCGTCCCCTTCGCGTCCGACAAGGGCAAGCCAGCGGAAACGAAGCCGCCTGGTTCGCTGGTCCGAGCGCAGTCGCAGCACCGGCACCGGCACCGGCAAAGCACACAGCCCGACCAATCTTGCGATGCGGAAGATCCGCTCGTGCTGTTCGAGGAAGCCGATGTGGCGCGAAGCGGCTTCCAAAACCTCCGCTGTCATTCCCCGCGAAGGCGGGGAATCCAGTACGCCGCGGCTTATCGGTTGATCACTTCCGTCTCGGAGTACTGGATCACCCGCTTTCGCGGGTGATGACACCTTGAGTGGGGCGGCGTTCCGAGCGCCCTCGCCTCACGCCCCCTCGAACTGCAACCTCGCCAGCCTGGCATAGAGCCCGTTCGCGGCGACCAGCTCCGCATGCGTGCCCTGTTCGACGATCCTGCCCTGGTCCATCACCAGGATGCGGTCGCAGGACAAGACGGTTGCGAGGCGGTGCGCGATCACGAGGGTGGTGCGGTGGCGCATCAGCTCTTCCAGCGCGGTCTGCACCAGCGTCTCGCTTTCGGCATCGAGCGCGGAGGTGGCTTCGTCGAGCAGCAGCAGCGGTGCATCGCGCAGGATCGCGCGCGCGATCGCGATGCGCTGGCGCTGGCCGCCTGATAGCGTCACGCCGCGCTCGCCGAGCGGGGTGTCGAAACCTTCGGGCAGGCGGCGGATGAACTCGGCGGCATGCGCGAGCTCGGCGGCGCGCTCGACCTCGGCATCGGTGGCATCGGGCCGGCCGAAGCGGATGTTGTCGCGGGCGCTTGCCGCGAACACGTTGGATTCTTGCGGCACCAGCGCGATGCGCGAACGGAATTCACGCGGATCGGCGGATTTGACCGGCACGCCGTCGAGCGAGATCGCGCCGCTGCGCGGATCGTAGAAGCGCAACAGCAGATGAAAGATCGTGCTCTTGCCGGCGCCGGACGGACCGACGATGGCAACCTTCTCGCCGGGGCGCACGGTGAACGACACGGCATCGAGCACATTGACGTCGCGCCGCGCCGGATAGGCGAAGCTGACCTGGTCGAAGCCGACTTCGCCGCGCGCCGGCACCGGCAGCGCGCGCGGCGACGTGGGCGCGGTGATGTCCGGCTGCACATGCAGAATCTCGAACAGGCGCTCGGCAGCGCCGGATGCCGCCGAGATCTCGCCCCAGACCTCGCTGAGCTGGCCGAGGCCAGCCGCGGCGAAAGCCGCATAGAGCACGAACTGGCCGAGCCGGCCCGGCGTGATGGTGCCAGTGAGCACGTCGTGCGAGCCGATCCAGAGGATCGCGACCACGCTTGCGAACACGATGAAGATGATGATGGCGGTGAGCACGGCACGGGCCTGCGTGGAGGTGCGCGCGGCTTCATAAGCCTGCTCGACCTCGCCGCCGAAGCGCCTCTCGGCGAGGCTCTCGCTGGTATAGGCCTGCACGGTGCGGATCGCGCCGACCAGCTCGCTCGCATAGGCGGAGGCCTCGGCCAGCGTGTCCTGCGCATTGCGCGACAGACGGCGCACCCAGCGCCCGAAGGCGACCAGCGGCAGCACGATCAGGGGAATCGCGAGCAGCACGAAGCCTGACAGCCGCGGGCTGGTGATCACCATCATCGCGGCGGCACCGAAGAACATCATCAGGTTGCGCAGCGCGATCGAGACCGAGGCGCCGACGGAGGATTTGATCTGGGTGGTGTCGGCGGTCAGGCGCGACACCAGCTCGCCGCTGCGCGCGGAATCGAAGAAGGCCGGCGATAGCGACAGCAGATGGGCGAAGACGTCGCGCCTGAGATCGGCGACGATGCGCTCGCCGATCGTCATCACGAGGTAGTAGCGCGCGGCGCTTGCGAGAGCGAGCACGGCGACGACGGCGATCATCACCGAAAAGTAGCTGTTGATCAGCTCGATGCCCTCAGGCGTCAGGCCGAAATCGATCATCCTGCGCACCGCAACCGGCACCAGCAGGGTGGTCAGCGCCGCGATCGTCAGCGCCACGAACGCCAGCGCCGCCCGGCCGCTATAGCGCGCCACATAGGGCGCGAGCGCCAGCAGCGGCCGCAGCTTGGCGCGGCTCTTCGCCGGCGCCTCGATCAGGTCGGCCTCGATCGACGGGGCTTCTGCGGGCCCGGTTTCAAGCCGTTCAACTGCGCTCATGAGATCCGACCAAAAGACAAAGAGAGGTGCTCCGCTCCAGATAGGCCGGGCGAGCGGGAGTGGCAAATCCGGGATGTCCCTTAGGGGCCCGCCCGGTCCCCTATTAAGGCCCTGCAATGGCTTGTTTTACAGGGCCTCGTGGGGTATAGACCGCGCCAAATCCGTCATTCGATAGCCACTCAAGTGAGGCGCCGGGGCGCCGAGGAATTGCCATGAAAGCCGAAATTCACCCGAACTATCATACGATTAAGGTCGTGATGACCGACGGAACCGAGTACCTGACCCGTTCCACCTGGGGCAAGGAAGGCGACACGCTGAACCTCGACATCGACCCCAAGTCGCACCCGGCCTGGACCGGCGGCAACGCGCAGCTGATGGATCGCGGCGGCCGCGTCTCGCGCTTCCAGAAGAAGTTTTCGGGCTTTCTCAAAAAGGATTGATCCGGCCGCAAGGCTGGAGACGAAAACGCCCCCGGAGAGCCGGAGGCGTTTTTTTTGTTTTGAGGCGATGTGCTCTCGACCAGGACGAGAACTCGTAGGGTGGGCAAAGCGTAGCGTGCCCACCAACCTTGATTGCGATCCGAGAGAAATGGTGGGCACGGCGCTGCGCGCCTTTGCCCACCCTACGGCACCTGCGCTTACCGCTCGAACGCCGCCTTCAGCGCGTTGAGATGCGGCACCAGCGGATTGCCGATCGAGGAATGATCGACCGGCGGGGTGTGGATGGTGGCGTCCAGGCGGCGCACCCGGGTCTGGAGGCTCATCGAGCGATGGATCAAATCCTGGAGCTGCGACGGCAGCTTCTCGATGCTGTCGGTTGAGCCGGGATCGGCGGCGGAGAGCTTGACCTTGGTTTTTTCGCGGTTGGCCTGGCCCAGCGTCATCTCGCCTTCCTTCACTGCGCGGTGCAGCAGCAGCCACGAGGCGAGTTGCATCAGGCGGGTGGTCAGACGCATGCTCTCGGTCGCATAGGTGAGGCTGACGGCGCGATCGAGCGCCTTGGCCTCGGTGCGGCCGGCGCCATCGAGATAAGCGGCGGTCTCTTCAACCAGGTCCATGCCCTCACGGAACAGGACGCCGAACGCCGCAGAATTGGTGAACCGCTCGCTGAGTTGAACGAGAGCGCCTTCGGCCTGCAAACGTTCCATGGTTAACGCCCCTTACGCAACTGTCTGACTGCCCGGCTTTGGCGCCGGCTTATGATGAACAAATCATTGCGCGCTGGGAGCGCCGAGTCCAGTGACAAGCGCGGATATGGTTTCCGCGGGTCTTTGCCCGGACTTCAACCGGAGCGAGACGCAAAAAGCGGGCGTCGACGCAAAAAAAGAGCCGCCGGAAAACCGGCGGCTTTGAAAGTTGATAACAGGGAGGCGTCAAACAGAGTGGACAGGAGCCACTCGGTGTCCAAACAAGGACAGTTCCCAGTCATAAACTCGAAAGCTTAATGTGGAGTAAACGAGCGATTATTTTGAGGGTTCGTTAGCCATGTCGGTCAGTGGCCGAGTGGGCGGTGGAACGAATTCTTCACGCGCATCCGCAGCGAAGGCCGAAACCAGACCCTCATGGTGAGGAGCGCGCTCTTCGCGCGCGTCTCCGGACGATGCTTCGCATCGCCGGGACCATGCAGGCCCTGCTCTCGCCCGCGGCCATCCTTCGAGACGCGCGTGCCGCGCTCCTCAGGATGAGGACCGTGTGTGAGGCCAGCCCCGCTCCAGCGTCGGACCCTACGACTTGAAAACGCTGTTGGCCGCATCGCGCGAGGCGCGCTTCTTTGTTGTGGCTTCTTCCAATCTTGCGATCTCGGTCTTGAGCAGCGCGATGCGTTCGGTCAGTTCCTCCACTGACAAGAGTGAGAGATCCTGTCCGATGTCATGGCTGATCTTTTTGCGCGGACGGTCGTCGTCTTCCATCGCCATCCTTGTTCCTCCTGCGTTCGCATCACAAGCGGCTGAGGCGGTTGCCAGCCTGCATTGCGCTGGCTAAGCAATGGCCTCGTTCCATCCCGCACCTTTGCTCAAGGACACATCATGGACAAGCTGCCCGCGCAAATGACCGTGGTCGCCATCTCCAAACCCGGCGGACCGGAAGTGCTGGTGCCGGAACAACGGGCACTGCCGCAGCCCGGTCCCGACGAGATCCTGGTCAAGGTGCAGGCCGCCGGCGTCAATCGGCCCGACGTCGCGCAGCGCTCCGGCGCCTATCCGCCGCCGCCCGGCGCCAGCGACCTGCCCGGCCTCGAAATCGCGGGCGAAGTGGTGGCCGTCGGCAGCAACGCCAAGCGGCACAAGATCGGCGACAAGGTGATGTCGCTGGTCGCCGGTGGCGGTTATGCGCAGTACTGCATCGCCCAGGACGGTCAGGCGATGAGCGTGCCGCCGTCGCTCTCGATCAAGGAAGCCGGTGCGCTGCCGGAAACGCTGATGACGGTCTGGCACAATGTGTTCGAGCGCGGCGGGCTGAAGGCCGGCGAGACGCTGCTGATCCATGGCGGCTCCTCGGGCATCGGCACCATGGCGATCCAGCTCGCAAAAGCGTTCGGCGCCAAGGTGATCGTCACCGTGGGATCGCAGGACAAGATCGATGCCTGCCTCAAGCTCGGCGCGGATCGGGCCATCAACTACAAGGACGAAGACTTCGTCGCCGTGGTCAAGGCGGAGACGAACAATGCCGGCGCCAATCTGATCCTCGATATGGTCGCCGGCGACTATGTCGATCGCAACTATGACGCCGCCGCGGTCGACGGCCGCATCGTGCAGATCGCGACCCTCAACGGGCCCAAGGTCACCGTCAACATCGCCAAGGTGATGGTGAAGCGCCTGACCCACACCGGCTCGACGCTGCGCCCCCGTAGTAATGCGGACAAGGCGGCGATGGTGGCCGCGATCGAGGCGAAAGTGATGCCGCTGTTGCGCGAAGGCCGGGTCAAGCCGCTGGTGGACAGCACTTTCCCGCTGGAAAAGGCATCCGACGCGCACCGGCGGATGGAAACCTCTGCACATATTGGCAAAATTGTGTTGGAGGTCTAGGCCAGCGGCCCACAGGGCAAGCCGGAAACCCTTTGATTTTCCTCGCTTTCGTGGCATCTATCGCGACGCACCGAACCACTTTGTTCCGTTCGGAAAACGCCGTGCACCGAAAAGCCTGCACCGAAGAGTTTGCGTCGAACGCGGAGAACTGACCTTGCGTCTGATCAGGTGCCTCGCGCCCATAGCGCTGGGCCTCATGATTCTCGTCTGCGCGTTCCCGGCGCGCGCGCTCGACGCTGTCAGCGTCCGCGGTGACGCGCCCGCAATCGACCTCACCGGCGTGCTCGAGCATCAGCGCAGCGACGCCGACCGCATCCAGGTTTCCACTGCGCCCGGCACCGACGGCATCGTCCGCCGCATCGAGGTGCGCGCCCGCGAAGGCGGCCAGAACTGGGTGGTGTTCGCGCTCGCCAACAACACCGACGACCAGCTCGACCGCCTGATCGTCGCCCCGCATTACCGCATCGTCTCCTCGGGGCTGCTCTGGCCCGACCTCGGGCTGTCCCGCATCGCGACCATCACGCCCTCGACCGGCGACCGGCCGGAGCGGCAGGAGAGCCCGACCGCCGACGTCTTCCGCGTCACCCTCGATCCCGGCGCCGTCGTCACCTTCGTCGCGGAGCTGCGCACCGACAAGCTGCCGCAGCTCTATCTGTGGGAGCCGGAATCCTACAAGGACAAGGTCAACTCGTTCACGCTGTACCAGGGCATCGTGATCGGCATCTCCGGCTTGCTGGCGCTGGTGCTGACCATCCTGTTCGTGGTCAAGGGCAGCATCATGTTCCCGGCCGCCGCGGCGCTGGCCTGGGCGGTGCTGGTCTATATCGGCGTCGATTTCGGCTTCTGGGGCAAGGTGCTCGACATGTCGAACAACGCCGAGCGCATCTGGCGCGCGGCGGGTGAGGCGATCCTGGCGGCGACGCTGCTGGTGTTCCTGTTCGCCTATCTCAATCTCAGTCGATGGCACGTGCGGTATTCCCACATCACGGTGGGCTGGCTCGCGTTCCTGGGCTCGCTGGTTGCGCTGGCCCTGTTCGACCCCGCGGTGGCCTCCGGCATCGCGCGCATCTCGCTGGTGCTGATCGCCTTCGCCGGCTTCGCGCTGATCGTCTATCTCTCCACCCACGGCTTCGACCGCGCGGTGCTGCTGATCCCGACCTGGTTCCTGCTGGTGGTCTGGGTGGTCGCGGCCGGCATGACGGTCGCAGGCTCCGTCACCAATGACATCGTCGGCCCTGCCCTGCTCGGCGGCCTCGTGCTGATCGTGATGCTGATCGGCTTCACGGTGATGCAGCATGCGTTCGCGGGCGGCGGCGCCACCACCGGCGTCGTCTCCGACATCGAGCGCCGCGCGCTGGCGCTGGCCGGTTCCGGCGATCTGATCTGGGACTGGGACGTTTCCGCCGACAAGGTCTTCACCAGCCCCGAGACCGAAGCCCTGCTCGGCCTCAAGCGCGGCACGCTGGAAGGTCCGGCCGCTTCCTGGCTCGAAGTGCTGCACCCGCTCGACCAGGACCGTTTCCGCGCCGCGCTCGACAGCGTGCTCGACCAGCGCCGCGGCCGCCTGGTGCAGGATTTCCGCCTGCGCACGCCGGACGGTCACTTCATGTGGTTCGCGCTGAAGGCGCGCCCGGTGGTCGGCTCCGACGGCGAGGTCTCGCGCGTGGTCGGTACCCTCACCGACGTCACCGAGCTGCGCAACGCCGAGGAGCGCCTGCTGCACGATTCCGTGCATGACAATCTCACCGGCCTGCCCAACCGCAAGCTGTTCATGGACCGGCTCGGCGCCGTCGCGCATTTCGCCAAGACCATGCCGACGCTGCGGCCGACGCTGATGGTGATCGACCTCGACCGTTTCAAGCAGGTCAACGATTCCGTCGGCATCGCCGTCGGCGATTCCATCCTGCTGACGCTGGCCCGCCGCCTCACCCGCATCCTGAAGCCGCAGGATACGCTGGCGCGGCTCGCCGGCGACCAGTTCGGCCTGATCCTGCTCTCGGAGCAGGACCCCGCCCGCATCACCGCCTTTGCCGAGACCATCCGCAAGACCATCCGCGCGCCGATCGCCTTCAACGAACGCGAGATCTTTCTCACGGCCTCGATTGGCCTTGCCTTGTCCGATCCGCAAGTTCAGCTCACGGACGAGATCATCAAGGACGCCGAGCTTGCGATGTATCACTCCAAGCGCATCGGCGGCGACCGCATCGACGTTTACAAGTCCGCGATGCGCGCGCGAAAAACCGACCGGCTGACGCTGGAGAGCGAATTGCGCCGCGCCATCGAGCGGCAGGAGCTCACGATTCTATATCAGCCGATCGTACGGCTCGAAGACCGTTCGGTCGCCGGCTTCGAGGCGCTGGTGCGCTGGGATCATCCCAAGCTCGGACGCATGGCACCGTCGGAATTCATCACCATCGCGGAAGAGACCGGCCTGATTATCGACCTCGGCATGTTCGTGCTCGACCAGACCGCCAAGCAGCTCTCGATCTGGCAGCGCGCGATGCGCTCGCGCGAGCCGATCTTCGCATCGGTCAACGTCTCCTCGCGGCAATTGCTGCGGCACGATCTGATCCACGACATCCGCACCGTGCTGTCGCGCTCCTCAGTCGCGCGCGGCACGCTGAAGCTGGAACTGACGGAATCGCTGGTGATGGAGAATCCGGAGCACGCGGCGCAGATGCTGACGCGGATCCGCGAGCTCGGCACCGGGCTGTCGCTCGACGATTTCGGCACCGGCCATTCGTCGCTGGCCTATCTGCAGCGCTTCCCGTTCGACACCATCAAGATCGACCAGTCCTTCGTGCGCACCACCAACCGCGGCACCCGCCCGGTGATCCTGAAATCCATCATCGCGCTCGCGCACGACCTCGGCATGGACGTGGTCGCCGAAGGTGCCGAGACCGATTCCGACGCGGTCGAGCTCTACCAGATGGGCTGCGAATACGCGCAGGGGTTTGCCTTCGGCGAACCCATGGACGCCGACGCCGCGATGCGCCTGCTCACGGAAGTGCGCCTGGAAGCGGCGAGCTGATCTCAACGCGAGTCCGGTCCCGTAGGGTGGGCAAAGGCGCACTTGCGCCGTGCCCACCATCAATCCAACATTGCAACAGAGGTGGTGGGCACGCTTCGCTTTGCCCACCCTACGATACTGGCCGCCGCCGGTCGCTCTTCAGCTTCGTGAACCGCACGCTCGCACCGTCCGGCATTCGCATCGCCTTGAAACCCGCGGCGAGGCAGGCTTCGCGCTGGGGCATCTGGATGTCCGGGCTGCGCAGGCTGTCCCACCATGAGGCACGATTCGCCGCGCGCGGCAGGGCCGCGCCGATGATCTCTTCGATCTGTTCATAGGTCAGCACGAATTCCGCCTGCTTCTGCCGCATCAGATAATCGCGCAACGCGTCGTAGTCGTTCACCGCTGTCCTCTTCGCTGGTCGAAGCCCCGCTTTGCCCAAAAACGTCAGCCGCGGAAACCAATTTTTAACTCATTCCGGCAGCGCCGTCCCGGCTTAAACACTGCTCAAGCTTTCGGGCGCATTCACTAATGTCGGGAGCAAATGATGTTGTCTCGATGGCGCGACGTCACGGCCCGGCGGCCATGGCGGCTTTCGGCGAAACTGCTGATCATCTCGTCCGTGGTGACGGTGATCGGCTTTTCCGCCATTTGCGTCAACGTCATGCTGGACATGCGCCGCGGCGAGGAGGCGCTCGCCCGCCAGACGTTGGAAAACCTGGCGACGACCATCGAGTCCGACGTCAGCCGCAACATCGAGATCTACGACCTGGCCCTCAAGGCGGTCGCCAGCAACATGCTGCTGCCGGAAATCGGCACGGTCTCGAAGCCGATCCGTCACCTCATCCTGTTCGACCATGCGACCACGGCGAGGCATTTCGGCGCGATCCAGGTGTTCGACGCCGACGGCCGGCTAACCATCGACGCCTCCACGCTCGATCCCGTTGCCGAGAACCGCAGCGACGAGGATTACTTCAAGGCTCATCGCGACAATCCGGACGCAGGCCTCTTCATCAGCCGTCCCATGCTGTTCCGCGGCGCCTATTCGATCGTGCTGAGCCGGCGTATCAGCGACACCGACGGGGGCTTCCTCGGCGTCGTCGCCGGCTCGATCCGCTTCAGCTATTTCCACGAATTGTTCGAGCGGCTGAGCCTCGATGCCGACGACACCATCACCGTGCTCAGGCGCGACCGTACCGTCATGATGCGGCGGCCGTTTGATCTCGACGTGATCGGCACGAATCTGGCCAACCGGCCGGTCTGGAAGGCCGAAAATCTGAAGGTCGGCGGCGCATTCGCCGGACAGGGGCCGATCGACGGCACGCCGCGGCTCTATGTCCGCAGTAGTGGGAGCAGCCCGCTATTCGTGGTGGCAGGCAAGCCACTGAACGCCGTGTTCGAGCTCTGGCAGAAGGAAGCCTACCGCATCGGCGCCGTGGTGCTGGCGCTCAGCGTGTTCATGCTGGCATCGACGCTGGTGCTCGCGCGCGAGATCGGCCGGCGCGCCGAGGCCGAGCGCAAGCTCGAGGAGATGGCGACGACCGACGCGCTCACCGGCCTGAAGAACCGCCGCAAGTTCGACCAGGTGATCGACGTCGAATGGCGCCGCGCGATGCGGCAGCAGACGCCGATCGCGCTCTTGATGATCGATGCCGATCACTTCAAGGCTTACAACGACACCTTCGGCCACCAGGCCGGCGACCAGGTGCTGGTCGGCATCGCCATCTGCATTTCCGATTCGGTGAGCCGCGCCAGCGACTGCGCCGCACGCTATGGCGGCGAGGAATTCGCCGTGCTGCTGCCGGGCACCTCGGTCACCGACGCCCTCACGGTGGCCGAGAAGATCCGCGCGAAGGTGCAGGGCTGGTCCGACGACCACACGAGCTCGACAGTGTCCTGCGGCATCGCGAGCCTCGTTCCCACCACCGGCATGGACTGGCCGCTCCTGGTCGCCGCCGCCGACAAGGCGCTCTACGCCGCAAAAGCCGGCGGCCGCAACCAGTCGGTGGTCGCGAGCCTGCCGAAGCTGTCGCTGGTGGCTTAAGTCTCGGCGTTGGAGCGTGTCGCTCGCCACAACTTCAGTGTCGTCCCGGCCTAGTGTGCAATTGCGCACTAGGCCGGGACGACTGGGAGCGTTACTGCCCCAAATACTTCTTCATTTCCGCAATGAGCCCGTCACGCAGCTCCGGCCGCTTCAGGCCGTAGGCGATGTTGGCGCGGAGGAAGCCGGGCTTGGAGCCGCAATCGTGGCGCTCGCCCTCGAACTCGACGCCGTAGAATTTTTGCGATCTGGCGAGGCCGATCATGGCGTCGGTGAGCTGGATCTCGCCGCCGGCGCCGCGCTCCTGGGTCTCCAGGATCTTGAAGATCTCCGGCTGCAGGATGTAGCGGCCGGTGATCGAGAGGTTGGAGGGCGCGGTGCCCTTGGCCGGCTTCTCGACCATGCCGTCGACCTCGAACATCTTGCCGGTGCGTTTGCCGACGCCGCAGATGCCGTATTGATGGGTCAGATGGTCGGGCACCGGCTCGACCGCGATGACATTGGATTTTTCGCCGAGCTTGCTGGCGGTGTCGATCATCTGCTTCAGGCAGCCGGGCGAATTGAGCACGAGTTCGTCCGGCAGCACGACCGCGAACGGTTCGTTGCCGACGATGTCGCGCGCGCACCAGACTGCGTGACCGAGGCCGAGCGGCGCCTGCTGGCGAGTGAAGCTGACGGCGCCGGCCTCCGGCTGGTTCTGCGCCAGAACGTCCTGCTCGGTCTTCTTGCCGCGCGCGGCCAGCGTCGCATCAAGCTCGAACATCCGGTCGAAATGATCTTCGATGACACTTTTGTTGCGGCCGGTGACGAAGATGAAGTGCTCGATGCCGGCTTCCCTGGCTTCGTCATAGACGTACTGGATCAGCGGCTTGTCGACGATCGTCAGCATTTCCTTCGGCATCGCCTTGGTGGCGGGCAGGACGCGGGTGCCGAGGCCGGCAACGGGAAATACGGCTTTGCGGATTTTCATGGGATTGATCGAATACCTGAGGAACAAGTGAAGGGAGCAATGGCATCTTGCTAGCTTGTTTGCAGCCGCCAACAAAGGCGGATGTGGGGCCTCATCCTCACAGAGTTAAGAAAAAGGCCACCATCAAAATTTCACCTTTGTTAAGCTGTTGGCAACCGTAACCAGGCCTCCTGAGGGCGGATTTTGGCCGGACAGGTGTGGACATGATGCAATCAATGGCAGGGCTGGCGAAACGGGGCGGGTCCGTGACCGGTGCGACGATGATTGCGGCCGCCCTGCTGTTCCCGCTTCCCGCCGGCGCGCAGGCTCAGAACGGTCTGTCCAATCTGTTCGGCGGTATTTTCTCAGGCCCGAACCCGGCGACTTCGCAAGCAGCGCCCGGATCCAGCGGCGCTCAAACGGGAGTTCAACCCTGGACCGGCGAGGACGGCGCCTCCGGCCATCCGCTGATGACAGCCGCCGCGATCCGCGAGGCCGCGGGTAGCTTCAACAATTGCGTCGCAGGGATGTGGCCCGATGCCGCACGGCGCAACATCACGCAGGAAAATTTCCAGCGCTTCACGGCAGGCCTCGCGCCCGATCTGCGCATCATGGACCTGATGGACTCGCAGCCCGAGTTCACTAAGTCGATCTGGGATTATCTCGACATCCTCGTGAACGACAACCGCCTCGCCAAGGGCCGCGAGGTTCTCGCCAAGTACAAAGCGCAGTTCGACGCCACTGAAAAAGCCACCGGCGTCGACCGCTATATCATCGCCTCGATCTGGGGCATCGAGTCCAACTACTCGACGCAGATGGGCGATCGCAGCGTGCTGCAATCGACCGCGACGCTCGCCTGCATCGGGCGCCGCCAAGCTTACTTCAAGGACGAATTCCTCTCGGCGCTGGAGATCCTCAACCGCGGCGATCTCAGGCCCGAACAGTTGCGCGGCTCCTGGGCCGGCGCCTTCGGCCCGACGCAGTTCATGCCGACCGCGTTCAAGCGCTTTGCCGTGGACGGCGACGGCGACGGCCGGCGTGACGTCGTCGACAATCCCTCCGACCTGATCGCGTCGACCGCCAACAATCTGAAGAAGGACGGCTGGCAGGCCGGCCAGACCTGGGGCTACGAGGTCGTGGTGCCCCAAGGCTTCAACTACATGCTGGCCGACCGCGCCAAGGCGATGACGATGGCGCAATGGGAAAAGCTCGGCCTCAAGCGCCCGACCAACCAGCCCTTCCCGCATCCGGCGGAGAAGGCCTATCTGCTTGCGCCGGCCGGTGCCCAAGGGCCGGGCTTCCTGATGCTGCAGAACTTCCGCGTCATCATGAAGTACAACCCGGCCGAGGCCTATGCGCTGGCGATCGGCCATTTCGCCGATCGCCTCCGCGGCGGCCAGCCCTTCGTGCAGCCCTGGCCGCGGCAGGAGCGGGAGCTGTCCCGCACCGAGCGGCTGGAACTGCAGCAGCTGCTGGCCCAACGCGGCTTCTACAAGGGCACCCCGGACGGCCAGTTCGGCGGCCAGACCCGGGAGGCCCTGCGCAACTTCCAGGCCTCGATCGGGGTCCCCGCCGACGGTTTTGCCTCCTCCGACGTGCTGGACCGGCTGCGCGGGCGGTAAAATCGCGTCGAAAGTAACCCTGAACAGGGATTTTGGCAGGCAGCCTTGACGGCGGCGCCTGTTCCTCGGCGTATGGGTCAAAATCTGCAACAGAATCTGCCCGTTTGGCGCCCGATTCCGTTATTATATCGAGCGTGTCCCGATCCCCCATTGCGCGTGCCCGAGATCGCATGTCGAAGAAGTCCCTGCTCAAGGCGCTGACCGAGACCGGCCCGTTGATCGCGCTGGGGACGGCGCTTGCGATTCTGGCATCGGTTGCCGGCCCGGCCTCGGCGCAGTTCTTCAACTTCCCCGGCTTCGGCGGTCCACCGCAGCGCGCGGCCCCGCCGCCGCGCAATGGCGGAGGCGGCGGCTGGTTCGGCGGAGATTTCTTCGCGCCGTTCCAGCAGCAACAGCAGCAGGCGCCGCGCCAGGATTTTTCGCGCGCGCCGGCGCCAGCCAAGCGTGACACCACGCCCGACAAGAACGTGCTGGTGATCGGTGACGCCATGGCCGACTGGCTCGCCTACGGCCTGGAAGACGCCTACACCGAGCAGCCCGACATGGGCGTGATCCGCAAGCACAAGACCACATCCGGCCTGATCAAGTACCAGCCGAAGGGCGAGCCCTCTGATTGGGTGGCTGCGGCCAAGGGCATTCTCGAGACCGAGAAGCCTGAAATCATCGTCGTCATGCTCGGCCTCAACGACCGCATCTCGATCCGCGAGCCGGTGGCCGAGAAATCCGACAAGGCCTCGGACAAGGACAAAGACAAGAAGAACGACAAGGGCGCCCGCGCCAAGCCGCAAGGAAAGCCGGGTGACAAGCCGGGCGATGCCAAACCCGACACGGCCGCCAAGCCGGACGACAAGCCCGCCGACACCGACCTGCCGCAGGATGATGCCGATAGCGCCGACACGCCTGCGGCCGCGCCCGAAAAGACGGCGCGCAATCCGAACGGTGTCTACGAATTCCGCGACGAGCGCTGGGTCGAGCTCTACGGCAAGAAGATCGAGGAGCTCGCCAACGTCCTCAAGGCCAAAGGCGTGCCGGTGCTCTGGGTCGGCCTGCCCGCGATCCGCGGCCCCAAGGGCACGGCGGACATGCTGTTCCTGGATTCGCTCTATCGCGAAGGCGCGGCCAAGGCCGGCATCACCTATGTCGACGTCTGGGACGGCTTTGTAGACGAAGCCGGCCGCTTCCTTCAGAAGGGCCCGGACTTCGAAGGCCAGATCCGTCAGCTCCGCAGCGGCGACGGCGTCTATTTCACAAAACCCGGCGCGCGCAAGCTCGCGCATTATGTCGAGCGCGAGATCACGCGCCTGCTCGCAGGCCGCTCCGGTCCGATCGCGCTGCCGAGCGAGCCGGCGACACCCGATACCAGCGCCGAGCCCGGCAAGCCCGCACCGCGGCCGCTGGCCGGCCCGATCGTGCCGCTGGTTGCGGCCTCGATCTCGACCGATCAATTGCTGGGTGGGCCGGGCTCGCGTCCTGCCGCCGTCGATGCGCTCGCTGCGAAGACGATGGTGAAGGGCGAGCCACTGGCTGCGCCTGCCGGCCGCGCCGACGACTATGCCTGGCCGCGCCGCGAAGTCGGCCGCGAGCAGGCCAAGGGCGATACGCCGGTCGCCACGACGACACCCGATGGCGGTACGCCGGGTGCGGCCGCAGCGATCGCCCCGCCAAAGCTTGCGCCGAAGAAGCCACCGGCGCAGCAGCAACCGGCACAGGCAGCGCCATCGATGCGCGATTTCTTCGGCTTTGGCTCGCCGCCGCCCCCGTCGCGTCAATTGGCGCCAGCGCCGCGCAATCCGACTCCCAACCCCGCGATCCCGCGGCCGCCTGGCAATGTCGGGCGATCGGCGGAAGTGTTCCGATAATTTTTCTAAGCTGAGGTCTTCGTGTTCCGGACGCTCTGCAGCGTGAAACGCTGCTGCGCAGAGCCGGGACCAGCACGTCCAAAAAGAATGGGCCCCGGCTCAGCAACGCGGCGTTACACGCCGTGTTGCGTCCGGGGCCTGATGCTTATCGTGCGTTGGCTTCAGCCGTAATAGCGCCAGCGCGGCGGCGGGCGGCGCGAAGGCCGTGCCATCAGCAACGCGAGGGCGAAGCCGATACCGCCGGCGACCAGCAGCGCGCCGAGCGGGTTGTCCTGCACCTTCTGGGCAATCGCCTGCGAACCGTCGCGCAAGGTTTCGGCCGGCTTGTCATAGGCGTCCTTGGCATAGCTGGCCGCGGTGTCCGTCGCGTCACGGACGGCATCCTTGGCTTGGCCGTAGAGATTCTGCACGGAGCCTGCGGCTTCCCGCGCCTTGCCCGACGCCTGTGTCTGCGCATCGCCTGCGAGATCACCGACAGCGCCTTCCGCGCGTCCGGCGAATTCCTTGGCCGATCCGACAATCCGATCTTTATCCATGATGCTCCTCCTCGGGGGTCAGCCCAAGTAACCGATCAGGAGCGGCGCAGTTCCATGTGACTTGAAATTGGACTCAAAGAATGAGCCCTCGTCGACGACCAATGTCTGGCCGATGATGTAGGACGACAGCGGCGATGCCAGGAACAGCGCCGCGCCCGCCATGTCAGCCGGCGTGCCCAATCGCCGCAGCGGAATGCGCGAAAGTGCACCTTCGAGCCGCTTGGGATTGTCGGTCGTCACCTTCGTCATCTTGGTGTCGACCAGACCGGGCGCGATGCCGTTGACGCGGATGCCGTCTTCGGCCCAGGCCTCGCCCAGCGTCCGCGTCAATCCGACCGCGCCCGTCTTCGACGCGTTGTAAGCAGGATTGCCCATGGTGGAATGATAGGCCGCGGTCGAGGACACCATGATCAGCGATCCCCGCGAGTCCCGCAGCATCGAATGAAAGCGCGTGGCGCAGGCCATCAGGCTCATCAGATTGACCTCGACGACCTTGCGGAAGCCCGCCATCTCGAACTCGCCACGGCGATAGAGCACCGCGCCCTGCGCGAGCACCAGGATATCGAGCCGTTCGAACGACGGCTTGAACGCTTCGACCGCTCCGGCATTGCCGACGTCGAGCTGCGCGTAGGAAAGACCGGTGAGATCCGAGCCCTCCGCTTGCGAATATTCCTTCGCGTGAGCCCGCGTGCCGCAGACCGCTACTTGCGCGCCCCTGACGCGAAAGGCTTGCGCGATGCCGTTGCCGATGCCGCTGGATCCGCCGACGACCAGCACCTGCTTGCCTGGGAAATCGAGTTCGTTCGTCATCGGGGCCTCCCTTTTGTTCTGCTTGTTTGACCTGTCTGCGGATCGATGCCAGCCTTGTCCATCTCATAACAAGAAACAAGACGCCGCGAGGAAACAGCATGTCCGAGTTCAAACAGCTCAGCCGGTCCGTGAAGGGCCTGACCGTTCTCGTCACCGGCGCGGCCAGCGGCATGGGGCGTGCAACGGCACGCGTGTTCGCCGCTGACGGCGCCAACGTTGCCATCACGGATTATGACGAGCAAGGCGCCCTGGCCGTCGCGAAGGAGATCGCGGCAAGCGGCGGCGCCGCGAAAGCCTGGAAGCTCGACGTTGCCGACGGCGATGAGATCAAACGCGTGGTCGGCGACGTCGCCGCGCATTTCGGCGGGCTCGACATCATCGTCAACAATGCCGGCATCTCCGTGCGCGTCGCGATCGACGACGAAGCCTATGAGGACGCCTGGACCAGGGGTATCGCGGTGATGCTGACGGCGCATCCGCGCATCATCCGCGCCGCGCTGCCTCACTTGCGCAAGTCGAACAGCCCGCGCATCGTCAACATCGCCTCGACCGAGGCGCTCGGCGCCACCGCATTGCACAGCCCCTATTCGGCGGCGAAGGGCGGCGTCGCCAGCCTCACCCGCTCGCTCGCGGTGGAGCTCGGCCGCGAAGGCATTACCGTCAATTGCATCTGCCCGGGGCCGGTCCGCACCGCCATCACCGACCGGATCTCGGAAGAGCACAAGACCATCTACGCCAAGCGCCGCACGGCACTCGGCCGCTACGGCGATCCGGAGGAGGTCGCGCACATGACGCTGAGCCTGTGCCTGCCGGCGGCGTCCTTCCTCACCGGCGCGGTCATCCCTGTCGACGGCGGCCTGATGGCGCGCAACGCGTGAGAGCTGTAGCCCGGATGGAGCGCAGCGCAATCCGGGAAGGTCTTTCCGCGGCACGATGCCCCGGATTGCGCTTCGCACCATCCGGGCTACAGGCAGCTATGCGCACCGAGCGTTGACATCGCCCGTTACGGGAGTAACTTTTTCCTCGACAGAGCGGGACCAACCGCTTGCACGCCCGGGAGAAAACGCCATGACGATCGCCATCCGGCAACTTCAGACACATTTTGTCGGCGAGGTTTCCGGCCTCGATCTGCGACAGCCTCTCACACCAGATGAGGCGCGCGAGGTCGAAGCCGCCATGGACAAATATGCGGTGCTGGTGTTCCACGATCAGGACATCACCGACGAACAGCAGATGGCCTTTGCGCTGAATTTCGGCCAGCGCGAGGACGCGCGCGGCGGCACCGTGACGAAGGAAAAGGACTACCGGCTCCAGACGGGCCTGAACGACGTCTCCAATCTCGGCAAGGACGGCAAGCCGCTGGCGAAGGACAGCCGCGCGCATCTGTTCAATCTCGGCAACTGCCTGTGGCATTCCGACAGCTCGTTCCGCCCCATCCCGGCAAAATTCTCGCTGCTGTCGGCGCGCGTGGTGAACCCGAAGGGCGGCAACACCGAATTCGCGGACATGCGCGCGGCCTATGATGCGCTCGACGACGAGACCAAGGCCGAAATCGAGGACCTCGTCTGCGAGCACTCGCTGATGTATTCGCGGGGATCGCTCGGCTTCACCGAATACACCGATGACGAGAAGCAGATGTTCAAGCCGGTGCTGCAACGTCTCGTGCGCACCCATCCCGTGCATCGCCGCAAGTCGCTCTATCTCTCATCGCATGCGGGCAAGATCGTCGGCATGAGCGTCCCCGAGGGCAGGCTGCTGCTGCGCGATCTCAACGAGCACGCGACGCAAAGCGAGTTCGTCTACGTCCACAAATGGAAGCTGCATGATCTCGTGATGTGGGACAACCGCCAGACCATGCACCGCGTCCGCCGCTACGACCAGTCGCAGCCCCGCGACATGCGCCGCGCGACGGTGGCAGGCACGGAGCCGACGGTGCAGCAGCAGGCGGCGGAGTAGGTGCTACCCAGTAATCGGTGTCATCGCCCGGCTTGACCGGCGATCCAGTACTCCGAGACGGTTGTGACAGAACCGATACGCCGCGGCGTACTGGATGCACCGCCTTCGCGGGGCATGACAGCAAGGCTACGCGTGGCCCGCCTCGTTCGAGAGCATGCCGGGATCGATGCCGATCTTGCGCAGCGCGCGTCCGTATTTTTCGTCGACGTCGTCGCCAAAGATCAAATCCGAATCCGCGTCGCAATGCAGCCAGCCATTGCTCTGGATTTCGGTCTCGAGCTGGCCCGGCGCCCAGCCGGCATAGCCGAGCGCGAGGATGGCGTGCTTGGGACCGGAGCCGTTGGCGATCGCACGCAGGATGTCGACGGTCGCGGTGAGGCAGACGCCGTCGTCGATCCGGAGCGTCGCGTTCTCGATGTAGAAATCGCTGGAATGCAGCACGAAGCCGCGGCCGGTATCGACCGGACCGCCGCGTAGCACCTTCATGCTTTCGGCATTCTCCGGCAGCTTGATGTGCTCGCCCTTCTTGATGATGCCGAGTTGCTCCAACAGCTCGGGGAAGTCGATGCTGCCGGCCGGGTGGTTGACGATGATGCCCATCGCGCCTTCGGCGGAGTGGGCGCAGAGATAGATCACCGAGCGCTCGAAGCGCTCGTCGCCCATCACGGGCATGGCGATCAACAACTGGCCGTCGAGGTAGCCCGCCGAACTCGGGAGCGCGGGGGCTGACTTGCGGGTGCTTTCGCCCGTCCTCTTGCCTGTGGGAGCCATCGGTGAAGCACTCCGGTTTCAGTTCCTATCCTGATGTCGGGCCGACCGGCTGTCAAATCAAGGCTTGCAGGGACTCGATTCAAGTGCATCCATCACAAGCAATTCAATGGTTTGCCGCGGGGTCACCCTGTAAAGACGTACCATGCTGACAAGAGTTCCCCTGCGTGCGGCGGTTGGCGTCGCGACAACCCTGCTCGCGTCGTCGCTGGCGCTTGATGCCCATGCCGACGATTCATCGCCATGGCAACGCGACGGACATTCCGCGGTGCGGTTGCTGGCGGGATCGCGCAGCGGCGCCGTCCTGCTCGGCGGTATCGCCTTCCAGATCCAGCCCGGCTGGAAGACCTATTGGCGCATGCCGGGCGATTCCGGCGTTCCGCCGCGCTTCGATTTCTCGAAATCCGACAATGTCGAAGCGGTGACGGTGATGTGGCCGGCCCCGCAGAAATTCGACGACGGCGCGGGCGGCCATTCGATCGGCTATCACAACCAGATCGTGCTGCCCCTGCGCATCATCGCCAAGGCGGCCGACAAGCCGGTGACGCTGCGCGCCGAAATCAATTATGCGGTGTGCGAAAAGCTGTGCATTCCCGTCGAGGCCCGCGCCGAGCTCGGCTTCAACAGCGTCGCCTCGACCGAGGATGCCAATCTGCGTGCAGCGCTCGACACCGTGCCCAAGCCTGCCACCATCGGCGATCCCAACCCGCTCACCATCCGCGACGTCAAGCGTGACGGGCCCAAGAATGTCGTAGTCGACGTGGTCGCGCCCGATGCGCGCACCGTCAATCTCTACGTGGAAGGCCCGACGCCTGATTGGGCGTTGCCCATCCCGGCACCGGTCGAGCCCAGCCCACCGGGCGTGAAGCGATTTTCTTTCGAGCTCGACGGACTGCCGCCGGGCGCCAAGCCCGACGGCGCAGCGCTGAAGTTCACGCTGGTCGGACCGGAGAAGTCGTACGAGTTCAATACCAATTTGGAGTGATTGTCGTCCTGGACAAGCGGAGCGTAGATCCAGGACCCATTACCCCAAGGCGTAGTGCTGGCGCGAAACTGCTAACCTCGAATCTTCGCCAAACCTCTCCCTGGGGTAATGGGTCCTGGCTTTCGCCAGGACGACGTTGGAGTTGCAACACACTCCACCCAACCGAATCTTAACGAATGGTTGCTAATCCCCTAGGCTAGCGCGGCAAGTCTGCCGCAGCATTCCTGTGCGCCTCGGGGATCCTTCGAATTGGCCGTGATGGATGCAGAACCCGCAACGACCGGACCTGCCGGCCTTATCGCGCGGCTGCGCCAAAAATTGACGGGCGGGTCGAGCGAGGCGTCGCTGACGCGGCGGCTGGCCGGCACCATCTTCGTCATCCGCGTGATCAGCGCCGGTCTTGCCTATTTCTCGCAGGTCCTGCTCGCGCGCTGGATGGGAACGTCGGACTACGGCGTCTATGTCTATGTCTGGACCTGGGTGCTGCTGCTCGGCAGCATGATGGACTTTGGCATCTCGGCCTCCGCGCAAAAAATCATTCCGGAATACCGCGGCCGTGGCGAGCATGCGCTGCTCCGCGGCTTTCTCTCGGGCAGCCGCTGGCTGACCTTTGCCGTTTCCGCACTGGTGTCGCTCGGCCTTGCCGGTATCGTCAAATTGCTGTCGCCCTGGATCGATCCGGCCGAAGAGCTGCCGCTCTACATCGGCTGCATGACGCTGCCCGCTTTCGTCGTCGCCAACACCCAGGACGGCATCGCGCGTTCGCATGACTGGATGCAGCTCGGCCTGATGCCGCAATTCATCATTCGCCAGGCGCTGATCATCGTCATCACGGCCTGCGCCTTCCTGCTCGGCTATCATCTCGGCGCGGTCGCCGCGATGGTCGCGAGCGCCGGCGCGGTGTGGATCGCGATGACCGGGCAGATGGTGGTGCTGAACCGCAAGCTCGGCGGTCATATCGAGCCGGGCCCCAAGGCCTACGACATCGGCGGCTGGCTCGCCGTGTCGCTGCCGATCCTGCTGGTCGAAAGCTTCTACCTGCTGCTGTCCTACACCGACGTGCTGGTGCTGCAGCAGTTCCGCCCCTCCGAGGAGGTCGGCGTCTATTTCGCCGTGGTGAAGACGCTGGCGCTGGTCTCCTTCATCCACTACGCGATGTCGGCGACAACAGCGCATCGCTTCGCCGAATACAACGCTGCGGGCGACAAGGCGCGGCTGTCGGCCTACGTGGCGCATGCCATCAACTGGACGTTCTGGCCGTCGCTGGCGGCGACCATCGTGCTGCTCGCGCTCGGCAAGCCGCTGCTCTGGCTGTTCGGACCGCAATTCGTGGTCGGCTACGACATCATGTTCGTCGCCGCGATCGGTCTCGTGGTCCGCGCCGCGATCGGCCCGGTCGAACGGCTGCTCAACATGCTCGGCCAGCAGAAGATCTGCGCGCTGGCCTATGCGCTGGCGTTTGCGATGAATCTGGTGCTCTGCATCGCGCTGGTGCCGCGCTTCGGCGGCCACGGTGCTGCGGCCGCGACCTCGATCTCGCTCAGTTTCGAGACGGTGCTGCTGTTCTGGATCGTGCGACAACGGCTCGGCCTGCACGTGCTGGCGTTCGGACGCTAGCCATCGGCTCAAGGCGATTGGAAAGCCATCCGCCGCCTGATATGGTCGGATCCATGGCTGCAAGCGATCTGCGAAACCTTCTGGAACGTGCCCAGACTTGGCCTGAAGAGGCCCAGAAGGAGTTGGTTGCCATTGCAAGCGAAATCGAGAGTGAGCTGCTCGGCGGCGAGTATCTTGCAACGCAAGAGGAATTGCGAAGCATTGACGCGGCCTTGGCGTCGATAGATCGCGGCGAGGTCGCTACGGATGCCGAGGTTGCGGAGGCCTTCGCGAAATTTGCGCGGGGATGAAGATCGTCTGGACGCGAGGGGCGCTTGCTGATCTCGCGGACATCGCGACCTATTATGCCAGCAACGCCAGCCCTGTGATCGCGGAAGCTGTCGGCCAGAGATTCGTTGACGTCGTGGAACGTGTCCGTGTCGCGTCTTTCTCGGCGCTACGCGTTGCGCACCGTTCCGAGGTTCGTGTCGCAGCGGTCGTCCGCTACCCATTCGGGATATTTTACCGTGTCCGTGGCGACGTCATCCATATCGTCCACATCCGCCACACGTCACCGCGACCGGTCGCGGCGCTGAATGAGCCCGGAAGGCAGTATGCCTATTCTAGAGCGTTATCTGTTCTGATTGAATGAGAACCGAAGCTCTGGATTCCGGTTTTGACGTCTAACCGAAATGTCCGTTTCGCGAGAGGGCGATGAATTGGAGAAAACGCCTCCGCTCCGCCCCCCTGCAGGAGGATTTTTCTTATTCGGTGCAAGCGGTTGCACCGCAGGGAAAGTTTATTCTACGTCATATTGCCCAACTGACGAGATAAACCTAAGATTCCCCGGACATGATCGATCCACTCTACGTCGCCTCCGGTTTCGGCGTCGGCCTGCTGGTCGGGATGACCGGCGTCGGCGGCGGTTCGCTGATGACGCCGCTGCTGATCCTGCTGTTCGGGATTCATCCATCGACCGCGGTCGGCACCGACCTGCTCTATGCCGCCGCCACCAAGACCGGCGGCAGCGTGGTGCATGGCTGGTCGCGCAGCGTGCACTGGCCGGCGGTGCTGCGGCTCGCCTGCGGCAGCCTTCCGGCGAGCGCGCTGACGCTGCTCGTGCTGTGGAAGCTCGACCTCAAGAGCGATTCCGAGCGCAATCTCGTCAACCTCGTGCTCTGCTTCGCACTGCTGCTGACTGCGACCTCGCTGATTTTCCGCAGATCGATCATGGAGCGCTATCGCCGGCGCCTGGAGCAGGTCGATGACCGCACCACGGCGATCGCGACCGTCATCACCGGAATCGTGCTCGGCGTGCTGGTTTCGATTTCATCGGTCGGCGCCGGCGCGGTCGGCGTCACCGTTCTGCTGCTGCTCTATCCGCGACTGCCGGTGGTGACCATCGTCGGCTCCGACATCGCCCATGCGGTCCCGCTGACGCTGATCGCCGGAATGGGGCACTGGGCGCTTGGCGACGTGGATTGGGCGCTGATGGGCGTGCTGCTGTTGGGCTCGCTGCCCGGCATCGTCGTCGGCAGCTTTAGCGCGACACGCGTGCCCGAGACGGTGCTGCGCCTGACGCTGGCCAGCGTACTGTTCGTGGTCGCCGGCAAGATCATGTTCGCGGAGCTGCACCTGTCCTCGGCGTTCGAGACGGCGCTGGCCTGGACACACTGAACGGAGAACGGCGTCGTCCGATATCATCTTGTAGGGTGGGCAAAGCGAAGCGTGCCCACCACTTTTTTCCTCATTCGAACAAACAATGGTGGGCACGGCGCTGACGCGCCTTTGCCCACCCTACGGCACCGCCGAACTACTCCGCGGTCCAGCCGCCGTCGATCGACAGATTCGTGCCGGTGATCTGCGCGGCATCGTCGCCGCACAGGAATAGCGCGAGGGCTGCGACCTGCTCGGAGGTGACGAACTCCTTGGTCGGCTGCGCGTCGAGCAGCACGTCGTTGATGACCTGCTCGCGCGTGAGATTGCGGGCCTTCATGGTGTCGGGGATCTGCTTCTCCACCAGCGGCGTCCAGACATAGCCCGGGCTGATGCAGTTGCAGGTGATCTTGCTGGTCGCGACCTCCAGCGCCACGGTCTTGGTCAGGCCGGCGATGCCGTGCTTGGCCGACACATAGGCCGACTTGAAGGGCGAGGCGACCAGCGAATGCGCCGACGCCGTGTTGATGATGCGGCCCCAACCCTTCTTCTTCATGCCGGGGACGGCGGCGCGAATGGCATGGAAGGCCGAGGACAGGTTGATCGCGATGATCTGGTCCCATTTCTCCGGCGGGAATTCCTCGATCGGCGAGACGAACTGGATGCCCGCATTGTTGACGAGGATGTCGACCGAACCAAAACTCTTCTCGCCGAGCGCGATCATCCCGGCGATTTCGGCCGGCTTGGTCATGTCGGCCGGCGAATAGACCGCCTTCACGCCGAAATCGGACTCGATCTTGGTGCGCTCCTTCTCGATGTCCTCCGGCGAGCCGAAGCCGTTGATGACGACATTGGCGCCGGCGGCGGCGAAGGCGCGCGCATAGGCGAGCCCGATGCCGCTGGTCGACCCGGTCACGACGGCGTTCTTGCCTGACAGACTACCCATATTACTCGCTCCTTTTTGGCGGGGGCACAGTGATGTCCCCCGTGAGATCGTAGGTCACCATGGTCTCGCCGGATTGCGGCCGCTCGAGCCAGTCCTTGTGGCGCATCGACAGATGCACGTCACGCACGCCGGCTTCCCAATGCTCGACCATGGCGACATGCGAGAAATCGTAATCCTTGGACGAGGATTCGTAATTCTTGCTGCGGTAAATCAGGTGCACGACAGTCACGGTGCTTTCGCGCGATACCTTGGCAAGGAATTCCACGGAAGGGTCGTTCTTGAGATAATCGGGCAATTTGGAAATCAGGTCGCGCACGGCCCTCCGGGCGTTGTGCACCTGCTTGTTCTTGTCGGTGTTCATCCGCGTGCGGCTGGAGAAGCGGATGTCCTTCTCGCGCTCGGTCGCCTCGAGCAGCGAGGTCGGCAGATCGCCGCGGGCGCTGAACAGGTCGATCTGAAAGATCAGGAGGTCGCGGTCGGTCTCGGCGTCCAGCACGTAGTCGAGCGGCGTGTTGGAGGCGATGCCGCCGTCCCAATAATGCTCGCCCTCGATCACAACGGACGGAAAGCCGGGCGGCAGCGCGCCGGAGGCCATGATGTGCTCGGGGCCGATTTTCTTGCCGAGCTTCCTGAACTCGAAATTGTCGAAATATTTGAAGTTGCCGGAAGTGACGCCGACCGCACCGACCGACAGCCGCGTCTTCAGATCATTGATGCGGTCGAAATCGACCAGACGCTCCAGCGTCTTCTTCAGCGGTGCGGTGTCGTAATAGCTCTCGGCCTGCGGGCTGCCGGGCGGCCAGAGCGGCGCGGGCGGAATGCGCGGCGTGAAGAAGCCGGGCACGCCGAAGGTCGCGATCAATGCGGCGCTGGTCGAGTTGAACAGCTCGCGGCTGTGGTCGCTCTTGCCGATCGGCTTCCACGGCACGGGCGCGGAGACCATCTCCCAGAATTCCTTGAGCCGCTTGACGCGCGTCTGCCCTTCGTTGCCGGCGATGATCGCGGCGTTGACCGCGCCGATCGAGATGCCGGCGACCCAGTCCGGCTCGAAGCCGGCATGGCAGAGCGACTGATAGGCGCCGGCCTGATAGGAGCCGAGCGCGCCGCCGCCCTGGAGGACCAGGACACGTTGCGCGTTCGCGGGGATTGTTGCGACTTCTGGACTATGATCAATCATGCGGGAACAGTAGCAGATGGCGAGCGACCGTGGCGACAGTCTGCCGCGGCGTCAATGCATCCCGGGATCAAGTCTGGCTTATCGGGCGTCCGTCGAGGCCAGGATCATGGTCCAGAACACCTTGTATTTGGTGCCGGGAGCATAGCCCGCCGCGATGCCCAATTTTGTGACACCGCTCTTGAGCATGTTGGCGCGGTGCGGGGGCGAGTCGCGCCAGCCGGAAAACGCTTCCGCCAGCGTATGATAGCCGGCCGAGACGTTCTCGACCGCAACGGTCGCCGGATAGCCGCCGGCGCTGAGGCGCTTAGCCAGCGGCGCGCGGACGTCGTGGTCCATCTTGTTGGCGGCAGCCATGGCCTGGGACTGAGATTCGGCGAGACTCATCAGGGCAGGATCGATCACGACGGTGCCGAGCCCGTTGTTCTGGCGGTATTGCGAGATCATGATCGCTGCCGCCTGCGCATCGAGCTTTGCGCCCGGGACAGCCATATCGGCATACATCGAGGGCTGCTGGACCGGTGCCTCGTTGCCGGCACAGCCGGCGAGCAGCAAAAGGATGAGTATCGCGGCCGCGACGCGCATGAACAGGAGCCCCCAAATCAGGCGCCGTTGTTGCATACCAACCGTGGCTGAAAGGTGAATATTGAGGAAAAATTGACCCGTTGAGCGCGCTCAGGTGCCCGCAAAGATCCGGTAGCGGCGGGGCTCCAGGCCGATCGTGTCGCCGGCGCGCAGTTCCCTGTCGCGGGGAGCGTCAATCTCGATGGTTTCTCCGCCTGATAGTGCCACCTCGGCCCGCTGCACGGGACCGAAATTCCGGACATGCCGCACGGCGCCCTCAAAGGCACCGCTGCCGGGCGGGCCAACCAACATGTCGTGTCGCCGCACGAACAGTCTTGACGCGCCAGGCGCATGCCCGTCTGCCGCGAGCCGAAGCGGCCGGTCGCCGAGCGTGATGAGACCGTCCGCGATCAGGACCGGAAGCTCGATGGATTCGCCGATGAAGCTGTGGACGAAGGCGGTCGCCGGGCTCTCATAGACGTCATCGGGCGAGCCGATCTGCTCGATCTTGCCCTTGTCCATCACCACCACGCGGTTGGCGACTTCGAGCGCCTCCTCCTGATCATGGGTGACGAAGATCGAGGTGACGTTGATCTCGTGGTGCAGCGAACGCAACCATTTGCGCAGCTCCTTGCGCACCTTGGCATCAAGCGCGCCGAAGGGTTCGTCGAGCAGCAGGATGCGCGGCTCGATCGCGAGCGCGCGGGCCAGCGCGATGCGCTGGCGCTGGCCGCCGGAGAGCTGGCTCGGATAACGGTCGGCGAGCCAGTCGAGCTGCACGAGATCGAGCAGCTCCTTGACGCGCGCGCGGATGGTCGCTTCGTCCTTGCGGATCGCGCGCGGCTGCACGCGCAGCCCGAAGGCCACGTTCTCGAACACGGTCATGTGCCGGAACAGCGCGTAGTGCTGAAACACAAAGCCGACGTGCCGCTCACGCGCGCCCTGCGCCAGCGCGTCCTCGCCGTTGAAGGACACCTCGCCGGAATCGGGCCAGTCGAGGCCGGCGACGATGCGCAGCAGCGTGGTCTTGCCGGAGCCGGAGGGACCGAGCAGCGCCAGCAGCTCGCCATTGTCGACTTTGAGGTCGACGCCATCGAGCGCTTTGAAGCTGCCGAACTTCTTGACGAGATTCCTGACTTCAATGCTCACTTGCGTCATGTCCTTCGTCGAGGTGATTTTCCAGAACGGTCTTGGCGATCAGCGTGATCAGCGCCAGCATCGCCAGCAGCGAGGCGATCGCGAACGCCGCGACGAACTGGTATTCGTTGTAGAGAATCTCGACCAGCAGCGGCATGGTGTTGGTCTCGCCGCGGATATGGCCGGAGACGACGGAGACCGCGCCGAACTCGCCCATCGCGCGCGCGTTGCAGAGCAGGACGCCGTAGAGCACGCCCCATTTGATATTGGGCAGCGTGACGCGGAAGAAGGTCTGCAGGCCCGAGGCGCCGAGCGAGATCGCGGCCTCCTCCTCCTGCGTGCCCTGCTCCTGCATCAGCGGGATCAACGCCCGCGCCACGAAGGGGAAGGTCACGAAGGTGGTCGCAAGCGCGATGCCGGGCACCGCGAACAGGATCTGGATGTCGTGATCGCGCAGCCAGCCGCCGAAATAGCCCTGCGCGCCGAACAGCAGCACGAAGACGAGACCCGAGATCACCGGGCTGACCGAGAACGGCAAATCGATCAGCGTGATCAGGAAGGTCTTGCCCGAGAATTCGAATTTTGCAATCGCCCAGGCCGCGACGAGACCGAACACGAGATTGAGACCAACCGAGATGGCCGCCACCACGAGCGTCAGCTTGATCGCGGACAACGCTTCCGGGTCGGCGAGCGCGGAGAGATAGGCGAGGACGCCCCTTGAGAAAGCTTGTGCGAAGACCAGGGCCAGCGGCAGCACGACGAACATGGTGAGAAAGATCACCGCCAGCGCGATGATGACGATGCGGACCGCCTTTGGCTCGGTGCGGAGATTGTTGCGTGCGGCCGCGGCATGCGCGCGTGCCCTGGCGTCCGGAGCCGAAAGTGAGACGGAATCTGCGATCTGCATCGTCATCGCATCCTCCTCAGCGCACAGGTATCCGGCTCTGCGCCCAGCGCTGGAGCCGGTTGACGGCGAAGATGATGACGAAGGAGACGACGAGCATGACGACGGCGATCGCGGTCGCGTCGGCATAGCGAAACTCCGATAGCCGGATCACGATCAGGAGCGGCGCGATCTCGGAGACGTTGGGCAGATTGCCGGCGATGAAGATCACCGAGCCGTATTCGCCGACGGCGCGGGCGAAGGCGAGCGCGAGGCCCGTGAGCAGCGCCGGCCCCAGCGAGGGCAGGATCACGCGAATGATGGTCTGCCAGCGACTGGCGCCGAGACTGCCCGCGGCTTCCTCAATCTCGGGGTCGATATCCTGGAGCACCGGCTGCACCGTACGCACCACGAAGGGGATGCCGATGAAGATCATGGCGACGAAGATGCCGACCGGCGTAAACGCCACCTTGATGCCGAGCGCGGCAAGCGGCGCACCCAGCCAGCCCTTCTCGGCGAACAGGGCGGTCAGCGCGACGCCGGCAACGGCCGTCGGCAGTGCGAACGGCACATCAACGATGGCATCGAAGATGCGCCGGCCCGGAAAGCGGTAGCGCACCAGCGCCCAGACGATGATGCTGCCCATTACCAGATTGACGCAGGCCGCCGCGAAAGCGAGTCCGAACGACACCCGCAGCGCGTTCAGGGTGCGGCGGCTGGAGAGGATGTTCCAGAATTGCTCGGGGCTCAGCTCAAGCGATTTCAGGAACAGCCCGGCGAGCGGAATCAGGATGATCAGGGTCAGCCAGGAAAGCGTCAGTCCCATGGTGAGACCAAAGCCCGGCAATGTCCGGCGTCGTGCTGCGATTACGCTCACCAGGCCCCCTGCTAAAGCCCCTCCGACGGCGCCCGATCAGTTCTTGTAAATCTGATCGAAGACGCCACCGTCGGCAAAATGTTCCTTCTGCGCCTTGGTCCAACCACCAAAAACGTTGTCGATCGTGAATAGTTCGACCTTGGCGAAGGCGTTTTCGTATTTTTTCGCGATCTCGGCATCGCGAGGACGATAGAAATTGCGCGCGGCGATCTCCTGACCTTCCTTGGTGTACCAGTACTGAAGGTAGGCGTCGGCAGCGTTGCGGGTGCCTTTTTTATCGGCGACCTTGTCGACAATCGTAACCGGCGGCTCGGCGAGGATCGACAGCGGCGGCGCGACGATCTCGAACTTTTCGGGGCCGAATTCCTTAAGCGCGAGATACGCCTCGTTCTCCCAGGCGAGCAGCACGTCGCCGACGCCGCGCTCGACGAAGGTCACGGTGGCGCCGCGCGCGCCGGTATCCAGCACCGGAACCTGCTGGTAGAGTTTTCCGATGAAGTCCTTGGCCTTGTCGGCCGAGCCGTATTTCTTCTGCGCAAAGCCCCAGGCGGCAAGATAATTCCAGCGCGCACCACCCGACGTCTTCGGGTTCGGCGTGATCACGGCAACGCCCGGCTTGAGCAGATCGTCCCAGTCCTTAATAGCCTTGGGATTGCCCTTCCGCACCAGGAACACGATGGTGGAGGTATAGGGCGATGAATTCTGCGGCAGTCGCTTCTGCCAGTCGGCTGCGGTGAGCCCTTTCCCGGCGATGGCGTCGATATCGTAGGCAAGCGCCAGCGTCACCACGTCGGCCTGCAATCCGTCGATCACCGCGCGCGCCTGCGATCCGCTGCCGCCATGCGACTGCTTGATCTCGACGCTCTTGCCGGTTTCCTTCTGATAGGCAGCCGCGAACGACTTGTTGAACTCGGCATAGAGCTCGCGCGTCGGATCGTACGACACGTTCAGCAGATTGATGTCAGCAGCGAGAGCCGAGCTTGCCAAAGAAGCCGTCACGAGGAGGCCTGCCGCGAGCGGGACGATACGGCGCATCATGTCCATCTCCATTTACCTCGACGACATCTGTGTCATCGATGGCATGCGGGCATAACTCGGGTCGAAACGCGCTCAAGTCAACGGAACCGGATTTCCTTGTTCGTAGCCGGGCAGCGCGACTGTGCTACGAAATCTTCATCGTATGGATGCCGCATTCTGTCTTCGCTCGGCCGCGCCAGCGACCGGCGCGTGCGTCCTCGCCTTCGGCCGTTCTGCTGGTGCAAGGCATACACCCAACCGACAGAAAACCGGAGGCGGCCAGTGGATGACGCGGCAATTTGGCGCGGACGAAAATCGCTTCGAGTTCCTCACGCGAGACATTGGCGAAGGGGTTGAACTTCAACCTTGTGCCATCGTCTTCGACCACAGGAATGTCGGCGCGGGTACTGCCCTGGAAGCGCTTGCGACCGTTGAGCCATGCATCGAACGGTTTCAGCGCACGCGCCAGCGGCTCGACCTTGCGAATACGGCAGCAGGCATCCGGATCGGAGAACCAGAGGTCGCGATCGCCATCCTCGCGCGCCAGCGTCTCCTCCGCCGGCTTGATCGAGCGGACATCCTTCAGGCCGAGCATCGCAATCAGCGTATCGCGATAGGCAAGCGTCTCCTCAAACAGCCAGCCGGTGTCGAGAAAAATCACCGGGATCGCCGGATCGACGTCGGCCATGACTTTCAACAGCGTCGCCGATTCCGTACCGAAGGACGACACCAGCGCGAGCTTGTCGCGACCGACCGCCTTCAAGGCCGCTGCGATGACCTCCGCGGGCGAGGCATCGCGCAAGGCACGATCAAGTTCCTGCGCCGAAGGCGGCGCAGAGCCGGATATGGGCGAAACCTGAGGCGCGATGACGCTCATGTGCCGACACCTTCGGAGTGGCGCAGCTGCATGCGCCGGTGCAGCGCGGTGATGCGGCCATCGCCGGTCGGCTGGTAGAACACCGAATAGCGCTTCGCGGTCTGCATGAAGGCTTCCGCGTCGGCCTGCTTCTTGACCTCGAAGGAATCGAAGCCGGCGCGCAGCATGAACACGAACTGGTCGCGCAGCACCTGGCCCGTGGCCCGCAATTCGCCGCGGTAGTTGTAACGCTCGCGCAGCAGCCGCGCCTGGCTGTAGGCGCGCCCGTCGCGGAAGGTCGGGAAGACCAGCGCGACCACGGCGATCTTGCCGAGGTAGGGCACCAGTTCGGCGATGTCGCGATTGTTCGGCCAGATCACGCCGACCTTGCCGGCCCGCTTGAGCAGCGTATCCACCTCGCCGATGAAACGCTCGGCCGGGACCAGGACATCGCCGCTCTCGGGTAGCGGCGTGTCGACGGCGAGCTTGACGAAGCTGTCGTCGGCGATCTTTCCGCCGTTAACGAGTGGCATAGACGCGCTCCTTGAAGGGTTCGACGCCGAGGCGCTTCACCGTGTCCATGAACAGCTCTTCGGGCCGCTCGCGCAGCGCCAGATAAGCTTCCACGATGTCCTCGACCACGTCGGCGACCTCGTCGAACTTGACGCCTGGACCGATCAGATTGCCCAGCGCGGCGCTCTCGTCGGCGCGGCCGCCGATGGTGATCTGGTAGACTTCCTCGCCGTTCTTCTCGACGCCGAGAATGCCGATATGGCCGACATGGTGATGGCCGCAGGCATTGATACAGCCGGAGATGTTGATGTGGAGCCGGCCGATCAGATTGGCGAGTTCGTGGTTGGCGAAGCGCCGCGTCAGCTCCTGCGCGATCGGAATCGAGCGCGCATTCGCCAGCGAGCAATAGTCGAGGCCCGGACAGGCGATGATGTCGGTGATCAGATTGACGTTCGGGGTTGCCAGCCCGAGCTTGTCGAGCGCCTTCCACAAGCCCGGCAGGTCGCGCTTGGCGACATGCGGCAGCGCCAGGTTCTGCTCGTGGCCCACGCGAATCTCACCGAAGGAATATTTGTCGGCGAGATCGGCGAGCGCATCCATCTGCTCGGCGGTGGCATCGCCCGGAGGCGCGCCGATCGGCTTCAGCGAGATCGTGACGATGGAATATCCCGGGTTCTTGTGCGGGGCGACCGAGTTCTTGCGCCATGCCTCGAAATCCGGATCGGCCGCGGCCTGGCGCAGTTCGTCCGGATTGTGCGGCAGCTTCTCGTAAGCGGGGTAGGTGAAACGCGAGCGGATGTCCTCGATCACCTCGTCGTCGATCTGGAGCGAGGAGTTGCGGATATGCTGCCACTCCTCCTCGACCTCGCGCGAGAATTTTTCGATGCCGAGCTCGTGCACCAGGATCTTGATGCGCGCCTTGTAGATGTTGTCGCGGCGGCCGTACTGGTTATAGACCCGCAGGATCGCCTCGATGTAGCTGAGGATGTCGCGGCCGTGGACGAAGTGCTTGATGGTCTTGGCGATGAACGGCGTGCGGCCGAGACCGCCGCCGACCAGCACCTCGAAGCCGGTTTCGCCCTTCTCGTTCTTGATCAGACGCAGGCCGATATCGTGGATCTTGATCGCGGCGCGATCGTGATCCGACGCGGTGATCGCGATCTTGAACTTGCGCGGCAGGAACGAGAATTCCGGATGCAGCGTGGTGTGCTGGCGGATCAGCTCCGACCAGATACGGGGATCCTCGATCTCGCCGGGCGCGACGCCGGCCCACTGGTCCGAGGTGACGTTGCGCATGTTGTTGCCGGAGGTCTGCATCGCATGGATGCCGACCTCGGCGAGATCAGCCAGCGCGTCCGGCAGTTCGGCGAGCTTGATCCAGTTGAACTGGATGTTCTGCCGCGTGGTGAAATGGCCGTAGCCGCGGTCGTATTTGCGCGCGACGTGGGCCAGCGCCCGCAACTGGTTCGACGCCAGCGTCCCGTAGGGGATCGCGACACGGAACATGTAGGCGTGCAGTTGCAGATAGACGCCGTTCTGAAGCCGCAGGATCTTGAACTCGTCTTCGGTGAGCTCGCCGGAGAGGCGGCGCTTCACCTGGTCGCGGAATTCCGAGACGCGCTCGTTGACGAGCGTGCGATCGATTTCGTCGTAAGCGTACATGAGAGAATGCCTTAAACCTGGACCGGCTGTCCGATGGTCACGCCGGTGCGGCGGATCTGTTCGCGCAGATTGCCGGGTTCGACCTTGCCGTCGGCGCCGACCTGTACCGGGGCGATATAGGGACCGATCGCGCCGACGTCATCGGCCACGGACTCGGCAAGCAACGCTTTCGCCTCGTCGGAGTTGCGCACGATCGCAGCTTCCGACAGGTCCGCGGACCAGCTCTTGGCGGCGGTACGGTACACCACGATGCCGTCCCAGGTGCGATTGGCGGTCACGACCGAGGGGCCGGCGATCTTGATCTTCTTCTGTTCAAGCGGGGAGGTCATTCGGCTGCATCCAATAGGTCAGAGATGATTTGCTTTGGGGTTTTCTCGGCGGTTTCGCGGCGAAGCGAGCCGGCATGCCGGACCACGTCGCCGATGATGAGAATGGCGGGACCGCCATGGGTCCGGCGCACCAGTTCGGGCAGGTCGCGCAGCGTGCCGATCGCGCCTTGCGCATCGGGACGCGTGACGCGGGCGAACACGCCGACGGGCGTCTCCGGCGAACGGCCGGCGGCCAGGAGACCGGCGCGTATGGCCGGCGCAGCCGTCATGCCCATGTAGACCACGACGGTCATCCTGGTGTCGGTCAGCGTCGACCAGTCCACGACTTCCGCGTCGCGCGCATTGTGCGCGGTGAGGAAGGTGATGCGGGTGGCTTCATGACGGTAGGTGAGCGGCACCTCGAAATCGGCGGCGCCGCCGAGCCCTGCGGTGATGCCGGGAATGATCGAATAGGCAACGCCGGCGGCACGCAGGGCTTCGACTTCTTCGCCGCCGCGACCGAACACGAAGGGATCCCCGCCCTTCAGCCGCACCACGCGCTGGCCGGATTGCGCGGCCTCAATCATGCGCTTGTTGATGGCGTCCTGCCCGATGCCGGGCTTGCCGACGCGGCGTCCGACCGGCACGCGCGTGGTGTCGCGGCGGATGCGATCGAGAATCTCGGGCGAGACCAGTTCGTCATGGAAGACGATATCGGCGTCCTGGAGCGCGCGCAGCGCCTTGATGGTGAGCAGATCCGGATCACCCGGACCGGCGCCGACCAGCGCGACCGAGCCTTCCGGCTTGTCGGCCCGCGCGAACGCGGATGGATCGGAGATCGCCTTGAGCGCAGCGTCCGCCTCGCTTTTGCGGCCGGCCAGAACGGCGGCGCCGATCGGGCCGTCGATGATGCGCTCCCAGAAGCGGCGGCGCAGCGGAAACTCGGCAATACGTTCGTTGATGGATTTGCGGAAGCCGCCGATGAATTCGGCCAGCTCGCCGATGCGCGCCGGCAGCAGCGCCTCGATCTTTTCGCGCACGCGCCGCGCCACCACCGGCGACGTGCCGCCGGTGCCGACGGCGACGACGACATCGCCGCGATCGACGATCGCCGGGAAGATGAAGCTCGAATGCGCGAGATCGTCCATGACATTGACCGGCAGGCCGAGTGCCTTGGCGCGGGCCGACATCGCCACGCCGACATCGCCGGCGCCGGCGCAAACGACGGCGATGATGCCCGAGAGATCGGCGGTCAGCGGGTCGGCGGCCGCGATGTTGATACGCGCCGCGTCCTCGGAGCTCAGACCCAGGTCCTGATTGCCGTCGATCGCATGCACGCGGATGCGCGCACCGGCAGCGGCCAGAACGCGCAGCTTGGCGCGCAGAAGCTCACCCGCACCGATGAGGACCACCGGACCGGCCTTGAGATCGAGGAACACCGGCAAGAACCGCATACGATACTCGCTCCCCCTAGATCCGGGGTTGACTGGAATTATTTTCTATATATGTGTCGTTTCTAGCGCGCAAAGAGAAAATTTTTTCTTCTCTCTTGCACCGCAACTATAGAATTTTCGCCTCCAAACGCAAAGTGGCAGAGATGCATCTTCTCAAGGACAATTCCACTGCTGGCGGGCTGAGCAGCCCCGCTCTCGCCGAGCGCGTGCCCGCGCAAGAATTTTCTGCCGACCTGGCACCGAGCATGGACCATCTCGACCAGCTCGAGGCCCAGAGCATCTATATCTTCCGCGAAGCCTTCGGCCGCCTCAAGAAGATTGCCCTGCTGTGGTCGCTCGGCAAGGACTCCAACGTCATGATCTGGCTGGCGCGCAAGGCGTTCTTCGGGCGTCTGCCGTTCCCGGCCCTCCATGTCGACACCGGCAAGAAGTTTCCGGAGATGTATCGCTTCCGCGATCACTACGGCAAGGAATGGGATCTCGATCTACGCGTCGAGCCCTGCCCGCCGATTGATGCCGTCGACCCAACGTTGCCGCCGGCTGCCCGTTCCGCCGCGCGCAAGACCGAGGGCCTCAAGATGGCGCTCGCCAAATACGGTTTCGACGGACTGATCGCCGGCATCCGCCGCGACGAGGAGGCAACGCGCGCCAAGGAGCGCGTGTTCTCGCCGCGCGGCTTGGAGGGCAATTGGGACGTGCGCGACCAGCCGCCGGAGTTCTGGGACCATTTCAATGCGTCGCCGCCGCAAGGCGCGCATTTGCGCATCCATCCGATCCTGCATTGGACCGAGTCCGATATCTGGGCCTACACCAAGCGCGAGAACATCCCGATCATCCCGCTGTATCTGTCGCAAAACGGCAAGCGCTATCGCTCGCTGGGTGATCAGGACATCACCAATCCGGTCGCCTCAAACGCGTCGACCATCGACGAGATCCTGATCGAACTCGAGCAGACCAAGGTGCCGGAACGTTCCGGCCGCGCGCTCGATCACGAGACCGAGGACGCTTTCGAGCGCCTGCGTGTCGCCGGCTATCTCTGATCAAGGACGCGAGCGTCGTATGAACATGATCGTCACCCCCGCTTCGCCCGCCACCCCGAACGGCACCACGCGTCCGCAGGTCCGCATCGTCATCGTCGGCCATGTCGACCACGGCAAGTCGACGCTGGTCGGCCGCCTGCTGCACGAGACCGGCAGCCTGCCCGACGGCAAGCTCGAAATGCTCAAAGCCGTCAGCGCCCGGCGCGGCATGCCGTTCGAATGGTCGTTCCTGCTCGACGCGCTGCAGACCGAGCGCGACCAGGGCATCACCATCGACACCACGCAGATCCGCTTCCGCACCAATTCGCGCGACATCGTGCTGATCGACGCGCCCGGCCACGCCGAATTCCTGCGCAACATGATCACCGGCGCTTCCCAGGCCGACGGCGCGGTGCTGATCATCGACGCGCTCGAAGGCGTGCGCGACCAGACACGGCGGCACGGCTACCTCTTGCATCTGCTCGGCGTGAAGCAGGTCGCGGTCGTCGTCAACAAGATGGACCGCGTCGACTTCTCCGCCGAACGCTTCAAGGCGATCAGCGACGAGATTTCGGCGCATCTGCAGGGTCTTGGCGTGAAGCCCACGGCCGTGATCCCGATTTCCGCCCGCGACGGCGATGGCGTCGCCGAGCGCACCGACCGCATCGACTGGTACAAGGGTCCGACCGTGGTCGAGGCGCTCGACCGGCTCGAGCCGGCGCGGCCGCTGGAAGCGCTGGCGCTGCGCCTGCCGGTGCAGGCGATCTACAAATTCGACGATCGCCGCATTGTTGCGGGCCGGATCGAATCCGGCAGCCTGGTTGCCGGCGACGAAATCGTGATCATGCCGGCCGGCAAGATCGCCAGGATCAAGACGGTCGAGAGCTGGCCGGTGACGCCGGTCGCAGGACGTCAGGGCGCAGGCCGCTCGGTCGGCATCACGCTCGACCGCGAGCTGTTCCTCGAACGCGGCGATATCATCGCGCATACGAACAGCGCGCCGCGCGAGACGCGACGGCTGCGCGCGCGGATCTTCTGGCTGCACGACAAGCCGCTGGCCAAGGGCGACCAGTTCCTGGTTCGCTGCGGACCGAAGGAAAGCCGCGCCACTGTCGTCGCAATCGAGAAGGCGGTCGATCCCGGCGAGCTGTCGAGCGTCGAGAACAAGGCGATCGGGCGCAACCATGTCGGCGAGATCGACATTTCCCTTTCGAATCCGATTGCCACCGATCCCTACACCGAGAATCCGCGCACCGGCCGTCTCGTGATCGAGGTGTCCGGGCGCATCGCCGGCGGCGGTCTCGTGCTGTCGGTCGACGCCGGTCAGCGCGCTCTGCCCGTCGACATCGTGCCGGTGGAATCCGCGCTGCGGCCCGACGAGCGCTCCGCGCGCTATCGTCACAACGGCGCCGTGGTCTGGCTCACCGGCCTCCCCGCCTCCGGCAAGTCGACTCTCGCAAAAGCGCTGGAGCGGCGGCTGTTCAGCAATGGCGGCTCGCCGATCCTGCTCGACGGCGATACGCTACGTGCCGGGCTCAACAGCGATCTCGGCTTCTCGGCCGCCGATCGCAGCGAGAACATCCGCCGTCTCGCCGAAGTCGCGACGCATCTCGCCCGCAACGGCCACATCGCCATTGTCGCCGCCGTCTCGCCCGCCCGCGAGGACCGCGCCACCGCGCGCCGCATCGCCGACACTGCGTTCCGCGAGATTCACGTCGCGACGCCGGCGGAAATTTGCGAGGAGCGCGACCCCAAGGGCCACTACAAGAAGGCCCGCGCCGGCACGCTCGCGTCGTTCACCGGCATCGGCAACGACTACGAGACGCCGCAAGCCGCTGAGCTCGTGATCGACACCTCGACGCGGACGGTCGCCGAGGCGGCGGACGAGATCGAACGGATGCTCAAGACGACCGGCGTGCTGTTCGACGAACTCGTGGACCTCGCCGCGAATATTTGAGCCGGGCTGCTGCCCCGACCCGTGCTGTCGTCCTGACGAAGGCCAGGACCCATACCGCGTGATTTATCGGTTGGGACGGCAGCAGTACCGGGACGAGTCTTCGCCTAACTCCTCCCTGGGGCAATGGGTCCTGGCTTTCGCCAGGACGACGCCGGGGAGAGATCGCGCCGAATGCTTCAGCAGCGGGCATCAAGGGCACGGCGCGTCCGCGCTCCCCACCTCGTCTTGACATTTTGACAACTTTTGGGGGCCTTCTCACGGCCCCGATTTTGGGGCTAATAAGACCCCGAAAGCCGCTCCTTGGAGCGCATTTTGCTGCTGTCGGGTCAAAAGCAGCCAAAAACAGCCATTTCCAACAAGAAAGCCCATCATGAAACGCGTCGACGCCCACGGATTGAAGATCGCTCCCGTCCTGTTCGATTTCATCGCCAAGGAAGCGGCCCCGAAGACGGGGATCGCGCCGGATGCGTTCTGGGCCGGGCTCGCCGCCATCATCAAGGAGTTGGGGCCGAAGAACCGCACGCTGCTCGCGGTGCGCGACACGTTGCAGGCCAAGATCGACGACTGGCACCGCGCCAACAAGGGCAAGGCGTTCGACCTCAACGCCTATACGGCCTTCCTGAAGGAGATCGGCTATCTCGTCCCGGAGCCGGCGACGCAGAAGGTCGAGACCGAAAATGTGGACGAAGAGATCGGCAAGATCTGCGGCCCGCAGCTCGTCGTGCCCCTGACCAACGCACGCTACGCGCTGAACGCGGCGAATGCGCGCTGGGGCTCGCTCTATGACGCCTTCTACGGCACCGACGCGATCCCGCACGATTCATCCGAGAGCGGCAAGGGTTACAACAAGGCGCGCGGCGACAAGGTGATCGCCAAGGCCAAGGCCTTCCTCGATGCCGCCGTGCCGCTGGCGACCGGCAGTCACACCGACGTCACCGCCTATAGCGTGGTCGCGGGCCAGCTCGCGGTGAAGCTGAAGAGCGGCAACGCCACCGCGCTGAAGAACGCCGCGCAATTCGCGGGCTTCCAGGGCGACGCAGCCGCACCGAGCGCGGTGCTGCTCGCCAACAACGGCCTGCATGTCGAGGTGAAAATCGACCGCACCAGCGCGATCGGCAAGGACGATCCGGCCGGCGTCGCGGACATGGTCATGGAGTCCGCGGTCTCCACGATTCTCGACATGGAAGACTCGGTCGCTGCGGTCGATGCCGAGGACAAGGTGCTGGTCTACCGCAACACGCTCGGCCTGATGAACGGCACGCTGTCGGCCGATTTCGAGAAGGGCGGCAAGACGCTGACGCGCTCGCTCAATGCCGACCGCAGCTACAAGACGCCTGACGGCAAGGGCGAGGTCAAGCTGCACGGCCGCAGCCTGCTCTTGATGCGCAATTGCGGTCACCACATGTTCACCGACGCGGTGCTGGACGAAAAGGGCGAGGAGATTCCGGAAGGCCTGCTCGACGCTGCCGTCTCCGGGCTTCTTGCTGTCCATGACTTGAAAGGCAACTCCAAGGTCAAGAACAGCCGCACGGGATCTGCCTATATCGTCAAGCCGAAGATGCACGGTCCCGACGAGGTGTCGCTGACCTGCGAGATCTTCGACCGCGTCGAGAAGATGCTGTCGCTGCCCGAGAACACGCTCAAGGTCGGCATCATGGATGAGGAGCGGCGCACCACCGTCAACCTCAAGGCCTGCATTCAGCGCGCCTCCAAGCGCATCATGTTCATCAACACCGGCTTCCTCGACCGAACCGGCGACGAGATCCACACCTCGATGGAGGCGGGTCCGATGATCCGCAAGAACGAGATGAAGGCGCAGCCCTGGATCAAATCCTATGAGGACTGGAACGTCGATATGGGCCTGACCTGTGGCCTGCCCGGCCATGCCCAGATCGGCAAAGGCATGTGGGCCGCGCCGGACAAGATGGCGGACATGCTGGCGCAGAAGCTCGCCCATCCGCAGGCCGGTGCCACCACCGCCTGGGTGCCCTCGCCGACCGCCGCGACGCTGCACGCGCTGCACTACCACCAGGTCAACGTCACCGCGCGCCAGCAGGAGCTCGCCAAGGGCGGCCCACGCGCAAAGCTTTCCGACATCCTCACCATCCCGGTGTCGAAGTCGAACTGGGCGCCCGACGACGTCAAGCAGGAGATCGACAACAACTGCCAGGGCATCCTCGGTTACGTCGTGCGCTGGATCGACCAGGGCGTCGGCTGCTCCAAGGTGCCTGACATCCACGACGTCGGCTTGATGGAGGATCGTGCCACCTTGCGCATTTCCAGCCAGCACCTCGCCAACTGGCTGCACCAGGGCGTCATCACCGAAGCCCAGGTAATGGAATCGCTCAAGCGCATGGCGGTCGTGGTCGACAAGCAGAACGCGGGCGATCCCATCTACAAGCCGATGGCGCCCGGCTTCGACGGCACAGCCTTCAAGGCGGCTAGCGACCTCATCTTCAAGGGGCGCGAGCAGCCGAATGGCTACACCGAATACATCCTCACCGCCCGCCGCCGCGAGGCCAAAGGGGCGGGATAGGCCCGAATAGGCGAGCACCAAAAGCCCCGGCTCACGCCGGGGCTTTTTTGTTGGCGCAGCAGCCCGGATGGAGTGGAGCGTAATCCGAAGCCGCTATCGATTGGGGCAAGACCCGGATTGCGCTGCGCTCCATCCGGGCTACGAAAGCGCGGCTAGAACACGGCCAGATATTTCAGTAGCGACACGATGCCGATGATGATGACGACGACGCGCGCGATCTGCTTGGCGCGGCCGTCCATCGGCAGCATGTTGATGAGATAAAGTACGAGAATGACGACGAGAAAGGTGACGAGTACGCCGACCAGCATCGCTAGGACCCCCCTTTAGGCAAAATTGCTGACCCTCTCCTAACGCGCAACTCCCGGCTTGGTTCCATCGACGCAACCCTCTGCAACTTCTAGTAAATACGTACTTCTACGATCAGCCGGCCGGCCTAAAACTTTACCCTTTTCCTTTGAGATGCGGAAACCGTTTGGGCCGTGAGCCGCAAACGGCATGCGATTGCCTCGTCTTACGGGCCCCTTTTTCTGTTGTTGCCGGGGCGACTTCACGAACTTTGTATTGGGAATTGGGGGGACTTCGATGCTGAATCGTCTGACCGTATCCGCGCTGCTGAAGGCGGTGATCGCGATCACGTCGGTCTGCGTGGTGATCGTGCTCTCCCTTACCGCCTACGAGTCCTGGGATCGCCTGAAGACCGCCAATCGCATCTCGCAGATCGCCGACACGTCCGCCGATCTGTTCAAGGCGATGCACAATCTGCGCACCGACCGCTCGACCACGGTCCGCCTGCTGAACGCGACCGAGCCGATGGACGGCGAAATCGAGAAATATCTGCGCGCCCTGCGCGATGCCCAAATGCCCGCCATGGCGCGCGCGCTCGCGCTGCTGCCGGCCATGGACTTTCCGCAATCGGGCACTCTGGTACCGGAGCTCGCGCGCCTCTATAAGCTGCTGATCGAGGAGCAGAAGCAGTTCTGGGAGGATGTCGCCAAGCCGAAGGACCAGCGCCGCGCCAGCCTGCCCAAGGAATACATGGAAACGACGCAGGGCCTGCTCGACACGCTCGACAAGCTCTCGAACACGTTGGCCGCCACCGTCAATCACCTGGACGCCGCGATCGACCAGTTGCTGTCGATCAAACAGAACGCCTGGCTGCTCCGCAACACAGCAGGCGAAGCTTCGCTGATCGTCTCGACCGGGCTGGCCGCCGGCAAGATCACGCCGGAGGGCCGCTACGCCTATACCCAACATGTCGGCGGCACGAGCGCGATGTGGAAGGCGCTGGAGTTGTCGACGGCCGGCATGCAGTTGCCGGCGGGGCTCGCCTCCGCGATGGCCTCCGCCAAGACCTCCTATTTCGAGCCGCAGTATCTGGCCTTGCGCGACCGTCTCGCGGACGCGCTGGTCAAGGGTGAGAAGCCCGAGATGACGGCGAACCAATGGAGCCCGCTCACGGTCGGCCGGATGGCGAGCGCGGTCGCAGTGGCAGAAGGTGCGCTCGATGCCGCCAAGATCCACACGCAGGAGCAGCGCGGCGCCGCAGAGCGCGCACTGATCGTGCAGCTTACGCTGCTGGCGCTCGCCGTGGGGCTTGCCGTCGGCGCGATCATGCTGGTCAGCCGCCGCGTCATCACTCCGCTCAACACCATCCGCGACGCCATGCTGAAGGTCGCCGGCGGCGACCTTGCCGTCGACAGCGGCTATCTCGATCGCAACGACGAGATCGGCGCGCTTGCCGGCGCGCTGGAGACCTTCAAGCAGCAGGCCAACGAGAAGCTCACGATCGAGGCGCAGGAGCGCGAACGCAATGCGGGCGCCTCCGCGCGCCAGCGCGCGGTCGAGACCTATGTCGGCGAGTTCGAGGGCGCGGTGCGCAAGACACTCGGCGAATTGAGCGAAGCCTCCGGCGAAATGCGCAAGACCTCGGGCGATCTCTCCGCGGTGTCGCGGCAGACCAACGACCGCGTTCAGGTCGCGGGCAAGGCCTCCAACGACGCCTCCATGAGCGTCGACAGCGTCGCCGCCGCAGCGGAAGAGCTCAGCGCCTCGATCAACGACATCAGCCAGCAGGCCGCGCATGCCGCGGGTATCGCCAGCCGCGCCGTGACCCAGGCACGCGAGACCGACGGCACGGTGCAGGGACTTCAGAAGTCGGCCGGTCGCATCGGCGAGGTCGTGGGCCTGATCAACACCATTGCGCAGCAGACCAATTTGCTCGCGCTCAACGCCACGATCGAGGCCGCCCGCGCCGGAGAAGCCGGGCGTGGCTTTGCCGTGGTCGCCTCCGAGGTGAAGTCGCTGGCGAGCCAGACGGCCAAGGCGACCGAGGAGATCTCCGAGCAGATCGCCGACATCCAGAAGGTCGCGGGCGACGCCATCAGCGCGATCCAGACCATCGGTGGCATCATCGGCGAAGTGAACGAGGTCGCGACCGCAATCGCTGCCGCCGTGCAGGAGCAGGGTGCGGCCACGCAAGAGATCACCCGCAGCACTCAGTTTGCGGCGCAGGGCACCAAGAACGTCTCGGACAACATCACCGGCGTCAAATCCGATGCTGACGCTGCTGCCGCCGCCGCCGACAACGTGAAGCATGCCTCCGAGATGCTGGAGAGCCAGAGCCGCCAGCTCGGCCATGAGGTCAGCGACTTCCTCGGCAAGATTCGCGCAGCGTAGGGTGGGTATATGGGAACGACGAGCCACACATGCCGGTGTCGTCATGGCGAAAGCCAGGACCCATAGCCACCCCACTCTGCAAGGGGCAGGCTGGTGGTCAGCGGTGTGGGGGCAACACCGGCATTTGGGGTAATGGGTCCTGGCTTTCGCCAGGACGACCTTGAGGGCTACTCCTTCGCCACCACCGGCACTTGGCGGAATCTTGCGCGCACCGAATCCGGCAGCGGGGAGAAATTCATCGCGACACCGCGGCGGTCGTTGGCATTGCGGCTGGCGACCACCAGGCCGTCGGCGCCCGCGACGATGTCACCCTTGCGCAAGGTGGGATCGTCGTCGACCTTGACCTGAGCGAGCCCGACCGGATCCTTGCCGTTGCAGGTGCAGCCTGAGACAATCTCATTGCGATAGCGGAACGCGTTAGGCAGGTCGGAATAGGATTTCCCCTTCTCCGTCGTCGCGTCGTCGATGTTGCCGCCATAGACCAGCGACGTCTCCGAGGCCGGGCAGAAGCTCTTGCAGGATTGCGCCTTGCTCTCGGAATCGTTTCCCTGCGCCGGGAAATAACGTCCGTCGCAGCCGCGCACGCAATAGGCCGTGCCGCCGCCATAGGACGCCCGCTGACGCGGCGTGTCGTAGCGTGGCGTGTCATCGGTCTGGAACGGCATGCGAATCTCGGGCGCCGGTCGCCCGCGGAAGCCGCCGAACAGCGCCGAGAAAAAGTCCTCCGCATGGGCCGATGGCGTGAGCGCGAGGCCGACGGAGGCAACGGCGACGAACGCCACCGCGCCACCGGCGAGTTTGCCGATCGAACGTCTCTTCATGTGACCTCACACGATCCTTAGTTCACGGCCGAATTCGAAACGTTCAGCGCCTGCCGGCCCGAGGGCAGCGCCGTCACGGCCGGGCGCTTGCGCACGGAATCGCTACCTTTCGCCATCAGCGGCGCGTTCTTCGGCAGCACGACGACCTTGGCGCCGACATTGACGCGGCCGAACAGGTCGGTGACGTCCTCATTGGTCATGCGGATGCAGCCGGACGAGACGAACTTGCCGATCGTGGCGGGATCGTTGGTGCCATGGATGCGGTATTCGCTCGACCCGAGATACATCGCACGCGCGCCGAGCGGATTGCCGGGGCCGCCAGCGACGAAGCGAGGCAGATAAGGTTGTCGCGCAATCATCTCAGCCGGCGGATGCCAGTCCGGCCATTCCGCCTTGCGGCTGACGCTCTGCACACCCGACCAGGTAAAACCCTCGCGCCCGACGCCGACGCCATAACGGATGGCGCGGCCCTGGCCGAGCACGTAATAGAGATAAGTATTGTTGGTATCGATGACGATGGTACCGGCCGGCTCGCTGCGGTCGAAGCTGACAATCTGCCTGCGCAGGCGATCGGGCAGCGCGGCATCCTCGTCGGCGGCCTGCGCGTTCGGGCTTGCATAGCCCTGATTCGCATAGCCTTGGTTCGCATAGCCTTGGTTCGCATAGCCTTGGTTTGCATACCCTTGGCTCGCATAACCCTGCGAATAGCCCTGGTCCTGCGGGTAGGGCTGATGCGGATAGGTGTAGCCCAGCGTCTGTGCGCTCGCGGCGCCGAACGGCACTGCCAGCAAAGCGGTTGCGAACGCGAATGCGGTGATGCGGCGCGGCGATATGCGGCGTCGGACTGCAGAGAACTTCGTCATGTGCTGCCCCGTTGGATGCCTGCATCAGGGTGATGCGCTGGTTCGATCAACGCGGTCGAACCGCTACAAGTTCCGCTGCGGGATGCAGCAGCGACGTCACAGTCAAGCGAGCCCTTCTTCACGAAGCCGCGATGGAACCCGCAGGGCGCTTGGACGTTCTCCCTGATCATAGGCGCGAGGACCGAAGACTCCGTGCCGGAGAGGTATTGTGCGCGTCCTTCCCAGTGAACGTATGATTCCCGGCAACGGCGAAGGCACTCCGCTTCCCGAGAGCCACGGCGAACTCCCCCCGGTGATCCGCCGCACAGAGTTCGTCGCCTTCTCGCTCGCCGGGCTGCTCCTCATCGCAATCGTCGCGGTACTCTATGTCGGTAAGGCGTTCTTCCTGCCTGTCGTGATGGCGTTCGTCACCGGCACGATGCTCTCGCCGGCAGCGACCTTTCTGGAGAACCGGAAAGTGCCGCGCGGGCTTGCCGCCGTCTTGATCGTGTTCGCGGTGACCGCCGTGGTCGGCTTCATCGTCGCGCTGATCGCCTCGCCGGCGATGGAATGGAGCTCGCGCCTGCCCGAACTCGGCACCCAGCTGAAAGACAAGGTCCACGTGTTCGACCGGCCGCTGGCGCTGTGGCGAGAGCTGCAGACGATGCTCGGCGGCTCGGAGGGATTGCCGAGCTTCCAGATGCCGAAATTCGATTGGGTGCAGCCGACGATCGAATTCCTGTCACCGACCTTTACCGAATTCCTGCTGTTCTTCGTCACGCTGATCCTGTTCATCGCCAGCTGGCGGGACCTGCGACGGGCGATGATCATGACCTTCAGCGATCATGAGGCACGGCTGCGCACGCTTCGCATCCTCAACGAGATCGAGGTCCATCTCGGCAACTATCTCTTGACCGTGACCCTCATCAATGTCGGCGTCGGCGTCGCCGCCGGCATCGTCTGCGCGCTCACCGGAATGCCCAATCCGGCTGGCCTCGGCGCGCTCGCGGCCACCCTCAATTTCATTCCGATCATCGGACCGGTGGCCATGTTCGCCATTCTGGTCGTGGTGGGACTGGTCACCTTCCCGACCGTCAGCGGCGGCCTGATGGCGGCGCTCGCCTTTGGCGGCATCACCTTCCTGGAGGGACATTTCGTCACGCCGACCATCATCGGCCGGCGGCTGGCGCTCAATGCGCTCGCGGTGCTGCTGGCGCTGGCGTTCTGGACCTGGCTGTGGGGCCCGATGGGCGCGTTCCTGTCGTCGCCGCTGCTGATCGTCGCCCTGATCCTGAAGGAGCATCTGTTGCCGCAGGATTCGCCGCAGCTCCCGCAGGACTGACCGGTTTCCGTGAACGGAACTTACCCGACGACGAAACGTTTCCCGGCTGTCTCAACCGTCAACAGCTCGGAGCCCCCGATGTCCACCACCAATGCCGAAGCCGGGATGAGAGACTGGACCGACAAAGCCACCCGAGAACGCCTCGAGAAGGATGTAGCAGCCGTGAAAAGCGATATCGCCGCCCTCACCGATCAGATCACCGACGCGCTCAATACTTTTGCCAACTCCTCCGGCAAGCAGGCCCGCCGCGGCTATCGCCAAGCGCGCGAAAACGTGGATTCCGCGATCGACGACATGTCGGAGCGCGGCAGCGCGATGATGGGCGCGGCACAGGAGGCCTACGGCTCGATCGAGGAGACGCTGGAGGACGCGATCAGCCAGCGGCCGCTCGCGACCGTCGGGCTCGCGCTCGGCATCGGCTTTCTGATCGGCGCGGCCTGGCGCCGCTGAGGTCGCGAATGGGTATCGAGACGGTGGCGCAGCGGCGCCGCCGGCGCCGGCTTGTGGGGATCTGAGGAGCAAGACCATGTTTCAGCGCATCATCGACGGGATCAGCGCATCCACCGGCAGCGCTGTGCGGCTGACCTCGTTGGCGGCAGGCGCGGCGTTCGCGCTCTTCATCACCACCTGCTTCCTGTGCGCAGCGGCGTTCATCTCGGTGCTCGAGAAATATGGTCCGGTGCAGGCCTGCCTTGCCGGTGCAGGCGTTTTCTTTCTCCTGACCCTGACCGCGGCGGTGAGCTATTGGGTCTACAAGCGGCAGCTGCGCAAGCAAGCTTATATCGCGGCCGAGCGCGCCACGAAGTCGGCGGCCTCGAGCATGCTCGCGGACCCCATGCTGCTCGCCACCGGACTCCAGATCGTTCGCGCCATCGGGATCAAGCGGCTGTTGCCGATCCTGGCGATCGGCGGTGTCGCCCTCGGAATCATGGCGAGCCGCGCCGGCGTACCCGACGAGGCCTCGGCCGAACCTGCCGAGTAGCAGCTAGCACGCCTTAGAAAGTTTCGTCCCAGGTCCCGTATACGCATCTATCGAATCGGCACCAGTGGCCCCGCGCCGATTTTGCGCCGTTGCCTGCGCCATCACGCAAACGCTACTCGGATAGGCAGGCGGTTGCCGGTAAAAGCAGCGCCCCTGATTCCAAAAAGCCATTTTTTTCGATGAAACCGTCCGTCCAGGCGAACCTCGCCGCATTCCATCACGACCCTCGTCTCTATTTGACGCTCGGCATCGCCAACTGGTCGGTTTTCGTCGACCACATCCCGAACAACGTCGTCAATTTGCTGACGCTGCGCAACTTCGGCTTCAGCGGCGCCGCAGACTTGTTCGTGTTCGTGGTGGGCTATGGCGTCGCGATCATTCACGGCAGGATAGCACTGGAGCGCGGCTACGTCGTCGCGGCGACGCGCATCTTTCGCCGCGTCTGGCGGCTGTATGCCGCTTATGTCGTGCTGTTCGTGATCTATATCGACACCATCGCCTACGTCGCCTCGCAATCGAAGGCGCCCGAGATCATCCACGAATACAACATATCGGGAATTCTCGAGCACCCGCTGCGCATCCTGGTGCGTGGCCTCGTGCTCCAGGAGGAGCCGCTGAATCTCGACCTGTTACAGCTTATGATCCCGCTGATGGCCTTCTTTCCGTTCGCGCTGTGGGGCCTGTTGCGGCGTCCGAACCTGATGCTTGCGGCATCGGTCGCGCTGTACGTTGCGGCGCGCTGGTTCGACTGGAATTTCCGGGTCTATCCGGACCAGGATTGGACCTTCAACCCGTTCTGCTGGCAGATGCTGATGGTGCTGGGCGGCTGGTTCGCCGTGACCGGTGCGTCGGGCCGCGCGCTGCATGGCCTGTCCTGGCTGCGCGTGCTTGCGGGCGCCTATCTCGTATTCGCAATGGCGATCACGCTGATGCGCCACTCGCCCGCGCTTGCCGCCTACTTGCCGAACATCGTGCTCGACAATATCACGCCGACCGACAAGGAAAACCTCGCACCCTATCGCGTGGTCCACTTCCTCGCACTCGCTTTCCTCGCGACATATCTCGTCCCGGCCGATCATCCCGCCCTGCAATGGAGACCGTTACGGGCGGTCATCAGATGCGGCGAGGAATGGCTCGCGGTGTTCTGCGTCGGCGTGTTCCTGTCCCTCGCCGGCCATCTCGTCCTGATCACCGGCGCCAATCTGGTGGTGATGCAGATCGCCGTGAGTCTGGCCGGCTTCGCGGCGATGGCCGCGGTCGCATATTACATCGGCTGGTCGAAGCGGCAGGACCTGCCCGCGGCCTTGCGGCAGCAGACCTAACTCGACACCTTCCGATTCCGCTAGGCCGGCCGTCACGGCTGGGCTATGCGGAGCGGCAGCGGATTGCGCGAGGAGGCCGGCGTGGTGATGGCGAATGGCGGGAGTGAGGGAGCCGACAGCGCGCCCCGGCGCGGCCGGCCGAGGTCGATCGAGACCACCAACGCCATTCTCCAAAGCGCCTATGCGCTGATGGCCACCACCGGCCTTGCCGCCACCACCATCGACGCAATCGCGCGCCACTCCAGCGTCTCCAAGATGACGATCTACAAATGGTGGCCGTCCCGCGAAGCCTTGCTGATCGACGCCTTCCTTCACCATGCCGCGCAGATGCTACCGCTGCCGCCTGCAAGCTCGGGCAGCCCCGCCGCGCGCGCACGCCGCCATGCCGCGGCCTACGCCGAAGCGCTCCAGGGCGAGTTCGGCAAGGTCCAGCTCGCCGTCATCTCCGAATGCATCTCCAAGACCGGCTCGGCGGAGCTGTTCTACGCCCGCTACCTGCAATTCCGCCGCGACGCACTGATCGAGATGATCGCCGCGGGCCAGAACGACGGCAGCATTCTGGCGGAAGCGCCGCCCCAGGATCTCTACGACGCGATTTATGGCAGCCTGTTCTACCGCTACGTCTTCGGCATCGCGCCGATCACGCCGGCCTACGCGCGGACTCTGGTTGACCTCGTGCTGCGCCCGAAGAGTTAGGGCGTTTTCCGCGCCGGCCGGATCGGTGCTGATAGCTTGTCGGTGCGGTCGCGCTCGGTCATGTCCTCGACCGTCTCCATCGGCGCGGTCAGCTCGTAGACATAGGAGACGTCGGTGAAATAGCGCTTGGCGGTGCCGCCGAGCGCCTCGGGCGCGACGCGGTCGAGCAGGATCAGGCCGAAATCGGAATCCGGGCGGCGCGTCGCTTCGCTGGTGTTGAACTCCTCCCAGCGGAAATAGAAGACCTCGCCGGCCCCCTCGTTCGTCACCGTCCAATTGGCAGTGATGTGCGGATGCTTGCCGACCAGCGACAGGCCCTCGTCGGAGTGCGAGGCGAGCTCGAAGAACAGCAGCGACAGGCTCTGCGCCGCGCGCGCGCTGACTGCGATATCAGGACCGGTGACGGCGATGCGGTCGGCATGCGGGATGGCGCGCGCCTCGAACAGGCCCTTCAGCTTGACCCCCTGCCACTGGCTCTCGCTGAGCAGTGAGACGACGTTGGACATGGCGTGGATGCGGCCGATCAGGAGCTCGCGCGCGACATCGATGTCCGAGCCATGGCGCAGCGTGCGGGTCACGATCGACTGGATCACCGCCAGGATGTTTTTGACCCGGTGGTTGAGCTCGTCGATGACAGCAGTCAACCGGCGCTCGAAGCCGATTCTGACCTGGATTTCCCGGCTGAGCCGCAAATTGTTGTAGGCGACATAGCCGAACAGGCCGCACACCATCGCGGTGATCGCAAAGCCGATCGCCGCCACGATGATCGCAGTCTGCTCGGCGCGGCGCGCCGAATTGGTCTTGGCGTAATAGCCGAGCTGCCAGTCGCGACCACCGAAGCTCACCGTGCGCGTCGCCGACGGCGCCGGCCCCTCAGCCGCTGTCGTTCGGGCCGAGACCACGCCTTGATCGTTGGCGACGAGTTCGCCCCCCTCCCGGCGCGGATCCTTCAGTGCGACCGCGAACAACGACATGTCGTCGTTGGTCAGCATCAGGGAAGAGAGCTCGTAGGAAAATGTGATGAAGCCCGCCGGCTCCGTCGCGCCCTCGGGGATGACGGGAGCGGCCACAATGATGCCGATCGGCCCGCCGCTGCGCAGGAGGGCAACCGGTTCTGAGGCAACCGATCTCTTCTCCACTCTGGCGCGCGCCAGCATGGCGCTGCGCACCTGATCCTGGTCGTAGCTGCGGCCGGGCAGCCCCTTGGTCTCGTTGCTGCGCGGCTCGAGATCCATCAGCACGTCGATCGGCTGGGTGACACCTGCGGGATCGATCGGCTTGTCGTCATAGGTGCGGATTCGCGGATTGGGGAAGCCGGCGCTCGCGATGGCGGCCTGTGCTGCGGCAAGTTCGTTCGGCTTCAGGCGGGCGACCCAGCCCGCCACCACGAAATCGGTCTTGAAGGCGTAGATGGCCGAGCGCAGCGGCTCGAGCATGTTTGGCTTGAGCACCGACGGCGCCCGGAACAGGCCGGAGGCAACCCGCGCGAGCAGTTCGCGCTCGGTGAGCCGGTCCTGGACGAGGCTCGCATGGACGTCGATCGCGCGCGCCAGCGCGATCCGGTCCAGCGCCAGCTCCTGGTCGTGGACGCGATAGGCCGCAAGCCCGGAGAGCAGGGCTCCGAGAAGAGCAATGAAGCCAATGATGAAACCCAGCCGGACCACGCGACTACTCAGGCGAAAGCAGGAGGTCGGCAATAAACACGGAGCATATGGACGCCGCTCGAACGGGCACGTGCCGAAACAGGGTGGACCCCAATGGCCGGGATAATGAAGGAGGAGACATCGGTACGCAACTTGGTCGCCTGAGAAGCTTAAATCGGCCCGCCGCTGGTCCGGCCGGGACGGATTTGCTCCGGGCACCGGAGGTAATCAATTGCCGTGACCGAAATTTGTTCCGTGGACACGGCTCTGCCCATGGCGTTAACGGGGGGAAACGCCTGCGTTAGGTTGGTCGCGCCGGTCAGCCGGCCCGTTTCAAGCCGCCTTTGGCCTCAATGAAGCCGATGATGCGGTCCAGCCCCTGGTTCTTCTTCAGGTTGGTCATGACGAACGGCCGCTCGCCGCGCATCCGCCTGGCGTCCGTCTCCATCTTTTCCAGGGAGGCGCCGACATAGGGCGCCAGGTCGATCTTGTTGATGACAAGGAGGTCGGACCGGGTGATGCCGGGGCCGCCCTTGGACGGGATCTTGTCGCCGGCCGCCACGTCGATGACGTAAATGGTGAGATCGGCGAGCTCGGGGGAAAAAGTGGCAGCGAGGTTATCACCGCCGGATTCGATCAGCACGAGATCGAGCCCGGGAAACTTGGCGCGCATATCCGCCACCGCGGCGAGATTCATCGAGGCGTCCTCGCGGATCGCGGTGTGCGGACAGCCGCCGGTCTCGACCCCGGCAATGCGATCCGGCGTCAGCGAACCCGAGCGCACGAGAAATTCCGCATCCCATTTGGTGTAGATGTCGTTGGTGATCGCCGCGATGTCGTAGCGCTCGCGCATGGTTTTGCAGAGCAGGTCCATCAGCGCGGTCTTGCCCGATCCGACCGGACCGCCGATGCCGACGCGCAAGGGACCGTGAGATGTAGGCATTGAGTCTTTCCTATCGTCGTCCTGGCGAAAGCCAGGACCCATTACCACTGAACCCGATTGTCACGGCACGCTGGAGCCGCATCTGTGCATAGCCACGCGCATTCGTGGTTATGGGTCCTGGCTTTCGCCAGGACGACGGCGGAGAGCAACTCACCCTGCTCATGACCGAAACAGCCGCGTATATTGCGTCTCGTGCCGCAGGCTGGCGAGGTCGGCGCGAAACGTCGCGCCGCCGAGATCGTCCAGCGTCGCAGCCAGCGCACGATTTGCCGTCGCGGCAACCGCGGCTTCCAGCTTCACCAGCACGCGCTGGCTATCGGTCTGGCCGAGCGGAATGAGCCGGCTGGCCGCGGAAATCCAGTTCGAGACCAACGCATGCAGGAAGGCGTGCAGCGTCGGTGCCAGCGGCACGCCGTGCATCGCGGCGACCACGCCAACAGCAACGGGATAGACCAGTGGCGTGCGGCATGCCGCAACCATGGCGTCCAGCCCGTCGGCATCCCACGCGGCGCGGGCGATGTCGACGAAGGCATGGCCCTGCGATGTCGTCTCCAGTTGCCGCTCGCGCGAGGGCACGAAGGCCGCGGCGAGCTCGGCGATATCGCTCAAGGTGTCGCCCTCGCCCGCTTCAGTGGCGCGATAGGCGTGGACCAGAAAAATCGCATCGCAGAAGCCTGAGCCATCGCGAAGCATCGCGTCGAGCCAGTCCGCCAGCGACGCGACGTCGGTGATGTCGCCGGCCTCGACCGCCCATTCGATGCCGCTGGAGTAGGAAAAGCCCCCGACGGGAAACGCGGGCGACAGCCACGTCATCAGCCGGTACAGCGCCGCCGCCTCGCCCTCCGCGAGGTCGCGGGCCGCGACCGGCTCATTTGTGGTCATGAGCATGCTTGTGGCCGTGGTGATGATCGGGGTGATCGCAATGCTCGTCGTGGTGATGGTGATCGTGACCGTCGCCATGTGCGGCATGATCATGATGGTGGTCATGACCGTGATGATCATCGTGGCCATGATCGTGATGCGCGTGGTCGTCGTGTCCATGCGCATGACCGGCATCGGCATAGGCGCCGCCCTCGGGATCGAACGGCGCCTCGATCTCGATCACGCGCGCACCGAGGCCCTTCACCATGGCTTCGATGACGTGGTCGCGGCGGATGCGCAGGCCCTTGGCCATGATCTGCGTCGGCAGATGGCGATTGCCGAGATGCCAGCCGACGCGAATAAGGTGGTGCGGATCGTGGCCGCGAATCTCGAGCAACGGCTCGGGCGCGGCGACCACCTCGACCAGTCGGCCGTCCTCCAACACCAGTGCATCGCCGCCGCGCAGGGCGACGGCATTCTCCAGGTCGAGCAGGAACTCGAGCCCCCGCGTTCCCGTCATCGCCATCCGGCGGCGGTGTCGATCGTCGAAATCGAGCACGACCGTATCCGCCGGCGCTTCCGCGAAGCGGTGTTGTCCCCTGACCTGCGTCGCCCGGATCATGCGCTTTTACCCCGTTACCGTGTCTCGACCTTCTCGGGCGTGATCACTTCGATCTTCGGCGGCGCCGTAAAACACTTCACCGCGACGCGGCCGAACGTCTTCATGTGCTCCATGGCGCGATGCGGCACCAGTGCTTCGGCATTCTCCCACTGCTCGACGAACACCATCTTGGCGGGATCGGTGACGCTCTCATGCAGATCATAGGCGATATTGCCGGGCTCTTTCCGCGTCTCCTTGATGCAGGCGGTGGCAGCTGCAATGAATTCGGCGCGCGTTTCAGGCTTGATGGTCAAGGTGGCGACGACGTAGATCACGAGAAATCCTCCCGGCTTTTCTTCTGGGCTTCAGATACCCGGCGGGTACCTTAGACCAGGCGGGATCGAACGCAAAACCCGGAAAAGCTGCCCCCGGATATGCGACCAGGACATGTTCCTGAGACATGCGTTGAGGCGCTATTTCAGTACATGAAATATCGCTGCGCCATCGGCAGCACCTCGGCGGGGGCGCAGGTCAAAAGCTCGCCGTCGGCGCGAACCTCATAGGTCTCCGGATCGACTTCGATATTGGGCGTGGCGTCGTTGTGAATCATGCTCTTCTTCGAGATCCTGCCGCGGGTGTTCTGGACCGCATAGAGCTTCTTGTCGATGCCGAGCTTACGCGCGAGGCCGCCGGTGATCGCGGCCTTCGAGGTGAACACCACTGAGGATGCGGTTATCGCCTTGCCGAAGGCGCCGAACATCGACTGATAATGCACCGGCTGCGGGGTCGGGATCGAGGCGTTGGGATCGCCCATGGGAGCGGCGACGATCATGCCGCCCTTGACGACGCAATCGGGCTTGACGCCGAAGAAGGCCGGCGACCACAGCACGAGATCGGCGAGCTTCCCCTTCTCCACCGAGCCGATCAGCTTCGAAACGCCATGGGCGATCGCGGGATTGATCGTGTATTTGGCGATGTAGCGCTTGACGCGGAAATTGTCGTTGTCCTTGCCCTTATCCTGCGGCAGCGAGCCGCGCTGCTTCTTCATCTTGTCGGCGGTCTGCCAGGTCCGGATGATGACCTCGCCGAGGCGGCCCATGGCCTGGGAGTCCGACGAGATCATCGAGAGCGCGCCGAGATCGTGCAGGATGTCCTCGGCCGCGATGGTCTCCTTGCGGATGCGGCTTTCCGCGAACGCCAGATCTTCCGCGATCGAGGGATCGAGGTGGTGGCACACCATCAGCATGTCCAGATGCTCGTCGATGGTGTTGCGCGTGAAGGGCCGCGTCGGGTTGGTCGAGGACGGCAGCACGTTCTTGAGCCCCGCGACCTTGATGATATCGGGGGCATGACCGCCGCCGGCGCCCTCGGTGTGGAAGGCGTGGATGGTGCGGCCCTTGAAGGCTTTGATGGTATCCTCGACGAAGCCGGATTCGTTCAACGTGTCGGTGTGGATCATCACCTGGATATCGTAGTCGTCGGCGACCGAGAGGCAGGTGTCGATCGCGGCCGGCGTCGTGCCCCAGTCCTCGTGCAGCTTCAGCGCACAGGCCCCGGCCTTGATCATCTCGACCAGCGCGGCGGGCCGCGAGGCGTTGCCCTTGCCAGAGATGCCGAGATTGACCGGGAAGGCGTCGAACGACTGGATCATCCGCCCCATGTGCCACGGCCCCGGCGTGCAGGTCGTGGCGAACGTGCCATGCGACGGCCCGGTGCCGCCCCCTAACATCGAGGTGACCCCAGACATCAGCGCGTGCTCGATCTGCTGCGGACAGATGAAGTGGATGTGGCTGTCGAAGCCGCCGGCGGTGAGGATCTTGCCTTCACCCGCGATTACGTCGGTGCCCGGGCCGATGATGATGGTGACACCCGGCTGGATGTCGGGATTGCCGGCCTTGCCGATGCCGGCGATCATGCCGTCCTTGATCGCGACGTCGGCCTTCACGATGCCCCAGTGATCGACGATCAGTGCGTTGGTGATGACGGTGTCTGCCGCGCCCTGCTTGTTGGTGACCTGCGACTGACCCATGCCGTCGCGGATCACCTTGCCGCCGCCGAACTTCACCTCCTCGCCGTAGGTGGTGAAATCCTTCTCGACCTCGATGATGAGGTCGGTGTCGGCCAGCCGCACCTTGTCACCGGTGGTCGGGCCGAACATGTCGGCATAGACCGAACGCTTTATTTTGACGGACATCACAAGCCCCGTTTGCGTTTGAATTTTGGACCGGTGCTCACAGCGAGGTCCTCGCTGTGAGCACCGTGTCGTCGAATGTCGTATCGAGCCAAGAGTTGCCGCCGCGGCAACCGGCGACAACCTGCTCGGCCCAGTCGGTGTAGTCGACGAGATCGTCACGTTCCTCGGCCGTCGGATCGGAATGCACGCGCGCGCCGATATTGCTGATCTTGTCGGCGATCTTGATCAGCCTGGCGCCAGCCGATTTCTTCGGTGCGTCGAGCACCTGACGCCGCCGCCGCTCCGGCTTAGGCAGGCTCATATCGTCGGTGCATTCCTCGACAAGCGACGCGACACGGTCGGAGAATTTTTGCGCGAGCTCCTCGCGCGTGGTGTCGGTGTCCTCGATCGCATCGTGCAGCCAGCCTGCGGCAACGAGTTCGGCGTCGGCGCCGTCGGTCGCGGTGGCAAGCAGGTTCGCGACCTCGGCGAGGTGGTTGATGTAGGGCTCATGACCACGGCCCTTGCGCGCCATGCCGTTGTGACGGCGCGCGGCGAGCTCGGCGGCTTCGGAGACGAGGCGGACAGGTGACAGCATGGCAAAGTCCTCCGTTTTCGCCTCAACCATGCCGCGCCACGCTCGTTCCTGTGGATTTCACAGCTTCCCCATCACGTCGCCGCGGAAGCCGTAGATGGTCTTCTTGCCGGCCACCGCGACGAGCTGAACGTCGCGGGTCTGGCCGGGCTCGAAGCGAACGGCGGTGCCGGCGGCGATGTCGAGGCGCATGCCGCGGGCTTTCTTGCGGTCGAACTTCAGGGCCGGGTTGGTCTCGAAGAAATGGTAGTGCGAGCCGACCTGGATCGGGCGGTCACCGGTGTTGGCGACCGTCAGCGTCACGGTCTTGCGGCCGGCATTGAGCTCGATCTCGCCGTCCTGGATGAAGAGTTCGCCGGGAATCATTCTATCCTCCTCGTCATTCCGGGGCCCGCGCAGCGAGAACCCGGAATCTCGATCAACAATCTCTGGATTCCGGGTTCGCCTTCAGGCGCCCCGGAATGACGAATTCAAAACTACCTGATCGGCTCGTGCACGGTGACGAGCTTAGTGCCGTCCGGAAAGGTCGCCTCGACCTGGATGTCGTGGATCATCTCGGGAATGCCCGGCATCACCTGGTCGCGCGTGAGGACCTGCGCACCCGCTTGCATCAGCTCGGCGACGGTGCGGCCATCCCGCGCGCCTTCGAGGATGAAATCGGAGATGAGCGCGATCGCCTCCGGATGGTTGAGCTTGACGCCGCGATCCAGCCGGCGGCGGGCCACGATCGCCGCCATCGAGATCAGAAGCTTGTCCTTTTCGCGCGGAGACAGGTTCATACGAAATCTCTTCCGTTCACTTCGTCAATTCAGCCAGAGCCGCGGCAGCGCCGCACCGGTGCGCGCCAATACGGCCATCATGTCGCCACGCAGGCGCGCCGCATCTTGGGCACAGAACCGCGCCATTGCAAAGCCATTCCAGGCGGACATCCCGACCTCACCGGCGAAGGATTCCGAGGCCTCGCGGAGACGCTCGATCAGGGCCTCGTCGCCGGGCACGATCAGCGCCGTCCCGATCGCAGCGCCGCCCTTCGCCACCGCCGATCGCGCAAGCTTTGCGCCGATATTGCCGTCGAGCCTGACGGTCTCGGCGAACACTAGCTTGCCGCCGCGACGCAGTCGCCAGCGGTCGACGAACTCGCCCTGCTCCATCCGCTCACCCATCGCGGTACGGCCGAACACCACGATCTCGCACAGCAGGAGCGAGGCAGTCGCATCGAGGTCTATGTCGAAGCGACGGCGCACGCGCGCCCGGTCGAACAGGATCGTCTCCTGCGGCAGCCAGCCGAGATGTGCGCCTGCGGCAACCTTCAGCGCTATATTGAGCTCCGCCGCCTGCCCTGGCGCGCGATAGACCTTTTCCGCGGCCGCCGTCGTCAGCGTCAGCTTCGCACCATCTGCGGCCGCGATTTCGATGTCGAAGCGATCGCCGCCGGCGACGCCGCCGGCCGTGTTGACGAACACGCCGGAGAGCCCCTCGTCCTCCGGCGAAGGGAAGCGCACGCGCAGGGAGCCGGACTCATGCAAGATCCCGCGACGTGTCACACCGTCGCGCGCGTGGACGTCGAAGCGCACCGCTCCGCGGGCACGGTTGGCGTCGAACACCGAAGATGTCGCTAAAACGTCGCTGCGCATCCGCCTCCCCAGCCGGTCGCGGCAGAATGGCCTACAGCGCCATCTGGCGGCTGATTTCGCTCGCGTCGAGATTGGAGCGGTCGCAGGTGAACTTCACCGCGCCGCGATCCATCACCGCAAAACTGTCGCCGAGTTCGCAGGCAAAGTCGAGATATTGTTCGACCAGCACGATGGCGATGTTGCCGAGATTGCGCAGGTACGAGATGGCGCGGCCGATATCCTTGATGATCGAGGGCTGGATGCCCTCCGTCGGCTCGTCGAGCAGCAGCAGCTTTGGCCGCATCACCAGCGCACGCCCGATCGCGAGCTGTTGTTGCTGGCCGCCGGAGAGATCGCCGCCGCGCCGGCCGAGCATGGATTGCAGCACCGGGAACAGCGAATACACGTCGTCCGGAATGTGCTTGTCCTCGCGCCTGAGCGGGCCGAAGCCGGTCTTGAGATTCTCCTCGACCGTCAGAAGCGGGAATATCTCGCGCCCCTGCGGCACGAAGCCGATGCCCTTGCGCGCGCGCTCATAGGGCTTCAGGCCCGTAATATCGTTGCCGTCGAGCACGATCGCGCCCGATGAGATCGGGTATTGCCCGACCATGGCGCGCAAGAGCGAGGTCTTGCCGACGCCGTTGCGCCCGAGCACGCAGGTCACCTTGCCGGGCTCGGCCGCGATCGACACGCCGCGCAGCGCCTGCGCCGCGCCGTAGAACAGGTTGATGTCCTTGACCTCAAGCATCGCTCACCGCCCCAGATAGACTTCGATGACCCGCTCGTTGGACGAGACCTGGTCGATGGTGCCTTCGGCGAGCACGGTACCCTCGTGCAGGCAAGTGACCTTGACGCCGAGTTCGCGCACGAACGTCATGTCGTGCTCGACCACCATCACGGTGTGGGTCTTGTTGATTTCCTTGAGCAGCTCGGCGGTGAGATGCGTCTCGACGTCGGTCATGCCGGCGACGGGCTCGTCGACGAGAAGCAGTTTTGGATCCTGGGCGAGCAGCATGCCGATCTCAAGCCACTGCTTCTGGCCGTGGCTGAGGCTGCCGGCGAGACGGTTGCGGGCCTCGGTAAGGCGGATCGTTTCCAGCACCTTGTCGATCTGCTCGGATTCCGCCCGGCTGCCGCGCCAGAACAGCGTAGCCTTGACGCTGTGGTCGACATTGAGCGCGAGCAGCAAATTGTCCTGCACGGTCTGGCTCTCGAACACGGTCGGCTTCTGGAATTTGCGGCCGATGCCGAGCTCGGCGATGCGGGTCTCGTCAAGCCGCGTCAGGTCCGTGACGCCGTCGAACAGCACGGTGCCTTCGTCGGGCTTGGTCTTGCCGGTGATGATGTCCATCATCGTGGTCTTACCGGCGCCGTTCGGGCCGATGATGGCGCGCATCTCGCCGGGCTCGAGCGTCAGCGAGAGGTTGTTAATGGCGTGGAAGCCGTCGAACGAGACGTGCACGCCGTCGAGATACAGCATTGCGGAGGTCGCGCGGGTGTCCATGACGTTCATTGCGCCTCCTCCGCCATTTTGGGTTCGGCGACGCCATCTTCGGCCGCGGCGCTCGCAATGGTCGCGGCGTCGCGCCTTTCCTTCGACGAGTCCCACCAGGCGTTGAAAGTGCCGACGATGCCCTTGGGCAGCAGCAGCGTCACCAGAATGAACATCGCACCCAGCATGAACAGCCAGTACGGCGCGAGCATGCCGGAGGTGAAGAACGTCTTTGCGTAATTGACGACGACGGCACCGAGCGCAGCGCCGACCAGCGTACCGCGGCCGCCGACCGCAACCCAGATCACCGCCTCGATCGAATTGCCGGGCGCGAATTCGCTCGGGTTGATGATGCCGACCTGCGGCACATAGAGCGCGCCGGCGACGCCTGCCATGCAGGCCGACACCGTGAACACGAACAGCTTGTAGGATTCGACGCGGTAGCCGAGGAAGCGCGTGCGCGATTCGGCATCGCGCACCGCGATCAGCACCTTGCCGAGCTTGGACGAGACGATGGCGCGGCAGATCAGGAAGCCGGCGATCAGCGCCAGGCAGCTCAGCGCGAACAGCGCAGCACGGGTGCCTTCTGCCTGCACGTTGAAGCCCAAAATGTCCTTGAAGTCGGTCATGCCGTTGTTGCCGCCGAAGCCGAAATCGTTGCGGAAGAAGGCCAGCAGCAGCGCATAGGTCATCGCCTGGGTGATGATCGACAGATACACGCCCGTGACGCGGGAGCGGAAGGCGAGCCAGCCGAAGCAGAAGGCGAGCAGGCCCGGCACGATCAGCACCATCAGCGCGGCAAACCAGAACATGTCGAAGCCGTACCAGTACCAGGGCAGCTTCGAATAGTTCAGGAACACCATGAAGTCAGGCAGGATCGGGTTGCCGTAGACGCCGCGGCTGCCGATCTGCCGCATCAGGTACATGCCCATCGCGTAGCCACCGAGCGCGAAGAAAGCACCGTGGCCGAGCGAGAGGATGCCGCAATAGCCCCAGATCAGGTCGATCGAGAGCGCCAGGATGGCGTAGCAGACATATTTGCCCCAGAGCGCGACCAGATAGGTCGGCACTTGTAGGAACGAGCCCGCGGGCAGCAGAAGGTTGGAGAGCGGGATCAGGATGCCGCAGGCCACGACGACCGCAAGGAAGATCGTCGCGCCGCGGTCCAGCGATCGCGTCAGCATGTGAGGGGTCATGCTTCCACCGCACGGCCCTTGAGCGCGAACAGGCCGCGCGGCCGCTTTTGAATGAACAGGATGATGAGAACGAGGATGGCGATCTTGCCGAGCACGGCGCCGGCGACCGGCTCCAGGAATTTGTTGGCGATGCCGAGCGTGAAGGCGCCGACCAGCGTGCCCCAGAGATTGCCGACGCCTCCGAACACGACGACCATGAAGCTGTCGATGATGTAGCTCTGGCCGAGATTGGGGCTGACATTGTCGATCTGCGACAGCGCCACGCCGGCGATGCCGGCAATGCCCGAGCCGAGGCCGAAGGTCAGCGCATCGACCCGCGAGGTCGCGATGCCCATCGAGGCCGCCATGCGGCGGTTCTGCGTCACCGCGCGCATCTCGAGCCCTAGCGCCGTGTAGCGCAGCATCGCGAGCAGAATGACGAACACCGCGAGCGTGAAGACAAGGATCCAGAGCCGGTTATAGGTAATCGTGATCTGGCCGAGCTCGAACGCGCCGCTCATCCAGGAGGGGTTGCCGACCTCGCGGTTGGTCGGGCCGAACATGGTGCGCACCGCCTGCTGCAGCACCAGCGACAAGCCCCACGTCGCCAGCAGCGTCTCCAGGGGACGGCCATAGAGAAAGCGGATGATGCTGCGCTCGATCACGACGCCGAGCGCGCCCGCCACCAGGAAGGCGAGCGGCACCGCGATCAGCAGCGAATAGTCGAACAGGCCGGGATAGCGGGTGCGGATCACCTCCTGCACCACGAAGGTGGTGTAGGCCCCGATCATCACCATCTCGCCATGCGCCATGTTGATGACGCCCATCACGCCGAACGTGATGGCAAGCCCGATTGCAGCAAGCAGCAGCACCGAACCCAGCGAGAGGCCGTACCAGGCATTCTGCACCATCGACCAGACCGCGAGCGAACTCTGGATCGAGCCGATTGCGCTCGCGGCAGCCTTGGTCACCGAGGCCGGCTGGTCGCCCATGCCGGTAAGCAGCGCCATCGCCTCCTGGTCGCCGCGCGCCTTGATGGTGGCAACGGCTTCGAGCTTCTCGACCTCGGTGGCATCAGGCTTGAACAACAGGATCGCCGCGCGGGCGTCGCCCAGCGCAGCTTTGACGGATCGGTTGGTTTCCTTGGCGAGCGCGCCATCGACGGCTTCGAGCGACGTCTCCTCATGCGACTTGAAGACGGATTGCGCGGCCTGCAGCCGCGCTCCGATGTCCGGTGACTGCAGCGTCAGGCTGCCGATCGCGGCATCGACGCTGCGGCGCAAGCGGTTGTTGAGGCGGACCGCGCTTGCACTGTCGGGCACGCTCGCCACAGCCAGGCCGGTCGCGGCATCGATCGACTTGCCGTCGGTGCCGGTGACGTAAACCTTCTTGCTATCCGGGTCGGCCATGAGTCGGCCGTCCTGAAGCGCGCTGATGATGGGGAAAGCCAGCTTGTTGCCGCTGCCCGCGACCACGCCGATCGCCTCTTCCGTGTCGGAATAATCGTCGTTGGCGAATTTGGCGACCGCATCCTCGAACGGGCCGGCCAAGGCCGGCAGTGCGAACGCGATCAGGAACAACGAGAGCAGGAGCGAACAGAGGCGGGCGGACAAATTGGCTGGCACTGTGAAAGACCCCGGCAGAAAAGGGTGGAGAAGGCGGCGGGATCGCCGCCTTCTCCGATCGTGCAATGGAGCGTCAGATCCGGATCAGGAGCCCGAACCGAGGCACTTGTTGGTCTTGGTGTTGAAGTTGCCGCACTTCTTGCCGACCCAGTCGCCGACCAGGTCCTTGGAGCCATCGAGCTCCTTCGACCAGGCGTCGCCTGCGACAAGACCCGGGGTCTTCCACACCACGTCGAACTGGCCGTTGGCTTTGATTTCGCCAATGAACACCGGCTTGGTGATGTGATGGTTCGGGAGCATCTTGGAGGTGCCGCCGGTCAGGTTCTTGGCTTCGATGCCCGGGAGCGCATCGATCACCTTGTCCGGATCGGTCGACTTCACCTTCTCGACCGCCTTGACCCACATGTCGAAGCCGATCACGTGCGCTTCCATCGGATCGTTGGTCACGCGCTTCGGGTTCTTGGTGTAGGTCTGCCACGCCTTGATGAACTTCTCGTTCTCCGGCGATTTGATCGACTGGAAGTAGTTCCAGGCGGCGAGATGGCCGAGCAGCGGCTTGGTGTCGATGCCGGCGAGTTCTTCCTCACCCACCGAGAACGCGACGACCGGGATGTCCTTCGCCTTGATGCCCTGGTTGCCGAGCTCCTTGTAGAAGGGAACGTTGGCGTCGCCGTTGATGGTCGAGACCACCGCGGTCTTCTTGCCGGCCGAGCCGAACTTCTTGATGTCGGCCACGATCGTCTGCCAGTCGGAATGACCGAACGGCGTGTAGTTGATCATGATGTCTTCCTGGGCGACACCCTTGGACTTCAGATAGGCTTCCAGGATCTTGTTGGTGGTGCGGGGATAGACGTAGTCGGTGCCCGCGAGCACCCAGCGCTTCACCTTCTCGTCCTTCATCAGATAGTCGACGGCGGGGATCGCCTGCTGGTTCGGCGCGGCGCCGGTGTAGAACACGTTGCGCTCGCTCTCCTCGCCCTCGTACTGCACGGGGTAGAACAGGATGCTGTTCAGCTCCTTGAACACCGGGAGCACCGACTTGCGCGACACGGAGGTCCAGCAGCCGAACACCACCGAGACCTTGTCCTTGGTGATCAGCTCGCGCGCCTTCTCGGCGAACAGCGGCCAGTTCGAAGCGGGATCGACGACGACGGCTTCGAGCTTCTTGCCGTTGACGCCGCCCTTCTTGTTCTGCTCGTCGATCAGGAAGAGGATGGTGTCCTTCAGCGTGGTTTCGCTGATGGCCATGGTGCCGGAGAGGGAGTGAAGCACGCCGACCTTGATGGTGTCGTCCGCGGCTTTCGCACCAGAAATGGAAGCCAGACCAAGCATCAGTCCGGCGGTCGCGGCGAGAACGCCACGGCGGCTAAATGGCGCCGCTATATCGTGAGTGGATTTGCTATGCATGAGTGTCTCATCTCCCTGACGCAGACGTGAAAAACGCTGCGAAACGGCCCCAACGGCCGCCTGCGATTAACGGATTCGCAAGAACCGTGCCATGGATTAGACACCAACTAAGCCATTGGCTTTGTTGCTAAAATGGACGGAAAACAAAGCCTCGCCATGACCGCGCCGCCTAAACACTGAGCAAATCGAATGTATGCGAATGTGGCAGACGGGCTATTTTTTGAGCAAATTTGCCACTCTGGCTAAATTTCCGGCATAACTATTTCTGCACCGCGATCGCCATTTGGGGTGAGCCTGCCTTGAAAGCGCCGCCTCAATGTTCCATATGGAGGGCGAGGTCTCTTGCGAATCAGAGACCGTTGCGAGCCGCGTGTTCTTAAGCCCTTACGGGCGTCTGGCTTGCCCCATCCCATCAAGCCATCCGACACCCCAAACACGCAGGTGTCCCTCTCGACACCCTTTTGCGCGCGCCGCGCCGAATGCGCCGGGCGCCCGCTTTTGACATGGAAAGAACCCATCTTTTGACTTCGTTTCAGGATTTCGGCCTCGCCGAACCCATCGCTCGTGCTCTCACCGAAGAGAACTACGTCACCCCCACCCCGATCCAGGCCCAGACGATTCCGACCGCGCTGACCGGCCGCGACGTCGTCGGCATCGCCCAGACCGGAACCGGCAAGACCGCGTCCTTCGCGCTGCCGATCCTGCACCGCCTGCTCGAGAATCGCATCAAGCCGCAGCCGAAGACGACCCGCGTCCTGGTGCTGTCGCCGACGCGCGAGCTGTCCGGCCAGATCCTTGACAGCTTCAACGCCTATGGCCGCCACATCCGTTTGTCCTCGACACTCGCCATCGGCGGCGTGCCGATGGGCCGTCAGGTCCGCTCGCTGATGCAGGGCGTCGAGGTGCTGGTCGCCACCCCCGGCCGTTTGCTCGATCTCGTGCAGAGCAACGGACTGAAGCTTGGAAGCGTCGAATTCCTCGTGCTCGACGAGGCCGACCGCATGCTTGACATGGGCTTCATCAACGACATCCGCAAAATCGTCGCCAAGCTGCCGATCAAGCGGCAGACGCTGTTCTTCTCGGCCACCATGCCGAAGGACATCGCCGAGTTGGCCGACGCCATGCTGCGCGACCCCGCCCGCGTCGCGGTGACCCCGGTCTCCTCGACCGTGGAGCGCATCCAGCAGCGCATCATCCAGGTCGACTTCTCCGCGAAGCCGGCCTTACTGGCCAAGCTGCTGAAGGACGAGCCGGTCAACCGAGCCCTGGTCTTCACGCGCACCAAGCACGGCGCCGACAAGGTCGTAAAGACACTCGAGAAGGCGGGAATCCCCGCCAGCGCCATCCACGGTAACAAGTCGCAGAACCATCGCGAACGGACGCTAGCCCAGTTCCGCACCGGTGAAATCCGCACGCTAGTCGCCACCGATATCGCCGCTCGCGGCATCGACGTCGACGGCATCACCCACGTCATCAATTTCGACCTCCCCAACGTGCCCGAGACTTACGTGCACCGCATCGGCCGCACCGCGCGCGCCGGCGCCGAGGGCACCGCGATCTCGCTGGTCGCGGGCGGCGAGGAACTTGCCTATCTCCGCGACATCGAGCGGTTGATCAAAGTGACGCTGCCGCGCGAAGACCACCGCACCGACGCGGGCCGCCGCGATGCGGGTCCTCCCCCGTCCCAGCAACGTCAGGGCCGGCCCAGCCGCCCAGGCCAGCGTCCGCACGGCGCACGGCATGGCGACGGGCGGCGTGCCGACGAAAGGCATGCTGACGGTCGTCACCACAGTGCCGCCAAGCAGGGCGACGGAAGGCCCGGCGAGGGACGTCATGGCGACGCCAGGCGTGCTGACGCACGGCCCGGCAGTGGCCCGAAGGCTTCGAAGACTCCTCGTCGCGACCACACCGGAGGCAAGGCGCATTCTTCGCCAAACGGCCGTCCGGAACAGCGTTCCGCGCATAGCGCCGGGGCGTCTGATGGGATACAAGGCGTTGCCTTTTTGCGCCGCGAGAGTCGGCCGAACGGCCAACCGAACCGCAAACCCCATTCGCACTAGCCGTCCACGACCTGGAGAAATTCATGGCTAAGGAAGAGCTGATCCAGTTCGAAGGACTGGTCACCGAAATCCTCCCCGACGCGCGCTACCGCGTGCAGCTCGACGCCGGACACGAGATCGTCGCCTACACCGCCGGCAAGATGAAGAAGAACCGCATCAAGACTCTGGCGGGCGACCGCGTGACGGTGGAGATGTCGCCCTATGACCTCGAAAAGGGCCGGCTGATTTTCCGCCACAAGGACGAACGTCCGAGCGGGATGGGCGGACCTCCGCGTCCCGGACAGCGCGGCGGCCAGTTCCGCCGCCGCTAGGGGCTCGGCGCGCGAGCGCGAACCTAAGATTCCGACCTGCATGCTGATCCGCCGTGACCATCACGGCGGATCAAAAAATCGTGCACGTCAGCATTGTTTTGGAGCTCTGTTTCCAATAAAATGAACTAATCGATTTTCGGCCGGACGACATTAGCATCCACCGGTACAGCCGGTTCAGACACGCTGACGACCCTTCCAAAAATTCGATCTAACCTGTCCGCGCAAGCGGGCTCTGACATTGTGTTATCTGAGAAGGGACTACCCCCATGAGCATGGGAACCGTGAAGTGGTTTAACGCGACCAAAGGCTTCGGCTTCATCCAGCCCGACGATGGCGGCCAGGACGTGTTCGTCCACATCAGCGCTGTGGAACGTGCGGGCCTCGGCACGCTGCGCGAAGGTCAGAAGATCTCCTACGAGATCGTGGCCGACCGCCGTTCCGGTAAGTCGGCAGCGGACAACCTTCGTTCCGCCGGTTGAGCCTACCGCTTACGGCCCCGATCGGCTCGAGCGAACAAATCAAAAGAAAAGGCCGGGCGCGATGCCCGGCCTTTTTTCTAGTTTAGGGGGCACGGCGACGGTACACCGTCGTAAGGAACGCAGGTGACCTGGCGCGGCCGCGTGTAGGAGACATCGCTCAGCGTGATGCCCGACTTCAGGACGAATTTGACGGAAGGCGTGTAGAGGTAACTCGCCTCACTGTAAATGAGGTAGGTCTTCGCGATCAAGAGCGTCGGCGGAATCATCGAGGTGACCGTGGTATCAGGCGCCAGAGACGGAGGCGCGTCCGTCACCGTGGCCTGCGTCGCGCCGTTCGCAATGGTGGCGGACTTGCTCCATTTAATCGTGGCGACTTTGCTTGAGTCGATATAGATCTGGGCAACCGTACCGTTCACGAGCGTAGCGTCATACGGCATGATCATCGATATGCTTGCCGTGAACGTGTCCTGCATGGCCGGACCGTTGGTCGCGATCGACTGCGACGTCAAGTCGGACAGCGTCCGTGCAATCATCGTAACTTTGCGATCGATCGCCACGGCCGATGAAAATTCGACGGTACCGAAGAACATCACCAGCATCAGCGGCACGATGACCGCGAATTCGGTCGCCGCGATCGCGCGCCTGTCGGCGACGAAGTCGCGGACGGAACTACTGGCATTTTTCCAGATATTTGCAATCGCCTGCATCGGTGGGCTCGGATCCATCTGTCTCAGAAGGGTTCATTCTTGAAGGCCGCAGTCGCAATCAGCAGCCGCTTGTTGCTGCAGCCCATGTTGAAGCCAAGGCCCGTGACGAAGAGCGGCCACTGATAGAACAGCCGCACCACGACGACCTGGTTGGCGGCCCCGGCACTGTACTGCACGCCGGTTGGATTGAAGCTGCAGGAATCGCCATAGTTGGTGAGGCTTAGCGCTCCGAACGAGCTTGTACTCACGACGTCGACGTAGAGCTTGGTGCAATCAAACAGCGCCGGGATCTGATTGCAGACGTAAGCCTTGAACGTCGTTTGCGAGCAGGGTGTGCTCACGCCGGACACCGCGCAGGCTGTTAGCGTGCCGGTTTGCGCCTGCCCGGTCAGCAACACGCGTGCAGAATTCTGCGCGGCACTCTCGAGCACCTGGCTCGCCAAGAACATCAGCGCCGACTCGATGATGGCGAACAGCAATGCGAAAAACATCGGCGCGACGAGCGCGAACTCGACGGCTGCGGAGCCGCGGCGGCTGCCGCGAAACCGGCGCAACGTGGCGAGGAGCGTGAATCTCGTAGGTGCAGGCGAAGGCATCAAATTCCCCAGCAGCAGCAGCAATCATCTGCCATGTTCAATAGCGGAAACTGATTGTTTAAGTGTTCAGGCGATCCGCACCCGGCGGCCCGGGCCGTTAACGGCGGGTTAACCGCAAACGACCCAGGGCACGGAGACGAGGGCATGGGGCGGGGCATGGAGACGAGGACGCGGAGAGAGAAACTCGCGCGCGTGCGTCGGGCGAGGACGATCCTTGCCCCGGCAAACCTGCCATCAAACTCGCTGGTTGGTCTTACTTGGTTAGTCTTGCTCAGTTCGTCTTGGTCAGTTCGTCTTGGTCAGTTCGTCTTGGCGCCCGCACCGGCATTGCCGCTGGCCGTGCTGCTCAACGAACCGGCCTGACTCATCGTGTTGTTGAAGTAGGTGTCGCTGTCGCCGAGCGTCACGCGACGCTGGCAAATCGGCATGCAGCTGTAGGACTCGCGGTCGATCCCGCGATAGACGGTGACGAGCCGATCGCTCGGACCTTCGACCTGGATCTGGCGATCGACCAGGATCTCGCCGCCCCGATCGAGCGCGATGAAATTGGTGGCGCCATAGCCCTTTCCGGTCACGACGATCATGCCACCGGGCTGGAGCGTGACGTCGGCGATCATGGGATTGCCGACCACGATGGTCGCCACCTTGCCGGGCAACCGCACCAGCTTGGCCTGGTCGACATTCACGGCAATGGCATCTGCGGTCGGCTCGGCAATGACGACAGCCGGCGATGCCAGCACCGCGGCCGCAACCAGAAGACAGACGCGCGCACGACGGCGCAGCAATTGTTTACGCATACTCTTACCCCCGGGACGTCACAAACCGGCAGAAGCAATCACATAACAGCCGAGCCGGTGCCCGACCCGGCTAACCTGCCCTCAATTCGTGAACGTTCCGCAAATTCGCCGACTATTGTTTGAACGGACTGGCGTTTCGCGGCCCTCGAGAACCTAGCGGCGGAACGGATAGGCAAGCTGCCCTCCGATTTCCTTCGGCATGGTGGCTTCATCCTTGCCGTAATCCTGCGGCAGTTGCCCCTCGGGCATGCGGAAAGTGCCGAACAGCACATCCCAGATCGGGAACGTGCCGGCAAAATTGGTGTCGCCGCCCTCTGCTAGCGAGGTGTGGTGCCAGCGGTGGAACACCGGCGTCGCCAGCACATATTTGAACGGCCCGAAGGTCCAGTTCAGGTTGGCGTGCACGAAGGCCGAATGGAAGGTCGTGAACGGGGCGAGCCAGACCATGGCGTTCGGCGAAATGCCGGCCATCAGCAGTACGACGTCGACCGCGATCGTACCAAGCACGAGATTGACTGGATGGAAGCGGGCCGCAGAAATCCAGCTGATCTCCTCCGAAGAGTGATGGATCGCGTGGTACTTCCAGAACCCCCCGCCGTGGAACAGCCGGTGCAGCCAGTACAGCATGAAATCGGACAGCACCAGGAACAGCATGGCCTGGACCCAGAGCGGCAATAGCGCCAGCGGGCCGTGGCCATTGTCGTAGAAGGCGATGAGCTCGTCGGCATCATGGATGTTGAAGACGAAGCTCGCACCGACGATCAGAAGGCCGATCCGCATGACGCGTGCGAACACCGGAACGACAAACCAGTAGCAGATGTCCGTGACGATCTCCCGCTTGCGCCACCAGGGTGCGCCGGGATTGCAGGCCCAGACATGCTCGAGCACGGTGAAGACCACCGCGAGCGCGAAGGTCGTGGGGATCACCTTCGCGATGGTCTCGCCGAGCATCAGGGCGATTTCCATGGGCAGGCTCGACATCGTCGCCTCTCTTGCGAATTGCTGGTCCTCCCTACGCGTACTCCCCTAAATTTAAGGGACGGTGAAGCCGGTGCCGCGCTTGCTGCGCATCCGGAACCGGAACGAATTGCAGATTGCGGCCTTAAGGCGAAATTCACTCTGGCCAGCGGCAAGCGCGTTTGCCCGACCTAATTAACTCTCCCGAAAGAGCTCGGATCTCATGGTCATTGCGTCAAGCACAACGCCGAACGAGGCGATCCCACCCCAGATGGAGTTTTGTTCATGAAGAACCTCATTGCGCGTTTCGCGAAAGATGAATCCGGCGCCACCGCCATCGAATACGGTCTGATCGCCGCCGGCATCGCGCTGGCCATCATCACCGTCGTCAACAATCTCGGCACCACGCTGAACGCCAAGTTCACCTCGATCAGCAGCTCGCTGAAGTAAGCGATCGACGAACGACGGCAAAAGCCCCGGGCCTCCGGGGCCTTTGTGTTTCAGACGGCGAGTTCCAGTGGCGTTGAGCAAGTACAGAACCGATGCCGCGGTCGCGGCAAATGCGGCGGAGGCCACGCAGACCGGCTCGCCGGTCTACTGGGTCTGCCTTGCCCTGCTGCTTGCGACCGTCGCGCTCGCCGCACGCATCGCCTCCCTCTGGTGAGCACGCCTTCGGCTGGTTCCACCCCTTGAGACCGCTGCCGCCGTTTTCGGTTTGTTTAGCACTGCCGGCTAGAATCCGGCGACGCCAGCTCCGCGGCAAACCCAGGCCTCAAGACGCAGCCCATGATCCTCGACCTTGCGCGCCTTCTGCTCTTCCCGGCCCTGATGGCGTTTGCCGCCGCAAGCGACCTCTTCACGATGACGATCTCCAACCGCGTATCGCTGGCGCTGGTCGCCGGCTTTTTCGCGCTCGCTCTCGCCGGTGGCATGGCACCTTACGAGATGCTGAGCCATGTCGGCTCAGGCACGCTTGTCCTGGTCGTGGCCTTCACCTGTTTTGCGATGGGTTGGGTCGGCGGCGGCGATGCCAAGATCGCGGCCTCCGTCGCACTTTGGTTCGGTTTCGCACAGCTGATGAACTTCCTGCTCTACGCCTCGCTGTTCGGCGGGGCGCTGACGCTGCTCCTGCTCCAGTTCCGGCAGTGGCCGCTGCCTTACGGGCTCGCCGGCCAAGCCTGGCTCGCGCGGCTGCACGCCAAGGAGAGCGGCATTCCCTATGGCATCGCGCTCGCACTGAGCGCGCTGATGGTCTACCCGGAGACCGAATGGGTGAAGGCGATCGATCTCGCTCACCTCGCATTGCGCTGAACGCATCGGGTAAACCCGGCGTTAAGGCGATTTAGATACGCCTCATTAACCATGCTTTGACGAATAGCTGGTCAACTGCCGATTACGGCGGCGTCAGCGTCGCGGCGTTTGGTGGAAAGTGAAGCGTATGAATAGGGCACGCATTGTCGTCCTGACGGTCGCCATCTGCGCCGGCGGTGTCGCCGCGTATCTGGCGAGCGGCTCGGACAATTCTGCGCCGCCTCCGGCTCCGGTCGCGCAGCTTCCCACCGTCGACGTCCTGGTCGCCAAGAACGACATCGGCCTCGGCCAGACCGTCAAGCCGGAAGACGTGCAATGGCAGACCTGGCCGTCCGCGACCGCCAGCGCCACCTTCATTCGCCGCAACGAGCGCCCCGAGGGCGTAACCCAGGTCACCGGCTCGATCGCACGATCCCCCTTCATCCAGGGTGAGCCGATCCGCGACCAGAAGCTGGTCAAGGCGGAAGGCTCCGGCTTCATGGCAGCAATCCTGCCCACCGGCATGCGGGCGATCTCGACCGAGATCTCGCCGGAAACCGGCGCAGGCGGGTTCATCCTCCCCAACGACCGCGTCGACGTGCTTCTGACGCGCCGTCTCAAGAACCCGGACCAGAGCAGCGGCGCTCCCGATGTGGTCACGTCCGAGATCATCCTGGCCAATATCCGCGTCCTGGCCATCGACCAGGCGCCGAAGGAGAAGGACGGGCAGAACGCGGTGGTCGGCAAGACCGTCACCCTCGAGCTCAATCCTGCGCAGACTGCGACGCTCTCCTCGGCACGCCAGAGCGGCACGCTGTCGCTGGCGTTGCGCAGCATCGTCGACGTCAAGCTGAGCGAGATCACGCTCGATGATTCCGCGCAGAAGCGCGATGGCGTCTCGATCATTCGGTACGGTATCCCAAGCTCGACGGCGAAGGCACGATGAGGACTGTCGACATGAAATGCAGGGCGAATTTGGCGACGATGCGAACCTCTGTGGTCCGCGCCCTGTCGTTTTCGGCCGCCGTCGCGCTCGCGCTCAACCCAGTGCTGACCCCTGTGGTCGCCGCCGACTATCGCCCTGTGGCGCAGGCTGCGGCCGACGGTCAGATGAACGCGCGATTCCTCTCGCTCGGCATCGGCAAGTCGATCGTGATCGACCTTCCGCGTGACATCAAGGACGTGCTCGTCGCCGATCCCAAGATCGCCAATGCGGTCGTCCGCTCGGCGCAGCGCGCCTACATCATCGGCGCCTCGATCGGCCAGACCAATATCGTGTTCTTCGATTCAGCCGGCCAGCAGATTGCGGCCTATGACATCGCGGTCAAGCGCGACCTCAACGGCGTGCGGGCCGCGCTGAAACAGGTCCTGCCGAATTCAGACATCCAGATCGACGGCCTAGGCGACGGCATCATCCTGACCGGTTCGGCCGCGAATCCAGCCGAAGCCCAGCAGGCCAACGACCTCGCTGCGCGCCTCGCCGGCGGTCCCGAGAAGGTCGTGAACTCGATCGTGGTCCGCGGCCGCGACCAGGTCATGCTCAAGGTGACCGTCGCCGAAGTGCAGCGCAGCATCATCAAGCAGCTCGGAATCGACCTCACCGCCAACCTCAGCTACGGCACCTCGGTCGTCACCTTCAGCAACTCCAATCCGTTCACGGCTCTCGGCCATAACCTCGTCGACAGTAACAACCTGACCACCAAATTCGGCGGGGCGCCGTCGGTGCAGGCCACCCTGCGAGCGATGGAAACCGCGGGCGTGATCCGGACGCTGGCCGAACCGAACCTGACCGCGATCTCCGGTGAATCGGCAACATTCATCGCCGGCGGTGAATTCCCGGTGCCCGCCGGCTACGCGTGCGACCCCACCACGCACGTTTGTACCACCCAAATCAGCTTCAAGAAGTTCGGCATCTCGCTCAACTTCACCCCCGTCGTTCTCACCGAGGGCAAGATCAGCCTGCGGGTGATGACCGAGGTCTCTGAGCTCTCGAACGAAAACGCGATCACGCTGTCCCAAGCCGTGACCTCGACCTCGGTCAACTCGCTCACGGTGCCCTCGATCAAGACCCGCCGCGCAGAAACGTCGCTGGAAATTCCCTCCGGCGGCGCGATGGCGATGGCCGGCCTGATCCAGCAGCAGACCAAGCAGGCGGTCAGCGGACTGCCGGGTCTGATGCAGCTCCCGGTCCTCGGCACGCTGTTCCGCAGCCGCGACTTCGTCAACAACGCGACCGAGCTGGTCGTGATCGTGACGCCCTATATCGTTCGCGCAGTTGCGCAAAAGGATCTGTCGCGGCCGGATGATGGCTTCTCCGCGCCTGCGGATCCGCAGGCCGAACTGCTCGGCAACATCAACCGCATCTACGGCGTGCCCGGCCGGAGCGAACCGGCCAAGAACTACCGTGGCACCTACGGCTTCATCACCGACTGAGGCGGAACGGGGACTTCATGAAGATCACTAGACCACCCCAGATTCGCAGGCGCGCCATCCACCTCGGCGGCGCGCTCGTCGGCATGGCGCTCGCCCTTGGCGGTTGCCAGCACGACGAAGCGGTCACGGCCTCCATTCCCGACGACTACAAGCAGCGCCATCCGATCGCCATCGAGGAGCAGAATCGCTCCATCGTCGTCTTCGTCGGCCATGCCCGCGGCGGCTTGACCGCGGCCCAGCGCGCCGACGTGATGGGCGTCGCTTCGGCCTGGATGCACGAAGGCACCGGCGCGATCCGGATCGACGTGCCGTCCGGCACGCCCAACGCGCGTCCGGTCGCGGACACCATGCGTGAAATCCAGGCGATCCTGTCGGCGGCGGGCGTTCCGCCGCGCGGCGTCAGCGCCCGCTCTTACCAACCGGAGGACAAGCGCTTCCTGCCGCCGATCCGGCTCACCTATTCCAAGATCGCGGCGGTCGCGGGCCCCTGCGGCCTGTGGCCGGAAGACATCGGCCCTTCGATGAAGAACAAGAGCTGGTTCGAGAACAAGGACTATTACAATTACGGCTGCGCCTATCAGCGCAACCTCGCGGCGATGGTCGACAATCCGTCGGATCTCGAGCAGCCCCGGCCCGAAACGCCGTCCTACACGCCGCGGCGGACCGCCGCGTTCGAGAAGTATCGCAAGGGAATGCCGACGGCGGTCGCCTATCCCGAGGCCGACAAGGCCAAACTCAGCGACACCGGCAGATGATCAGCTACGCTCGCCAGCCCCAAGAAGAACAGTCCGAGGCATCGCTCCCGCCGGTCGAGGAGCATATTGCGCCGGCGCCACGCGTTTCCGTCCAGGCTTTCTGCGAGACCGTGGAAACGGCGGCCGCCGTGCAGTCGGCCGGCGAAGATCGCCGTCTCGGCAAGGCCCATCTGAAGATCCAGATGGGGGGTATGGCGGCTGCGGTCGAAGCCTACCGCTCGGCACCCACGCCGAACGTGATCGTGCTCGAAAGCGACGGCCGCAACGACCTCCTGGGCGGGCTCGACCATCTGGCGACCGTCTGCGACGCCGGCACCCGCGTGGTCGTGATCGGCCGCATCAACGACGTCACGCTCTACCGCGAGCTGGTGCGCCGCGGCGTCAGCGACTACGTGCTCGCGCCGGTCGGCGCGATCGACGTCGTGCGCTCGATCTGCAACCTGTTCTCGGCGCCGGAAGCCAAGGCCGTCGGCCGCATCATCGCCGTGGTTGGCGCCAAGGGCGGCGTCGGCGCGTCAACTATCTCCCACAATGTTGCCTGGGCGATCGCCCGCGATCTCGCGATGGACGCGGTCGTCGCCGACCTCGACCTCGCCTTCGGCACGGCCGGGCTCGACTATAACCAGGATCCGCCGCAGGGCATTGCCGACGCCGTGTTCTCGCCCGATCGCGTCGACACCGCCTTCATCGACCGCCTGCTGTCGAAATGCACCGACCACCTCAGCCTGCTGGCGGCGCCGGCGACGCTCGACCGGGTCTATGATTTCGGCGCCGACGCCTTCGACGCCGTGTTCGACACGCTGCGCTCCACCATGCCCTGCATCGTGCTCGACGTTCCGCACCAATGGTCGGGCTGGACCAAACGCGCCCTGATTGGGGCGGACGACATCCTGATCGTGGCGGCGCCCGACCTCGCCAATTTGCGCAACGCCAAAAACATGTTCGATCTCCTGAAAGCCGCGCGCCCCAACGACCGGCCGCCGCTCTACTGCCTGAACCAGGTCGGCGTGCCGAAACGGCCCGAAATCGCCGCGGCGGAGTTCGCCAAGGCGATCGAGAGCCAGCCCGTCGTCTCGATCCCGTTCGAGCCGCAGATCTTCGGCTCGGCGGCCAATAACGGCCAGATGATCGCGGAAATCTCGGCCAACCATAAGTCGATCGAGATGTTCCTTCAGATCGCCCAGCGCCTGACCGGCCGCAGCGAAACGAAGAAGCAAAAATCGTCCCTGCTTTCACCCCTGATTGACAAGTTGCGGGGAAAATAGGCCGCCGCATGGAGTTTTTAAGTGTTCGGTAAGCGTAGCGGAACAGACGCCGACGCCCGGGCCCCGAAGCCCGGTGCCGTGTCGCCAGAGCCTGCCCAGGCTCCGGCGCCCGCCGTGTCGCGCGTGCCGCCGCCGGCAGTCTCGTCGCCGCCGCTCGCCCCGGCGAAGCCTGCGCCGACCATGGAAGCCCGCCGCTCGGACAATTATTACGAGGTTAAGGCGACCATCTTCGGCGCGCTGATCGAGGCCATCGACCTCGCCCAGCTCGCCAAGCTCGATTCGGAGTCCGCGCGCGAGGAAATCCGGGACATCGTCAACGAGATCATCGCGATCAAGAACATCGTGATGTCGATCGCCGAGCAGGAAGAGCTGCTCGACGACATCTGCAACGACGTCCTCGGCTACGGTCCGCTGGAGCCGTTGTTGTCGCGCGACGACATCGCCGACATCATGGTCAACGGCGCCGACACCGTCTACATCGAGGTCGCCGGCAAGATCCAACGCACCGGTATCCGCTTCCGCGACAATCAGCAGCTCCTCAACATCTGCCAGCGTATCGTCAGCCAGGTCGGCCGGCGCGTCGACGAATCCTCGCCGATCTGCGACGCGCGCCTGGCCGACGGCTCCCGCGTCAACGCCATCGTGCCCCCGCTGTCGATCGACGGCCCTACGCTCACCATCCGCAAGTTCAAAAAGGACAAGCTGACGCTCGATCAGCTCGTCAAGTTCGGCGCAATCTCGCCGGAAGGCGCGGAAATCCTCCAGATCATCGGCCGCGTCCGCTGCAACGTGCTGATCTCCGGCGGTACCGGCTCGGGCAAAACCACGTTGCTCAACTGCCTGACCAACTACATCGAGCACGACGAGCGCGTCATCACCTGCGAAGACGCCGCCGAACTCCAGCTCCAGCAGCCGCACGTAGTGCGACTGGAGACCCGCCCGCCCAACATCGAGGGCGAAGGCCAGGTGACCATGCGCGAACTGGTGCGCAACTGCTTGCGTATGCGTCCCGAGCGCATCATCGTCGGCGAAGTCCGCGGACCCGAGGCGTTCGACCTGCTCCAGGCCATGAACACCGGCCATGACGGCTCGATGGGCACGCTGCACGCCAACAATCCGCGCGAGGCGCTATCGCGCTGCGAATCCATGATCACGATGGGCGGCTTCTCCCTGCCTTCACGCACCATCCGCGAGATGATCTGCGCCTCGATCGACGTCATCGTCCAGGCAGCGCGGCTGCGCGACGGTTCGCGCCGCATTACCCACATCACCGAAGTGATGGGCATGGAAGGCGACACCATCATCACCCAGGACGTCTTCCTCTACGACATGGTCGGCGAGGACGCCAACGGCAAGATCATCGGCCGGCACCGGTCGACCGGAATCGGCCGCCCGAAATTCTGGGAACGCGCCCGCTATTACGGCGAAGAGAAGCGCCTTGCCGCGGCGCTCGACGCCGCGGAAGTGGCGCCGCCGACGTGAGCAGGTCAGCACAGCCATGAACATGCAAGTCCTTGCCCTCGCCTTCCTTGCCACCGCGACCGTCGGCGGCCTCGCCTGGGTCTTCCTTTATCCGATGCTGTCCGGGGAACGGAAGGCCGAGAGCCGCCGCGCCTCGATCTCGCGCGCCGAGGCGCCCACGGCCCGCGCCGCCGAGAAGACGCAGCGCTCGCGCCGCGAGCAGGTCGAAACCTCGCTCAAGGATCTCGAGGCGCGGCGCCAGCAGGAGAAGAGCGTATCGCTCAGTGTTCGCCTGTCGCAGGCCGGCCTCGACTGGACGCCGCAGAAATTCTGGATCGCATCCGCCGTCGTGGCGGGCGTGCTGTTCGCAGTCGCCTTGTTCATCGGCGGCGGCCTGCTCGGTGCCGCCGGCTTCGCTTTTGCCGGCGGGCTCGGTCTGCCCCGCTGGGCGCTCGGCTTCCTGAAGAAGCGCCGCGAAAACAAGTTCCTGGCCGCCTTGCCCGATGCCGTCGACGTCATCGTCCGCGGCATCAAGGCGGGCCTGCCGCTGTTCGAATCGATCAAGGTGGTCGCCGCCGACGCGCCAGAGCCGCTACGCTCCGAGTTTCTGTCCATCATCGAGACGCAGGCGATCGGCATGCCGCTCGGCGAGGCCTGCACGCGACTCTACGATCGGATGCCGCTGCCCGAGGCCAATTTCTTCGGCATCGTCATCTCGATCCAGCAGAAATCGGGCGGCAACCTCTCCGAAGCGCTCGGCAACCTCTCCAAGGTGCTGCGCGACCGCAAGAAGATGAAAGAGAAGATCCAGGCGATGTCGATGGAAGCCAAGGCCTCGGCCGGCATCATCGGCTCGCTGCCGCCGATCGTGATGTTTCTCGTCTACCTCACGACGCCGGGATACATCTCGATGCTTTGGACTCATCCCACCGGCCAGCTCATGCTGGTCGGCTGCGTCGTCTGGATGTCGATCGGCATCATGGTGATGAAGAAGATGATCAATTTCGACTTCTGATGGTGCCTTATGGTAGAGTTCCTCGTTGCGAAACTTCACGACGTTCACTTCATGACGATGCTGCTGGCGGCCATCGCCGCCAGCGCCACCGTCTATACGCTGGTGATGCCGCTGTTCGCCGGCGAGGGCCTTTCCAAGCGCATGAAGGCGGTTGCGAACGAACGTGAGCGCATCCGGCAGCGCGAGCGCGAGCGCCTCCACAAGAGTGAAAAAGTCTCGCTGCGACAGACGCCGAAGCAGCTCGTCTCGAAGGTCGTCGATGACTTCAACCTGACCAAATGGCTCGCGCAGGAAGCTGCGCGGGACAAGCTCATCATGGCGGGCTATCGAGGCCAGGCGCCCTACATCACCTTCCTGTTCGCCCGCCTGGTTGCCCCGATCGTGCTATTCGTCGGTTCGGTCATCTACGTGTTCCTGATCGCGCACATGCAGCAGTCGTTGCCGATCAAGATCGGCATCTGCGTCGGTGCGGCCTATCTCGGACTTCAGGCGCCAATGCTGTTCCTCAGGAACGCGATCTCCAAGCGCCAGCTCTCGATCAAGCGCGCCTTTCCCGATGCGCTCGACCTGCTCCTGATCTGCATCGAATCCGGCATGTCGGTCGAGATGGCGTTCCGGAAGGTCGCGGTCGAAATCGTGAGCCAGTCGATCGCGCTGTCCGAGGAGTTCACCCTGACCACGGCCGAGCTGTCATATCTGCAGGATCGCAAGGTCGCCTACGAGAACCTCGCGCGGCGCACCGGGCTCGAGGGCGTCAAGTCGGTATGTCTCGCGCTCCAGCAGGCCGAGCGTTACGGCACCCCGCTCGGTCAATCCTTGCGGGTGATGGCGCAGGAAAATCGCGACATGCGCATGAACGAAGCCGAGAAAAAGGCCGCAGCACTGCCGCCGAAGCTGACGGTACCGATGATCCTGTTCTTCCTGCCGGTGCTGTTCGTCGTCATCCTCGGGCCGACGGGGATCAAGGTCACCGAGATGCAATGACGTTAGACGCGGACCGCGCACGGTCCGCGGGCGCCTTCAAGATTGGAAGATCAAGACTCGAAGATCACGTCTGATCAGTCGGGCTGGCCGAGCGAGGCGACCGGAATCCGCTTCGGCGCACCCCGCCGGACGTCGTTGCGGGTCAGCATTTCCTTGAGATAGGCGACGTTGGCCACAGCCTGGTCCGGCGGCAGGTCCGCTTTCACGATGGTCTCGGCTTCGGCGAAGCGGCCCTGGAGACCGACGACCAGACCGAGATTCTGCCGCACCCGCGCGTTTGCGCGCGGCGAGGCATAGGCTTGCCGCAGGGCGTCTTCGGCCTTCGGCAGGTCTCTCGACAACATATAGGACAGGCCGAGATTGGAGAGCACACCGGGATCGCCAGGCGCGATCTTGAGCGCGCTCGCATAATAGGAGCGCGCTTCCTCGTGACGGCCCATCTGATCGAGCGCGGTCCCCTGTACCGAGAGCAGGCGCCAATCCGGGTTATCGGGCGAATGCGCCTTCGACAACACGTCGAAGGCTTGCTGGAAATTGCCGTTGTCGGAGAGCGCGCGGCCGTATTGGGCCATCAGCGCCTTGTTGCCGGGATTGGCGATGGTCGCCTGCTCGAGCACGGCGGCGGCCTGGGCGTGCTGGCCGTTGGCGCGCAAGGCCTGACCGTAGGCGAGCGCCGCATCGGCGTCTTTGGGATTGGCACGATAGCGCTCGCCATAGACTTCGGCAGCACGCGCGGGATCGGTGGGAGCGGCTTCCGCTCGCGGCCCGCCCGAGCCCGTGACGTCGGAGAGTTTCGACATCGCCGTGCAGCCGCCGAGGCCCATGGCCACCGCCGCGACCAGCGAGGTGGACGCGAAAAGCCGGGCAAGACTGAGCCGTCCAAGACTGAACCGTTCAAGACCGAACCGTTGACGCATGACGCTTTGACTCTCGAGCCGATTGATCGAGCCGAACGCGCCAGCAATAGACTGTTAACCCTAACGGCCGGTTAATTCCCCGGACCCGCGTCCCTCACTGCGGCGCCGGCGGCGGGACCTTGCCGCCGAGACCCGGATCGAGACCGAGCGCCTTTGCCTGCTCGTTCAGGTCTCGCAGCAATTGCAATCGTTGCCGCGTCTCGATCTCGAGATCGATACCCGGGCGCGCCACCCTCGGCAATTCGCGCCGAAGGTCGTCACGATTGACCAGACGCCTCGCGCGGAGCTCGTCGAGCTGAAAATCGTCGATGCCGAGCACATTTGCAGATTGTTCGATCAACCGACGCAGCAGCGATGTCACCGTGGCCGCGGCGTCGACCTCATGCTTGCGTGCGGATCTCGATAACTTGCTTTCGAGATCTGCCCAGACGTGGGAGGTGACGAGATAGACGTGGAGCAAATCGGCCCAATCCGCCTCGCCATCGGCATAGAAGGCGCGGCGCAGCAGGAGCCGGCGGGCGAATGCCGCGACCTGATCCCGTTTCAGCGTCGTGCATGCGTCGATCTCGATGCCCGACTGGACGGCCGGATCTCGGGAAAAATCCCGCCCGGCCGGCAGCCCGACGACGCCGTGCGGCAGGTTGGAATCGAGGAGCCTGAAGACACCATCCTTGCGCGGACGTGAGTAGCGGGCGATCGCGAAGCGATACTCGGTGCGGCCGCCATGGGACATCGGATGGGACATCGGGCCGAAATGGATGACGTTGAAGCCGGCGTCGTCACCGGCCTGCCCGGTCGATGACGGACAGGACAAGACGTAGATCGTGCGCCAGAATGCTTCATCGCTCTCGCTCGACATGGCGCGCGGATCGGGAATCGAATAGCGCGTCAACCCTTCGACATGCCGGTGTCCGTGCAGAACCAGATCGACGTTGAGCGATGTCGCCGCTTCGAGGAAGGTCGCGGGCGCGGCGAGATACATCAGCGGTTCGTCGGGCACGCCGAGAAACCGCTTTCCTTCTCCGGTCGCCTGCGGCAGTGGATGATGGTGCAGCGCCAGTACGCGCACGAGGTTTTCCACCGGCTCGGCATAATCGGCGCGGCCGCCCGAGCCGAGGCTGCCCGCGAGCTCGACGCTCAGCCGCGCGGAATCCGAAACCATGGCGTTATAGGCGCTCTGGTCGACGTTGCCGCTCGCGAGCGTCGTGAGGCTCGCGCGGTTGGAATCCAGCAGCACCAGATCGAGGCCGGCCTGACGGTAGTAGACGCTCTTCGAGGTCCGCGGCAAATGCAGGTAATCATAGACGTCGTAGCGGCCTGCACGCTGGCTCGAGCGCTTGACGTCGTGATTGCCGGCGATTGCCTGGATGTCGGTGAACAGCCCGGTCTGTCGGAAGGACGCGATGACTGCGAGCGCTTCGTCGAGCGCAGGCGGCGTCGGGTCGCCCACGATATCGCCGGTGATCAGCAGGATGCGATCGGGAATGTCCGCGAAGTCCGCCATCCTCTCGCGAATTGCGGCATTGAGCGTCTCGATCGTCGCAAGCAGTCGACCAGACCCGTCCAGATGCAGGTCGGAAATCTGTACGATGACGAACGATCTATCCATTTTGCGTCGCTCATTTGCGAATGTCGCGCCGCGCAAACGATGAGAGAAATGCCTTCGACGATCAGGTTCAGGCCGGTTTCAACCCAGGCCGTGATGAGCCAGGTAGCAATGACTTTCGCCACGTGCAGAACCCGCACGACACAATCTAAAATATTGGCCAATAATGCCACAACCGCAGCGCTAGTAAAGCCCCGCGGCCGCTCGCGCGAACCGCGGATCTTGGCATGAGATACGGAGCCCGCCCGATGATGGTTTCGCACACTTGATCAATATTCGATGGCGAGCCGCTTGCGGATTTCGTCAATGCGCTTGTCCAGTGCATCGAACCGCGCGTGAACGGAGCGGTCGTGGAGATAAAAGGCGTAACCGCCGGCAAGGAACGCGAATATCCAATGATGATGCTCGACATAGCCAAAAATCGCCTCGACCGCCTGGCCGATGAATGTGACCACGCTCCACACAAATTCCATTGCATTTCCTCCCGGCCGGCTTTGTCGTCGGCCGCCGGAGATCTCCGCACCCGACGGCCGTTGCCGGAACCTAGCATGGCCCCCTTGCTGCGAGTAGCGGATCGCTGAACGGTGGCAGCAAAGCTGATTGCGGCGGCGGCAAAACTCTGCGAAATCTCGTCCGTTCGTATGACCCGCTCGATCTGGATCCGGACCCGCCAATGCCTTCTGTCTTCGAGACGTCGCCTACCGCCATCCCGATCACCTTCGTCACCAAGTCGAGCTGGGATCAGGTCGCCGAGGGGCTACCGGCGGCGCAACGCCAGTTCGCCATTGCGAGCGCCTTTACCGCAAAGCCGGGCGGCTATCTCGCGCTGCCCGCGCTCGATGGCGCGATCGCGCAAGTGCTGTTCGGGCTCGAGGACGAAGGTGCAAGATCGCGCGACCTGTTCCGACCGGGCGCCCTGCCCGGCCTGCTGCCGCCGGGCATCTATCGCTTCGCCAATGCACCGCACGATGCACGGCTCGCCGCACTCGCCTTCGCGCTCGGCAGCTACCGCTTCGCCCGGTACCGCAAGGCGGATCGCCCCGAGGTCCGCCTCGTGCCGCCCTACGGCGTCGACGCGACCGAGATCAACCGCATGGCGGACGCCGCAACACTGGCGCGCGACCTCATCAACACGCCGGCCAATGACATGGGGCCGGAAGAGCTGGCCGCGGCCGCGCAGGATCTCGCCGCCGAATTCGGTGCAAGCTTTGCCTGCACCATCGGTGACGACTTGAAGACGAATTTTCCGCTGATCCACGCCGTCGGCATGGCATCTAGCCGCGCGCCGCGGCTGATCGACATCGGCTGGGGCGACCCGGCCCATCCCAAGGTGACGCTGGTCGGCAAGGGCGTCTGCTTCGACACCGGCGGGCTCGACTTGAAGCCGTCGAGCGGCATGCTGATCATGAAGAAGGACATGGGCGGCGCCGCCAACGTGCTGGCGCTGGCGCGCATGGTGATGGATGCGAAGCTGAAGGTGCGACTGCGCGTGCTGATTCCGGCCGTGGAGAACGCGGTCGCGGGCAATGCCTTCCGCCCGCTCGACATCTTCACCTCGCGCAAGGGCATCACCGTCGAGATCGGCAATACGGACGCGGAGGGACGGCTGGTGCTCGCCGACGCGCTGGCGCTGGCGGACGAGGAAAAGCCGGACCTGCTGATCGATCTCGGCACGTTGACGGGAGCGGCACGCGTCGCGCTGGGGCCGGATTTGCCGCCCTTTTACACCAATGATGAGGCGCTGGCCGCCGACGTCGCACGATGCGCGGCGAGGGAGAACGATCCGTTGTGGCGCATGCCACTGTGGCCGCCTTACGATGCGTGGCTGGACTCCAAGACGGCCACCATCACCAACGCACCGTCAGGCGGCTTTGCCGGCTCGATCATCTGCGCGCTGTTCCTGCAACGCTTCGTCGAACAGGCCAAGAGCTGGCTGCATGTCGACATCTACGGCTGGACGCCGTCGGCGAAGCCCGCACGCCCCGAGGGCGGCGAGTGCCAGGCCGCGCGCGCGATCTACACATTGTTGAGCGAGCGCTATGCGTGATCCGGGACGAGATCCAAGGCTGACACCGTCGCGAGGCGACCTCGCCGCGAAGTATCTCGAAGGCACGGTGCAGGCGGATCGCTTCGTCACGGGCGAGGAATTCGAGATGATCGAGGCGATCGCGCCCGTGCGCGAGCAGCCGTCGCCGAACGCGATGCTGATGACGCAAGCGTTGCGCGGCGAGCGCGTCACGGTCTACGATCGCAACGGCGAAGGCTGGGCATGGGGTCAGCTTTCCGGTGACGGCTATGTCGGCTGGCTGCCGGACGCAGCGCTCATGAAGCCTGCGGCCGCGCCGACCCACATAGTCAGGGCTTTACGAACCTTTGCCTTCCCCGGCCCCTCGATCAAGCTGCCGCCGGCGGACACGCTGGTGATGGGATCGAAGATCGCGGTTGCACGCGAGGACGGCAGCTTCGCCGTGACGGGCGACCGACAATATCTGCCCAAGGCCCATCTCGCCCCGCTTGGCCATCGCGAGCCGGATTTCGCCGCAGTCGCCGAGCGTTTCGTCGGCACGCCCTATCTCTGGGGTGGCAAGAGCAGCCTCGGCGTCGATTGCTCCGGCCTCGTCCAGATCTCGCTGACATCAGCGGGCATCGGCTGCCCGCGCGACAGCGACATGCAGCAGGCCGGCCTCGGCCGCGCGCTGGAGCCGCATGAGCGGAGCAGCTTGCTGCGCGGCGATCTCATTTTCTGGAAGGGTCATGTCGCCATCGTCCGCGACGCCGACACTATGGTCCACGCCAATGCGCATCACATGGCAACGGCGATCGAGCCGATCGAGCCGGCCATCGCAAGGATCAAGCAAGCCGGCAGCGAGGTCACCGCGATCAAGCGGCTCTGACGGACGCTAAGTCGCCGCAGACCCATTCCCCGCCGTCTCCAGCCGGAACGCCGCCGCAAACAGCGCGCGCGTGTAATCCGTCTTCGGGTTCTTGAAGAGCTCGGCGGCCTGGCCTTCCTCGACCACCTTGCCGCCGCGCATCACGATCAGATGGCTGGCGAGCGAGGCGACGACGCGCAGATCGTGCGAGATGAACATGTAGGTGAGATCGCGCCGGCGCTGCAATTCACGTAGCAGATCGACCATTTGCGCCTGAATCAGCATGTCGAGCGCACTGGTCGGCTCGTCCAGCACGACGAAATCCGGCTCCAGCACCACCGCCCGGGCGATGCTGATGCGCTGGCGCTGGCCGCCGGAGAATTCATGCGGATAACGGTGGCGGGTATCCGGCTTCAGTCCGACGTCCTCGAGCGCCTTGACGACGCGCTCCTCACGCTCGCCGCGCGAGAGCTGCGGCTGATGCACGGTGAGGCCTTCGGCGACGATGTCGACGACCGACATGCGCGGGCTGAGCGAGCCGAACGGATCCTGGAACACGATCTGCATGTCGCGCCGGAACGGCCGCATCTCCTTGAAGCGCAGGCCCTGGATATCCTTTCCCAGGAACACAATGCGTCCGTTCGACGAGATCAGCCGCAGCAATGCGAGCCCCAGCGTGGTCTTGCCCGAGCCGGACTCGCCGACGACGCCAAGCGTCTCGCCCTTGCGCACGGCGATGCTGACACCGTCGACCGCCTTGATGTGACCGACCGTCTTGCGCATCAACCCGCGCTTGATCGGAAACCAGACTTTCAGGTCGTCGGCCGACATCACCACCGGCGCATCCGGCTGCGGCGGCGCCGGATCCGGCTTCGGCTCCGCGGCAAGCAGGTCGCGCGTGTAAGGATGCTTCGGGGTCTTGAACACTTGCTCGACCGGCCCCTGCTCGACGATCTCGCCGCCCTTCATGACGCAGACCTGGTCGGCGATGCGGCGCACGATGCCGAGATCGTGGGTGATGAAGAGCAGGCTCATGCCGAGGCGACTGCGGATCTCCGCGAGCAGCGTCAGGATCTGCGCCTGCACGGTGACGTCGAGCGCCGTGGTCGGCTCGTCCGCGATCAAGAGGTCAGGCTCGTTGGCGAGCGCCATCGCGATCATCACGCGCTGACGCTGGCCGCCGGAGAGCTGGTGCGGATAGCTCTTCAGCCGCGTTTCAGGCTCGGGAATGCCGACCTGCGTCAGCAATTCCAGCGTCCGCCTGCGCGCCTCGGCGTTGCTGGTCGGATTGTGCAGCTGGATGATCTCGCCGATCTGCGCCTCGATCGTGTGCAGTGGATTGAGCGAGGTCATCGGCTCCTGGAAGATGATGGAGATGTCGCTGCCGCGAATCTCCCGCATCTCCTGCTCCGACCGGTCGATCAGTTCCTGGCCCTTGAAGTGGATGCTGCCCGAAGGATGCGAGGCGTTCGGATAGGGCAAGAGCTTGAGGATCGAGAGCGCGCTGACCGACTTGCCGGAGCCGGACTCGCCGACCAGCGCCACGCACTCGCCGCGCCTGATCTGGAACGAGATCTTGTCGACCGCGAGCGTGGTGACGCCGCCCTGGTGGAAGGCCACCGAGAGCTCGCGCACGCTGAGCAGGGGCTGGTTGATCGCGTCCATTGGCTTACCTGAACGTCTTGCGCGGATCGAACGCGTCGCGCACGGCCTCGCCGATGAAAATCAAGAGCGACAGCATGATGGCGACCGAGAAGAAGCCGGAGAAACCGAGCCAGGGCGCCTGCACGTTGGACTTGCCCTGCGACAGCAGCTCGCCGAGCGACGGCGAGCCGGGCGGCAGTCCGAACCCGAGGAAGTCGAGCGCCGTTAGCGTCATCACCGAACTCGACACGATGAACGGCAGGAACGTCATGGTCGCGACCATCGCGTTCGGCAACAGATGCCGGAACATGATGACCTTGTTCGACACGCCGAGCGCCCGCGCCGCCTGGATATACTCGAAATTGCGCCCGCGCAGGAATTCCGCGCGCACGAGTCCGACCAGCGACACCCAGGAAAACAACAGCAGGATGCCGAGAAGCACGAAGAAGCCGGGCACGAGCACCGACGACAGGATCAGCAGTAGATAGAGCGAAGGAATCGCAGTCCATATCTCGATGAAACGCTGGAACAACAGGTCGATCCAGCCGCCGAAATAGCCCTGCACCGCGCCGGCCGCGATACCGACGATGGAGGAGACGATGGTCAGGCAGAGGCCGAACAGCACCGAGATGCGGAAGCCGTAGATCAGCCGCGCCACCACGTCACGGCCCTGATCGTCGGTGCCGAGCCAGTTGTATTCGAGATCGCGGCAGCTCTTGAGGCCTTTCTTCTCGACGACAGGCTTGCATTGCGCTTCCGTCAGCATCCAGGTCGGCTTCGACGGCGCCGGCGTCGGCAGATCGAGATTGTGGGTGTCGTAGGAATAGCGGATCAGCGGCCAGACGATGCTGCCACCCTTGTCCTTGATCAACTTCTGCAGATAGGGATCGCGATAGTCGGCCGCCGTTTCGAAATCGCCGCCGAAAGTGGTTTCCGAATAGGTGACGACGGAGGGCCAATAAAGGTGGCCATCATATTTGATCAGGAACGGCCGATCATTGGCGATCAGCTCGGCGAACAACGACACCACAAACAGGATCAGGAAGATCCAGAACGACCAATAGCCGCGCCGGTTCGCCTTGAAATTCTGCCAGCGGCGCCTGTTGAGCGGCGACGGCACGAACGGTCTGCGCGTGATCGGCACGGCATTGCCGAGCGGCGACTTCGCAGTGGTTTCGATCGGCGTGGTGGGGGCGGCCAGCGTCATCAGACCTCCCGCGCCTCGAAATCGATTCGCGGATCGATCCACATATAGGTCAGGTCAGAGATCAGGTTGATCACGAGGCCGACGAGCGAAAAGATGAAGAGCGTGCCGAACACCACGGGGTAGTCGCGGTTGAGAACGCTCTCGAAACTGAGCAGTCCCAGTCCGTCCAGCGAGAAGATGGTCTCGATCAGAAGCGAGCCCGAGAAGAAAGCGTGAATGAAGGTCGAGGGAAAGCCGGCGATGACGATCAGCATCGCGTTGCGGAAGACGTGGCCATAGAGCACCCTATTCTCGCTGCAGCCTTTCGCGCGCGCGGTCATCACGTATTGCTTGCGGATCTCGTCCAGAAACGAATTCTTTGTCAGGAACGTCATGGTGGTGAACGCACCGAGCCCCATGGCGATCAGCGGCAGCGTCAAATGCCAGAAATAATCGATGATCTTCCAGTACCACGGAAATTGCGACCAGCCGTCTGACGTCAGTCCGCGCAGCGGGAACCAGTTGAAGAACGAGCCACCGGCAAACAGGATGATCAAGAGGATCGCGAACAGGAAGCCGGGTATGGCGTAGCCGAGCACGAGCACGCTCGACGTCCAGGTGTCGAAGCGCGTCCCGTCCCTGACCGCCTTGCGGATGCCGAGCGGAATCGAGATCAGGTAGGTCAGCAGCGTCAGCCATATGCCGAGCGAGATCGAGACCGGCAACTTCTCCTTGACGAGTTGCAGCACGCTGACATCGCGAAAATAGCTCTTGCCAAAATCGAAGCGGGCGAAATTCCAGACCATCAGTGCGAAGCGCTCCGGGGCCGGCTTGTCGAAGCCGAACTGCACTTCCAGCTTTTTGATGAAATCGGGATCGAGGCCTTGCGCGCCGCGATATTTCGAATTGATAGCGTCGCCGCCAGCGCCTAACTGCCCCGGGGCGCGTTGCGCAAAGTCGCTGCCGCCCGAAATGCGCGAGGTCCCGCCGGTATCGGCGCCCGAGAGCTGCGCGATCACGCGCTCGACCGGCCCGCCCGGCGCGAACTGCACGACGATGAAGGAGACGAAGAGGATCCCGAGCAAGGTCGGGATCATCAGCAGGATGCGGCGGGCGATATAGGCGCTCATGGCTGTTTCGCCTGCTCGAGCCTGGCGGCCTTGCCGCCATCATGCCACCAGATGTCGGGGGCACCGACGCCGTTGGCATAACGCGGCGGCTTCTGCGGATGACCGAATTGGTCCCAATAAGCAAGCCGGTGCGTTTTGTTGTACCATTGCGGCACCCAATAACGGCCGGCGCGGAACAGGCGATCGAAGGCCCGGCAGGCGACGGTCAAGTCCTCGCGATTGTCCGCCGCCATGATCTTCTCGATCATGGCGTCGATGGCCGGACTGGCGACGCCCGCGAGATTATACGAGCCCTTGGTCGCCGCGACCTGCGACGAGAAGAACGCGCGCATAGCATCGCCCGGTGTCGCCGACATGCTGAAGCGTTGGATCGTCATATCGAAGTCGAAATCTTCCTGGCGCGCCTTGTGTTGCACGGCATCGACGAGGCGCACGCTCGCTTCGATGCCGAGCGTCGCGAGATTCTTGATGTAGGGCCCATGGTGCGGCTGGAACGAAGCCTCGTCCAACAGGAATTCGATCCTGAAGATCTCGCCGTTCGGCAGCACCCTCTTGCCGTCCTTGATTGGCAGGCCGGCGTCGCTGAGCAGTTGCTGCGCCTTGCGCAGCAGGCTGCGGTCCTGCCCGGAGCCGTCCGAGACCGGCGGCGTGAACGGCGCAGCGAACACCTCGTCGGGAATCTGGCCGCGAAACGGCTCCAGCAGCTTCAGCTCTTCCGGCGGCGGAGGCCCGTCGCTCGCCATGAGGTCCGAGTTCTGAAATGGCGACACCGTGCGGGCATAAGCACCGTACATGATGGTCTTGTTGGTCCACTCGAAGTCGAAGGCGTCGATCAGTGCCTCGCGCACGCGGGGATCCCTGAACTTGTCGCGCCGGGTGTTGATGAACCATCCTTGCGCGCCGGAGGGCGTGTCGTCGGGCACGACCTCCATCTTGACGCGACCGTCCTTCACCGCAGGGAAGTCATAGCGGGTCGCCCAGATCCGAGAGGTGAACTCCTCGCGGTAGAGATAGTTCTTACCGGTGAAACCTTCGAAGGCGACATCGCGGTCGCGGTAGAATTCGTAGCGCACGACGTCAAAATTGTAGCTGCCGCGACAGGGGGGCAGATCGGCAGCCCACCAATCCTTGACGCGCTCGTATTCGATGTAGCGGTTGACCTCGAACTTGCCGACCTTGTACGGCCCCGAACCCAACGGGATCTCCAGAGACGTTTCGTCGAACGAACGGGAGGCATAGTAGGCTTTCGAGAAGATCGGCAGACTCGCCACATAGAGTGGCACGTCGCGCGCGCGTCCCTTGGCGAAGGTCACAACAAGCGTCGCATCGTCAACAGCTTCCGCGCTGACCATATCGCGCATCTGCACGATGATCAGGGGATGGCCCTTCGTCTTCAGCGACGTCAGCGAAAACGCCGCGTCGTGCGCGGTCAGCTTGGTGCCGTCGTGGAACTTCGCCTCGGGCCGCATCGTGAAGCGATAAACCAGCTTGTCTGCCGATATATTTACAGACTTGGCGGCAAGCCCGTACATCCCGTCCGGTTCGTCATTGGCTCGCACCATCAGCGGCGCAAACGTCATGTCCATGCCCTGCGCGCCATCGCCTTTGAGGATGAAGGCATTGAGCGAGTTGAAGGTTTGGTAGGACTGGTTGTAGGCGCGCACCGACGGAATCAGCGAGAAGGTGCCGCCCTTCGGCGCGTCGACATTGACGTACTCGAAGTGATGGAAATCGGCGGGATATTTGAGGTCGCCGAAGGCCGACATGCCGTGGGCCTCGGCGGGCATCTCGGACGCTGTCGCGCCCCGGAGCCAGGCCGCGCTGAACGCGCCACCGGCACCCAAAACCAGCACATGCCGGCGTGAAAGCTGCGCCATGCGGAGAATGTCCTTCACGACTTCTTTGCGATCCGCGCCGCCTTGTCCGCGTCGTACCACCAGATGAACGGAAAGCCGGACTGACCGTATTTGGGCAATTCCGCCGGCCGGCCGAACCGATCCCAGCGCGCGGTGCGCACCTTCGTATAAGTCCACTGCGGCACGACGTAGTGATTCCACAACAGCACGCGGTCGAGTGCCTTGGTTGCCGCGACAAGATCGTCGCGACCCTTGGCGTAGATCACCCGCTCGATCAGCTTGTCGACCGCCGGATTCTTGATGCCGGTGATATTGCGCGAACCGGCGATGTCAGCCGTCTTCGAGGACCAGAATTCGCGCTGCTCGTTGCCCGGCGACTGCGACTCGCCCCAGGAGTTGGTGACGATGTCGAAATCCCACTCGCGCGTCCTGTTCTCGTACTGGGTGGGATCCACCGTCCGCACGCTGACGGCAATGCCGAGCCGTTCCAGCGACGGCTTATAGAACAGCGTGATCCGCTCGAAGCTCGGATCCGAGTTCAACAGTTCGAGGGAGAACTGGGCGCCGGTCTTGACGTCGATCAGCTTGCGGTCGCGCACCTCGTAGCCGGCCTCCTTGAATAGGCGCAGCGCCTCGCGCAGGTTATCGCGCACGGCTTCCGGACTGCCGCCGACTGGATTGGTATAGGCCGTCGTGAAGACTTCGGGCGGGACCTCGGCGCGGACCGTCTCGAGAATCTCGAGCTCCTTGCCCTGCGGCAACCCGGTCGCCATCAGCTCATCGATGCCGTCGAAATAACTGCTGATGCGCTTGTACTGGCCGTAGAAGATCTGCCTGTTCATCTCCTCGAAGTCGAACGCGTAATTGAGCGCGCGTCGCACGCGCGGATCTTTGAACTTGGCGCGGCGCAGGTTCGGCACGAAGGCCTGCATGACGCCCGAGCTGCGATTGGCGAACTCCTCGAGGATCACGCGCTTTTCGGTGACGGCCGGGAAGTCGTAGGCTGTCGCCCAGTTCTTCGCGCTGTTCTCGGTGCGCCAATCGACCTGATCGGCCTTGAAGGCCTCGATCGCCACGGTGGCGTCGCGGAAATACTCGTAGCGCAGCTCGTCGAAATTATTACGGCCCACATTGGCCGCGAGGTCGCGCCCCCAATAATCTTTTACGCGCTCCAGCGCGATCGACCGTCCGGCAACGAATTCCTTGACCCGGTAGGGGCCCGACCCCAGCGGCACTTCGAGCGTGGTAGCGGAGACATCGCGCTTGCGGCCCTGCGCGTCGGTGCCCTCCCACCAATGCTTCGGCAGGACCGTGAGCTGCCCGACGATCTGCGGCAATTCGCGGTTGCCCGGCGCGTCGAACACGAACTTTACCTCGCGCTCGCCGACCTTCTCGGCTTTCACCACATGGCTGTAATAGGCCGAGTACTGCGGGTGGTGCTTCTTGAAGGAATCGAGCGAGAAAATCACGTCGTCGGCGGTAACAGGCTTGCCGTCGTGCCATTTGGCTTGCGGCCGCAAGCGGTAAGTCACGAAGGAGAAATCATCCGGATGGCTGACGGCCTCGGCCAGCGCGCCGTATTCCGTCGAGACTTCGTCGAGCGCGGCCGTCGTGAGGGATTCGTAGATGAATGCCACGGCGCCGGCGACTTGCCCCTTCACACCGGAGACGACGATGTTGAAATTGTCGAATGTGCCGACGGCGATCTGGCGCGCGACGCCGCCTTTTGGCGCTTCCGGATTGACATAGTCGAAGCGCTTGAAGTCCGCGGGGTATTTGACCTGTCCGAACAGCGACAGAGCATGGCGCCAGGTGGGCTCGTTGGCGGATTGCGCGTGTGCCACGCCGACGGCGGGAAGGCCCGCTACGGAACCAAGGGCGGGGAGCGTTACGGCAGCAGTGCCAGTGAGCAGGAGATCGCGTCGGGTAAGGGCCAAATCAACATTCCTGTCTTGAAGGAGGCTACTCCTTTAAGTTCCCAATATAGGCGAGGTTTCGACGGAATATGTTGCTTTTTCCTCATCTTGGAAGGCCGGCTGGCTGATCGCTGCGGCCAAACGCCCCGATAACAACGCCGCGAGGCCCGGATAAGCGAACGGCCGGGCTTTGAGCCCGGCCGCGTACGAAGAGCGAAGTCGACAGGCCTTACTTCGCCGCGGTGGGCAGCGGCTTCGGGCTGTCGGAGAGGCTGTTCAGGTAAGCGATCACGTCGGCGCGCTCGCTATCCTTCGGGATGCCGGCAAAGCCCATGGCGGTGCCCGGGACAGCCGCCTTGGGATTGGCGATGAATTTGTTGAGCGCATCGAAGTCCCACGTGCCGCCCTTGGCCTTCATCGCAGCCGAGAAGTTGAAGCCGCCGCGACCTTCGCCAACATGGTCGCCGACAACGCCGTAGAGGTTCGGACCGACACGGTTGGGGCCGCCCTTCTCGAAGGTGTGGCAGGCGCCGCACTTCTTGGCGGCGGCGGCGCCCTTCTCGACCGAGGCGGTCTGGAGCAGCTTTTCGATCGGCTCGGCGGCCGTGGGGGCAGCTCCGCCTTCCTGGCCGTGGCCGGCGTCTTCCTTCACTGCGATCTCGAACCCCGGCTTTTCCGGCATCTTGGGCGAGAACAACGCCTGGGCGGTGAAGCTCGTCACCAGCAGAAGGAGACAGGTGCCGAGCACGGCACCGAGAATCTTGTTCAGTTCGAAAGAGTCCATTTCCGGCCAGGCCCCACACCGCAAGAAGGATCGAGCGGCCCAATGCGGCCGCCAGGACGAGCCTCGGAGAATCAACGTTCCTTACTGTTTCCCCGAGTTTTGCCATTGAGATATCGGTTTGCCCGGGGTCTGGCAACCCGTATAAGCGAGCGGGCTTCACGCCCGTCCCCACCCCATTTCTCGGCGCGGAAAACGCCCCGTTTCCAGGCCCTTGAACGATGATCGATCCCCGCATCCTGGTGCTTATTCCGGCCCGCATGGCCGCCACCCGCCTGCCCGGCAAGCCGCTTGCCGATATCGCGGGGCAGCCGATGATCGTGCACGTGATGCGCCGCGCCGAGGCCGCCGGGATAGGCCGGGTCGCGGTCGCAACCGACACAGCGGAGATCGCGTCCGTCGTGACCGCCCATGGCGGCGAGGCCGTGATGACCCGCCCGGAGCACCCGTCCGGCTCCGACCGCATCCACGAGGCCATGCTGAAGCTCGATCCGGACGGCAAAGCCGAGATCGTGGTCAATCTGCAGGGCGATTTCCCGACCATCACGATCGACAACATCCGCGAGGTGCTGCCGCCGCTGCAAGACCCCGTCGTGGACATCGCAACGCTGGCTTCGCAGATCCACACCGAGGAGGAGGACCTCGCGCCGAGCGTCGTGAAGGCGATCGGGACCTCGCTCGGCGGCAGACGTATGCGCGCACTTTATTTCACTCGCGCAACCGCCCCGACCGGCGACGGACCGCGCTACCACCATATCGGTCTCTATGCCTATCGCCGTGCTGCGCTGGAACGCTACGTCCGGCTCCCGCCCTCGCCGCTGGAATTGCAGGAGAAGCTCGAGCAGCTCCGGGCGCTCGAGGCCGGAATGCGCATCGACTTCACCATTGTCGATACCGTACCCCGCGGGGTCGACACGCCGGCGGACCTGGAAACCGCCCGCAGCATCCTTTCCAAATCCTGAGCCGCTGTTACAAGGCCGAGCATGAGCAAGCTGAAAATCGCATTCCAGGGCGAGCCTGGCGCCAATTCCCACATCGCCATCGTCGAGGCCTATCCCGACGCCGAGCCGATGCCCTGCGCCACCTTCGAGGACGCCTTGTCGGCGATCTCGTCCGGCGAAGCCGATCTCGGTATGATCCCGATCGAGAATTCGGTCGCGGGCCGCGTCGCCGACATCCATCATTTGCTGCCGGCCTCCGGCCTCTTCATCATTGGCGAATGGTTTCTGCCGGTCCGGCATCAGCTGATGGCGGTGAAGGGCACCCGGCTCGAAGACATCAAGAGCGTCGAAAGCCATGTGCACGCGCTCGGCCAGTGCCGGCGCATCATCCGCAAGCTCGGCATCAAGCCCATCGTGCACGCCGATACCGCCGGCAGCGCCCGCGACATCTCCGAGCGCAACGACAAGACGGTGGCCGCGATCGCCTCGCGCCTGGCCGCAAAGATTTACGGCCTCGACATTTTGGCCGAGGACATCGAGGACGAGGCCCACAACACCACGCGCTTCGTGGTGCTGGCGCGCGAACCGAAATGGGCCGCACAGGGCTCCGGTCCGCTGGTCACGACTTTTGTGTTCCGGGTGCGCAATTTGCCGGCCGCGCTCTACAAGGCGCTCGGTGGCTTTGCCACCAACGGCGTCAACATGACCAAGCTCGAGAGCTACATGGTCGACGGCAATTTCTTCGCCACCCAGTTTTACGCCGACGTCGACGGCCACCCCGAGGACAAGGGGCTCGCTTTCGCGATCGAGGAGCTGAAATTCTTCTCGCGCGAATTCCGCATCGTCGGCGTGTATCCAGGCCACCCGTTCCGCGCGACGATGGAATAGTCCCGTGTCCGGGACGCGCGAAGCGCGAGCCGGGGCACGAGAGCTTTATCCGACCGCCTTAAGTCCGAACGCCTCCGCCAGCAGCGAATACGATTTCTTCCGCGCCTCGTGATCGTACACGGCGGTGATCACCATCAACTCGTCCGGCTTGCTCGCGTCGATCAACGGCTGCAGTGTCTTCTGCACGGTTGCAGTGCTGCCGACGAACAGGCGCGAGCGGTTGCGCCGGATCGAGATGCGCTCCGAGTCGCTATAGGGATAGGCCAGCGCCTCTTCGACGCTCGGCAACGGAAGATACTGGCCGCGGTCGCGGCGCAGGCGGTTGAGGTCGAAAGACGCGGCGAGCTTTTCGGCTTCGTCATCGGTGTTGGCCGTGATGACGGCGACCGCGAGGATCGCGCGCGGACTCGCACTCCAGGCCGAGGGCTGAAAACGATTGCGATAGTGCACCATCGCATCGATCGCATCGTGGGACGCAAAATGATGGGCGAATGCGAAGCCCATGCCGACCTGCGCGGCGAGCTCCGACGAATAATCGCTGGAGCCGAGCAGCCAGATCGGCGGCAACGGCGTATCGTCGGGCATCGCGACGACGTTGTGGTAGGGATGGCCCGAGGGGAATTCCCGGGTCTGCCACAGGATCAATTCGTGCAGCCGCTCGAGGAAATCATCGCCTTCGCGGCGGTCGAGCCGGCTGCGCAGCGCATAGGCCGTGGCACCGTCAGTGCCGGGGGCGCGGCCGAGGCCGAGATCGATGCGGCCGGGAAACAACGCCTCCAGCATCTTGAAGCGCTCGGCCACGACCAGCGGCGCGTGATTTGGCAGCATCACGCCACCGGAGCCGACGCGGATGTGCTTCGTCACCGCCGCGATTTGCCCGATCATCACGTCGGGCGCCGGACTAGCGACAGAGGCGAGATTGTGATGCTCAGCGAGCCAGTAGCGGACATAGCCGAGCCCATCGACATGGCGCGCCAGGTCGATGCTGTTGCGCAGCGCCGCGGCGGGCTTTGTGCCGCTTGTGACGACGGAGAGGTCGAGGACTGAGAGCGGGATCATGGCGCGCTAACGTAGTGGAGAGCGGCGCAGCGGCAATGGGCCGGGCGCGCAGGTCTGACGTGCAGGCCGCGGACTCGCGGGACTTCGCCGCAGTGTTGGGACAGCGACCGCGCTAATAGTATCATCTTCATATTGCCCACCGATAATTCGCGCCGAACGAACCACCCTCTTCTATTATATATCTGATATATCAGATATTTTATCTAGAATCGAACTTCCCACCTCGACCTCTAACCTCAGACGTTTCTTAATTTATACCGGTAAAGTGGGCAATTTCCCATCACTGATGGGCTGTCGAGTGCGGCCGCTTTGGCCTATCTTGACCTCTCCCAATCTAGACCTGACCGCCGGCCGCCAGCGACCCGGCGAGCCCTTGGAGTGAGTGGTGCCCATGACTGACGCGACGATGCCTGCCCACACCGACGGGCAAGACGGGTACCTGAAGCGGCCTGCGATCTCCTTCGAGTTCTTTCCGCCCAAGACGGAAGATATGGAGCGCAATCTCTGGGACACCATCAACCGGCTGGCCCCGCTCGACCCGAAATTCGTCTCGGTGACCTATGGCGCCGGCGGCTCGACCCGTGAGCGGACCCACGCGACCATCTCGCGCATCCTGAAAGAGACCGCGCTGCTGCCGGCCGCGCATCTGACCTGCGTCGGCGCCTCACGCGGGGAGATCGACGAGATCGTCGACCGCTATCACGAGGTCGGCGTCCGCCACATCGTGGCATTGCGCGGCGATCCCGCCGGGGGCATCGGCACGGCCTATTGCAGCCATCCCGATGGTTACCAGAGCTCCGCCGATCTCGTCGCCGGCATCAAGAAGCGGCACGGCGATATCGAGGTGTCGGTCTCGGCGTACCCCGAGAAGCATCCCGAGGCGCGCGACTTCGACGATGACATCGACACGCTGCAGGCCAAGGTCGATGCGGGCGCGACCCGCGCGATCACGCAGGTGTTCTTCGATAACGACCTCTACTTCCGCTATCTCGACCGCGTGCGGGCGCGCGGGATCAACATCCCGATCGTGCCGGGCATCATGCCCATGCACAATTTCAAGCAGGCTCGCAATTTCGTCACCCGCGCCGGCACCTCCGTGCCGGATTGGTTCGCCGCGAAATTCGAGGGCCTCGACGACGACGCCGAGACCCGCAAGCTGGTGGCGGCCACCGTCGCCGCCGGCCAGGTGCAGAAGCTGGCCAAGCACGGCGTCGACACCTTCCATTTCTACACCATGAACCGCGCCGATCTCGTGTTCGCGATCAGCCATTTGCTCGGCATCCGCGCCAAGAGCGCGCAGAAGGCGGCTTAAGACACCATGACCGTATCCACCTCTCCCAAGCGAACCGCCCTGCTCAACGCCGCGCGCGAGCGCATTCTCGTGCTCGACGGCGCCATGGGCACGATGATCCAGAACCTCCAGTTCGACGAAGCCGCCTTCCGCGGCGGGCGCTTCAAGAACTTCCATCGCGATTTGCGCGGCAACAACGACCTCCTGATCCTGACCCAGCCGCAGGCGATCGAGGACATCCACGCCGCTTATCTGCGTGCCGGCGCCGACATCGTCGCCACCAACACCTTCTCCACGACTTCGATTGCCCAGGCCGATTACGATCTCGCCGACATCGTCTACGAGATGGCGCGTGAAGGCGCCCGCCTCGCCGGCAATGCCGCACGCCGCGTCGAGGCCGAGGACGGCAAGCCGCGCTTCGTCGCGGGCGCCATCGGACCGACCAACCGCACCGCCTCGATTTCGCCCGACGTTTCCAATCCCGGCTACCGCGCCGTCACGTTCGACGATCTGCGCAAATCCTATGGCGAGCAGATCAACGGCATGCTCGACGGCGGCGTCGATCTGCTGCTGGTCGAGACCATCTTCGACACGCTGAACGCCAAGGCGGCGCTCTACGCGATCGCCGAGATCACCGAGGAACGCGGCATCGACATGCCCGTGATGGTGTCGGGCACCATCACCGACAAGTCCGGCCGCCTGCTGTCCGGCCAGTTGCCGGAAGCGTTCTGGCATTCGGTGCAGCACGCCAAGCCCGTCACCATCGGCTTCAACTGCGCGCTCGGCGCGGAAGATCTGCGCGCGCATATCGCCGATATCGGCCGCGTCGCCGACACGCTTGTTTGTGCCTATCCCAATGCCGGCCTGCCCAACGAGTTCGGCCAGTATGACGAGACCCCGGAATACATGGCTCGCCTGGTCGGCGAGTTCGCACGCGATGGCCTGGTCAATATCGTCGGCGGCTGCTGCGGCACCACGCCGGACCATATCGCGGCGATTGCGGCTGCGGTCGCGCCGCACAAGCCGCGCATCGTGCCGGAGATCGAACCTCGCTTGCGGCTCTCCGGCCTCGAGCCGTTCATCCTGACCGACGCGATTCCTTTCGTGAATGTCGGCGAGCGCACCAACGTCACCGGCTCCGCCCGCTTCCGCAAGCTGGTCACTGCCGGCGACTACACCGCCGCGCTGCAAGTCGCGCGCGACCAGGTCGAGAACGGCGCGCAGATCATCGACGTCAACATGGACGAGGGTCTTCTGGACTCGGAAGCCGCGATGGTGACCTTCCTCAACCTCGTCGCCGCCGAGCCCGACATCGCCCGAGTCCCGGTGATGGTCGATTCCTCGAAATTCTCGGTGATCGAGGCCGGCCTGAAATGCGTGCAGGGCAAGCCGGTCGTCAACTCGATCTCGATGAAGGAGGGCGAGGAGAAGTTCGTTCACGAGGCCAAGATCGCCCGCCGCCACGGCGCGGCCGTCGTGGTGATGGCGTTCGACGAGGTCGGCCAGGCCGACACGTTCGCCCGCAAGACCGAGATCTGCAAGCGCGCCTACGACATCCTGGTGAACCGCGTCGGCTTCCCGCCGGAAGACATCATCTTCGATCCGAATATTTTCGCGATCGCAACCGGCATCGAGGAGCACAACAATTACGGCGTCGACTTCATCGAGGCGACGCGCTGGATCCGCAAGAATCTGCCGGGCGCGCACATTTCTGGCGGTGTGTCCAACCTGTCGTTCTCGTTCCGCGGCAACGAGCCGGTGCGCGAGGCCATGCACTCGGTGTTCCTGTATCATGCCATCAAGGCCGGCATGGACCTGGGCATCGTCAATGCCGGGCAGATGATCGTCTATGACGACATCGATCCCGAATTGCGCCAGGTGTGCGAGGACGTCATCCTCAACCGCGACCCCGGCGCCTCCGAGCGTCTGCTGGCGCTCGCGGAAAGATTCCGCGGCAACAAGACCCAGACCAAAGAAGCCGATCTCAGCTGGCGCGAATGGCCGGTGGCGAAGCGGCTGTCGCATTCGCTGGTGCATGGGATCACCGAGTTCATCGAGCAGGATACCGAGGAGGCCCGCAAGGCTTCGACGCGGCCACTCGACGTGATCGAGGGCCCGTTGATGGCCGGCATGAACGTGGTCGGCGATCTCTTCGGCGACGGCAAGATGTTCCTGCCGCAGGTGGTGAAGTCGGCCCGCGTGATGAAGCAGGCGGTCGCCTGGCTTATGCCGTTCATGGAGGAAGAGAAGGCGCGCAATCTCGCCAACGGCATCGGCACGGAAGGCTCCTCGTCCGCCGGCAAGATCGTGCTCGCGACCGTCAAGGGCGACGTCCACGACATCGGCAAGAACATCGTCGGCATCGTGCTCCAGTGCAACAATTACGAGGTGATCGACCTCGGCGTGATGGTGCCCGCGGCCAAGATCGTCGAGACCGTGAAGGCGGAGAAGGCCGACATCGTCGGGCTGTCCGGCCTGATCACGCCCTCGCTCGACGAGATGGCGTTCTTCGCCGCAGAATTGCAGCGAGAAGGCCTCAAGCTGCCGCTGCTGATCGGCGGCGCCACCACGAGCCGTGTGCATACGGCGGTGAAGATCGACCCGAGCTATCGCGCCGGCCCCGTGGTGCATGTCAACGACGCCAGTCGCGCGGTCGGTGTTGCGTCCGCGCTGCTGTCGCCCGAGCGGCGCGAGGCCTATGCTGCCGAAGTCCGCGCCGAATACGCAAAGATCTCGGATGCGCATATGCGCGCCCAGGCCGACAAGAAGCGGCTGAAGCTGGCGACCGCCCGCGCCAACCGCGTGCCGGTCGACTTTGCCGCCAACAAGCCGGTGAAGCCGACCTTCCTCGGCACCAGGAGCTTTGACGACTACGATCTCGCCGAGCTGGTGCCCTATATCGACTGGACGCCGTTCTTCCAGACCTGGGAGCTCGCCGGGCGCTTCCCCGCCATCCTTAGCGATGCCAAGGTCGGCGAGGTCGCGCGCTCGCTCTACGAAGACGCGCGGAAAATGCTCGACCTGATCGTCAAGGAAAAATGGTTCCGAGCGCGCGCCACCGTCGGCTTTTGGCCGGCCAATGCAGAGGGCGACGACATCGTGCTTTATGCCGACGAGAGCCGGACCAGGACGATCGCGACGCTGCACACGCTGCGCCAGCAGCTCGAGAAGCGCGAGGGCCGTTTCAACGCCGCGCTGTCCGACTTCGTCGCACCCGCCACCACCGGCGTGCCCGATTATGTCGGGGGCTTCGTCGTCACCGCCGGCATCGGCGAGGATGTGGTCGCCGACCGGTTCAAGATGGCCAATGACGACTACTCCTCGATCCTGTGCAAGGCGCTGGCCGACCGCCTCGCCGAAGCCTTTGCCGAGCGCATGCATGCCCGCGTCCGCCGCGAGTTCTGGGCCTATGCGCCCGACGAGGCGCTCTCGACCGACGAGTTGATCCTCGAAAAGTACCAGGGCATCCGTCCCGCCCCCGGCTATCCCGCGCAGCCCGATCACACCGAGAAGGCGACGCTGTTCGAGCTGCTCGACGCCGAGAACACCGCCGGCGTGAAGCTGACCGAGAGCTTTGCGATGTGGCCGGGCTCTTCGGTGTCGGGGCTCTATCTCGCGAATGCCGAGAGCTATTATTTCGGCGTCGGCAAGATCGAGCGCGATCAGGTCGAGGATTATGCTGCGCGCAAGGGCATGAGCGTCGCCGAGGCCGAGCGCTGGCTCGCGCCGATCCTGAACTACATCCCGGCGCGAGAGAGCCCAGGCGACAAGGCGGCGTTCGCGGCAACGCCGGCGAACGACGAGACGTCGAAGGAGCTTGCCTCGCATCCGCCGGGCTGCACCTGCGCGGTGCACCTGGTCTGGCAGAAGAAGCGCGCGGGCGCGGGTTAGGCGCCCTCCAAACAAAAAGCGAGAAATCAACCCCATGCACAGTAGACATGGGGTTGAAAAAGCTCGATAAATTTCGGTCTTGCCGAAATGACTTGCGGCGTCGGGCAAAACACCTGTACGAATGCATGATCGCCGACCACGCCCGTTTGACACTCGCTGCCGCGTCCGCCGCGATCATGGCCGCCTGCCACGCGTTCGGTGTCGAACGTTCGGTGTCGTCCCTGGCTTTCGCCAGGACCACATTGGCGAAGCAAATGCTCAGCCTGTACCGGAACGACGCAACGTATCGAGCAGCTGCGAATGCGCCCTCGCAAGAATCGGCCGCTTGTGAACTCGTTCACTTGTCCGCTCAACCTTGGTTCGCTACTCTCTCGGCCTACTACCTTCAACCGACGATTTGCTTGGGATCGAACAAATGAAGCAGTTCATTGCACCGTTCCTCGCCGCGATCGCTCTCGTCGTGCTGCCCACGATTGCCGCGGCGGACTGTCCGAAAGGCTATGTGCCATGCGGCGAGAAAAATCAGTTGTGCTGCCCGGGAAAATAGCAAGCCGCAAATGGCTTTGGCTTGGTAGCGGAGTCTTCATCGCGATCGGCCTCGTGATGGTCGCGGTCTACGCCGGATTCCCGCGGAAGAAGCAGACGATCACGGCCATCCTCTCCGAGACCGGATATTTCGAGGTGGTGCCGCCAAGCACGTTCGGCGGCCCCGGCACGATCAACACCATCGAGTATCTGAGTAACGGCCGGCTGGAGCTGCATCCGACTTGTGATGTCGATCCGACGCTGCTGACCGGCAAGATCCAGAAATCGCGGACCGTCGACCGGGACCTGAAGCAGTCGCTCGAGAAGAGGCTCGACGTGTCGGCCCAGGTCAAGGACAAGCTGTCGGCCCTCGCCGGAATGCAGCAGGTCGAGGCCGTCAACCTCAAGCTCGAGAACGCCAGCATCCTGCTGATATCCGACGAGTCGCTGATCTCGGCCCGCAACGCCTTGCTGAAGGCCGAGTGTGAGGACGCGGTCACCCAGAACGTTTCGAGCGGCGGCGTCGTGTGCCAGACGCGGTCCGTGCTGGAGGCCGACGTCGTCTACGAAATCAAATATCACAACGCGATTTCGATGGAGGAGAGGGCCAAACTGACCTCCGAGATCGCGACGAAGCTCGATCTGGACGTCCATGAGGGGACGAACGACAAGGTCTCCGGCTCTCAATTGTTCTTTGGCATCAGACTGTCGCCCAATCCGATCGTGATGCACTCTGCCTCGGGCGAGATCAAGCCCTGCACGAGGAGATAGGATCGGCGCCGCACCCCTGCCATGAACGCAACCCGCGTTCGCTGCGACCAATGGCGGTCGCCGCCGAAGCGCAGGGGAATCGGATGCTGAACGCCCAACAATTGATGTGGACACAGATTGCCGCCGGCATCGCCGTGCTGCTGTTTGGATTGACGCTGTTCAACCTGGTCCGCATGCGCGGCCGGATGGTGGCCGCGCGGAGCTGGGACAAGGTGGAGGGCATCATCACGGTCTCCCGAGTCGACCAGCCGGCGGCGCATTCCTCGGACGATCGGAACGACGCCAAGCCCATCATCCGCTATCGCTATCAGGCCGGCGGCCAGGAGCTGGAAAGCGACAAGATCTTTGTCGGCGGCCCCGTCATCACGACGAGGGTCTTGGCCGCAAAACTGACCGGACGCTATCCGGTCGGCGCCCATGTCGAGGTCCATGTCGATCCGAAGCAACCGACCGAGGCGCTGCTGGAGCCCGCCGCCGCGCAGAACGTCGCGGCGCTGGTGGCGTTCACGTTGGTGTTCGGAATCATCGCCGCCACCCTGACCGCGCATTCGTTCGCAGGCCACGTGCTCTACGCCGACAAGGGCGTCCCGCTATTCGCGTTCGCGGTGCCGATCATCGTGCTCGTGGGCGGGGTGTTCTTCGCCGCCGATTATGTCCGGACGCGCCGGCTGGCGAGCGCCAGCCTGCGCTGGCCGACCGCGTCGGGCAGGGTCATCCATTGCGACGTGATCGAGGAAATCATCGAAGAGAAGACCGAGCACGACAATCGACCGACGACATCAAAGCTCGTCCACCGCTATCAGGTCGACCTGCGCTACGCCTACAGGGTCGGCAAGCGCGACTTCATCGGCACCGAAGTCGATTGGAACGGCACCATGATCTCCGGCCTGCGCGAGGTCGCCGAAGAGGGCGCTGCGAAATATCGGCCCGGGAAGAGCGTCCAGGTCTATTACGATCCGGACCAGCCGGGACAGGCCGTGCTGGAGCCGGCACGCCGGGAGGGCGCGCTGGGGCCGCTGATCGGTGCCGCGGTCTGCGCGGTCGTCGGCGGCCTTTTCCTGATGATCCTGATCAAGGTCGGGTTCGCGTAGCGGCGCTTCTCGGTTCGCCTCTCCCCTCTGGCTGAAGGACAAACGGATATGACGTCTCGGCGGCGCTTGAGCGAGCGCCTCGTCCTTCGAGACGGCCGCTTCGCGGCCCCCTCAGGATGAGGCTCAGCTGCATCCATCCGCGTGAAGTGCTGCCGCATACGCATCCCTCATCCTGAGGGCCCGCCGCAGGCGGGCGTCTCGAAGGATGGCCGCAGCCGAGCTTCCAGCCATATGCTTCTTCATATGCGATGGCCCTACCGCCCGCGGGAGAGATTGAAAGAGCCTCACCCCTTCGGCGGTGCCAGCGGTTGCACGATCTCCCGGAACGGCGCCAGCGCCTCGCAAGCGTCGGCATGCGCCGATAGCGACGGATAGCGCGATGGCTCGAACAGAAGCGGGTGCGCCTCACGGGTGAAGCGGACGACGCAGGCGACCACAACGTCGGCGTGGCCGATACGATCGCCCAGCCAGTATGGCGTGGTCACCCTGGCGCGCTCGGCCTCCAGCGCTTTCAGCACGTCCGCGATCTGCGCCTGGCAACGCTCGACCCACAGCGCAAGCTGCTCCTTCCGCAACACGCGCTCGTAGAGCAGGCTGACCGCCTTGTCGCCGAGGCCGGACGCGAGCGCGCAGATGCGCAAATGACGCCGGCGCTCGGCGCCGGAGCGCGGCAGCATCGCCTTCTCCGGCCCTACCAATTCGTCGAGATAATCGAGGATGACCGTGCTCTCGATCAGCGCCTCGCCATCATCGAGCACCAGCGTCGGCACGCGTCGCAGCGGATTGTAGGGCGCGATCTTGTCGGCATCGCCGAAGGTCGACCACGGCTTGTGCTCGAAGGCGAGGCCGTAAAGCCGCAGCGCGATCGCGACGCGGCGGACGAAGGGGGAATCGTATTGGCCGATCAGGAACATGGTTTGGCAGCCTTTGTCATTGCCGGGCTTGACCCGGCAATCCATCTCTCCTCAGATTAGGAAGCGATGGATGCCCGGATCAAGTCCGGGCATGGCAGAGCTGGGGGCAGGAGCATGCATGACGCAACGACTTGCAACGGTCGCACTTGGGCTCTCCCTGCTGGCCGCGAGCCTCGCCCACGCGCAGGACCGCCCGATCGGCTTTTTGACGCCGTCGAAAAACATCGCCTGCCAGTTCTTCACTGACAATGGTCAAGGCGTGCTCCGCTGCGACATCATGAACCTGGAGACGCGGCCGCGCCGTCCGGCCGATTGCGAGCTCGAATGGGGCAACGCCTTCGAGATGAGCGCGAAAGGCAGCGCAGGCCGCATCTGCGTCGGCGATACCATCATGGACCCGTCATTGCAGGTGCTGTCCTATGGCGAGGTCTGGCAGCGCGCGGGGTTTACGTGCCGGTCGGAGCCGACGGGGCTGACGTGCTTCAATGCGATGCAGCGCGGGTTCTCGCTGGCGCGGGCAGAGCAGAAGGTGTTTTGAGGAGTAGCCCGCATGGAGCGGAGCGGAATGCGGGAACGCCGTCCCGGATTTCGCTCCGCTCCATCCGGGCTACGCTTCCGAGGCTTGATTGCTTGCGTCGCGTCAACTTGGGAGCGCGTAGCCCGAATGAAACGCGACGACAGCGCCACACTCCGTCGTTGCGAGCGCGGCGAAGCAATCCAGCCACCGATTTAGGGGAGGCTCAGTATCTTTCCACGGAAACAGTCTGGATTGCTTCGTCGCAAGGGCTCCTCGCAATGACGGCGGGGAGGCAGCTGCGCACTATTCGATGATCGGCACATGCTTGGCCGCGGTCCGTGGCGCGGTGCCATCGAGGCGCGGGTCGTCGGCGATCTCGATCTGGCGGCGGAACGGGCGGAAGCCCGAGCGCTGGTAGAACGCGACGGCCGACGGATGATCGAAGGTGCAGGTGTGCACCCAGACGCGAGACAGGTCGCGTGACCATGCGAGCTCAAGTGCACGGTTCATCAGGAAGCGTGCGGCACCGCTGCCGATCAGTTTCGCGGTGACACCGAAATACACGAGCTCGCACTGGCCGGCCTCGCGAAAGTCCAGCTCCAGCAGGCCTTCATCGTTGCCGTCCACGACAAGCGCATAGACCTCGACGCCCGGTGCATGGATGATTGCGGCGAGCTCGGCGTCGTTCATGCGCGCCCGCGAAAACCACAACCACTCCTCACCGACGCGGCGATGGAGGTCGCGATACCAATGAAGCGCGGGGGTATCGACCTTGCGCAGGGTCCAAAGACCTGATGGAGCGCCCGGCGGATCGGCGCGGCGCGCAGGGCGCGCGGTCATCTCGAGATGGGTAACGACGGCAACGATCTTGCCGGCGGGGATGTCGGAATAGCCGTCGGGGAGGATCATGGGATGCGTCCCGTTGAAGCTGAGCGCCGGCCACACATTCCGGGTCGTCCTGGCGAAAGCCAGGACCCATTACCACAGCTGGTCGCCGTTGCGGCAGGCTGGGGCCGACAGCGGTCCAAGGCAACTTAGCACGGTGGTTATGGGTCCTGGCTTTCGCCAGGACGACGGCGGAGTTTGTGGATACGCCTCGTTCATCGCGGCGTCAGGGTAATCGCTTCCAGAGAACCCCGGATTTCACTGCGCTCCATCCGGGCTACGAGATCGGCCTAACCCTCGCCCTCGTCGCTCGCGAGCACGCCCTTCACCGCCCTCGCCCAGCCCGCCAGCTTCCGCTCGCGCGTCGCCTGGCTCATGTTCGGCTTGAAGCGATGCTCGAGGCGCCAGTTGTCGGCGAACTTGGTCGGTTCGGGATAGACGCCGGCCTCGAGACCCGCGAGATAGGCGGCGCCCAGTGCCGTCGTCTCCTGGATCAGGGGGCGATCGACCGGCGCGTCGAGCAGGTCGGCGAGGCGCTGCATGGTCCAGTCGGATGCGGTCATGCCCCCATCGACGCGCAGCACCACGCTGGCGGTTTCCGAGCTCGGCCAGTCGGCGCGCATCGCGGCCCAGAGGTCGAAGGTCTGGTAGCAGACGCTTTCCAGCGCGGCATGGGCGAGCTCTGCCGGGCCGGTGTTGCGGGTGAGGCCGAACAGCGCGCCGCGCACGCGCGGATTCCAGTACGGCGCGCCCATGCCGACGAAGGCCGGGACGAGATAGACGCTCTGCATCGAATCCGATTGATCGGCGAGAGGTCCGGTCTCGGCGGCGTGCTTGATGATGCCGAGGCCGTCGCGCAGCCACTGCACCGCGCTGCCTGCGACGAAGATCGAGCCTTCGAGCGCGTAGGTGCGCTTGCCGCCGAGCTGGTAGGCGATGGTGGTGAGCAGCTTGTTCTTCGAGGCCACGGGCGTGGTGCCGGTGTTGAGCAGGGCGAAGCAGCCGGTGCCGTAGGTGGATTTCATCATGCCCGGACGGAAGCAGGCCTGGCCGATGGTCGCGGCCTGCTGGTCGCCGGCGATGCCGGAGATCGCAATCGCGCCGCCGAACAGATCCGGCGTGCTCTCGCCGAAGCGGGCTGAGGAATCCTTCACCTCGGGCAGCATCGAGCGCGGCACGCCGATGATCTCCAAGAGCTCGTCGTCCCACTGCCCGGTGTGGATGTTAAACAACAGCGTGCGCGAGGCGTTGGTGGCGTCGGTGGCATGGACCTTGCCGCCGGTGAGGCGCCACAGCAGATAGCAATCGACGGTGCCGAACATCAATTCGCCGCGCGCGGCACGCGCCCGCGCGCCGGGGACGTGGTCGAGAATCCAGGCGACCTTGGTGCCGGAGAAATAGGGATCGATGATCAGGCCGGTCTTCTGCGAGATCACGGGCTCGCGGCCGTCGGCTTTCAGTCTCGCGCAGATGTCGGCGGTGCGGCGGTCCTGCCAGACGATGGCGCGATGCACGGCCTGCCCGGTGGCGCGATCCCACACCACGGTCGTCTCGCGCTGGTTGGTGATGCCGATCGCGGCGATGTCCTTTGCGCTGATGCCGGCTTGCGCGATCGCGTCGCGGCAGACCGTCACGGTCGAGGTCCAGATGTCCTCCGGCTCGTGCTCGACCCAGCCCGAGGCGGGGAAATGCTGCGGAAACTCGGCTTGCGCCTTTGCCGCAATGGATATGTCGCCGCGAAACACGATCGCGCGCGAGGAGGTGGTGCCCTGGTCGATGGCGAGGACGAAAGACATGGCAGCTTGCCCTTGGCGTGTTCCCGTGAGGAGGGGTTGTTGTGTTGGGGCAGAGAAAACGGGATTGCCGGCAGCAGGTCAAGGCGCCGGCGTTGATCCTCCCCGGGGGGGGCGGCGGCATCGGCAGTGCGCTCCCTCCCCCGCTTGCGGGGGAGGGCTGGGGTGAGGGCTGTCTCCGCAATGGGATTGTCGAGAATTGCGGAGGGAATCCCCAAGGGGTGAGAGCCCTCACCCGCCGCGCGCGGACGATGCTTCGCATCGCCCGGGGCGCGTCGGCCTCTCCCGCAAGCGGGAGAGGCGGAGCAAGCGGCGCGGTCCTTTTGAATTTCATATGCCACTGCCCTGGAGCGGGGGAGGACACCGGACTAGGACGGAGAATGCGAAAATGCTACATGCCGGGCGGGCAGATGGGGCGGCATGACCTTCACTTCTTTTCAGTTCGGCGTCTTCGTCGCGATCGTCTTTGGCGTCTATTACCTGCCTTCGCTGCGCAGCTTCCAGGTCCCGCTGCTCGTCCTCGCAAGCGTGTTCTTCTATGGCTTCGGCCAGCCCGAGCTGCTGCCGCTGCTGCTCGTTGCGGTGCTCGGCACCTATCTCTGCCTCGTGCTTGCGTTTGATAACCGAACTTTCTGGATGCCGGCCGGCATCGTCTTGAATCTCGGCCTGCTGGCGTTCTTCAAATACAAGTTCCTGTTCGTTGACGCCGCCGCGGCCCATCTGACCGGCTCCGCGCCGATCGACTTCCTGCTGCGGCTGCCGCTGCCGATCGGCATCTCGTTCTTCGCGTTCCACAACATCAGCCTGCTGGTCGATCTGACGCGCGAGAAGCGCACCGTGCGCTTGCGCGAGGTGTTCCTCTACATCATCTTCTTTCCGCAGCTGGTGTCCGGCCCGATCACGCGTGCGGCCCAGTTCATGCCGCAGATCGTTCCCAAGCGGATCGGCGACGTCGCCTTCGTCGAGGCCGCGAAGTGGATTCTGGTCGGCTATTTCTTCAAGCTGTATGTGGCGAACAATCTCAACGAGATGACGTCCTATATGGACTTCCCGCTCTACGAGACGCTGCGCACGCAGGACCGCTGGCTGCTGGTGTTCCTCTACAGCTACCAGATCTACGCCGACTTCTTCGGCTACTCGGCGATTGCGCTCGGCCTCGGCCTGCTGTTCGGCTATCGCCTGCCCGTGAACTTCAATTTGCCCTACATCTCGATTTCATTCTCGGAGTTCTGGACGCGTTGGCACATCTCATTGTCGAGCTGGCTCAGGACCTATTTGTACATTCCGCTCGGCGGCAACCGTCATGGACCGGCACGAACCACTCTCAACCTGATGATCGTGATGACGCTTGGCGGTCTCTGGCATGGTGCAAGCCTGAGCTACGCGCTGTGGGGGATGGCGCACGGGTTTCTGCTCGTGATCGAACGACCGTTCCTGAAGCTGCTGGGCGATCGAAGCCCCGCGGTGCGGGTGATCCGGATGGGCATCGTGTTCTTCTGCGTCACGATGCTCTGGATCTTCTTCAAGCTGCCGAACTTCGACCACGCGCTCAGCTACCTCAAGGGCATGTTCGTAGCGACGGACGCGCCCAATCCGCCAAAACTGTTCACCAATCTGGCTTTGCTTTACGCCTTGCCTGTTATCCTCCAGCATATCGGCATCGGCGCGTTCGTCGAAGGCCGCTTGCGGCGATGGGAGCCGTATCTCTATGGCGCGCTCGCAGCGCTCGCCTGTCTCGAGGCGGGGCCCGACAGCACTTTCATCTACTTCCAGTTCTGACATGCAGCAGGATTTTTCGCTTTCATGGCTGATCAAGTGCGCGGTGGCGGCAGCCGCGCTGCTGCTGGCCTGCGCCTTCACCACGGCGCGCTTCGGCTCGGCCCTGCAGCAGCCGGCGGTCACGACCCGCGGCGGCAGCCTCGTCAGCCTCAACCGCTATGTGCGGGATCCCACGCCTGATATCGTGCTGGTCGGCAGCTCGGTCGCCTGGCGCCTCAAGGAGGAGTATTTCTCGCCGCCGCGCGTCCGCAATCTTTCGCTGGCGGGCGGCTCACCGGTGACGGGTCTCGAGATCGTCGCGAACCGACCGACCCCGCCGAAGATCGTGCTGATCGAGACGAATGTCCTGACGCGCGAGCCGGATAGCGCGCTGATCGAGAAATTTTCCGGCGGCGCGCGCACCGAAGCGCTGCTGCTGCGCCCGGTGCGAACAGCGGTCGCGGGCTATGAAAGCTGGAAACACGGTGAACCCGATCCCGCCCGGGCGCGCGCCGAGCGGGATCGCCTGCTCAGCCAGCCGCCGGGCACGTTCGACAACAAGGTCTATCTCGACCGCGCGCTGGAGCAGATGAACGAAGCTGACCCGACCGTGCCGGTACGCGCGAATGTGGTCCGCGTCAGACAGCTCATCGAGGAACTGCAGCGGCGCGGCACCCGCGTGTTTCTGATTCACGTTCCGTTTGCGCCGGAGATCGAAGGCTCGCGCATGGTCGGGATCACCAACGAGATCGTCGACGAAGCCTTCCCGGATCGCGCGCTTTGGCTGCCGATCGATCCGCCGCGACGCGAGCTGCGTTGGGACGACGGCGTGCATCTCGACGAACGTTCGGCCCTGATCGTCGTACGCGCCATCGAGAGCGCCATCGAACGCACCTTGGCCGAGCGCCGCCCGTAGCGGAGGAGCGGCGGCTACGGCGCCGCCGTGGTCACGCCGCCGTCGATGACGATGGTCTGTCCGGTCATGAAGCTCGAAGCATCCGAGGCGAGGTAGGCCACCGCGCCTGCGATTTCGTCGGGTTCGCCGATGCGGCGCAGCGGGGTGGTGGCGGTGCGGCGCTTTAGATTTGCGTCGTCTTCCCACAGCGCGCGGGCAAAGTCGGTCTTGACGAGGCCGGGCGCGATGCAGTTGACGCGGACGCCTTTCGGGCCCCATTCGCCGGCGAGCGAACGACACAGCGCGAAGTCAGCGGCTTTCGAGATGCCGTAGGCGCCGATCACGGTCGAACCGCGCAGGCCGCCGATCGAGGAGATGATGACGACGGAGCCGCCTCCTCGCTCCGCCATCTGCGGGATCGCCAGCGCGGAAAGCCAGATGTTGCTCTTGACGTTCGAGCCCATGATCTTGTCGAAGGCTTCGTCGGTGATGTCGAGCAGCGGGCCGTAATACGGGTTGACGGCGGCGTTGCAGACGAGGATGTCGATCTTGCCGTAGTGCTTGATCGTGCCCGCGATCAGCGCCTCGACCTCTTGCTTGCGCGCGATGTTGCAGGGAATGACGGTTGCCTCGCCGCCGGCCGCCTTGATGCCGTCGGCGACGTCCTGGCAGGCATCGGCCTTGCGCGAGGAGACCACGACTTTGGCGCCGAGCTTTGCGAGCAGTTCGGCGGAAGAGCGGCCAATGCCGCGGCTGGAGCCGGTGACCACGGCGACCTTGCCGGTGAGATCGAACGGGGTGTTTTTCATTGTTGTTGCTCCGTTGAGGCCGCGTACTCCGTCATTGCGAGGAGCGTAGCGACGAAGCAATCCAGACCGTCTCCGCGGAAAGACTCTGGATTGCTTCGCTTCGCTCGCAATGACGGTGGAGAGCCCTAGATCAACCCGGCACCATCCGCCACGCGGCGCTGATGGTAGTCGGTGTCGCCGAACGAGTTCTCGATCATGGTCAGGCGCTTGAAGTAATGGCCGATCTTCGCCTCCATGGTCATGCCGATGCCGCCGTGGAGCTGGATCGCCTGCTGCCCCACGAACTTCAGCGACTTGCCGATCTGCACCTTGGCCGCGGCAACGGCGTTGCTGCGCTCCTTGGCGTCCTCGAAATCAGCAGCCATGGTCGCGAACATCGACATCGATCGCGCCTGCTCGGTGGCGACGAACATGTCGGAGGCGCGGTGCTGCAGCGACTGAAACGAGCCGATCGCGACACCGAACTGCTTGCGCGTCTTGATGTACTCGACCGTGGTCTTGAGCGATTCGTCCATCAGGCCGACCGCTTCGGCGCAGAGCGCGATGCGGGCTTCGTCGACCACACGCTCGATCAGCGCGAGCGAGTCGTCGGGATTGCCGAGCACCGCATCGGCACCGATTTCGACGCCGGTGAAGGTGATGTCGGCGGCGTGCAGGCCGTCCTGGGTCGGGTATGACTTCTTGGCGACGCCCTTGGCGTTGGCCGGCACCAGGAACACGCCGATGCCGCTCTTGTCGCGGCGCTCGCCCCTGGTGCGCGCGGTCACGATGAGGGTGTCTGCGTTCTCGCCGTTGAGCACGACGAACTTCTCGCCGTCGATGACCCAACCATCACCCCTCTTCTTCGCCGTCGTGGTGACGTCGAAGAGATCGTAGCGCGAGTTCTTCTCAAGCTGGGCAAAGGCGAGCGTCTTGCTGCCGTCGACGATGCTGGGCACATGCGCGGCCTTCTGCCCATCGCTGCCCGCATGCCGCAGGAAGCCGCCGCCGATCACGACGGTTGCGAGATAAGGCTCGAGCACCAGCGCCTTGCCGAGCGCTTCCATCACGATCATGGTCTCGACGCCGCCGCCGCCGAAGCCGCCATCGGCCTCCGCGAAGGGCAGACCGAGCAGGCCCTGCTCGGCGAGCTTGCCCCAGACGGTCCGGCTCCAGCCGCCCTTCTCCTTCACGTACTTCTTGCGGCTCTCGAAATCGTAGGAATCGGTCAAGAGGCCGTCGATGCTTTCCTTGAGAAGCCGCTGCTCCTCGTTCAGATCAAAATCCATGTTTCTCTCCAAATCGGCCGGAATTGCCGTGCCGTCGCCTCACTCTCAGACGTCATCCCCGCCTTGTGCGCAATTGCGCACTGGAGCGGGGATCCAGTAAACGCAGCCGTCCGCTTGTACTCACGACCGCCGCGGCGTACTGGGTCCCCCGCCTTCGCGGGGGACGACACCGTCATCCTTGACTCACAGCCCCAGCACCGCCTTGGCGATGATGTTGCGCTGGATCTCGTTGGAGCCGCCGTAGATCGAGACCTTGCGGTTGTTGAAGTAGCTCGGCGCGATCTGGGCGGTCCAGTCCATGGCTTCGTTCGAGCCGTCGTCGCCGTGCACGTCATAGGGTGCCGCGAACGGGCCGATCACTTCCATCAGCAGTTCGGTGGTGGTCTGCTGGATCTCGGAGCCCTTGATCTTCAGCACTGACGACGCCGGATTGGGCTTGCCCTTGCCATGCTTGCCTTCGTCGGCGACGACGCGGAGCTGCGTCAGCTCGAGCGCCTTGAGCTCGATCTCGCAGGCCGCGAGCTTGTCGCGGAAGGCGGCGTCCTGGATGATCGGCTTGCCGCCCGACTCGACCTTGCCGGCGAGGTCGCGGATGCGGCGCAGCCGCTCCTTGGAGACGCCGACCCGGGCGATGCCGGTGCGCTCATTGCCGAGCAGGAATTTGGCGTAATCCCAGCCCTTGTTCTCCTCGCCGATCAGGTTCTCATAGGGCACTTCGACGTCGTCGAAGAACACTTCGTTGACCTCGGCGCCGCCGTCGATGGTCTGGATCGGGCGCACGGTGACGCCCTTCGACTTCATCGAGAACACGATGAAGGAGATGCCCATCTGCTTCTTGGCGGATGGGTCGGTGCGGCAGAGGCAGAAGATCATGTCGGCGTGCTGGGCGAGCGTGGTCCAGGTCTTCTGGCCGTTGATGATCCACTTGTCGCCCTTGCGCTCGGCCTTCGTCTTCAGCGAGGCGAGGTCGGAGCCGGAGCCGGGCTCGGAGAAACCCTGGCACCACCAATCGTCGACATTGGCGATGCGGGGCAAATACCGCTTCTTCTGCTCTTCATTGCCGAAGGTGTAGATCACGGGACCGACCATGCTGACGCCGAAGGCGAGCGGCTGCGGCGCCGGATAGGACTGCAGCTCCTCGTTGAAGATGTAGTGCTGCACGGAGGTCCAGCCGGTGCCGCCATATTGCTTCGGCCAGTGGCTGACGCCCCAGCCCTTCTTGTTGAGGATGCGCCACCACGTCACCATCTCGTCCTTCGAGAGGTGGCGGCCCTCGACCAGCTTGCGCCGGGTATCCGGCGGCACGTTGTCGCGGAAGAATGACCGCACTTCCTCGCGAAACGCCTGCTCTTCTTTCGTGAATGCGAGATCCATCGGATCCTCCTGTTTCCTCGTCGTCCTGGCGAAAGCCAGGACCCATTACCACCGGCCTTCGTTATGCGAAGGCTGTCTGAGCACCACACTCCGGCTGCGGAGTATGGGTCCTGGCTTTCGCCAGGACGACGGCTACTGCAACACCTCAAAAAGCCCCGCCGCGCCCATGCCGCCGCCGACGCACATGGTGACGACCGCGTACTTCGCCTTGCGGCGGCGGCCTTCGATCAGAGCGTGGCCGGTGAGGCGCGCGCCCGACATGCCGTAGGGATGGCCGACCGCAATCGCGCCGCCGTCGACGTTGATCTTGTCGGGGTCGATGCCGAGCTTGTCGCGGCAATACAGCACCTGCACCGCGAAGGCTTCGTTCAGTTCCCACAGGCCGATGTCGTCGACGGTGAGGCCATGACGCTTGAGCAGGCGCGGCACCGCGAACACCGGGCCGATGCCCATCTCGTCCGGCTCGCAGCCGGCGGAGACGAAGCCGCGGAAGATGCCGAGCGGGTTCAGCCCGCGCTTCGCCGCTTCCTTGTCGCTCATGATCACGCTCGCGCTGGCGCCGTCCGAAAGCTGGCTGGCATTGCCGGCGGTGACCGAAAATCCCTCGCCGCGCACGGCCTTGAGGCCGGCGAGACCTTCAGCGGTGGTCTCGGGGCGCGGGCCCTCGTCCTGCGAGAGCGTGACGTCCTTGAACGAGACTGCACCGGTCGCCTTGTCGGTCACCGCCATTTTGGTGGTGATCGGCGCGAGTTCGTCCCTGAACTTGCCGCCCTGCTGGGCCGCGGCCGTGCGGCGCTGGCTCTCCAGCGAATATTCGTCCTGCTTCTCCCGTGAGATGCCGTAGCGCTTGGCGACGATCTCCGCGGTGTCGATCATGGGCATGTAGACATCGCCCTTGATCTCGAGCAGCGCCGGGTCCTGCGCGTGGAAGCCATTCATCTTGTCGTTCTGCACCAGCGAGATGGACTCGCCGCCACCGCCGACCGCGATTTCGACGCCGTCGAAGATCACCGAACGTGCGGCGAGCGCGATCGCCTGCAGGCCCGAGGCGCATTGCCGGTCGATGGTGGTGCCGGCGACCGTGACGGGGAGACCGGCACGGAGCAGCGCCTTGCGCGCGATGTTGCCGCCGGTCGCGCCCTGTTGCAGCGCAGCGCCCATCACGACGTCCTCGACCTCTTTGGGGTCGATCTTGGCGCGCGCGACGGCTTCGCCGATGGCGTGGCCGAGCAGGGTTGCGCCCTCGGTGGCGTTGAGCGCGCCGCGATAGGCCTTCCCGATCGGGGTGCGGGCGGTGGAAACGATGACGGCGTCGGTCAAGAGCGATCTCCTGATGCAAGTCGGGTGACAAGTTGGGCGGATTGTGATGGTTTCTGCTGCTGGCGCAACTCATGGCGCGACAGCTTTCCGACCGGCGTGCGCGGCAGATCGTCGACGAATTCGACCTCCGCCGGCAATTCGTGCCTGCCGAGCTTGCCGGCGAGCTGCGCGCGCAGCTCGTCGAGCGAGAACGGCTTTGCGCCGGGCCTGAGCTTGATGAAGGCTTTTGCGGCCTCGCCGCGATACGAGTCGGGAATTCCGAGCACGATCACCTCGTGCACGCCTGGTAGGGTGTAGATCGCCTGCTCGATCATTTGCGGATAAACGTTGAAGCCGCCGGAGATGATCATGTCCTTCTTGCGGTCGACCAGGAAGAAATAGCCGTCGCTATCGACATAGCCGATGTCGCCGGTGACGAAGCGGCCGTCGACGAAGGCCTCCGCGGATCCCTCGGGCTTGTTCCAGTAGCCCATGGTGACGTTCGGGCCCTTGATGCGGATCTCGCCGACTTCGCCCGGCGGCAGCACTTTTGTGGGATCTTCCAGGGAAACGACGTCGAGCTCGATGCCGGGCAGCATCAGGCCGATCGAGCCCGGCTTGTCAGGGCCTGTGGGCGGATGGCCGGTGCCGGGCGAGCAGGTCTCGGTCATGCCCCAGCCGCTCTTGAGCTTCTTGCCGACCTTGCGCTCGAAGAAACTCGCAATCTCCACCGGCAGCGGCGCGCCGCCGGAGCCAATGGTGCTGAGCGAGGAGAAGTCGCGCTTGTCGAGATCCGGGAGCGCTGCAATCGCGATCCACATCGTCGGCACGCCTGGGAAATAGGTCGCGCGCTTGACCTCGATGTCGCGCATCACGGCTTCGACATCGAAGCGCTGATGCAGCGAGATCAGATAGCCGCGGCGGAGCGAGCACAGCAGCACGAGGGTCAGCGCATAGATGTGGAACAGCGGCAGCACGCCGATCACGCGCTCGACCACATCGCCACGCGCGGCTCGGGACGGCTTGCCCCAGATGTCGAAGATCGACACCGCCGAGGTGAGATTGCCGTGCGTCAGCATGGCGCCCTTGGGCAGGCCGGTGGTGCCGCCGGTATATTGCAGCAGCGCGACATCGTCGATCGTCACGGATGGCCACTGCGCCGGTGCGGTCGCGCCCTCGACAAAGGCCTTGAAGGTGACGATGCGGGGATCATTGGGGATCGCGGCCTGCGGCGTGCCGACCTTGCCCCAACTGTCCTCCTCGCAGACGACCAGGCGGTCGATCAGGCCCTTTTCCAGGAATTTCAGCGCGGTCGGCAGCAGCGCCGCGAGGTTGGTGGTGACGAGCAGGCGCGAACCGGAATCGGAGACCTTGTGGGTCAGCGCGATCTCGCCGTCGAGCGGTGAGAGATGCGCGACACGGGCGCCGGCCTTCAGCGCGCCGAAGAAATTGACGGGGTGGTCCGGCGTATTGCCGAGGAACAGCGCGATGGATGTGTGCTTGCCGCAGCCGGCGCGCAGGAACGCGGCAGCCGCACGCTCCGCCATCGCGGCGAGTTCGGTGTAGGTGATCGGACGATCCCGGAATTCCAGCGCGGTGCGCGGTCCGTACTCTGCCGCGGCTTTTGCCAGCAGGTCAGGCAGCGGGCCCTGGACGATGGTGTCGTCCCAGCGCACGCCTTCGGGATAAAACTGTTCGCCGGGATGGGTCATCAACGATCAATGCTCTGCAAACGTAAGGCGGGTACGGACAGACGGGCTCCCTTCCCCCTTGTGGGGAAGGGTTGGGGAAGGGGGTGCCACGAACTCGGACCTCGCCCGGGGCTACCCCCCTCCCTGACCCTCCCCCACAAGGGGGGAGGGAACGGAGAGAGCGTTGCCCTGGCGAAGGTGTTCGCGGTCACCGAGCCCAATCCAATCACGCCGCCTTTGATGTCGCGGCCAATGACGCGAAGGTCTTGCCTTCGGCCGCGAGCTTCTTCAGCAGCGGCGCGGGCTCGAGGCTGGGGTCGTTGGTCTCCTTGGCATAGAAAGAGAGACGATCGGCGATGTGCTTGAGGCCGACGGTGTCGGCCCAGAACATCGGGCCGCCGCGGTAGATCGGCCAGCCGTAGCCATAGAGCCAGACCACGTCGATATCGGACGGGCGCGCGGCAATGCCTTCTTCCAGGATCTTCGCGCCCTCGTTGATCATCGGATACATCATGCGCTCGAGGATCTCGTCGTCGCTGACGACGCGCTTCTTGCGGCCCAAACGAAGCAGCGTCTCGTCGATCAGCTTCTCGACTTCGGGATCGGGCAGCGCCGAACGGGAGCCGGCTTCGTATTTGTAATAGCCCTTGCCGGTCTTCTGGCCGAAGCGCCCGGCTTCACAGAGCGCATCCGCGATCTCCGACTTGATGCCGCGGTCCTTGCGCGAGCGCCAGCCGATGTCGAGGCCGGCGAGGTCGCCCATGGCGAACGGCCCCATCGGCATGCCGAACTTCGTCACGACGGCGTCGACCTGCTGCGGCAGCGCGCCTTCGAACAGCAGTTTCTCCGACTGCTTGCCGCGCTGGGCCAGCATGCGGTTGCCGACAAAGCCGTCGCAGACACCGACCACGGCCGGCACCTTTGCGATTTTGCGTGCGATCGAGACAGCCGTGACGAGGGCATCGGGCGCGGTCTTGTCGGCGCGCACGATCTCGCACAGTTTCATGACGTTGGCGGGCGAGAAGAAGTGCATGCCGAGCACGTCCTGCGGCCGCTTGGTCGACTTCGCGATCTCGTCGATGTTCAGGTACGAGGTGTTGGAGGCGAGCACGGCGCCCGGCTTGACGTACTGGTCGAGCTTGCCGAACACTTCCTTCTTCACCGCCATGGTCTCGAACACGGCTTCGATGACGAGGTCGGCGTCGCCGACGTTCTCGATGCCCACGACGCCGTTGATCAGCGCCATGCGCTTGGCGGGCGCGTCCGCCGGGATGCCGCCGCGCGCCGCGGTCGCTTCCCAGTTCTTCTGCATGATGCCCATGCCGCGCTTGAGCTGCTCCTCGCCGGTCTCGATCAGAGTGACGGGAACGCCGGCATTGGCAAAGGACATCGCGATGCCGCCGCCCATCGTACCGGCGCCGAGGATGGCGACGCGGTTCACGGGCCGCGGCTTGGTCCCCTCAGGAACGCCGGCGATCTTGCTGGCCTCGCGCTCGGCGAAGAAGGCATAACGCTGCGCCTTGGACTGATCGCTGGCGACGAGCTTCAGGAAGCCCTCGCGCTCCTTCTTCAGCCCTTCATCGAATGGCAGGTCGATGGCGTAGCCGACGGCGTCGGCCGCCGCGAACGGCGCTTCCAGGCCGCGTGACTTCTTGGTCATGGCCGCGACCGCATTGGTGAAGATCGAGCGGTCGGCCTTGGCCGCCGCGATCTTGGAGTCGTCGTCACGCAGGCGGCGCAGCGGACGCTTTTCAGCCAGCAGCTTTCGTACGAAGGCTTCGCCTCCGGCGGCGGGGCCCTCGACGATCTCCTCGATCAGACCGTTCTTCAGCGCTTCCGCAGCGCCGATCGGATCACCGCCGACGATCATCTTGACCGCGAGCTCCGGTCCGACTGCGCGCGGCAGGCGCTGGGTGCCACCGGCGCCCGGCAGCAGGCCGAGCTTCACCTCGGGCAGGCCGAGCCTGGCTTCCTTCACCGCAACACGGAAATGACAGGCGAGCGCGACCTCGAGGCCGCCGCCGAGCGCGGTGCCGTGGATCGCGGCGACGACCGGCTTCGGTGAATTCTCGATCTCGGAAAGCACGTCGTTGAGGGCGGGCGGCTTCGGCGGCTTGCCGAATTCGGTGATGTCGGCGCCTGCGATGAAGGTACGGCCGGCGCAGGTCAGCACGATGCCCTTGATTGCGGGATCGGCGACCGCGGCCTTGATGCATTCCAGAATTCCGCCGCGAACCGCGGCGCTCAGCGCGTTGACCGGAGGGCTGTCGACCGTGACGATCCCGACTTCGTCATGACGCTCAAGCTTGACCACTTCGCTCACGGTGTCCCTCCTTGGTGGGGTAACTTTTGTTCAATTTCGCACTGCGGAATTTAATTCCGCATCTTGACGGCAGGGTTATTTTGAAGCACGTGGCTTGTCAACGACTCCGCGCAAGAAGCAGATCAGGGATGAAGCGTACAGGAAAGAAGACAGCGACCGATCGGAATTTCGTCGTCGCGCTTTCCCGCGGGCTAGACGTATTGCGCGCATTCCAGCCCAGCGACGGACTTCTTGGCAATCAGGAAATCGCGGCCCGTACCAATTTGCCCAAACCGACCGTTTCGCGGCTGACCTATACGTTGACGAAGCTCGGCTATCTGACGCCGGTTCCCCGCTTCGAGAAATATCAGCTTGCGCCGGCCGCGATGGCGCTCGGCTACGCCGCGTTGTCCAATCTCGGCGTTCGGCATTTGTCCGAACCGTTCCGCGAGGAAATGATGCGCGCGACCGGCGGAGCCGTTGCCGTCGGCGGCCGCGACCGTCACAGCATGATCTATTTCGGGCAAAGCCGCGGCAGCGAGACGGTCGGCGTTCAACTTGACGTCGGCTCCCGCGTGCCGATTGCAACCAGCGCGATGGGCCGCGCCTATTTTTGGGCGCTCGAGGAAAACGATCGGGCGGAACTGTCTCGTGTCTTGCGCGAACATTACGGCAGCCGCTGGCCCAAGATGCGCGACGGTTTGGAACGCTCCGGCGAGACGGTCGCGAAATACGGATTTGCGATTTCGGTCGGCGACTGGCACGACGATATCGGCGCCGCCGGCGTCGCGCTCAGGCTCAACGACGGAACCGGTCCTTACGCATTCAATTGCGGCGCGCCGGCATTCCGCTTCACGGAAGAGCGTTTGATCAACGACATTGGACCGCGTCTGCTTGCGATGGTAAGGAACATCGAAGCGGCACTTGGGGGTCTGATGCCGCATTCCAAAAAAGACGTCAGCAAAAAGCTGAAATCAGGAGGGAAAGTTGCGCGTGTGGCCGAGGGGATCAGATAGCCTTTGTCGTCATCGGGAGCGGTTCACATCGCCCCTTCGCTCACTGAACACAGTGGGCGAGACGAGATGACGCAGGCACAACTCGCGCAGGGGACATCGCCCCTGCTCGCGGTTCGCGACGTCAGCGTCGTGTTCGGCGGCATCGTCGCGCTCAACGGCGTGTCCTTTGACATGCACAAGGGCCAGATCCTCGGCTTGATCGGCCCTAACGGCGCCGGCAAGACCACGCTCTTCAACTGCCTCTCGCGGCTGTACCAGCCGTCGTCCGGCGACATCCTGATGGAGGGCGCGAGCATCCTGACGCGCCCGCCGCACCGAATCGCGGAGATCGGCATCGGCCGCACCTTCCAGAACGTGGCGCTGTTTCCGAATTTGTCGGTGATGGACAATGTCCGCGTCGGCACCCATGCCCGCACCTCCAGCGACATCATCAGCGACTCGCTGCGGCTGGCCTGGGTCCGCCGCAGCGAGAGCGACGTCAACAAGAAGGTGCATGAGATCCTCGCCTATCTCGACCTCGAGGATGTCGCCCACACCGTCGTGTCGGGCCTGCCGTTCGGCACGCAGAAGCGCGTCGAGCTGGCGCGCGCGCTCGCTGCCGATCCGAAGATCCTGCTGCTCGACGAGCCCGCCGGCGGCCTCAACCACGAGGAAGTCTACGTGCTCGGCGACCTCATCCGCCGCATCCGCGACGAACGCCATATGACCGTGCTGCTGGTCGAGCATCACATGGGCCTCGTGATGTCGATCGCCGACCACGTCGTCGCGCTGAATTTCGGCAAGAAGCTCGCGGAAGGCACGCCGGCCCAGGTGCAGGCGGATCCCGACGTCATCAAGGCCTATCTCGGGAGCAAGGACCAATGACGACGCTGCTCAACGTCAAGGACCTGCGCGCCTATTACGGCCAGGTCCAGGCGCTCCACGGCCTGTCCTTCTCGCTCAGCGAGGGATCGCTGACCACGCTGCTGGGGGCCAACGGCGCCGGCAAGACCACCACGCTGCGCGCGATCTGCAACATGGTGCGCTCGACCGGCGGCATCGAGTTCGACGGCAAGCCGCTGAACAACCGCTCCACCGAAAGCATCGTGCGGTTCGGCATCGCCCATGTGCCGCAGGGCCGCGGCACCTTCACCACCATGACGGTGGAGGAAAACCTCCAGCTCGGCGCCATCACCCGCAAGGACAGCGCCGGCATCGTCTCCGACATCGAGCGCATGTATGCGCATTTCCCGGTGCTCAAGCAGCGGCATACGCAGCAGGCCGGCACGCTCTCGGGCGGCGAGCAGCAGATGCTCGCGGTCGCCCGCGCCCTCATGCTGCGGCCGCGGCTAATGCTGCTGGACGAGCCCTCGTTCGGACTGGCGCCGCTAGTCGTGCGCGACCTGTTCGGCATCCTCGGCAAGATCAACCGCGAGGACAAGGTGTCGATCCTGGTGGTCGAGCAGAACGCCCAGCTCGCGCTCGAGCTCGCCGACCAGGCCTATGTGATCGAGACCGGGCGCATCGTGATGTCGGGCAACGCCAAGGACATCGCGAACAACGAAGAAATCCGCAAATCCTACCTGGGTTACTGAGGAGCCGGCACGATGGAGCTGTTCACCAACCAAGTGCTGGCCGGCATCGCCACGGGCGCGATCTACGCCTGCATGGCGCTCGCCGTGGTCATGATCTATCAGGCGATCGACCATCTCAACTTCGCTCAGGGCGAGATGGCGATGTTCTCGACCTTCATCTCCTGGCAGCTGATGCAATGGGGCATCCCCTATTGGGCCGCCTTCGTGATCACGCTGGCATTGTCCTTTGTCGGCGGCATCGCGATCGAGCGCATCCTGTTCAAGCCGCTCGCCAAGGCGCCGGTGCTGACCAACGTCGCCGGCTTCATCGCGCTGTTCGCGATCATCAACTCCTCGGCCGGTCTGATCTGGGACTTCACCATCAAGCAGTATCCGACCCCGTTCGGCTCCTCGCCGTTCCTCGGTAGCCAGCTGATCTCGACTCACCAGGCCGGCATGATCGGCGTCACGGTGCTGCTGCTGCTCGGCCTCTACTTCTTCTTCCAGTACACCAAGATCGGCCTCGCCATGCGCGCGGCCGCCTCCGTGCCTGAATCGGCCCGGCTGGTCGGCATCAACACCAGCTGGATGATTGCGCTGGGCTGGGGCATGGCGTCCGCGATCGGTGCGATCGCCGGCATGCTGATCGCACCAGTCGTGTTCCTCGAGCCCAACATGATGGGCGGCGTGCTGATCTACGGCTTCGCCGCGGCGGTGCTCGGCGGACTGACCAGCCCGTTCGGCGCCGTGGTCGGCGGCTTCCTGGTCGGTGTCTTCGAAAACCTCGCCGGCACCTACATTCCCGGCGTCGGCAACGAGCTGAAGCTTCCGATCGCGCTCGCGCTGATCATTTCCGTCCTGGTCGTCAAACCCGCTGGCCTGTTCGGCCGGCAAATCGTCAAGCGAGTTTGATCATGAGCGCTGCAGAAGACGTCGTCACGGAAGCCCCGGCCGTCGAGGCGGTTCCGAAGCGGGCGATGACGCTGGGCACGGGCACCTCCCTGTTAGTGCTGGCGGTGCTGTTGATCGTGCCGATGTTCGTCAAGAACTTCATCATCTTCCAGATGACGATGCTCCTGATCTACGGGCTCGCGGTGCTGGCCTTGAACATTCTGACGGGCGGCTCCGGCCAGTTCTCGCTCGGCCAGAGCGCCTTCTATGCCGTGGGCGCTTATACGTCGGCGGTGCTGATGGAGTACTTCAACGTCAACTATGCGCTGACAATTCCGGTTTCCGCCGCGGTCTGCTTCGCCTTCGGCTACCTGTTCGGCAAGCCGGCACTGCGGCTGTCGGGCGTCTATCTCGCGCTCGCGACCTTTGCGCTTGCCACCGCGATGCCGCAGCTGCTGAAGCTGAACTTCCTCGAGCACTGGACGGGCGGCGTGCAGGGCCTCGTCGTCACCAAGCCCGACGCGCCGTTCGGGTTGCCGATGTCGCAGGACACATGGCTCTACTACTTCTCGCTCGCGGTCGTGCTCGCGATCTACATCTTCTCTGTCAACCTGCTGCGCTCCCGCTCGGGCCGCGCCTTCATGGCGATCCGCGACAACGAGATCGCGGCCTCCTCGATGGGCGTCAACGTCGCACTGTACAAGACACTGGCCTTCGGCGTGTCCGCCGGCATCACCGGCGTTGCCGGCTCGCTTGGCGCCATCGCCGTGCAGTTCGTCGCGCCCGACAGCTACACGATCACGCTGGCGATCTCGCTGTTCCTCGGCATGGTCGTCGGTGGCGTCGGCTGGCTGCCCGGCTCGTTCGTCGGCGCAGCCTTCATCATCTTCGTGCCGAACATGGCAGAGGGCATCTCCAAGGGCCTCTCCGGCGCCGTATTCGGCGTACTCCTGTTCGCCGTCATCTACCTGGTGCCGCACGGCGCGAGGCAGATCGCGATCATGGGCCAGCAACTCGTCGGCCGGCTCAGAAAGAACTGACAACCCGTTGATTAAGCCAAGGAGACCCGAATTGTTTTTTGAAAGAACACTGCGAACCGCTGCGCTGGTAACGGCAACGGCGGTCATCACTCTCACCTCCGGCGCCGCTTTTGCCCAGAAAAAATACGACACCGGCGCGTCCGATACCGAGATCAAGATCGGCAACATCATGCCGTACAGCGGTCCGGCGTCGGCCTATGGCATCATCGGCAAGACCGAAGAAGCCTATTTCAAGATGATCAACGACAAGGGCGGCATCAACGGCCGCAAGATCAACTTCGTCACCTATGACGACGGCTATTCGCCGCCGAAGGCCGTGGAGCAGGTCCGCAAGCTGGTCGAGAGCGACGAAGTGATCGTCGTGTTCAACCCGCTCGGCACGCCCTCGAACAGCGCGATCCAGAAGTATTTGAACGCCAAGAAGATCCCGCAGCTGTTCGTCGCCACCGGCGCCACCAAGTGGAACGACCCGAAGAACTTCCCCTGGACCATGGGCTGGCAGCCCTCCTACCAGAGCGAAGCGCAGATCTACGCGAAATGGCTGTTGAAGGAAAAGCCCGACGCCAAGATCGCGATCCTCTATCAGAACGACGATTTCGGCAAAGACTACCTCAAGGGCACCAAGGACGGCTTGGGCGCCAAGGGCGCGTCCATGATCATCATGGAAGAAAGCTACGAGGTGTCCGAGCCCTCGATCGACGGTCACATCGTCAAGATCAAGGCGGCCAATCCCGACGTCCTGCTGATCTACGCGACGCCGAAATTCGCGGCCCAGACCATCAAGAAGACCGCCGAGCTGAGCTGGAAGCCGCTGCAGATCCTCACCAACGTGTCGATCTCGGTCGGCAGCGTGATGAAGCCGGCCGGCTTCGAGGCCTCGCAGGGCGTGCTGTCGGCGGCCTATGCCAAGGACTCCACGGACCCGCAGTGGGCCAACGACCCCGGCATGAAGAAGTGGAACGAGTTCGTCGACAAGTACATGCCGGGTGCCGACAAGTCCGACACCAGCATGGTCTATGGCTACGGCGCAGCGTCGACGCTGGCCAAGGTCCTGGAGATGTGCGGCGACGATCTGACCCGGGCCAACATCATGAAGCAGGCGGCCTCGTTGAAGGATTTCGCACCGGACACCTTGCTGCCCGGCGTCAAGATCAACACCGGCCCCACCGACTTCGCCCCGATCGCGCAGCTCCAGATGCAGCGCTTCAAGGGCGAGAAGTGGGAACTCTTCGGCGAGATCATCAGCGGCGACATCGCCACCGAGTGACGCTCTGACGCAATAGTCCGACACCTCGAGAAGCCCCCGCGAACGATCGCGGGGGCTTTTTGTTGACGTCCCGCATCAATCTTGTTCAATGCGGCGGCGATCCGTTCCGGGTGGAGAAAGATGACTGCCGTTCGATTTCAGGTTGCGGGCGTACTGGCCGCATTCGCATTGTGCACTGCGATGGGCAGCCCGGCACTGGCGCAGAAGAAATACGACAGCGGCGCTTCCGATACCGAGATCAAGATCGGCAACATCATGCCCTATAGCGGCCCGGCCTCTGCCTACGCGGCGATCGGCAAGGCCGAGGAAGCCTATTTCAACAAGATCAATGCCGAGGGCGGCATCGGCGGCCGCAAGATCAAGTTCATCTCCTACGACGACGGCTATTCGCCGCCGAAGACGGTGGAGCAGGCCCGCAAGCTGGTCGAGAGCGACGGGGTGCTGCTGATCTTCGGCTCGCTCGGCACCTCCACCAACGGCGCCATTCGCAAATACATGAACGAGAAGAAGGTGCCGCAATTGTTCGTGGCGAGCGGCGCTTCGAAGTGGAACGATCCGAAGCAATATCCCTGGACCATGGGCTGGCAGCCGAGCTACGCGAGCGAGGCGCGCATCTACGCCAAGTACATCATGAAGGAGAAGCCGGACGGCAAGATCGGCGTGCTCTACCAGAACGACGATTTCGGCAAGGACTATCTCAAGGGGCTGAAGGACGGCCTTGGGCCCAAGGCCTCGATGATCGTGCTGGAAGACGGTTACGACACTTCGGAGCCGGCGATCGACGAGCACGTCGTGAAATTGAAGGCCTCCGGCGCCGACATCTTCGTCAGCATCACCACGCCGAAATTTGCAGCGCAAGCGATCAAGAAAGCGGCCGAGATCGGCTGGCATCCGGTCCACATCATCTCCAACGTCTCGGCTTCGGTCGGCGGCGTGCTCGAGCCGGCGGGGCTCGAGATCTCGCAAGGCATCCTGTCGGCGAGCTACACCAAGGACGGCTCCGACCCGCAATGGAATGCCGATGACGGCATGAAGAAGTTCTACAACTTCCTCGCCAAATACGATCCCAAGGCCAACAAGCTCGATGCCGGCGTGGTGTTCGGCTATGCCGCCGCGCAGACCATGGTGAAGGTGCTGCAAATGTGCGGCGACGACCTCACCCGCGACAACGTCATGAAGCAGGCGGCAAGCCTGAAGGATTTCGAGCCCGACACCCTGTTGCCCGGCATCAAGATCAACACCGCAGCCGATAATTTCGCCCCGATCGAGCAGCTCCAGATGATGCGGTTCAAGGGTCGGAAATGGGAGCTGTTCGGGGACATCATCTCGAGCGAGCTCGGCCACTGAAGCCACGCAACTCAAACTCGCTCCAGATCGGTTCGTCAACTCAGACGGATGCACCTTCTCGCAGTCGCACACGAGCGCGCGGGCGCCCCTGACTACTAAAGAAGCAGCCCCTGCGCCCCCGCCGCAGGGGCTTTCTGTTGAAGGCGTCCGGTAAATCGTATTGAATTGCGGCTGCGTCACCAAAAACAGGCAACACAAGAAAAGGGACGCGCACACACCAAGAAAATAGGGAGATAGGAATGCCCGCTGTCACCGGCAAACTTGCGGCCGCGTCACTCGCGCTCGCGCTCATTGCGGCCTCGGCCTCCACTGCATCGGCCCAGAAGAAATACGATACCGGCGCGACCGATACCGAGATCAAGATCGGCAACATCATGCCCTACAGCGGACCGGCCTCCGCCTACGGCATCATCGGACGGACGGAAGCGGCCTATTTCAAGAAGATCAACGACGAAGGCGGCATCAACGGCCGCAAGATCAACTTCATCAGCTACGATGACGCCTACTCGCCGCCGAAGACGGTGGAGCAGGCGCGCAAGCTGGTCGAGAGCGACGAGGTGCTGTTCATCTTCAACTCGCTCGGCACGCCGCCGAACTCCGCGATTCACAAATACATGAACTCGAAGAAGGTGCCGCAGCTCTTCGTCGCGACCGGCGCCACCAAGTGGAACGACCCGAAGGATTTCCCCTGGACCATGGGCTGGCAGCCCAATTACCAGAGCGAGACGCAGATCTACGCGAAATGGCTGCTCAAGAACAAGCCGGATGCCAAGATCGCCGTGCTGTTCCAAAACGACGATTACGGCAAGGATTATCTCAAGGGCCTGAAGGACGGCCTCGGCGCCAAGGCCGCGTCGATGATCGTCATGGAGGAGAGCTACGAGACCTCCGAGCCGACCATCGACAACCACATCGTCAAGCTGAAATCGACCGGTGCCGACGTCTTCATGAACATCACGACGCCGAAATTCGCGGCGCAGGCAATCAAGAAGAATGCCGAGATCGGCTGGAAGCCGCTGCACTTCCTCAACAACGTCTCGGCGTCCGTCGGCAGCGTGCTCAAGCCCGCCGGGTTCGAGAACTCGCAGGACATCATCTCCGCCGACTACCTGAAGGACATTTCGGATCCGGCGTGGAACAGCGATCCCGGCATGAAGGACTTCGTCGCGTTCATGAACAAGTACTTTCCGGACGGCGACAAGCTCGACCACGGCACCATCGTCGGCTACGGCGTGGCGCAGACCCTGGTCCAAGTCCTCAAGCAGTGCGGCGACGATCTCACGCGCGCGAACGTCATGAAGCAGGCCGCCAGCCTGAAGAACTTCCGCACCGAAGTGCTGCTGCCGGGCGTGCAGATCAACACCTCTCCGACCGACTTCGCGCCGATCAGCCAGCTCCAGCTCGAGAAGTTCAAGGGCGACAAGTGGGAGCTGTTCGGTGACGTGATCAGCGCCGACGTCGGCGGCTAACCGCCTGATACCCACGACGATGAAAACCCCCTGCGAACCATCGCAGGGGGTTTTTGCTTGCGCGTCGATTATGATCACGCGATTGCACAATCGAATGATGGTGAAGCCGGCTTACGCTTTGGCGCATGATGCGGTAGGCAGGTGAGCGGCGCGTTTGCCGCCAGTCTTTCCTGTCCGCTCAAGGCCCTTCGTCATGTCCGATCGACGCCCCCTGCTCCGCGCGCTCTACGACGCCGCCGTTGCCGCCGCTCATCCGAGCACGATTCTGGCGCCGCACCTGCGGCCCGCGCCAAGGGGACGCGTGATCTGTCTCGCCGCCGGCAAGGGCGCGGCCGCGATGGCCGCCGCCGCCGAGCGGCATTATCTCGACGCGCTCGGGCTCGCACCGGAACGCCTGGTCGGCATTGCCACCACGCGCCACGGCTACGGCGTGCCGACCCGCCGCATCCGCGTGGTCGAGGCCGGTCATCCCGTGCCTGACGAAGCCGGCCTGAAGGGCGCGGCCGATACGCTCGCGCTCGCAGCCGAGGCAGGGCCGGACGATTTGCTCCTGGTGCTGCTCACCGGCGGCGGCTCCGCGAACTGGATCGCGCCCGTGGACGGCATCAGCTTCGCGCAGAAGCAGGCGGTCAACAAGGCGCTGCTTCGCTCCGGCGCGCCGATCGGCGAGATGAATGTCGTGCGCAAGCATCTGTCGCGGATCAAGGGTGGGCGGCTGGCGCGCGCGGGCAAAAATGCCGCCGAGATCGTGACGCTCGCGATCTCCGACGTGCCGCATGACGATCCCTCCGCGATCGCCTCCGGTCCGACCGTGCCCGATCCGACCACGCTCAATGATGCGCGCGCCATCGTCACCAAATACAAGCTCGATATCGACGATGCCGTCCGCCGCGCGCTGGATGACCCCGCCAACGAAAGCTGCAAGCCCGGTGATGCCGCCTTCGCGCGCGCGCATTTCGAATTGATCGCACGCCCGAAGCAATCGCTCGACGCCGCGGTGAAACTCGCGCAGGAGGCCGGTTACGAGACGATCGATCTCGGCGCCGACCTCGAAGGCGAGGCCCGCGACGTTGCCGCCGCTCATGCCAGGCTGGCGCTTCAGGCCCGTGCACAGGGCAAGCGCGTGGCGATCCTCTCCGGCGGCGAGCTCACGGTCACCGTGCGTGGCGATGGCCGCGGCGGCCCGAACCAGGAATACGCGCTGGCGCTCGCCGGCCTCTTGAAGGACACGCCTGACATCTCCGCGCTCGCCGGCGACACCGACGGCGCCGATGGCGGCGCCGGCCACCCCACCGACCCCGCCGGCGCGCTGATCGACGCGGCGACGTTCGCGAAGATGAGGGCGCAGGGGCTGCAGCCGCAGGCCTATCTCGACAACAACGATGCGACGACGTTCTTCGAGGCGACGGGCGACCTGTTGCTGCCGGGTCCCACGCTGACCAATGTGAACGATATCCGGGTGATCCTGGTCGACTGATCGGGCGGCATCGCCATCCCGCCGGCACCGCGCGCGGTTCGGCGGGACGACATGGTTAACGATCTCTGAATTCTTGTCGGCGTCCTCTTTTCCAGGGGGCGGGCATCGCCGCCCTTAACCTCGCGTTCGCCGCAGTTTCAGGAACATGTCCCGAAACTGGGCGAATTGTTGGGCTGATTCACCACCGCCTGCTCTAATCGCGTCGTTTCGGGGGCAAGGCGCATGGCGGAGAATGATCAGGAGGTCGCAAGCATTGATCCGCTCGTGCTCGGCGAGCTGCTCAAGTGCGCCGCCAATAATCTGTGGCTCGGGATCATCCTGTTCGGCAGCGACCGCAGGGTCATTTTCTGCAATCCGCGCTACCGCGAGATGTACGCGCTCTCGCCCGAGCAGGTGCACCCGGGCACGCCGATCAAGGACCTGATCCAGCATCGGCTCGAACTGGGCCTGAACATCGGCGGAGAAGCCGGCGCCTATGTCCGTGCCCGCACCGAGGGTTCGGTCGTCAGCGAGCAGACGGTTCAGCAGTTCGCCGACGGACGAATCATCGCCTACACCATCCATCCCCTGCCCGACGGCGGCGGCATGGCGACGCACGAGGACATTACAGAGCGCGAAGAGCTCAGTGCGCGGCTACAGGAACGCAATTTCCAGTTCGACATCGCGATCAACAACATGTCGCAGGGACTTTGCTTCTTCAGCGCCGACCATCGGCTGCTGGTCTGCAACACGCACTATATCGAAATGTACGGCCTGCCGCCCGACCGCGTTCGTCCGGGCACGCCACTCCAGGAGATCCTCGACCTGCGCTTCGAAGCCGGCAGCGTGCCGGCCATGACGCGCGAGGAATACGCCACATGGCGGACCGATGTCGCCACGTCGGCCGAGGCCATGGACAGCATCGTCGAGATGCGGAACGGGCGGACCTTCAAGATCAGGCACCGACCGATGCCCGATCTCGGATGGGTCGCGACCCACGAAGACATCACCGAGCAGCGCAAGGCGGAATTGCAGATCGCGCATATGGCGCACCACGACGCGCTGACGGACCTCGTCAATCGCGCCCTGCTCGGTCAGCGCCTCAAGCAGGCGCTCGAACAGGGTGGGATGTTCGCGATCCACCACATCGATCTCGACAAGTTCAAGGCCGTCAACGACACCCTTGGCCATCAGGCCGGCGACATCCTGCTGCAGGATGTCAGCCGCCGCCTCAAGCAGCTCGCCCGCGACAGCGATACCGTCGCGCGTATGGGTGGCGATGAATTCGTCATCCTCCAGTCGCCGATCTCCGATTCGAGCGAAGCGGACCTGCTGGCGCGCGATGTGGTCAGCACGCTGAGTGCTCCGTTCGGGCTCGACGGACACCAGGCTATTGTGGGCGCGAGCGTCGGGATCGCCATTGCGCCCGGCGACGGCTCGACGCCCGAGCAACTCCTGCACAATGCCGATCTGGCCCTGTATCGCGCGAAAAGCGACGGCCGCGGCATGCACTGCTTCTTCGAACCGGCCATGGGCGAAGAGGCGCAAAGCCGCCGCGCGCTGGAGCAGGACCTGCACAACGGCCTTGCCGCCGGCGAGTTCGAACTGCACTACCAGCCGGTCGTGAAGACCGACGGCGGCGAGATCAGCGGCTTCGAAGCCTTGATCCGGTGGCGACATCCACGACGCGGACTGGTCGCGCCGAACAGCTTTATCCCGCTTGCGGAAGAGATCGGCCTGATCGTGCCGATCGGTGAGTGGGTGATCCGGCAGGCCTGTGCCACTGCAAGCCGGTGGCCGGACCATCTGCACGTCGCCGTCAATATCTCGGCGGTGCAATTCCGCCAGCCGGGCCTGACCGAGGTGATCGTCGGCACCCTGGCGGCCTCTGGCCTCGATCCGCGGCGGCTGGAGATCGAGATCACGGAAAGCGTTTTGCTGCAGGACAGGCATGGGACGCTGACGACGCTGCACCAGCTCCGGGCACTCGGCATCAAGGTCGCCATGGACGATTTCGGCACCGGTTATTCGTCATTGACCTATCTGCAATGCTTCCCCTTCGACAAGATCAAGATCGACCGGTCGTTCGTCAGCGGCGTGGAAAACAATGCGGCATCCCTCAGCATCGTGCGCGCGGTGGCGGCACTGGCGCGCGGGATGGGCATGACGACGACCGCGGAGGGCGTGGAGACCGAGGAGCAAAGGGATCGGATCGCAGCGGAGGGCTGCACCGAAATGCAGGGCTATCTGTTCAGCCCGCCCTTGCCCGCCGTGGAAATCGAGCGCCGTTTCCTGTCCGCGGAAGCACCTGCCATGCCCGACCGGTTCGCTGCGGCATAACCGCGGCCAGCCCGCCCGCGCTTCCGGGTTTGATGCCCGGTCGCCGGGGCAATCAACCGTCAAAACTCGTTGGCGATCTTCGAGAGCATCCCGAGCAGGGCTGCGCGGTTGGACGGCCCGAGCACCTCGTTCAGCCGCGCCTCGTGCTTGGTGGCGACGAGCTTCTTGGCGCGGGCCAGCACGGCCTTGCCCTTGTCGGTCAGCACCAGGATGTGCGAGCGGCGGTCGTTGGTGGAGCGGATCCGCGCGCAAAGGTCGCGGCTCTCGAGATTGTCGAGCATCGCCACGAAGTTCGGGCGCAGGATGCCGAGGGTGGAGGCGATCTCGGTCTGGTTACGGCCGGGGTTTTTCTCGACCAGCAGCAGCACGGAGAACTGCGCCGGCGTGAGCTGGAGCGAGGCCATGCAGCGCAGGAAGTTCTCGAACACCTTGAGCTGTGCCCGCTTCAGGACATAGCCGAGCTGCTCCGAGAGCTCGCCGAGCTGGAGGGCTTCGCCAGGCCCGTCGGCCGCGTCCTTGCGGCCCTTGGCGGTCTCGGCGGGTTTTTCAGAGGACTTTTCAGCGGTTTTGGAAACGGTCATCGCCTCATGCTCGCAATCCCGTTAAGTTCGGGAGGATCGTTCGCCACTCTTGATGTTATATTTGATAATTGTTATGGACCATATCAAATATCGTCAGCGCTGTTCAATGGCTGTGAGCGGACCGTCCACCACAATCAGGGGACCGGTCCTGAATCTTTGAGGGGGAGCGTCCGGTCTTGAATACCACCATCATGCTGTTCCTGCTGCAGGACGGCATCACCAATGGCGCGATTTATGCGCTGCTCGGCCTGGCGCTGGTGCTGGTGTTCGCCGTCACCCGCGTCATCCTCATCCCGCAGGGCGAATTCGTCACCTATGGCGCGCTGACCTATGCCTCGCTGGCCGCGGGCCAGATGCCGGGTACGGCGAAACTCGCGTTCGCCCTGGGCCTTGGCGCCTTCGCGTTCGACCTGTTCGCCGCGCGCAAGGCGCTGCACGGGCGCCTGGTGCTGCGCAGCATCCTGACCAACATCGTGCTGCCGGCCATCGTGCTGGCGCTGACTGTCTACTACGCCGCTCAGAAGCCGCCGGTTGCGGTCTGCATCGCGCTGTCGCTGGTGATCGTGGCGATGATCGGCCTGTTTCTCTACCGCATCGCATTCCAGCCGCTGGCGCACACCTCCGTGCTGGTGCTGCTGATCGCCTCGGTGGGCGTCCATCTCGCACTTCAGGGTTTAGGCCTATTGTTCTTCGGCGCCGAAGGTCAGCGCGGACCTGCCGTACTGTCGGGATCTTTCACCACCGGCGCGCTGCGCTTCACAGGCCAGAGCATCACGGTCTACGGCATTACCATCGCCTTCATCGTCGGGCTGTGGCTGTTCTTCGGGCTGACACTCTACGGCAAGGCGCTGCGCGCGACCGCCGTGAACCGGCTCGGTGCCCGGCTCGTCGGCATCCGCACCACGCTATCCGGGCAGATCGCCTTCCTGCTGGCGTCCGTCATCGGCGCACTGTCGGGCATCATGATCGTGCCGATCACGACGCTCTATTACGACTCGGGCTTCCTGATCGGCCTGAAGGGCTTTGTCGCCGCGATCATCGGCGGGCTTGTCAGCTACCCCCTCACCGCGGTCGCGGCGCTGGTCGTCGGCATCGTCGAGGCGTTCTCGTCCTTCTATGCCTCCAACTACAAGGAGGTGATCGTTTTCATGCTCTTGATTCCCGTGCTGCTGCTGCGCTCGCTCGCAGCGCCTGCGGTCGAGGAAGAGAAGGACTGACGCCAAAATGCAGAGCCGGCTCCCCATCCTCATCTTCGCGCTGATTATGGCGGCGATCCCCTTTGTTCCGGGCATGCCCCCGTTCTGGATCGTGCTGCTCGACAATGTCGGCCTCACCGCCCTGGTCGCGATGGGCCTCGTGCTGCTGACCGGCGTCGGCGGCCTGACCTCGTTCGGACAAGCGGCCTTCGTTGGCTTCGGCGCCTACACCACCGCGGTGCTGTCAACGACCTACGGCATGTCGCCCTGGCTAACGCTCCCATTGTCGCTGCTGGTCAGCGGATTACTGGCGGTGCTGCTCGGCCTCGTCACGGTCCGTCTCTCTGGCCATTATCTGCCGCTCGGCACGCTCGCCTGGGGGCTCGGCTTGTTCTATCTCTTCAGCAAGCTCGAATTCCTGGGAAGAAACGACGGCATCTCGGCGATCCCGCCGCTGTCGATCGGCTCGTTCAAAATGCTCTCGCCCGGCTCGATCTACTACGCGATCTGGGTTGCCGTGATCCTCTCGGCGCTGCTCACGATGAACCTGCTGGACTCCCGCACCGGCCGCGCCATCCGCGCGCTCCGGCGCGGCCATGTCGCGGCCGAGGCGTTCGGCGTGCACACGCCGCGGGCGAAAATGCTGGTGTTCATCCATGCCGCCGTGCTCGCCGGCCTCTCCGGCTGGCTTTACGCCCATCTTCAGCGCGCGGTGAACCCGACGCCGTTCGGCGCGCAGGCCGGCATCGAGTATCTCTTCATCGCCGTGGTCGGCGGCGCCGGCTATGTCTGGGGTGGCGTCCTGGGCGCGGCGCTCGTCGTGGTCCTCAAGGAAGTGCTGCAGAGCTATCTGCCGCTGATCCTGCCCGGCTCCGGCCAGGTCGAGACCATCGTGTTCGGCATCATGCTGGTGGCGCTGCTTCAGCTCGCACCCGGCGGCGTCTGGCCCTGGCTGATGTCGTTCCTGCCCCAGCGCACCGGTGGCAAAAAGCCGGACACCTCGCTCAAGCTGGAGCAGCGCACCCGCTCCCCCGGCCAATCCAGCGTCCTGCTTCAGGTCGAGAAGGCCCGGAAGCAATTTGGCGGCGTGGTCGCGGTGAACAACGTCTCCTTCGACGTCCTGGCTCGCGAGATCGTCGCGCTGATCGGCCCCAACGGCGCCGGCAAGAGCACCACCTTCAACCTGATCACCGGCGTGCTGTCGGCCACCTCAGGCTCGATCTCCGTGCTCGGCAACAAGGTCGACAGGGCACCGCCGCAGGAGATCGTCAAGCTCGGCATCTCCCGCACCTTCCAGCACGTCAAGCTGGTGCCTGACATGACCGTGCTGGAGAACGTCGCGATCGGCGCCCATCTGCGCGGCCATTCGGGGCCGATCTCCTCGATGCTGCGGCTCGACCGCACTGATGAGGCAAAGCTGCTCGCCGAAGCCGCCCGCCAGATCGAGCGGGTCGGACTTGGCGAGCAGATGCATCAGCTCGCAGGCTCGCTTTCGCTGGGACAGCAACGGATCGTCGAGATCGCCCGTGCGTTGTGCGTCGATCCGATGCTGCTGCTGCTCGACGAGCCGGCCGCCGGCCTGCGCCACATGGAGAAGCAGCGGCTCGCGAGCCTCCTGCGGGAGCTGCGCGACGGCGGCATGAGCGTGCTGCTTGTCGAGCACGACATGGGCTTCGTCATGAACCTCGCCGACCGCATCGTGGTGCTCGATTTCGGCACCAAGATCGCAGAAGGAACGCCGGCCACGATCAAGACCAATCCCGAAGTGATCAAGGCCTATCTCGGAGTGGCGGCATGACCGCGCTGTTGTCCGTCGCCGACGCCCATGTCGCCTATGGCAAGGTCGAGGCCGTGCGCTCGGTCTCGCTCGAAGTCGGCCAGAACCAGATCGTCACCATCGTCGGCGCCAATGGCGCCGGCAAGACCACGCTGCTCTCCGCCATCATGGGCATCTTTCCGCTGAAGGGGCGCGTGGCATTCGCAGGTCAGGATCTGTCGCGACTCGACATCGAGGACCGCGTCGCCATGGGACTTGGCCTCGTTCCCGAGCACCGCGAATTGTTCGTGACCATGAATGTCGAGGACAATCTCGAGTTGGGGGCCTTCCGCATCGAGAGAAGCAAGGCGAAAGCCTCGATGGAGCGGGTCTACGCGCTGTTTCCGCGGCTCAAGGAACGGCGCAAGCAGCTCGCCGGCACGCTCTCCGGCGGCGAGCAGCAGATGCTCGCAATGGGCCGCGCCCTGATGGGCGAGCCCAAGCTCCTGATGCTGGACGAGCCGAGCCTCGGCCTCGCCCCGATCATCGTCGCCGACATTTTCCGCATCGTCACCGAACTGCGCGCCGCCGGCGTCTCCGTACTGCTGGTCGAGCAGAACGCGCAGGCCGCATTGAAGATCGCGGATCAGGCCTATGTCATGGAGCTCGGCGAGTTCGTGCTCAGCGGTAAGGCCAGCGACATTGCGGCGAACGAGCGCGTCGCCGCCAGCTATCTCGGCTTCCAGCACGAAGGCGCGAGCGGGCTGTAAGTTCGAGAAATTGCTGACGCCGCACGCGCTGTCTTCTTCCCTTCTCCCCTTGCGGGAGAAGGTGGCGCGAAGCGCCGGATGAGGGGTATCTATCTAAACGGAAAGTGCTTCATTCGTGGAGAGAGACCCCTCACCCGTCTCGTCGCTCCGCGACGAGCCACCCTCTCCCGCAAGGGGAGAGGGTGCACGCCGCAAGTCGCTCTAGCTTTCATTGGCAGGTAAGCTCAACTCGCGGCCTTCTCCCCCTTCAGCGCCGCGACCTCCGCCTCCAGCTCCGTGATTTTCGCATCTCTTGCCGCCAGCGCCGCTGCCACATCCGTCGCGTCGAACTTCTGCGGGATGTGCTGCGGGCAGTTCGTGTCCCACGCTTCGATCTTGAACAGGATCACCTGCTCCGGCCGGGCGCGATAGCCTTTCGGCATCAGCGATGTCGTCAGCGCCTCGTCGTCCTCGACCACCCGCGCCTCGCCCCAGATCTTCACCCGGCGGCGATGGGCGTAGTCCATCACGAAGATGTAGGCCTTGGGATTTTCGGACAGATTTCCCTGCGTGATGTATTGCCGATTGCCGGCGTAGTCCGTGAAAGCCAGCGTCTGCTTGTCCAGCACCTTCAAGAAGCCCTTCGGGCCGCCGCGATGCTGGATGTAGGGCTGTCCGTCGGCCGAGGCCGTGGCAAGATAAAAGCTGTTGGCGTCGGCCAGGAACGCCGCGAGGTTTTCATCGACCTCGGTGCGCCAGCCGCGCTGCTCGGCATGCGCATAGCCTTCGCGGGATCCCTTTCGGGTCTGGATCGACTTCACCGCCGGCGTGAATGCGACGTCGCTGGCATAGGTGTGAGTTGCCGTCATCGGACCATCTCCTGAAATCCCGGCGCATCCCTGCGTCTTCGCCACCTAAAATGGACTTTTCGCCGGCTAAAACAATCGGCCCGCTTGACACTTCATCATTGCGGTATATGCAACAATACCATGGATCGCCTCGAAGCCATGCATGTTTTCGTCACCGTCGCCGATTTGCACGGCTTCGCGCCGGCGGCACGAAAACTGCGGCTGTCCCCCTCCGCGGTGACGCGGCTGATCGCGGCGCTGGAGGAGCATCTCGGCGCGAGGCTGTTGCAGCGGACCACCCGTCAAGTGACCCTGACCGACGTCGGCACGCGCTATCTGGAGCGTGCGCGTCGCATCCTGGCCGATGTCGAGGAGGCCGACGGCTCGGCACGGGAGGAGCGCAACCGGCCGAGCGGGCGGCTGGTGGTGTCGGCGCCGGTCGGCTTCGGCCGGCTCCATGTCGGGCCTGTCATGACCGCCTACCTCAAGCGCTATCCCGAGGTCGCCTGCGAATTGCGGCTGTCCGACAACCTCGTCAATCTCGTGGAAGACGCCGTCGACGTCGCGGTGCGGATCGGCCATCTCGCCGACTCCTCGCTCGTCGCGCGCCAGGTCGGCGAGATGCGTCGGATCGTGGTGGCGACGTCGGGCTATCTGAAGCGCCATGGCGAACCGAAGACGCCGGAGGCACTGCTTACGCACCAGACCATCGCGTTCGGTCCATCCGCCAACTGGCGCTTCGTGCAGGACGGCCGCGACATCGAGGTGGCGCCGAACCCACGCTTCGCCAGCAACAGCGCCGACGCCGCCCTGCAATATGCCGAGGCCGGCGGCGGCGTGACCCGGGTGCTGGCCTATCAGGCCGCCGAGGGCTTGCGGCGCGGGCGGCTCAGAATCGTGTTGGCGAACTACGAGCAGCCGGCGCTGCCGATCCACATCGTCTACCCAACCTCGCGCCTGCTCTCCGCCAAGGTGCGCGCCTTCGTCGATCTCGTGGTGGAGACCGCGGAGTGGAAATTCGGGTAACAACTGTCATTCCGGGGCGGTCCGCAGGACCGAGCCCGGAATCTCGAGATTCCGGGCTCTCGCTTCGCGAGCCCCGGAATGACGACTACCCCTTTTTCGGCACGACGCGAAAGGTGCCGCTGGCGCGCGCGATCACGGCGCCGTCGGCCTTCGCGAGGCACTGCGCGAAACAGATCGTGCTGCCGGTCTTGATCGCCTCGCCCTCGACCGCGAGCCATTGGCCGATCTCGCCGGCGCCGACATAGTCGACCGACAGCGAGATCGTGACCAACGAGGTGGTCCAGCCGGTCGCCTGCGCGCAGCTGTAGCCCATGGCGGCATCGGCCAGCGCTGCGATCAATCCGCCATGGATCAGCCCGCGCGCGTTGGTGTGCGGTGTTGCGAGCCGCAATCCCACGGTGACGCCGTTGTCGGTCTTCCTGGAGTAAAGCGGCTCCCAGGGGTCGGTGAGCGGGGCTTTGCGGAAATGCGGCTCGAAGCCGGCGGGGATGTCGGTGCTGGTCATGTCCGTCTCGCGTTGGTGGCTGCCGCCATTGAACGCGAGGGACGTGACGGTTGCACCACCTACAAAGTTTTAAACGGAATTTGCGCGGGTGTTTGAAAGAAGTGGCGAGCACTCGTAGGGTGGGCAAAGGTGCGCAGCGCCGTGCCCACCATCTCGCGCGAAGACAACGCTGGTGGGCGCGCTTCGCTTTGCCCACCCTACAGCACCGTCCTAAAACGGCAGCCCCACATAGTTCTCCGACAGTGATGTCATCGCGGCTTGGGACTGCGTGACGTAGTCGAGCTCGGCGAGCTGGATGCGCGCCCCAATCGTACCGGTGTCCGGAAATTTGTGCAGCATCGAGGTCATCCACCAGGAGAACCGCACGGCTTTCCAGACCCGCGCCAGTGCCTTCGCCGAATAGGCGTCAATGCCGGCGCTGGATTTTTCGTCGTAGAACTCGCGAAATGCGCTCGACAGATAATGCGCATCGCTCGCGGCCAGATTCAGCCCCTTGGCGCCGGTCGGCGGCACGATATGGGCGGCATCACCGCACAGGAACAACTTGCCGAAACGCATCGGCTCGGCGACGAAGCTGCGCAGCGGCGCAATGCTCTTCTCGATCGAGGGGCCCGTGATCAGGCTGTCGGCGGCGTCCCGGTCGAGGCGGCGCTTGAGCTCGTCCCAGAATCGATCGTCCGGCCACTGGTCGACATGGTCGTCGAGCGCGCACTGCACATAGTAGCGGCTGCGCCTGGTCGAACGCATGGTGCACAGCGCAAAGCCGCGGACGTGGTTGGAATAGATCAGCTCGTGGCTGACCGGCGGCGTCTCGGAGAGGATGCCGAGCCAGCCGAACGGATAGATGCGCTCGAACTCCTCGATGGCCGAAGCCGGAACGCTGGCGCGGCTGACGCCGTGAAACCCGTCGCAGCCGGCGACGAAGTCGCAATCGATCGTGTGGGTGACGCCATCTTTCATGTAGGTTACGCGCGGGTGACCGCCGTCGAAATCGTGCGGTTGTACGTCCTTGGCCTCGTAGACCGAGGTGAGACCGGCGGCGTTGCGCGCATCCATCAGGTCGAGCGTGACCTCGGTCTGGCCGTAGATCATGACCGTCTTGCCGGTCGCAGCCTTCATGTCGATGCGGTGCCGGCGCCCCGAAAAGGCGAGCTCGATCCCTTCATGCACCAGCCCTTCGGCATGGGCCCGTGCGCCGGCGCCGATCTGGTCGAGCAGCGCGACTGTTCCCTCCTCCAGCAGTCCGGCACGGATGCGGCCGAGCACATAGTCCGGGCTCTGCCGCTCCAGAATGACATTGTCGATGCCATAGCGGTGCAGCAGTTGCCCAAGCAACAATCCAGCCGGCCCTGCCCCGATGATTGCGACTTTTGTCCGCAATACTTGCTCCTCCCGATCCGGTAGGCTTTCGGCGTGGCTCGCTTGTCGCAGCTGTCCGCACACGATAATTATATCATATAACGGTTGGGCAAAAAGGGAGTGCGCGGCGGCACGTCACGCCAGTTCCGGCTTGAACGCGCCGGCCAATTAGATAACATGTTAAATAACGAGACCGGGCCATCGAAGCCCGCCGTCAAAAGAGGGAGAGACGCGTGATGAGGAAAGCCTGTCTGGCGTTGCTGCTGGCAGCAAGCGTGAGCCCTGCGTTCGCGCAGGACAAGACCTTCGATTTGAAGATCTCGCATTGGGTGCCGGCCTCGCATCCGCTGCAGAAATCGCTCGAGGATTGGGCCGCCGCGGTCGAGAAGGATTCCGGCGGCACCATCAAGGGCAAGGTGTTTCCGGCCCAGCAGATGGGCAAGGCCTTCGACCATTACGACATGGCGCGCGACGGCATCGCCGATGTCACCTATGTCAATCCCGGCTACCAGCCCGGGCGCTTCCCGATCATCGGCGCCGGCGAATTGCCGTTCCTGATCTCGGATGCCAAGGGCGGCTCGATGGGGCTCGACGCCTGGTACCGCAAATACGCCGAAAAGGAGATGAAGGACGTTAAATACTGCCTCGCCTTCGTCCACTCACCCTCCTCGTTCCATTCCAAGACCAAGAAGATCGTGATGCCGGAGGATGTGAAGGGCCTGAAGATCCGCCCCGCCCACGCCACCATGGCGAACTTCGTCACCTCGCTCGGCGGCACCAATGTGCAGTCCTCCGCGCCTGAAGTGCGCGACATCATCGAGCGCGGCGTCGCCGACGGCGTCACCTTTCCCTGGGGCTCCCTCGTGCTGTTCGGCATCGACAAGGTGACAAAGTACGACATGGAGGCGCCGCTCTACACCACGACCTTCGTGTTCGTCATGAACAAGGACAAGTACAATGCGATGTCCGACAAGCAGAAGGCCGCGATCGACAAGAATTGCACGGTCGAGATGGCCGGTGTGGTCGGCGAGCACTGGGGCAAGTTCGAGGATGCCGGCATCGACAAGGTCAAGGCGGAGTCCAGCCACGAGGTCTACAAGCTGACGCCCGAGCAGACCGCCGCCTGGAAGAAAGCCGCCGAGCCCCTGGTGAAAACCTGGAGCGACGGCGCGAAGAAGACCGGCGCGGATCCGGACGCGGCGCTTAGCGAGCTGAAGGCATCGCTGAAGAAGTACAACGCGCTGGCGGAGTGACGCTGAATCGGAGCCGCAGACTCGCTGCACCTCTCCCGCTTGCGGGGGAGGTCGGCGCGAAGCGCCGGGTGGGGGCTCTCTCCACTCGGGGTCCGTTCATTGCGGCGACACCCCCACCCCAGCCCTCCCCCGCAAGCGGGAGAGGGAGCGCAGCATCGCTGTTGATGCAACTCGCACTCATCTCGAGCAGAAAGCTCCCATGAAGCGCAACTGGATGGATCGCGTTATCGATTCGATCGAATGGATCGCAGCCGCCTTCGTCGGCATTGTCGCGCTCGACATCTTTCTGTCGGTGCTGCTGCGCAACACGCTGAACTATGCGATCCCCGATAGTTTCGACATCGGCCGCATGCTGCTCGGCATCCTCATCTTCTGGGGCATCGCCGCGACCTCCTATCGCGGCACCCACATCACGGTCGATCTGGTCTGGGGCAATGTCGGGCCGCGCTACCAGCGCTGGATCGACGTGTTCGCGACACTGGTGCTGCTGTTCGTCGTGACGGTGCAGACCTGGACGCTGTTCGACAAGGTCCGCGGCACGTACAACGACAACGTCCAGACCTTCGACATGCACATGCCGACCTGGCCGTTCTTCGCGATCGCCTGGATCGGCGACGTCTCCGCCGTGCTGCTGATCGCGATCCGCACCTACCGGTTGATCTTCCATCCCGAAGAGATGCACGACCCCAAGCTGAAGGCGACGGAGTAATCATGAGCACCGATGCCGTCGCCGTTATCGGCTTCGTTTCCCTGTTCGCCCTGATGCTGCTGCGCGTGCCGGTCGGCATGGCCATGGGCCTCGTCGGCGTCTCCGGCTTCTCCTATCTCGTCGGCGCCACGCCGGCGCTGAAGCTGGTCGGCCAGACCTCCATGCGCACGGTGACCGACTACACCTTCGGCGTCATTCCGATGTTTCTGCTGATGGGCTCCTTCGTCAGCAATTCCGGCATGAGCCGCGAGCTATTCCGCGCCGCCAACGGCTTTGTCGGCCATTTGCGCGGCGGGCTCGGCATCGCCACCGTCGGTGCCTGCGGCGGCTTTGCCGCGATCTGCGGCTCCTCGGTCGCGACCGCAGCGACCTTCTCGGCGGTCGCTTACCCCGAGATGCGCCGTTTCGGCTACCCGCAGTCGTTTGCCACCGGCGTGATCGCGGCCGGCGGCACACTGGGCGCGATGCTGCCGCCCTCCACCGTGCTCGCCGTCTACGGCATCATCACCGAGCAGGACATCGGCAAGCTGTTCATCGCCGGCATCATCCCGGGCATTCTGGCGATGACCATGTACATGATCACGATCTTCCTGATCGGCTATTTCCGGCCGGACTTTCTGCCCAAGGGCAAGGTGCTGCCATGGCGCGAGCGCTTCGCCGGCCTGAAGGACATCTGGGCGCCGGTGCTGCTGTTCGTGTTCGTGATCGGCGGCCTTTACGGTCTGCCCTATTTGCCGCGCTTCGCGCCGACCGAAGCCGGCGGCGTCGGCGCTGCCGGCGCCTTCATCATCGGCGTGGCGACGGGCCGCCTCGACCGCGAGAAAATTCTGGCGTCGCTGCTGCAGGCGACGCGCACGGCGGCCGCCGTGTTCACCGTGCTGATCGGCGCCTTGATCTTCGGCTATTTCCTCACGGTGACGCAGACCCCGCAGAAGGTGACGGAATTCCTCACCGGCCTTGGCCTCGGCCCCTACGGCGTGCTGGCGCTGATCATGGTGATGTATCTCGTGCTCGGCTGCCTGATGGACGCCATGGCGATGATCATCCTCACCGTGCCGATCATTTTCCCCGTGATCATGCATCTCGGCTTCGACCCGATCTGGTTCGGCGTCATCATCGTCATGACGGTCGAGCTCGGCCTGATTCACCCGCCGGTGGGCATGAACGTCTTCGTCATCAAGAGCGTGGTGAAGGACGTTTCCTTCTCCACCATCTTCAAGGGGGTAATTCCGTTCGTGGCGACAGACCTCGTGCGCCTCGTGATCCTGATCGCCTTCCCGCTGCTGGCGACATGGCTGCCGACGCGGATGATGGCGCATTGAGGAGGCGAAGCGATGACCACGCCGGCGCTCGAAACCAGATACGTCTTCACCGTCACTGCACGTATCGGCGACGTCGTCACCGCCGGCGAGACCGGCATCGGCGTTCGCCGCATCATCCCGATCATCGGCGGCGAGGTCTCGGGCGCGATCACCGGCAAGGTGCTGCCGTTCGGCGCCGACTTCCAGACCATCCGCCCCAACGAGCTGATTGATCTCGAAGCGAAGTACGCTTTCCAAACCAACGACGGCGCCATCGTCTATGTCGAGAACAAGGGCATGCGCTTCGGCCCGGTCGAGCTGTTACAAAAGCTCAAGCGCGGCGAGCCGGTGGATCCTAAACTGATCTATTTCCGCACCGTGCCGAAGTTCGAGACCGGGCATGAGAAGTACCGCTGGCTGATGCAGCACATTTTTGTCGGTTCAGCGGCGCGGCATGCGGACCGCGTCGTGATCGACGTGCATCAGGTGATGTGAACGCGTGGCGCCGCACCAAGGGCCGGCTGGTCCATTGACATTGCCACTTATGTAGCGTATACGCTACAAATGCCGACGATCAAGAGAACCGACGAATTCTCTGACTGGCTTAGAAACCTGCGAGACCGGAGAGCGAAGGCAAAAATCCTGGCCCGGATCGATCGGCTGGCGCTCGGCAATCCCGGAGACGTTGCTCCGGTCGGAAGCGGCATCAGCGAAATGAGAGTTCACGAGGGCGCTGGATACCGGATCTACTACGTTGCCTGAGGCGAGGAGATCATCATTCTTCTTTGCGGTGGCGATAAAGGCTCTCAGCCAGGGGACATAGCGTTGGCAAAGAAGATCGCGAGCGAATTGGAGGTCTGAGCAATGGCAAAAGTGAAATCCTTTGATACTGCGGAGTACCTCGACAGTCCGGAGATGGTTGCGGCCTATCTCACCGAAGCCTTTGAATCCGACGATCCGTCCGCAATAACGATGGCAATCGGCGCCGTAGCGCGCTCTCAGGGCATGGGCGCCATTGCCGAAAAAGCCGGTCTATCCCGTGAGAACTTGTATCGCTCGCTTGGCGGCGAGGCCAAACCCGAATTCGGCACTGTGATAAAGGTTCTCCACGCCATGGGTATCAATCTTGTGGCGCAACCCCAAAGCGGAACCAAGGCGGCGTAGCGGCCGGATAGCATCGGCGTCGGTGATATTCATCCCAATCTTGCGCATCGGGCATTCGGGTACGGGCTCTGTACCCGGACTGTCGTCCCATTTCCGGACGATGCATCGGCTTCCCCGCTGCCAGCCGTATTGACTCCCCCTGAATTCGTTATACAACATAACTATTCTGACAAGGACGCAAATGACACAGGGAAACGCCGAGACCGCCGACGCGGGCGCCTCCGGGCTTTTGAAGATCGAGCGGGCGGACCGGGTTTTGACCGTCGGCCTCAATCGGCCGGCCAAGCGCAATGCGCTCAACGACGGCATCATCCTGGAAATCGGCGAGTGTTTTGCGTCCCTTCCCGAGGATATCGGCGCGGTCGTCATCCACGGCATCGGCGACCATTTTTCCAGCGGTCTCGACCTCTCCGAACTGACCGACCATGATGCCACCGGCGGCCTTCTCCATTCCCAGATGTGGCACCGGGTGTTCGACCGCATCCAGTACAGCCGCGTGCCCGTGATCGCGGCGCTCAGGGGCGCCGTGATCGGCGGCGGGCTGGAGCTCGCCTGCGCGGCGCATATCCGTGTCGCCGAACCGTCGACCTATTTCGCGCTGCCGGAGGGACAGCGCGGCATCTTCGTCGGTGGCGGCGGTTCGGTGCGCCTGCCGCGCCTGATCGGCGTCGCCAGGATGATGGACATGATGCTGACCGGCCGCGTCTATTCCGCGACCGAAGGCACCTCCTACGGCTTTGCGCAATATGTCACGGAAGCCGGCAACGGCCTCGGCAAGGCGATGGAGCTTGCGACCAAGGTCGCCTCCAACGCGCCGCTGACCAACTTCGCCGTGCTCCAGGCGCTGCCGATGATCGCGGAAGCCAATCCGCAGACCGGCCTGTTGATGGAATCGCTGATGGCGACGGTGGCGCAGAGCGACAAGGAAGCCAAGCGCAGGATCCGCGAATTCCTCGAGCACAAGACCGCAAAGGTGAAGCCGAAATCATGAGCGCGCAGCCGTCCTCTTCCAGCATGGAGCGCGGCGCGAGCACTTCCCCGCTGCGGCCCATTTCATTCGGCGATCCCGTCGTGAATATCGAGCGGCGCGACGACGGCACGATTTACCTGCGGCCCAAACAGCCGCTCGGAGACTATCCGGCCCGCATCACCGACCGCCTGCATCACTGGGCGAATACGACGCCGGATCGGGTCTTCATGGCCGAGCGCGAAGGCGGCCGCGGCTGGCGCAAGATCAGTTACACCGAGCTGCTCGCCGCGAGCCGGCACATCGCCTCAGGGCTCATTGCGCGCGGGCTGTCGGCGGAGCGGCCGGTCGTCATCCTCTCCGGCAATTCGATCGACCATGCATTGCTGGCGTTCGGCGCGTTCTATGCCGGCATTCCGTTCTGCCCGGTGTCGCCGGCCTATTCGTTGGTTTCGAAGGATTACGGCAAGCTCTCCTACCTGATGAAGCTCCTGACGCCCGGCCTCGTCTTCGCCGAGGACGCCGACAAGTTCGCCGACGCGCTCGCGGCCAACGTCTCGCTCGGCACCGAAATCGCCGCGTCCTACGGCCACGTGCCGGGCCGCGACGTCACCTCGCTCGCCGACCTCATGGCAACCCCGATCCGCGGCGATCTGGACGAAGTCCACGGCAAGATCGGTCCCGACACCATCGCGAAATTCCTGCTGACCTCGGGCTCGACCGGCAACCCCAAGGCGGTCATCAACACCCAGCGCATGATCTGCGCCAACCAGGTGATGCTGCGCGAGACGCTCGCCTTCCTCAAGGACGAGCCGCCCGTCATCATCGACTGGCTGCCCTGGAATCACACTTTTGGCGGCAACCACAATATCGGGCTGACGCTCTACAATGGCGGCTCGATGTATCTCGATGCCGGCAAGCCGGTGCCTGGAGGCATCGACGAAACCGTGCGCAATCTCCAGGAGATTTCGCCGACAGTCTATTTCAACGTCCCCAAGGGATACGAGTCGCTGCTTCCTTATCTGCGCGACGACCAGGGCCTGCGCGCGAAATTCTTCGACCGGCTGCACGCGATGTTCTTCTCGGGCGCGGCGCTGTCGCCGTTCGTCTGGAACAGCCTCGACGAGCTCGCGGTCAAGGAAAAAGGCTACCGCGTGCCGATGCTGACCGGCCTCGGTGCAACCGAGACCGCGCCGTTCTTCATGTCGGTCAACCCGCGCACCAGCCGCTCCGGTCATGTCGGGCTTCCCGTATCCGGCAACGACGCCAAGCTGGTGCCGAACAACGGCAAGATGGAAGTTCGTTGCAAGGGACCGAACGTGATGCCCGGCTACTGGCGCCAGCCCGACATCACCGCGAATTCGTTCGACAAAGAAGGCTTCTACAAGCTCGGCGATGCGCTCAAGCCTGTCGATCCCGACGATCTCAACGCCGGCTTCGATTTCGACGGCCGCATCGGTGAGGATTTCAAGCTCGGCAGCGGCACCTGGGTCAGCGTCGGCCCGTTGCGCGCGCGCTTCGTTGCGGCCTGCGCACCGCTGGTGCGCGACGTCGTCATCGCCGGCATCAACCGTGACGAGGTTTCCGCGCTCGTCGTACTCGATCTCGACGGCTGCCGGCTGATCAACCCGACGCTGCCGACCGACGATCTCGTCGTCGCGACCCGCGACCGGCTGGTGCGCGAGGCATTTCGCGAACGGCTGACCCGCTTTCTCGGCGCGGCCACGGGATCCTCGACGCGGATCACGCGCGCGATCCTCATGGACACGCCGCTCTCGATCGACAAGGGCGAAGTCACCGACAAGGGGTCCATCAACCAGCGCGCGGTGCTCGAGCATCGCAGCCTGCTGATCGAGGAGCTCTACGCTGCCAATCCATCGGACCGTGTGATATCGGTCGGCTAAGAAAACATCGCTACAGGGAGAACGCCATGTTGTTGAAGGATCAGGCAGTCATCGTCACCGGCGGCGCATCGGGACTGGGCGCGGCGACCGCGCGTAAGCTGGCGGCGCAGGGCGCCCGGGTGGCGGTGTGCGACCTCAATGCCAAGCTCGCGGAAACCGTGGCCGCCGAGATCAAGGGCGTCGCGGTGACCTGCGATGTTTCCGATGCGGCCTCCGCGGAAGCTGCGATCGCCCAGGCGACCAAGGCCCATGGACCCGCGCGCGTGCTGGTCAATTGCGCCGGCATCGGCGTTGCCAAGCGCGTCGTCGGCCGCGACGGCCCGATGGCGCTCGCGGATTTCGACAAGGTGATCAAGGTCAACCTGATCGGCACCTTCAACATGCTTCGCCTTGCCGCGAACGAGATGTCCAAGCTCGAGCCGCAGGCAACCGGCGAGCGCGGCGTCATCATCAACACGGCGTCGGTTGCCGCTTATGACGGCCAGATCGGGCAATCGGCCTATTCGGCATCGAAGGGCGGCATTGTCGGCATGACGCTGCCGATCGCGCGCGAGCTGGCGCAGTTCGGCGTCCGCGTGCTGACGATCGCGCCCGGCCTGTTCCTCACGCCGCTGCTCGCCAACCTGCCGCAGGAAGCCCAGGACTCACTCGCCGCCGCAATCCCGTTCCCGCGCCGGCTCGGCCACGCCGACGAGTTCGCGGCATTGGCGCTGCACATGGTCGAGAATTCGTATCTGAACGGCGAAGTCGTGCGCCTCGACGGATCGCTGCGCATGGCACCGAAATAGGGCGCGACATATGTTCGTGAACCGGCGCGACGTCCAGATCCAGTGGGGTGACTGCGACCCCGCCAACATCGTCTATTACCCGCGCTATTTCGCGATGTTCGACGATTCGACATCGACCCTGTTCGAAGTCGCCGGGTTCTCCAAGCAGGACCTGGTCCGCAAATACGGCCTGGTGGGTATTCCCATGGTCGACACCCGTGCCAAGTTCTACATCCCCTCGACTTATGGCGACTGGATCACCATCGAAACGAAGGTCGAGAGCATCAAGCGCTCGAGCTTCGAGGTGAAGCACAACGTCTTCAAGGGCGAAGCTCTGGCGATCGAAGGTTTCGAGACGCGCGTGCTGGTCGGCCGCGACCCCGTTAACCCCGACAAACTGAAATCGGCACCGTTTCCCGCGGAAATGGTAGCCAAATTCACGGGGAGCGAGGCCCGGAGCTAAATCGCCACATCACCAAAAGAGGGGGCTGAATTACCCCCCGATTTCTGCTTTCAAAGAAACACATAAAGGGAGGAATAGATGAAACGCTTTTACCTGACCGCCGCCGTCACCGCGGCCGCGCTTGCGCTGCCGGCCGTGCCCGCGCTGGCCCAGACCGCCGAGGTCACCATCGGCATCACCACCACCACGACCGGCCCGGGCGCAGCGCTGGGGATTCCCGAGCGCAATGCGCTGGAGTTCGTGCCGAAGGAGATCGGCGGCGTGCCGCTGAAGGTGATCGTGCTCGACGACGGCGGCGATCCCACCACCGCGACCACCAACGCCCGCCGCTTCGTGACCGAATCCAAGGCCGATATCATCATGGGCTCGGCGCTGACGCCGCCGACCATCGCGGTGTCGAACGTCGCCAACGAAGCCGGCATTCCGCATTTCGGCCTGGCGCCGTTCCCGATCACGCCGGAGCGCATGAAGTGGTCGGTGGCGATGCCGCAGCCGATCCCGATCGTGGGCAAGGTGTTGTACGATCACATGAAGGCCAAGGGCGTGAAGACCATCGGCTATATCGGCTATTCCGACTCCTATGGCGACCTCTGGTTCAACGATTTGAAGGCGCAGGCCGTGCCGATGGGCATAACCATCGCCGACGAGGAGCGCTTCGCTCGCCCGGATACGTCGGTGACCGGACAGGTGCTGAAGCTCGTGGCTGCGAATCCCGACGCCATTCTGGTCGGCGCTTCCGGCACCGCAGCCGCGCTGCCGCAGACCGAGCTGCGCGAGCGTGGCTATCAGGGCCTGATCTACCAGACCCACGGCGCCGCCAGCATGGACTTCATTCGCATCGCCGGCAAAGCGGCGGAAGGCGTGCTGATGGCGTCGGGCCCGGTGATGGACCCGGAAGATCAGCCGGACGAAGCCGCCACCAAGAAGCCGGGCCTCGCGCTCAACTCGGCCTATGAAGCCAAGTACGGCCCGAACAGCCGCAGCCAGTTCGCCGGCCATTCCTACGACGCCTTCGAGATTCTCAAGCGCGTCATCCCGACGGCACTCAAGACGGCGAAACCCGGCACGCCGGAATTCCGCGAAGCAATTCGCCAGGCCTTGCTGTCGGAGAAGGAGCTGGCCGCAAGTCAGGGCGTCTACAATTTCACCGAAAAGGATCGCTACGGCCTCGACGACCGTTCGCGGATTTTGCTCACGGTGAAGAATGGCAAGTACATGCTGGTGAAATAGGCGCGACCGCAGGATTGAGACGACGAGAGCCGGCCCCGATGGGCCGGCTTTTCTTTTGGCCGCATAGGCGAGCTGCACCTCCGGTGTCGCTGCGCCCCCTCTCCCGCTTGGGGGAGAGGGTGCCTCCGCAGAGGGACAGTCCGAAGCTCGCGGAAAAAATCCCCTAGAGGAGAGAACCCTCACCCGGCGGTTCGCGCCGACCTCTCCCGCAAGCGGGCGAGGTTGCAGCGAGCGCGCGGAGAGGGCGCGTGCTTAAGCCGCCTGCCGCAGCGGAGTCCAGGCGAACTCCGGATAGTAATTGTCCATCATCCGGTCGACATAAGCAGTGAGGTTCGGAAATCCTTCGGCGCGACGGCGCAGGGCGGATTCGAAGAACGGCGTCAGGATCCCAGCGAGTGCGCCGAAGGCGGTGGCATCGACGCCGCAGGGCTTGTTGCTCATCAGATAGGATTTGTCGCCGAGCTGCACCGAGAGCGCAAACAGCGAGCGCACGGCGAGATCGACGTCGTCATCGGGCGCGTGGCGGCCTAGTCCGGAAAGGAGGTAGTTCTCGGCGACGCGGAATTGCGCGTCCTCGCGCAACTTCTCGCGATTGTGCTCCGGCGCGCCGTCGAAGAAATGCGCGGGCCCCTTGGCGAAGTTGACCGGGTCGACCCAGCGCGCCCCGACCAGCGCAAAATAAACGTGATGCTCGATCATGCGCTCGAATGCCCAAGCCTGCGCGCGCTCGACGAGCGACAGACCGGCGTCGAAATCGAAGCCGTAGCGGCGCTCGATATGGGCGCGGATGAAGGTGGAATCGGCCACCGCCTCGCCGCCATCGTCGATGAAAGGAAGCTGCCCCTTGGGAGAGGCGGGCGGCATCGCCCGCTCCTTCCGGTAGGGCAATCCCGCCATCTTGAGCTGCACCTCCGTCTTGGTGACGAAGGGGCTGATTTCCGGCAGGCCGAAACCGGCGCCAAAGCCGTAAAGCGTGATCATGAAGGCTCTCCTGAAACGACCGAAAGAGTTGAGGGAACTTAGCCGCGGGCTGCTGCCACCATGGTGGCAGCAGCCGTGATATCTTCTGCGAAACGGGCCCCCCGCCAGGCGCGGGCCATGACATGACGAACCAGCCCGTCCGCGGCCTGGACCAGGAAGCGAGCCACCACGGTCGCGAGCGCAAGGCGGAGGTCGAGCACCATGAGATCAAGGGATACGAGGCGTCCGAACGCCCATGCGTACCAGGCTCGGACTTGCAAACGCGGGACTCGCAAAGGCTGGACCTGTAAAGGCTGGGTCCGCCACAGCGCAGCGGCCGGGCCGAAATGAGTTGGAATGATCATGGACAAATCCTCTTCAGTCGACGTGTTGACCCGGTATAGAACTCCCCTGCTGCCAACATCCTGTCAGCAGCCGCGCGCTACCTTCTGAAAAAACCACCGATAAGAGACCCGTCATGAGACGCGCCGACCGGCTGTTTCAAATCATCCAGGTGCTGAGGCGCACGCGTAAGCCGCTGACGGCGGACGCCATCGCGGCCGAGCTCGAGACCTCGAAGCGCACGATCTATCGCGACATCGCCACGCTGATCGGCCAACGCGTGCCGATCCGTGGTGAAGCCGGCATGGGCTACATCCTGGAGAAGGGCTTTGACCTGCCGCCTTTGATGCTGACACCGGACGAGATCGAGGCGGCGGTGCTGGGCGCGCAATGGGTCGCCGGCCATGCCGATCCCGCGCTGGCGCGCGCGGCCGAAGACTTGATGGCCAAGATCGCCGACACTGTCCCCGAACGCCTGCGTCCCTTCGTGCTGGAGCCGGCAAGCCGGGCCCGCCCGAGCTGGAACAGGGAGCCGGACCGCCTGGACATGGCACGGACGCGCACCCAGATCCACGAAGGGAAGAAGATCATGCTGCGCTATCGCGACGAGCAGGGCCGCGCCAGCGAGCGCATGATCTGGCCGATTTCGATCGGCTATCTCGAAGCCGTGCGCCTGCTCGCGGCCTGGTGCGAGCTGCGCGGCGACTTCCGCAGCTTCCGCACCGACCGCGTGGTGGATGCGAGCTATCCCGACGAGCGATATCCTGAAAGGCGCGACGTGCTGCGCGCGAAATGGCGGCAAAGCCTGGTCTGGGGCCCGCCCAAGGATACGTGAAGGACACGTGACGATGGACGAGAACGCCCCCGTCGACCTGTCGAGCTGTTGCCAGAGTTGCGGCGCCTGCTGCGGCTATTCGGCGAACTGGCCTCGCTTCTCGATCGAGAGCGACGAGGAGCTCGCCGCGATTCCCGAAGCGCTCGTCAACACGCGTCAATCCGGCATGCGCTGCGAAGGCGATCGCTGTTCGGCGTTGCAGGGAGAAATTGGAAAAGCGACCGCGTGCGGCATCTACGCAGTGCGGCCGGAGGTGTGCCGCACATGCATGCCGGGCGATGCCGAATGCGCGATGGCGCGACGAAAATTCGGGCTGCCAATAATCGCGAGCGTTTAGGCCGGGACGGCTTCGCTGATCTCGTCGTCGATCTCGTCGTCCAGCGGCGCGAGCACCGAGAGCGGCTTGGTCGACAGCGTGATCGGCTTGCGGCCACCGGACAGCGACGGCGAGGATTTCGCCGCACCTTCGCGCGCGAGCGCGTAGAGCGTCGAACCGACACGGCCGCCGTTCTCGATCAGGTCGCGCTCGTTACAGCTGCTTGCGATCGCGACCGCCAGCGAGTGCAGATGGCTGCGGCGATAGCAGAACAGCGCCAGCCTGGCGCGTGCGTCAGGGGAAACACTTTCAACCAGCCTCGGCAGGCCACTCTCGCTGGCGCGGTACATCTCGCCAAGGAGCTCGTCGCGGACCGGGCACGAATCGCCTTCAAAGGTATCGCGGCTTGAAAACATTGCAGTTCTCCCTCATGGGCGAAGATGCAGTGCAATTCTCTAATGAAAGGTTAACCACGCTGCCCGGTAGTCGCCCGGGGTGCTTGCTCGTGGGCCGCGAATCAATGCGCTGGAAAGGGTTTCTCTGTGGCCTTCCTTCGAGACGCCCGCCTTCGGCGTGCCCTCAGGGTGAGGTCTGTTTTCTGCTGAAAGATTCTCACCCTCATGGTGAGGAGGCGCGAAGCGCCGTCTCGAACCATGCAGGCCCGACAGCCACTTCAGAGGGCCGTCGTCCGTCAGTTCGCCGCCATGAAGATGGAGAGGCCGAAGCCGGTCAGATGGTGCAGGGCCTGGTCGACACCGATCAGGGTCCAGAACCAGGGATGCGCAAGGTCGACGCCGAAATTGGCCGAGACGAGGCCCTTGGCGCGGTCGATCGTGATGTGGATCACGAAGTCGATCAACGCCACAAACCAGAATCTCGGCGCCACGATCAGGATCAGCGGCAGCGCAACCGCGAGGTGAACCAGGCAGTGCACCAGGAGCGGCAGCGCCCAGCCGTGCTTCTGGTCCTTGCCGTGCGCCATCCAGGCGGTCTGGAGGACGAAATCGGCGATGATGTGCTTGAAGGTGAGCAGCAACATCCAACCAATGAGCACTTCGACCGGAGCCGCCGATGACAGGGGTGGAAACGACAAGGCCGACGCCCTCATTGACGTGACAGGAAGAATCGGAGCGTTCAGCGCAACCTCTTCCTGGACCGGTCAAATCGCCGGGACCTGCGATTTATGACATCTCCCGCGACGGAATGCAGCCGGGGGGAACCGGAAAATCGCCAACTGTGGCTAACTGGTGATAGGATGGCCAATCGCCGCGGCCGACTTGAGTAAGGTTACCTTCGGCTCGGAATTTGCATTCCGCGGGCTGCGCGCTATCATCGCCGGTAGAGAATATCGTTCTTTTTTCAGACGTTTACGAATTGCAGGGCGACCGCAGCGATCACATCCGCGAGCCGCCCGCCACCGGAAGCATAAGGCCAGAGTGCTGCCATGAGTACTGAGGGCCCGACCTCATCGCCGATCGAGCCACCGCCCCGGCGAGCCAAGGTGATCAAGACCAACCAGCAGCAGGTCTTCCTCTACGTCGTGCTGACCCTGCTGTTGTCGCTTGCCACCGTCTGGGGCGGCCGCATGCTGGTGCACAATTCGGAAACGCTGACCTTTGCCGTCGGCGCGCCCAACAGCGATGAGGCGCTGTTCGCAGCCAAGCTCGCCGCCGTCCTGAAGAACAACGCCTCGCGCTTCCGGATCAAGATCGTCAACAACGCCGACAACGCCAAGGCGATCGCCCAGTTCGACCGCAAGCAGGCCGACCTCGCGGTGCTCCGCACCGACGCCAAGGTGCCGCTGCGGGCACGCACGCTCGCGATCCTCGAGCACGATCTCGTGCTGCTGCTCGGGCCCGGCAACAAAAAGATCAAGTCGCTCGCCGAGCTGAAGAAGAAGAAGGTCGCCGTCCTCGCCGACAGCGAATCCTCGCTCGCCTTCGTCCGCGGCATCCTCGACATTCCCGACGGTCCGGACGCGGCGAAGATCCAGATGGCGCCGCAGGGCGCAACGCTCGACAAGCTGTTCGCGCCGGCGAGCGGCTTTGGCGCGGTCGTCGCCATCGTTCACGCCTCGCGGGCGGTGCGGGACAAGGCGTATGAGCAGGTCGCCAGGCGTGGCGGCTTCACACTGAACGCGATCGACGAGGCGAAAGCGCTGGCGCGCAGGATCCCCGGCATTTCCAGCGAGACGCTGACGGCGGGGACGCTGTCTGCATCGCCGGAAATTCCCGACGACGATCTCGACACGATCGGTCTCGAATGGTTGCTGGTCGCCCAATCCAGGATGTCGCCGACGGCGGCCGGGGAACTCGCGCGCACCGTCTACGAGAACAAGTCCGCGCTCGGGCTCGACAGCGGCTTTGCCAGCAGAATCGAGCCCGCCTCCGTCGAGAAGGACGCCTTCGTGATGGCGCATCAAGGGGCGGCCGACTACATCAACGACGACACCAAGTCGTTCATGGATAAGTACAGCGACCTGATGTATCTGGGCGCTGCCGCGCTCAGCGTCATCGGCTCGATCTTCGCCGCGATCTACGCCAAGATCACCCGGATCGCGCCGGAGAAGGCGAGCGAGCTCTCCACCGCCATTCTCGACATCGGTGAGCGGATCGAACACGCTCATTCGCTGGACCAGCTCGAATGTCTCCAGGACGAGCTGGAAGGCATTTTACGCGGCGCCGTCATCGGCCTCAGAGACGGCACGATCAGTACCGACGGGCTCGACACGTTCAAGCTCGGCTACGAATTCGTCCGCGACGAGATCGGCATGCGCCGCGACTACCTCAAGCGCCATGCCGGCGAGGGCGAGAAGGCAGCTCAGGATGTGGCCCCTCCCCACCACGACGAGAGCAATGTCGTGGTGGTGAAGACAGCTCAGAGTGCCTGACCTATCGAAGCTCGACTGCGGCCATCCTTCGAGACGCCCGCCTGCGGCGGGCCGAGCGACCGGGGGGCCCTAGTCCGGGAACCGTCCCCGTCCACAACCGTTTGTTCTCGGATCAACCGGAGACCGCGCCATGCGTGCACTCCTCATCATCTTCCTGCTGGGAATGTTGGCGGCGGTTGGCTATTTCGCTTATTCCGCGATGACGGTCGAGGGCGAGCCGATCCCGACGGAAGGCTATGTGGCGCTGGCGCTGGGGGCCGGGTTTTCCGTTGTTGTCGGCATCGGCTTGATGGTGCTGCTGTTCTTCAGCAGCCGTCGCGGCTACGACGAACCGCCGCATTTCAAGTAGCGGCGCGTGGCCGGCGGACGCGCCCGTCGTTGACGACCTCGGCCCGGGCAGGCACTTTGGCACCGAGGTTCCAGCCGGGGACCGCAAAGACAAAACCGAGCCGCCGTCCCGCATGTCCAAGCCGCTGATCTCCGCTATGGCCCAGTTCGCGGCCGCCACAGCCGGCCGCAACATGACCAGGGCGGCCTACGTGGCCGTCGCCGTCGGCGTGCTCGCCATGGTGCTGCTGACGGTCAACCCGGCCTATGAGACAGCGCATCGCTGGGTCGATGCCCTGCTTTGGACCTGCCTCGTCTACTTCGTGTTCGAATGGGTGGTCCGGCTACGCCATATGGCGCGACAGGGGCGCCTTGCACTCTACATGTCCTCCTCCGCCGGGCTGGTCGACACAGTCGGAGCGTTGGCTGTGCCGGCCGCGTTGATTCTCGGGATCGAGCCCAGGACGGCGTGGCTGCTCAGCGTGCTCTGGGTGCTGAAGGTGGTGCCCGGCATTCCCGGCCTGCGGCAGCTCCGCCGCGTGCTGGTGCTGGAATCGGGACCGCTGGTCAGCGTGCTCGTGATCTTCCTGATGGTGGTCTTCCTGGCCTCGGTCGCGGAATATTTCCTGGAGCGGGACGTGCAGCCCCAGACTTTCGGCAGCGTCCCCGCCGCACTGTGGTGGGCCGTCGCAACCCTGACGACGACGGGCTATGGCGACGTCGTGCCGGTGACGCCGCTGGGCCGCATGGTGGCCGCGCTGGTGATGATCTCCGGCCTCGGTGTGTTCGGCCTCTGGACCGGCATCCTGGCGACCGGCTTTGCCGCCGAGACCCGGCGTGACAACTTCCTCAAGACCTGGGAATCCGTCAGCAAGGTGCCGTTCTTCGCGGCGCTTGGGCCGGCCGCCATCGCCGACGTCACCCACATGCTGCGCACCATGGAGCTGCCGGCGCGCACCATGATCATCCGCAAGGGTACGCAGGGCGACTGCATGTATTTCATCGCCGCCGGCGAGGTCGAGGTCGACCTGCCCGGCAAGAAGGTGCAGCTCGGCGACGGCGCCTTCTTCGGCGAGATGGCCTTGCTCGGCAACAATTTGCGCGGCGCCAATGTCTCGACCACCAAGGTGTCGCGGCTCCTTGTGCTCGACCTCGTCGACTTCCGCGTGCTGATGGCACGGCATCCCGATCTCGCCGAGACCATCGATGCAGAGGCGAAGCGGCGCACGCTCGAAAACAAATAAATGGAGACAAGAATGTCGGATATCACCGACGCGGCCTCTGGCCCCGTGCTCGAAATCACCGGCGCACGCGCCACCATTCGCCTCAATAGGCCCCAACATCTCAACCGGCTCCAGGCCGAGGATCTCGGCGAGCTGGTCAGACTGTTCGACCGGGTCGAGGCCGATCCCGCCATCCGCGTGCTGGTGCTGACCGGCACGGGACGGGCCTTCTCCGCGGGCTACGATCTCAATTCCGTTGCCGAGCGTGCCGTCAGTGCCAACGAGCAGCAGAGCGCGGGCTCGGCGTTCGAGGTCGTCGTCAACCGGCTGGAGGATCTCGGCGTACCCACGATCTGCCGGCTCAATGGCGGCGTCTATGGCGGCTCGACCGATCTCGCGCTCGCCTGCGATTTCCGCATCGGGGTCGATACCGCGGAGATGTTCATGCCCGCGGCCCGGCTCGGGCTGCACTATTACAGCAGCGGCATCAAACGCTACGTGACGCGGCTCGGCGTCGACAATGCAAAAAAACTGTTCCTGACCGCGCAAAAGATCAGCGCGCCGGAGATGCTGCGGATCGGCTACCTCACCGATATGGTGGCGGTCGAGTTTCTGGACGAGGAGGTCGACAAGCTCGCCAACATTCTCGCCGGCAACGCTCCGCAGGCGATGCGCGGCATGAAGCGGGCGATCAACGAATTCGCCCGCGGCGAACTCGACCAGCAAGCCGCCGACCACCGTCACCGCGACAGCATGCGCGGCGACGAGATCAAGGAAGGCATCAAGGCGTTCGCGGAAAAACGACTGCCTCGGTTTTGAGTGAGATGGACATTATTTCGCAACAGCGCGCCACACCCTCAGTGTCGTCCCGGCCTAGTGCGCCTTACCCACCGGCAGCCGCAGCATGCTGCGCAGCCATCTCGGCATCGGCCGCAGTGATACGCTGGAACGCCGGCCGCGCCGTCATCCGTTCGGCATAGCGGACGAATACATCCTTCTTCGGCACGATACCGAACATCATGGTCCAGCTAAACGCAACACCCCAGAGAACATCCGCGGCCGTCATGCGTTCGCCGAGCAGATACGGCCCCTTCGACAGCTGCGCCTCGAGCGCGCCGAGCATGACGTCATAGTCGGCATACGGCGATTGCGTGATCGGTGCCGGCTCGCGCTGCATGAACTTGTCGATCAGGGCCGGCTCGAAGGATGAGCCGTAATAGGCGATCCAGCGCAGATAGGGGCCGCGCAGCGGATCGTTCAGCGCAGGCGTCAGCCCCGCCTCCGGAAAAAGATCGGCGAGGTAGATGGTGATCGCGACCTGCTCGGTCACAAGCTGCCCGTGGTGGCGGATCGCTGGCACCTTGCCGAGCGGGTTGATGGCGAGATAGGCCGGCTGGCGCTGCTCGCCGGCCTTCATGTTGAGGACATGAAGATCATAAGGCGCCCCCAGCTCCTCCAGCAGCACCCGCGTGCCGGTGGCCCGGGTTTGCGGCGAATAATATAACGTGATGCGGTTCGGATCGGTCATAGCGGTCTCCATCTGGCCGGCTGGCGATGGCGTTGTAGCGGACCATACCTGACATCCTGTGTCAGGTATGGTTTAAAGGATCATGCGCGCGAGCCGGATGCTGTCGATCCTCACCACCCTGCAGGCCAAGGGGCAGGTCACCGCGCCCGAGCTCGCGGAGGCCTGCGAAGTCTCGGTGCGCACGATTTACCGCGACATCGACGCGCTCGCGGCGTCCGGCGTCCCTGTCTATGCCGACCGCGGTGCGGAGGGCGGCTATCGCCTGCTCGACGGTTATCGCGTGCGGCTGAATGGTTTGTCGCAAAGCGAGGCGGAAGCGCTGTTTCTGGCGGGATTGCCGGGCCCGGCGGCGGCGTTCGGGCTGGATGCGGCGATGATCGCCGCACAGAATAAGCTGATGGCCGCCCTGCCCGCCAATTTGCGCGAAGACGCGGGACGGATGCAGGAGCGTTTTCATCTCGACGCGCCGGGCTGGTTCGGCGAGGCGGAAGAACCCAAGCATCTGCGCACCATCGCCGCCGCGACCCTGCGCGGGACACTGATCAAGATCCGCTACCAGAGCTGGCGCGCCGAGAAGCACCGCCGCGTCGCGCCGCTCGGTCTCGTGCTGAAAGGTGGCAGTTGGTATCTCGCAGGTCTGGTCGACGGCAGCGTGCGGACCTATCGCGTCGCGCGCGTGCTCGACTGCACCGCGCTTGACGATCGCTGTGAGCGGCCCGCCGGCTTCGATCTCGCCGCCTATTGGCGGGACGCAACGCTGCGTCTCGAGGCCGAGATGCATCCCAATGTCGCGGTCGTTCGGCTGTCGCCCTTCGGCGTGAAACTGCTCGACGCGCTGAGCCAGCCTTACGTCAGGGCGCGTACGCAGCTCGAAGAGACCTCGGATGCGGACGGCTGGCGCATTGCCAGAGTGCCGACCGGCAAGACGTCATGGCATGCCGCCGCCGAATTGTTGCGGCTCGGGCCCGAGGCCGAAGTACTGGACCCGGCCGATCTGCGCGAGAAGATGGCCGAGCTGACAGAGGCAATGGCCGTGCGCTATCGCGCGGCGCGGAAAACAGGACGGCGGCGCAATGCTCCGCGACCGACGAAACACTCCTGAAACACGATTCTCCCCTCCCTTCATGAACGCATCCGCGTTTCGGCTCGACCGAGATGCAGGGACACAACAACGGCCCTTTGCGCCATACTGGAGAATGAAGATGTTTCGTAAGCTTGCACTTGGTCTGATCGCCGCCGGCTCGCTCGGCGTTGCCGCTCTCGCCCCCACTGCCGCGTCGGCCCACGGCTTTCACCATCACTGGGGTCCCAGCTGGGGCTTTGGCGGCGTCTACGTCAACAGCGGCGTCAACAATTGCTATCAGGAGCGCGTCGTCCAGACCCGCCACGGCCTGCGCGTCCGCGTCGTCAACGTGTGCGCGTACGGGATCTACTGATATCTCGTATTCACGACAAAGCCCCGATCGCACCGCGATCGGGGCCTTTGCGCGTCAACTTTCTTCGGCTAGCCGGCCTGTCTATGTCGCCGAAACCAGGCCCACGTCTCGCGCGTCGTCCTGATGTAGCCGCGGCCACGATGGACGATCTCGCCGTCGACGATCCCGTTCAGCTTCGGCAGCGCGTGGAACGGGATCGAGGGATAAGCGTGGTGCTCGACATGATAGGGCATGTTCCACGCGATCCATTTGACGATCGCGCCGGTGTAGGTGGTGCGCGTGTTCTGGAATGCGCTGCGGGTACGCTCGCAGCCGGTGTGCTCGGCGTAGAGATAGGGCCGCAGGAAGAACTGCCCAATGATCAGCGGGACGATCCAGACCCAGAGCAGCAGCGCCGACGAGAACCACAAGGACAGAACGAGCAGCAACGCATAGAGCGCGGCATAGACGCGCGCCTCGGTGACGATGATGGCGCGCCTGTTCTCGGGAATCCAGGGCACGACGACCTTGCCGGTGACGGCATGGCCGAGCATCAGCCGCAGGCGTCCGGCGACCTGAAGCACGCCGCTATAGGCGAGCGCGAGCTGCGTGTCGGATTTCGGTTTCACGCCGACGACCAGTTCAGGGTCCTTGTCCGGATCCTGGGTGTAGCGGTGATGGTCCCAGTGAAACAGGCAATAATATTCGTAAGGCAATCCGATGATGAAACCCGAGAGGTAGCCGACCACGAGGTTGAGACCGCGGCTCTTGAACGCCGTCTTGTGCGCGGTCTCGTGCACGGCCATGAACAGGAAGGCGACGAGATAGCCCTGCACCGCTATCAGCGGCAGCGCCCAAAAGACACCCCAGGTCGAAGAGACCCTCCAGATCAGCGCGCCGACTAGTACGACGAGGCCGTAATGGCTGAGGCTTTGCGCGGCACCTCTGAGATTGGAGCGCACCGACAATTCCCGCAGCATCGTCGGCGCCAGCGGCTTCAAGCGATGGCCGGACTCTGAAATCGTTGCGTCGCTCATGATCGGATGCCTGTCCTACTTGCTGAGGAGCTCCGCGATCTCGGCCTTGATGAAGGCCTGATCGCGCGGATTGTTGACGGGGTTGCCGGCGCGATGGCCGTGCAGCGACGGGATCGGATGCAGCACCGCAGAGCGCGCATTGACCAGCCGGCCGAGTTCGTCCTCGTTGTCGCGCACGTCGAAATAGCGGTCGGTCGCACCGGGCATCAGCAGCATGTGGGCCGTGATCGCACCGAGCGCGCGATCGAGATCGCCGTCGAATGTGGCGCAGCGACTGATATCGCCGTTCTGCCAGATCCCAATCTGCGCCAGGAGATCGTTGGCATCGCGCCGGGCAAACGCCGCGTCCCAGCTGCGGGCGAGATAGTCGTCCAGCGAGGTGAAGCCCGCTTCGCGCCAGATCTCGTCGCGATAGAAACCGTGCGACATCGCCCAACCCGCGTAGACGCGCCCCATGGCGCGATAGCCTGCGACGGGCTTCTCGGCGAAGCGGCCGTCGCGGAAGGCGGGGTCGGCGGTCAGCGCGGCCTTCACGCTTTCCAGGAAGACGTAATTATAGGCCGCGCAGCGGGCACTGCCGCAGACGACGGCCGCCCGCTCGACCATATCGGGATGCAGCGCCGCCCAGTGATAGGCCTGCATGCCGCCCATCGACCAGCCATAGACCAGGGCAAGCTTCGAGATGCCGAACCGCTCGGTGAGCAGCCGGTGCTGGACCGCGATGGCATCGTGATAGGTCAGGATCGGGAACGGCGCGGCGGTATTCGACGGCGAGGACGACAGCCCGTTACCGAACAGATTCGGGATGATGATGAAGTACCGCGTAGGGTCGAGCATCCCGTCGGGGCCAATCAGCCACTCGGTGTCGGCGTGCTGCGCGCTGAACGAGGTCGGATAGAGAATCACGTTGTCCTTGTCCGGACTGAGCGTGCCGTAGGTCTTGTAGGCGAGCTTGAGCGAAGGGACGACGACCCCGGACCGGAGCGCGACGTCGCCGGCCTCGAAGATCTCGTAGTCGCGCCCTGCCGTCATGGACCGAACTCCCGCTCACGCGGCAAGCGCGCCGCGGAAACAGCGATGCATCGATCATGCCGGTCCCGCAGACGCATCGTCGCGTCACGCTTAATAACTGTACTTATAGTCCATTTATTGTGGAACAGCAAGATAAATGCGGTCTCGCGCCGGCTCATGCGATGGCGGCCAGATAGCGCGCGACAGAGGCCGCGAATGCGGCCTTGGCGCCTGCGGCGATATTGCGATCCCACCAGGCGCCGTAGACGCGGTCGAAGGCCAGCGGCTCGATGGCAGCCGCAATCCGTCGCACCGCGGCGGCGTTGAGCGGCATGTAGTTCGGATAGGAGTACATGAAGCTGACGAAGCGGCGATCCATCGTCACCTGCGCGATATCGCCGGTGAGCAGCGCACCCCTGCCGTCCGCACCACTCGCGTGGTGCAGCATGGTGGCGCCGGCGAAATGACCGCCGGTGCGCAGCAGCAGCACATCGTCGGAGATGCGATGGCTTTCGCCGGTCCAGTGCACGATCGAGGAATGCGGACGCGTCACCCATTGGCGATCATCGGCGTGCAAATAGACCGGCACGCCCCCGAACGCCTCGCTCCAGTCGGCGAGCGCGCCATAATAATGCGGATGCGAGATCGCAATCGCCTTCAACCCGCCGAGCGACCGCACATGCGCGATCGCCTCCGGCGTCGCCAGCGGGATGCAGTCCCACATCAGCCAGCCGTCCGCGAGCGGCACCAGCAGCGCGCGCTGACCGATGGCAAAGCTTGGCTCGAGCGCGATGCCGGTCAGGCCGAGATCGTCGCGCCAGACCATGCGGTGACGTTCCGAGAGCGCCTCGCGCGTCAGGAAAGTCTGGCCGTTCCAGCCGACGAATTGCCGGTCGTCCTCGCAAATTTGACAGGACGTTGGCGGATCTTCGCCCGAAAATTGCGCGCCGCAGGTTTCGCAGGTCCAGAGGGGCATGCCGTACTCCCGACAAAGACGGTCCAACGTCAATAGGGAATTGCTGGCCGTGATCGCAAGCCCCGCCGACCGGGCGAAACCTGGAACCAACCCGATCAGCGCTCGTTAAACTCTCGTCCGCGCCAGAACGATTGGCTGAAAGGATCATGTCCCACCCGCCGTATCCCGGCTGAGACCAATTTTTGGTATCGATGACATCGCGGTCCCCCTCCTCGTCTCGTATCTGGCCCCTGTTCGCTCTCAACTTCTTCATGGCCGACATGCAGTCGGGCATCGGCCCTTTCGTCGGCGTCTTCCTCCAGGAGCGCGGCTGGGCGAGCGGGTTGATCGGTACCGCGATGACGATCGGCAATGTCGCGGGCATGCTGATCACCACGCCGATCGGCGGCTTCATCGACGCCAGCCGCAACAAGCGCATGTGGGTCGTGATTCCCGGCATCTGCGTGGTGCTCGCGTCCGCGATCATCCTGATCTCGCAGAATTTCTGGGCAGTGACGTTCTCGCAAGTCGCACAATCCCTTGCGAGCGCCGCGATCGTGCCGGCTGTCACAGGCATCACGCTCGGCATTGCCAAGCAGAAGGGCTTCAACGCGCTCAACGGCCGCAACCAGGCCTTCAACCACGCCGGCAACATGGTCGGCGCCGCGCTGTCGGGCTATCTGGGTTACAAGTTCGGCTACGTCTCGGTGTTCGTGTTGGCGGCTGTGTTCGGCGCCATCGCGATCGCCTGCGTGATGATGATCCCGGCCAAGGCGATCGACGATCGCGCTGCGCGCGGCAGCAAGGAGGACGATCCCGACAGCGCGCCAGACGCGTTCACGATGCTGCTCAAGCACCGCGCGCTGCTGGTGCTGGCATTGGCGCTCGCGCTGTTTCATCTCGGCAATGCCGCCATCGTTCCGCTCTATGGCCTGGCGGCGGTCGCGGAAGGCCAAGCCAATGGCCCGAGCTTCGTGGCGACCACCGTGGTGATCGCGCAAGGCGTCATGATCATCACATCGCTGATCGCCATGAAAGCGGCGAGCAAGCGCAACTACTGGCCTGTCATCCTCGTCTCCTTCATGTTCCTGCCCATCCGCGGCGTGCTCGCCTTCTTCGTCACGGGCTGGTGGGGCGTCGTACCGATGCAGGTGCTCGACGGCATCGGCACGGGACTCCAGACGGTTGCCGTCCCCGGCATGGTCGCGCGCGCGCTCAACGGCACCGGCCGCATCAATCTCGGCCAGGGTGCCGTGATCACTGTGCAGGGCATCGGCGCGAGCCTCAGTCCCGCGCTTGGTGGCTGGATCGCGCAATGGATCGGCTACGGCCCGACGTTCCTGCTGCTCGGCGGTTTTGGCCTCGCGTCGATGGCGCTGTGGTTCGCGTTCGGTGCCCATGTGAAGAAGTATTGAGGCGTCCTTTTTCGCTCTCCCTGTTCTTGCGGGAGAGCGAGAAGAGGAATGCGTCAAGTCCCAAAATTCTTCTGGATCGCCTTGTCGAGCGTTCACCGCCGACGAAGCGCTGGCGCAGCTCGCGCTTGCCCGCGATCCAGATCGTCGGCGGCGCGAAGAACGACGTGACCTTGTGCGCCTGGATCAATGAGAGGATGTTGTCGGCCGCAGGCTTGCCCGTGATCACGCCGGAGGCGCCGAGATAGATTTGCGGCCCCAAGAACACGTCGAGCCGCGCGGGCGCTGGCCGCGTCAATCAGCCAGCGAGCGCGGCAAGCTCAGAGCTTGTGCCCCTTCTGGCGCAGCGCCTCGATGAGACGCTGCTTCAATTCGTCGGCCGTCTTCTGGCCGACGTCCTGGCCGATCTGCGCGCTTGCCTGCGCCAGCGCATCCGACTTCTCCAGAAGCTTCTTCCCGGCCGGCTGGACATAGAAGGCCTCGATCTGGCGCAGCTCGTCGATGCTGAAGCTCTGGGCGTAGAGAGCGGCGACCTGGTCGATCATCGAGGTGAGGGCCGGAGTGTAGATCTCGGAGCCGGGTGCCGTCACTGCGTCATAGTCGCGTTCGATCTCCGGCCTGTCCTGCGCGACCACGGGCCTCAGCTTGAGCAGGAGCTGCGGCAACAGCGCGCGATACTGATCCGCGATCTTCAGGGTGACCACGAGCTTGCGCGCCGCGCTCATCGCCTCCGGCGAGGGTGCTTGCGCCGATGCACCCGAGATCAGAAGCAGGAGGGTGCCGGCGATCGTCAACACAAGTCTGGACATAAACTTCTCCGTTGGATCTCTCCACGAAAATGCAGGCCGGCGATCCTCAATGACCCGCGGGCGCCACGGCAGACCTGTCCGCGGGCGCGCTTTCCAGGACGGTGTCGGCCTCCTCGATCTCCGTCACCTTCACGAACAGGTTCGGCACCCGTTCGGCCCGGTCGAGCAGCCAGGCGGCGGCGATCATGATGACGATGCCGACGACGGAGACCGCGAGCTGTTCCCAGACGCCCTTGGTGTATTGCGTCAGGATCCAGTGCGCCGAGAACGACAGGAAGACGCCGAGGCAGAAGATCGGCAGCGAATGCTGACCGCAGAGGATCACGGGGCGCAGCCAGGCCCCGTGCAGGGTCCGCCATTTGCGCGAGATGAGGTGCGTCACCCAGATTGCCAGCGCCAGGAAATGCGTGAAGCGCAGCATGTCGAGGTCGGTCTTGTCGATCGGGTAGATCGCCTTGATCATCCATTTCGGGATCAGGGCATCGAGCGAGGGGACGTGCCAGGTCATCACGATCAGCAGCGCGAACGCCAGCCAGGCCGCGGCCAACGTCATTGCCGCCTTGGACCACACCCATGTCGCGATCTTGTCGATCTGGCCGATGCCGCACCAGGCAGCGAACACGAACATCAGCTGCCAGCAGAACGGATTGAAGTACCAGTGCGTGCCGGGCGGATAGGAGGCGACGTTCCAGTCGAACCAGCGCGCCAGCACGTAGAGCACCACGGACGCGGCGAGCGTCAGGTTCGGCCGCCGCACCAGGCACCACACGATGAAAGGCGAGGCGAACACCAGCGTGATGTAGAGCGGCAGCACGTCGAGATTGACCGGCTTGTATTTCAGCAGGATCGCCTGCCCGATCAACTCGTCCGGATGCGACAGGAAATTGAACACGTTGAACTCGTGCTCGTACATCGGGTTGTCGAAGCGGCGCGCGGTGCGGGCGATCTGTGCCGTGAACAGCAGGAACAGCATGATGTGGGCGACATACATCTCGACCGCGCGCCGCCACAGCCGCTTCAGCGCGGCGACAAACCAGCCGCCCGCGACGATCGGGCCGTAGATCCAGCCGACCAGATAACCGGAGATGAAGACGAAGAATTCGGCGGCGTCGCTGAAGCCGTAATTGCGCAAGGTCAGCCAGGCCACGACGTCGTGCGGGATGTGGTCGAGGAAGATCATCCACAGACCGATGCCGCGGAAGAGATCGAGCCGCAAATCCCGCTCGACCGGCGCGAGCAGCGCTGACTGGTCCCGTGTGATCATGGCCCCGCCTCGTTCGGTGGGCGTCGCGCCGTCGCGGCGCCGGAAAATCGGATGCTAAAAAATTGAAATCAAAAGTCGCCTGGCCGTGTGGCCAGGGCCGACGGTAGCCGACCTTGCTGCGCGTGCAAGGGCATAGTCATCGGAGCGGGCCGCACCAGCGTGCCGTCCTCCGCGCTGCACCATGGGGGGCCCTTCAAAATAAAAGAGCGAAAACAACCCCATGCACAGTAGCTAAGTCCTTGCGACGCCTACTGAATTTATTTGACGCGTCGGGCAGATTTGGCCCGCGACGGGGGTCCGGCCGCGGCTCCCGTCAGCTGAGCTCGTCACCCGTCGCCTGCATTTCGTTGAGCATCGCCTCGGCTTTGTGCCGCAGCGGCAGCGCGCCGCTCTCGGCGGCGATCGCGATGGTCGCGCGCAGGGCGCCAAGGATCGCCGCCTTGGCCTCCGCATCCGACGGCGGCGTCACCACGGCCTCGCCGAACAGGGCCTCCGCCTCCAGGCCGGAGAACCCCTGTTGCCGCGCGGTGTTGCGGGCCTCGCGCAGCATGTTCTGCGCGGCCTGGACGTCGCCGAGACGGTGGGTGGCGAGCGCCAGATAGATCGAGCTGCGCAGCACCGCCGAGGTATAGCCGACCGCCTTCGCCTCCTCACGCGCTTCCGTCAGCATGCCGCGCGCCCGGTCGAACAGCCCCTGCTCCAGATAGGCCATGCCGAGATGGCAGGCGAGCACCGGCACGAACAGCCGGATGCCGTGCTTCTGCGCCAGGACAAAACCGTCCTCGAGAATGGCCGCGGCCGCCGCCGGCTCGCCGCGGCCGAGCATCAGCCAGCCGCCGCTATAGGCCGCCGCGACGCGGTCGTAGGGGCGGCCGGTCTCCTCCGCGATCGCGGCGGCTTGCTGCTGGAGCTGCTCGGCGGCCTCGAACTCACCCATCACGGTGTGGGTGAAGCTCTTCATCATGCAGCAGAGCAGGAGCACATATTTAGGCATGGTGCTCTTGGGGGCGTCGGCATTTGGCCCCTCTAGTCGATAGCAGGCTCTTGCGACCGTCCGCTCTGCTTCCCGGTAGCGTCCGGCGAGGAAATAGGCCTGCCCTAAGCCATACAGCGCAACGTTGAGCCATCCGAGATCTCCTCCGTGCTCCGCAAGGCTGACGATCTGTTCACCGGTTGCAACCGCCTCTATCGGCGTACCGTAAAAGTTCTGGGCGGCCGCTCTGACGGTCATGGCGGCGATCTTTCTTGCGGTATCATCTATGACATTAGCCCGCCGTTCCGCTTCTCTTCCAAGCTCAAACCATTCGGCCACCAGTCCAGACGCCATGAAGGCCGAGCGTGCTTCGATACGAACATCTATCGCGCGAGCTTCACGCGAAGGCCCCGTCGGCATCATATCCAGCGACTTCATCGCGGTTTGGAAGTAGGTGGCAGCATCTGAAAACGCAGAACGAGCCAGACACTTTTGCGCTGCCGCCCGGCCGTGGACAAAGGACCTGTCCCAATCCTTTGCACGAGTCGCATGATAACAAAGCTCGTCAGAATCGCTGGGTTTTCGTCCGTCGGACTCTAGCGCCGATAGAATGCGCGAATGAATGCTTTCACGTACTTTTTCGACCATCGATTCGTAGGTCACTTGGCGGACCATGTCGTGCCGAAACTCAAGAACACTCTCCAATTCGCTATCGATCCTGACCAGCAGATCGACTCGATCAAGCGCCGCCAAGGAGGTCTGAAAGACGTCTTCGGGGAGCGCCGCGACGCTCCGTAATATGGCTTCGCTGGATCGTCGCCCCAGAGTAGCCGCGATCTGCAAGATTTGGCGTTCCGGCCTCGCCAAGCGATCGAGCCGCGCAGCAATGACCCCCTGGATACTCGTGGGAATTCCAAGCTCGTCGATCGGACGGACCAAAGCGAGGTCGCCCCACTGGCCCCGAAGCGTGCCGTTGTCCTTGAGGCCACGGCAGACCTCCTCGATAAAGAGTGGGACGTTGGCCGTATGAGAAATGATCCGGTCTTTCAGATCGGCATTGTCCGATGACCCGAGCATGTCGCCCAGCATGTCCCGACTGGAATCATCGTCCAATGGGCGCATCGCAACGACTTCAGCCTGGCAGCGCGCGACCCAGAATGGCATGCCGTCCGGCCTGCTTGTAAGGAGCACAAGAAGACCGGCGGCCTGTAGTGACGACAGAGCAGCCACCACAGTATCGCTGGCCCGATCGATCCAATGCAGGTCCTCGATCAGGAGCACTGTGCGCTGGTGACGCGCTACACTCCCGACAATGGCGCAGCTCGCGTCGGAAATTGCACGTCCTCGCGCGTGAGGCTCCAGTTCATCCCACTGCGGATGCGAGATCGGAAGGTCCAGCACTGCCTCGACGGCGCATTGTTCGATCACCGGCAAATCGGACCGAGGGTCGCGTGCGCTGCCCATTTCCCTTGCTGTCGTCTCAAAAATCGAAAGCAGCACGCGTTTGAGCGTGCTGAATGGCGCTCCCTGCAAATTCGGGCTGCACTCCGCATCGATCAGGCGCCAACCCGCGGCCTTCAGGTCCTGGGCAAATTCGTGCGCCAGTCGTGACTTTCCTATGCCAGCGTCCCCCAGCAGAAGAACGGTCTGTCGGCTCGAGCCGGCATTATCCGCCGTGCGTCTCAACAAGGCGCGCTCGACAGTTCGATCGACGAACCGAGAAATACTGCGTGCCCGCCGCACTCTCCAGCTCGAAAGGTCGCTCGCGCCCATGACCCGGTAGACCGGCAGGGGCTCCGCGAAGCCACGCAATGCCTTGCGGCCCAGAAAATCGAAGCGGACGTGCCCGTCCGCGAGTTGCTGGCAAGCTTCGGACACGTAGATCTGGTTGGCCTCTGCCGCCGCTTCCAGCCGCGCGGCCAGATGTTGGGCGGCGCCGCCGATCTCGTAGACTTTGGAGAATTCGCTGGCGACCATATAGGCGACGACGTGTCCGGAATGGAGGCCGATCCGGACCTGAAGCCCGGCATCCCCCAGGCCTGCAACCCGCCGGACGAGCTCGATCGCCGCATGGCACGCCAGCGGGGCATGATTGTCATCGGCGATCGGGGCACCAAACACCGCTGCCACTCCGTCGCCAAGCTCCTTGCTGACGATGCCTCCGAACTGACGCACCGCGCCCCTCATGGCCGCCAGTGCGGGCTCCAAGCGAGAGACCGCTTCCTCCGGCTCCAATTCGGCAACAAGACCGGTGGAATCGATGACGTCCGCACGAAGGATCGTCACAAACCGTCGCTCGCTATCCGGTTCGACGCGGTGACGCACGGCCGCCCCGCATTTGGCGCACCAGCTGTCGCCCGGGGTGATCGTAGACTGGCATGTAAAGCAGTGCATTCCAGCGCCTTCGAACGGTTGCGGCCTGGCTCGTGCAAGAGGCCGCGAGCAACGAATGTAAGACTACTCGATGACGGCTGCCAAGCAATCAGCCCACTGGCCCACAATCGACAGATCGCAGTTGACGAAGGCTCCTTGGATGGACGAGATGCGCTGCCGGGTGGTAACTTCATTCCGCGCACGGCGGGCGATGGGGTGGGTCGGTGTTGCCGGACAGCCAAATACTGCGCCCGGCGACGCCAGATTTGGAGGAAAGACAATGGGCGCGAGAGTATATAGCGAAGAGCCATTCAAAGATTTGATGAACGACAACTATTTCCCGCTGGAAAACATGCAGCGGAGCGTGGACATCCTCAAGGCGTCCCCGGACATCCACCTGCCGACGCTGGAATACGGGCAGTATCACCTGATCCTGACGCCGGCGGACAAATGGCCGGATGGGAGCGCGGCGTACTGGCACAAGGAAAAGGGCCGGGCTCGCGTCGATCTCAGCACCCAACCCAACACGATCCCCTTGTCCAAAGACGAGCCGGGCGTCATCCCCTTGACGCGATGCGATCTGCTCGATGCCTGCGTGCGGAAATGCTTCAACTCCGAGCCGCCGATCCCGATGAAGACGAAGATCGTCACGCACAAGGCGAGCGACGCCTATGCGCACCGGCATGAGATTCGGCTGGAGTGGGAATATCGCGATGGCGACGACAAGGCGCCGACGCTGCTCTATCTGACGATGGTCTGTCCGCACAGACCCTGAACTTCGGATGCATTCGACGCGTCAGAATGGCTGCCGCACCTCCCGCGCTCGCCGACAGGCACGCGGGAGGCAATGACTCCCGGATCTCCCCGCACGCCGAGGCGCTGTCGATCCTGGTCGGCGGCGGACGGGAAGGCTATTGCGCAGTTCTGAGCTGCCTTTGCGCTCCGAGCAAAAATGGCGCGCGCAAGGCGCGCCATTTCCTCCTAAAGCCGACAAGTTCAGCGAAGGCCGCCGGTGACGTGAAGCGTCTCGCCCGTGACGTACGATGCGTCGTCCGAAGCGAAGAAGGCCACCGCGGCAGCGATCTCCTCGACCTTGCCGATGCGGCCGAGCGGGGTGGTGGATTCGATCCAGTTGCGCATGTCACCTTCGTGCAGGCCGGCCGAGACGACGCCTTCGGTCGCGATCATGCCCGGGTTGACGGCGTTGACGCGGATCTTGCGCGGCGCCAGCTCCTTCGCCAGGACGGCGGAGATTGCATCCACCGACGCCTTGGTCGCGGTGTAGACGGCTGTGTTCGCCGGCGCGATGGTCGATACGCCGGAGCTGATGTTGATGATGCTTCCGCCATTGGCGTTGAAGTGCTTCGACGCTTCGCCCGAGACCAGCAGCAGGCCAAGCACATTGAGGTCGAATTGCCTATGGAAATGCTCAGGCGTGATGGCCTCCAGCGGGGCGAATTCGTAAATGCCCGCGTTGTTGACGAGGATATCGATCGCGCCGAACGCCTTTACGGTCTCTGCGACCACGCTTGTCACGTCCTTGGCGTCGGCCAGATTGCCGTGGACCGCGACGGCTTTGCCACCCTTGGCGACGATGGCGGCAACCACGCGGTCGGCGGCCTGCTTACTGGAGCTGTAATTGACGGCGACCGCCGCGCCCTCGGCCGCGAGCCGGGCGGCGATTTCGGCACCGATGCCTTTGGATGCGCCGGTCACGAGCGCAACTTTTCCTTCGAGTCTCTTGGTCATCACATGTTCTCCACCGTCCGGCACGACGCCGATATTCAATAGTTCAATATTAGTGAACTATTGAATGAGTTCAAGGGAGGTGCTATATTTTGTTCATGGTGCAGTTCGTTCACCCACCGCGGAGCGAGATTTCACTGGCTGGGGTGCTGGGAGCGCTCGCGGACCCGATGCGGCTGAGGATCGTCAAGAGCCTGGCCGCACAGAACGATTGCATGTCGTGCACCGAGGCGGCGCCTTGCCCTGACATGGCCAAGTCGACCCTGTCGAACCATTTTCGTATCCTGCGCGAGGCCGGCCTGATCCGGACGTCCAAGCAAGGCGTCCAGCACCGCAATGTCCTGCGCGAGGAGGACATCAATGCGCGGTTTCCGAAGTTGCTGAAAATGATTTTGAGTTATCCGGAGTGAGGGCAGTCGCCTGCTCAAGCATCATGAGAGGCCGAAGTCTCCACAGGACGAATGCAAAACAAAAATGGCCCGCATGAAGCGGGCCATTTTCATATCGGGACCGGTAAGGTCCGAACTTGGTTGCGGGGATAGGATTTGAACCTATGACCTTCAGGTTATGAGCCTGACGAGCTACCGGGCTGCTCCACCCCGCGTTAACCGTTGCTTTGCCTTCGTGAAAGTGCCGGGGACGGTGAATGAAGGGCCGGCGCTGTTCGCGTGGCTTGCTTCGTTCGTCCCGAAGGCTTCCTTGGAAGGCAACCCCGAGCAAAGCCCGTTGGGTGCGGGCGGTATGTACCAACCCGGGGTGGCTTTGGAAAGGGCTGCGGGGACGTTTTTTTCGACTTTATGACAGCGCGGTGGACGAATTTGCGGCCTGTTTGGCCCGCCCTTGCCAGAAGTTCCACAAGGGGCCAGCTTGCGGCAACAAAACCAGGCGGAAACGCCACTTAAAAGGGGGAGAACGCCATGGACCACGCCTTGGACCAGCCCCCGGTGACCGCCCCGCTTGGGGCCCTCGAAGACGCCTTCCATACCATGGTCGCGCGGTCGCGGGCCGAGCCGGCGGCTGGCCTTGCCGAGCGGCTCGACCGGCTGGCACGGCTGCGCACTGTCGTCGCCGACAACGAGGAGCGCTTCCGGCAGGCGATCTCGGCGGATTTCGGCCACCGCTGCGCGGTCGAGACCAATATCGCCGAGACTATGATGGTGTTCTCCGAGATCCGTCATGCCAGCAAGCACCTCAAGAGCTGGATGGCGCCGCAGCGCGTTTCGACGGCGCTGCAATTCATGCCCGCGCGCAACCGGCTGATGCCGCAGCCGCTCGGCGTCGTCGGCATCATCGCGCCGTGGAATTATCCGCTGCAGCTGACGCTCGCGCCCGCCATCGGCGCGCTTGCCGCCGGCAACCGCGTCATCATCAAGCCGAGCGAACACGTCGCCCATTTCTCAGCGCTGCTGAAGGAGACGGTCGCCGCGCGGTTCGACGCTGCGGAAGTGCTCGTCACCGGGGTCGAGGACGAGATCGCAAAAGCCTTTGCATCGCTGCCGTTCGATCATCTGGTGTTCACCGGCTCGACCCGGGTGGGACGACTGGTCGCTGAAGCCGCGGGGCGCAATCTGACGCCGGTCACGCTTGAGCTCGGCGGCAAGTCGCCTGTTATCATCGACGTCTCGGCCGACTTCGAAGAGGCCGCCGAACGCATCGCCTACGGCAAGCTGCTCAATGCCGGGCAGACCTGCATCGCGCCCGATTATGTGCTGGTGCCCGAGCGCGCGTTGCAGGCCTTCGCCGAAAAAGTCCGCGCGCAGATGCGGCGCATGTTCGGCACCGATCCCGCCAACAAGGACTACACTTCCATGATCTCCGACCGGCATTATGCGCGGCTGGAAAATCTCGTCGCGGATGCGACACGTCGCGGCGCAAAGATCCTGCAGCCGGCGAAGGCGGACGATCCCAACTGGAAGGCACACCGCAAATTCCCGCCGACGCTGATCGTGGGCGCAACCGCAGACATGGCGGTCATGCAGGAGGAGATTTTCGGCCCGGTGCTCCCCGTGCTCGGCTATCGCGAACCGGCCGATGCCATCGCCTTCGTCAACGCCCGCGACCGGCCGCTGGCGCTGTACTGGTTCGGCAAGGATCGCATTGCGCGCGACGAGGTGCTGGCGCGCACCGTCTCCGGCGGCGTCACCATCAACGACTGCCTGTTCCACTTCGCGCAAATCAACCAGCCGATGGGCGGCGTCGGCGCATCCGGCACCGGCGCCTATCACGGCGAATGGGGCTTTCGCACCTTCAGCAAGCTGAAGCCGGTGTTCTATCGCTCGAAATTCAACCGGCTCGCCGACCTCTATCCGCCCTACGGCGGCAAGATCGCGCGGCTGGAGAAGATGATGCGGTTCATGTCGTAATTGCTCGTCATTGCGAGCGCAGCGAAGCAATCCAGACTGTCTCCGCGGTGGGATTCTGGATTGCTTCGCTTTGCTCGCAATGACGAGAAGAAAAATGCAAGAGGGGGAAACATCAGTGACGGACACATTCGATTTCGTCGTCGTGGGCGCGGGCTCCGGCGGCTGCGCGGTGGCGGGGCGGCTGTCGGAGGACGCGGGAACATCCGTGGCGCTGCTCGATGCCGGCGGACGGAACGACAATTGGCGGATCACCACGCCGTTCGGACTCGCCTTGCCGTACAAGGCGGCGAACTGGGGCTTCGATACCGTGCCGCAGAAGGGATTGAACGGCCGTATCGGCTATCAACCGCGCGGCAAGGGGCTCGGCGGGTCCTCGGCGATCAACGCCATGGTCTATATCCGCGGCAACAAATGGGACTACGACCATTGGGCCTCGCTCGGCAATGCCGGCTGGTCGTATGCGGACGTGCTGCCCTATTTCAAGCGCTCGGAGAACAACGCCGATTTCGACGGCGAATATCACGGCAAGGGCGGCCCGCTGCATGTCAACAGGCTGCGCTCGGACAATCCGATCCACGACGTCTTCCATCAGGCCGCCCGCGAGGCGCAGTTCCGCATCCGCGAGGACTTCAACGGAGAGGACCACGAAGGGCTCGGCAGCTACCAGGTGACCCAGCACAATGGCGAGCGCTGGAGCGCGGCGCGCGCCTATCTGCATCCCCACATGGACAAGCGCGCCAATCTGCGTATCGAGACGCAGGCGCATGCCACGCGCATCCTGTTCGAAGGCGGGCGCGCGGTCGGCATTGAATATCTACAGGGCAAGCAGACAAAACAGCTGCGCGCGCGGCGCGAGGTGATCCTCGCCTCCGGCGCCTTCCAGTCACCGCAATTGCTGATGCTGTCAGGCATCGGCGACGGCGAGGCGCTTGCCGCGCAAGGCATCGGCGTCGCGCATCATTTGCCGGGCGTCGGACGCAATCTGCAGGACCATCCGGATTTCGTGTTCGTCTACGCCTCCGACTATCCGCACTTCGTCCATTCATCGATCGGACGGCTGCCATCCCTGCTCCGCGCCATCCAGCGCTACCGCCGGGAGCGGCGCGGGCTGATGACCACCAATTTCGCCGAGTGTGGCGGCTTCCTGAAGACCCGAGCCGACCTCGATGTGCCCGACATCCAGCTGCACTTCATCATCGCGATGCTCGACGACCACGGCCGCAAGAAGCACAAGGAGGCGGGCTTCTCATGCCATGTCTGCCTGTTGCGGCCGAAGAGCCGTGGCAGCGTCTGGCTGAAAAGCGCCGATCCGCTGGCAGCGCCGATGATCGATCCGAATTTTCTGGGCGAGGCGGAGGATCTCGAGACGATGGTCGCGGGCTTCAAGACCACGCGACGGCTGATGGAGACGCCCGCGATGCGCGCGTTGCAGAAGAAGGACATGTTCACGTCCGATGTGAGAACGGACGACGACATCCGCGCCATCCTGCGCGCGCGTGTCGACACCGTCTATCACCCCGTCGGCACCTGCAAGATGGGCACCGACGCGATGGCCGTGGTCGATCCGGCGCTGAAGGTGCACGGCATGGAAGGCCTGCGCGTCGTCGACGCCTCGATCATGCCGACACTGATCGGCGGCAACACCAATGCGGCGACGATCATGATCGGGGAGAAGGCGGCCGATATGATCCGGGCGGAGATGCGGTAGTGTCTCCTGAGCTGTCGGAGCCAGGAAAAGTACAGACGATTTTAACGATCTGAAACCGGAATGATTGGTTCTGCGTTCACTCGTTCCATGGCAGGCTCCCGCGCATGAACAGTTTCGATCTCGCCGTCTATGCGGCGTTCGTCATCGCGATCGGCTTCGGCTTCAGGACCGGCCTGCTCGGCAGCGCCATGACGATCCTGGCCTATCTCCTCGCCGCCCCCATCGCCGTCGCGTTGATGCCGCTGATCGTCCCTCAGGTCGCGGGCAATCCGAATGCGCCGCTGTTGCAGAACTGGCTCTGGTTCTTCAGCATCTTCGTGGTAGTCGGCATGCTGTTTGGACATCTCGGCCGGCTGGCGCTGAGCGACACGATACGGCAGGCCGGCATCGGCGACCGGCTTGGCGGCGCAGCGCTCGGCGCCATCAGGGTCGGCCTCGTCGCCACCACCCTGGTGCTGGTGTTCGACCAGATCGTGCCGGCTAACCGCGAGCCGCCGTTTCTCGCCGGTTCGCACCTGCGGCCGCTGTTCTCGACGGTCGGCCGGATGGGCTTCAAGTCGCTGCCGCCGGAGGCGGCCTCCGCGATCGACCGTCTCAAGCAGGAGCGGCACATCTGATGATGCCCGCACATTTGCATCGCCGCGCGAGCGTGCATGCATTTTGATGCGAGCCAATCCCTTATCAGCGGCGCCAAGGTTGGCTAGAATAGCGGCTCTAAAAACCTAGCTGACATTACGGGAGTGAAACAGTGGATCTTGGGATCAAAGGTCGCCGCGCCATCGTCTGCGCATCCAGCAAAGGCCTCGGACGCGCCTGCGCCATCTCGCTGGCCGAGGCCGGCGTTCACGTCACGCTGACCGCGCGCGGCGCCGAGGCCCTGAAGAAGACGGCGGACGACATCCGCAAGGCCTATCCTGATGTGACCGTCACCGAGATCGTCGGCGACATCACGACGCCGGCGGGCCGCGAGGCCGTGCTGAAGGCCTGCCCCGAGCCGGATATCCTGATCAACAATGCCGGCGGACCGCCGCCCGGCGATTTCCGCAACTGGACCCGCGACGACTGGATCAAGGCGATCGACGCCAACATGCTGACCCCGATCGAGCTGATCAAATCGACCGTGGACGGCATGATGACGCGCAAATTCGGCCGCATCGTCAACATCACCTCGGCCGCGGTGAAGGCGCCGATCGACATTCTCGGTCTCTCCAACGGAGCGCGCGCCGGCCTCACCGGCTTCATTGCCGGCCTGTCGCGCAAGACCGTGATCAACAACGTCACCATCAACGGCCTGCTGCCGGGCCCGTTCGAGACCGACCGCCTGCGCAGCACCGCGAAAGGCGAATCCGAGAAGCGCGGCATCACGCCGGACCAGGTTCTGGCCGAGCGCGCCAAGCTCAATCCCGCGGGCCGCTTCGGCGACCCCGACGAGTTCGGCTACGCCTGCGCCTTCCTGTGCGGCGCCAAGGCGGGCTTCATCACCGGGCAGAACCTTCTGCTCGATGGCGGTGCATTCCCAGGAACGCTGTGAGAGCAGTCTGGTACGAGGAGACAGGACCGGCGGCGGACGTCCTCACCTATGGTGAGATGGCGACGCCGGTCGCAGGTCCAGGCGAAGTTCGTGTTCGCCTGGAAGCCTCCGGCGTCAATCCGGCCGATGTCGGCCGGCGCGGGGGCAGCTATCGCACGAAGGAATTTTCGCGTGTCATTCCGAACAGCGATGGCGCGGGCTTTATCGACCAGATCGGCGATGGCGCGACGGGGTTCAAGATCGGCGACAGGGTCTGGCTGTTCAACGGCCAGCGCAACGGCCGCGCCTTTGGCACCGCGGCCGAACATATCGCGCTTGCCGAGCACCTGGTGACGCCGCTGCCGGACAATCTCTCTTTTGCGGAAGGCGCGACGCTGGGCATTCCCGCAATGACGGCGTGGTGCTCCCTGTTTGCGGACGGGCCGATCGTCGGCAAGACCGTGCTGGTCACCGGCGGCGCGGGTGCCGTCGGGCATTACGCCGTGCAACTCGCGAAATGGGGCGGCGCGCAGGTGATCGCGACCGTCAGCTCGGCGATGAAGGGCGAGCAGGCGCGACAAGCCGGTGCCGATCTCGTGGTCAATTACAGGGACGAAGATGTCGTTGCCAAGGCGATGGCCTTCACCGGCGGACGCGGGGTCGACCACTTGGTCGATGTCGATTTCGGCGGCAACATTGCGACGACGCTGAAGTTGATGGCCATGAATTCGACCATCGCGGTCTACGCCACGAATGGCAACCGCACGCCGACCGTGCCGATACGCGAGTTGATGGAAAAGTGCATCACGCTCCGCTCGCTCGTCTTGTTCGCGCTGCCGCCGGCGCTGCTTGCGGCGGCGCAGGCCGACATCTCGAAATGGCTGGCGGCGGGACCGCGAATCCACAATGTCGCGGCGCAGTTTGCGCTGTCGGAGACGGCGCAGGCCCATATCGCCGTCGAGAAAGGCGACAAGCTCGGCACCGTGGTCGTCGACTGCGCGCGCTGATATCGGCCGGGATCACCGCTGTTGCTTGGTGGGCTCGTCTTCGTCCCGCTGGCTCGGACTGGATGAATCGGCGACTGGGTTTCCGTCGGTCCAGTCGACGCCGAATTCGTCGAGCCCGTCGGCGAGCAGATCGCCCAGCATCGGCTCACCGAGCAGATAATGCGCCGTCTCGCGCCGGGGACTGCGATACTCGGCGCGCGCCTCCACCGCGCGTGCGCGCAAATCGTCCCAATCGTCGATCGTGCCGTCGCCGCGGCCGAGCCAGGTCAGTGTGACGAGATCGATCTGCTCGTCCTCGTTCAAGGCCACGATGAAACTTCCGAGTTCGTTGACGACGGGATCGGAGCCGTCATCCTCGAGGACGTCGACCGCATCGTCATCAGTCGCATTCGAGCCGGAATCCGGATCGGAATCCGCCTGCTTGACGTCGAATTCACGCGCCTTTTCGATGATGAAGGCGACCTTCTCCGCGGAAATCGCAAGCTCTGGCATGGCTGGCCCTTTGTCTTTCCCTGGGTTCCCGCGATAACGCCGCACCGCGTCAGATGATCCATTGCGCCTGACGGCGAAACTGCGCATGTTCCCCGCCAAAGCAAGAACATGAGGATGCGCCGGATGCAGTGGAAGGTCGGCAGGGTCAAAATCACTGAGGTCGTGGAATTAGAGACGGTCGGCTCGACCCGCTTCATTCTGCCCTTGGCGAGCAATGCAGAAATCCAGAAGCTGCCTTGGCTGATCCCGCATTTCGCCACCGAAGAGGGCCGGCTGAAAATGTCGATCCATTCGCTGCTGGTAGAGACGCCGACGCGCCGCATCGTGGTCGATACCGGGCTTGGCAATGACAAGCAGGGCCGCAACGTCCCGACCTGGAACAATCGCACCACGCCGTTCCTGGAGACGATGATTGCGGCGGGCTTTCCCCCTGACAGCATCGATACCGTGCTGTGCACGCATCTTCATGTCGATCATGTCGGCTGGAACACGAGACTGGTCGACGGCAAATGGGTGCCGACCTTCCCCAACGCGCGCTATGTCTTCGGCAAGACCGAGTATGAGCATTGGCGCGACCATTCCACCGAGCCGGACAAGTGGGCCGTGTTTGCCGATTCCGTGAAGCCGATCGTCGATGCCGGCCGGGCCGAGTTGGTCGCGAGCGACCACCGGCTCAGCGAGGAGATCAGCATGATCCCGACCCCCGGCCACAGCCCCGGGCATATGAGCATTCTGATCCAGTCGGACGGCGAGCAGGGACTGCTGACGGGCGACGTTGCCCATCATCCCTGTCAGATGGCGCATCTCGGCTGGTCCTCGACCGCGGATTCCGACCAAAGCCAGTCGGCGACGACGCGGCGCGAATTGTTCGGCCGGTTTGCCGACACCCCGACGCTGGTGATCGGCGGGCATTTTTCGGCCGGGCATATCAAGCGGGACAGGGACGCATTCAGGTTCGAGGCGCTGGCCTAGTCTCGTGCCCCGGACGAACCTCCCGAATTGAGAGGGCTGCAATGCGCCCCTCTTTGAGCGGTTGAATTTCCCGCCGCCCTGTTCCATGAAGCTGTTCAACCGATCGGTCCAGTCCAGGGAGAAACGAGAATGAAGCTTGTTCGTTATGGCGAGAAGGGTGCGGAAAAGCCCGGCCTGATCGACAAATCCGGCCAGTTGCGCGACCTTTCGGCGCATGTGAAGGACCTGACCGGCGAGGCCTATTCGCCCGAGAGCCTGAAGAAGCTGGCGGCGCTCGATCCGGCCTCGCTGCCCGCCGTCTCCGGCAAGCCGCGGTTCGGCGCCCCCGTCACCGGCATGTCGAAATTCGTGGCGATCGGCCTCAACTACAGCGACCACGCCAAGGAGACCGGCGCGGAGATCCCGAGCGAGCCGATCATTTTCATGAAGGCCAACACCTCGCTGTCCGGCCCGAACGACGCCGTCGAGAAGCCGCGCGGCTCGACCAAGCTCGACTGGGAGGTCGAGATCGCCGCCATCATCGGCACGCACGCAAAATACGTCTCGGAAGCCGACGCGCTCAACCACGTCGCCGGTTACTGCGTCTGCAACGACGTCTCCGAGCGCGCCTTCCAGATCGAGCGCCTGGGTCAGTGGACCAAGGGCAAGTCGCACGACACGTTCGGCCCGCTCGGCCCCTGGCTCGCCACCAAGGACGAGATCAAGGACGTGCAGAACCTGCCGATGTGGCTCGACGTCAACGGTCAGCGCCATCAGACCGGCTCGACCAAGACCATGATCTTCTCGATGGCCAAGTGCATCTCCTATGTCTCGCAGTTCATGACGCTGCTGCCCGGCGACATCATCACGACGGGCACCCCGCCCGGCGTCGGCCTCGGCATGAAGCCGCCGACCTTCCTCAATGTCGGCGACGTCATCACGCTCGGAATCGAGGGCCTCGGCGAGCAGCGCCAGGAGATCGTCGCGGCGTAAGCCGCGATCATCACTGTCGCCACGCCGTCATTGCGAGCGAAGCGAAGCAATCCAGAGATCGTCCGGCGGAGACAGCCTGGATTGCTTCGTCGCTTCGCTCCTCGCAATGACGAACTAAAACTTTCATTTTTTGGATACTCGCCATGAAGCTCACCTTCTCCCCCGCCTCGCCCTTCGCCCGCAAGGTGCGCATCGCCGCGATCGAGCTCGGGCTGATCGACAAGATCGAGTTCACGCCGGCAGCCGTCGCGCCCGGCACGGCCAACGAGGACTATTCGAAGATCACGCCGCTGAAGAAGCTACCGGTCCTGATCACCAATGACGGCGACGTTATTTTGGACTCGTACGTCATCGTCGAATATCTCAACGAGATGGCCGGCGGCAGCCTGATCCCGGACTACGGTCCGCGCCGCTGGAAGGCCAAGACCAATCATGCCCTGATCAACGGCATGCTCGATTCCATGCTGCTGTGCCGCTACGAGAAGATGGTGCGGCCGCAGGGCCTGCAATGGCAGGCGTGGTCGGACGACCATTGGAACCGGGCCTGGACCGGAATGGCGCGCTTCGAGAACATGCCCGAGGTGCTGAACGGCCCCTTCGACATCTCGCAGATCGGCCTCGTCTGCGTGCTCGGCTATGCCGACTTCCGCTTTGCCGATTGCGGCTGGCGCAAGGCCTATCCGAAGCTCGACGCGTTCCACCAGAAGATGCTGGAGCGGCCCTCCGTGAAGATCTCGGTGCCGCCGGCGGCGTAGTATCGCGACTGCGGGAGAAGGATGATGCGCGATCGCTTCCCCCGCCTCAGCATTCTCGGCGCGAGCCTCATGCTCGCGTTGACCGTCTCAACCACTTCCGTGCAAGCCGACGGCATGGTGCCTGGACAGCGAAACCTCGCCTGCGAGCCGCCATCGTCAACCGACGACGGCTGGACGACTGCGTCGCCCGACAGCGTCGGCATGGACGGCGCAAAACTTTGCGGGATCGCCGCACGACTCGAACAACGCGCGACTTCGGTTCATTCGGTTGTCGTCGCGCGCCACGGCAAGCTCGTCTTCGAGCAATACTTCGCCGGCTACGATCAACCCTGGGGACAGCCGGAAGGCCAGCACGAATTCACCGCGACGACGAAGCACGACATGCGTTCGGCATCGAAGAGTGTCGTTTCGCTGCTCATCGGTATCGCGATCGATCGCAAGCTGATCGAAGGCGTCGACGAACCTGTGCTCAAATTCTTCCCCGACCATCAGGCGGTGAAGCAGGCGGGCTGGGAGGCCATCACGCTGCGCCATCTGCTGACGATGTCCTCGGGAATGAAATGGGACGAGGCGCGGGCATGGACCGATCCGAACAACGACGAGCCGCATCTCACCTTTGAAGCCGATCCGATTGATTATGTGCTCGGAAGGCCGGTCGCCGCGCCGCCGGATGTGCTCTGGACCTATAATGGCGGCGGGACTGAACTGCTCGGCAATATCCTTGAACGCGTCTCGGGCAAGCCGCTGGAGACGTTTGCGCGCGAGGCGCTGTTCCAGCGGCTCGGGATCGCCGATTTCGCGTGGAAGGCCTACCCGAAGAACGGCAAGATCGCGGCGGCCGCCGGCCTGCGCTTGCGTCCGCGAGATGCCGCCAAGCTCGGCCAGCTCGTGCTCGATCGCGGCCAGTGGAACGGCCAACAAATCGTCTCGGCCGATTGGATTGCACAATCGATCGCACCGCGCTTCCAGGCGATCGGCTATTTCGGCGGCACGCTGTTCTACGGCTATCAATGGTGGATGGGCCGCTCGCTGGCCGGCGGGAGGGAAATCAAATGGGTTGGCGCCTTCGGCTGGGGCGGACAACGCATTTTCATCGTGCCCGAGCTTGATCTCGTCATGATGACCACCGCTGCCCAATACGGCCAGCCGAAGGAAGGGCTGGCCGCGATCGACGTCCTCTCCAACATCGTCATTCCATCCGTGCGTGACGCACGCTGAGTGCAAGGAAGCGAGCATGAGCCTGAAATACGCGGTTGGCGACCTCACCATCCATCGCGTCGTCGAGCAGGAAACCTCGTTCGTGCCGGCGCTGGAGATGTTGCCGGGGCTGACACCGGAGCTGCTGGCTGAGAACCGGGCGTGGATGAGGCAGGCGAAAGCCCTGGATGACAGCGACACGTTGATGCTGTGCTTCCAGTCCTATGTGATCAAGACGCCGCACCACACCATTCTGGTCGACAGCTGCATCGGCAACGACAAGCCGCGGCCGCAGCGTCCGAAATGGAACATGAAGACCGACGACACCTATCTGCGCGGACTCAACGCTGCCGGATTCTCGCCTGACGACATCGACTTCGTGATGTGCACGCATCTGCATGTCGATCACGTCGGCTGGAACACGCGGCTGGAGAACGGCCGCTGGGTGCCGACCTTCCCGAAAGCGCGCTACGTCTTCGCCAAGCAGGAATTCGATCATTGGACCGAGCAGAATGCGAAGGCGGAGGTGCCGCCGTTCGTGGACAGCGTGCTGCCGGTGGTCGAGGCCAAACGCCACGAGCTTGTCGGCAACGATCACCAGATCGGCGATCACGTTCGTATTCTGCCGACGCCGGGCCACACGCCGGGCCATATCGCCATCACGATGGGACACGGCAAGGACGACGCCGTGTTCTCCGGCGACCTCATGCACTCGCCGATCCAGACGCTCTATCCGGAGATGTCGGTGAAATTCGACCTCGATCAGGCCAAGGCGGCAACGACGCGCCGCAGCTTCCTGGAACGCTATTGCGACACCGACACGCTGTGCTGCACCGCGCATTTCCCCTCGCCGTCGGTAGGAAAGATCCGGCGCAAGGGCAGCGGCTTCGTCTGCGCGGCGGTGTGATCTAGCCGAGATCCCGTAGGGTGGGCAAGGCGAAGCGTGCCCACCATGCCAAACGCGTTATAGAATGATGGTGGGCACGGCGCGCGAAGCGCGCCTTTGCCCACCCTACGATTCCACCCGTGTGGAGAAAGCAATGACCAACCTCCCCGAGATCCCTCTCCCCGCCGGCATCCGCTCACGCTATGTCGACGATATCAACGGCTTGCGCCTGCATGTGCTGGAGGCAGGCTTCGAGACCAAGGGGCGGCCCTGCATCCTGCTGCTGCACGGCTTTCCCGAGCTCGCCTTCTCCTGGCGCAAGGTGATGCCGGCGCTCAGCGCGGCCGGCTATCACGTGATCGCCCCGGACCAGCGCGGCTATGGCCGGACGACGGGATGGAGTGCGGAGTATGACGGCGACCTCGCGCCGTTTTCGCTCTTCAACCTGGTGCGGGATGCGCTCGGGCTGGTGTCGGCGTTCGGGTACAGGCAAGTCGATGTGGTCGGACATGATTTCGGCAGCCCAGTCGCGGCCTGGTGCGCGCTGATGCGGCCCGACGTGTTCCGTTCGGTGACGATGATGAGCGCGCCGTTCGGCGGAGCGCCGCCGCTGCCGTTCAACACGATCGACGCGCCGGCAAAGCCACCGTCCGAAGACCCCGTGCATCGCGAGCTCGCCGCCTTGCCGCGTCCACGCAAGCATTATCAGTGGTACTATGCGACACGCCCGGCCAATGCCGACATGCACCGCGCGGCGCAGGGCGTGCATGATTTCCTGCGGGCCTACTATCACCATAAGAGCGCGGACTGGACCGACAACAAGCCATATCCGCTGAAGTCCTGGTCGGCGAATGAGCTTGCGAAGCTGCCGACCTATTATGTGATGGACCTGAACGAGACCATGGCCGAGACGGTCGCAAAGGAGATGCCTTCGCCGTCCGCGATCGCCGCCAATCAATGGCTGCCCGACCGCGAGCTCGGCTACTACAGCGCCGAATATGGCCGCACTGGATTCCAGGGCGGCCTGCAATGGTATCGCTGCGGCACATCGGGTGCGTTCAACAACCAGCTCCAGTTGCTAGCCGGCCGCACCATCGACGTCCCCTCCTGCTTCATCTCGGGCAAGCAGGATTGGGGCACCTACCAGCGTCCCGGCGTGTTCGAGGCCATGCAGGCGCGGGCCTGCACGAAGCTGCTCGGCTGCCACCTCGTCGACGGCGCCGGTCACTGGGTGCAGCAGGAGCAGCGGGCCGAGGTAAGCCGACTGCTACTCGATTTCCTAGCAAAGAGCCGCGGCGTGGTTTGACCCGGGAACCCAAGCGCCCTATATAGTTTAGAATTGTTCTAAACTAATCAGACAGGGCCGCCGTGAAGAATTTTGCCGATCTGACCGAACGCGAGGTGCTTGCGGTCGCGATCTCCTCCGAGGAGGAGGACAGCCGCATCTACATGAGCTTCGCCGAAGACCTGAAGGAGCGCTATCCGGACTCCGCCAAGATCTTCGAGCAGATGGCCGAGGAAGAGCGCGGCCATCGCCACATGCTGCTGGAAATGTACGAGCAGCGCTTCGGTCCGCATTTGCCCCCGATCCGCCGCGAGGATGTCAAAGGCTTCCTGCGCCGCCGTCCGGTCTGGCTCACCAAAAACCTGCCGCTCGACACCATCCGCAGGGAAGTCGAGACAATGGAATTGCAGGCCGAGCGCTTTTACGTGAAGGCCGCTGAACAGGCGCAAGATGTCGGCGTGCGCCGCCTGCTCGGCGATCTGGCCGAAGCCGAGAAAGGCCACGAAGAGGTGGCGGCGAAGCTAACGGACCAGATCCTGAGTTCAGACGTGCGCGCCGAGGAAGACCGCACCAACCGGCGCATGTTCGTGCTGCAATATGTGCAGCCAGGTCTCGCCGGCCTGATGGACGGCTCGGTTTCGACGCTGGCGCCGCTGTTTGCGGCTGCCTTCGCCACGCATCAGAATTGGCAAACATTTCTGGTCGGCCTCGCCGCCTCGATCGGTGCCGGCATCAGCATGGGTTTTGCGGAAGCGCTGTCCGACGACGGCTCGCTAACCGGACGTGGTTCGCCCTGGCTGCGCGGTCTCACCTGCGGCTTGATGACGACGCTCGGCGGCCTTGGGCACACCCTGCCCTATCTCGTGCCCGATAGCTGGGCCAACGCATTCTGGATCGCGACCGGAATTGCCGGAATTGTCGTGTTCTTCGAATTGTGGGCGATCGCCTTCATCCGCGCGCGCTACATGGACACGCCGTTCCTCCAGGCCGTGTTCCAGATCGTGCTCGGCGGCGCGATCGTGCTGGCGGTGGGGATCTTGATCGGCGCCGCGTAGGACGTTGTCATGCCCCGGCTTGACCGGGGCATCCAGTACGCCGCGACCTCTCCGCGTCCGATCGGCGCCGGTGGAATACTGGATCGCCCGGTCAAGCCGGGCGATGACTGCGAGTGGGTGCTTGGCTCACCGCGTTCCGTCTTGCTCACATGTCAATCGCGATCAAACGGCGGTTGCGGTGCTGGGCCAAACTGCGCATCATCGTTCGACAAGAAGAACAGGAGATGCGCCATGGCCAAATCCGAATGGAGCTTCAAGAGCGCGGTCGAACTGTCGGCCGCGTTGACCGCCAAGAAGGTTTCCGCGGTCGAGCTCACCCGCGATGCGATCGATCGCATCGAACGGCACGACGGCAAGGTCAATGCGATCTGCGTGCGGGATTTTGATCGCGCGCTGGACGCCGCACGCGAGGCGGACGCCGCATTGGCGCGCGGCGAGCGCAAGCCGCTGCTCGGCCTGCCGATGACGATCAAGGAATCCTTCAACATCGCCGGCCTGCCCACGAGCTGGGGCTGGACGCCGCAGAAAGATTTCAAGCCGGCGGACGACGCGCTGTCGATCGCCCGGGTGAAGGAGGCCGGTGGCGTTATCCTCGGCAAAACCAACGTGCCCGTGGGGTTAGCTGATTGGCAGAGCTACAACGAGATCTACGGCACGACGAACAATCCATTCGATCTCGGCCGCACGCCGGGTGGCTCGTCGGGCGGCTCGTCTGCGGCGCTGGCGGCAGGCTACGGACCACTCTCGCTCGGGTCCGACATCGGCGGCTCGCTGCGCGTGCCCGCCTTCCACTGCGGGGTCTATGCGCACAAGCCGACCTACAATCTCTGTCCAACGCGCGGCCACACGCCGCCGCCCTTTCCGGCCATCCCGATGGAGCGCGACATGGCGGTGATCGGTCCGATGGCGCGGAGCGCAGTCGACCTGCCCCTGCTCCTGGACGTGATGGCAGGCCCCGATCCGTTGGACCTGGGCATCGGATACAAGCTCGCGCTGCCGGAGGCGCGACACCGCGCGCTGAAGGATTTCCGCGTGCTGGTGATCGACAGCCATCCGCTGCTGCCTGCGAATGCCGATATTCGCAGCACGATCGAGAAGCTGGCGAAACAATTGGCGGGCGCAGGTGCAAGCATCACGCGGGAAAGCCCTCTGTTTCCCGACTTCACCGATGCCTCTCGCCTCTACATGCGCATGCTGATGAGCTTCCTCGGCGCCTTCCTTCCGCCGGACGATCTCGCGGGCGCGCGTGCCGGTGCAGCGCAGCTCTCGCCCGACGACAAGAGCCTCGCTGCCGAACGGCTGCGTGGTATCACCAGCACGCATCAGGCCTGGGTATTCGACGAAGGCGCCCGCGCCGGCCTACGCGCGCAATGGCGACACCTGTTCAGGACATTCGATGCGGTGATCTGTCCGATCATGCCCACGCCGGCCTATCCGCATGATCATTCGCCGGAGCAGGAAAAGCGCCGGATCAATATCGACGGCAAGGACCACGCCTATCCGGACCAGCTTGCGTGGCCCGGCATTGCCACGCTGACGGGCCTGCCGGCAACGGCTGTTCCACTCGGCCTGTCGAAGGACGGGCTGCCGGTCGGCGTGCAGATCATCGGGCCCTTCCTCGAGGACCGGACGCCGCTCAAGCTCGCCGAGCTGATCGAACTCGAGTTCGGCGGGTTCGTGCCGCCGAAGATGTTCGACGATTGATGCGTTCGTCGTTGCGACGGCGCGCCAGGTCACTGCTCCAGATTCTTCAGCAGCAATTTCAGCGCTGTCGCCGCAAACATCTGCATATTGGCCAAGCGGTCGTTGCTGCCCGTCTCCAGCGTCATCACCTCGATCGCGGGCCCGGCGACCGCCATGCAGCTGTGGCCCGCCGCATCGCCGTAGCGATTGCCGGTGGGACCGGACGCGCCGGTCTCGGACAGGCCCCAGTCGCAGTTTAAGCGGCTGCGCATCCGCTCGGCCAGCAGCTGCGCGTAGGGCTCCGACGAGGAACGAAAGCCCTTCATTCCTTCGTCCGAAATATCCATCAGCACGCGCCTGGCATCGCGGGTGTAGACCACGGCGCCGCCGAGGAAATAGGCGGACGCGCCGGGCACCGCGAGCAGGCTGGCCGAGATCAGGCCGCCGGTCGAGGATTCCGCCACGGCAATTGTCTGTTTGCGCGCTATCAGTTTCGCTGCGACCTGTTCCGCAACGCCGACGAGCTCTTTCATTCCTTGACCCCTTATGCCTTCGCAACCGAGCTCGGCCTTTCTAGCATATGACAGCGGCCTTGGCCGAGTTGCAGCCAACGGGCAGGCCTGCTTGAATGGCAGTCAAGAGGCGGAGCGGCCAAGCGCCGCCCGCGAGAAGACGCGACGAGGAAACGTGAAGGACACGTCATGGCGTCCCTGATCGCCGGCGGGGTGGATTGCGATGTGCATCCGGCCGTGCCGCATCTGACCAGCCTGCTGCCGTACCTGAACGACTATTGGCGCGATCAGGTGACGACGCGCGGCATGGTCGATCTCATCTCGCAATCCTACCCGCAGAACTCGCCGATCACGGCGCGGCCCGACTGGCGCCCCGAAAGCGGCAAGCCGGGCGAGAGCCTTGCGGACATGCAGCGCCATGTGCTCGATCCCTTTCAGCTCTCGCATGCCATCTGCAATCCGCTCTATGGCGTGCAGATGGTGTTTTCCGAGGATCTGCAGGCCGCCTTCTGCCGCGCACTGAACGACTGGCTCGTGAAGGAATGGCTCGATCGCGACCCGCGGCTGCGCGGCTCGATCGTGATCCCCACCCAAAGCGTCGAGAAGGCCGTCGCCGAGATCGAGCGCTGTGCGGCGGATCGCCGCTTCGTGCAGGTGCTGATGCTGGTGATGGGCGATACGCCGCTCGGAAAGCGCGCGCTCTGGCCGATCTATGAGGCGGCAGAACGGCTGGAATTACCGATCGGCATTCATGCCGGTTCCGCCTATCACAATCCGCCGACCGCCGTGGGCTGGGGTTCCTACCACATCGAGGATTATGCCGGTCAGGCCCAGGCGTTCCAGACCCAGCTCACCAGCCTGATCGTCGAGGGCGTGTTCGCCAAATATCCGCGACTGAAGATGGTGATGCTGGAATCTGGCGTGTCCTGGATCTCCCCATTTCTGTGGCGCCTGCACAAGTTCTGGCGTGGGGTGCGGATGGAGACGCCATGGGTCGATCGCGCGCCGCTGGACATTGTGCGCAGCAACATCCGCTTCTCGTTACAGCCATTCGATGCGCCGCCGGACGAGACGACATTAATTCGCCTGTTTGATCATATGCAGTCGGACGAATTGGTCGTATTCTCCACCGACTATCCGCACTGGCAGTTCGACGGCCAGGAGGCGCTGCCCGCAGGTCTCACCCCCGATCTCGTGCGCAAGATCATGATCGATAATCCGCATGCGACCTATCCCCGCCTGACTTAGCCGCTGCCAAAGGAGGCAAGGCGATGAATATTCAGTTCCGCGAAAGCTCCGAAGCCGCTTCCCCACTGACCGTCAAAACCGCAATCGCGGACTGCGACATCCATCCGGCACGCGCGACCCGCGCCGAACTCTATCCTTACCTCGCCAAACGCTGGCAGCATCATCTCGAAGTCTACGGCGTCCATGCCTATCAGGGCATGATGGAAGGTCCGCCCTATCCGAAGGCCCAACCCAACGCCTCGCGCCGCGACGCCTATCCGCCGGAAGGCGGGCCGCAGGGCTCCTCGCTGTCCTTCATGCAGAAGCAGCTGCTCGATCCCCACAACGTGCAGCTCGGCGTGCTCAATCCGCTCAACACCGGGCAGGGCATCCGCAACCACGAGCTCTCGGCCGCCTTGTGCTCGGCGATCAACGACTGGCAGATCGACAAATGGACCAGCAAGGACAAGCGGCTGAAGGCGTCCATCGTCGTCGGCAATGAGGACGGCCTGTCGGCCGCCGCGGAAATCCGCGAGCGCGCCGGCGACAAGAATTTCGTCCAGGTGCTGCTGCTCAGCCGCAATGTCGAGCCGCTCGGCCAGCGCCGCTACTGGCCGATCTATCAGGCCGCGGAAGAGGCCGGCCTTCCCGTCGGCGTCCACGCCTTCGGCTTCGGCGGCAACCCGATCACGCCGTCGGGCTGGCCTTCCTATTACATCGAGGAGATGGTCGGCCACTCGCAGTGCCAGCAATCGGCGCTTGCGAGCCTGGTACTGGAGGGCGTGTTCGAGCGCTTCCCGAAATTGAAGATGGTGATGATCGAGGCCGGCTTCGGCTGGGCGCCGTCGCTGGCGTGGCGGCTCGACAAAGTCTGGCAGCGGCTGCGGAGCGAGGTGCCGCATGTCAAACGGCCGCCGTCGGAATATATCCGCGAGCAGGTGTGGTGGACGACGCAGCCGATGGAGGATCCGGAGCGGCGCGAGGACCTGTTCGACGTCATCAAGTGGATCGGCTGGGACCGGCTCCTGTTCGCCACCGACTATCCGCACTGGGATTACGACGAGCCGTCGCGCGTGTTGCCCGCGGGCGTCAGTGACGACAACCGCGAGGCGTTCTATCTCGGCAATGCGAAGAAGCTGTACGGGATCGCTTGATGGCGCGGCATGTGATTGCCGCGGTCGATGAGCTTCCGCCCGGCACGCGAAAATTTCTGGAGATCGACGGACGGCCGATCGCAATCTTCAACATCAAGGGTGAATATTTCGGCCTGATGAACCGCTGCCCGCATCAGGGCGCGGCGCTGTGCGAGGGACCCTTGATCGGGCTCGCGCAATCGAAGGATCCGGGCGAGATCGAATATACCAAGCTCGGCGAGATCATTCGCTGCCCCTGGCATGGCTGGGAGTTCGACATCCGTACCGGCCAGTCCTACTGCGACCCCCGCCGCTTCCGCGTGAAGGCCTACCCGGCTCATGTCGAGCCGGGTGCGAGCGTGGTGAAGGGGCCGTATGTCGCCGAGACGATTCCGGTCAGCGTGGAGAGCGACTACGTGGTGGTGGAGTTGTAAGCTCCCGCGGTCATTCCGGGGCGCCCGAAGGGCGAGCCCGGAGTCCATCGTGCCACGGGAGTACCAGGAGAAATGACACCGTCCTAGTGTCCCGCCACCGGCTCGACCACCGCATCATATGTCGGCACCGCCTTGCCGCCGCCCCGATACACGACCGAGGCCGCGATGACGCCAAGCAGCGCCGCAAACATCAGCCAGAAGCCGGGCGAGGCCTTGTCGCCGGTGTGCTCGATCAGCAGGGTCGAGGCGAACGGCGTGAAGGTGCCGAACAGGGCGGCCGCGAGCGCGAAGGCGAGCGAGAAGCAGGTGGTGCGGACATGCGCCGGCACGATCTCGACCAGCGCGCCGAGCATGGTGCCGCTGTAGACGCCGAAATAGAACGAGAACATCATCTCGACGGCGAGCAGCTTGCCGAAACTCGGCGCTGCCACCAGCCAGTGCAGCGCCGGATAGGCCGTGACCAGCGACAGGCAGGCGATGGTGATCAGCACCGGCTTGCGGCCGATGCGGTCCGACAAGGCGCCGCCGACCGGATTCCAGAAGAAGTTGGTCACGGCGACCAGCAGCGTCACCAACAGCGCATCCTGGCTCGACAGCTTGAGCACGGTCTTGCCGAAGGTCGGCGTGTACACCGTGACGAAGTAGAACGTCGTCGTGGTCAGGACCGCGATCATCATGCCGAGAAGGACGATGCGCCAATTGGCGAGTGCGGAGGCGAACACTTCGTTCGCCGTCGGATGCTTCTTCATGGCGAGGAAGGCCGGCGTCTCCTCGAGCGTCCGCCGCAGGAAGAAGATCAGGGGAATGATCAGGCAGCCGACGAAGAACGGAATGCGCCAGCCCCATGCGGCCACCGTGTCGGCCGGCATTACCTCGGATAGAAGGTAGCCCAGGATCGAGGCGACGAAGATCGCGACCTGCTGGCTCGACGACTGGAACGAGGTGTAGAAGCCGCGATTGCCGGGCGTCGAAATCTCCGACAGATAAACCGACACGCCACCGAGCTCGACGCCGGCGGAGAAGCCCTGCAGCAGACGGCCGATCAGCACGATGACAGGCGCGGCGATGCCGATGGTCGCGTAGCTCGGGCAGAACGCGATGACGACGGTGCCGACGGCCGTGATGCCGAGCGTGACGATCAGGCCCTTGCGGCGGCCGATGCGGTCGATATAGGCGCCGAGCACAATCGCGCCGACGGGACGCATCAATGCGCCGAGCCAGAACACGCCGAAGGTGTTGAGCAGCGAGGCGGTCTCGTTGCTGGACGGGAAGAATGCCTTGCCGATGGCGGCGGCGTAGAAGCCGAACAGGAAGAAGTCGAACTGCTCGAGGAAATTGCCGCTCGTTGCGCGCAGGATCGCGCCGATGCGCGACTTGATCTCGGGCGGATTGGTCGATGCTGCTGGTCCAGCCATGGCGTTACTCCCCTGAAGACGCGGCCGGACCGGAACTCACTTCACGGCAGGCGACGGATTATTGCTGCGACAATCTGTCTTACCCCTTCCCGCGCGGGGGGGTGCGAGTCAATCGATTTTGCCGCGGAAGCTGATGATTTTTCAGGCTTTATTCCGCGTTGCGGCGATCATCCACTCACGGAATGCGGCGAGCTTCGGCGCTTCGCGGCGGCCCTCCGGCGCGACCAGGTAAAAGCCGGCATCGGCCGGCAGCGCGATCTTGAAGGGAACGACGAGCCGGCCCTTGGCAATGTCGTCCTGAACGTAGGAGGTCCGCCCCATCGCCACGCCGATGCCGTCGATGGCGGCCTGGATCGTCATGAAGATCATGTCGAAGGTGATGCCGGGCTGCCTGGCGATGTCGGCCGGCAGACCCGCCGCCGTCAACCACAGCCGCCAGTCGTCGCTGTTGGCGTTGGAGGTGTGCAGCAGCATGTGGCTCTTGAGGTCCTCGGGACAGCGCAACGGCTTGTCACCGCGCAAGAGAGACGGGCTGCACACCGGAAACAGCTCGTCCGCCATCAGCCAGTCGGCGCGCAGACCCGGCCACTGGCCGCGGCCGTAGCGGATCGCGGCATCGACATTGTCGCGCTGGAAGTCGACGAGGCTGGTCGAGGTGGTGATGCGCACGTCGATGCCGGGATGGTGCTCCTGGAAATCGGTCAGCCGCGGCAGCAGCCATTTTGCGGCGAGCGAGGCCAGCGTCGAGACCGTCAGCACCTTGTCGTCGTCCTTGCGCAGCAGCCGGTCGGTGGCCAGCCGAAGGTCGTTGAAGGCGGCACGGACGCCCGGCAAATAGTCGCGCGCCTCGGCCGTCAGCGCCAGTGCGCGGTTCTGCCGGACGAACAGGCGGATGCCGAGCTCCTCCTCGAGCCTGCGGATCTGATGGCTGATCGCGGTCTGGGTCACGTTCAGCTCGGACGCGGCCAGCGTGAAGCTGAGATGGCGCGCGGCGGCTTCAAAGGCCCGCAATCCGTTGAGGGAGGGCAATCTGGCAGTCATCTGGCAGCAGGATACATGACGTTATTTCATGCGAAGGAGTACAAATTGTCGTTTGTCGCAGTGCACCAGCAAGCAGATATTAGCGGTCAACTTAGCTCCAGGAGCTGACAATGTCTACTTTGACCCAGAATTCGATGACAAATCATCATGCGCCCGGGCTGATCCACCAGATCGGCGAGACGCTTCACGTCTGGCACGAGCGCTACCGGACAAGGCGTGAGCTCACCAACTGGTCCGCGCGTGACCTTCAGGACGTCGGGCTGTCCTGGAGCGATGTGGCCTATGAGGCCGACAAACCCTTCTGGCGGGCCTGATTGGCCGCCAGGCCGGCGCCGCCTGACTGTGGGGCGCCGGCGGTCCCTTTTGCCTTTGGTCCCCTTGAGTGCGCGTGTCATGAGCATCCTTCGCCTGGAAGATCTGAAGCAATATTCTGACACGCTGCGCACGCGACACGGCGAGGCGCTGCGCGTTCGCTTCGTCGAACCGCGCGACACCGAGGAGCTCCAGCACTATTTTCGCTCGCTCTCGACGCGGTCCCGTTACAACCGCTTCTTCGGCGCGATCAGCGAACTGCCGCAGGGCCTGCTGCACGAATTTCTTCGAATCGGCGAGCGCGAACGTTTCACGGTGGTCGCGACCATGATGGTCGACGGCTTCGAGACCATCGTCGCCGAAGCGCGCTATGCGCTGCATGTCGAAACCGCGTCGCTCGAATTCGGCCTGTCGGTCGACGACCGCTGGCAGGGCCACGGCATCGCCACCGCGCTGATGAAGAATCTCGAATGCCGCGCGGCCGCGCTTGGCGCCGACCACATGTTCGGCGACACGCTGCGCTCCAACGCGGCCATGATCTCGCTCGCGCGCAAATCGGACTTCGCCTTCGTCAATCATCCTGACGACTGGAAGCTGGTGCGCTTCGACAAGGAGATTTCCGTCGCATCGAAGGACATTCCCTGCGCGAGTTGGCGTCTCGTTGCCCTTTCCCGTCAGGCCGATAGCCCCTCAGCCTCGGCCTGACTCCACTCGAGCCCGGCTCTGGTCAAACAGCGCCGGGCTTTTTTTATTCTTCGTAGCCCGGATGGAGCGAAGCGCAATCCGGGTTTCGGGCTTCAGCTGAAGCGTCCCGGATTTCGCTTCGCTCCATCCGGGCTACGGCTCCCTACTTCCTCGTGAATACCGCCTGGCACTTCTCGATGAAGGCCTGCACCGCTTCCTTGTGATCGGCGGTCGTGGTCAGGCGGACCAGACGTTCGGCTTCGTGGTCGCGCGCGGTCTCGAAATCGAACAGCAGGGCCTCGTCGAGATTGTCCTTCATGTAGCGCAGCGCGAGGCGCGGACCTTCAGCGAGGGATTTTGCCAGCGCAAAGGCCTCTGCCTGCAATTTGTCGTCGGGCACCACGCGGTTGACGAGGCCGATGGCCTCGCATCTGGCAGCATCCACCCGATCGCCGGTGAACAGCAGCTCGCGTGCCCGCGCGGTGCCGACGAGGCGCGTCAACAGCCACGCGATGCCATAATCGCCGCTGAGCGCAATGCGCGCATAGCCGGTAGCCACGAAGGCCGATTGCGCGGCAATGCGGATGTCGCAGGCCATGGCGATGGCGAGCCCCGCGCCGACCGCCGGCCCCGGCAGCGCGGCGATGGTCGGCTTGCGCACCGAGACCAGCGCGCCGGTGAGCAGGCGCTGCCGCTCCTGGAGATCGGCGACCTTGTCGTCAAAGGACATTTCCAGCTTCTTCGGGTCGCGATGCGCGCCCATGCCCTTGACGTTGCCGCCCGCGCAGAACGCTTCGCCCGCGCCGGTGATCAGCAGCGCGCCGACATCGGGGTTCTCGCCGCAGGAGCGGATCATGGTGCGTAGCGCCGGGGTCAGCGCGTCCGACAGCGAGTTGCGCGCCTCCGGCCGGTTCAGCGTGATCAATGCGACGCGATCGCGGATCGCGCAGAGGAGTTCGTTGGTGCCGGTATCGATGGTGGTTTCCGTGCTCATGATTCCCGCCCTTGTAGGGTGGGCAAAGCGAAGCGTGCCCACCATTTGCTGTTTCGTGGTTGATGGTGGGCACGGCGCTATGCGCCTTTGCCCACCCTACGGCAGCTTGCCTCAAAACTTCTCGACCCAGGGCCGCAGCTCCAGCTCCCAGCTCCAGGCGCTGCGCGGCTGCTGCAACACGTTCCAATAGCTCTGCGCGATCGCGTCCGGATCGAGCATCGAATCCGGCTTGTCGTCCGGCTCTGTCCGCGTCGCGCTCCTGATGCCGCCATCGATCACGAAATGCGCGACATGGATGCCTTGCGGCGACAATTCGCGCGCCATGCTCTGCGCGAGCCCGCGCAGCGCGAACTTGCCCATCGCGAATGGCGCCGACTGCGCATAGCCCTTGACGCTTGCCGAAGCGCCGGTGAACAGGATCGCGCCGTGCTGGTTCGGCAGCATGCGCCTGGCCGCTTGCTGCGCCACCAGGAAGCCGCCATAGGCGCTGACCGCAATGGCGTTCGCCACGTCGGCCGGAACGAGATCGACGAAAGGCCCGCGCGCGCGGCCGCTGGCGTTGTAGACGACCAAATCGGGCGTACCGATCTCGCGTTCGACCAGGCCGAACAGGCGTTCGACCTCATCAGGGTCGGTGGCGTTGCAGGCATAGGCCTTGGCGCCGGTCTCGCTGCAGAGTGCGCCGAGCTTCTCGATTTTTCGCGCGGCCAGTGCGACGCGGATGCCCTGGGCGGACAACAGCCGCGCCAGCGAGGCGCTCAGGCCTTCGCCGGCGCCGACGATGAGGGCGATCTTGTATTTCGGGTGTTCCATGACGTGATCTCTCGAAGACGGGAAGCCGCTGATCTATGCACGGTCCGCGCGGACAACCACCCGGGGAGGATCACAATTCCGCAGAGCGAATTGCTCCGACGCGGCGATCATGCCTCCCTGACAATTTGCGGCTTTATCCGCTTTCGCGACTGGAGCATGATCGACATCATCTCAAGCGGCAAGCGCCAAATCAGCGCAAAATGACCGCAAGGCGGAAACGAAGAGGACGATCATGCACAAGCCGGCCCCTGCGCAGGCAAAACAGGTCGCGGCCGCACCATCCGGACTGCTGGCTCCCGACACTACCGGCATGAATTTCTACCGCGCCGACCAAGCCCTCACCGATCTCCTGCGCATCCATCTGCCGGAGACGCTATTCCGCCACGTCGAGCCGCATCTCGATCGCCTTGGTGAACTCGCCGGCGGACATCTCGACGATTGCGCGCGGCTCGCCGACCGGCACACGCCGGTGCTGCACCAGCGCGACAAGTTCGGCCGCGATTTGCAGTGGATCGAATACCACCCGGCCTATCGCGAGCTGGAGAAGGCAGCGTTCGGCGAGTTCGGCATCCACGCGCTCTCGATCCGCAAGGGCATCATGGGCTGGCCGGACAAATATCCCGTCGTCGCCAAGCACGCCTTCACCTTCCTGTTCAACCAGACCGAATTCGGCATGGGCTGCCCGATCAACGTCACCGACGGCTGCGCCAAGCTGTTGGCGAATTTCGGCACCGAGGCGCTGAAGGCGAAATATCTCGATGGCCTGACCCAGACCGATATGAGCAAGCTGACGCAAGGCGGCCAGTTCATGACCGAAAAGGAAGGCGGCTCCGACGTCGGCACGCTGACCACGACGGCCGTGCAGGAAGGCGACCATTGGCGCCTTACCGGGGAAAAATGGTTCTGCTCGAACGCCGACGCAAAAATCGTGATGCTGCTGGCGCGCCCCGAAGGCGCCGGCCTCGGCACGCGCGGTGTCGGCCTGTTCCTGATGCCGCGCTTCCTCGACGACGGTTCGCAGAACCACTACCGGATCGTGCGTCTGAAGGACAAGCTCGGCACGCGCTCGATGGCCTCGGGTGAGATCAAGCTCGAAGGCGCGATCGCCTACGCGGTCGGCAAGCTCGACCGCGGCTTCGTGCAGATGGCCGAGATGGTGAACTCGTCGCGGCTGTCAAATGGCGTCAAATCCACCGCGCTGATGCGGCGGGCCTACCATGACGCGATGACGGTGGCAAAAAACCGTGTGGTGTTCGGCAACCGCATCATCGACCTGCCGCTGGGCCGGCGCCAGATACTGAAGATCATGCTGCCGGTCGAGCAAGCGTTGTCGATGAGCTTTCTCACCGCGGACGCGCTCGACCGTGCCGAGGCCGGCAGCCAGGATGCAGCCGCACTGCTGCGCATCCTGACGCCGACCTTGAAATTCCGCGCCACCCGGGACGCGCGAAAGGTTTGTGGCGATGCGCTCGAGATGCGCGGCGGCATCGGCTATATCGAGGAATTCGCGACCGCTCGGCTGCTGCGGGACGCGCATCTCGGTTCGGTTTGGGAAGGCACCGGCAACATCGTCGCGATCGATGCGCTGAGGCGCGCGGTCGGCCGCCACGGCGCCGAATCCGCGCTCGCAGCCGATCTGCACGCCCGCCTCGATGACAGCCCCTCGGTGCCGCAGGCCTGGCGCGACCGGCTGCACACTCTCACCGATCGCGCGGTCGGCTTCGCGCGCGAGGTCGCCAGCGCGGCCGACAACGAGGCCGATGCGCGCCGCGCCACAAGCCTGCTCTATCATGTCGCCAGTGCCGTCGCGCTCGCCTGGGAGGCACATCGTATCCACGACATGCGTGGCGATGCGCGAAGGCTGTTGTTGTCGCGGCTGGTGATCGATCACCGGGTGTCGCCGAGCGATCCGTTCCGGTTGACGGAAAATCCCGTGCAGCAGAAGATCGCGGCGCTCCTCCTCGGCGATCGCGCCGGTAGCATGAGCGAGGTTGGCGAACTGGTCCTGGCAGCGTAGGCTGCCACCCGCGTTCAAAGCAAAAAAGCGATAGGGAGTGCTCGATGAAGGCCGCCGTCCTCCATGAAGTCAACAAACCCCTGGTCATCGAGGATGTCAGCCTGCCGAAGCCCGGCCCGCGCGAGGTCCTGATCCGGACGTCGGTCGCTGGTCTCTGCCACTCCGATTTGCACTTCATGGAAGGCCTTTATCCGCATCCGCTGCCCGCGGTGCTCGGGCACGAGTCCGCCGGAATCGTCGAACAGGTCGGCTCCGACGTGACTTATGTGAAGCCCGGTGATCATGTGGTCACCTGTCTTTCGGTGTTCTGCGGGACCTGCGACAATTGCACCACGGGCCGCACGGTGCTCTGCACCGACACCACGGTAAAATTGCTGCCGGGGGCTTCCAATCGGATGCAATGGGCCCGTTCCGAGAAGCTGCATCAGTTTCTCAACCTCTCTTCTTTCGCCGAGCAGATGCTGGTGCACGAGAACGCGATCGTCAAAATCCGCAAGGAAATGCCGCTCGATCTTGCGGCGCTGATCGGCTGCGGTGTCATTACCGGCTACGGCGCGGTCGTGAACACGGCGAAGGTGACCGCCGGCGAAACCGTGGCCGTGATCGGTTGCGGCGGTGTCGGCATGGCCGCGATCAACGGCGCGCAGATCGCGGGCGCCGGCCGCATCATTGCCATCGACACCAATCCGGCCAAGCTCCAGCTCGCGACCAAGCTGGGCGCCACCGACATCATCAACCCGGCCGACGGCGACGTCGTGAAGCAGGTGCGCGATCTCACCAATGGCGGCGTGCATCATTCCTTCGAGGTGCTCGGCCGCAAGGAGACCGCCGAGCAGGCCTTCGGCATGCTCGCCTCGGGCGGCACGGCCACCATCGTCGGCATGATTCCGTTCGGCCAGAAGATCGAGCTGCATGGCTTCGACTTCCTGCGCGAGCGCAGGATCCAGGGCTCATCAATGGGCTCGAACCATTTTCGGGTCGACATGCCACGGCTGGTGGATTTCTACCTGCGCGGCCGGCTGCATCTGGAAGACTGGATCTCGGCCAAGCTGAAGCTCTCCGAGATCAACGAAGGCTTTGCCAACATGAAAGCCGGCAAGACGCTGCGCAGCGTGATCATGTTTGACAGCTGATGCAAGAGACGCGGTCCTCAGCCCGCCGGGCACGTTGCGGGAAGGTAAGCCCGGCAAGACCAGATCTTGACCAACCGATGAACTGCCCCGGAGCATGACGGCGGAGGCCGGAGCGGAACTACCGCTGCAAATGTCGCGTAAAGATCCGCACCACATGACCCCTGACCCGCGGCGCCTCGTCGTAGAGGTCTGAGGCGAGGCGCTCGATGGTCTCGCGCAACGACAAGAACTGGGCCTGCCGCGCGCTGCTTTCGGTACCCTGCATGCCCGCAAGCTCGTCCATCGCGGCGTCGCTGATCTGGCAGTGTACGACCTCGCCGTCGTTCAGCATGGTGAAGCGAAAGGCGAGCCGTTCGAGATCATGGCCAATGATCCTGTCGCGCATGAGTGGCATCAAGTCGTCCCGGTCGACCCCCGCGCCGAAAATGCCGAAAATCCCGCTGCTTGTCAGCAGCAAAGGCAATCCATGGCCTACTGAAATGCGACTTCGGCGAAACTGCGGAGCTTTCGCGAATGCAACCGCTCGGATTCCTGCTGTTTAAGCCGTTCCAGCGCCTTCAAGCCGATCTCGAGATGTTGGCCGACGCGCCGGCGGTAGAATTCGCTGGCCATGCCTGCGAGCTTGATCTCGCCGTGCAGAGGCTTGTCGGAGACGCACAGCAGCGTGCCGTAGGGGACGCGAAAGCGGTAGCCGTTGGCGGCAATCGCGGCCGATTCCATGTCGAGCGCAACCGCGCGCGATTGCGACAAGCGGCGAATGACATCGGGACCGCTGATCTCCCAATTGCGGTTGTCAACGCTCGCGACGGTGCCGGTACGCATCAGGCGCTTGAGCTCGAACCCCTCGAGCCCGGTGACGTCCTCGACCGCCTCCTCGAGCGCGACCTGCATCTCCGCGAGCGCCGGGATCGGCACCCACAGCGGCAACTCACGATCAAGCACATGGTCCTCGCGCACATAGCCGTGGGCGAGCACATAGTCGCCGAGCCGCTGCGTGTTGCGCAGGCCCGCGCAATGACCGAGCATCAGCCAGGCATGGGGCCGCAGCACGGCAACATGGTCGGTGACATTACGCGCGTTGGACGGACCGGTGCCGATGTTGATCAGCGTGATGCCGCGATAACCGGGGGTGACCAAATGGAAGGCCGGCATCTGCGGCGCGCGCGCGGGCGCAACGCCCGTCGACGCGCCGCCGCTGCGCGTGATCACGTTGCCGGGAGCGACGAAGGCATCGAGGCCGGCCTCGCCAGCCTGAAGCCGCTGCTGGCAGAGCTGCGCGAAGGCGTCGACGTAGAACTGGTAGTTGGTGAAGATCACGAAGTTCTGGAAATGCTCTGGATCTGTGCCCGTGTAGTGGTAGAGCCGGCGCAGCGAGTAGTCGACGCGGGCCGCCCGAAACAAGGACAGCGGCTCGGGCGCGCCGGGCTGGAGCTCGAAAGTGCCGTCGGCGATGGCATCGTCCATGGTGGCCAGATCAGGCACGTCGAAGGCATCGCGCAGCGACCGCGTCACGGGCGAGTTCTCGCTGGTGGTGATGGCGGCTTCGATGTTGATGTCGCGGCGATAGGCAAAGTGAACGGGGATCGGTTCGCTGGACTCGCCGATTTCGACTGGGACGCCGTGGTTCTGGATCAACAGCCCGATCTGCTCGGTGAGATACGTCCGGAACAGATCCGGACGCGTGACGCTGGTCTCGTGCACACCGGGCCGGGCGACGAAGCCGTAGGCGAGACGCGAATCCAGCCGAGCATGCGTCGCGGTCGTGACACGGACGAAGGGGTAGAAGGCCCGCACCCGCGTCGTGATTGCCTCGCCGTTGACGTAAGCTTCGAAGCGGTCGCGCAGGAACTTCGTGTTGCGCTCGTAGATCTCTTCGAGGCGGGCGACGGCGAGGCCGGCGTCGGAAAAGGATTCGGTGGCGACGGAGGGTGGGGATTGGACGGATTGCATTGTTCGATGCCGGGTTGCTGGGGCTGAATCGAACTATAGCAAGAAAACTAAAGCAAGAAAGAAGCCCCCCGTCATTGCGAGCGTAGCGAAGCAATCCAGAAATCTCGCCGCGAAGGCAACCTGGATTGCTTCGCTACGCTAGCGATGACGAAAGGAGGCGACGCTTCCCCGCGTCACTTCTCGCGGAACGCCCGCATGAACTGGTCGTGCAGCGGCTTCATCAGATAGGACAGCATGGTGCGGTCGCCGGTCTGGACGAAGGCTTCCGCCGGCATGCCGGGGATCAGCCTGGAGTCACCGAGCTTGGCGACCTCTTCTGCGGACAGCGAGACGCGGATGGTGTAGTAGCTCTGGCCGGTGCGCTGATCGGTGGTGACGTCGGGCGAGACGCGGCTGACGACACCGTTGAGCTCCGGCGTGGTGCGCTGGTTGAAGGCGGACAGGCGCAGCAGCGTCTTCTGGCCGATCTGGAGCTTATCGATATCGACCGGATTGACCTTGGCTTCGACCTGGAGATCGTCGGCCTGCGGCACGATCAGCATGAGGGCGTCGCCGGCGGTGATGACGCCACCAACGGTATGCACCGTCGATTGCAGCACCATGCCGTCCTGCGGCGCGCGGATGTCGACGCGGCGAAGCTGGTCCTCGGCGGCGACCTTGCGCTCGATCATTTCGCCGATCTTGTCGTTGGTCTCGCGCAGATCCTTGGAGACCTCGCTGACCATGTCCTTGTCGACCTGGATGATCTGCAGCTCGGTCTCGGTGATCTTGCCCTTGGCCTGCGCGCGCGAGGCGATGTATTGCGCGCGCTCGCCGTTGAGGCGGGCGCTATCGCGTTCGAGCGTGGTCAGGCGGGAGATCTGCACCAGGTGCTTGTCATAGAGATCGCGGACACCCACGAGCTCCTGCTGCACCAGTGAGATTTCCCTGTCCTTGGCCCGCTCCTGCGCGGAGAGGCCCTCGATCTCCTCGTTAAGCTGCTGGATGCGCTCGCGCAGCTGCGCCTTCTGGCCGGCGCGTCCGTTGACGCGGACGTCGAACAGCTTGGTTTCGGCGGAGAGCAGCGCCTTGACGTCGGGATCGTTGCTGCGATCGAGCAGCGCTTGCGGGTAGTCGATCCTGTCGATCCCGCGCTGCTCGGCCTGGAGCCGCGCCGCACGCGCCTGCGCCGCGTCGAGATTCTTGGTGACGATGGCGAGGTTGGCCTTGGTGACGGTGTCGTCGAGCCGCACCACGATGTCGCCAGCCTTGACCACGTCGCCATCGCGAGCACGCACCTCGCCGACGACGCCGCCGGTCGGATGCTGGACCTTCTTGACGTTGGATTCGACCACGATCTGACCCGGCGCGATCAGCGCGCCGGAAATCTGCACCGTCGAAGCCCAGCCGCCGAGGCCGACCAGGAGGACCAGCACGATCCCAAGCCCGAGCATCAGGTGGAACCGGATCGACTGCCGTACGGTCCGCTTCGCTGCGGGCTTCGCGCCGCCGAGCGCCATCGTGCTCATGCCTTGGCTCCGCCTTCGCTGACGATCTTGATCGGCGCCGGCGGTGTCACGCGCGGCTGGAGCACCTGGGCGAGCACCTGCTCCTTCGGCCCGAAGGCCTGCATACGGCCGTCGCGCAGCACCAGGATCTGGTCGACCGCTTCCACTCCGATCGGACGGTGCGCCACCACGATGACGATGGCGCCGCGCTCGCGTGCCGCACGGATGGCGCGGGTCAGCGCTTCGTCGCCTTCGGTGTCGAGATTGGAATTGGGCTCGTCGAGCACGATCAGGAACGGGTTGCCATAGAGCGCGCGCGCCAGCGCCACGCGCTGCGCCTGGCCCGCGGAGAGCGCGGTGCCCTGCTCGCCGACCTGGGTGTTGTAGCCCTCGCGCATCTTGATGATCATCTCGTGCACGCCGGCTTCCTTGGCGGCGGAGATGATGCCGTCGGAGGTGGCCTCGGGATCGAACCGGCTGATGTTCTGCGCGATGGTGCCGCCGAACAATTCGACGTCCTGCGGCAGGTAGCCGATATGGCGGCCGAGCATGTCGGACGCCCATTGGTCGAGCGCCGCGCCGTCGAGCCGCACCTTGCCGCGAACCGGTTGCCAGACGCCGACCAGCGCGCGGATCAGCGACGACTTGCCGGAGCCGCTCGGTCCGATCACGCCGAGGCCGTTGCCGGCTTCGAGCGCAAAGGTGACGTCCTGCACGATGAGGCGCTGGTCGCCCGGCGGCACCATGGCGATGCCTTCGACCGAGAGGCGGCTGGTGGGCGCCTGCAACTGGGTCGGCATCGTCTGCGCCGGCATCTGCTCCAGAAGGCGGGTCAAGCGGTGCCAGCTCTGGCGTGCCGCGACAAAGGATTTCCAGTGCGCGATGGCAAGATCGACCGGCGCGAGCGCACGGGCCGACAGGATCGAGCCGGCGATGATGATGCCGGCGGTCGCTTCCTGGTGGATGACGAGATAGGCGCCGACCGCGAGCACGGCCGATTGCAGCATCATGCGCAGCACTTTTGCGACCGCGCCGAGACCGCCGGCGACATCGCTCGCACGCTGGTTGCCGTCGAGATATTTTTCGTTGGCCTCGCTCCAGCGCGCGTTCATCCGGCCGGCCATGCCCATCGACACCATGACTTCGGCATTGCGGCGGCTGGCCTGGGCGAGATCGTTGCGCTGGGCGGCAAGCCCCATCGCGTCTTTCGCCGGCTGGCGGGACATGAACTCGGTGACCAGCGTCAATCCGACCAGGATGACGGCGCCGACCAGCGCGGTGACACCGATCATGACGTGGAAGGCGAAGCAGATGGCGAGATAGAGCGGCAGCCAGGGCAGATCGAAGAACGCGCTCGGGCCCATGCCGCCAAGAAAGGAGCGGACATTGTCGAGATCGCGCAGCGGCTGAAGCCCCTCGTTGCGGCTGCCGACCAGCAGCGGCAGGCGGACGATGGTGTCGAACACCCGCTTGTTCAGGGCTTCGTCCAGCGCGGTGCCGACCCGGCCCAGGATCCGGTTGCGGATCATGTCCAGCACGCCCTGCGCCATGTAGAGGAAACTGGCGAGGACGATCAGGCCGACCAGGGTCGGAATGCTGCGGCTCGGCAGCACCCGGTCGTAGACCTCCAGCATGAAGATCGACCCGGTCAGATAGAGCAGGTTGATCATGCAGCTCATCAAGCCGACGCCGACAAACGCCGTGCGACAGGCGCGCAGCGCATCACCGAGCTCTGAGCGGCGGACGCCGGGAACGGCTGCCATCAGTCTGATCTCTTTCGGGTAGGGGCCAAAGCCCCTGATTTCAAAGGCAAATTCAGGAGTAATTGACCCGGATTAACATCGCGTTTGCGCTCATCGCCCAACGCAGTCGAACACCCGGGACCCCTATAGCCCACATCACCCTCGACCGACCTTGCACGCAAGTCCGGAATCTCACGATCTTGCGGCTTTTTCTTGCAGACATGTCACCTCTCCCCAGGCGGGGAGAGGTCAAAAGTTCGATCAATTGAACTCGGGCGCCATTAGAATCGGCCGCCGCCGCGGACCAGCCGCACCACTAGCAGCAGGATGACCGCGCCGATCGCGGAATAGACGATCTCCGATATCAGTCCGGTGCCGATGTGAATGCCGAGCTTCGGAAACAGGAAGCTTGCCACCAGCGCGCCGGCGATGCCGACCACGACGTCGCCGATGATGCCGAACCCGGTTCCGCGCACCACTTTGCCGGCCAACCAGCCAGCCACGAGGCCGACGAACAGGATGACAAGCAGGCCTTCGTTGGAAATGTACATAAGTGAGGTCCCTCTCCGTGAACGGTTCCATGGAAGCGGAACCGGGATGAACGAGGTCTGAATGCTGTTCCCCCGTTCCCCGCTGGCGGTCCAAAGATCATGACAGCGCGGTGACCGGCTCTGCCAGCACGCACCGTGCTGCCCGGCCCGGCCCGACGTCCACATTCCCAGGCAATTGCTCCAGGCAGCGCGGCTGGGCAGCGGCGCAGCGGGGCGCAAAGGAGCAGTTGTGCGGCCTCTCGCCAAGCGACGGCGGGGTGCCGGGGATGGTCTCGAGCCGCTGTCCCCGCTTGGCCCCGTGGACGGTCGAGGCGAGCAGGCCCTTGGCGTAGGGATGCACCGGCGAGCGGACGATGTCGCGAAGCGTGCCCTGCTCCACGATCTGGCCGGCATACATCACAGCGACCCGGTCGCAGATCTCGATGGCGACGCCGATGTCGTGGGTGACGAAGATGACGGACATGCCGAACTCGCGCTGCAGCTCGCGCAACAGCAGCAGGATCTGGATCTGCACGGTGGCATCAAGCGCAGTGGTCGGCTCGTCCGCGAGCAGGATCTTTGGCCGACACGCGAGCGCCAGCGCGATCATCGCGCGCTGACGCATGCCGCCGGACATTTCATGCGGATAGGCATCCAGCCGCCGCTTGGCCGAGGGGATGCGCACGACGTCGAGCATCTCCAGAGCTCTCGCGCGGCCCTCCGCATAAGACTTGCCTTCATGGCGCACGACGCTTTCGGCGATCTGCGCGCCGATGGTGTAGACCGGATCGAGCGCGAGCGCCGGCTCCTGAAAGATCATCGACACGGTCTGGCCGCGGAACGACGACAGCTGCTCCTCGTTCATCGCAAGCACGTCGCGGCCCATCACGTTGACCTTGCCCGTGATCTGCGTGCGCTTCTTCGGCAACAGCCGCATCAGTGCACGCAAGGTCACGCTCTTGCCCGAGCCGGACTCTCCGAGCAGGCCCAGCACCTCGCCGTCGCCGAGCGAGAGGCTGAGATCGTTCACGGCATAGACCGTGCGCTCGCCGGTGAAGCGGATGTTGAGGCCTGAGATCTCGACGAGCTTTGTCATGACGGAAGTTTCGGCAGCCTGTCGTGATAGTCGGTGGCGCGCTGGAATGCGGCGCCGATGGTGAGCAGGGTCGCCTCATCGAACGAGCGGCCGATCAACTGCATGCCAATCGGCAGACCGCTTTTGGTGAAGCCCGAAGGCACCGTGAGCGACGGCAGGCCAAGGTAATTCACCGGACGGGTGAACAGCGTCAGCCGCTGCAACAGCGCCGGCGCGTTCGGCCCGCCGCCGACGTCGCTCTCCTCGATCGTCGGCGCCGGCACCGGAGACGCCGGCGCGATGATCGCGTCGACACCTGATGTCGCAGCGTTGTGCGCGGCCAGTGCCGGCCCGCGCCAGCGCATCGCCTCGAGGTAGGTGATGGCGGGGACCGCAAGGCCGTTCTGGAGCCGCATCAACACCTGCGGGCCGTAATCCTGCGGCCGCTCGATCATCCAGCGCTTGTGGAAGGCGGCGGCTTCGGCCGCAAGCACGAGCTGGCTTGCCGCGGACAATTGCCGCTGATCGGGCAGCTCGACCGTGACGATGTCGGCGCCTTCGCGCTTGAGCACTGCAATGGTCTCGTCCAGCACGCGCGCCACCTCGCCGTCGAGATCATCGACATAGAAGGACGAGGGGACGCCGACCTTGAGGCCCTTCAGCGAGCCCCTGGTCGCGCCGACATAGTCAGACAGCGGCTCACGGCTCGCGGTCGAATCCTCGGGATCGGGACCGGCCATCAGGGCCAGCAGCAGCGCGCAATCCTCGGCCGTGCGGGCGAGCGGGCCGACCGTGTCGAGCGACTGCGACAGCGGCATCGCACCGGCGCGGCTGACCCGGCCGACGGTGGTCTTCAATCCCGTGACGCCGCAGAAATGCGCGGGCATGCGGATCGAGCCGCCGGTGTCGGAGCCGAGCGCGGCATAAGTCAGTCGCGCCGCGACCGCCGAGCCCGAACCCGAGGACGAGCCGCCGGTGATGTGCGCCACGTTCCAGGGATTCCGAACAGGGCCGTAATGGGCGTTATGGCCGGTCGGGCCATAGGCAAATTCGGCGAGATGCAACGTGCCGAGCCGAACCTGGCCGGCGTCCTTCAGCCGCTGCAAGGCGGTGGAGGTCACTGTCGGAACGAAATCGCGGCGGATCAGCGAGCCGCAGGTCGCGACGTGGCCTGCGTCGTAATACATATCCTTGTGCGCGAGCGGCACGCCATGCAACGGCCCGCGGACTTCGCCCTTGGCGAGTTCGGCGTCGGCGGCATCGGCGGCCTTCAGCGCCGCCTCTGCCTCGATCAACATGAAGGCGTTGAGATGCGGCTGCCACTGCGCGATACGATGCAGCAGCGCGCGCGTCACCTCATGCGAGGACACCTGCTTCATCGCGATCGCGCGCGCGACCTCGGTGAGCGTCATCAATGCGGGCTCGGCGCTCATTTCGAGAGCTTCGCAGCCTGCGCGATCGGATAGAGCGCGGGCTCGAGATCGAACGGCAACGTGCCGGCAATGGCCGCAAAGCCCTCGAAGGCCGGTCCGATGGAGTTGGAGATGCGCGTCGCGATCTCGTCGTCGACGGGAACGCCGGCGACCTGTGCCGTCGCCTTGATCTCTTTTGTCGTCGGTCTCGTCATACGGTTTCCTCCTTCGGCGCGCGGCTATGGCCTGAACCCGGGATCGCCATGTAGCACGCGGCCTCGTGGCCCATTCTATCGAGCGCGGTGAGTTTTGGTGTCGCATTTGCGCAGAGCGGCTCCGCAAACGGGCAACGGGTGTGGAAGCGGCAGCCCGAGGGCGGATCGATCGGATTGGGCGGATCGCCCGTGATCGGCGGCGTCTCGGTGCGGCGGTCCGGATCCGAGGACGGCATCGCGGCAAGAAGTGCGCGCGTATAGGGATGTGCCGGCTGGTCCCAGACCTGGTCGACCGGGCCGAGCTCGACGACCTCGCCGAGATACATCACCAGCACGCGATCGCTGATGTAGCGGACGACGTTGAGATCGTGGCTGATGAAGAGATAGGTCAGGCCGAACTCGCGCTTGAGGTCGGCAAGCAGATTGAGCACTTGCGCCTCGACCGATTTGTCGAGCGCGGAGACCGCTTCATCCAGAATCACCAGACGCGGCGACAGCGCCAGCGCGCGCGCGATGTTGACGCGCTGGCGCTGGCCGCCGGAGATCTCGTGGGGGTAGCGGTTGGCGAAATTTGCAGGAACCAGGCCCACCTTGCCCAGCAGCTCGCGCGCCAGCGCGCGCGCAGCGCCGTCGGCCATGCCATGCACCTTCGGGCCGAAGGCGATCGATTCCTCGATCGTCAGGCGCGGGTTGAGCGAAGCGTAGGAATCCTGGAACACCATCTGCATGCCGCGGCGCAGCTCGCGCAAGGAGAGCGACTGGCCGACGCTCATGCCGTCATAAATGATGTCGCCGGTATCGCGCGGCATCAGGTGCATGAGCAGCCGCGCGGTGGTCGACTTTCCGCAACCGGATTCGCCGACGATCCCGACGGTCTCGCCCTTGGCGACAGAGAAGGAGACATTATCGACGGCACGCACGGTGCGCTTTGCGGCGAACAGGCCGCCTCGCACCGGAAAATGCTTGGTCAGGCCGTTGACCTGGAGCAGCGGCTGGGCGACGCCGCCGAGGTCTTCGATCGGCTCCAGCATTGCGACAGAGAGGTTGGTTTCGCTCATGGCTAGTTCCTGATGTCCATGGCGCTACGCAGGCCGTCCGAGAGCAGGTTGAAGCAGATCGAGACCGCGAAGATCATTGCACCGGGGAGCGCAGCGACCCAGGGGTTGACGTAGATCGCGGTCCGCAAGGTGTTCAGCATCAGGCCCCATTCCGGCTCCGGCGGCTTAGTGCCGAGTCCAAGGAAGGACAGGCCTGCCGCGAGGATCATCGAAACCGAGATCAGGCTGGTGGCATAGACGAAGATCGAACCGAGCACGTTGCCGAGAATGTGCACGCGCATGATGGTGAAGGGACCGGCACCGGAGGCGCGCGCGGCGTCGACGAAGTCCATGTTGCGCACGCCGGTGGTGACGCTTTCGGCGACACGGGTGATTTGCGGGACGAACACGACGGTCAACGACACGATGGAATTGAGGATGCCCGCGCCCAGCGCGCCGGAGATCGCGATCGCCAGCAGCACAGACGGAAACGCGTAAAACACGTCGACCGTGCGCATGATCGCGGTATTGAGCTTGCCGCCGACATAGCCGGCGACGAGGCCGAGCGAGGTGCCGATACAGAAGGCGAGGATCACCGGCAAAATGCCGATGAGAAGCGACAGCCGCCCGCCATAGATCAGCCGCGCCAGCATGTCGCGACCGAGCTCGTCGGTGCCGAGCGGGTAGCCTGTTGTGCCGATGTGCCGAAGGCGCCGGATCATCGAGCCCTTGTACGGATCTTCCAGACCGAGCCATGGCGCAACGATCGCCGACAGGAAGATCAGCAGCAGCACCAGCGCGCAGACCATGCTGACCTTGTCGCGCCGGATCCGACGGCCGACGGTCGCCCAATAGCCGCGCGCCTTGGTCGCGGGCGCGGACTGAAGCGCGGCATCAGAGGTGACGGACAACGGAAGCTCGCTCATCGGCGAGCCTCCGTTATGCATCGAGGGATTCGATCCTCGCCAAGGCGGCGGTGCACCTCTCCCGCGTGCGAGGGCTTTGCGTAAAT
>NZ_VSST01000038.1 GCF_019402665.1 Bradyrhizobium canariense
CCCTCGCAAGCGGGAGAGGGCAGGGGAGAGGGTGTCTCCTCTAGGGAGACTCCCCAAGAGGATAGAGCCCTCACCCGTCGCTTCGCGCCGACCTCTCCCGCAAGCGGGAGAGGTGCACCGAGCATGCGGCTCGACTGTCTTCAATTCGCGCGCGACTGAGGTCCAAGATAATATGTATCAGTGGGATTTCGGCATCCTCTGGAGCTATCGCTGGCTCTTTCTCAACGGGCTCGGCGTCACCGTTGGCTTCACGTTGGTCATCGTTGTGCTCGGCCTCGTCTTCGGCCTGTTCGGCGCGTTCGGGACCCTGTCGCGCTTTCGCGCGGTGCGCCTTCTCGCGCTCACCTTCATCGAGGCGTTCCGCTGCACGCCGATCCTGGTGCAGCTGATCTGGTTCTATTACGCGCTGCCGATCCTGGCCGGCATCGAGATGACGCCGATCACGGCCTCGGCGCTGGCGCTGTCGCTCTACGGCGGCTCGTTCTATTCGGAGATCATCCGCGGCGGCATCATCTCGATCGATCGCGGCCAGTCCGAAGCCGGCGCCGCGCTCGGCATGACCCCAGGCCAGAGCATGCGGCGCATCGTGCTGCCGCAGGCGATCAAGCGCATGATCCCGGCGCTGATGAACCAGTCGATCATCCAGTTCAAGAACACCTCGCTGGTCTCGGTGCTGGCGGTGCCCGACCTGGTCTATCAGAGCCAGGTCGCCGCCCATGACAGCTACCGTCCGCTGGAAACCTACACCGCCGTCGCGGTCGCCTATGCGGCGATCCTGATTCCCCTGACCATCATGGTCCGGCGCGGCGAGAAGCGACTGGCGGTCGGCGAATGAGCGACACGCAAAAAATCGAGATCCGGGCCTTGCGCAAGAGCTTCGGCAGCAACGAGGTTTTGAAGAACATCAATCTCGACGTCGCCAAGGGTGGTGTCGTCGCGCTGATCGGACCGTCCGGCTCCGGCAAGTCGACGCTGCTCCGCTGCATCAACCTTCTTGTGACGCCCGACGGCGGCAGCGTTCGCGTCGGAGACACGCGCTTTGCTTTCGGACAAGGCACAAAGCTGCCCGACGTGAAGACGCTGGCAGGATTCCGCGCCACCACCGGCATGGTGTTCCAGCATTTCAACCTGTTCCCGCACATGACGACGCTCCAGAATGTGATGGAGGGACCGGTCACGGTGCGGCGCATGGCCAGGGCGGACGCCGAGAAACTCGCACGAGCGCAACTCGTCAAGGTGGGCCTTGCAGAGAAGGCCGACCAATATCCGGCAACGCTCTCCGGCGGACAGAAGCAGCGCGTCGCGATTGCCCGGGCGCTTGCCATGGAGCCGGACGTGATGCTGTTCGACGAAGCCACCTCCGCACTCGATCCCGAGCTTGTCGGCGAGGTGCTCGCCGTGATCCAGCAGCTGGCGTCGGAGGGCATGACCATGGTGATCGTGACCCACGAGATCGCCTTTGCCCGCGAAGTCGCCGACCGTCTGATCTTCATGCGCGACGGCGTCGTGATCGAGGAAGGCCCGGCGCGGCAGGTGATCGACAATCCAAGAGAAGCTGCGACCCGCGCCTTCCTTAGCCATTTCCACCGCACCGGCGCATTGCCGCCGGCCACAACGGCATCGTGATGTCCGATATCAACCGCGTCTATCTCGTCACCGGCGCCGCCAGCGGCATCGGCCGCGCCACCGCAAGACTGCTCGCAACGCCCGGCACGGCGCTGGTGCTCCACACGCGCTCGAACGCAGAGGGTCTCGACGTCACGACCGCGGAAGCCGAAGCGCAAGGTGCGATCGTCGCAAAATGCCTCGGCGATCTCGCCGAGGAGGCCGCGGTCACCGACGCCCTCGCCGCTACGCAAAGCGCCTTCGGCCGGCTCGACGGATTGATCCTGGTCGGCGGCCATGCCCGCCGCGGCAGCGCCATCGGTACGCCGGCGGATCAGTTCCGCAAGGCGATGGATGAATCGGCGCTGGCGTTCACGCGGTTGGTGGACGCCGCGCTCCCGCTGCTGCGTGCGGGACGAGATGCGCGGATCGTGGCAGTGTCGTCGTTCGTGGCGCACGCGATCCGGCCGGAGTTCGCACCCTTTGCAGCGACGGCCGCGAGCCGCTCCGCGCTCGAAGCGCTGGTGCGCCTCACCGCAGTCGAGCTCGCCGGGGAGGGCATCACCGTCAACGCCGTCGCGCCGGGCCTGATCATCAAGGACAAGCCCAGCGAAAGCCGGCTGTCACCCGAGCAGATCGCGGCGACCGAAGCACTGATCCCGATGAATCGCCGCGGGCGGCCGGAGGAAGTGGCCGAGATCATCGCCTTTCTGGCCTCCCCAAAAGCATCCTACGTCACCGGCCAGGTCTGGCACGTCAATGGAGGCCTGACATGACCGAAGCGACCGTCGCACGTCTCAGGCTGTTCCTGATCGAGAGCCCGATCAAGATGGCGCGCCTCCAGGGCGTCGGCAACGTCAAGGGCACGGTGAAACGCGTGCTGCTCGAACTGACGTCGAGCGACGGCGTGATCGGCTGGGGCGAGGCGGCACCGTGGGAAGTGTTCACGGGAACGCCGGAAGCAGCCTTCTCCGCGCTCGACATCTATTTGCGGCCGATCGTGATGGGCAAGTCGGTGCGTCGCATCCGCGCTCTGATGGCCGAGCTCGATCGTGCCTTGGTCGGACATGCCGAAGCCAAGGTCGCGATCGAAATGGCGCTGCTCGACATCGTCGGCAAGTCCTCGGGACTTTCGGTCGCTGACCTGCTCGGCGGCCGCGTGCGGGACACGATCCCGCTGTCGTTCTCCATCGCCGATCCGGATTTCACTGCCGATCTCGAACGCATGCGGAAGATGGTTCCGGACGGGAGCGTCATCTACAAGGTCAAGACCGGCGTGAAGTCGCATCGCGAGGATCTCGATCATCTTGCGGCGATCCGGAAAGAATTCGGCGACAAGGTCGATCTTCGCGTCGATTACAACCAGGCGCTGGCGCCGTTCGGCGCGATCAAGATCCTGCGCGACGTCGAGCAGTTTGCGCCGACCTTCATCGAACAGCCGGTACCCCGCAAATATCTCGACGTGATGGCGCAGCTCACCGCGGCGCTGGAAACTCCCGTGCTCGCCGACGAAAGCTGTTTCGATCGCCGCGACATGATGGAGGTGGTGCGCCGCGAGGCGGCAGATGCCGTCTCGATTAAGCTGATGAAGGCCGGCGGCCTGTTCGAGGCGCAGGCGATCATGGCGATCGCCGACATCGCCGGCCTGCCCGGCTATGGCGGCACACTGTGGGAGGGCGGCATCGGGCTCGCCGCCGGCACGCAGCTGATCGCGGCGACGCCGGGCATCTCGCTCGGCTGCGAATTCTACATGCCGCATCATGTGCTGACCGAGGACGTGCTGGAAGAGCGCGTCGCCAATCGCGGCGGCCACGTCGTGGTGCCCGACGGCCCGGGCCTCGGCATCCGCGTCAGCGAAGCCTCGGTCCGCGCCAATGCGCGGGTGCTGGCGGAGGCGTAAAAGCACGCCCCCACCGTCGTCCTGGCGAAAGCCAGGACCCATTACCCCAAGGAGAAGTTTGTGGCACGAAGTCGGTAAACCCCGAATCTTCGCCAAGCCCAATCCTGTGGTAATGGGTCCTGGATCTGCGCTGCGCTTGTCCAGGACGACGATCGCGTATGCGGCCCCTGCGGAGCGCCATCCTTCCCCTATCGGAATCGCTGTCGTATGGTCGGAGCAAATATTCAGGGGTTCCGCCCCGCCATGCCCGATTCCCGTCGGGCCATCCGGAAATCTTCATGCCCGAACCCGCCTGGTCGCTGCACTCCCGCCTGAAAGAGGACACCATCGACATCGGCGATTTGCCGCTGTCCAAGGTATTGGTCATCAAGGACGCGCATTATCCCTGGCTGCTGCTGGTGCCGCGGCGCGCGGATACGGTCGAGATCATCGACCTCGACGAGGTGCAGCAGGCGCAATTGATGACCGAGATCTCCCGCGTCTCGCGCGCGCTGAAGGAGATCACCCAATGCGACAAGCTCAACATCGCGGCACTGGGCAACCTCGTGCCCCAGCTTCACGTCCACATCATCGCGCGCCGAACCAGTGACGCCGCCTGGCCGCGGCCGGTCTGGGGCGTGATGCAGCCCTTGGCGCACGACGCCACCGAGGTGCAGACTTTCATCAGCGCGCTTCGCCGCAAGATCTGGTTGGGTTGAAAGAACAAGAAATGTCAGCATTCGACTCGTTTCCGCTGGGGCAGCCGGCCTTCGTCACCAACATTCTCGACCGCGCCGCGCATCTGCGCCGCGACGACGAAAAGCTGTTCGCGATGGAGCAGAAGCCGACCTCGCGCGCCTATGTGGTCTACCGCGACTCGCTGCTGGTGAAGCGCGAAGGCGACAAGGTGCGCGCACTGCTCGGAATCGACGAGGCGCTGAAATGCGGCGCCAATCCCGGCACGATCTTCTTAGGCCTACGCGACGGCGCCGCGATGTTCGGCATGGGCCTCTCGCAGGCCGCGTCCGAGAAGCTGATCGGGCGCGAGGACTACGCGCTCAGTGAGCTGCGCGGCATGGCGATGCAGGGCGCGGTGCCGCCGCAGGAGCTGTCGGCGATCGCGATGGCGAAGTCGATGGTGAGCTGGCATCAGCGCCATGGTTATTGCGCCAATTGCGGCACGCGCAGCGCGATGAAGGAAGGCGGCTGGAAGCGGGAGTGCCCGAGCTGCAAGGCCGAGCATTTCCCGCGCACCGATCCCGTCGTGATCATGCACGTCGCCTCCGGCGAAAGGTGCCTGCTCGGCCGCCAGAAGCAGTTTCCGCCCGGCATGTATTCGTGCCTCGCCGGCTTCGTCGAGGCCGCCGAAACCATCGAGGACGCGGTACGCCGCGAAATCTTCGAAGAATCCGGAATCCGCTGCACCGACGTGCAGTATTACATGACCCAGCCCTGGCCCTATCCGTCGTCGCTCATGATCGGCTGCAGCGCGCGGGCCGTGAGCGAGGACATCGTCGTCGATCATTCCGAGCTGGAGGATGCGCGCTGGTTCACGCGCGAGGAGGCGGCCTTGATGCTGACGCGGACCCATCCCGACGGGCTCGCCGGCCCGCATCCGTTTGCGATTGCGCATCACCTGCTCGGCCGCTGGGTGCACGACAAGAGCTGACCGCCGATGGCGCACTCTGTGATCGCGCCGCGCATCCTCTGCATCGGCATTCCCGTGCGCGATCTGACCTTTCGGGTCGAGGCCGTGCCCGCGCGCGGCAGCAAGGCGAACGCCAGCCATCTCGCGGAGATCTGCGGCGGCAACGCGCTCAATGCCGCGATCGCCATCGCGCGGCTCGGCGGCCGCGTCTCCTTCGCGGGCCCCATGGGCGATGCGCAGGAGACGTCGAGCGGCTTCATTCTCGAGCGCATGAGATCCGAAAATATCGACACAAGCCATATCGTGCGCATACCTGATGCGACCACGCCCGTCTCTGCCATCATCATTGATGCGACGGGCGAGCGAACGCTCACGATCTATCGCGATCCGGCGCTGTGGACAGTCGAGCTGCCCGACGCCGACAAGCTGCTCGCCGATTGTCAGGCGGTCCTCGTCGAGAGCCGCTGCGCATCGTTCTGCACGGATCTCTGCACTGAGGCACGCCGGCGCGGCATTGCCGTCATCGTCGGCGTCGACCGCGCGATATCGTTGCAGGACGGACTGCTCACGGCCGCCTCGCACCTGCTGTTCGCCAGCGAACAGGTACAGGAGACAGCCGGCATCCCTGACGACGGCGAGGCGTTGCAGCGCCTGGCCGGACTCACGCCCGCCTTCCTCGCTGCCACCCGCGGCCCGCGTGGCACGATCTGGCTGAACGAGAGCGGCGAACTGGAGCAGACGCCGGCGGTTCCGGTTCAGGCCGTCGATACGCTCGGCGCCGGCGACGTCTTCCATGGCGCCTTCACGCTTCGCCTTGCCGAAGGCGGCGGCGTGCGGCAGGCGCTGCAATTCGCCGCGGCCGCCGCGGCGCTGAAATGCACCCGTCACGGCGGCGGCCTGGCCGCTCCGCAACGCGTTGAAGTTGAAGAGCTTTTGAACATGCCGCGCGGGACGACGCTCGGACGGATGCCGAGATTATAGACTTGCTATAGAAGGATTTTCTCTATATCAGGGAAATCGACCATTGAAATGGAACAAAGTTCTTCAAATGACCGATCTCGCCGTCCCGCTCCCCGAGACCAGCCGCCGCCTCGACGCCATCGACCGCAAGATTCTGATGGTGCTGCAGGACGATGCCTCCCTCTCCGTCGCAGAGATCGGCGACCGCGTCGGCCTGTCCTCGACCCCCTGCTGGAAGCGCATCCAGCGCCTGGAGGCCGACGGCGTGATCACCAAGCGGGTGGCGCTGGTCGACCAGAACAAGATCGGGCTCGGCATCTCCGTGTTCGTGTCGGTCGAGAGCTCCGACCATTCCGACGCCTGGCTCAAGAAGTTCGCCGACGCCGTCAGCGCCATGCCCGAGGTGATGGAGTTCTATCGCATGGCCGGCGACGTCGACTACATGCTGCGCGTCGTCGTCGCGGACATGCAGGCCTATGACGTGTTCTACAAAAAGCTGATCAGCGCCGTGCCGCTGAAGAACGTCACCTCGCGCTTCGCGATGGAGAAGATCAAATCGGTCACCGCGCTGCCGATCCCGGCTGTGGTGGCGGGTTAAGGCTCACCACACGCAAACTGTCATCGCCCGGCTTGACCGGGCGATCCAGTATTCCAGAGACGACGATGGGGTACGGATAAACCGCGGCGTACTGGATGCCCCGGTCAAGCCGGGGCATGACAGCAAGTGAGGCTAGCCTCGCACCTCAAATCTTCTGATTGTACTCGCCGACTTCGGGATGGGTGCGCAGCACGCTGTTCACCATCTCGAACATGTCGTGCATGCGCTGCTCGGAGACCGGGCTCTCGACCACGACGACGAGTTCGGGCTTGTTGGAGGAGGCCCGCACCAGACCCCAGCTGCCGTCCTCCACCGTGACGCGGACGCCGTTGACGGTGACGAGATCGCGGATCGATTGGTCGCCGATCTTGGCGCCCTTGGCCTGCAAGCCCTCGAAGTGCTTCACCACCTTGTCGATGACGCCGTACTTCACCTCGTCGCCGCAATGCGGCGACATCGTCGGCGACGACCAGGTCTTCGGCAGCGCGTTCTTGAGATCGGCCATCGACTTGCCGGGGGCACGATCGAGCATGTCGCAGATCGCGAGCGCCGAGACGAGACCGTCGTCATAGCCGCGTCCATACGGCTTGTTGAAGAAGAAGTGGCCGGACTTCTCGAAGCCGGCGAGCGCACCCGTCTCATGGGTGCGGCGCTTCATGTAGGAATGGCCGGTCTTCCAATAGGTGGTTTTTGCACCCTGCTTCTGCAACACCGGATCGGTGATGAACAGGCCGGTCGACTTCACGTCGACGATGAACTGCGCGTCCTTGTGGATCGCGGACATGTCGCGCGCCAGCATCACGCCGACCTTGTCGGCAAAGATCTCCTCGCCGGTGTTGTCGACCACGCCGCAGCGATCGCCGTCGCCGTCGAAGCCGAGGCCCACATCGGCCTTGTGCTGCAGCACCGCGTCGCGGATCGCATGCAGCATCTCCATGTCTTCGGGGTTCGGATTGTATTTCGGGAAGGTGTGGTCGAGCTCGGTGTCGAGCGGGATCACCTCGCAGCCGATCGCCTCCAGCACCTGCGGCGCGAACGCGCCGGCGGTGCCATTGCCGCAGGCCGCGACGACCTTGAGCTTGCGCTTGAGCTTCGGACGGCTGGTGAGATCGGCGATGTAGCGCGCCGGATAATTCTCGTGGAATTGATAGGAGCCGCCGGCCTTGTTCTTGAACTCGGCGCCCAGCACGATCTCCTTCAGTCGCGTCATCTCGTCCGGGCCGAAGGTCAGCGGGCGGTTGGCGCCCATCTTCACGCCGGTCCAGCCATTGTCGTTGTGCGAGGCCGTGACCATGGCGCAGCAGGGCACGTCGAGGTCGAACTGGGCGAAATAGGCCATCGGCGTCACCGCGAGCCCGATGTCGTGCACCTTGCAGCCTGCTGCCATCAGGCCGGAGATCAGCGCATATTTGATCGAGGCCGAATAGCCGCGGAAATCATGGCCGGTGACGATCTCCTGGCTGACGCCGAGCTCTGCGATCAGCGCGCCCAGCCCCATGCCGAGCGCCTGGATTCCCATCAGGTTGATTTCCTTCTGGAACAGCCAGCGCGCGTCGTATTCGCGAAAGCCCGTGGCCTTCACCATCGGCTCGGATTCGAAGGCATAGGTGTTGGGCAGCAACACGGATTTCGGCTTGGGGAACATGGAGACGGTCTCGTGAAAAAGAGCCAGATTTGATGCAGCCTTAGCGAATGCCGGGCTGCAGCGGAAGGCGGGAATGGCAGCTTATGGATGATAATTGCGGCAGTTTGGTAACGGGGAAATCTGGCCGCGAGAGCGGTCAAAATAGAGATTTTCTTGAAATATGCGGTCGCTGGAGCCTTTGGGAGACCCTTACTGCTCCAGCACCATCTGACCGTTGGCGTACTCAAAACGCCTGAGGCGGGAGAGGAAGGAGAGGCCGAGCAGGTTCTCGGACAGCGCCTCGTCGGGCAGCACCATGGCATCGACATCGCGCACGATTAGGCCGCCGATATCGAGCATGGCGATGCGGGTGCGCGCGGCCTTGATGGTGCCGTTGGCGGTGGAGACGGTGGCGTTGTAATCGCTGCGCGAGGGGCGCAGGCCGAAGCGGGCGGCCGAGGTCTCGTTCAGCGCAACCACGGAGGCGCCGGTGTCGACCATGAAGCCGATGCGCTGGCCTTCGATCCGGCCTTCAGTCTGGAAGTGGCCGCGGCCGTCGCGAGGGATGTTGAGGCTGCGGCCGCCGGCCGGCGCGATGGACGCGACTGCTACCGTGCGCGGCACCGACGTCGCCGAGGCGGAGCTCATCCTGTCCGCCATCTGCGCCATGAAGGTGCCGAGGCCGATCATGATCGCCGCGAAAATCATTATGTTACGCATCACACCAGTTCCGAGCCGGAAGGCTCGATTTCACCACGCGGCAGGCCTGTCCGCGAGCGACGCTGCGGCCAGAGCTGTGCTATTTTGACGAAAAGGATGAGCGGACGGTTAATGCGCCGGTGTCGCAGATACGGCATATCCTCATCCTGAGGAGCCCGCGAAGCGGGCGTCTCGAAGGATGGCCGCGGGTGAAAGGCGGGCCTACATGGTTCGAGACGCGCGTTCCGCGCTCCTCACCATGAGGGTCTTCTTGCGCCTCACGTGCCGCGCGGCTTGACCCGCCGGGTCGGCAGCGCATTCGCCGGATCTTCCGGCCAGGGATGGCGCGGGTAGCGGCCGCGCAAATCGGAGCGCACGGCGCTGTAGCTGCCGCGCCAAAAACCAGGGAGATCGCGCGTCACCTGCACCGGGCGCTGCGCCGGCGAAAGCAGCTCCAGCACCAGCGGCACCTTGCCGGCGGCGATCGAGGGATGGGTGTTGAGGCCGAACAATTCCTGCAGCCGCACCGCGATGGTCGGCCCCTGCTCCGCTTCATAGTCGATCGCGAGCACGCTGCCGGTCGGCGCCTCGAAATGCGTCGGCGCCTCGCGGTCGAGCCGCGCGCGCATCTCCCACGGCAACAATGTCATCAGCGCGTCGGAGAGTTCGCCGGCGGAGATATCCTTCAGCGCGATCTTGTCGTAGAGCGCCGGCACCAGCCAATCGTCGCGCCGCGCGATCAATCCGTCGTCCGAGAGATCAGGCCAGCTGTCGCCCTCGGCCTTGCGCAAAAACATCACGCGATCGCGCCATTGTTTGGCTGCCTTCGACCAGGGCAGCCGGTCGAGGCCGGCGGCGATCAGCCCGTCCGCGAAGATGCGCGCAGTGTCCTCCGAGGGCGATACGGCAAGCGTCGCCTCGGAGAGCGTGATCGCGTGCAGCGCGCGCTTGCGCCGCGCCCGCAACGCCATCGCGCCGCGATCGAACGATATCTCCTCGACGGATTCGATGTGCTCGGCGAAATGCTGCTCGATCTCGTCCTGGGTGATTTGCGCGGCGAGCAGAATGCGCCCGCTCGCCGCCGTGCCGGTCATTTCGCCGATCGCGATATAGGGTGCACGGGCGAGCGACGAGGTCTGATCCACGGCAGCACCCCGGCCGTTGGCGAGCACGAAGCTGCCATTGCCGCGGTTGCGCGCGACGCGGTCCGGAAAGGCGTAGGCGAGCATCAGGCCGGTCGAGAGGCCGTCTTCTCCGGCCGCCGTCTTCTCTGACGCCGCCACCTGCGAGGCCCAGCGCCGCGCGAGGTCGCGCGCGCTTGCGGCACGCGGGGAACGGTCGCGGCGGAACTGGTCGCGCCGGTGCTCGAGATCGACGCTGTCGCCGCCGAGCCCGCGTTCGGTGATGATGGCGGCGATCTCGGCGGCGGCCTCGCCCTCGCCGGCACGATGCGAATCCACGATCATGCGGGCGAGCCGCGGCGGCAGCGCCAGCGCCCGCAGGCTCTTGCCCTCCGCGGTGATGCGGCCATCGGCATCGAGCGCGTTGAGCTCGCAGAGCAGGCTTTTTGCTTCCTTCCAGGCCGGCTGCGGCGGCGGGTCGAGAAACGACAGCGCGGCAGGGTCGGCGACGCCCCATTGCGCGAGATCGAGTACCAGCGAGGACAGATCGGCGCTGAGTATCTCGGGCTGGGTGTAGGGCGCGAGCGAGGCCGTCTGAGGTTCGTCCCAGAGCCGGTAGCAGACACCGGGCTCGGTCCGGCCGGCGCGGCCGCGGCGCTGGTCAGCCGCCGCGCGCGAGACGCGCACGGTCTCGAGCCGGGTCAGGCCGATGTCGGGCTCGTAGCGCGGCACGCGGGCGAGACCGGAATCGACCACGATGCGCACGCCCTCGATGGTGAGCGAGGTCTCCGCGATCGAGGTCGCCAGCACCACCTTGCGCGTGCCCTTGGGCGCCGGCGAGATAGCCCGATCCTGCACGGCGGCGTCGAGTGCGCCGAACAGCGGCACGATTTCGATCGAAGCGTCCTGCACGCGCTCGGCGAGGAGGTTCTGGGTGCGGCGGATTTCGGCGGCGCCCGGCAGGAACGCCAGCACCGAGCCGGCATCGGCCCGCAGCGCCGAGGCGATCGCATCCGCCATCTGCCGCTCCACCGGCGCGTCCGCCTTGCGACCGAGATAGCGCGTCTCGACCGGAAAGGCGCGGCCCTCGCTTTCGACGACGGGCGCTTCGCCGAGCAATTTTGCGACGCGGGCGCCATCGAGCGTTGCCGACATCACGAGGATGCGCAAATCCTCGCGCAGGCCGGTTTGCGCATCGCGCGCCAGCGCGAGGCCCATGTCGGCATCGAGCGAACGCTCGTGGAATTCGTCGAACAGGACGGCGGCGATGCCCGACAGCTCGGGATCGTCGAGGATCTGGCGGGTAAAGATGCCCTCCGTCACCACCTCGATGCGGGTCGCGCGCGAGATCTTCGAGCCGAAGCGGACGCGATAGCCGACAGTCTCCCCAGCGCGTTCGCCGAGCGATTTGGCCATGCGGTCAGCGCTGGCGCGCGCCGCGATGCGCCGCGGCTCCAGCACGATGATCTTCTTGCCTTTGGCCCAGGGGGCATCGAGCAGCGCCAGGGGCACGCGCGTTGTCTTGCCGGCGCCCGGGGGCGCCACCAGCACGGCGGCATTATGCGCCTCCAGCGTGCGCGAGAGGTCGTCGAGCACGGCATCGATCGGGAGGGGCGTGTCGAAACTGCGGGGCAAATATCTCGCTTCCGTCATCACCCGCCTTGTGCGCACTTGCGCACTGGTGCGGGTGATCCAGTAAACTCGGATCCCGGTTATTACGAAGATCGCGGATTACTGGATACCCCGCCTTCGCGGGATATGACAATCATATGCCGCTATCAGCCGTGCACCGGCGGCCGGCCAATGCTCTCATAGACGAAACCGGCCGCAGCCATCTCCTCGGGGCGGTAGATGTTGCGCAGATCGACGATGACGGGCTGGGCCATGGTCGCCTTCAGCCGGTCGAGGTCGAGCGCCCGGAACTGCACCCATTCGGTGACGATCACGATCGCATCGGCGCCTTCCGCGCAGGAATAGGCGTCCTCGCAATAGGTGATGCTGGGCAGCTCGCTCTTCGCCTGCTCCATGCCGACGGGATCGAAGGCCTTCACCTTCGCGCCCATGTCGATCAGGCCGGTCACCAGCGGGATCGACGGCGCATCGCGCATGTCGTCGGTGTCGGGCTTGAAGGTGAGGCCGAGCACGGCGATGGTCTTGCCGCGCAGCGAGCCGCCGAGCGCCTGGCTCACTTTTCGCGCCATCGCGCGCTTACGGTTCTCGTTGACCGCCAGCACGGACTCGACGATGCGAAGGCTCACGTCGTAGTCCTGCGCGATCTTGATCAGCGCCTTGGTGTCCTTCGGAAAGCACGAGCCGCCGAAGCCCGGACCGGCATGCAGGAATTTGGTGCCGATGCGGTTGTCCAGGCCAATGCCGCGCGCGACCTCCTGCACGTTGGCGCCGGCCTTTTCGGAGAGGTCGGCGATCTCGTTGATGAAGGTGATCTTGGTCGCGAGGAACGCGTTGGCGGCGTATTTGATCATCTCGGCGGTGCGGCGTTCCGTGAACATCAGCGGCGCCTGATTCAGCGACAGCGGACGGTAGATGTCGCTCATCACCTTGCGGCCGCGCTCGTCGGAGGTGCCGACGACGATGCGGTCGGGGAATTTGAAGTCGCGGATCGCCGCGCCCTCGCGCAGGAATTCGGGATTCGAGGCGACGACCACGTCGGCCTTGGGATTGGTCTCGCGGATGATGCGCTCGACCTCATCGCCGGTGCCGACCGGGACGGTCGATTTGGTCACGACGACGGTGAAGCCGGACAGCGACTGCGCGATCTCTTTCGCGGCGGCATAAACGTAGGACAGATCGGCGTGGCCGTCACCGCGGCGCGACGGCGTGCCGACCGCGATGAAGACAGCATCGGCATCCGCGACCGGCTTGGACAAATCGGTGGTGAACTCCAGCCGCTTGGCCTTCACATTCGTCGCGACCAGTTCGTCAAGCCCGGGCTCGTAGATCGGGATCTCGCCGCGATGAAGGGCCGCGATCTTCTTCTCGTCCTTGTCGACGCAGATGACGTCGTGACCGAAATCCGCAAAGCAGGCCCCGGACACCAGTCCCACATAGCCCGTGCCGATCATAGCAATGCGCATGAAAAACCCTGTTTGGCTTGGTTAACAAAACCCCTATTCCAAGGCGGTTTAGCATTTTCCCGGGATGAGGGAACAGCCCGCGTACAAAAAACGGCACAGCACTTGTACCGGTAAAGAAATCGTAAGCCGCAAGGCGGCAAACTGCCCCGCGTTCACGCAGATCCTGGCGGAACACGCCTCAAAAAGAGACACCATGGCACCATCAGGCACAATCGCCGCGAGCGGGGGACTCAAGGCCCCGGCTGCTGCGCGTGTCGATTGGGTCGATTACGCCAAAGGCATCTGCATCGTCATGGTCGTGATGATGCATTCGGTGCTCGGGGTCGAGCTTGCTGCCGGTGAGACCGGTTTCATGCATGTTTTGGTCGCCTTCGCAAAGCCGTTCCGGATGCCGGATTTCTTCCTGATTTCGGGCCTGTTCCTGCCACTGGTGATCGACCGGGACTGGCGAACCTATCTCGACCGCAAGGTGGTGCATTTCGCCTATTTCTATGTCGTCTGGGTGACAATCCAGTTCGGCTTCAAGGCCCCCGCATTCGCGGCGGAAACGAGCTGGCGCGACGCCGGCTTGCTGTATCTGGAATCCTTCGTCGAGCCGTTCGGCACGCTATGGTTCATCTACCTCCTGCCGATCTTCTTCGTCGTCACAAAACTGACACGGCGAGTCCCGTCGCCCGCGATCTGGCTCATCGCGGCCGCACTGGAGACGGCACGTGTCGCAACCGGCTGGACCGCGATCGACGAGTTCTGCGCGCGTTTCGTCTATTTCTATTCGGGCTATCTGTTCGCGCCCTTCGTGTTCGCGCTGTCGGACCGCGCGCGCAATCATCCTGCATGGGCGCTGGCAGCGCTCGCGACATGGGCGCTGGTCAATGCCGGCCTCGTTGCGCTCGGGGCCAGCGAATGGAAAATCGTATCGCTCGTGCTCGGCTTCGCCGGGGCCTGCGCCATCATCACGATGGGCACGCTGCTCGCGCGCGCGCAATGGCTGAATGTCTTCCGCTTCTGCGGCGAGCATTCGATCGTGATCTATCTCGCCTTCTTCCTGCCGATGGCGGCGACACGGACGCTGCTCTTGCGCACGGGCATCATTCCCGACATCGGTGCGGTGTCGCTGATCGTGACCATCGTTGGCGTGATCGGCTCGCTCGCGATCTGGCAGATCGCTCTGCGGCTTGGCGGCAATTTCCTGTTCGAGCGGCCCGATGCGTTCTGCATCGCGCCGAAGAAGACAGAGGCGCGATTGCAGGCGGCGGAGTGATGCTCTGTTGTCATCCCCGCGAAGGCGGGGATCCAGTATTCCAGAGGCAGCAGTCGTATACGGATAAGCCGCAGCGTACTCGATTCCCCGCCCTCGCGGGGAATGACAGCGGGGGATGCGGGAAACGACAGTGGGGATAGCGGCATCCGCAAGCCAAAAATCCACCTCCCGAGGCTGTCAAATCCCGCAAAAATTCATACATTGCGGCCATGCCCAAGAGCTCCCCAAAGACCACCGCCCAAGCTGACACCAAGGCCGCGCCCAAGGCCGCCGAAACGAAGCCCGCTGCCGCGACAGCTGCTGCCAAGCCCGTCGCCGCCAAGGCCGCCGGCAAGGGCGACCATGTCTTCCTGGTCGACGGTTCCGGCTACATCTTCCGCGCCTATCACGCGCTGCCGCCGATGAACCGCAAGTCCGACGGCTTGCAGGTCAATGCCGTGCTCGGCTTCTGCAACATGCTGTGGAAGCTTTTGCGCGAGATGCCCGAGGACAACCGGCCGACGCATCTGGCGATCATCTTCGACAAGTCGGAAATCACCTTCCGCAACAAGATCTATCCTGAGTACAAGGCGCACCGGGCGCCGGCGCCGGACGATCTGATCCCGCAATTTTCGCTGATCCGCGAAGCGGTACGCGCCTTCGACCTGCCTTGCCTGGAACAGGTCGGCTTCGAGGCCGACGATCTGATTGCGACCTATGTGCGGCAAGCCTGCGAGCGCGGCGCCAGCGCGACGATCGTGTCCTCCGACAAGGACCTGATGCAACTCGTCACCGATTGCGTCACCATGTACGACACCATGAAGGACCGCCGCATCGGCATCCCCGAGGTGATCGAGAAGTTTGGCGTGCCGCCGGAGAAAGTGGTGGAAGTGCAGGCACTGGCCGGCGATTCCACCGACAACGTTCCGGGCGTGCCCGGCATCGGCATCAAGACCGCGGCGCAGCTGATCGTCGAATATGGCGATCTCGAGCAGCTGCTGTTCCGCGCCACCGAAATCAAGCAGCCGAAGCGGCGCGAGGCCCTGATCGAGCACGCGGAGAAGGCGCGCATCTCGCGGCAGCTCGTATTGCTCGACGACAACGTCGACCTCGAAGTCCCGCTGGACGATCTCGCCGTCCACGAGCCCGATGCGCGCAAGCTGATCGCGTTCCTGAAGGCGATGGAATTTTCCACGCTGACGCGCCGCGTCGCCGAGTTCTCGCAGATCGATCCGACCAACGTCGATGCCGATCCAGGCTATTCCAGCGGCGCCAGCGTGTTCTCGCCGCTGCCGCCTTCGGACGTCGTGCCGGCCCCGGGAACCGGCGCGCCGCAAGTTCCGGCGGGCCAGCGCAACGCATCGGCGACCAAGGAGGACAAGGCCGCGAGCCCGAAGGGCGCGCCGATCTCTCTCGCCGCGGCGCGCGAAGAGGCTTTGCGCAAGCTTCCGGTTGACCGCAGCAAGTACCAGGCGATCAAGAGCCTCGCGGAATTGAACGCCTTCATCGCGCGCATCCATGATGCCGGCCATGTCGCGGTCGAGATCCGGGCAAACTCGATCGACCCGATGCAGGCCGATCTCTGCGGTATCGCGCTCGCACTGGCGCCGAACGAAGCCTGCTACGTCCCGCTGGCGCACAAGCAGTCCGGCGGCGGCGCCGGCCTGTTCGACGCGGGCCTCGCGCCCGATCAGGTCAAGCATGCCGAGGCGGTCGAGGCGTTGCGGCCGGTGCTGGAATCGTCAGGCATTCTCAAGATCGGCTTCGACGTCAAATTCACCGCGGTGATGCTGGCGCAGCACGGCATCACACTGCGCAACACCGACGATGCGCAGCTGATCTCGTACGTGCTCGATGCCGGTCGCGGCTCGCATGCGCTGGAGCAGCTGTCCGAGCGCTGGTTCGGTCACGCCATGCTCAAGGAGAACGAGCTGCTCGGCAGCGGCAAGGGCAAGATCACGTTCGACCAGGTGCCGATCGACAAGGCCGCGTCGCTGTCGGCGGAGGGCGCCGACGTGACCTTGCGGGTCTGGCGCGTGCTGAAGCCGCGCCTTGTCGCCGAGCACATGACCACGGTCTACGAGACGCTGGAACGCCCGTTGGTCGCAGTGCTCGCACGCATGGAGCGGCGCGGCATCTCGATCGACCGCCAGGTGCTGTCGCGTCTCTCCGGCGATTTCGCCCAGACCGCGGCGCGCGTCGAGGCCGAGATCCAGCAGATCGCGGGCGAGCCCGTCAATGTCGGCAGCCCGAAGCAGATCGGCGACATCCTGTTCGGCAAGATGGGACTGTCCGGCGGCACCAAGACCAAGACCGGCGCATGGTCCACCACCGCGCAGGTGCTCGACGAGCTCGCCGAGCAGGGCCACGACCTCCCGAAGAAGATTCTGGAGTGGCGCCAGGTCTCGAAGCTGAAATCGACCTACACCGACGCGCTGCCGACCTACGTCAATCCCCAGACCCACCGCGTCCACACGACCTACGCGCTGGCCGCGACCACGACGGGCCGGCTGTCGTCGAACGAGCCGAACTTGCAGAACATTCCGGTACGTACTGAGGACGGCAGAAAAATCCGCCGCGCCTTCATCGCAACGCCAGGGCACAAGCTGGTCTCCGCCGACTATTCGCAGATCGAGCTGCGGCTGCTCGCCGAGATCGCCGACATTCCCGTGCTGCAGCAGGCGTTCCGCGACGGTCTCGACATTCACGCCATGACGGCATCGGAAATGTTCGGCGTGCCGATCCAGGGCATGCCGAGCGAAATCCGGCGCCGCGCCAAGGCGATCAATTTCGGCATCATCTACGGCATTTCGGCGTTCGGCCTCGCCAACCAGCTCGGCATCGCGCGCGAGGAAGCCTCCGCCTACATCAAGAAGTACTTCGAGCGCTTCCCCGGCATCCGCGCCTACATGGACGAGACGCGCGACTTTTGCCGCAGCCACGGCTACGTCACCACGCTGTTCGGACGGAAGATGTACTATCCCGACATCAAGGCCTCGAACGCCTCGGTGCGCGCCTTCAACGAGCGCGCCGCGATCAACGCCCGGCTCCAGGGCACCGCCGCCGACATCATCCGCCGCGCCATGACGCGGATGGAGGACGCGCTGGCCGAGAAGAAGCTGTCGGCGCAGATGCTGCTCCAGGTGCATGACGAATTGATCTTCGAGGTGCCCGACGCGGAGGTCGAGGCCACGCTCCCCGTCGTGCAGCACGTGATGCAGGACGCGCCGTTCCCGGCCGTGCTGCTCTCGGTGCCTTTGCATGTCGATGCACGCGCGGCGAACAATTGGGACGAGGCGCACTGATCCGTCACCGTGATCGAGTCCAGAGGCGAACTGCGTGAGTGATCTCAGCCCGCTGCTCGCCTTCGCGCTGACGGCGCTCGTCATCGAGATCACGCCCGGTCCCAACATGACCTATCTCGCCGCGCTGTCGCTCTCGCGCGGCATGCGCACGGGCTTTGCCGCGGTGGCCGGCATCGCGCTCGGGCTGATGACTTATGGCGTGATCGCGGCCTTCGGCCTCGCCGCGGCGATCGACCATTCGCCGTGGCTTTATGGCCTGCTGCGATGGGGTGGCGTCGCCTATCTGCTGTGGCTTGCCTGGGACGCGTGGTCGGGCAAGGAGGACGCTTCGCCGGGCAGGACGGTCGGTGCCGACGCGCGGCCGTGGCCGGCGTTCCGGCGCGGCCTGATCACCAACCTGCTCAACCCGAAAGCCGCGATGTTCTACGTGGCGGTGTTGCCGGAGTTCGTGCGCGCCGATGCCGGCTCCGTGGTCCGGCAGACGCTGATGCTCAGCGTCATCTACGTGACAATCGCCACGCTGATCCATGCGGCGATCGTCGCGCTGGCGGGCTCGCTGCAATCGACCATCGACGTCGCGAACAACCGCAACGTGGTGCGGCGCTTGTTCGCCCTGGCACTGGTCGCGATAGCGGTCTGGTTCGCGTTCACCACCGGCCGGTCGGGTTGAATTGTCCTCCGTGCAATTGCGCGATGGCCCGACCGCGCCACCCATATTAGAACCGTGCCGTCTCCCGCACCGGTTCAGCCATGCCCCACACCTCCGCCCTGCTCGGCTTCGCCCTCGTCTGCCTCGGCCTCGTGCTCACGCCGGGGCCGAACATGATCTACCTGATCTCGCGTTCGATCACGCAAGGGCCGGCAGCGGGCATCGTTTCGCTCGGCGGCGTGGCGCTCGGCTTCGTGTTCTACATGCTGTGCGCGGCGTTCGGCATCACGGCGCTGCTGCTCGCCGTTCCCTTCGCCTACGACGCGCTGCGCTTTGCCGGCGCCGGTTATCTGTTGTGGCTGGCCTGGCAGGCGGTGAAGCCGGGCGGTCGCTCGCCGTTCCAGGTGAAGCAGCTTGCGATCGACAGCCCGCGCAAATTGTTCGCAATGGGGTTCGTCACCAATCTGCTCAACCCGAAGATCGCGATGCTTTATCTCGCGCTGCTGCCGCAGTTCATCGATCCCACCGCCGGCAGCGTGCTGGCGCAGTCGGTGGTGCTCGGCGCGATCCAGATCGCGATCAGTGTCAGCGTGAATGCGATGATCGCGCTCGCGGCCGGATCGATCGCGCTGTTTCTCGCAAGCCGGCCAAGCTGGATGCTGGTCCAGCGCTGGCTGATGGGCACGGTGCTGGCCGGGCTTGCGGTGCGGATGGCGGTGGAAGCGCGGAAGGTGTGAGGCGCAACGCTGTCATGCCCCGCGAAGGCGGGGCATCCAGTACGCCGCGGCCTCTCGGTAAATCACCACCGCCTCTGGAATACTGGATCGCCCGCCTTCTGTTTAGACCGGACAGATCA
>NZ_VSST01000039.1 GCF_019402665.1 Bradyrhizobium canariense
CGGCAACGAACCGCATGTTCGGCCGCTGCGCAGCTTCGCAGATCGACTCTGCATCGTTTGCATCATTCTTTTGCCGCTTTACAAACGGCTTCACATAGGCGGGCGGGATCAGCCGAACCTGATGGCCAAGCTGCGTAAGCTGCCGGGCCCAGTGATGGGCTCCGCCACATGCCTCTAAAGCTACCGTGCAACTCGGCTGAGCTGCGAAGAAATCCAAGAGCTTTCCTCGGCTGATCCGTTTGCTGAATACAGCCTGTCCTTTCCCGTCCGCTCCATGTGCGTGGAAAACATGCTTGGCGATATCCAGACCGATTGTGCTAACCTGCATCACGGACGCCTCCCTTAAGTGGTACTAAACACCTCCACTTTGGCACATCGATGCCGTCGGCGGGGCGTCCACCCCATCATAGGCGCCCTGGCTGTCGGTGTGGCCGACGATGAAGACGTTGAGCTGCGGCTGGCTCGTCAGCAGCTTTGCGATCTGCTCCAGCGTCGGGCGGCTTTCCGGTTTGAGCACCGCGTTGTCGGTGTCGAAATAGATGCCGTAGAGCGCGATGTGGCCGGTCTCGCCGAGTCCTTTCGCCATCGCGGCGGCATCCACCATCTTGTTCGCGATGGCGCCGAGCTCGGCGACGGTGACCTGCGCGGTGATGTCCTGGTTGTTCTGGCTGACCAGGACGCTGGCGAAGGTCTCGCGTCCGCCCTCGGTCTTGCGGCCGGCGTAGTAACGGTAGTTGAAACCATCGACCCACATCTGCGGGACCGGCAGCGTGTCGACGGCTTCCGTAAAGGGAATGGCGCCGCAGGCATCGGTGTCGCAGGCGAGCAGGGTCTCGAAGCCGGCTTTCGCAAGCTGCGTCTCGAAATTGCGCGACACTTCCAGGATCGAGGGGCCGGGATTGGTGCGATAGGCGATGCGAAAGACGCGACCCTCGAGCCGCCGCGCATCGACGGGCTGGCCGTCCTTGAAGGGAGCCGCCTGCATCCGCGCCGCGTCAAAATCCTTCATCACATATCCGGTGATGACGCTGCCGGCGAACCGGCCGATGCCGGGATAGTCGCGGCTGCCGGCGACATCGCGCGTCTGTGCGGAAGCGGCCGTCACGGTGAGGGAGAGCAAGGCGAGGACGGCAAGCATCCGGCGCGACATGGACATGAGCATGGAGATCCGCATAGGCATGGTCATCTCGATCGGTTGGGGAGGGGGCGAGCGCATTTCATTTGTCGCAGGCAGGCAGCGATCGGTTCTGGCGAGGATTTGCCGCTTTGACGCGAATCCGGTTCCCGGGCATGATCGTGCGCCGCTCTCCCGCCCATTCCCCTGTAGGATTCATCCGAATGTCGAAATACGCCTTGGCCATCGCCTTCATCGCCTGTCTGGCCGGCGGATCGGCGCAGGCCGCGCGCTGCGGCGGCGACTTCAACAGCTTTGTCGCCAGCATGACCTCGGAAGCGCAAGCCGCCGGCGTCTCGGCGAGCGTGACCAGCGCGGCGCTCAGCGGTGTGCAGCAGGACGGCGCGGTGCTCGCCTTCGACCGGCGCCAGCGCTACACCTTCAACAAGAGCTTCGAGCAGTATGTCTCGACCCGTGTCGGCCCTGGCCGCATCAATGGCGGCAAGGCACTGCTGCAGCGCCACGCCGCACTGCTGTCGCGCATCGAACAGCAGTTCGGCGTGCCCCGTTATATCCTAGTTGCGATCTGGGGGCTGGAGAGCGATTTCGGCAAGGGCGACATCGGCAAGCTGCCGGTGATCCGCACCCTGGCGACGCTCGCGCATGACTGCCGCCGCACCGAGCTGTTCCAGGGCGAGCTGCTTGCGGCGTTGAAGATCGTGCAGCGCGGCGACCTGCCGCTGCGCGACCTGATCGGCGCCTATGCCGGCGAGATCGGCCAGACCCAGTTCCTGCCGTCGTCGTACGTCAAGTACGGCGTCGATTTCGACGGCGACGGCCATGTCGATCTCCGCCACAGCGTCCCCGACGTGCTCGCCTCGACCGCGAACCTGCTCCACACCAGCGGCTTCAAGATGGGCCAGCCTTACGGCGAAGGCACCGCCAATTTCGAAGCCATGCGCGAATGGAACAGGGCGGTGATCTATCGCAAGACGATCGGGTATTTTGCCGATCGGCTGGCGGGGCAGTGAGGGCGTGACGTCTCTCCGCCGTCGTCCTGGCGAAAGCCAGGACCCATTACCCCAGGCGGGACTCGTTACAACGACTGGCAGTCACGTACCTGGTAACTGGCAGTCTTCGCCAAACTGAATTCGGTGGCTATGGGTCCTGGCTTTCGCCGGGACGACGGCCGCGGGTGAATGATGCCATTCGCCTCATGCCTCACTTCGTCCCCTTCGCCATTCTCTCCAGCTTGCGCTGTAACGGCGCCCAGTACGTTCCCGGGCGGAAGCGCTGCAGGAGATCCATGAAGCGCGCGTCGTTACCGATCAGGATGCGTGGCTCGTTTCTTTCGATGCCCCTGATGATGCGCAGCGCGGCGTCTTGCGGCGTGGTCTTGGCTGCGTTCTCGAACCGCTCGATCGATTGCGACCGGCGCGCATTGTCGGTGACGCCGACCCCGGTGTGCGAATTGCGGGCGATAGCGGTGGCGACGCCGCCGGGATGCACCACCGACAGCCTCACGGCGCTGCCCGCCATCGCAAGCTCGTGCCGCACGCTCTCGGAAAAGCCGCGCACCGCGAATTTCGCCGCGGCATAGGCCGACTGTCCCGGCGGGGCGATGATGCCGAAGATCGAGGACAGGTTGACGATGTGTGCCTCGCCCATCGTCTTCAGATGCGGCAGGAAGGCGCGCGTGCCGTGCACCACGCCCCAGAAATTGATGTCGAACAGCCAGTCCATCTGCGCCTGGTCGATCTCCTCGAACGAGCCCATCAGCGCCACGCCGGCATTGTTGACGACGATGCCGAGCGCGGGATGCGCGGTGGTCGCGTCACGCGCGAACTGCGCGATGTCGTCGGGTTCGCCGACGTCGAGGCGATGCAGGCTGACCTTGCATGCGGCTCCGATCTCGGCCGCGAGCGTCTTCAGCCCGGCCTCCTCGCGATCGGCGAGCGCGAGATCGCAGCCGCGCCGCGCAAGCTCGATCGCCAGCGCGCGGCCGATGCCGCTTGCCGCTCCGGTGACGGCGGCGGCGCCGCGGATCGCAGTCATGATGATCCCCCGTCGAGCCTCTCGAGCGGAACTATGATTTACATTTTTTCATATTGGAACCGAACCGCATCGCGGTTCCCACCTTAACCTACGTTACTTGATGAAGACAGGCAGCATTGGGAGCCGCCGATGGGACAAGCACAGCCATTTCGCGCCACCGCACTGATCGTGGAAGACGACCTCATGCAGAGGGAGATGCTCAGTCTTCTTCTCGAAGAAAGCGGCTACGACGTCATTCAGTGCGAGAGCGCCGAGGCGGCCGAGCTGGTGCTCGACAAAAGCGCGGGCGTGCTCTGCCTGATGATGACCGACGTCCAGCTTGCCGGCCGCATGAACGGGGTCGAGCTCGCGCACGTCGCCAAGGACCGCAACCCCAGGCTCGACATCGTCGTCACTTCCGGCCGCCCCTTGATGCAGGCCTTGCCCGACGGCGCAAAGTTCTGGGCCAAGCCCTGGGCGCCGCTCGACGTGCTCCGAGAGGCCGAGATCGCGCAGCTGTCCTGACGGTCGGTCCGGCTGGCCGGCTTTCGTGGTCCCGGGCGCGGTGATAAGGTCGGTCCATGACCTTGTCCTTCCTGCTCACTTCGCTGATCGTCGTCGCCTCGCCCGGCACCGGCGTGCTCTACACGCTGGCCGCCGCGCTGACCCGCGGCTCGCGCGCGAGCATCGCGGCCGCCTTTGGCTGCACCCTTGGAATCGTGCCGCACATGACGGCCGCGATGCTCGGGCTCGCCGCCGTGCTCCACACCAGCGCGCTCGCCTTCGCCGCGCTGAAATGGTGCGGCGTCGCCTATCTGCTCTACATGTCCTGGCAGGCGCTGCGCGAGACCGGTGCGCTGGCAGTCGACGGCGAGATCCGCGAGCGTTCGGTCGGCCGGGTGATCGTGACTGGCTTCCTGATCAACATCCTCAATCCAAAGCTGTCGATCTTCTTTTTGGCCTTCCTGCCGCAGTTCATCGCCGCGGACGAAGCCCATGTGTTGGCGCGGATGCTGGAATTGAGCGGCGCCTTCATGGCGATGACATTTGCGGTGTTCGTGGTCTACGGCCTCTGTGCGGCCTCGGTGCGCGAGCGCGTCATCTCCCGCCCGCGCGTCATGGCCTGGCTGCGCCGGAGTTTTGCTGCCGGCTTCGCCGCGCTCGGCGCCAAGCTGGCGTTCGCGGAGCGGTAGCTTCTCCAGCCGATAAAGGCGGCAGCCAACAAAAAAGCGGGCCTTGCGCCCGCCGTCTTCAAACTCAGAACTCCCACCCGACGCCCGGGCGGAGCGAGCTCCACCCGGGCAAAGAATAAGAAGCCTCGTTACTTCTTCTTCGCTGCCTTCTTGGCCTTTTTCTTCGTCGCCTTCTTCGCCTTCTTCGCTTTCTTAGCCATAGGATCCTCTTCAGGGTTAATGGTGAAACGCGACACGAGGGATGCTCGGCGGAGGGCCAGCCTCGCAACATCCTCGATGACAAGCTCAGCAGATTCGCGCGCTTCTGCCCCGCGCTGTCACATCCGTGTCATCGCGTTATCCACAGCTCAGATGCGTTTTCTGGCGATTTTGGCCCGCGAATCCGCATCGCCGGCCGTGCCTAACGATCCGACAATGCGCCAGCCGTTCATGATTCCAAAACCAAAGGCATGTTTTCGCGGATCGCAGTGAGACTCCGTTAAGCGCGACGGCCGCATTGTCCTCCGCAAGAAAACGGGGACGGGTCATGAACGGACAGCTGGCAGGGACAGAGGGCGCGACGCTGCGCGTGTGGCGCGCGCCATGCTGAACGTGCCGACGCTCTGGACCGTGTTCGTCGTCAACTTCCTGGCGCTCGGCCTGATCTGGGCCTACGTGACGCGCTCCTATCCGAAATTCGCGGCCGCGCGGTTCTGGATGGCATCGTGCTTCGTCGGCGCGACCGGCACGATGGCGGCCCTGATCCGCCTTTTCGTCGTTTCGCCTGTCCCGCTTCTGCTCGGAGCCGCCGGCGTCATCGCGGCGAGCTGCCTTGCCGCCATGGGCATTCAGCGCTTCTACGGTCGGCCGGTGTCCTGGCGCCTCATGACCGCGACGGGAATTCTCAGCCTCGGCGGCGTCGTGTTCTTCATGGTCGCATACGATCACATGCAGCTGCGTATGCTCAGCTACTCGCTCGGCCAGGCGCTCCCGCTGGCGCTATCGCTGCGTTTGCTGCTCTCGCCGCCGGAAGGCCGCGCCAGTCCGGGAGCCCGGCTCTCCGGCATCGTGATCATCACCATCATCGCGATCTTCGCGGCCCGTGCGGTCGGCAATCTGCTCGGCGGCGATTTCTCGTCGGTCTCCGGAGGGCAGTCTCATGCCGTCATGGTGCTGGGCCTCCTGTTCCTGTCGATGACGCTGAATTTTGGCTTCCTGCTGATGGCGATGGACCGCCTGCGCAACGAAGTTGCCGACCTCGCGCTGCTCGACGATCTCACCGGTGTCGCCAACCGGCGGCACCTGTTGCAGCGGCTGGGTGAAGAATGCGCCCGCTCGGAGCGCAGCAGCGAGCCGTTCTCGCTGCTGGTGATCGATCTCGACGGCTTCAAGGCCGTCAACGACACCCATGGCCATGCCGCGGGCGATGCCTGCCTGCAGCACTTCACCCTGATGGCGCAGACGCGCTTGAGGCCCGGCGACATGCTTGCCCGCACCGGCGGCGACGAATTCTGCGTCGTGCTGCCGTCGTCGACCTTGCGCGAGGCGGCTGTGATCGCCCGCCGCGTGCTCGAGGTCTGCCGCCAGGATGCCGTCAACTGCACCGGCATCGACATCCCGATCGCGATCTCGATCGGGGTGGCGCAGTGGGACCGCGGCGTCGGCCAGTTTCCGGACCGCCTGATCGCGCATGCCGACCACGCCCTCTATGCCGCCAAGAAGAACGGCAAGAACGACTTTGCGGTCCACGATCCGGCGCCGCCGCTCATGCCTGACCCGATCGGTCCAGGCGAGGCCTTGCGCAAATTCGCGTAAGGGCGTGCTAACGTCAGGTCCGCATTGGACCCGCATGATGATCTCTCGCCTGCTCGCGGCCGTTATCGCCGCCCTCATTCTGATCGCACCCGCCGCCGCGACCGACGCCGAGCTCGCAAAGCTCGCGCGCGCCTCCGGCACGCCCGACATTCCCGGCCTGAAGATGGTGTGGCTGGCGCCATGGGGCGATGTCGGCAACGCAAAACCCTGGCGCAACATCATCGTGCACCAGACCGAGGGACCGGCAGGCTCGGCGCGCGGCGGCGCGCAGGTGCAGGCTAAGAATCCCACGCGTCGCGGCGTCACATTGTGGGTCGAGACCGACGGCACCGTCTATTGGGCGGTCGCGGAAAACCTGGTGCCGACCCACGGCGACGGTGCCAACCGCAACGACAATAAGTACATCGACAACAAGCCGACCTATCGCCAGGTGGTGCGCGACAATTCGATCGGCGTCGAGTTCGCCGGCAACTATCCCGACGTCACCACGGGCCCGACCGCGGCGCAGGTCGCGGCGTGGAAGATCCTCGTCCAAATCCTGCGCGCGCGCTACGGCATCCCACTCGACCACGTCTATGCGCACAACTGGATCGACTACAAGGACGCCCGCTATTGCGAAGGCTGCTGGCTCGCGACGCTGGCGCGGACATGGGGGGAGTAGCTTGCGTGTCATTCCGGGTTCGCGCTACGCGCCCCGGAATGACGAGAGAGGTCACACCGGCTGCGACATCCAGCCGAACAGCCGCCGGATCAGCCCCGGCCGCTGCGGCAGTTCCGGTGGGCCGTCCGCCGCCAGCACGCGTTTGAAAAAGTAGTCCAGGAACACCATGTCGTTCGGCTCGGTGACGGTGAATGTCTCGTCGCCGAAATAGACGCTGTAGTTGAAGAAGAACGGACCCATCAGCGGGATCGTCGCGGTCGAGGCATAGTCCTTCGAGATCACGAACTCCGACGGCTCGAGCCCGTGGTCGCGCATCGCCTGCTCGACCAGCGGCAGCTTGCGCATGAACTGGGCGGAGAAGCCGCCGACGGTGGATTGCAGGATGATCGACACGGCGCGTGTCCGTTCTCTTGATGCTGTCGGCCCGATGCTTTTGGTCGGTCGACCGGCAGCGCGGGTTCAAGGCACCGCCACAACCCCCGCTGTCATCGCCCGGTTTAGCCGGCGATCAAGTATTCCATTGGAGACCTCGCTCTTACAACAAGCGCCGCGGCGTACTGGATGCCCCGCCTGCGCGGGGCATGACAGTACGCCTGGTGTGTCGCATCACTCACGTGAACGAGGCATCCCACCCCAAACAAAAAAGCCGGCGTTGCCGCCGGCTTTCTGTCTCTTGTCGATCCGCCAATCTCTGGCGCCAAAAACCTCGCGCTTAGAGCGCGGCTTCCAGCGCGGCCTGTTCGGCCTTTGCGATCGTGCCCTTGACCGCGGACTGCACCTTCTCGAAGGCGCGGACCTCGATCTGGCGGACGCGCTCGCGCGACACACCAAACTCGGCGGCAAGGTCTTCCAGCGTCATCGGCTCGTCGGCGAGCCGGCGCGCCTCGAAGATGCGGCGTTCGCGCGGGTTGAGCACGCCCATGGCGCCGTTCAGGGCGTCACGGCGGTGATCATACTCCTCGTGCTCGGCCAGCATGGCTTCCTGGTTGGGCGAATTGTCGACCAGCCAGTCCTGCCATTCGCCGGCTTCGCCGTCGTCGCGGATCGGAGCGTTGAGCGACGCGTCGCCACCGAGGCGGCGGTTCATGTCGACCACGTCCTGAGCCGTGACGCCGAGACGCTTGGCAATGATGGCCACCTGGTCGGGGCGGAGATCGCCTTCGTCCAGCGCGGAAATCTTGCTCTTCGCCTTGCGCAGGTTGAAGAACAGCTTCTTCTGGTTCGCGGTGGTGCCCATCTTCACGAGCGACCACGAACGCAGGATGTACTCTTGAATCGACGCCTTGATCCACCACATCGCGTAGGTGGCGAGACGGAAGCCCTTCTCGGGCTCGAACCGCTTCACCGCCTGCATCAGGCCGACATTGCCTTCCGAGACGACCTCGGAGATCGGCAGGCCGTAGCCGCGATAGCCCATGGCGATCTTGGCCACGAGACGGAGATGGCTGGTGACGAGTTGGTGCGCGGCGTCACGATCATCGTGCTCGCGCCAACGCTTGGCGAGCATGTATTCCTGCTGGGGTTCCAGCATCGGAAACTTGCGGATCTCGCCGAGGTAACGGGAAAGGCCGGATTCGCCATTCAGGACCGGCAGGGTAGCTGTACGGGCCATAGTGCGCCCTCCAAACAGGTTCAGGCCCCCGATAGCGGCGGGCCAGGCAGACGACCGCTTGGTTAAAGCCGATCGGTGCTGCGATGTTCCGCGTTGGTCTTCAACGCAAGCGCAATATACTCCATCGGGAGGCAAAAAGGGAAGGATTGCTGACGTCACGTCCCCGTGTGGCAGCTATAACTTTTTGTAATGTAAAGCATTTCTGGAGCGGCCTGCGTCATAGCGCCGCTTTCAGGGCCCCCTGAAGGAGAAGCAAATCCTCCGGCAGAGGCGTCTCCCAGTGGAGTAATTCTCCAGTCCTCGGGTGCTCCAATACCAGCAGGTAAGCGTGCAGGGCCTGCCGCCCCAGCGCGGCCAGGACGGCCTGCGACTCCGGGCTCAGCTGGTTTGCCTTGGTCTTGAAATGCGGGCCGTAGACGGCGTCGCCCATCAGGGGGTGGCCTATGTGGGCGAGGTGGACGCGGATCTGATGGGTGCGCCCGGTCTCGAGCTCGCAGGCGAGCAGCGCGGCGATCGGCTTGCCGTCCCGTCCGGCAAAACTCTCCAGCAGCTCCCAATGCGTCACGGCCTCGCGGCCGCCCTGACGCACCGCCATCTTCTCGCGCGCATGCGGGTGGCGGTCGATCGGCGCGTCCACGGTGCCGCGATGGCGGCCCGGCAGCCCCCAGGCGAAGGCCATGTAGCCGCGCCGCATCGGCCCGGTGCGGCCGTGATCGGCGAATTGCGCGGTAAGCGAGGCATGCGCGAGGTCGTTCTTGGCGACCACCATCAGCCCCGTGGTGTCCTTGTCCAGCCGGTGCACGATGCCGGGCCGGCGCACCCCGCCGATGCCCGACAGCGATGAGCCGCAATGGGCGATCAGCGCATTGACCAGCGTGCCGGTCTCGTGGCCCGCCGCGGGATGCACCACCAGCCCCTTCGGCTTGTTGAGGACGACGATGTCGTCGTCCTCAAACACGATGTCGAGCGCGATATCCTCGCCTTTCGGCTCCGGCGGGGCCGCTTCCGGCACGTCGATTGTGATCGTATCGCCGGAGGCGACGTGATAAGCGGGGTCCCGGATCGCGGCGTCCCTGAGGCTCACCGCGCCCGCCAGAATCAGGGCTTTCAGCCTCGATCGCGACAACTCGGCAAGGTGCACAGCCAGCACGCGGTCGAGCCGGGTCGAGCCCTCGGAGCCCTCGACGACAACCTCCAACCTTTGCGCAGAGCCAGAATTTTCCATGACGACGTCTGATACCGTTGTTCCCGAACCGAGCCCCGAGCAGGCCGCGCTGTTCGCGCGGGTGCGGCGGATGATGCTGATCGCGGGGTTGACCACGGCGCTGGCAATCTGCGCCGTGCTGATCGCGGTGGGCTACCGCCTTTTCAAGTCCGAGGGAAGGGCGCCCGAGCCGGCAGGCGACGTCACCGCCACCCTGCCCAAGGGCGCCAGAATCGTCTCGACCGGTGTGGCCGGCGACCGGCTCGTGATCACGCTTGATGTCGGCGGCGTCACCGAAATCCGCACCTTCGACGCCCATACCTTGAGGCCGGCCGGAAATCTGAAATTCGCGAACGAGCCGTGAGTCTGGCCCCGGAACTCGCCGCCATCGTCGCGCTTGCGTGAACGAGAACGTCGTTCCGCTTTGCCTTAACCATCCGCATCCGGGCTGATGCGGTTCGGCTTTCGTCGGGACGACGCCAAGCAGACGTCCAAAACCCCTCGATCCCCGCTTGCCGCCGGCAAAATTCGAGGCTATGTCCTCTCCCTCACGCTCCCTTCGTCTAGCGGTTAGGACGCGGCCCTCTCAAGGCTGAAACAGGGGTTCGATTCCCCTAGGGAGCGCCATTTCTCCTGCCAGACCGGGCACTTCGAAAACCGGCCATTTCCGCTTGTAGCCCCCACCGGCGTGCGCAGTTCGCACGGCTCGGCGCGGGCGCTCTCCTAGGCGATCGTGCCGTCGATCGAGCGGCGGATCACCCGCTGTACTTCTGCATTCGACAGAAACAGATCGTGGTTGATGATGCCCCAGCCCTCCTGCGAAGCATCGACCACGCGCACACCGAGCTGCGCGATGACGGCTTTCTCGGCGGCGCCGACCCTGGTCATTCCACCTGCAATCTGTCCCGACAGCGCCAGGGCGCGATCGTTCGTGGAGGCGATCACGGTGATCTTGCCGGCAAGCGGACCGATGCGGTGGATCGCAGACGAGAACACGTCCATGTCGATATCGGGCGCGGCAAACACCACCGCGCCGATCTTGCTCGTCACTGTGTCGCCGTATCGCGCATAGAGCTGACGCAGGCTTTCGAGCGACAGCATGGTTCCCATGCTGTGCGCAACGATGTTCACGCGGCCGGTGCCTGGCGCCGACACGAGTGCGGAGAGCACGCGCTCAAACTCGTCGCGGGACCACATCGCACTGTCGCGGTCATAGGCATAGTCGAACAGTCCTGCCTTGGAAGGCCAGGAGAACACCATGGTCCGGCCGCGGAACTTGATCCCGTCGGAGAGATGGGCGCCATCCAGCACCGCCGTCTCGAACGTCTGCTTGAAGCCGTGCACATAGATCAGCACATCTCCTCCGCCGGCCTGCGCAACGAGATCGCCGGCGTCGGCCGATACCGGTTCGACCCGGTCAAGCCGCCAATCGCCAATTCCAACCGAGGCCAGCGAAAGTCGGCTTTCGTCCGGCGCCCCCAGCTTAGCCCGCGCGACTGTCATGGTCGTCGCCCGCTCCGGCCCGAACCAAGGCTTCGTGCGGCCGCCGTTCACCGGCTTGCGCGTGGTGGTGACGAGCAATGTGGGGTCGAGGGATAGCGATGACGCGTCGTAACGCGCCCCGGTCGCACCCAAGCCGGCGCATCCGCCGAGCGCGAGGGCGGTCCCTGCCGACATAAATCGGCCGAGGAGAGCGCGGCGCGAAATAGAATGACAGGGGTCGCGTTGCAGAAGAGGCCGAGCGATCACACTAAACCTTTGGGAACTTTGTCCACCGTAGCGCCCCGCTACATCCCTGAATGACAATGGGGGCGAGAAGACGGCGGAGCTGCTTCGCGGTCCATTGCTTGGTCTTGGGTCAATCACCTCCGCGGGGGCGGGCTAGAGTTACGGTGACGGTGCACAGAACTCGTGCCCCCTTGTAAGCCGCGATCTTCTTGATCTGTGCTGCCTGTCGGCCAACACAGCCGAAGTCCGTCAATCCCTCCTCACAAAAATATTCCACTTTACCGAAATTCGGAAATATCGTATGTGTCGGCCATCCCAGCCCACAAAAGGGGCGGTCGTACGTCGTCACGAACGCGGGTTGGGAGTTGCGGTGGACGCGGGCGGCGTTAAAGGCGGGTGAGTGGCGTGCAGGGCGAGATGAACCTCGTGAGCATGTCACGAACCGCATCGACGGACGGCGCCGAAGCCCTGCGAAGCCTCTTGGCGAAGCAGGGTCAGCTCGCGTACGGCGAAACCGTGTGGTCCTGGCCGTCGTTGCTACGGTCAAGCCTTTGCGAAGGCGTCAGCGCGTCAACCGGCGCGGTGCCGTGCATTTCGCGGAGGTGACGGAGGCAAGAAGGAACTCGTCTCCGGGGAGAGCGCGGCATAGGCCGTCAAACCATCGCGCAGGGAAGGCCTGGTCTCGGCTGCCCTGTGTCTCCCCTGTGCATTGCGTGTGCAATCAGTTCGCATGGGGGTTTTTATGGGTGCCAGCCGGCGCCCGGTCTTCCCTGCGCCCTTTCTTGGAGGGCGTGAAGCGAGAAGCATAGCTCGGGCAAACCTGCCGCGAGACTGCGAGCGCGTGTCCGCGCCCCGCATGCAAATTGCACCCCCCCTTTCGAGCCTTCCTTGCGAGCATGATGCGTCGGCATCGGTGGAGGTGGTCGTCCCTCCCGGAATCTGCCTTGATGCGAAATCAGCGTGAGGGAGCGACAATATGAGCGGCTTGGTGATCTCCGGCGGTCGGGTGGTGGATCCCGCCAGCGGAATGGACGCGGTTGGCGATGTGGCGGTGGTGGACGGCAGGATCGCCGCGGTCGGCGCCTCGCTCGGCAGCGCGGAGCGGGTGATCGACGCGACCGGCCTCGTGGTCGCGCCCGGCTTCATCGACCTTCATGCGCATGGCCAGTCGCTCCCCGCCGATCGCATGCAGGCATTCGACGGCGTCACGACGACGCTCGATCTCGAAGCGGGTGTGCTGCCGGTCGGCTCCTGGTATGAGCGCCAGGCGCGGAAGGGGCGCGTGCTGAACTACGGCGCCGCCACCAACTGGGCTTTTGCGCGCATCGGTGCAATGACGGGCTCCAATGCGGAGAGCTCGCTGGAGGCGTTCGGCAACGCCATGCGCGATCGCCGCTGGATGGACAACGTCGCGAGCGATGCGGAGGTATCGGGCATTCTGGAGCGCCTTTCGCGCGGTCTGAACGAGGGCGGCATCGGCATCGGCATCTTGAACGCGTATGCGCCGGGCGCCGGCGTGCAGGAGCTGACCGCGGTCTGCCAGCTCGCGGCCGCGCAGGACGTGCCGACCTTCACCCATGTCGCCTACATGTCGCGCGTTGATCCCGAGAGCGCGGCGGAAGCCTATATCCGCCTGATCGGTTATGCCGGCGCCACCGGTGCGCACATGCACATCTGCCATTTCAACTCGTCGAGCAAGACCGACGTCGAGCGCTGCCGCGTGCTGATCGCGAAAGCGCAGGCGCAGGGCCTGCCCATCACCGTCGAGGCCTATCCCTACGGCACCGGCTCGACCGTGCTGGCGGCGGCGTTCTTCAGCGACCCCGAATTCGTCGAGCGCAACGGCACGGGTTACGATTCCGTGCAGCGGGTCACCGACGGCCATCGCTTCAGCGATCGCGAGGAGCTCTTGAAGGCGCAGGCCGACGAGCCGTCTTCGCTGGTGCTGTGGCACATCCTCGACACCGAGAACAATGCACATCACCGCGACCTGCTCGACATGTCGGTGCTCTATCCCGGCGGCGCGATCGCCTCCGACGCGATGCCGTGGACGACGTCGGACGGCAAGACCTACACCGGCGATGCCTGGCCGCTGCCGGATGACGCCACCTCGCATCCGCGTTCGGCCGGCTGCTTCACGAAATTCATCCGCGAATGGGTGCGCGAGCGCAAGACGGTGTCGCTGCTCGAAGGCGTGCGCAAATGCGCGCTGATCCCGGCGGAGATCCTGTCGCAGAGCACGCCCGCGATGCGCGCCAAGGGAAGGCTCGCGAAGGACGCCGATGCCGACATCGTCGTGTTCGACTACGAGAAGCTCTCGGACCGCGCGACCTTCACGGCGATGAACCGCCCCTCCGAAGGCGTGCGGCATCTGATCGTCAGCGGCGAGGTACTAATCGGCGACGGTGTGCTGGACGTGGCGGCGCGGCCCGGCCGTCCCGTGCGCCGCCCCGTCGTCGGGGGCTGAGACATGCCGGTCCCCATTCTCCTGATCACGGGCTTTCTGGGGGCCGGCAAGACCACGGTCGTCAACCATCTGCTGGCGCATGCGGAGGGGCGGCGGATTGCCGCTGTGGTCAACGATTTCGGCGCGATCAACATCGATGCCGAGCTGATCGCGGGCGCGAGCGACGGCGTGGTCAGCCTCGCCAATGGCTGCATCTGCTGCTCGCTCGAAGGCGACCTGCTGCGCACGCTTGCGACGCTGCTGCGGCGTGATCCGAAGCCGGAATACATCGTCATCGAGACCAGCGGCGTCGCCGATCCCGCCGACATCGTCCGCAATCTAATGGATCCCGTGATCCTGCGCGAGGCGCCACTGGAGACCGTGCTCTGCGTGATGGACGCGGCGACACCGCCGGCTGCCCTGGACGATGCGCTGCACCGTTCGCAATTGCGCGTCGCCGATATCGTGGCTCTGAGCAAGCTGGATCTGGCCGACGAGGGCGCGGGCTCCCGCATGCGCGAGGCCATCCGCGCGCAACGCGTTCCTGCCGTGGTGGTCGATGCGCCGCACGGCGAGATTCCGTCCGCGCTGCTGTTTCCCGCAACTGTCGATCGCGCGCCGCCGCTACGCGAGCCCGGACCGAAACGTCCCGCAGAGCAACGCTTCGAAACCCTGAGCTGGACCTCGGACCGCCCGATCTCGCTGCCCCGCCTGCAGCAGGCGATCGGCCGGCTTGCGCCAAAACTCGCGCGGGCAAAAGGCCTGTTCGAGACCGTCGAGCAGCCCGGGCGCCAGATGGTGTTTCAATTCGCCGCCGGCCGCGCCACGCTCGCCCCTGGCGAAGTGCCGATGTCGGGCGCGCCGCGTGCGCGGATCGTCTTCATCGCCGAGCTCGGCGTGCTCTCAAAGGCGGAGCTCGACGGGATCATGGAGACCTGTGTTGCCGATCGGTGAAGCTATCACCTCAAGCGAATTGCGCGAGGCGAACACGGTGATCTGGCAGGACCGCTGGCTGTCAGCAGACCGCGAGCGCGTTGACTGCCCGCGTCGTCACGGTCTCGTTCTCGTTGCCGACGAACTGGCAGACGGCGGATTCGAGCTCACCCGCCTGGCTGCCGCGCGCCACCGCCAGCAGTCGCATCAATTCCGCCTCGTCCTTCGACAGGCGCCGGCACGACGGCGGCATGAAGCACAATTGGCAGGGCCGGCCGCTGCGCAGGATCCTGACCAGCGCGGCAACGCGTGCGACCAGCAGCGGGCTGTCGGCGACGCCAGGCGCCTCGTCGGCAAAGCGATAGGCCGCCTCCCAGCAATCGGACGCGCCGGTCGCATAGGCGGCAGCGATGAACCGGAACAGCGAGAGCGCGACGCGGCCAAAATCATCGTAGCTCTCGACGTCAGGCCGCGTCGCAAGCGCGGCCTGGAGCGGACAGAGCCGCGCCTGGCCGGCTTCCGTGACGGGCACAAAGCCGCAACTATCCTGCATCACGCGCGATCCCCGTCAGTGCAACGTCGGGCTTCCGACCAGCCAGCTCTTCATCGCCATCGTCCGGTCATGATCGAAAGACGGAACGTGCCGGTCGGGCAGGATGAGGCCCGCCATGCGGAAGATCGTTGCAAGCCCCCGCACGGGTGCGAGAGCCCAATCGGCACCGACCGGCGGCAGCCAGCATTCGAACTGCTCGCGCGCGATATCGTCGCGCTCTTTCTGCGCGGCCGCGATCGCCCGCAACATGCCGTGCTCGCTGACGGACATGCGCGGGCAGGTCGGGCAGTGCACCGCGATGGCCGTATGCGCCGTGCAGGCAAAGATCTCGATGATGCATTCCAGCGAAGGCACGGCGTCGCCCACGCGAAAGTGGTCGTAGACTTGGTGGATATCGGCCGCGGTCGGAACAGCGCTTCCGCTGCGCGCCTTGGCCCGAAATGAAGAGCCGCTCCGCCGCGCTCAGCGCCGGAAGCTCGAGGGACCCTGTCGATGTCGATTGATGCATTGAACCTCTGGCCTCTGGCTGCGCCTACGCCCCGACCGGCGCTGATGATCTGCACCGATCGTTCCGTCAGAGCCCCCTGCAAGTCAACGCTCGGAGGGGCGATGTCGAGGTCTTCTAGTTTTGAAGAGTTCGCATCTCGGATGCAGCCAGCCTCGCGAGCTTGCGAGGCCGTCCGCAGCATGCCGGTAGGATCCTACGGAGTTTTGCGGGTGGTGGGGAACCCGAATGCTTAAAGCTTTGCTAAGGGGCGCGGGATAAACTGGCATATCAGCCCTTCCAATTCTTGCGAGCTCCGATGTTTTTCTCCCGCATCAGTTTCAAGCTGGTCCTGATTGTCGGCATCAGCCTCCTTGGCATGATCGCGCTGGCGCCGATCGCGCTATCGACCCTGCGCGCGCAGATGATCGCGGACCGTGAGGCCAAGACGCAGCACATGGTCGACGTCGGCTACGGCATCCTGGCGCACTACCAGAAGCTCGAGAGCGAAGGAAAACTCCCACGCGAGCAGGCCCAGGCCGGCGCGATCGCGGAGATCAAGAGCCTGCGCTACGACAAGGTCGAGTATTTCTGGCTCAATGACATGACCCCCAAGATGGTCATGCACCCGATCAAGCCCGAGCTCGACGGCAAGGATCTCTCCGGGATGAAGGATCCATCCGGCAACGCGCTGTTCGTCGGCTTCGTTGACGTCGTCAAAAAGCAGGGCGCGGGCTTCTACAGCTACCTCTGGCCGAAGCCCGGCTTCGACCAGCCGGTCGGGAAAATCTCCTATGTGAAGGGCTTCGCGCCCTGGGGCTGGATCATCGGCACCGGTATCTATCTCGACGACGTCGACGCCGTCTTCCGCCAGAATGCGATGACCTTCGCCCTGGTGTGCCTGGCCGTGTTCGTGCTCGTGCTCGGCGCCTCCTTCGTGATCGGCCGCAGCGTGACCCGGCCGCTGGCGAAGATCACCGCGCTCACCGAGCGCCTCGCCTCCGGCGACAGCGCGTTCGACGTGCCCCATACCGACCGTCGCGACGAGATCGGCGGGCTCGCCAAGGCGCTCGCCGTGTTCAAGGACAATGCGTCGGCGGTCGGCCGGATGCACGCCGAACAGCAGGAGACGAAGCAGAAGGCCGACGAGGAGAAGCGCAAGACGATGACCGACCTCGCCGGTAAGTTCGAGGCGAACGTTCAGGCCGTCGTCCGCGACGTCTTCAACGAGGCGCGCGCGATGCAGCAGGCCGCGCAGGGTATGTCCGAGATCGCCGACAAGGCGACCGACCGTGCTAGCTTCGTCGCCACCGCCTGTCAGCAGGCTTCGAGCAACGTGCAGACGGTGGCCTCCGCCGCTGCGCAGCTGTCGTCCTCGATCACCGAGATCAGCCAGCGCGTCGCGCAGGCTGCAAGCGTGGCCGACAAGGCCGCCGCCGACGGCCAGCGCACCAACGACACCGTGCAGGGGCTGGCCGCCGCCGCGCACAAGATCGGTGAGGTCATCGACCTCATCAACCAGATCGCCTCGCAGACCAATTTGCTCGCGCTTAACGCCACCATCGAGGCAGCGCGCGCCGGCGAGGCCGGCAAGGGGTTTGCGGTGGTGGCAAGCGAAGTGAAGTCGCTGGCGAGCCAGACCGCGAAGGCGACCGACGAGATCGGCGCGCAGATCACCGCGATCCAGGCCGAGACCAACCAGGTCGTCGGCAACATCGACAGCATCCGCAAGACCATCTTGGAGGTCAACGAGATTTCCTCGTCGATCGCCGCAGCCGTCGAGGAGCAGGGCGCCGCGACCGCGGCGATCGCCCACAGCGTACGCGAGGCTGCCTCCGGCACCGACCAGGTTTCGCAGAACATCTCGGGTGTGACCGACGCGACGGCGGAGACCGGCCAGGCCGCCGGCCTCGTGCTGCAATCGAGTGGCCGGCTGTCGCAGAAGCTGCAATCGTTGGAAGACGAGGTCAGTGCTTTCGTTGCGGGGGTGCGGGCGGCCTAGTATAGCAGGGGATGAATCAGAGTTCTGATCGGCGCGCGCGCATTCTCCTGATCAATCCGAACAGTTCCGTGGCGACCACTGAGATGATGGTCGCCATCGCGAGGTCGACCGTCGTCGACGGCTTCGACATCGACGGCGCGACCGCAACGCGCGCGCCGCAAATGATCGTGACGCCGGATGCGCTGGATGCAGCTTCCGCCGAAGTTCTGGAGATATCGCAGTCGAACCGGCATGCATGCGACGGTATCATCGTCGCGGCGTTCGGCGATCCCGGATTGGCCGGCATCAAGGCCGCGATGAAACTGCCCGCGGTCGGCATCGGTGAGTCCTCGATGGTGGCAGCCGCCGAGAACGGCCGCCGCTTCGGCGTGGCGACCACGACGCCGCTGTTGGAAGCGAAGATCGACGCTCGGCCGGAAGCGCTGGGTCTGCGATCGTATTACACCGGCGTCCGCTTCGCGGAGGGCGATCCGCAGGAGCTGATGCGCGATCCGGCGCGGCTGCGAACAGCGCTCGCGGGCGCGGTCGAGGCCTGCATCGCGCAGGATGGCGCGGAGGCGGTCATCATCGGCGGCGGGCCGCTGGGCGAAGTCGCGCGCGAGCTTCAGCCGATCTTCACCGTGCCGGTCATCGCGCCGATCCCGTCTGCCGTGGCGCGGATTATTCGCCTCATCACGGCACGCGCGACCGACTGAAATTCCGGCCGGCGGGAACGGTCGTCGGGACCGGCGTTCTTGCCCTTGACGGCCTCGGTTAAAGTGACGAAGCAGAACAATCGGACCGGCCGACCCGCGCTTGGGCACGCGGGCATGGAGACGCTGCATGTCGTTCAAGAAGCTCCTGATCGCCAATCGCGGCGAGATCGCCATCCGCATCGCGCGCGCCGCAGCCGATTCCGGCCTCGCGACGGTCGCGATCCATCCCGCGGACGATGCGCTGTCGCTGCATGTGCGCCTTGCCGATGAGGCGGTCGAAATCCCCGGCCGCGGCGCGCGGGCCTATCTCGACATCGAGGCCGTGGTGAAGGCGGCGAGGAGCGCAGGCTGCGACGCCGTGCACCCCGGCTACGGCTTCCTCAGCGAGAACGCTGCGTTCGCGAAGGCCTGCGTCGATGCAGGCATCGCCTTCGTCGGGCCGAAGCCGGCGGCGCTCGAACTGTTCGGCGACAAGGTTGCGGCACGGCAACTGGCAAAGCGCTGCGGCGTGCCAATCATCGCCGGCACCAGCGGGCCCTCCTCGCTGGAGGACATCACGGCGTTCTTCACCTCGCTCGGCAGCAACCCGGCGATCGTGATCAAGGCGATGGCCGGCGGCGGCGGGCGCGGCATGCGCGTGGTCGAGCGCGCTGCCGATCTCGCGGAGGCCTATGCGCGTTGCCAGTCCGAGGCCAAGGCCGCGTTCGGCTTCGACGGCGTCTATGCCGAGCGGTTGATCCGGCAGGCGCGCCATATCGAGGTGCAGATCATCGGCGATCGCCACGGCGCGATCTCCCACCTCTGGGAACGCGAATGCACCATTCAGCGCCGGCACCAGAAGCTGATCGAGGTGGCGCCGAGCCCGTCGCTCAGCGACGGCTTGCGTGGCCGTATCAGCGAGGCGGCGAAGCAACTCGCCGTGGCCGCGTCTTACGACAATCTCGGCACGTTCGAGTTCTTGGTCGACGGCACTGCCGACGACAGTTTTGCCTTCATCGAGGCCAACCCGCGGCTCCAGGTCGAGCACACCGTGACCGAAGAGGTGCTGGGCCTCGATCTGGTCCGCGCCCAGCTCGCGGTCGCCGCCGGTGCCTCGCTTGCGTCGCTCGGCCTGGCGCAAGGCTCGATCCCGAAACCGCGCGGCTATGCCATGCAGTTGCGTGTCAACATGGAGACGCTGGACGAGCTGGGGGCGACGCACCCGACCGGCGGCGTGCTTGCCGTGTTCGAGCCGCCGTCGGGCCCCGGCGTCCGCGTCGATAGTTTCGGTTATGCCGGCTACAAGACCAGTGCCGCCTTCGACTCGCTGCTGGCAAAGGTCATCGTGCATACGCCGGGTGAAGCCTGGCACGACGTTGTCTCCAAAGCCGCGCGCGCCTTGCGCGAGTTTCGTATTGACGGCGTCGTCACCAACATCGCTTTCCTCCAGGCCGTGCTGGCGCATCCCGATTTCAGGGCTAACCGCATCGCGACAGACTTCATCGATCGCAACATCGGCAAGCTCGTCGAAGCCGCCGATGGCGCGGCCAAACCACTCTATTTTGCGGCGACGGAGCGAAGCGGCGGTCCCGGCATCGAGGCGCATACCGCACAGATCGTGCCCGAAGGCACGGTGATGGTCGCAGCACCCTTGCAGGGAACCATCGTCACCATCCAGGTGAAGGAAGGCGAGATCGTGCGTCCGGGCCAGCAGCTCGCCGTGATTGAATCCATGAAAATGGAACATCTGGTCATGGCCGAGCAGGGCGGCCGTGTCATGAAGCTACTCGCCGGCGACGGTGTCACGTTGATGCATGGCGAGCCGATCATGTATCTGCAGCCGCTCGAGGTTGCGGCTGATGCGTCTGCAACGGAAACCGATATCGATCTCGACCACATCCGTCCCGATCTCGCCGAACTGATCGCGCGCCAGGCCAACACGCTCGACGAAAATCGCCCTGCTTCGGTCGAGCGCCGCCGCAACACCAATCAGCGCACCGCGCGCGAGAATGTCGCGCAGCTCGTCGACGACGGCTCGTTCATGGAGTATGGCAGCCTTGCGATCGCGGCGCAGCGGCGCCGGCGCAAGCTCGACGATCTCGTCAAGAACACGCCGGCCGACGGCCTCGTCATGGGCGTCGCGACCGTCAACGCCGAGAAGTTCGGGCCCGAGGGCGGGCGCTGCATCGTCGTGGCCTACGACTACACCGTGCTCGCGGGCACGCAGGGCCACATGAACCACAAGAAGATCGACCGCATGCTGACGCTCGCGGAAGACTGGCGCGTGCCCCTGGTGTTCTATGCCGAAGGCGGCGGCGGCCGGCCTGGCGATACCGACCGGCTCGGCATGACCGGGCTCGATGGTCCGTCCTTCGTGCAGTTCGCCAGACTCTCGGGTCTTGTGCCGGTCATCGGCGTGGTCTCCGGCTATTGCTTCGCCGGCAATGCCGCGATGCTCGGCTGCTGCGATGTCATCATCGCCGCCAAAAATGCCTCGATCGGCATGGGTGGCCCCGCGATGATCGAGGGCGGCGGGCTCGGCGTCTATCACCCGGCCGAGGTCGGTCCTGTTACGTTCCAGTCGCCGAACGGCGTCATCGACATCCTCGTCGAGGACGAAGAGGAGGCGACATCCGTTGCGCAAAAATACCTGTCCTATTTCCAGGGCGAGGTGACGGACTGGCAGGCCGCCGACCAGCGGCTGCTGCGCCGCGCGATCCCCGAGAACCGCCTGCGCGTCTACGACATCCGCAGCGTGATCGACCTCGTCGCGGACAAGCACAGCGTGCTGGAGCTGCGCCGCGACTACGGCGTCGGCATGATCACCGCGTTGATCCGCATCGAGGGGAAGCCGTTCGGCCTGATCGCCAACAATCCGCGCCATCTCGGCGGTGCGATCGACGCCGATGCCGGCGACAAGGCCGCGCGCTTCCTCCAGCTCTGCGACGCCTTCGATCTGCCGATCGTCTCGCTGTGCGACACGCCCGGCTTCATGGTCGGCCCGGAAGCCGAGAAGACGGCGATCGTGCGCCACGTCTCGCGCATGTTCGTGACAGGCGCGAGCCTGACAGTGCCGCTGTTCGGCATCGTCCTGCGCAAGGGCTATGGGCTCGGGGCGCAGTCGATGATCGGCGGCGGCTTCCACGCCTCGTTCTTCACCGCGGCCTGGCCGACCGGCGAGTTCGGTGGCATGGGCCTGGAGGGATACGTCCGCCTCGGCTTCCGCAAGGAAATGGAGGCGATCGCCGACCCCGTCGAGCGTGAGACCTATTATCGCAACAAGGTCGCCGAGCTCTACGCCAACGGCAAGGCGGTCTCGATCGCCTCCGTGTTCGAGATCGACAACGTCATCGATCCCGCCGAGACGCGGCGGTGGATCATGGCAGGCCTGCGGTCGGTGCCGAAGCCGCCGACGCGGACGGCGAAGAAGCGACCCTGCATCGATACGTGGTGAGGGCGGTGCAGCAATTATGATTGCGCTTCGCCGCGTTCCCGGTTCCCGATTGACATCCCCGCCTGCGCTGCCAGACTTTGCACAATAATACAGGGTGGAGACGTCCGCGATGGCCAGCCTTTCGGCCTCGAACCATGTCGCCCGTGTCTTGTCCGTCGCCAATCAGGTTGCAGACCGCTTGGCCGACGTCGATGCCTCTTCGCGCATTGCCAATTCCTGGCGGCGCTGCCTGGTCAGCCACAAGCTCGATCCCGCCCGCCAAGGCCCGCCGCAGACGCTGACCGAAGCCGAGATCCGGCATGTCGCCGAGCCGATGGAAGAGACGATCCGGCTTGCAACACCGGAGCTCGACGATCTCGCCCGGGTACTCCGCGATGCCGGTTATTGCGTCAACCTGGCGGACGTGAACGCAACCATGCTGTTCAGCCGCCTGCCCGGCGAGGCCGACGCAAGACTGTTCATGGACTGGAAGATCTACACCGGCTCGAATTTTTCCGAGGCCTTTGAAGGCACCAATGGGCTCGGCACCGCGCTTGCCGAGCAAAAGCCGATCCTGGTGCATCGCGACGAGCACTTTCGCGCGCAGTGGCACATGTTTTCCTGCGCCGTGACGCCGCTGTTCGACCAGGCCGGACGGCTCGCAGGCGCCGTGAACATCACCTCCTGCCGCGAGGACCTCGAACGCACCGCGCATCAGCTCGCGCTGGCGGTGACGATGGAGGCAACGCGGCGCATGGAGGGCGCGATCTTCCGCGGTCATTTCCGCAACGCCTGGATCGCGACCGTGCCGGGCGATGGCGGCAGCGGCCTGCTCGCCTATGACGACGATCGCCGCATCGTCGGCGCCTGCCGTTCGGCGCGCGCACTGCTGGGTCTCACCGACGGCTTGATCGCCTCCGGCATCGATCTGTCGCGCTATGTCAAATTCGACCATCCCGCCGCGCGCGACGCGGACGATCTCGTCGAGCTGCGCCGGGGCGATGGCAGTCCGTTGGGGCATGGCCATGTCGCGCCGCCGCTGCGGCCACGGGCGTCCACGCAGCGTCGTGACGTTCCTGTGGACCCCTTCGATGCGCTGCAGCGCCTCGCTGGCCGCGATCCAGGACTGATCAAGAGTGTAAAGCGGCTCAGACGCATCGGCGATCACAATCTGCCGGTGCTGCTGCATGGCGAGACCGGCGTCGGCAAGGATGTGTTCGCCCGTGCCATCCACGCGGCCGGCAATCGCGCGCGCCACAACTATGTCGCGCTGAACTGCGCTGCGATGCCGGACAGCCTGATCGATGCCGAGCTGTTCGGTTACGAGGCCGGCGCCTTCACCGGCGCGCGCCGCGACGGCTCGAAAGGCCTGATCGTGCAGGCCGACGGCGGCACGCTGTTCCTCGACGAGATCGGCGACATGCCGATTGCGCTGCAGACGCGGCTGCTACGGGTGCTGGAGAACCGCGAAGTCTGGCCGCTCGGCGCGCTGAAGCCCGTGCCGGTCGACATTCGCCTGATCAGCGCCACGCATCGCGATCTCGGCCGCATGGCCGAGGAGGGCGCCTTCCGCACCGACCTCTATTTTCGTCTCCGCGGCATGGAGGTGCGGCTGCCGGCCTTGCGCGAGCGCGCCGACCGCGACGACGTCATCCGCCAGATCGCGCGCGAGGAAGCGCCGAACTGTTCCCTCTCGGACGAGGCCTGGGCGCAGCTCTCGGCCTATCCCTATCCCGGCAACATGCGCCAGCTCCGGCACGTGCTGCGGCTCGCCGGCTGCACGGCGGAAGACGGTGTCATCACCGATGCCGACCTCGATTTGCCGCCGTTTGGTGGAAGGGCGGAGCCGGATCTCGCGGCGGCGGAGCGCGCCACGATCGTGGAGGCGTTGCGCGAGCATGGTGGTCGTGTGATCGAAGCGGCGCGCGCGCTGAAGCTCAGCCGCGCGACGCTCTATCGCAAGATCAAGCAGTTGAAGATAGAGACAGCGCAGTAGCACTCAGCTGCATGCGGCGAGCTTTCTTCCCCTCTCCCCCTGCGGGAGAGGGTGGCTCGCCGCGACAGCGGCGAGCCGGGTGACGGGTCTCTCTCCGCACCTGATTCTCTGGCTTCTGGATTCGCGGAGAGATACCCCTCATCCGGCGTTTCGCGCCACCTTCTCCCGCAAGGGGAGAAGGGAAGAGCGCACCATCAACGCCGCCGCTGCCTTACGAAAAATCGCTCCAGCTCAGATGTCGCGAGTCGAGGTCGCCGACGGTTACGGTGCCGCGGATTTCGCGCGGGGCGTGGAAGCTGCTGCGCAGATACACGAGCGGCGCCGCGCCGTCGGAATGCGATGCGCCGCGCACCTCGCCGACGAAGATCGAATGCGTCTTGGTCTCGAATTCCTGCGCCAGCACGCAGTCGAACGCGGCGACCGCATCCGTCAGCACCGGCGCGCCGGTCACCCCGCGCGTCCATTCCCCGAACGCAAAGCGGTCGTCGCCATTGACGCCCTTCTGGCCGCTGAAGGTCAGCGCCAGTGCCGCGTGGTCCTCGTGCAGGAAGTTGATCGCGAACGCGCCTTCCTCGCGGATACGCGCGTGCGCACTGGCGTTGCGGTTGACACACACGATCAGGGATGGCGGCGAGTCCGACAGTGAGCAGGCCGAGGTCACAGTCAACCCCGTGCGCTTGCCGTGCTCGGCGCCGGCCGTCACCAGCGCGACGGCGCCGGCGCACTGGCGCATCGCCTGCTTGAAATCCTTGGCGTCGAAAGCACTGGCGTCCACGCTCACGCGGAAATCTCCGAAATGGATGCGGATGCGGCACGATCGCGCCGCACCCGCGTCGGGTCAAGCCGCCTTCTGCGCGGAGCCGAGATGCTTCAGGCGCGGCATCACCTCGTTCCTCAGCAGCGACAGCGAGTGATGCCAGGCTTCAGCCTTGTGCTTGTAGTCGAAGCCGAACACCAGCAGCACGCCGAAGCCGCCGACTTCCTCGTAGATCTTCTCGATTTTCTCGGCGACGGTCGCGGGCGAGCCGACGATCCAGTTCCGCTTGGCGCAATATTCGACGGTGACGTCGCTATCGGGCACGTCGGGCGCGTGCTTCAAATAGTCCTTGAAGCCGAAATGCCCGAGCAGCGGCAGGAAGTACTCGCCCATCATCCGGCCCATCATGTCGCCGGTCGAGAGCCTCCACGCTTCCTCGTCGGTATCAGCGACGAACACCTCGCGCACCAGCCGCCAATCCGCGCGGTCCGGCTTGCGTCCGGTCTTGGCGGCACCGGCTACGACCGAATCCCAATGACTGCCGACATAGGCCGGGTTGAGGTTGAGGCTCATCGGGATGAAGCCGCGCTCGCCGGCGAGCTTCAACGTGTCCGAGTTCTTCGAAAGACCGGCGACACCGATCGGCGGATGCGGCGTCTGCAACGGCTTGATGTGGGGTTTCAGGAAGTCGAACATCGTGTCCGGCTTGGTCACCGTCCAGAATTTGCCCTTGTAGGTCCAGGGCGCGGGATCGCTCCACATCTTCAGAATGATCTCCAGCGCCTCGCGCGTCATGTCGCGGTTCTGTCCGCTCATGCCGTCGACGTTGAACATGGCCCAGTCGCTCGGCAGGCCGCTAGCCGCGACGCCGAAATTGAGCCGCCCCCCGGAGAGATGATCGAGCATGGCGACGCGGTTGGCGAGCTCGGCGGGGTGGTGATAGGGCAGCAGGAAGCCGCCTGGTCCGATGCGAATATTCTTGGTCTGCATCAGCGCCTGTGCGATCAGAAGGTCTGGCGTGGGATTGGGTTCCCAGGGCGCGGTGTGGTGCTCGCCGACCCAGGCCTCCTGATAGCCGAGCTCGTCGAGCCAGCGCATGACCTGCAGGTCCCAGTCGTTCCCTTCCTTCAGGCCGCACTCCGGCGGGTGCGAAGGCATCGTGAAATAACCGATCTCCATGGGTTTCCTCTCCACAATTGACGCGTCTTGTTGCGCGGTTCACGGATGTGAGCAGAAACGCTTTAGCAAGCGGTGTGCCAGCTCTTCGCGAGTGGTGGGCCAGCGCGAACGGCGCCTCAGACCTGCGAGAAAAGGCTGGTTTGCGGCGGCAATAGCCGATATCCCGGGACAGATTTACGGGGCCTCGTCTCACTGTCGCGAGACGGCGTCTCGGCGGTGAGACGAGGATACGAATCGAGATGACTGAACCTGCCTATGTCGCGGTAGACTGGGGCACCAGCAGCTTCCGACTCTGGCTGATCGACCGCGCCGGCGAGGTGCTGGCCGAGCGCCGCAGCGATGAGGGCATGCTGGCCGCCGCGAAGGCCGGCTTTCCCGCCGTGCTGCAATCGCATCTCGCGGCAGTCGAGGCTCCCGATCATCTGCCCGTCCTCGTCTGCGGCATGGCCGGCGCGCGTACCGGCTGGGTCGAGGCCGGTTATGTCGACACGCCGGCACCACTCTCCGCTGTTCTGAAGCAGGCCGCGCGCGTGCCCGGCGAAGCGCGCGACATTCGCATCTTGCCGGGTATCGCGCAGCGCGATGCAAAAGCGCCGGACGTGATGCGCGGCGAGGAAACGCAGCTGCTCGGCGCGCTCGGGCTCGATGCCGCCGGCGAAGCGCTAGTCTGCATGCCCGGCACGCATTCGAAATGGGTGCGCGTGAAGGACGGCACGGTCGCGCATTTCTCCACCTTCATGACCGGCGAGCTCTTCAGCGTCGTGTCGCGCGAGACGATTTTGTCGCTTGCGGTCGCCGGCGCCGAAGACGCCGAGGATGTCGCGAGCTTCAAGGCGGCGGTGAAGGCCGCGTACGAAGCACCGGCCTTCGCGGCTAATTTTCTGTTCGGCGCGCGCTCGCGTCAGCTCCTGTTCGGGGGCACACCGGCCGCGGCGCGCGAAACGCTGTCGGGCACGTTGATCGGCGTCGAGCTGGCGGCGGGGCTTTCCGGCGCGATGTCGAAAGCTGGCATCACGCTGATTGCCTCGGGGCGGCTCGCGATGCTGTATAGGCTGGCTTTCGACGCGCTGTCGGTCGCCGTGAACCAGGTCGATGCCGATGAAGCGGTCCGCCGCGGTCTGTCGATGGCGGCTGCCGCGATCTGGACGCAATGAGAGGACTGTCGAGATGAGCGTTCCCTTTCCGGCGATGAAGCGGCCACTGGTCGCGATCCTGCGCGGCGTGAAGCCCGAGGAAACGCAGGCTATCGTCGGCGTGCTGATCGAAGCCGGCATGACCGCAATCGAGATTCCGCTGAACTCGCCCGACCCGTTCCGCTCCATCGCAACGGCCGTGAAACAGGCGCCGGCCGGCGTGCTGATCGGCGCCGGCACGGTGCTGACCACTTCGGATGTCGACCGTCTCAACGATGTCGGCGGCAAGCTGATGGTCTCGCCGAATGTCGATACGCAGGTGCTCACGCGTGCGCATCAGTACGCCATGGTGACATTGCCGGGCGTGTTTTCGCCGACCGAGGCACTGCTTGCCGCGCGCTCCGGCGCGTCGGGCCTGAAATTCTTTCCCGCCAGCGTGCTCGGCGCGTCCGGTATTGCCGCGATCCGCGCCGTGCTGCCTGCCGGCGTGATGATCGCCGCCGTCGGCGGCGTCTCCGAGCAGAATTTCGCGGAGTACATCAAGGGCGGCGTCACTGCGTTCGGGCTCGGCTCCAGCCTCTACAAGTCCGGCATGACGGCAACGGACGTTGCCGCTCGCGCAAAGGAGACGATTGCGGCCTACGATCGGGCGATTGCGAAAGAGTGAGATCGCAATAAACAAGCCGTGATCCCGTCACGGTCGCGCGTTATCCTATCTTGCTGGACCAGCGGGATCAGGAGACCGACATGGCGATCAACAACGTGGCCGATCTGTTCGTGGCAACGCTCGAACAGGCCGGCGTCAAGCGCATCTACGGCATCGTCGGCGACAGCCTGAATGCGCTGACCGAAGCGCTGCGGCGGCGCGGAACGATCGAGTGGATCCATGTCCGGCATGAAGAGGTTGCGGCCTTTGCCGCGGCCGGCGAAGCGGAGATGACGGGCAGTCTTGCGGTGTGCGCGGGCTCGTGCGGTCCCGGCAATCTGCATCTGATCAACGGCCTGTTCGATGCCCATCGCAGTCGGGTTCCCGTGCTGGCGATCGCCGCACAGATCCCGACCGCCGAGATCGGCAGCGGCTATTTCCAGGAGACCCATCCGCAAAACCTGTTCCGCGAGTGCAGCCATTATTGCGAGCTGGTCTCCGATCCGAGTCAGCTGCCCTACGTGCTGGAAAACGCCATCCGTGCGGCTGTCGGCATGCGCGGCGTTGCCGTCGTCGCCATGCCGGGCGACGTCGCCTTCCGCAGCCCACCGAAGCGCGCGCTGTCGACGGCGCGTGGCCTTGCGCTGTCGGCGCCGAAGGTCGTGCCGCAGGCCGATGAGCTGAAGGCGCTCGCGGACCTCTTGAACGGCGCCGAACGCATCACCCTGTTCTGCGGCCGCGGCTGCGCTGGCGCGCATGCGCCGCTGATGCAGCTTGCGGAAGCCTTGAAGAGCCCGATCGTGCATGCGCTGGGCGGCAAAGAACATGTCGAATACGACAATCCCTACGACGTCGGCATGACCGGCTTCATCGGCTTCTCCTCCGGCTATGCCGCCATGCACGCCTGCGACGCGCTCGTGATGCTCGGCACTGATTTTCCCTACAAGCAGTTCTTCCCGACCGATGCGAAGATCGCGCAGATCGACATCCGTCCGGAAAATCTCGGGCGGCGCTGCAAGATCGATCTCGGTCTTGTCGGCGACGTCAAGCTCACCATCGAGGCGCTGCTGCCGCTGCTCGAGGCCAAGACGCGGCGCAAGCATCTCGACGATGCGATCGCGCATTACAAGAAGGCACGCGAGGGCCTGGACTCGCTCGCGAAGGGCACGCCCGGAGCCAAGCCGATCCATCCGCAATATCTCGCAAAGGTCATCAGCGACCATGCCAGCGATGATGCGGTGTTCACCGCCGATGTCGGCACGCCGACGGTGTGGGCCGCGCGCTATCTCGACATGAACGGCCGCCGCCGGCTGATCGGCTCGTTCGTGCACGGCTCGATGGCCAACGCAATGCCGCAGGCGATCGGCGCGCAGGCCGCGCAGCCCGGCCGCCAGGTGATCTCGCTCTCAGGCGACGGCGGCTTCACCATGCTGATGGGCGATCTGATCACGCTGACCCAGATGAAGCTGCCGGTGAAGGTGGTCATCTTCAACAACGGCGTGCTCGGCTTCGTCGCACTGGAGATGAAGGCGGCCGGCTTCGTCGACACCAATGTCGATCTGGAAAACCCGGACTTCGCGGCGATGGCGCGCGCGATGGGCATCCTTGCAAGGCGCGTCGAGGATCCCGGCGAGCTCCCGGGCGCCATGAAAGAGATGCTGGCCCACGACGGGCCGGCGCTGCTCGATGTCGTCACCGCCAAGCAAGAGCTGTCGATGCCGCCGACCATCACGCCCGAACAGATCAAGGGCTTCAGCCTCTGGGTCTTGCGCGCCGTGATGAACGGCCGCGGCGACGAGGTCGTCGATCTCGCCAAGACCAATCTGCTGCCGCGCTAACCGCGCTTGACCGACGGTACGGGCAGCCGCTCATGGCGGCGCTGGAAGCGTTGCCAGTGCAGCACGATGCCGATCAGCAGCGCCGGCACGAAGCCGAGCGCGATCAGGAAGTGCGGCAGCTGCGCCGGTGAGATGAACGCGATGGCGATGTCGGAGATCAGCCAGAGCGCGGCGAACATCACCGCGAAATCGGTGCGCGGGCAGCGCAGATAGTAGAACACGGCAGTGATGACGACGGCGGGTCCGATGGCGATGCCGATCATCACCGTCGTCAGCTCCTTCGGCGTCAGCGCGTCGAGCACCATCGCTGCCAGCAGCCAGAGCGCGGCGAACATGGCGACGATGTCGAGCGGATGCCGCAACCCAATACCTCTCGCAGAAAACGCACTATCGTTGTGGCCCGGACCTTGGCCGTCAAGGGAAAATGCGCCTATTCCTCGTCGTTTCCGGGCGTCGGCCGCAGCATGAAATGGCCGAAGGCGGTGGCGATCGGCTTGTTCGCATCGTCCTGCCAGGCTCGCGCCTCGAAGGCGACGATGCGCCGGCCCTGCTTCACGATCGAGACGTTGGCGAAGGTGTCGAGCGCGCGGCCGGAGCGCAGATAGTTGACGGTCAGTCCGATCGGCTTGGGCAGTGCGGCGGCGCCGAGCTCGCGCGCCACTCCGAAGATCGCGGTGGTCTCGAGGAAGGCGCCGGTCATGCCGCCATGGATCGCGGGCAGGATCGGGTTGCCGATGATCTTTGGCGAGAACGGCATCGTCAGGGTGTCGTCGCCGTTGACGCGAATGCCGAGGCAGCGCGCGAACGGGCTGTTGGCGAACGGACCGTCCGGATTGTCCGGCGCCTCCAGCGACGGGATGCTGGGCAAATCCATCCTGCGGTCCACGAGCATGTTGGTGCGGTTGGCGCCGATCATGAAACAGGCGGTCGCGGTCGCGACCGGATCGTCCTCGGACTCCTGATAGGCGGTCGATCGCACGAAGGCTATCGACCGCGTGGTGCGGTAGCAGACCGAATGCGCCTTGATGTCGAGCCCGGGCGTTGCCGGCTTCTGATAGTCGATGCGCAAATCAAGCGTCGCGATCGCGCTTGTGCCGTCGAGCGCGAGTTGCACCGCCATGCCGCAGCTCTCGTCCAGCATCGCGGTGACGACGCCGCCATGCAGGACGCCGGTCTCCGTGTCGCCGACGAAGACGGGCCGGTAGGGCAGGCTGGACCAGGCCTCGCGAGGTGCGAAGCGGTCGAGCTGGAGTCCGCTGATCTGGCCGTAATCGGAGCGGCGGCCCTTGATCGCCTCGGCGAGGTCCTCGAACGAAAGTGTGGTCGGTGAGCTGGACATGAGGACGATCTAAACCAGCGGCGGGCGCGGTGCAAAACCCCGGATGGGCGTCCCGCGGCAGGAGTTCCGAGGCCGGTTTGGCCTCGACAGGGCCGGCCGAAGCAACGATGGTGGGCGCCTCGTTCGTTCGACCAGCCGCAAGGAGTGCCCATGGCCGATCCCGAAATGCCCGCCACCAGCCAGGGGCCCGTCATCATTTCGACCTCGAGCTCGGAGCGGGCGCCGATCATCTATTTCGACGGTGCGTCCTGCTTCGGCCACCACAACGGCGCTATCCAGATCGAGCTTGCTGCGAACCTTCTGATGCCGGTCGGCGCCGCCGTCAGGGTCGACGTGGTCCAGACCGCGCATCTGCGCTGCAGCGTGGCCGCCGCGCTGGCCCTGCGCGAAGCGCTCGACAAGGCATTGGCGATGTACCAGCAGGGTCAGCAGGAGCCCCGGCCGGAGGAAATTCCGACGGTGAAGAACTGAGGCAAGCGGCGGATCGCAAGTTAATGCGATCAACTCGCTCAGCTCACATGCACCTTCGGCTTCCTGCCATCGTTCCACTTGCCGTCGAGCGCGCGCTCGATCTGGGCGGCGAGTTGCAGCAGCAGGCCGTCATTGGCCTGTTTCGCAATCGCCTGGATGCCGAGCGGCAGGCCGTGGTCCTGCGTGGCCATCGGCATCGAGATCGCCGGCATGCCGCAGAGATTGGCGAGCGGCGTGAAGGCGAAGAAGCGCCAGAGATTGCCGAACCAGTCGAGCACGTCAGGATTGTCGGAGATGGTGAGATATTCCCGGGTGCCGACCTTCGGCGTCGGCAGCGCGGTGATCGGCGTCAGGATCACGTCCCACTGCTCGAAGAAGGCGCCGAAGGCGCGTGAGGTCGTGTTGAACACGCCTTGCATCTTCGCCCGCTCGGCGAAGCTCGTATGCCGGCCGGCTTCCCAGATCCGGATGTTCATGGGCTCGATGAGGTCTTCCGGGGGCCGCTCCAGCCCGCGCGCGGCGAGCATGTTGGAGATTACCACGGCAAAATTCGAGATATAGCAGGTGGTCTGCGCCTCGAACGCGGCGCGGAAGTCGAGCTCGGGCAGGCCGTAGTCGACGTGATGGCCGAGGCCTTCGAGGAAGCGGCCGGCCTTTGCCAGCTCGGCCGCGATCTCTGGCGTCGCGGTGTAGTCGCCCCAGCTGTGCGACAGCGCGATGCGAAGTTTTGACGGATCGCGTTTGATCATCTCGGAGTATGGTTGCGCCGTGGTCCAGAACGGCATGAACTCGCCCGGCGCCGCTCCCCTGGCATGGTCGACGAAGGCGGCGGTGTCGCGCACCGAGCGCGACTGGCAACCCTGGATCGAGACGAGGCCGGTGAGATCCGACATGTGCGGTGCCAGCGAGAACACGCCGCGCGAGACTTTCAGGCCGATATTGCCGTTGACGCCGGCGGGAATGCGGATAGAGCCGCCGCCGTCAGTCGCATGCGCGATTGGCACCACGCCCGCGGCCACCATCGCGGCGCTTCCCGCCGACGAGCCGCAGGTGGTGTAGTCGGTGTCCCAGGGATTGCGCGTGACATAGACGGCCGGATTGTCGGCCGAACTGCAGACGCCGAATTCCGGAGTCGTGGTGCGTCCGATCAGGTTCAGTCCGGCCTGGCGGAATTTGCCGGTCAGGAACGTGTCGGCGCTGGCGCGATTGCCGCGCATCAGCAGCGAGCCCATTTCCTGGAGCCGGCCCTTCATGGTCGGCCCCAGATCCTTCATCAGGAACGGCAGACCGGCGAACGGGCCGGCGAGATTGGCGCCGTCCTTGGCCGGATCGGCGATCACGTCATCGAACAGCTCGACCACGCCCGACAGTGCCGGATTGACCTTGGCAACGCCCGCAGCGGCCTGACGCGCCAACTCCTTTGCCGTGAGCTCGCCCTTGCGGACGCGCGCGGCCAGTCCCACGCCATCGTGCTGCGCCCATTCGTTCCAGCTCATCGGGAAAGTCATGCGATCCAAACCTCTTCGTGCGGCGCCACCTTAGTTTCGCACGGGAACATTTTAATCAACTGAGGCGGCGCGAAGGGCAGGGTTGCGCGGGATGGAGAGGTAATCCTCCATTGCATGCGCACGCATCAATCCGAGAGCTTTGCGATCACCGCGACCGGCCCGCCGCCAGCGGGGCCCTGGTGCTCGGCGCCGCCGGAGACGTAGACCGCCCCGGTGCCGGCGAGGCCGGCAATCAGGCCGCCGACGGCAGCCCGGGCGTGGCGCGTCGAGCTGATATCGGTATCTTCCAGCATGGTGTGGCGGAGGCCGCGCACGCTGCCATCAGGCGAGGCCTCGGCCTTGGCGAAGATGTTGACGAGCTCGCGGCCGGTCGTCGTCTGCGGCGCGGCACAGAGCCCAACGCTCTCCAGCGCCGCGAGCACGGCGGCAGCGTCGATCGCATCGCTCATCACGGCATGCCCGATCTCGAATTCGCTCGTCGAGGAGATCGAATTGCCGAGCACGATGACGACGTTGTGCATCAGCTCGATTCCGGACGAGGTCGAGGCGACGTTCGAAAACAGATCGTAGCGCCGCAGCACGTCGTCGTCTCGTAGGTCGGTTGCGATCTCGCCGAGCGCGACTGCAACCCCGAGCGCGGAGGCGCCGCGCGAATAGGCCATCGAACTGTAGGCGCTGGTCGTCGCCGTCTTGTGGCCGCGCGCATTCGCCGCTTCGACGCGCTCGCTGGTGAGCAGCGGGCATTTGATCTGCACGAAATGGACGTCGGCGGGATCGGCGATCCCGGCATCCGCCATCGCGGCCTTCACGGCCTTGGCTGTCTCCGTGATCTGAGCGGAGCGGCCGAGCTCTTCAGGGAGAAAATCCCGCGTGTGCGCCATGCCGATGCTCAGGCGCTTGCCCGAGATGCCCGGCGGGCGCTGCTGGACGTCCTGGCGCGTGAACACCGTGATGTGCGGGCTAAGCACGCCCTCGGTGCCGCCGGACATCACGAAAGCGATGCGCTGCTCGACCTCCTGCGGCGACAGGCCGAGCTGCGGCGCCAGCGCCGTGCACAGCGCGGCAACGGCATATTCCCGGGTAAAGTCGTTGACGCCGCCATTGCCTTCGGTCTTGCCGAGGATGGCCAGGATGGATGCCGGATCGATCGCGCCGGAGCCGATCATGCTCATCAATCCGGAGACGTCGCCGGGGCCTTTGGTGGCGACCTTGAAGACGCCGACCGATGTCGTCCGCATGATAGTCCTCACATGGGGTTCAGGAGCCCGGCCGACAAAACAGCCGCTGAACCGGGGCGCCTGTCAAGGTGTCGAGGCAATCCCATCGTCGTCCTGGCGAGCGCCAGGACGCATGACCCAGGGGGCATTTGGCGAAGTCTCGTCGTTCGGTACGCCTACCGCCTACAATCGATGAATCACGCGCTATGGGTCCTGGCCTTCGCCAGGACGACGATGGAGTATGTGCGTCGTCCTCGCCGCCCCTCACGATTGTGGCGAGATCGCATCGGTTCGACAAAAAATCCCTTGTCGACGATCGTCCGCCGCACCTTGATGAATCAACCCCGATTGGTCCATAAGCGGCGTCCCGCAGCCGGTGGTTCGCCTCCGCGATGCGTGCTTGGATAGAGGGGTTCTCGCGTGGCAAATATCAACCAGAAAATTGCGCAGGAGCTTGGGGTTCGGGCGGAGCAGGTCGAGGCGACAGTGGCGCTGCTCGACGGCGGCGCCACGGTTCCCTTCATCGCCCGCTACCGCAAGGAAGCGACCGGTGCACTCGACGACGCGCAATTGCGCACGCTGGAGGAGCGCCTGGGTTACCTGCGCGAGCTCGAGGACCGCCGCAAGGCCATCCTCGAATCGGTCCGCGAGCAGGGCAAGCTCGATGCCGCGCTGGAAGCCTCCATTCTCGCCGCCGACAGCAAGGCACGCCTCGAAGACATCTATCTGCCGTTCAAGCCGAAGCGCCGCACCAAGGCGGAGATCGCCAAGGAAGCCGGCCTCGAGCCGCTCGCCAATCAGCTCATGGCCGACCCCACCAACGATCCGAAGGTCGTCGCTGAGGCCTTCGTCAATGCCGAGAAGGGTGTTGCTGATGCCGCTGCGGCGCTCGACGGCGCCCGCGCCATCCTCGTCGAGCGTTTCGACGAAGACGCCGACCTGATCGGCGCGCTTCGCGAAGAGGTGTGGACCAATGCGCGCATGGCCTCCAAGGTGCGCGACGGCAAGAAGACCGAGGGCGAAAAGTTTGCCGATTATTTCGAGTTCTCCGAGCCGCTGACGAAGCTGCCCTCGCACCGCATCCTCGCGATGTTCCGCGGCGAGAAGGAAGAGATCCTCGATCTCCAGATCCAGGCCGAGGCCGAAGCATCGCCGCCGGGCGTGCCGAGCGTCTATGAGCTGAAGATCATGAAGCGGTTCGGCATCGCCGACCTCAAGCGCGCCGGCGACCGCTGGATGATCGACACCGTGCGCTGGGCCTGGCGCACCAAGATCCAGGTGCATCTCAACATCGACCTGCGCATGCGGCTGTGGAATGCGGCCGAGACCGAAGCCGTGCGCGTGTTCGCCTCGAACCTGCGCGACCTCCTGCTGGCCGCGCCGGCCGGCACCCGCGTCACCATGGGACTCGATCCCGGCTTCCGCACCGGCGTCAAGGTTGCCGTCACCGATGCGACCGGCAAGGTGGTGGATACTGCCGTGATCTATCCGCACGAGCCGCAGCGACAGTGGAACGAGGCGCTTGCGATCCTCGGCAAGCTCGCATTGAAGCATCGCGTCGAGCTGATCGCGATCGGCAACGGCACCGCCTCGCGCGAGACCGACAAGCTCGCGGCCGACCTCGTCAAGGGCCTGCCCGACTTGAAGATGACCAAGATCGTGGTGTCGGAAGCTGGCGCGTCGGTCTATTCGGCCTCGGCTTTCGCCTCGGAGGAGTTGCCGGGCCTCGATGTCACCCTGCGCGGTGCGGTGTCGATCGCGCGGCGGCTCCAGGATCCGCTCGCCGAGCTCGTCAAGATCGAACCTAAGGCGATCGGCGTCGGCCAGTACCAGCACGACCTCGGTCAGGCCAAGCTCGCCAAATCACTCGACGCCGTGGTCGAAGACTGCGTGAACGCGGTCGGCGTCGACGTCAACACCGCCTCGGCACCACTGCTCGCGCGCGTGTCGGGCGTCGGTTCCGGCCTTGCCTCGAGCATCGTGGCACACCGCGACGCCAACGGTCCGTTCAAGTCGCGCAAGGCGCTGAAGGACGTGCCGCGGCTCGGCCCCAAGGCGTTCGAGCAGTGCGCGGGCTTCCTGCGCATCCTCGGCGGCGAGGACCCGCTCGACGCCTCCGGCGTGCATCCGGAAGCGTATCCGGTGGTGCGCCGGATTCTCAGCGCCACCAAAAGCGACATCAAGGCGCTGATCGGCAGCAGCGACATCGTTCGCACGCTGAAGCCGAAAGACTTTGTGGACGAGACGTTTGGTCTGCCGACCGTCACCGACATCCTGCGCGAGCTCGAGAAGCCCGGCCGCGACCCGCGTCCGGCGTTCAAGGCCGCGGTGTTCATGGACGGCGTCGAGGAGATCAAGCACCTCAAGAAGGGCATGATCCTCGAGGGTACCGTGACCAACGTCGCCGCGTTCGGCGCCTTCGTCGACATCGGCGTGCACCAGGACGGCCTCGTGCACATCTCGGCGATGTCCAGGACCTACATCAAGGATCCACGCGAGGTGGTGAAGCCCGGCGACATCGTCAAGGTGAAGGTGCTGGACTTCGAGGTCGCGCGCAAGCGCATCTCGCTGACGCTGCGGCTCGACGACGAGGTCGGCGCCAAGAAGGACGCGCCCGGCATGCAGCGGGACAACAGCTCGCGCAATCCGTCCCGTATGACCTCGTCGGCCCCGCGCCAGCAGGAATCTTCCGGCGGCGGCGCCCTCGCGGAAGCGCTGCGCCGCGCGGCCGAGAAAAACGGCGGCAAGAGGGCGTAGCTTCTAACCTCTCCCCGCTCTTCTGCTGGGAGGTGTCGGATCGCTGCTCGATATATCGAGAGTTCTATCCGCGTCGTCATTGCGAGCGCAGCGAAGCAATCCAGAATCTTTCCGCGGCGGGACTCTGGATTGCTTCGTCGCAAGGGCTCCTCGCAATGACGAGGAGAGAGCGCGGGTCCGTCTCCCTAACTTCCGCGTCAGAATCTGGCGCGTTTGTAAGTTGAAGGTGCCGGTCCCTTCCTCTCATCTGATCCTTCTCGCGCGGCAGAAATATCGCCGCGCAGTACGGAGGATGCTTCGATGGACAACAGGCTTTTCAAAGGCCTCACCGCGGTGACGATCGCAGCGGTGATGGCGCTCGCTTCACCGGTGCTCGCCCGTGGCGGCGGTGGAGGCGGCGGCCACGGCGGTGGTGGTTTTGGCGGCGGAGGTCATGGCGGCTTTGGCGGTGGCGGGCATTTCGGTGGCGGCGGCATGCACGCGGGAGGCTTTGGCGGCGGCATGCACGCCGGTGGCTTCGGCGGCATGCACGTTGGCGGCATGGGTGGCGCCCGTTTCGCCCATGTCGGCGGACCGGGCTTCGGCGGCGCCCGCTTCGCGCACGCGGCGATCGGGCCGCGCTTCGCTGGTTCCGGCTGGCACGGCAGGCCCTTCATCGGCCGCCACGCCTTCTTCCGGCACCACCATCGCTTCTTCTTCGGAGCACCTTTCATCTATGCCGGCTACAATGACGGCTGCTGGCGCAGGAGCTGGACGCCCTATGGGTGGCAATGGGTCAATGTGTGCGGAGACTCTTGGTACTAGCATCGCCGTACCGCACCATTGTCGCGATCGTCATCGGACGGTTCCGCTCAGCCCCGGAACGGGATAGTCTGGTGGCGATCGTCGCGCGGAGTTTGTCATGTCCGGAGGTCACCGCCGCATTCTGGTCGTCGAGGACGACGCGGAAACCGCAGGCCAGCTCGTCGAGGAGCTGACGATTTCCGGCTACGACGTCGATCTCGCCGCCACCGGGCGCGAAGCCCTCAGCCACGGCGCCGCGCGCGACTATGCCGTGATCACCATCGACCGCATGCTGCCCGACATCGACGGCATCAGTGTGATGCGCCAGTTGCGCGACGACGGCATCGCCGCGCCGTTCCTGATCATCTCCGCACTTGGCGAGGTCGACGACCGCGTGCGCGGCTTGCGCGCCGGCGGCGACGATTATCTGGTCAAGCCGTTCTCCTTCACCGAATTGCTGGCGCGGCTGGAGGCACTCGGCCGGCGCAGCGACACCGTTGCCAAGGAGACGATCCTGCGGGTTGGCGATCTCGCCGTCGACCTGATCGCACGTAGCGCGAGCCGCCGCGGCCGGAAGATTCCGCTGTTGCCGCGGGAATTCCAACTGCTCGAATATCTCGTCCGCAACGAGGGCCGCGTCGTCTCGCGTGCGATGCTGCTCCAGCATGTCTGGGATCTGCATTTCGATCCCTCCACCAACATCATCGACGTCTATGTCGGGCGCGTCCGTCGCAAGGTCGATGATGCCCAGGCCTATCCGCTGATCCACACCATCCGCGGCATCGGATATTGTCTCCGTGCTCCTGGCTAAAACGCTCCGCTCCTCGACCTTCCGCCTTGCGCTGATCGCGATCGCAGCATTTGGGCTGATCGTCGCGGCGATCATGGCCTATGTCTATTTCGGCACGATCACCTATGTGCAGAACCGTGTCGGCGATGCCGGCGATCACAGCGGCTTCACCGCGATGATCGAACTCGCAATGGCCGCTGTCGCGGTGCTGATGCTGGTGCTCGCCGGGCTCGCCGCGGTGCTGGTGACGCGCCGCACGGTCGGGCGAATCGAGGAGATCAACGCCACCAGCCGCGCCATCATGATGTCGGGCCTCGACCAGCGCATTCCCTTGCGCGGCAGTCACGACGAGTGGGACCGCGTCGCCGAAAACCTCAACCAGATGCTCGACCGCATCGAGACACTGATGGGCGAGGTCAAGCAGGTCAGCGACAACGTCGCCCATGATTTGCGTACGCCGCTGACGCGCATGCGGGGCCGGCTGGAGAAGGCCTATCACGCCCCTCGCAACGGCGAGGCCGACGCGGCTCTGATTGGTGACACCATCGCCGATCTCGACGCGGTGCTCGGCATGTTTGCCTCGATCACCCGCATTTCGGAGATCGAGACCCGCGCCCGCCGCAGCGCGTTTCGCACGCTTGATCTCACCGAAATCGCCGGCGAGGTCGTCGAGCTCTACGATGCCGCCGCCGAACAGGTTGCGACGCGGCTCAGCCTCGGCGGCGATCGCGAGGTGGCGATCACAGGCGATCGCGACCTCCTGTTCGACGCCATCGCCAATCTCGTCGACAACGCGATCAAGCACGGCTGCGAAGGCGGGCAGGTGATCGTCACCTGCCGCCGCACCGACGGCGGTGCGACGATCGCGATCGCCGACGATGGTCCCGGCATTCCCACTGATGAGCGCGATCATGTGTTCAAGCGCTTCTACCGGCTCGAACAGAGTCGCTACACCCCCGGTAACGGCCTCGGCTTAAGCTTGGTCGCCGCGGTCGCCCGCCTCCATGGCGCCGAGATTGCCCTGCACGACAACGCGCCGGGGCTGACGGTTCAGCTCAGCTTCCCGCCGCACCTGCCCTAGAGTTCGATCACGCCGCGGCGGGCCGCATGTGCCACCGCATCGGTTCGGCCGGTGGCGTCGAGCTTGTCGAGCAGCGAGCCGACATGGAATTTGACCGTGTGGACGGAAATGCCGAGCTGACGCGCGATCATCTTGTTGGAGCCACCTTCCGCCATCAACGCCAGCACATCGAGCTCGCGCTGTGTCAGCGCGATGTCCTCAGGCATGATGCGCGGATCGCGGGTGACAATCGTCGCGGCCGCCTTCTCGCCGGGTTCGGCGAGGCGAAGCCCGGCGATATGGCCGAGCAGAGCCGCCAGGCGATCGGCAAGGGCGGGATCGTCGATCTCCAAGGCCAGAACGATCTCGGGGGCGATATCCTCGCTCACGCCGCCGGCCTCTCGCCGATCGTGACCTTGAAGCTGACCGGCTCGCCGCCGCGGCGCGCCGCGATATCGACCACCGCGCCCACGCTCGCCGGACCCAGCGTCCGCGACAGTGCACGCACGCCGGACAGTTTCTGGTCGTTGACGGCGACGATGACGTCGCCCTGGCGGATGCCGGCCGCCGCCGAAGGGCCGGCCTTGTCGACATTCATCACCATCGCGCCGACGCCGTCGTCGAGCCGGACCGGCTGCAGCCCGAGGCCGAGATATCCGCGTGCGATGCGGCCGCGCGCCTCTAACTGGGCCGCGACCCGCTCGATCGTCGCTGTCGGGATCACCAGCACACGCCTCGGGCCGAGCACGGCCATGCCGAAGGCTTCCCCCGATGCATCGAGCGCGAGGCCGCCCTGCTGGCTAGAGCGCAAGCGGACGTCGAGCTCGATCCGCGCGTCGATGTCGCCGCCGCGCAAGGAGCGCCAGCTCTTGCCGGACAGCGACACCATGCCGAGCGCGGCGCTCGGCGCATCGCGGTTGGTGGCGACAACAACCGACAACGCGCCGAGGGGCGGCACAATTGTGGCCAGCTTGACCGGGGCAATCGCGCTATCGACGCGCAGCAGTGCGATATCCGTCGTATGGTCGCGGCCTGCGATCGTGGCGGCCGCGGTGCTGCCGTCGGGGAGGCCGATCTCGACGTCGCCCTCGTCGGCCAGCGCCTCGTCGGCGGTGACGATCAGGCCGGGTTTCCAGACGAAGCCGGTGGCGCGGGAGCGATGCGAATGCACGGCGACGACGGAGGGCGCGGTGCGCGCCACGACGTCAGCGAGCGCCGACGATAGGGAGGTCAGGGGAGTTGAGTCGGTCATGGGGGGCTCCTGTAAGCTGCCCCCAATCTGGGATGTCGCGGCCGATTGTGAAACTGGCCGGATGGCCAGGAAATGAGCAGGGAAAGCTGGTCCGTAAGACCACGGCCGACGAACATGTGATTGGGAGCCGCTCACGGCAACGTGTAGCAATCGAGAAATTGCGCCGCCTCCAGGATTTTAGCGAGCCTGAACGATGACCATCGACCTCACCCGCCGCACCCTGCTTCAACTCGCCGGCGCCACCTCGCTTGCAATGGCGGCAGCGGGCGCGGCGCGCGCTGAGGGCGCACCACAGGGCGGTGGGCCGACCTACGCCAGCCGTACCCCGATGCGGGTCGGCATGGTGACGCTCCGGGTGAAGAATCTCGACAAGGTTGCGGACTACTACCGCGACGTCATCGGGCTCACCGTGATGGAACGCTCGGCAACTGCTGCAAGGCTCGGCACGGCCGGTATCACCCTGCTGGTGCTGGAGGCCCGTCCTGATGCCGAGATCGAGCCACGCAGCGCCGCCGGCCTTTACCACACTGCGTTCCTGATGCCGACCCGCAAGGACTTGGCACGCTGGTTGGTCGCAGCGGCCTCGCATCGTGTGCCGCTGTCGGGCTTTGCCGATCATCTCGTCAGCGAGTCCGTCTATCTCGACGATCCCGAAGGCAACGGCATCGAGGTCTATGCCGACCGCGATCCCTCGCAATGGCAGTGGAGCGAGGGCAGCGTGAAGATGGCGGCGGACGAGCTCAACATTCCCGACCTGCTGTCGCTGACCAATACGCGCGTGCCTGATTATGCCAAGGCGCCCGACGGTCTGCGCATCGGCCACATGCACCTGCGCGTCGGCGACCTCACGCAGGCTGAGCGCTTCTATCACGGTGCCATCGGCCTGGACCCGACCCGCAGCCGCAACGGTGCCGCGTTCCTGTCGTCGGGCCGCTACCACCATCACCTCGGCATGAACGTCTGGCAGAGCCAGGGCGCCGGCCAACGCGACGATCAGGCAACAGGGCTCGCCTGGTTTTCGCTGGTGACGGAGAAGCCGGACCTGCTTGCCGCCCAAGACGAGCGCCTGCGCAAGGGCGGCGCGAAAGTTACGGCGCTGGCGAATGGCGTGGAGGCGGTTGATCCCTGGGGCACACGGGTCCGGCTGATCAGGGTTTGATCGCGGGCGCGAGCGTTGGTAAGACCGGTCAGGCGCAAGCCAGTTTCCGGGATTTACAGCTGACATGTCCGATTTTCGCGGCGTCTTCCCCTATCTCGTCTCGCCCGTCGCTGCCGACGGCGCAGTGCGGACGAACGTGCTCGCAAGGCTCTGCGACGATCTGATAAGCGCCGGCGTCCACGGTCTGACCCCGCTCGGCTCGACCGGCGAGTTCGCCTATCTCAATGCCGCCCAACGCACCGCGGTCGTGCAGACCACGATCGAGGCGGCAAGGGGACGCGTGCCTGTAGTCGCGGGCGTGGCCTCCACCTCGACGGCTGACGCGGTGGCGCAGGCGAAGGCGTATCAGAAGCTCGGTGCCGACGGCATTCTGGCGATCCTGGAAGCGTATTTCCCGCTCGCCGATGCCCAAATCGAATCCTATTTTCGCGCCATCGCGGATGCCGTGGACATCCCCGTCGTGATCTACACCAATCCGCAATTCCAGCGCTCCGATCTCACCCTCGACACCATCGCGCGCCTCGCCGAGCATCCGCGCATCGGCTACATCAAGGACGCCTCGACCAACACCGGCCGGCTGCTCTCGATCATGAACCGCTGCGGCGATGCCTTGCGGGTGTTCTCGGCCTCCGCCCACATCCCGGCCGCGGTGATGCTGATCGGCGGGCTCGGCTGGATGGCGGGCCCTGCCTGCATCATCCCGCGCCAGAGCGTCGCGCTCTACGACCTCTGCAAGGCCGGCCGCTGGGACGAGGCGATGGCGCTCCAGCGCAGGCTGTGGCGCATCAACGAGGCTTTTGCCCGCTTCAATCTGGCGGCCTGCATCAAGGCCGGTCTGGCCATCCAGGGCTATGACGTCGGCGATCCCGTCCCGCCGCAGGCCGCACTCACCGCCGATGCGCGCAAGGTCGTGGAAGCGGCCTTGCGGGAGCTGGCGTAGCCGATCCCCTCGTCGTCATGGCCGGGCATAGCCGTCCGAAGGACGGCGTCGCTTTCGCTCGCCTATGTCCCGGCTATCCACGCGCTTCCACACGAAAAGTACGTGGATGCCCGGGACAAGCCCGGGCATGACGAAATCGCGGATATACCGCCTAAAAGCGCGGCTGGTATGCCCTTGATCGATCCGCTAAAAGGCGGCCCGCAGTTTCGAAAAGACCCTGAGGACCCCACGGAATGAACATTCTTCCCGGCAATTTGCGTTTCGGAGCGGGGCAGCCCGTCAAGCGTTTGGAAGACCAGCGACTGCTCACCGGGAAGGGACAGTTCATCGACGACAAGCCGGAAGATGGCGCGCTGTGGTTGTACCTGCTGCGCTCGCCGCATGCCCACGCGAAGATCGTCTCGATCGACGCCGGCGCCGCAACTGCGATGCCTGGCGTGACCGCGGTCTACACCGGCGCCGACCTCGTCAAGGACGACATCGGAATCATCCCGACCTTGAGTATCTTCAAGCGCCCCGACGGCAAGCCGATGACGGTGCCGCCACGCCGCCTGCTGGCGCACGAAATCGTGCGCTATGCGGGCGAGGCCGTGGCCGCCGTGGTGGCCTCCTCGCGTGCCGACGCGCAGAGCGCGGCCGAAGCGATCGTGGTCGAATATGACGTGCAGCCGGCCGTGGTCGACCCGGTCGAGGCGGTCAAGCCCGGTGCGCCATTGGTGTGGCCGGAGGCGCCCGACAACATCGTTGGCGCGATGAGCTACGGCGATGCTGCCAAGGTGGACGAGGCTTTTGCCAAGGCGGCGCATACCGTCGAGCTCGATCTCGTCAGCCAGCGCCTGGTGCCGTCGGCCATGGAGCCGCGCTCGACCATTGCCGAGATCGACAAGACGTCCGGCCGCCTTCTGCTGCATGTGCAGTCGCAGACGCCCGCCTCGACCCGCGACGTGCTGGCCGAGGCCGTGCTAAAGCGGCCGAAGGACAGCGTGCGCGTTCTGGTCGGCGATATCGGCGGCGGCTTTGGCCAGAAGACCAACCTCTATCCCGAGGACGGCATCGTTGCTTACGCCGCGACCAAGCTGAACAAAAAAATCCGCTGGCGCGGCGACCGCACCGATGAATTCGTCGGCGGCACCCACGGCCGCGATCTCACCTCGACCGCTTCCTTCGCGCTCGACGAGAAGGGCAAGGTGCTGGCCTACCGCGTCAAGTCGATCGGCTGCACCGGAGCCTACTCGTCAGGTGCGGGGAATATCATCCCGCTGGTGCTGGGGCCGTTCGTGCAGACCGGCGTCTACGATTTGCCGCTGGTGCATTTCGAGGTGAAGTCGGTGATGACCCACACCGCGCCGGTCGGCGCCTATCGTGGTGCGGGCCGGCCCGAGGCCGTGTTCATCGTCGAGCGCCTGTTCGACGCTGCCGCGCGAAAAATCGGCATGGACCCGCGCGCGATCCGGAAAGCCAACTACATCAAGCCGGCGCAACTGCCCTACACCAATGCTGCGGGGCAGGTTTACGACTCCGGCGCCTTCGCGCACATGCTCGATCGCGCCGTGAAGCTTGCGGACTGGGACGGCTTTGCCGCGCGCAAGAAGGCCGCGAAGAAGAAGGGCCTGCTCTACGGCCGTGGGCTCACCTCCTATATCGAATGGACCGGCGGTCGTGCCCACACCGAGAAGGTCAGCCTGCACGCGACCGCGCAGGGCCGCGTCGTCCTGCATTCCGGCACCATGGCGATGGGGCAGGGGCTGCAGACCACCTACACCCAGATGATCTCCGACACGCTCGGCATTGCCATGGACAAGATCGACGTGGTCCAGGGCGATACTGATCTGGCGATGGGCTTCGGCAGCGTCGGATCGCGTTCGCTGTTCGTCGGCGGCACGGCGGTCGCGGTCTCCTCCAACGATCTGATCCAGAAGGCGCGCGAGAAGGCGGCGAACGTGCTGGAGACCTCGATCGAGGACATCGAATACCAGGGCGGCATGCTCACCGTGGTCGGCACCGACCGCCGCATCAGCCTGTTCGATCTGGCCGAGAAGGAAGGCGGCGCAAAACTCAGCGTCGATTCCGAAGGCGAGGTCGATGGTCCGAGCTGGCCGAACGGCACGCATATCTGCGAGGTCGAGATCGATCCGGAGACCGGCGTGTCCAAGGTCGTGCGCTACACCACCGTCGACGACGTCGGTGTCGCCGTGAACCCGATGCTGGTGACGGGGCAGATCCATGGCGGCGTGGCGCAGGGTATCGGCCAGGCGCTGTATGAAGGCGTGTCCTATGATTCCGACGGCCAGCTGCTCACCGCGAGCTACCAGGACTATTGCATCCCGCGCGCGGACGACGTGCCGCCGATCGTGGTGACGCTGGACGATTCCGCGCCCTGCCGCACCAATCCGCTCGGCGCCAAGGGCTGCGGCGAATCCGGCGCCATCGGCGGGCCGCCCTGCGTCACCAACGGCGTGATGGATGCGCTCGCCGAGCTCGGCATCACCCAGCTCAACACGCCCCTGACGCCGCAGAAGATCTGGCAGGCGATCCGGGATGCGAAGGTGGGCGGTTAGCGGCCATTGTCGTGCTGGCTGTCGCCACAAATCCAACTCGTCGTCCCGGCCTTCGCCGGGACGACACCGAGGGTGAGGAAAAAGTTCGCGCTAAATCCCCAGCATCATCTTCGCAATAATATCGCGCTGGATCTCCGAGGTGCCGCCGAAGATCGTGTAGGCGCGGCCGTTGAGATATTCCGGTACCACCGTCAGCATCTCCTCCGGCATCGGCGGCTCATGGTTGAGCCTGTAGAGCGGGCGCATCGGCTCGACCGCGAGGGCGTCATGGCCGATCACGTCGGCGCCAAGCCGGGTCACGGCCTGCCGGATCTCGCTGTTGCGCAGCTTCAGGATCGACGACACCGCACCGGGATTCTGTCCGGTCTGCAGCGCCGATAGCACGCGCAGCTCGGTCATCTCCAGCGCGTCGATGTCGACCTCGACCTCGGAGATGCGCGTCGCGATGTCGGGACTGTCGATGGCGCGCCCCGTCAGGTCGGACTCGGCAAGCTCCGCGATCGCCTTCAGCCCCTCGCGCAATTTTGCCGAGGCGATGCCGGAGCCGCGCTCGAACTCGAGCAGATATTTTCCGTAGGTCCAGCCCTTGCCTTCCTCGCCGACGCGGTTCGCCACGGGAACGCGCACGTCGTCGAAGAACACCTGGTTGACCTCGTGGTCGCCGCCGATGGTGAGGATCGGGCGCGTTGTGATGCCCGGTGTCTTCATGTCGATCAGGATGAAGCTGATGCCGTCCTGCTGCCGCGGGCCGTCGCTGGTGCGCACCAGCGCGAACATGCGGTTGGCGTGGTGGGCATGCGTGGTCCAGATCTTGGTGCCGTTGATGATGTAGTCGTCACCGTCGCGCACCGCGCGCGTCTTCAGCGAAGAGAGATCGGAGCCGGAGCCCGGCTCGGAATAGCCCTGGCACCAATAGTCTTCGCCGGAGAGAATGCGCGGCAGGTAGAAGTTCTTCTGCTCCGCCGAGCCGAAACCGATGATGACGGGGCCGACCATCTTCACGCCCATCACGTTGACATTGGGCACCCCGGCCCGCGCACTTTCCGTCTCGAAAATCCAGCGCTGCGCCGGCGTCCAATCCGGCCCGCCATGCTCGATCGGCCAGCCCGGCGCGCCCCAGCCGCGGCTGTGCAGCGTGCGCTGCCAAGCCATGCCGATATCGGGGTCGGAGAACACCGACGGCGTCAGCGCGGTCGCGCGCTTCATCTCCTCGGTGAGATTTTTCGCAATGAAGCCGCGCACCTCGTCCTGGAAGGCGCGCTCCTCGGCATTGAACGACAGGTCCATGATGCGCTCCTTGTGTCAGGCTGGCACGGTGGTGCGGCCAAGCCGAGCGTGGCGGCCGTAATGGTGCGAGCTGCCGCCGAACAGCGTGTCGAAGGCGACCAGCCGCTTGAAATAAGCGCCGACCTCGAGCTCTTCGGTGACGCCCATGCCGCCGTGCAGCTGGATCGACTGCTCGCCGACGAAACGTGCGGATCTGCCGATCTTCGCCTTCGCGCCCGACGCCGCCCGCGCGCGCTCGACCGGATCGGAGTCGACCTTCAGCGCGGCGCGCAACGCCATCGAACGCGCTTCGTCCACCTGCACCGCCATGTCGGCGAGGCGGTGGCGGATCACCTGGTTGGCCGAGAGCGGCCGGCCGAATTGCTTTCGGATTTTTGTGTACTCCAGCGTGGTGTCCAGCAGCACCTGCATGATGCCGACGGCCTCGGCGCCAAGCGCAGCCATGGCGCGGTCAACAGCCCATTCGATGGCCGCCAGTGCGGCATGCCCGTTGCCGAGCAGGGCATCCTCCGGCAGTTGCACGTCCGATAGCTCGATGTTGCAGGCCCGCCCGCCGCCGAGGCGCTCGTAGTCGCTGATGGCGAGGCTCGGCGTCGTCGCCGGCACCAGGAAAAGGCCGATGCGGCCCGACGGTCCCTGATGATCATGGATATGCGCGGAGACGATGATCTCGTCGGCGGCATGACCGTCGAGCACGGCAATCTTGCTGCCGGCAAGGCGCCAGCCTTGCGCCGTCTTGTGGGCGGTGGTTGCAACATTGGCAAGATCGAACCGCGCCGCGCGCTCGGAATGCGCGAGCGCGAGCTTCAACGATCCGTCAGCGATCTTCGGCAGGATGGCCTGCTTCTGCGCCGTGCTGCCGCACCGCTCGATCAACGCAGCGCCAAGCACGACCGTTGCGATATACGGCTCCGACACCAGCCCGCGGCCGAAGGCGTCCATCAAAATGCCGATCTCGACCGCGCCGCCGCCAAGCCCGCCAAATTCCTCCGCGATCGGTAATGCCAGCCAGCCGAGTTCGGCGAATTGCGTCCACATCGCCGGGCTGAAGCCGAGCGGGTCGTTCGCCATCTTGCGGCGGTGATCGGCATCGTAGCTTTCGGCCACGAAGCGCTCCGCGCTTTCGCGCAGCAGCCGTTGCTCGTCGGTGAGATTGAGATCCATCCTGTCTACTCCGCGGCTGCCGGCGGCTTGCGCACGGAGGGGTGCAGGCCGGATGGATCGACCACCATGCCGAATTCCTGAAGATTATGCGCGTGGCAGAGCTGATGCAGCGCAAAGGCCTGGTCGATCGCGGCCGGCTGGCCCATCACGTCAACCGAGCGGTTCACGGCTTCCTTGGTCAGCTTCAGCGCAAAGGACGGTTTTGACGCGATTTTGCGCGCCAGCGCGAGGACGGCGGATGAAAGCTCTGCGCGCGGCACGACCAGGTTGACCATGCCGAGTTGATGCGCCTCCTGCGCGCTCCAGCTGTCTGCGGTGAACAGGAATTCCTTGGCCTTGCGCGGGCCGAGCTCCCAAGGGTGCACGAACCATTCGACGCCGCAGACACCCATGGTGACCACGGGATCGCAGAACTGCGCATCGTCGCTGGCGACGATGAGATCGCAGGCCCAGGCCAGCATCAGGCCGCCGGCGATGCACTTGCCGTGCACCTCGGCAATGGTCGGCTTGGCGAGGTTGCGCCAGCGCCGCGTGATCTGGAGATAGATCTCCTGCTCGCGCGCGAAGCGGCCATGAGCGTTTGCTTCGGCGAAACCGCCCCAATTTCCGATCGGCGGAAAATCCACGCCGGCTTCATTCTTGCTGCCGGGCCGCAAATCATGGCCCGAGGAGAAGTGCGGACCGTTGCCGGCGAGAATGATCACCTTGACCGAATCGTCCTGCACCGCCTCATCGAAAGCGGCGTTGAGATCGTAGGTCATTTGCAGGTTCTGCGCGTTGCGCGCGTCGGGCCGGTTCATCACGATCCGGGCAATCGCCGGCTCCGGCCTCTCCACGAGGATGGTCTCGAACGAACTCATCGCGTTCCCCTGGCGTTCCCGACCCGGTATTATTGTTCCCTCAAGTTGACTATTACAGCCGGGATTAAGCAAGAGGCTTGCGTACATCGGCTGCATTTCGCGGCCTCGGCCCGGACGCAAGATGTCTGGCATCTCGCGCGCGCAATCTGGTAGCTTGCACCCGATTCCACCGGGAGAAATTTGATGCGCAAGATCCTGACCGTACTGGCGGCGCTGGCCTCGTTGAGCCTCACCAATTGCGGCTACAACGCGATCCAGAGCGAGGACGAGCAGATCAAGGCCAACTGGTCCGAGGTCGTGAACCAGTATCAGCGCCGCGCCGATCTCGTGCCCAATCTCGTCAACTCGGTGAAGGGTTTTGCGCAGCAGGAGAAGGACGTGCTGCTCGGCGTCACCAATGCCCGCGCCAAGGTCGGCAGCATCCAGGCGACGCCCGAGGTGCTGAACGATCCCGCCGCATTCCAGAAATTCCAGGCCGCCCAGGGCGAGCTCTCCGGCGCGCTGTCGCGGTTGCTCGTGGTCACCGAGAACTACCCGCAGCTCAAATCGGATGCGCTGTTCAAGGATTTGATGTCGCAGCTCGAAGGTACCGAGAACCGCATCACCGTGGCGCGCAACCGCTACATCAAGGCGGTCCAGGACTACAACGTCACCATCCGGTCGTTCCCGAGCAACGTCACCGCGATGATGTTCGGCTACAAGGAGAAGCCGAACTTCACGGTCGGGAACGAGAAGGAAATCTCGACCGCACCGAAGGTCGATTTCAATCCGGCGCCCGCGCCGTCGAAGTAAGTGCCTTCGACTCCGATGCATACCCCACCCACCACTGTCATTCCCCGCGAAGGCGGGGAATCCAGTACGCCGCGGCTTCACCGTATCCCGCTGGCGTCTCTGGAATACTGGATCGCCCGGTCAAGCCGGGCGATGACAGCCCATGTGTGGCGAGCGATAGTCGCTGTCGCATTCTCATTCTTCCTCACCTTTGCGCTTCCCGCCTCGGCCGATGTCGCCATACCCCAACTCACCGGCCGCGTGGTCGATCAGACCGGCACGCTCTCCAGCGGTGACATCGCCGCGTTGTCGCAAAAGCTGCAGGACTTCGAGACGCGCAAGGGCAGCCAGGTCGCCGTCCTGATCGTGCCGACGACGGATCCGGAGACGATCGAGCAATTCGCGATCCGCGTTGCGGAGGCCTGGAAGATCGGGCGCAAGAAGGTCGATGACGGCGCCATCCTCGTCGTGGCCAAGAACGACCGGCATTTGCGCATCGAGGTCGGTTACGGCCTCGAGGGCGCGCTCACCGACGTCACGTCGCGGCGCATCATCGATGAAGCCATCACGCCGAAATTCAGGAGCGGTGATTTCGCCGGCGGCATCACGGCAGGCGTCGATCGCATGATCCGCGTCATCGACGGCGAGCCGCTGCCGACGCCCTCGCGCAGCGTGAATTTCGGCGATTGGAACGACGTCGAGCCGCTTTTTTACTTCCTGCTGTTCGGCCCGCTGGTGATCGGCGGCATCCTGCGCTCCATATTCGGGCGGCTGTTCGGTTCGGGAATAACGGGAGCGATCGTTGGTGTCCTCGCCTGGTTCGTGATCGGCTCCGCGGTCGTTGGACTGGGCGTCGGTGTGCTCGGCGCTGTCCTGACGTTTATCGCCGATCTGTTTGGGGCGGGATCGGGCACGGGGTCGTCGCGTCGCGGCTCGTGGTCGAGCGGCCCGTCATCCGGCGGCTGGAGCGGCGGGTCGTCGTCGAGTGGCGGCTTCAGTGGCGGTGGCGGCAGTTTTGGCGGCGGCGGCGCCTCGGGGAGCTGGTAGGTCATGAGCATCAAGCGCATCACCCGGCATCTGCTCCAGCATCATTGGCGTGCCAAGCAGGTGTTTCCTAAGGGCGCGCTCGACCGCATCGAGCAGGCGATCAAGCGCGGCGAAGCCAGCCATTCCGGTCAGGTCCGGTTCGTGGTCGAAGGCGCGCTCGACGGCGGTCCGCTGTTTCGCAACCAGCCGGCGCGCGAGCGCGCGCTCGACGTGTTCTCGCAACTGCGCATCTGGGACACCGCGCACAACAACGGCGTCCTGATCTATCTCCTGCTCGCCGACCGCGATGTCGAGATCATCGCCGACCGCGGTATCGATGCGAAGGTTGGTCGCGAACGTTGGGAGAGCATCTGCCGCGCGATGGAGGCGGAGTTCAGATTAGGGCAATTCGAACGCGGCGTGATCGACGGCATCGAGGCGGTGTCCCGCGAGCTGGCAAGGCATTTCCCGCCGCAGGGCCCGCATGCGAACGAGCTGCCGGATGCGCCGGTGGTGATGTAGTCCCGGCTGATAGCCCACACTCCGTCATTGCGAGCACAGCGAAGCAATCCAGATTGTCTCCGCGGTGGGACTCTGGATTGCTTCGCTGTGCTCGCAATGACGATGTTGAAGCGCCGTGCTTCTTTCGCAAAGAGGCACACGCAGCCGCACGTCCCTTAATCGTCCAGCTTGTTCAGATCCCGCACCGACTGCATGATCGGCTCGAAGTTCGAGCGCGCATCCAGCGCTTCGAACAATTGTGCGGTGTCCTCCAGCAAGCCGTGCGACCGCGCAATGGCGATACGCACGTCTTCCTGTGGCGCGTCCGATAGCCGGCCGTGGCCTGAAAGCAGGATCCTCGCGTTCAATCCCTTCAGCCGCTCCAGCGACTCGATGTAGTCGGCGATGCTGCCGGAGCCGAACACGCCGCCCATCACGCCGCCGGGCATGAGCGTATCGGCGGCGAACAATAGCCCCTTGTCCTGATCGAACAGCGTGATGCAGGCCGAGGTGTGTCCCGGCGTGTGCATCACGTTGAGACGGAAATTGCCGAGGTCGATCAGATTGCCTTCCTCGAGCCAGATGTCGATGTTAACAGGCACGTTCGGCTCGTTGAACATCTTGCGCAGCATCGAGAAGTCGTCGCGCAGCATGATCTTGTTGGCGGCGAGGCGATGGGCGGCGACGAAGGTGCGGCGCTCGTTGAAGTGCCAGGCCGCGCCGATGTGGTCGAGGTGCTCGTGGCTGAGCACCACCATGTCGATCTTCTCCGGCGGGCAGCCGACAAAGTTCAGGCATTCGACCATCGCCGCATAGTTCGAGGACAGCCCGGTATCGATCAGGATCGTCCGCGCCGAGCCGCGCACGAGATAGACGTTGGCGGCGCGATTGGAGAAACGGATCTGGTAGACGTCGTCCGCCGCCTGGATCAGCGAGCAGGTGTCGTTCTTCATCAGGACCGGAAAGGCCGTCGGCTTGCCGTCGCTCATGATTGGGCCGCCCGGTAGTTGACCGCGTTGGCGGCGCGCAGGCGTTTCGACAGCGCGTCCATCACCATCAGCGCAAACGCCGGCTGCTGGCTGACGAGATAGACGAAGCGGGCATGGTTGACCCTCATCACCTTGGTGTTCGGCGCCGCCGCGATCGCGGTCGCCGAACGTGCGGAGCCGTCGATCACGGCCATCTCGCCGAAGAATTCGCCCTTGCCGAGTTTGATGATGCTGGTCTTGCTGGCGCCGCTGAACCTGGCGATCTCGACCTCGCCGTCAAGGACAACGTACAGCTCGCGGCCGGTCGAGCCCTCCTCGAAAATGATGTCATCGACGCCAAACTCGTTGATGCACTTCTCGATCGTCATGACACCCCCAAGGGCTCTGGAGCCGTTCTGGCTGACAGGACAGTCATGTTAGCGGGGTAACAGGGGCGGGCAACAGCTCCTTCGGCGAGAGCGTGGCCTACCGCAGGGCAGCATCGGCTGACAATTTGTTGCACAGCGCCACATCGGTTCCACTTTCCCGGCCCAATTCGGCCCCGGATGAATTCCTAAAATTTTGGTAAGCGGGTCCGCAGGTAAGGAATTCGCAAGCAATGAAAGTTACCAAAAGGTCAACCGAGACTGGAGTATTTGAGCCGTGAGCGAACCAATGCCCGAGCAGGCCGCCCAGGATACTGGCGTCGTCGAAGCCGCAGCGACCGTGCCGCAGGCCATCGAGGCTGCTGCCGGCATCGAGGCCCCCTCGATTGCCCCCGACCACGAGACGCCGCCCAAACCCGACCTGGCCAAGGTCGAGCCCCCAAAAATCGAGGCATCGAGGATCGAGACGCCGAAGTTCGAAGCCAAAGCCGAGACCAAGCCTGAAACCAAGTCCGAGCCAAAGCCCGGCAAGCTCATCGTCATGGCACCCGCGGAGCGGTCCTGGGACCGCGAGGAGTTCGCGCCGCATGTGAAAGCAGACGAGCCGCGCGAGACCGGCGGCAAGCGCCGCCTGTCGGCGATGGCCGCGGTGGTGGCGATTGCGGCCAGCGTCGGCGCCATCAGCGGCGCGCTCGCGACCGCAGGGATGATGCACTTCGCAAGCCCCGCGCCGGCACAGGTTGCCGACACCAGCGCGCTGGAATCCTCGGTCGCCCGGATCGATGCCGATGTCGTCGCGCTCAAGGCCAACGTCGAGCACACGTCCAAGACCGGCCTCGGCCAGTTCAACCGCACCAACGACCGCCTCGACAAGCTCGAGAAGGCGCAGGCCGAGCCGATGGCCAAAATCGCGAAGCTGTCCGAGACCGTCGACAAGCTCCGCGCCACCCCGCCCGCGGCGCCCGCCCAGGCCGCAGCCGCCGTGCCGGCCCGTGAGACCACCGGCTCGATCGCACCGGCGCAGGTTGCGACCGCGGCAGCTGCGCCAGTTCCCGCCGCACCCAAGACCGAAATCGGCCGGCTGCCGACGGTCGAAGGCTGGGTGCTGCGCGACGTCTCCAACGGCGGCGCACTGGTCGAGGGTCGCAATGGCCTCTACGAGGTCTATGCCGGCGACCCCATCCCCGGCGTTGGCCGTGTCGATGCGATCCGCCGTCAGGACGGCCGCTGGGTGGTCGTCACCAGCAAAGGGCTGATCGTCGCGCGCTGAGCGGCTCATCATCCGACTTTCGAAGAGGCGCTTCACCACGATGTGAAGCGCCTTTTTGCTTGAATAGCCGTCCCTGCGCGGTGTTACCTGAGGCATGAGCCGCGCCTTGCGAATTCTCGTTGCCGCCGCCGTATTTTTCGGCGGCATCGTGTCGTTGTTGGCCGCGGAGAACGCGCAACTGGCGCGCGGCACGGCGATCACCGATCCCGATCTCCTGCGCGAGCTCGACCAGCACGATGCGCTCACCATCTCGCGCCTGTTGTGGCCGGAGCGGAACGCGAACTTTCCGCTGACGACCGATCTGATGTTTTCGTGGTTGTCGCAGCTCAAGGAAATTCGCCCCGCAATCGACACGGAGATCGACCGCTACATCGCGCGGCAGAAGGCGGCATATCCGACCGAGACCATCGGCGTCGGCGAGGGCTTCGACGTGCAATTGTTCGATCGCGCCAATCTGAAATCCCGCGATACCCGTTTCGTGCTGGCCGGCATCGTCAACCGCATGGACCGGGCCTATGTCTCGGAAGACTCTTGCGGCGAGATCAGGCTGATCTATCGTCTCGCGCGTTTCGAGACAAAACCGGATGGCGGCAGGACAGCCACGCGGCTGCCGATGACGCTCAATCTGGTGATGAAGGCGCGCGACGCGCGCCAGATGGACGGGAACGGCAAGCCGATCACCTGCGCCGAGGTCGCGCGACGCTGGCTCGGCAATGGCGACTGGCAGGGGCTGATCGGCAGCGACTTCTTCCCTTACGATGCGATGCTCGATCGCATCGAGACCAATGTTCAGATCTCGGTTGCGGCGAAATCGGCGCTGCACGATTTCCGCTCCGACTATCTGCTCAAGGTGTTCAAGTACGACGCCGTCTCGAAGATGTTCGAGGAATCGACGCTGGAGAACCAGATCGACCGTGACCGCATCCTCACGGACGACGCGCTCCGGCGCGACTTCAGGGATTGGCTGCTCGCGCCCGATCATCTTCGCGATTTCGATCGCGGCACGGTGCTGATCCCGGAGAAATTCCTGGCCAAGGCTGCAATGGTGCCGACGCCAGCCGGCCTCGATGCTTCTCCTTTGCAGCCGGAGTTCGGGATGATGCAGGGGGAGGGCAACGGAGAGGGGCAAGGCGAGCCGGTCTTCTCCGACAACGACGTGGTCGGTGCGTTGAAGCAAGCGGCCGCGCGCGGCGACATGCAGAACGTCCGCTCGGTCGCGGGCTTCCAGCGCCGCCTCAACGACGTCACCTGTGCCGGCTGCCACCAGACCCGCGGCATCGGCGGCTTTCACTTCCCGGGCGTCGATTGGCTTGCGGACAAGCCCTCCAATGCCACCATCGTGCCGGCCTCGCCGCATTTTCTTGGCGACCAGATCCGCCGCCGCGACATCCTGACCGCGATGGCCGCGGGCAAACGTCCTGATTTCTCACGCGGATTTGCCAGCCGGCCGCAGACCCGCGGCAGCACTGAGCTGGCGGGGACCGAATATCAGGACGGCTGGGGCGCGCATTGTTCCCTGGAAAATGCAGGATCGGGATCGGCCGACAAGAGTTTTACGTCATGGAGCTGTGCTAAAGGGCTGACCTGTCAGGCTGCCGCGGCCTCGCGCCGCATCGGCATGTGCTTCATCAAGACGCGTTAAGCCCACAAGCGATTTGGATGAACCCATGACGAATACGAGCGAAGCCAACAAGGAGCGCAATCGCGAGATCGCGCAGAATGAAGAGGCCAAGCAGGTTACCGGCAGCATCCGCGTCAGCACCTGGGCGGTCGCGGTCGTCGTCATCATCGGCGGAATCCTGTTCACGCTCGGCTGGCTCGCGCTGAAGTAGTCGGCGCCCTCACTTCGCGTAGTTCGTCATGCGCTTGCCGGGCAGCAGCTCGTAGGCCGGCTTCCACCCGGGCAGTGCGGCCATGCGGCCAAGCCAGGCCTGGATGGCGGGATAGCTTTCCGCGAAATCGAAGCCGTGCTCGTCGCTCGGATAGTGCAGATAGGCCATCATCGAGATATCGGCGACGGTCGGCCTGATGCCGATCGCAAATTCATTGCGCTGGAGATGGCCGTCGAGAATGCCGAGAAAATCCTCGAGCCGCCGGCGGAAATGTTTCAGCACCTGCGGATCGTTGCTTTGCGTGAAGGCGCGCATGAAGCGGTAGGTCGCCATGTAGCCGGTGAGCTTGTGGTTGTCCCAGAACAGCCAGCGCAGCAGCTCGAACTTTTCCCCCTCGGTCTCGGCACCGAAACGCCCGTACTGCTCGGCAAGCTTGAGCAGGAGAGGCGCGGTCTGCGTCATCTTCACACCGTCGATCTCGAGCACAGGAATTTCGCCCATCTCGTTCACGCTCTTGCGCCATTCCGGCGTGCGCGTGACGCCGCCGCCAAAGTCGGTCCAGACCGGCTCGAACCCCTCGCCGCAAAGCGTCAGCATCAGCGCCAGCTTGTAGCTGTTGCCGGATTCGGGGAAGTAGTGCAGGCGGTAGCTGGGCATGGGACCTCGCGATTGCTTTGCCAATTGTTATACCGCGATCTCCCGACGTCGTCATTGCGAGCGTAGCGAAGCAATCCAGCAATGCATCCGCGGCGGGATTCTGGATTGCTTTGCTGCGCTCGCAATGACGGGGTTATGGCAGCGTATCGCCTTACCCCACTGCCCCCTGCGACCGCAGCTGCTTGATCGCGGCCTCGTCGTATCCCGCGCCACGCAAAATCTCGTCACTGTGCTCGCCGACGCCGGGGGGCTTGCGCGGCTGCACTTTCTTGGCGCCGTCGATCCAGATCGGGCTGGAAATGGTGAGCATGGTGTCGTTCTCGAACGGCACCAGAACGTCGTTGTCGAGCATCTGCTTGTCGTTCGGGATGTCGTCCAAAATACCGACGATGCCGAACACCAGTCCGTTGCCGTCGAGGATCTTGCGCCATTCGGCGAGATCCCTGGTTGCAAAGGTCTCGTCGAAGATCTTGATCAGCTCGACGGAGCGGGCGTGGCGGTCGGGTTTGGTAGCGAAACGCGGATCGGTGATGAGGTCTTCGCGGCCAAGACACCTGGCCAGCGTCGGAAACTGCTTCTCCTCGCTCAGCAGCGACAGGATCAGCCAGCGGCCGTCCTTGCACTGGTAGTGGTTGGCGACCGCGTTCAACGCGCGTTCGCGCGGCCGCCGCTCGGCAAACTTGGCGCCGCAGAGCTTTGCCTGCGCCAGCACGCTGGCAGCCCACACGCCGTTTGCCATCAGATTGGAGGCGACATGCGAGCCCTTGCCGGTCTTCTCGCGCTGATAGAGCGCGGTGACGATGGCGCCGTAGAACGCCATGGCGCAGGGATGGTCGCCCATGCCGGCGACCGAGCGGGCCGGCGTCGTGTCGGTGTCGGCGCGGACGAGGTCCATCAGGCCGGAGCGCGCCCAATAGGCGTTGCTGTCGAAGCCGGGCTTGTTGGCCTCTTCGCCTTTTTCGCCATAGCCGGTGAAGGAGGCGTAGATCAGCCGGTCGTTGAGATGGGCGAGGTGGTCGTAGGTGATGCCGAGTTTGGTGCGCACCGGCGGCGGCATGTTGGTGATGAAGACATCGGCCTCTTCCACCAGCTTGTAGAGCACGGCCTGCGCTTCCGGCTTGGCGAGGTCGAGCGCGATGCTCTTCTTGTTGCGGGCCTCCAGCAGCCAGGCGAAATTGTGCTCACTGGTCGGATATCCCGGAATGTTGGGCAGGTTGCGGTAGGGATCGCCTGCGCCGGGCGGTTCGATCTTGACCACATCGGCGCCGAAATCCGACAGCACGGTCGCGGCGGCTGGTGCTGCGATGAAGCTCGCGCAATCCAGCACCTTGAGCCCTGCAAAAATGCCATTTTCCATCGCCGCGTTGCTCCCTCGCTCGTGTTGTTTCCCGCGCGCTGGAATTGGCGAGGGCCACGTCAGGGGCAGCATTAGACCGATGTTTCGGCGGGATGCAACGCTCCTCGCCGCGGCTCACTCATCCCCTGCGAGCAGGGCAGCGTTGCCGCCGGCTGCTGCGGTGTTGATCGTCACGGTCTGCTCGGTCGCAAAGCGCGCGAGGTAGTGCGGGCCGCCGGCTTTCGGGCCGGTTCCGGACAGGCCGTTGCCGCCGAACGGCTGCACGCCGACGACAGCGCCGATCATGTTGCGATTGACGTAGATGTTGCCGATCTGGACGCGGTCGACGATCGCCTCGATGGTGTCGTCGATGCGGGAATGGATGCCGAGCGTCAGACCGTAGCCGGTGCGCTCGATGGCTTGCAGGACGCGTTCGAGATGTTCCGCACGATAGCGCGCAACGTGGAGGATCGGGCCGAACACCTCCGAGGTCAGCTGGCCGGCATCGCCAAGCTCGAAAATATGCGGCGCCACGAAGCAGCCCTCCGGCGCGGTGCCGGCAAAGTGCAGCCGTGCCTCTCTCTTCATCCGTGCGATATGTGCATCGAGGCGCTGCTTGGCCTCGCTATCGATCACCGGACCGATATGGGTCGCGACGTCGCTCGCGTCACCGATCTTCAACTCGCGCGCCGCGCCCGCGATCATCTCGATCATGCGGTCGGCGACGTCCTCCTGCACGAACAGCAGCCGCAGCGCCGAGCAGCGCTGGCCGGCGGAACGAAACGCCGAAGTGACGACATCGTCTGCGACCTGCTCGGGCAACGCAGTCGCATCCGCGATCATGGTGTTGATGCCGCCGGTCTCCGCGATCAGCGGCACGATCGGCCCGTCCTTGGCCGCCAGCGCCCGATTGATGCTGCGCGCGACCTCGGTCGAGCCGGTGAAGACGATTCCGGCGATACCGGGGTGCGCCGTCAGCGCGGCGCCGACGCGGCCGTCGCCGGCGACGAGATGCAGCGCGCTTGCGGGGATGCCGGCCTCGTGCAGCAGCCGCACCGCCTCGACCGCAATGCGCGGGGTCTGCTCTGCGGGCTTGGCCACCACGCTGTTGCCGGCCATCAGCGCCGCCGTGACCTGGCCGAGGAAGATCGCCAACGGAAAATTCCATGGCGAGATCGCCACGAAGACGCCACGGCCGCGCATGGCCAGCGCGTTGCTCTCGCCGGTCGGCCCCGGCATCGCCACATCGTTGCCGAACAGCTTGCGGCCCTGCGCGGCGTAATAGCGGCAGAAATCGGCGGCCTCGCGCAGCTCCGACAGCGCATCGTCGAGCGTCTTGCCGCCCTCGCGTTGCAGCAGCGCGATGAAATGGGGCGCGCGGTTCTCCAGAAGATGCGCGGCCTGCTCCAGCGCCGCCGCGCGCGTGGCTGCGGGTGTCCGGCTCCAGGCGGCAAAGCCGGCGCGCGCTGCAGCCACTGCCGCATTGGCCTGATCCGGCGTTGCGTTCGCGATCGGCTTGAGGTCGATCGTCTCGGCTTTGACATCCGTCAGCAACCGGTCGAGCGCGGCGCGCGCGCCGAATTCGACGCCGCGCGAATTCCGCCGCTCCGGCGCGAACAGATCGCGTGGCAGCGGAATTTTCGGATGGGCCGCCTGCTGCAGCCGGACGATGGCATCCGCCGGACGTTGCAACAGCGCCGTAACAGGCACGCGGTAGTCAGCCGCCTGCGCCACGAAGGAGGAGTTGGCACCGTTCTCCAACAGTCGCCGCACCAGATAAGCGAGCAGGTCGCGATGGCTGCCGACCGGGGCGTAGGTGCGGTAGGCGATCTCGGGGCGGTCCTTGGCGAGCTGCTCGTAGAGTGCCTCGCCCATGCCATGCAGGCGTTGGAATTCGAAGCCGCCGTTGGCGCCGGCAAGCTCCAGCACCGTCGCGACGCTCAGCGCGTTGTGGGTGGCGAATTGCGGGAAGATGCGTGGCCGCAGACTCAAGAGCTTTTGAGCGCAGGCAACGTAGTTCAGATCCGTCATCGCCTTGCGGGTGAACACGGGATAGCCGGCGAGCCCGCGCTCCTGTGCGCGCTTGATCTCGGTGTCCCAATAGGCGCCCTTGACCAGCCGCACCATCAGCTTGCGGTCATGCGCGCGGGCGAGCGCATCGACATAGTCGATCACGTCGCCGGCGCGCTTCTGATAAGCTTGGATCGCGAGGCCAAATCCGTCCCAACCGGCAAGCGAGCGATCGGCAAGCGTTGCCGCGATCACGTCGAGCGACAATTCCAGCCGGTCGGCTTCCTCGGCATCGACGGTGAAGTTGAGATCATGGCTCTTGGCGCGCTGCGCGAGGTCCAGCAATCGCGGCACCAGCTCGGCCATCACGCGGTCGCGGCTGATCGCTTCGAAGCGCGGATGCAGCGCCGAGAGCTTGACGGAGATACTGGGCCGGTCGGGCAGGGGATGGTTGCCGGCCGCCTTGCCGATGGTCAGAATCGCGCTGGCATAGGCGTCGAAATAGCGCCTGGCATCAGTGGCCGTGCGGGCGCCTTCGCCGAGCATGTCGAAGGAATAGCGCGCCCTCTCGCCGGAGCGCGGCCGGGCCCGCTCCAGGGCCTGCGCGATGGTCTCCCCCAGCACGAAATGATTGCCCATCAGCCGCATCGCCTGACGCGTGGCGGTGCGCACGGCGGGTGCGCCCAGCCGCTTCACGAGACGGCCGATGGTGCCGTCGGGGGTCTCGCCGGGCTGGATCACCCGGGCCGACAGGCCGAGTGCCCAGGCCGAGGCGTTGACCAGGAAGGCGGTGGACTTGGTCTCGTGGTGGATGAAGTCGCCCTCGCCGAGCTTGTCCTCGATGAACTGGTCGGCAGTGCGCGCGTCCGGCACGCGCAGCAGCGCCTCGGCCAGCACCATCAAAGCAAGCCCCTCCTTGGTCGAGAGCGCGAACTCCCGCAGCATGTCCTCGACTCCACCGAGCCGGTCGTCGCGCTTGCGGATGGCTTCGATCAGCCGTGTCGCGGTGCGATCGATCCTCGCCTCCTGCGGCGGGCCGAGATGCGCAGACGGCAAAAGGCGCGCGGCGATATCGGCATCATCGGGCGCGTAGGCGGCGGAGAAGAGAGGCGGAATGTTCGGCATGGCGTGTCCTGTGGCTTCAATCCAGGATAATGCCCGCAATACCTTAGCTCGATAGACAATTTAGCTGATTTGGCTTAGGAAATGAAGCCTCATAGCCATTTGGCCTCATAAAGTATGGAATTAGATCGAACCGACCGGAAAATCCTCTCGATTTTGCAGCAGGACGGGCGAATCGCCAATGTCGAGCTCGCGGAACGCATCGGGCTATCGCCCACCTCGATCGGCGAACGGCTGAAGCGTTTGCAGCGAGAGGGCTTTATCGAGGGCTATGGCGCGCGGCTCAACCCGCACCGGCTCGGCCTCGGGCTCCTGGTGTTCGTCGAAGTGCTGCTCGACAAGACCACGCCCGACAATTTCGAGCGTTTTGCCCGCGCGGTGAAGCTCGCGCCCGAGGTGCTGGAGTGTCACATGGTTGCCGGCGGCTTCGACTATCTTGTGAAGGCGCGGCTGGCAGACATGACCGCGTATCGGCGCTTCCTCGGCGAGACCTTGCTGTCGATGCCCGGCGTGCGCGAAACGCGAACCTATGCGGTGATGGAAGAGATCAAGCGCGACGCACCGTTGCCGGTGGACTAACGAAGTGCCGTCGCGATTGTCATTGCTGTGGCGTCGAACGGGCGGTCTTCGCGGGACAAATAGTTCTCCGTGTGCAATCGCAACGCCTGTCGTCGAATGCACTGACCGTCTTCTGAAATTTCTTGGCCCGGCTCCCGGATCGATCCGGGAGTTAGCAACAGCCGGCGGGCTTATACTTTGAGGTTCTCTGCGGAGCTTTTGCCTCGGTTTGCGATCTCTTCATATTCCACCGTCTGTCCTTCGTTCAGGGACGACAGACCGGCTTTCTGCACTGCCGAGATATGCACGAACACATCCTTGCCGCCCGACGCAGGCTGGATAAATCCATAACCCTTCGTCGGGTTGAACCACTTGACCGTACCTTTAGCCATCACGACTTCTCCGCGGGTCTTCCTCCGAGATCGCGAACCGCCAGTCCCCGCCAACCGGCCGGTTCGGTCCTAATACGATACGCGGAATGTGGCTGGCTTGGTAGCTCAAACCACATCCGCCTTTCGCCGAATTCCGCTCAACTTCGCGGCGGTTTTGCCGGATTTGCCCGTTTCGCGGTCACTTGGTCCGCGCGCCGCGCGCCATCCGTCAATAAGTCGCGGCCAGATAATCGACGATCTTGCCGACATCGGCATCGTCGATCGGGGCGCCATAGACCTTCATCATCTTGGTCACCTCGGCCTGCCAGAAAGCTTTCTTGTCCTTCATCGGCGGCTGCGTGTTGATGTAGTCGGCGGAGTGGCAGGCGCTGCAATTGCCCTGCACGACTTCGAGATTGGGGCCTGGCTTGAACGCCGCGACCTCATCGGGGGTCTTGTAGTTGACCGGTGCTGCAAGTGCCGAACCCACCACGGCGGCGAGGGCGAGCGTGATGGCGAGGAAAACGGTGCGCTGCATGATCATTCCCCTCAAGCCACGGTGACGCGGACGGTTTCGACGACGTTGCGCAAGTAACCCGCCGGATTCCAGCGCGGCGTATCCGGCTGGGTTTCGCCGCCATTGCCGGTGGCGCGCACCTTGAGCTCGTGAGAGCCCGCCGCGAGCTTCACCGGCAGCGTCCATTCACGGAACGAGTATTTGCCAAGGTCCTTGCCGAGCTTGGCGTTGGTCCAGGTCTTGCCGCCGTCGGTGGAGACCGCGACCTCCTTGATACCCTTGCCGCCGTCGAAGGCGATGCCGCGCAGCGTCGTGCCGCCTGCTTTCAGCTTGGCGCCGTCGGGGACGCTGGTGATGAAGGAACGGATCGTGAAGCGGTTGATCGGGATCGTCGCCTTCGGCGCGGTGCCCGGCTCGACCGCATTGTTCGGGGTGTCCGGAATGCGATAGGCCGACTTCATCCAGAAGCCGTCATAGACATTGTCGACGACGGTGATCTCGTTGACGTGCTTGACCCAGTAGGTGCCGAAATAGCCGGGCACGATCAGGCGCAGCGGAAAGCCGTTGAGGAACGGCAGGTCCTCGCCGTTCATGCCATAGGCCAGCATCACCTCGCCGTCGTTGGCGTGATCGATATCGAGCGCCTTGACGAAATCGGGCGTCTTGTCGCTGACCGGACCGTCCATGCCGTTGAAGGTGACCTGCTTGGCGCCGCTCTGCACGCCCGCCATCGCCAGCACCGCCTTCAGCGGCACGCCGCGCCATCGCGCATTGCCCATCGCCCCGTTGGCGAGCTGGCCGCCGGCGACGCGCGGATCCAGGAAGCCGCGGCTGTTGCCGGAGCACTGGTTGACGGCGACGATCTCGGTCGCCTTCATCTTCCGGATGTCCTTCAGCGACAGCTTGAGCGGCTTGTCGACCTTGCCCTTGACCTCGAGCGTGAACTTGTCGGGGTCGAGATTGTAGGGCAGGTCGGAAAGGTGATAGCGCACGAAGAACGCGTTATTCGGCGTGATCGGGCCGTCGTTGAAGACCGCGAACGGCGTCTCGAGCTGCGGCGGGCGGCTGGTTAGGCCGATCATCGGCCGCTTCTGCGGATATTTCACCAAGGGCCGTTCGCCATTGGCGAAGGGCAGGGTGACAGTGTCGAGTGCCAGCGCCTTGGCCGGGTTCAGTGCAGTCGCAACAGCGGCAAGGCCCGCTCCTTTGAGCAGGTCGCGTCGATCGAACATGTGGTCTCCTCCCGGAGCTTTTCGTTGATCGCGGTCATCACCGCAATCTCGCGCTCATGTGTCGCAACGACTCAGTTGAAGTCAATTCGTGCTTTCGCAGCAGGCCCATGCCGTTGCGTTGCAGCAAGCCGGTGTTACGCCGCGATGTTTTTCGTTGGATAACTCGATCTCGACGCAGGCTCGGTGCACCTCGCCCGCTTGCGGGAGAGGTCGCGCCGAAGGCGCGGGTGAGGGTTCTCTCCTCTGGGGATTGTCCCTGTGCGGAGACACCCTCTCCCCAACCCTCTCCCGCAAGCGGGAGAGGGAGAGCACCGCCTTCGTGGCTGCCTCACGCCGCGACGCGTTCGCCGTGGTCAACGAGCGCCGACAGCTCCCTGGCGTCCGCGACGACGCGCACGGCCATGGGTTCGTCGCGGCCGCGGATCGCGACCTCCTGCTGCGGCAGCGCATCGTCGGCAAGGCCGGCGGTGCGGCGGACTTCCTCTGAGACGATCGCTTCGCAGGCCAGCGTCTTGGTCATGTCCTGGAGGCGGGCTGCGACGTTGACGGCATCGCCCAGCGCTGTGAAGACGATGTGATCGCGATAGCCGATGTCGCCGATGATGACTTCGCCGCCGTGGATGCCGATGCCGAAGCGGATCGGCTGGCGCAGATCATGGCTCAGGAGCTCGTTGAGCTCGTCGATATGCGTGGCAATGCCGGCGGCGGCCTTCAGCGCCTGCCGGCAGGCTTCTTGCGGCTCGGCGCTCAGTCCGAACAGTGCCAGCATGCCGTCGCCGACGAACTGGTTCGGCTGGCCGCCATTCTCGATCACGGCCTGCGAGACGGCGCCGAGGAAGCGGTTGACGATGAACACGGTGTCGAACGGCAGCCGCTTCTCGGCCAGCTGCGTCGAGCCGCGCATGTCCACGAACAGGCTGACGAGATAGCGCTCCTGGCCGATTCTGGCGGGCGCCGAGGCCTGCGCGCTCGCCGACAGGGTATGCGCGGTGAAGAGCTGGAAGAAGGAAAGATCCGACGTCGGCCGCAGCTGGCAGGCGAGCCTGATCGAGGGATCGCTGGTGCCGACACGGGTGAGCACGAATGCCTCGCGCTGCGACGGCTCGGGCAGGGCGCCATGATCGCCGATGATGCGGATGCGGCAGGTCGAGCAGCGGGCGCGGCCGCCGCAGACGCTGGCATGCGGCACATTGTGGCGCAGGCTCGCTTCCAGCACGGAGAGGCCTTTTGGCACCCGCACTGTCTTGCCGTTGCCGTAGGACAGCGCGATCATGCCGCCGCGCCGTTCGCGCAGGGCGCGCACGCCGCGCGCCAGCAGCGCCAAAGCGAGCAGTCCGAGATAACCGGCGGTGAGGCCACCGGTGATGCGGTCGAGCGTCGCTGCCTCGGCCGTCGTGCCGACCTGGCTGCGCGTGAGATTGTGCGTCCGCCATTCCCCGTCGTCGGCCTCGACCTCGACGCTGCGGCCACCTTGGTAGACACCCAGCAGCGACAGCGTCGGGATCAGCACAGCAGCCGCGAGCAGATAGGGGGCCGCGCGCGTGAAGAACGGTTTGAGGCGAAGCCAGAAATAGATGCCGATGCAGCCGTGCACCCAGGCGATGAGAAGCAGGACCGTCATGGTCCAGATACGGTTCGACGCGACGAAGAACAGATAGAGTTCCTGCGGATAGAGTTTTTGGTGTCCGTAAAGCGTCTGGCCGAGCCGCACCCCGATCACATGCGCCATGACCAGCGCGGGGATGCTCAAGCCCAGCACGAGCTGCAGCGGCTCGACCGTCCGCCAGCGGAACTGCCGGCGCTGATACAACGCGTAGATGCCGAGCCCCATATGCGTGAGCGCCGCCGTGTAGAACGTGATCGCAACCGGCAGGAACTGCCAGAACAGCGTGTGGTAGTAGACCCCGATCTCCATGGCATCGACCGAGATGTTGCCGAGCGCATGGTTGAGGAAATGGCTGATGACATAGGCGAACAGGATCACGCCGCAAACCAGCCGCACCTGGCGCAAGCTGACGGCGCGGGAAAGCTCGGAAAATCGTGAGGATGCGGTTGCGGCCATGATTCTGTTGTATCAGTTCATGAAGGAGAACAGCCAGCGCCGCGTTTAATTCCGGGGGTGGACAGCTTGCGGGATCACATCCGCGGTAGGGTGACGAAATCGTAGGGTGGGCAAAGGCGCCTTGGCGCCGTGCCCACCAATCGGCACTTATGGTGGGCACGTTGCGCTTTGCCCACCCTACGGTTTCCGCGTCGGGGCTGGGATCGCGACAGCGCAACAGGCCGATCCACCCCCAACATTGACTCCCCCTCCCAGGTTGGCGAAAAGCGCCGCCGTGACGACAGCTCCTGACATCACGAAGCCCCCCGCCGGCGCGGCGCGCCGGCCGCTCGTCATGGCCGCGGCGATCATCGCGGCGATGACGCTGCTGCGCATCGTCTACGCCTCGGCCATCGAGCTGCGCACGGACGAGGCCTATTACTGGACCTGGTCGCAGGAGACCGCGCTCAGCTTCCTCGATCATCCCCCCGGTATCGCCTGGCTGATCCGGTTCGGCACCGCGATCTTCGGCGACACCACGCTCGGTGTGCGCTTTGGCGGTATCGTCGCGATGCTGGTGACGCAGCTTCTGCTCGCCGATATCGTCCGTCGCCTCACCCATGACGTGCGCGCCGTCGTGCTTGCGGTGCTGATGCCGGAGGCCGCGCTTTATTACGGCCTGCTGATGGCCAAGGTCGCGCCCGATGTCGCCATGATCCCGTTTGCGGTGGCGATGATGTGGTCCCTGGTGCGGCTTGCGCAGGGCGGCGACGGCCGCTGGTGGCTTGCGGCCGGCCTGTTCGCCGGGCTGGCGATGCTGTCGAAATTCACCGTGATCATGTTCGCGCCGGCGGTTGCCGCCTTTCTGCTGGTGCCGGATTGGCGCTGGCGCTGGCTGCGCAGCCCCTATCCGTATCTCGCGGTCCTGATCGCAATCGCAGTGTTCTCGCCCGTCCTGATCTGGAACGTGCAGCACGACTGGGCCGCGATCCGCTTCCAGGGCGTGCGCGCCACCACCAGCTATGGCATCTCGCTCCGCACCCTCGGCGATTACATCGGCCTGCAATTCGGACTGGTCGGCTTCGTCATGCTGCCGGTGGTGCTGACAGGAGTGGTGCTGACGGCGTGGCGCGGCTATCGCACGCGCGAGCCGGTCGCGATTCTGCTGTCGACCGCGGTCCTGGTGCCGTTTCTTTATTTTCTGACGAAATCCCTGACCCTCCGCGTCGGCGACACCTGGCCGATGTTCATGTGGCCGGTCGGTTTCGCCGCTGCCGCTATTAATCTCACCATGCTGTCGCGCGAAGGAAGATCGGCGCGGATGATCAGATCGGCGCAGTTCTGGGCCAGCACAGCCGTGGTCTCGGGCATCGCTTTCGTCGTGATCGTGTTCCTCTATTACATCGCCGCGCCCTGGAATTTGCTCGGCAAGATCGATCCGATCGGTGCCGAGTCCGGCTACGAGCAGGTTGCCGCGCGCGCACAGGCTGCATTGGACGAGACCGGCGCGACCTGGATCGCCACCACGGACTACCGCACCTATGCCATGATGCGCTGGCTGTTCAGGGGCCGTGTGCCCGTGATCGAAATCAACGAGCGCGGCCGCTTCCAGGATTTTCGCGATCCCGGCATGGATCGGATCAGAGGCCACGCCGGCATTTATGTTGGGCGCGAGCCAGACAACCGCTCGTCGCTGTGGGATTCGATCCCGGCCAAGCGCGAGCAACTCGGCCAGGTCGAGCGCCGCTGGCGCGGTCTCGTGATGGACAATTACGTGCTGGAGAAGCTCTCAGGCTGGACGCCGGAGCTGTCGCCGCCGACGAACTCGCCGCTGTTCCAGTGGCGCGTGCTGGCTTTCTTCTCCCCGCAAGCGTGGGACGGCAAACAGAACGCTACTCCTCCTCATCCTTCTTCCGCAGCAGATCCGTCGCGAGATCCGACAGCTTCGGCGGCGGCAGTGCCGCGAACGGCAGCGGCCGTGTGACGTCGATCGCGGCGAGGCCCAGCCGCGCCGTCAGCAATCCATTCAGCATGCCTTCGCCCAGCCGCTGCGATAGCTTCGCCGCGATGCCGTGGCCGAGCATCTGCTGCACCAGGCTGTCGCTCGCCGCCATGCCGCCGGTGATGGCGAGATGGGCGACGACGTGGCGGAGCAGGCGGATCATGCCGAGTGCGCCGGGACGGCCGCCGTAGAGAAAAGCGAGCTGGCGGATCAATCTCAGCGAGGCCACGAACACGAACAACACGTCGATCAGCGCGCGGGGCGAAACCGCTGTCACGATCGAGACCTTTTGCGCGGCTGACGACACCAGCCGCCGCGCCTCAATGTCCAGCGGCGACATCAATTCGCGCTCGGCGAGCCGGATCATGTCGGCGCCGTCGATGATCTCGCCGGCATGGCTTTCCAGCGCGGCGCGGGCGCGCGCGAGCTGCGGGTTCTGGTGCGCGATCTTGAGCAGATCCTGCACGATGATACGGCTCTCCTTGCGGTCGTCGCTGGCAAGAACAGCGGCTGCACGCTGATGCAGCTTTTCGATCGTTGCCAACCGCGCCAGCCCGAACGCCTCGCGTCCGGTCACCACCGCGAGCGCAAGGGCGGTGACGGAGGCAAGCGCCAGTCCGACAAAGCCGAGGCTTTCGCTGCGCGCAAACAGATCCTCGATCAGACGGACGACGCCGAGCCCGACGCCGAGCAGAGTCAGCCCGGCGACGCCGGACCAGAACAGCGCGCCCCAGGGAAAGCCGCGTCGCGCCGGAAGCGACGATGCGATCGGCACCGGCAAGTTCGCCGGATCGGGCTCCGGCGTGATCTGGATGGTGGTGCGGCCGAGCCGGGTCGTCTCGTCGGCCTCGGTGACGACGACGCCGGGGTCGTCGAGCCGGAACGTCGCCGGCCGCCGTGGCTTCGATCGGTCGTTCATGACAACTTGTCTCCGATCAGGAACTGCAAGGCACGGTCGAGGCGGATGTGAGGCAGCGCCGGCTGGTCGGCCCCCTCGCGTTCGAGCTTTGGCGGACGGAAACGCAGAAAGCGAAAATCGCTCTTGCCGGCGGCCGCGGTCGAGAGCCCGCGGAATGCGTCGGTGCCGTTGAACAGGGGTTCGGGATCCAGCGGCAGATCGCCCGGAAAAGCCGCGACCTCGGTGTTGCCGTCGAAGAACTCGCCGCCGGCGCTTTCGCCCGCGGCCGGCGTTCCCAGGATCGACGGCAATTTGTCACGGCCATGCGCGACCTGCGCCTCGCGCGTGGCGCGGACGGCGGCGAGTGCGACGACGTCGATCTCCGCGCCGGTAGTTTCCGCGCGCGCAACCGCGCGGGTGACGGCGCGGCGCAACACGGCCTCGAGCCGGTCATGGCTGGAATGATGCAGGTGATCCGCCTTGGTCGCCGCGAACAGCACGCGGTCGATCCGCGGCCGAAACAGGCCGCTGAGGAACGTGCTGCGGCCGATGTTGAAGCAGTCGAGAATGCCCGCGAGTGCGGCTTCGAGATCGTGCAGCGCTTCGGGGCCGGCGTTGAACGCGGCGAGCGCATCGGCCAGCACGATCTGGCGATCGAGCCGGGCAAAATGATCCCGGAAGAATGGCCGCACCACGACGTCCTTGTAGGCCTCATACCGCCGCACCATCATGGCCCACAGCGATCCCTCCGGCGCCTGGCCGCCCGCGGGTACGTCGAGCGGCGCAAAGGTCAGCGCCGGTGTGTCGGCGAGATTGCCCGGCATCAGGAAGCGGCCGGGCGGCAGCAGGCTCATCGCAAACCGCTCGTCGCGGCAGCCTTGCAAATAGCCCCTGAAGAGCTTCGCGGCCGTCAGCGTCGCCTGTTCATCCTCGCGCGCTTCGGGCTTGAGCGTTGCGAGATGCGCGTGCCAATCCGCGGCAAGATGGACGCGCGGCGCCTCGCGCGACAACGCCAGGCTTTCGGCCGACCATTGCTCAAAGCTCTTCTGAAGCAGCGGCAGATCGAGCAGCCACTCGCCGGGATAGTCGACGATGTCGAGCGTCAGCGTGCGGTCGGCGCCGTTCGGGCGCTGGTAGTCGATGACGAGCCTGAGTTCGCTGATGTCGACAGTCGAGCTCGGCCAGCGCCGCTCCTCGATCAGCGCGCGCAGATGGCTCTCATAGGCAAAGCGCGGCACCGCGTCGTCCGGCTGCGGCGCCAGATGCGCCCGGGCGATCCGCCCGGATGAATAGGCCTCGAACACCGGAAACCGCCCGCCACGGGTGAGGCCGTGGATCAGCGCGGTGATGAACACGGTCTTGCCGGCCCGCGACAGGCCGGTAACCCCCAATCGTACCGTCGGATTGAAGAAATGCTCGCCGTAGTCGATCAGCGCCCGAGCCGACAGGCGCGCCTCCTCGAGCATATCCTGGAAACTAAATGCCATATGAACGTTGGGAATCCCGGGCGGGGGCGGATACGCAAAAAGGACTAGTCACAAAAGTGGCAACTGCCTGAGGAAAATCAAGCTTCATACTTCCACCGTCTTTGTCGGCAAATCAGCCGTTTGAACGACGCGCCGATCCCGAAACACCCATACAAGAGGGTATTGTCTCACTTTGCGGATTGCCATGACCGTCTTCCAACTGAAACAGCTCGCATCCTCCTCCGTCCACGCAGCCGCCGACGCGATCGGCTGGCATTACGACCGCGCCGAGCTGATCGCCGACGGCGTGATCCACGCGATCGGCGTGCTCTGCGGCATCGTCGCCGCGACCGTGCTGGTGGTACTGACGGTGCTCTATGCCGACGCAACCGACGTCGTCGGGGTCTCGATCTACGTCGCCGGCCTGCTCTCGATGCTGGTGTTGTCGGCGACCTATAATCTGTGGCCGATCTCGCCGGCCAAATGGCTGTTGCGGCGATTCGACCATTCGGCGATCTACCTCCTGATCGCGGCGACCTACACGCCGTTCATCCTGGAGGTGAAGGACAGCGGCTTCGCGCTGGTGCTGCTCGCCGGCGTTTGGTGCGTGGCGCTCCTCGGCATCGTGCTGAAACTTCTCTACCCCGGCCGGTTCGACCGCGTCGCCGTCGGCATCTACCTCGCCATGGGCTGGAGCGGCATCATGCTCTACGATTCCGTGGTCAAGGCGCTGCCCGCGCTGGTGCTGGGCTTCATCCTTGCGGGCGGACTGCTCTACAGCTTCGGCGTGATCTTCCATGCCTGGCGGCGGCTGCGCTTCCAGAATGCGATCTGGCACGGCTTTGTCTTGGCCGGTGCGGCGTGCCATTATACCGCGGTGCTCGACCTCGTGTTGAGCTGAGCAAGCTCCGCCAAGCGGAACAAGCCAAAACGCTATAAGACAAGAGGAGACGTCGCATGCAGGTGACCGGCAAGGTCGTGGTCGTCACGGGCGGCGCCAACGGCATCGGCAAGGCGCTGTGCGAAGCGTTTCACAAGGCCGGTGCGGCCAAGGTCGTCGTCGCCGACATGGACGCGGACAACGCGCGGGCGGTCGCGGCCACCGTTGATGGCGCGGCCTTCAGATGCGACGTCGCGCAGGAAAAAGAGATCGCCCACGTCATCGAGGAGACCGAGCGGCAGTTCGGCCCGATCGAATTGTTCTGCTCCAATGCCGGCATCGGCGGCGGTTTCGACCCGATGTCGGTCAATGCCGGCGGTGCCTCGGATGAGCCGTGGCAGCGCAGCTGGGCGATCCACGTCATGGCGCATGTCTATGCGGCGCGGCATCTGATCCCGCGCATGAAGGCGCGCGGCGGCGGCTATTTCCTCAACACGATCTCGGCAGCGGGCCTGCTGTCGCAGGTCGGCAGCCCGGCTTATTCCACCACCAAGCACGCCGCGGTCGGCTTTGCCGAAAATCTCGCGATCTCGCACAAGGCGCACAACATCCGCGTCTCGATCCTCTGCCCGCAGGGCGTCGACACCAACATGCTGCGTTCGATCCCCAAGGGCCCACAATCCGGCGACGGCGACCTCACGCCCGAGCAGGTCGCCGAGGACGTGCTCGCGGGCCTCGAGCAGGAGACGTTCTTGATCCTGCCGCACCCGCAGGTGCTCGGCTACATGCGCAAGAAGACCGAGAATTACGACCGCTGGATCGGCGGCATGGCCAAGATCCAGGCCAGGATGCGGGAAGATTTCGGGAGGTAGGGAAGGCCGGCCCACAATTTCGGTGTCGTCCTGGCGAAAGCCAGGACCCATACCGCGAGGTCTACCGATCTTGCCGTAGTAGCAGTACCGAACGACAAGTCTTGGCCAAACTACTCCCTGGGGTATTGGGTCCTGGCTTTCGCCAGGACGACCACATGAAATGTAGTGCGCCGCTAATGCTTCTGCCCGTACAGCACCGGCACCGCCGAATCCACGATGACCTCCACGAGGCTGGTCCCTTCGAATGCCATTCCGCGCTTGAGCGCCTCGCCCAGTTCGGCTGCCTTGCTCACCCGCACCGCATGGCAACCCAGGCCCTCGGCGAGCCGGACGAAATCGATCCCCGGCAGTTCGAGTCCCGGCACGTTCCTCACCTGCATCACCTGGCTGAACGAGCGCATCGCGCCGTAGCCGGAATTGTTGATGACGACGATGGTGAGCGGCAGCTTGCGCTGCGCGGCGGTCCACAGCGCCTGGATCGAATACATCGCCGAGCCGTCGCCGATCAGGCACACCGTGCGGCTCTTTGGTTTACCGAGCGCCATGCCAACCGCGGCCGGCAGCGAGTAGCCGAGGCCGCCGCTGGCCATGGTGTAAAAACTGTCCTGGCCGCGCATCGGCATGAACTTTTGCATCGCCGGCCGGTGCGAGGGGATTTCCTCGACCAGCGACGCGCCCTCCGGCATCGCCTGCGACAGCGAATGCAGCAGGAATTCGACCGGCAGCGGATCGGCGGCCTGCGGGGCCGGTGGCAGCGTTCGCCCCTTCGGTGCGGCTCGCTGGCTCTCCGGCAGGAGGTCGAGCAGCATTGTGAGCGCCGGCTTCATCGTCGCGATGATGCTGGTTCCGACCGGCGTCACCGCTGCGGCATCCGGGTCGTCCGTGATCTGGAAGATCGTCGCGCCGCCGTCGAAGATCGCGGCGTGGCCTTCGACATGGAAGGTGAACACCGGCGCGCCGATCACGACGACGAGATCGTGCTCGCGCAGGGCGTCCGACAATTGCGCCGGCGAGGCATGCAGGAAGCCCGCGAACTGGGGATGGCGTTCCGGGAACGAGCAGCGCGCCGAAAACGGGCTGACCCAGACGCTGGCCCTGGCCTTCTCGGCGACGCGCACCATCAAATCGACCGCGCCCGCGCGATCGACGCCGGGGCCGACGACGAGGGCAGGGTGCTTGGCCGAACCGAGCGCGGTGACCAGCGCCTTCATCGCGTCAGCCTCGGGCGCTATCTCGCGGCTGACCTTGCGGGCTTCGATGGGAGCTGCGGCATGCGCCCAGTCGTCGACCGGGATCGATACGAAGGTGGGCCCGCATGGCGGCTGCATCGCGGTGTAATAGGCGCGCGCGATCGCGGCCGGCACGTCCTCGGGCCGCGCCGGCTCCACGCTGTACTTCACATAAGGCCGCGGGAATTCGGACGCACGCTCCGCATAAAGGAACGCCTGCAACGGGAGGATCGAGCGCGCCTGCTGGCCCGCGGTGATCACCAGCGGCGTCTGGTTGCGATGCGCGGTATAGATGTTGCCGAGAGCGTTGCCGACGCCGGCGGCCGAATGCAGATTGACGAAGCCGGCATTGCGCGTCGCCTGCGCATAGCCATCGGCCATGCCGACCGCGGAGGCCTCCTGAAGCGCCAGCACATAGTCGATGTCGTCGGGCCAGTCGCTCAGGAACGGCAGCTCGGTCGAGCCGGGGTTGCCGAAGACGCGTCTGATGCCGAAGGAGCGCAGCAGCTCGAGTGTCGCCTGCTTGACGGTGACGGATTTGCTGCCGCTCTTGCCGTTTTTGGACATGGTTTCCGTTCCCTGATGTTTATCGGCTATCAGCCCCACCGTCATTGCGAGGAGCCCTTGCGACGAAGCAATCCAGACTGTTACCGCCGAGGGACTCTGGATTGCTTCGCTACGCTCGCAATGACGAGGAGGAAGCAGCAGTGTATCACCACACCGCGGTCCCCTTCATCGTCGGCTGCCCCTCCGCGTTTGCCGTCCACAGCTCCATGCCCGCCTCGGTCTCATTGGCGTTGATGGAGAACTCGCTGCCCTCGAACAGCGGCTGCACCCCGCGATAGGTAAACTTCTTCGGCGGCTTGCCGCCGCGCAGCTTCGCGGCCATCTCGATGATGAACGTGGCCTGCAACGGCCCATGGAAGATCAGGCCCGGATAGCCCTCGACCTTGGTCACGTAGTCGCGGTCGTAATGGATGCGGTGGCCGTTGAAGGTCAGCGCGGAATACCGAAACAGCAGCACGGGATCCGACACATGCGTCTCGCGATGCTGCGCCTTGGGCGGCGGAGGCGGGGCCTTTGCCGTCGCGTACGTCGTCGTCATCTCGCGATAAACGATGTCCTGCCGCTCGCGGATGGCGATGCCGCGCGGCGAGGAGATGCTGTGCTCGACCGAGACGAAGCACAACGTGCCGGTCGAGCCTGATTTCACCTGCACGTCCGCAATGCGCGATGTCCGCGTCGATTCGTCGCCGACGCGCAGCGGCTGCAAAAATTCGATCTCGCCGCCGGCCCACATCCGGCGCGGCAGCGGCACCGGCGGCAGGAAGCCGCCGCGGGTGGGGTGGCCGTCGGGCCCGAGCATCGACATCGGAAACACCGGCTGCGCCAGGCACCAATGCACCGTGAACGGCGCCGCGTCGCCCGGCTTGGGCGCGCCGACCTCCTGGAACAGCGTCGCGCGCAGACCCTTGACGAGCTGCGCGGTGACGGTGTCGGTGGCCTCTTCGCTGCGGCCGATCCACTGCCGCAAATGATCGATGTCGAGCTTCTCGGTCATGACGCCTCGCTCTTGTTATTTCCTGGATTGGGGATTTTCGCCGATCCCCGGCACCGCACCATAGCTGCGCGTCTCGCCGACAATGATCGGCGCCGGCGCGGGATAGCTGACAGGCCCCTGCGGCGTGTCGACCTCGATGCGGCGCAGATGCGGATGATTGGTGAGGTCGGCCATGGTGTTGACCTCGGCAAAGGCGATATCGGCATCGGAGAGCCGCCTCAGCAGCTCGTCGCGTGTCATCTTGCCGAAGGCATCCGCGACCGTCTTGTCGGTGAAGTCGCGGTTGCGCACGCGCTCGACCATGTTGGCCACGCGCGGATCGGCGGGCAGATCCGGCTGCTCCAGCACTTTTGCGCAAAGCGTCTTCCACTCGCGCTCGCTCTGGATCGAGATCAGAATGTCCTTGCCGTCACTGGACGTGAACACGCCATAGGGCGCGATCGAGGGATGGCGGAGCCCCATGCGCTTGGGCGGATTGCCGGCTTCGGAGTTGAGCAGCGGCACGGTGCACCAGTCCGCCATCACGTCGAACATGGAGATGCGGATGTCGGCGCCCTTGCCGGTGCGTCCGCGCCCGATCAGCGCCTCCAGGATTGCCGCATGCGCAGTGGCGCCGGTCGCGACGTCGACGATCGACATGCCGACCCGTGAGGCACCGTCGGGATTGCCTGTGATCGAGGCAAGGCCGCTCTCGGCCTGGATCAGCAGATCATAGGCCTTGCGGTGCGCGTAGGGACCGTCGTCGCCGTAGCCGGTGATCGTGCACGAGATCAGTTTGGGATAATCCTTCAGCAGCCGCTCGCGCGAAAAGCCGAGCTTGTCCATCGAGCCGGGCTTGAGGTTCTGGATCAGCACGTCGGCGCTGGCGATCAGTCTTTCCAGTTCGGCGCAGCCTTCCTTGGTGGCGAGATCGACCACGGCCGATTGCTTGCCGCGGTTGAGCCACACAAAGTAGCTGCTCTGCCCCTTGGCCGCCGCGTCATAGCCGCGGGCGAAATCGCCTTCCGGCCGCTCGATCTTGATGACTTCCGCGCCGGCATCCGCCAGCCGCGACGAGCAGAACGGCGCCGCCACCGCCTGCTCGACCGCAATCACCCTGATCCCGTCAAGTGCTCCCATGATGGCTGCCTCAGTACGAGCGGGGCATGCCGAGGACGTGCTCGGCGATGAAGGACAGCACGAGGTTGGTCGAGATCGGCGCCACCTGATAGAGCCGCGTCTCGCGGAATTTGCGCTCGACGTCGTACTCCTCGGCAAATCCGAAGCCGCCATGGGTCTGGACGCAGGCGTTGGCCGCTTCCCAGGACGCATCGGCCGCGAGCATTTTTGCCATGTTGGCCTCCGCGCCGCAGTCGAGCCCGGCTTCGTATTTGCGCGTCGCTTCCTTCACCATCAGTTCGGCCGCGCGCATCGCGGCGTAGGCCTTGGCGATCGGAAACTGGATGCCTTGGTTCTGGCCAATCGGCCGGCCGAAAACGCTGCGCTCCTTGGCGTAGTTGGTGGCCTTGGCGATGAACCATTTGGCATCGCCGACGCATTCGGCCGCGATCAAAATGCGCTCGGCATTCATGCCGGAGAGGATGTAGCGAAAGCCCTTGCCCTCCTCGCCGATCAGATTCTCCGCCGGCACCTTCATGTCGGTGAAGAACACTTCGGTGGTGGCGTGGTTCATCATGGTGCGGATCGGGCGGATCTCGAGGCCCTTGTTCTTGGCCTCGCGCATGTCGACGATGAACACCGAAAGGCCATCGGTGCGCTTCTTGACCTGGTCCTTCGGCGTGGTCCGCGCCAGCAGGAGCATCAGGTCCGAATGTTCGGCGCGGCTGGTCCAGATTTTCTGGCCGTTGACGATGTAGCCGGCATTGCCGTCCTTGCGCGCAAAAGTCTTCAGCGAGGTAGTGTCGGTGCCGCTGGTCGGCTCGGTGACGCCGAAGGCCTGCAGGCGCAATTCACCGCTCGCGACCTTCGGCAGATATTTTGCCTTCTGCTCGTCATTGCCGTGCCGCAGCACGGTGCCCATCGTGTACATCTGGGCGTGGCAGCCGCCGCCGTTGCAGCCCGCGCGCTGGATCTCTTCGAGGATCGCGGCGGCCGCTGAAAGCTTCAAGCCCGCGCCGCCATATTCCTCGGGGATCAGCACCGAGAGATAACCGGCCTCGGTCAGCGCGTCGACGAAGGCCTTGGGGTAGGCCATCTCGCGGTCGAGCTTGCGCCAGTATTCGCCGGGAAACTGCGAGCAGAGCTTTGCGACGGCTTCGCGGATGTCGGCGTGATCTTCGGTGTGGTGTTCTTCACTCATGGGGTTTTCCCGTATGTGCGGCAGTTAGGATAACGCCGGCCGATCCTCTGGCGTTGTGAAAACAATGCCAGCCCCCTATGCTCATTTGCTATAGCGTATGGAGTAGCCTTCCAGGATTGGCAAGCATGGATTTCCGTCAGCTCAGGACCTTCAGTTGCGTGGCGGAGCTCGGCAGCCTCTCCAAGGCGTCCGACACGTTGCGTGTGGCGCAGCCGGCGCTCTCCAGGCAGATCAAGCTCCTGGAACACGAGCTGCGCACCGAATTGTTCACCCGCAACGGCCGCGGCATGGTGCTCACGGATGCCGGCCGCCTGTTGCTGGCGCGCACCTCGGGCATCGTGCGGCAGATCGACCAGATCCGCGACGATATCCAGTCGTCCAAGGGGCCGCCGTCCGGCCAGGTCGTGCTCGGCCTGGTCCCGACCGTGAGCTGCGTGCTGTCGGCGCGCTTCGCGCGGCGCTGCGTCGAAAAATTCCCGGGCATTTCGCTGCGCATCGTCGAGAGCTACAGCGGCCATCTGGTCGAATGGCTGCATCGCGGCGAGATGGATCTCGCCATCCTCTACGGCCGCTCCGCCGATCTGCATCTCAACGTCGAGAGCTTGGGGCGCGACAACATCGTCGCGGTGGGTCCGCGCGGTTGTGGCCTCGCGCGCAAGAAGAGCGTCGATATCGGCTGGCTGCTGCGGCAACGGCTGGTGCTGCCCAGTCATTCCCACGGTCTCCGTGCGCTGATCGAGCACGCGGCGGCGCAACGCAAGATCAAGCTCAACGTCCAGCTCGAGGCGGATTCATTCCGCGTGCTCACGAGCCTCGTCGAGGAAGGCCTCGGCTTCGCGCTGCTGCCGCCCTCGTCGGTCCACGCCGAGGTCGCGGACGGGCGGCTGGAAACGGCCGTCGTCTCGAAGCCGATGACGCGCGAGCTCATATTCGCCTCTCCGATCGATCGTCCGGTCTCGACGGCCTCGGTTGCCGTCACCGCCCTCCTGCGCGAGGAGGTCGCCGCCTGCCGCAAGGACGGCGTGTGGGACATCAAATTGAGTTAGATGTGCCGGTGCGGTTTAGGACAGAAGGCCGTATGCGACCCATCGCATGTTGTGCGAGCTGTCATGCCGGAATTTTATATCCGCGCGAAGGCGCTTATCCTCATCCTGAGGAGCGCGTCTTCGCGCGTCTCGAAGGATGCAGGCCCTGCTCTCGGCCTCGCCCTTCGAGACGCCTGCTTTGCAGGCTCCTCAGGGTGAGGGGATAGAGTTGAAGGCGCCGCAATGACGGACAGTGAAGCCTACCCCGGAATCCTCACCGGCAGCGACTCGTATCCCTTGATGAAGCTCGAATAGATCCGCTTGGGCTCGCCGACCACCTCGATGCGGTCGAAACGCTTCAGCATCTCTTCCCAGACGATCTTGAGCTGGAGCTCGGCGAGGCGCATGCCGACGCAGCGGTGGATGCCGAAGCCGAAGGAGAGGTGGGTGCGCGGCCGCGGGCGGTCGATGATGAATTCGTTCGGCCTCTCGAACATCTCCTCGTCGCGGTTGCCGGAGACGTACCACATCACGACGCGGTCGCCCTTCTTGATGTGTCTGCCGCCAACTTCAGTGTCCTGCAGTGCGGTGCGCCGCATATGCGCGAGCGGGGTCTGCCAGCGGATCACTTCGGGCACCATGGAATCGATCAGTTCCGGGTTGGCGCGCAGCCTGTCGTACTGCTCCGGGTTCTCGTTCAATGCCAGCACCGAGCCGGTCATGGTGTTGCGCGTGGTGTCGTTGCCGCCGACGATGAGCAGGATGATGTTGCCCATGAGATTGTCGGGATCCATGAACCGCGTGGCGTCGTTGTGCGCCATCAGCGACAGCAAATCGTTGCGCGGCGCGGAGTTGACGCGCTCGTTCCAGAGCTTGGACATGTAGGCGTAGCATTCGTCCATCTCGCGGCGGCGCTCTTCGGCCGAGGCAACAATGCCGCTCTTGGGTAGCGCGGTCGCGACATCTGACCAGCGCGTCAGCTTGCGCCGTTCTTCCCAGGGGAAGTCGAACAGGGTGGCCAGCATCTGCGTCGTCAGCTCGATCGAGACGCGCTCGACGAAATTGAAGGTCTCGTTGCGCGGCAGATTGTCGAGCACGGTCTGCGAGCGCTGGCGGATCAGTTTCGCCAGTTCGTCCAGATGAGTCGGCGTGAACATCGGCGACACCGTCTTGCGCTGCGACGAATGACGCGGCTGGTCCATGGCGATGAAGCTCGGCCAGTCATAACCTTCCGGCACGTCGCGGATGCCGATGCCGCCGAGCGTCGAGTCAGAGGAGAACAGGCCGTGGTTGGTGTCGACATGCATGATGTCGTTGTACTTCACCACCGACCAATACGGCTCGATCGGCGCGTTGGTGCAGTAATGCACCGGCTCTTCCTTGCGCAGCCGCTCGAACCACGGCCACAGGGTGTCATCCTGGAACAGCCTGGGCGCGCCCGGGTGGAACTGCGCCAGCGGCGTCGCATAGGCCTCCTCGCGGGCCCTGCGCATGCGTTCGGCCTTGTCCACTTGAACCGGCGCTTGGATGTTCATGGTCGTAGCTCCAGTGTTTCTCTTTCTTCGCCTCTCCCCGCTTGCGGGGAGAGGCCGGAATTCGCGCACCGCGCGGATTCCGGGTGAGGGGGACTCTCCGCGAGTCGGCGGCTACTTTTTTCGCGGATAGAGCCCCCTCACCCCGACCCTCTCCCCGTAGAACGGGGAGAGGGAGTAATCTCACGCCGCGATCTTCACCGGCAAGGTTTCGAGACCCTTCACGAAACTCGAATAGACCCGCTTGGGTTCGCCGACCACCTCGATATGGTCGAATCGCTTGAGGATCTCTTCCCAGATAATCTTGAGCTGGAGTTCGGCAAGCCGCAAGCCGACGCAGCGGTGGATGCCGAAGCCGAACGAGAGATGCGTGCGCGGCCGTGCGCGGTCAATGATGAATTCGTAGGGCTTTTCGATCGCGTCGGCGTCGCGGTTGCCCGAGACATACCACATCACGACCTTGTCACCTTTCTTGATCTGCTTGCCCCGGAACTCGAAGTCCGCAAGCGCGGTGCGCCGCATATGAGCCAGCGGCGTCTGCCAGCGGATCACTTCCGGCACGAAGCTGTCGAGCAGCGCGGGGTTTTCGCGCAGCTTGCGATATTGCTCGGGATGCTGGCTCAGCGCGTCGAGCGAGCCGGACATGGTGTTGCGGGTGGTGTCGTTGCCGCCGACGATCAGAAGGATGAGATTGCCGAGGAAGTTTTTCGCGTCCATGTCGCGCGTCGCGGCGCCATGCGCCATCATCGACAACAGGTCGCTCTTCGGCGGCTGCTCGATGCGCTCCTTCCACAGCCGCGCGAAATAGCCGGCGCATTCGGTGAGCTCGGCCTGACGCTCGTCTTCGGTGGCGACGAGGCCGTCGGGTCCGGGAATGGTGGTCGCGATGTCCGACCAGCGCGTCAGCTTGCGGCGGTCCTCCCAGGGGAAGTCGAACAGCACCGCGAGCATCTGCGTGGTGAGCTCGATCGAGACGCGGTCGACCCAGTCGAACACCTCGCCGCGCGGCAGATTGTCCAGGCACTCGGCCGAGCGCTTGCGGATGCTGAGCGCGAGATTGTCCAGATGCGTCGGCGTGAACATCGGCGCCACGGTCTTGCGCTGCGCCGCGTGGCGCGGCGGGTCCATCGAGATGAAGCTCTCGCGACGCAGTTCCGGATCGATGTCGCGGATGGTGATGCCGCCGAGCGAGGAGGCCGAGGAGAATACCGAATGATTGGTCTCGATCTCCATGATGTCGTTGTAGCGCGTCACCGACCAATACGGCCCGAACATCGAGTCCTTGCAATAGTGCACGGGATCTTCGCGGCGCAGGCGATCGAAATAGGGCCAGAACGTATCGGTCCTGAACAGCTCGGGGTCGCCCGGATCGAACTGCTCCAGCGGCAGTGACGTTGCGCGTGCGCGCAACGCGTCGAGCTTCGCCGCGCTTTCGATGGTCCCATGCATGACCGCTCTCCCTGACATAACCGCGCGTTCTCGTTGAATTCTGCGCTGCGGTATTTGATTTGCAATTACAGCCGGTTGTCTGCGCCGGAGCAAGGGCGAGTTTTGCCACATGGGTGTGAAGTAGCCCGGATGGAGCGAAGCGAAATCCGGGATTCGGGCCCCCACTGCCACCGTCCCGGATTGCGCTTCGCTCCATCCGGGCTACCGGACATTCGCGAACGTGATCTCGCGCACGCCCTCGGCCGTGGAAATGCGTCAGAAATCGACCGGAATCGAGCCAAATCGAACCCGCCCATCTTGGGGATCGACTAATCTCTGATCTATAGTTTGAACGAACCAGGTCCGCACCCCGAGGTTGCCGCCGTGAACGATATGCAATGGACGCCCATCGGCTCCGAACCCTTACCCCCGCCGCTGCCGCCCACGGGGGTCGATTTCACCGGCAACCGCACCGAGTTTCGCAAATTGGTTACCAAGGGTGCCCTGCTCGAGCTCGTCACCTTCGGCTTCTACCGGTTCTGGCTCGTCACCGACATCCGTCGTCATCTGTGGGCGAACACCGCGGTCGACGGCGACGCCGCCGAATATACCGGGCGGGCCAAGGAGCTCTTGGTCGGCTTCCTGTTCGCGCTCGCGATCCTGGTGCCGATCTACCTCGCTTACTTCCTTGTCGGCATCGAGTTCGAGCGCTGGCAGGGCTTTGCCTCGACGCCGCTGTTCATCAGCTTCTACGCTTTCGGCCAGTTCGCGATCTTTCGCGCGCGGCGCTATCGCCTGACGCGGACGGTCTGGCGCGGCGTGCGATTCTGGATGGATGGATCGGGCTGGGCCTATTCGTTCCGCGCCATGCTGTGGGGCTTGCTGGTGTTTCTGACGCTTGGGCTCGCATTGCCGTGGCGCGAGGCCTCGCTCGAACGCTACAAGATGCGGCACACCCATTACGGCGATTTGCGCGGCGATTTCCAAGCCGACGGCTGGACGTTCTTCAAGCGCGGCTGGTGGCTGTGGCTCTTGAGCCCGATCGCAATGGTGATCTTTCCGCTCGCGCCGTTCGTCTATGCCGAGTTCAAGGCGCGCGAGTGGCGCTGGTGGCTCGACGGTATCCGCATCGGCGATGTCAGCGTGTCCTCGCAACTTCCGCACAACGCATTTCACGGCCTGTACTGGAAGGTGATCGGCTGGTGGATGCTGCTCTCGGTCATCTTCGCCGCTTATGTCGGCGGAGCCACCATGCTCGTCGTCAAGCTGAGCGGTCTTTCGGTCGAGCAGGCGTTGGGGCCCGGCAATGCGGCCAAGAGCATCCCGACACTGGTGATGATGGTCGTCGGCTACCTCGCACTCGCTCTGGCCCTCAACATCGTCATGCGGGTCTATCTCCAGCGCGATCTCTGGGCCAAGGTGCTGGAAACGGTCGATGTGCACAACATCGCCGCCGCCGCGGACGTGCGCGGCAGCGCCGAGCTTGCCAGTGCGCTCGGCGAAGGCTTTGCCGATGGACTCGATGTCGCGGGATTCTGAGCTGTGAGTGACGTATTCGCCGAAGCCCCGGCGCAGTCCGCAAAGCCGACGATCTTCTTCGACGGCGTGTCGAGCCGCAGGCGGCAGGTGACGCTGACGCTCAGTGACGCGCTCGAGATCCTCGAAGAGGGTGCGACGCCCGTTCGCTGGGGCTATGCCGACATCCGTCGCGCCGACAGTCCGCCCGGCATTTTGCGGCTCGCCTGCGCTTCCGCGCCGCCGCTGGCGCGGCTGGAAATCCGCGACGCTCTGCTCGCCTCAGACGTGACCGCGCGCTGCATGCGGCTCGACGACCACCAGACTTCGCGCCGCGGCGTCGCAAAAATCGTCGGCTGGTCGATGGCTGCCGCCGTCTCCATCGTCTGCGTCGTGCTGTTCGGCGTGCCGCTCGCTGCCGACCGCCTCGCGCCGCTGGTGCCGAAACCGATCGAGCGGCGCATTGGCGATGCGTCGGAGGTTCAGGTGAAGACCATCTTCGGCCGCAATGCGTGCGAGGATGCGGCGGGGAAGGCGGCCTTCATCAAACTCGTCAATCGGCTGCGCGATGCCGCCGGCCTCGACGACGATTCCATGACCGCGGGCGTGCTGCCGACCCCGGTGCCGAACGCGTTCGCACTGCCGGGCGGCAAGGTCTTCGTGCTGAAGGGCCTGCTCGACAAGGCCGAAAGCCCGGACGAGCTCGCCGGCATCCTCGCCCACGAGCTCGGTCATCTCAAGCATTACGACAACATGCGCGGCCTGATCTACAACGGCGGCACCTCGTTCCTGATCGGCCTGTTGTTCGGCGACGTCACCGGCTCGAGCGCCGTGATCTTCGCCTCGCGCAGCGTGGTCGAGGCTTCCTATTCACGCGAAGCCGAGACCGCTGCGGATACGTTTGCCATCGAGATCATGCACAAGCTCGGCCGTTCGCCGAAGCCCGCAGCCGAATTGATGTTCCGCATCACCGGCAAGGAAGGCGGCGGCCTCACGTCGATCCTGGCGAGCCATCCGCTGACCGAGGACCGGCTCGCGCGCATGACGAAGGAGGATCGCCCCGCCAGCGGCCCGCCGCTGCTGACGGATGCAGAGTGGCGGTCACTGAAGGGGATCTGCGGCAGCGGCAAGATCTGAATCTCTTGCCGCCGACGCGTCGGCCCCGCGCCAAATCATGAATCGGCGAGGAACGATCGCTCGGGGAGTGGTTATCCCCCATAAACAGCGGGAAGTTCCTCATGGCTTACGGTCGTTTCGTCACGATGATCGCGGCTTCCACCGTGATCATGTTCGGTCTGATGTATCTCAACACCTTCGCTCTGGATCACGTCTGGTACAGCCAGACCCGGACGTGGATGGCGCTGCTGATGGGCGCCGTCATGGCCGCCGTGATGCTCGCTTTCATGTCGGGCATGTACAGGAACCGCACGGCGAACGTCGCCATTCTGGCCGCCAGCGCCGTCGTGTTTGCGGTTTCGCTCTGGCTCGTTCGAAGCCAGCAGACCGTGACCGACGTCGCGTATATGGAGGCGATGATCCCGCATCATTCCATCGCGGTTCTCACCAGCGAGCGCGCGCACATCAGGGATCCCCGCGTCCGCAAGCTGGCCGACGACATCATCGAAGCCCAAGTGCGGGAGATCGGCGAGATGGAACGGTTGATCGCCGACCTCAAGGAGAGGCCCGCGCCCGCGGATGCGAAGGATCTGCCGCCGCGGCCGCCGACCTGACGGAGCGGCCCTCGTATCACTTTGCCGGGGCGGCCGGATTGGTTGAGCCCGTGGTGACGCTCGGCGCGTTGTTCGGGCTGGTGGTCGTGGTCTGGGGACCGACATCGCGTCCATTGTAGAAGAAGACGGCCGCGACGACGGCGATCACGAAGATCGCGCCGATCGCCCAGCCCACCGGGCTGTTGAGGCGTGCTCTGTCTACTCTGCGGTCGTCATCCTGATAGGTCATCGTGCTCTCCATCGTAGAGCAGGAAAACCTTGCGCGAGCGAAGCTGTTCCTAATGTGACGCGGTTTGCAGGCCGACGCTTATCTCGTCCCGTAGGCGCGGTCGCCGGCGTCGCCGAGTCCCGGCAGGATAAAGCCGTTCTCATCGAGACCTTCGTCGACTGCGGCCGTCCAGATCGGGACGTCCGGATGCAGTCCGCGCAGCCGTTCGAGCCCTTCGGGGGCGGCGATCAGGCAGGCGAGGCGAATGTCCTTGGCGCCGCGCTCCTTCAGCCGGTCGATTGCGGCCACAGCCGTATTGGCGGTCGCAACCACCGGCGTTACCACGATCGCCAGGCGTTCGCCGAGATCGGACGGCGATTTGAAGAAGTACTCGACCGCCGCAAAACTGTGCGGCTCACGATAGAGGCCGATATGCGCAACGCGCGCGGTCGGCACCAAATCCATCATGCCGTCGACGAAGGTCGTGCCGGCCCGCAGCATCGGCACGAATACCAGCTTCTTGCCGGCAATCTTGGCCGAATGCATCGTCGCCAGCGGCGTGTCGATAACGGTATCGGCGAGCGGCAGGTCACGCGTCACCTCGTAGCACAGGAGCATGCCGATCTCCTTGATCAGCTCCCGAAACGATTTGGTCGAGATCGATTTGTCCCGCACCAGGGTCAGCTTGTGCTGCACCAACGGATGATCGACGATCGTGACGCCTTGCATGACGGGATGCCTTTCTTCCTTCTCCCCTTGTGGGAGAAGGTGGCGCGAAGCGCCGGATGAGGGGTACTTTCCGCGAACTCCTGTGAGAGATATGCCCGCGGAGACAACCCCTCACCCGGCTTCGCTTTCGCGAAGCCACCTTCTCCCACAAGGGGCTTGTTGCGTAATCCGTCAATTGTGATTCTCTAAGGCAAAGCGTTGGAGGAATGACGATGGCGGTGAAGCAGACGGGGCAGCCGAGTTTTGTTGAGGCTTGGCTCCCGAAGGGAGCAGGTGCCAATGCAGCGCTGGATCGGCTGTCGGGGTTAGTCAAGTGGTACCGGTTCGAGAAGCTGATCGGCCATTTGCGGGATGAAGGGAGCCCCGGTCGTCCAGGCTATCCGGTGCTGGTGTTGTTTCGCGCCCTGCTATTGCAGTCGCTCTACGGTCTGTCGGAACGCGAGCTCGAAGAGGCGCTGGGCGACCGGTTGTCGTTCAAGCGCTTCGTCGGTCTAAGCCTCGAAGATGCGACACCCGACCACACGGTTCTGAACCGTTTTCGGAACCAGCTGGTTGAAGAAGGTCTGTTGGAGAAGCTGTTTGGCGAACTGGATCGTCAGCTTGAGAATGCCGGCGTCATCCTCAAGCGCGGCACGATGCTGGACGCAACCTTGATCCAGGCGGTGTCGGCTCCTCCCAAGGAGGATCGTCCTTCAAACGATCCCGACGCCCGTTTTGCCAAGCGGCAGGGCAAGAGCGGTTCGACCTTCGGTTACAAGGCCCATGTGGGTGTTGATGAAGGATCCGGCTTGATCCGCGCGGTGCTGACGACGCCCGCCAATGTCAACGACACCACGCCGGCTGATGAGTTGATCCGTGGCGATGAAGCCGTGGTGTGGGCCGATGCGGCTTACGATACCCATGCCAGACGAGCCCGGCTGAAGGCGGAAGGCAAAAAGCCCCGCATCGCCCGGCGTCCCAACCGCCATCACCCAGAGTTGCCACCGAGGCTCAAACGCTACAACCTACTCATCTCTCGACGACGGGCGACGGTGGAGACCACCTTCGCTACCCTCAAACGCCGGATGCGGCTGACCTACATCCGTTACGTCGGTCTCATGAAGGCAAGCGGACAAATCCTGCTCGCCTCCATCGCATTCAACATGAGGAAATGGGCCGCGATCGCGGCCTGAGCCGCCCGCCGAGGGCGACAATCACAGTCTTGGCCGGAGCCTGTCGCGACCCAGACCTTCTCTCTCGACGTCTTCAGCCTCAAAAGCCAATAGCGCAACAGGCCCACAAGGGGAGAGGGTTTAGAAAACCGTGCCGTCGCTGATCACCTTGAGCGGCGGCGAACCATCGGGGCGGCGCGCGAAGGCGATGGCGCGGCCCGCGGCCCAGGTGCCGCCTTCCAGAATGCTGGCGAGCGGCAATGTCTCAGGGGTGCGGCCGAGTTTTGCGCGGACCAGATCGGCAAGCCGGTCGAGCAGCGCCACGGTCAGCGCGCGCCACTCGACGACGAGCAGCGAATCCACCGCATGCGCATGTTCGGCATCGGCGGCGTCGCGCAGGCGCAGCACCTCGTGATCGACGAACAGCCCGCCATTGCGATACTCGGCAAGCCCGGTCAGGCCGTCGATGTCGGTGACGTCAATTCCGGCGCGCTGGAGCGGCTCGATCAGCGAATAGCTCAGCCATTGCGACAGCTTGTGCAAGGGCACGAGACCCGAGGTGGCATCACTGGCCTTGATCGCCGGATGGCGCCAACAATCGCCGAGCGGAATTCCGGCAAGCTCCAGCCGCGACGGCCAGATCGGTCCGAGCTGGTTCAGCACCGCCGAGAGAATCGCGGGTGCGGGAACCGCGCCGCCCTTCGCCTGTGCCGCGATGTGATCGAACAGCCCGCCCGGCCGCGGCGTGTCGTGCGAGCCGAATACCTCCGCGCGCTCCGCCACCAGCTTGCCCAGACGCCGCAGCAGGTCGGTCCGCCCCTCGAGCCCGAGCAGCGGATTGGCATCGCTCACCTGAAAGGCGGATGTAAGCGCGGCAAGCGGCAGTTGCGCGAGCACGTCGGCATCGGTCCTGAACGGCGCGCGGGAATCGTGGGAAAAAAGACCGCTCGCGAACATGTCGAGACTTGCAATCGCAAGTCCCTCCGACCGGCCGATCTCTTGTCCCGTCACAGCGTCGCGGTATCGCCACGCCGCACCCGCGCCGGCATCGAGCAGCACGCTGACGATGGCAAGGTCGAACTCCGCGCGCGCCCGCGCCGCGCGATCGGGCCACGACGCCGCGTCTGCAAGCCGCGCCCAACGGTCGACGCCGCCAAACACAAAATGGCGCCACCGCGCATGGAACGGAATCTCCAGCGTCGGATAGGCCTTTCGCGTCACCGCGAGCACGGCATCAGCAACGCCGTCCATGCGATCGAGATCAACAGTGAAATGGGTGAGTCCGCCGGCAAGGCCGATGTCAAGTATCTCCCCGGCACGCGCGCGAACCGCTGCTGCGCTGAGCAGCGAACGGGCCTGCAATTCCAAAGCGTCTGCCATCAATCGATCAGTATTTTTCCAGCGAACGCCCGACAACGCCGTCGACGTCCTTCTCCGGCGCGATGTCGGTGGAGTAATAGCCGGCGGCCTTCTTCGCGGCGATCTCGACATAGGCGTCGGCGGGAATGAGCTCGGGCGGGATCGGCACGCGCTCGACGATGTCGATGCCCTGCGATGTCAGCGCGTCGTGCTTCATGTCGCTCATCGAGAGGAAGCGGTCGATGCGCTTCAGGCCAAGCCAGTGGATGGTATCGGGCATCAATTGCTGGAAGCGGGCATCCTGGACGCCGGCGACGCATTCGGTGCGCTCGAAATAGGCGGCGGCCGCATCGCCGTCCTCCTGGCGCTTGCGCGCATTGTAGACCAGGAATTTCGTGACCTCGCCGAGCGCGCGGCCTTCCTTGCGGTTGTAGATCACGAGCCCGAGCCCGCCCTCCTGTGCGCCGCGCGCGGATTCCTCGATGCCGTGGATGAGATAGGGACGGCAGGTGCAGATGTCGGAGCCGAACACGTCGGAGCCGTTGCACTCGTCATGGACGCGGCAGGTGATCTTGGTGCGATGGTCCGGCAGTTTTGTCACATCGCCGAACATGTACACTGTGGTGCCCCCGATCGGCGGCAAGAACACCTTCATGTCCGGCCGGGTCACCAGCTCGGGGAACATGCCGGCGGTCTGCTCGAACAGCGTGCGCCGCAGCTCGGTCTCGTTGGTCGCAAAGCGTTCCGCAAGGCCCGGCAGATACCAGACCGGATCGATCGCGATCTTCACCACCGACACACTGCCATTGGCATGCACGACGTCGCCGTCGGCGCGCAGGCGCTTGGCGGCGAGCGCCTCGCGGATCTCCGGCAGGTCCAGCCGCGCGCGCGTCACCGCGATGCTCGGCCTGATGTCGATGCCCTCAGCAATGTCCTTGCCGAAATTCTCGGCGACGAGATGCCCCCAGGGATCGAGCGCGACGATTTTTGCGGGATCGCGCCATTGCTCGAACGGCCCGATGGTCGCGGCCGGAAAGGTGTTGGTGAGATCGGGCCTGCGAATCGGATCGAGCGCGCCCGCGGACACCGCGAGCGCGCGGTACATCGCATAGGAGCCGCCATGGCTGCCGATCACGTTGCGATCCCCCGCGCGCGACACCGTGCCGATGATCGGCCCGCGGGCGCGTGCGTCGGCGGCGCCCCAGTGGATCGGGAAGGCGGCTGTCCTGCCCGGCTCCGGATGGGAGGTGAGGCGGATGTGGTCGGTACGGTTCGCGCGGCTCATGACCAAACTCCCAAAAAGCCAACGGCCCGCCGCTCGGACGGGCCTGGCTCTGCGGCGTTGCCGATGCGGTCACCGGCGACGCAATCCAACATATTGTAGCGGCCAGCCACGACAGACAAGTTAATCGTGCTGCGCAGGGCAGGCGGCTTGCGGCCAAATCCCCATCATCACCGAGCCAGCAGGGGCTGCGTGAGAGCCACGCTACCGCACGGGCCGACCCCGGTGAGATCGCTGTAAGTCGATGAAGTAATTATATTTTTCGTGCTTTCAAGGGGGCGTGCACGGATGGTACGGCGGGCGTCGAGTTTCCGGACAAAACGTGTCATCAAACCAAACGTACAGATCGCCTTTGCCGTATCGCCTTCCTTGGAGACCGCCATGCCCGCCGCCGCCTACATCGACCCTCGCAACGGAAAGCTCTATCCGCTGGACCAGCCGCGCTGGTGTTCGGACGAGCGCACGCCGCTGCTGGTGACGCCGGGGACGGGGATCTCGCGCGAGGACATTGACAGCCGGGCGCGCTCACTCTGGCGCTACCGGGCGGCGCTCCCGGTCGAGATCAAAACTCCGATCACGCTCGGCGAAGGCTGCACACCACTGGTGCAGCAGGCCTGGGGCGAACTGCGCCCGTTCTTCAAGCTCGAATGGTTCAACCCGACCGGCAGCTTCAAGGACCGCGGCTCCGCCGTGATGCTGTCCTTTCTTCGGCAGATTGGCGTCGACGCCATTCTGGAGGACTCGTCCGGCAATGGCGGCTCGTCGATGGCGGGGTTAGGTGCCGCCGGCGGCATGCGCGTGAAGATTCTCGCGCCTGCATCGACGTCACCGGCCAAGATCGCGCAGGTCCGTGCTTATGGCGCGGCGGTGCAGCTCGTCGAGGGCCCGCGCGAGGAATCGGAGGCCGAGGCCATCCAGCAGTCGAGCCAAACCTTCTATGCCAGCCACAATTGGCAGCCGTTCTTTCTCGAAGGCACCAAGTCGCTCGCCTACGAGATCTGGGAAGATCTCGGCTTTCGCGCCCCCGACAACGTCATCGTTCCCGTCGGCGCCGGCAGCAGCCTTTTGGGTTGCGCCTTTGGTTTCCGCGAGTTGCTCAAGGCGGGCCAGATCGCCAGGCTGCCGCGCCTGTTCGCGGCGCAGCCGCTCAATTGCTCGCCGATCGATGCAAGCTTCAAGGCCGGCGTCGACACCCCTGTCGCGCGTGAGGTCAGCAAGACCATCGCCGAAGGTACCGCGATCAAGCATCCCCTGCGCCTGCGCGAGATCATCGCCGCGTTGCGCGAGAGCGGCGGCGGCACCGTAGCGCTCACCGAGGACGAGATCGTCGCCGCGCTGCGGCGTCTTGCGCGGCAGGGCCTGTTCGCCGAGCCGACCAGCGCAAGTGCCGCCGCCGCGCTGGACAAACTATCCGTCGCCGGTGCCATCAAGGCGAACGAGACAACGGTCGCAGTCCTCACTGGCACCGGCCTCAAGGCCGCGACCATCGTTGCCGATCTCGTGCAGTAGGGACGATACGCTTCATCCGTCATTGCGAGCGCAGCGAAGCAATCCAGAATCTTTCCGCGGACAGTCTGGATTGCTTCGCTGCGCTCGCAATGACGGGTAGAGATGAGACTGATTACTCCTTCAGATCGTTCACACGCCTCACCCACACGCGCACATCGGCGAGCACGTCGGGCAGCGCCGCCTTGACCTCCTGTACGGTCATGCCGGCCTTGATGCGGGGATCGTAGAGCAGGTTCAGGATGTACTGGTCGTAGACGTCGAAATAGCCCATCGAGACGTTGTCGTTGAACATGGTCCAGGGCACGCTCGCGGTGTCGTTGATCGGGCCGAGCGATTGCAGCAGCTCCTCATAGGCGCAGTCGAGGAAGGTGAAATCGCCGTTGTCGACCGTGAGAATGACGTCGGAATGCTCGATCTCGAAATTGTCGTTCTTGCGGAAGCCGGACAGGCATTGCGGATCGAGCGAGGTGCGGATCTCGCGGGCCTTCTCCGCACCGTAGAAGCTCGAGATGGTGCGGAACAGATCGCGGTCGCGCACGAGCTTCACCCGCACATTCGCCGCCTCGCTGCTGTCGATCATGGCGATGTCGAGATGCTGCACGTGCTTGCCGATGTCGGCCACGACTTTTGCGAGCTGCGCCTTGCGGTCGGCGCGGTCGCTCTCGGCGAACACGCGCACCGGCCCGTCAAACTTGCGGATGCGGTCGACACGACCGGCAAGGTGATATTCGGCGCCGAACGCCGTCTTCAGAAAGCCATCGACGATCTCGCCGTCGGTAAAGCTCTTCTTCTCGGCGCGCTGACGCGAGACGATCGCGGGCAATTCCCCCGCGACGGCGATGGTAGCGGTGTCAGGGGCAAACGCGACGGTGGCGAGCGCCAGCAGGGCGATGCGAAAGCCGGACGAAGGCGGGGCTAATGCGCTCATTGCCAAGCGACGCTGCCGTATTCGCGTCGCGCGCACAAGACCGCATATCCACGCGCCCGTCGGTTCCTGCTAGTTGTTCAGCACGACCACGGTGGTGCCGACTCCGACGCGGCCGTAGAGGTCGGTTACGTCGTCGTTGGTCATGCGGAAGCAGCCCGAGGACACCGCCTGGCCGATCGTCTCCGGCTCGTTGGAGCCGTGGATGCGGTAGAGCGTCGAGCCCAGATACATTGCGCGCGCGCCGAGCGGATTCTCGACACCGCCCTTCATGTGGCGCGGCAGGTCCGGCCGGCGGGCCAGCATCTGCGACGGCGGCGTCCAGTCCGGCCATTCCTTCTTGGCGGTGATCCTGTGCACGCCGCCCCAGCGGAAGCCGTCGCGGCCGACACCGATGCCGTAGCGCAGGGCCTGGCCGTTCTGGAGCACCAGATAGAGCCGGCGCTCCGAGGTGTTCACCACGATCGTGCCGGGGGCGTAATTGCCGTTGTACATGACGGTGGTGCGGGGGACCGGGCTCGAGCCGCCGCGGAAGAAATTCGGGCCGCCGCCCATGATGTCGCGCGAGTCGAACTCCTCGGCGAAGGCGCCGCCGGCGGTAGCCGTCAGCAGTGCGATGGCGGCAATCGGCGCGGCAAAATACCGGATCATTGTTCCCCCAGCAAAAAATCGATTCAACTGAAGTTACAGGCCATATTTGCGGGCTTTCCGCAAGCCACGGCCCCGTGAGGGAGGCATCCTTAATGAAGGAAGTTACCAAATCGGCAACCGCGCCAGTTGGAAGAAAACGTTAGTCAAACCGGCGCATCGCTGCGCGGGGCAGGGCGGCGATGCCGGCTATTGCTTTGACGAGACGAGCGAACAATGATTGATCGGACGGATTGTTGGAACATTGCCGGTTGCGGGAGCTGACGGATGAACGGTGCGGAAAGTCTGGTGCGGACGATGGTCAAGGGCGGGGTCGACGTCTGCTTCTCCAACCCCGGCACCTCCGAGATGCATTTTGTCGCAGCGCTCGACCGCGTGCCCGGCATGCGTTGCGTGCTCGGCCTGTTCGAAGGCGTGGTGACCGGCGCCGCCGACGGCTATTTCCGCATGAAGGGCACGCCGGCCTCGACGCTGCTGCATCTCGGTCCCGGCCTCGCCAACGGCCTTGCCAATCTGCACAACGCCAAGAAGGCGAATTCCGGCATCGTCAACATCGTCGGCCAGCATGCCGTCTACCACATCGGCTACAACGCGCCGCTGACCTCCGACATCGAGGGCCTGGCCCGGCCGATGTCGTCCTGGGTCCGCACCTCGCCGGACTCCAAATCGGTCGCCGCCGACGGCGCCGCGGCGATCGCCGCCGCCAAGAGCGCGCCGCCGCAGATCGCGACCCTGATCTTGCCCGCCGACACCGCCTGGAACGAAGCGGACGGCATCGCCGAGGTTCCGGCCGAGCAGCAGCGCGCGAGCTATTCGCCGCAGGCGGTCGAGCAGGCCGCAAAAATCCTGCACGGCGACGGCGAGGGCACGCTGCTGCTGATGACCGGCAGTGCGCTGAGCGAGCAGGGCCTGGCGCTGGCCGAGCGCATCGCCGCCAGGACCGGCTGCACCGTGATGGGCCCGACCTTCCGTCCGAGAATGGCGCGCGGCCGCGGCCGCTTCTCGATCGATCGCATCCACTACGTGATCGACAACGCGCTGCAGATGCTGGCGAGGTTCCGTCACATCGTGCTGGTCGAGTCCGACGATCCCGTGGCGTTCTTCGCCTATCCGAACAAGCCGAGCATCCTCAAGCCCGAGGGCTGCGACGTGCATCGCATGACCTCCTGGGGTGAGAATTCGGTCGCAGCGCTGGAAGCGCTCGCCGGCGCGGTGAAGGCCAGCGCGAAGGACGTCAAGCCGCAGGCTTCGGCCGAACTGCTCAAGCCGACCGGCGCACTGACCCACGCCTCGATCGCCCAGTCGATCGCCTATGCGATTCCCGAGAACGCAATCCTGGTCGACGAATCCCTCACCACCGGCCGCGCCTTCTTCCCGCCGACGGCGGCGGCTGCTCCGCACGACTGGCTCCAGAACATGGGCGGCTCGATCGGCTTCTCGACGCCGCTCTCGATCGGTGCCGCGATCGCCTGCCCGGACCGCAAGGTGATCTGCATGGTCGGCGACGGCAGCGCGATGTACACGATCCAGTCGCTGTGGACGCAGGCGCGCGAAAATCTCAACATCGTCACCATCGTGTTCGCCAATCGCATCTACCAGATCCTGCGCGGCGAGTTCGACAATGTCGGCGCCGGCGAGCCCGGCCAGCGCGCCAACGACATGCTGCGGCTCGACCGGCCGACGCTGGATTTCGTGGCGCTGGCCAAGGGCATGGGCGTCCCCGGCCGCGCCGTCACCAACGCGGACGAATTCAACAAGGCGCTGGCCGAAGCCGTCGCCGAGCCCGGGCCGCGGCTGATCGAAGTCCAGATGTAGGTCTGGTCGATCGCGCCGCGAATTCCGGCCTCATCCTGAGGAGCCCGCGTGCGCGGGCGTCTCGAAGGATGGTGACAGGCGGGATACGGGCCTTCATGGTTCGAGACGCGCGTTCCGCGCTCCTCACCATGAGGGTCCGGTGACGGCGCATCGGAATGCGCGTGATGAGCCGGGGGGCAAGATGCAGACCGAGCTGAACAAGGTGATCGCGGCGCTCCGGGATTTCTACGCCCACGAAGCCTTCCTGTTCGCGAAGGACATCGGCGAGCGTGCCATCACGCACCGCTTCGCCGTGTATCTGGAGAAGCAATTCTCCGGCTGGTCGGTCGATTGCAACTACGACCGGCTCGGCGAACGCACGCTGCATCTGCCGCACGGCACCATCATCTCGACCGACGATCACCTGGGCAAGTCGATCTATCCTGACGTCGTCGTGCATCAGCGCGAGATCCCGAACAATTTGCTCACGGTGGAGATCCGCAAGGCGAGCAATCACACCGCGCTCGACCACGACCAGCACAAGCTGATGGCGCTGACCGATGCGCATGTCTGGTTCGCCTTTTGGATCGGCATGCTGCTGGTGCTGGACAAGGACAATGTGACGATCTCGGAAGTCTATGTCGGCGGCGTCCTCGATCAGCCGCTGTCGCGCTGGTTCGCGACGCGGCTGGAGGAGATCGGCCTGCGGGCTGCGCGGTAACCAGCGCGCCGAGATTGTCGCCTTCAATTCAGCTATTGCTTTGAGTCATAACCCAAGCGCGATCTCGGCCCATTTCAGCATGCGGTCGCTATTAAGGAATGACAGCACCGCCGGCTCCAGTGACGCGGTCGCGCCCGGTGCGAGCAAAGCCGTCGCGGCGACCATGTCGCAGCGTTGATTGAAGGCGAGTGAGAGCGCGGCCTTGGGGTTCCCCTCGACGCGATATGCCCTGCTGCGGCCGCGCATCGGACCGACGACGATCTCTCGGCCGGCAGCCGTCGGCGTTGCCTTCCCAATCAGCGCCAGGTCGCCCATCTGTTCGAGGTCGCCGTCGTCGGCAACGCCGGTGGCGCAATTGCAAAAGCCGAGCTTGGGGCGAACGTAGAGCAGGACCTCGCCGCCGCAATCTTCGGCCTTGCAGCGAAACGCCTTTCCTTTCCCCCAGGGATCCGCGCCGAAAGGCCAGTCGATTTCCGTCCACACCGGGCGGACCTCGCCGGAGGCCGCTGTTGCGCGTGCCGGTTCGCCGGATCGCGATATCCAGAGCGCTGCGGCTGCGCAGAGCAGCGCAGTGGCTGCGCTGATTGCAACGAATTTGCTTGTCAGGCACATGGAAGCTGCCGCGGCACCTTTGCTAATTCTGAGCCATCAACTTTCGTGCGGCCGCGAGGTCCTCCCGCGATGAGTCGCCATTTCTCGCCGTTTCGACGACTTTGGCGTAGTACTGGCGGGCCTTCACAGCATCCCCCGCTTTCTCGGCCGCGTGAGCGGCGCCGATGGTCGCGCCAAATCGGTTCGGCTCCTTGCGCATGGTGCTTTCGAACGCGACCAATGCCTCCGTCGCCATGCCGCGTTCGAGCAGCATGGTCCCGTAAAGCTCGCGTGCGGGAGCAAGCGGACCCGGCGTCACGATGGATTTTTCGGTCTTGTCTTCGGCATCGGCGGCAAGGCGCATCGCTTCCAGCGCATCCGCCTGTTTTCCCTGAGCGTTGAGCTGCCAGGCTGTGGCGACCTGCCGCTGAATGTCCACGATTTCGGTCCAATAGGCGTCCTTGTCCTGCTGCAGCTTGTCCCGCAACTCCGCCAGCTTGGCGATGTCCGCCGCTGCAGCGTCTGCATTGCCGGAGCGCGCGGCGCCAAGGGCGCGAGCGAAATAGGTGATCGCATCGACATAGGCAAACCGGCTCGGCTCGACTTTCAGCGCGGCAGCGCCCTGCCAATCACCGCGTTCGACCATATAGCGCGCCTGGCTGGCCGCTATCGCGTAGGGTCCGGCGCGGACAGCCGGCGCATAGCCCGTGGTCGCAATCATATCCGCGATGACCTCGCTGGCTCGGCTGTCCTGCGCAAGCTGGAGCAGGGCGTAGACCATATAGTCGTCGGCATGCAGCTGCTCGCTCGGGTCCTTGCCCTCCTTGGCAGCCTTGGCGGAACGGCTATTGGCGTCGATGGATTCGTTCCAGTAGCCGACGCGCGTGAAAATGTGCGACGGCATATGCAAGGCGTGCGGTGCCGCCGGCGCGATCTCGGAATAACGCTTGGCAGCGTCGAGTCCTTGCTCTGCGATCGCCGGATAGTCATAGAGATGGATCAGGTAATGCGCGACGCCGGGATGCCGCGGCTGGCGCTTGAAGATCGGCTCCAGGATAGCAGCGCCCTTGAGCTGGTTGGCATAGGTCTTGTCGTTTGGTGACGCCGTGACATTCAGCGTGATGGCGTAGGCGATCTGCGCCTCGTCATCATCGGGATAGCGCGCGGCGACGGCTTCGGTTGCCTTGAGATAGGCCTGCGCCCGCTGGCCAAACGTCGTCTTTTCGTCGCCCGAATAGAAGGCCAGCAGCGCGTCGATATAGTCGCGTTCGCGTTCGCTCTTGGCGCCGAGTGCCTTGGCCTTCTGCAGCGCGACAAGGCCTGCGGTAAGGTTTTCCTTTGGCGCGGGAAAATGCGGATTGTACAGCAGGCTCAGGGCAATGCCCCAATAGGCGATCGCGCATTCCGGATCGGCCTGCAGCGTCTCCTCGAAAATCTCTTTTGCGGGCCGGTACCAGAACGAGTGCTGATAACGCATCCCGCGATCGAAGCGGCGCTGCGCCACCTCGTTGCAGGAGGTCTGGAAGTGCACCTTGCCAAATTGCTCATCGGTCCCGTCCTCCGCGCGTGCGGCAGGCGTGCCGAAAATCGAACCCAGAGCAGCGAGGGCGAGAAGTGAGACGGTTCTCAAGGCAAGCGCGCGCATCGGCCCCTCCGTTTCTGTTCAGAATAAATTTGGTCAGATGGCGCCGATAAAACCGAGAGCGCCGAAGTTCGTACTGCTGAGACGGGCAATGGCAATTGTCTTGCTGAAGGATTTCTCCATTCGCGATGCGAGTCAATAAGAAGCGGACGGATTTGCGTTAGGGAAGCACGCCTGCCAGGATCCATCCGCCCGCCCGTCGAGGCGAGTGGGCCACAAGGCCGCTCGCACGACGAGCGGCCTTGCATCATAGTCCCTCACCCGCTCAATGCAGCGGATCGCCCTGGCCGAGCGCGTAGGCGACGAGGTCTTTGAGCGCGAAGCCGGAGCCGGTCACCGGCGTCCATTGCGGGTCGAGCGACAGCACGGAGGAATTATCTCCGAACATCATGCCGAGGAAGACCTCGGCGACGATGCGACCGCCGACCGGTCCGAGCTGCGGTGTCCTAACCGTGGCGGGCCCACCAGTGGCTGAGATTGCCATGTCGGTCGCGTTTTGCCGCGCCTCGGCGAGGATGTAGGCCCACAGCGGGCAGTTGCCGGCGAACACGCCGTTCGCGATGCTCGCGATCTTGACTTGCGGATCGCCCGCGCCGGGCTCGTCGACGGCCTTGCCGATGATGATCTCGTCGTCGCTCAGCGGCGTCAGGTTCATCGCCCTGGCGACGGCCTGGCCCGACGGCAGTCCGAGCCGCCAGCTGCGCTCGAGATTGCGCAGCGCCAGCGACGCCGGATTGGAGGCGACTTCCGGGGGCAGCTTGCGCAGCGGGTCCACCAGCGAGGCATCGATGCGATAGGCGAACTGCAGCCGCCTCTTGTTGTCGGGATTGGTGTCGTCGTCCTCGACGCCATAGGGGCGCGTGTCGAGATCGATGAAGCGGCCCCAATCCATGGCGCGTCCCGGTCCCATCGCACGGAAGCCGGTCAGTGCGTTTTGGTCGGGATTGTTGGGATCGGGGAAGATCTGCAGCAGCATGTTGGCCGCGTCGTTCAGCCGGTAGCCGGGGCGGATCATGGAGTGCCCGAGCCGGTAGGCCGCGACCGAAAATTCCACCGGCATGAACGGATAGGTCTTCCAATGGTAGTACGCGAGCTTGCTGCGGTCGTATTGACCTGCGGTCTTGAGCTCGTCCAGCACGCTGGCGTGGACGATGCGCGGCAGGAAGTCGTTCAGCACCACGTACTGATAGTGGAATCGAACGCGCTGCTGCACGTCTTCGAACGACAGGCTGTCATTGTCGTCGACCATGCGGTTGTGAAAGCGCAGCATCAAGGCCTGGAATTGCGAGACGATGCTGTTCTCGTCGTTGCGGGGATCGCCGATCAGCGCGCGGCCCTTGAAGCGCGGCAAATCGACTGCATCGGCCACGCCGGCGCCCGTGACCTTCTCGCCGAGCCGGAACTTGATCCCGTCATACATGTAGGGCTGGTCGTTCGGACCGCGGCCGTAGAGATTGTCCATGTCGAGCGATGGCGTGCGGAAATCGACGAGCCCGTCGGGATCCTGCTGCTTGGTCAGCGAACTGACCGGATCGAAGGTGATGTCGTGGTCGATGAACTGGCCGAAATAAGTGTAAAGCGAGGGAATGCCGCTCTCTTCCCCGTCCGGCCCGTCCTTCGGCCCGTCGAAATCGGCGACCATCTTGTCGGCCAGCGCCGACAGGTTTGCGAAATTGTCGGAATCGTTCGGGCCGAATTTGGCCGGTGCGAGCTTGCGGAACATGCGGCCGAAGCGGCCTTGCGAAAGCGGCGAACGCGTTGCGTTCAGACCGCGCGGAACAATTGCGTGGCGGCTGCTCATTGAAACACCTTCCTGAAAAGTCGAATGAAACAGATCGGGCTAAAGTTTCTCGCGCTCGGGTTTGCAGCCTAGGCGCGATCACGCCTGCCACGAGCGAGATGGATCACAATTGCCCGGCATCGAAATTTTCGGAAGGTGCGCCTTGCCCGCAAGCCGCGGCTGCGCATCGCGAATTTCCTCCGTGGCGATGACGGATAACATTCTCGTCATCGACGGACGCAGGCGGCTTCGCACAGTTTCAATTCGTCGGGGCGTCGGCGAAGCGGATCGGCTTCACGTAGAAATTGTAGCGGCGCGCGCGTCATGCGCGCACGCCGCCAATTCGTCAGTAGTCGCGCTGCTGCGAGAACGCGTAGCGCGGGTTGATGCCGCAATAAGACGATGTGCCGGAGGCGGTGGCGAGGCACTGCTGATAGCTGGCGAACTGGCAATTGCCGGGGTAACCCCACGAGCGGCCCTGGATGCAATATCGATCGTTCGCAGGATGTGCCTGGGCGGCCGGGGATGCTACGGCGAGCAGGGCCGCGAGCGATGCGAGAGTGAGGATGGTGCGACGCATGTCAGTCTCCTTCGAGAGCGAGTGGGTGGGAATGTCAGCGAGCCTGGCTCGTCTGTTGCGCAGTCATGCCTGTATTGGTGTCGGCGGAATGCCTTGCGTTCGCGACAGGGCACATCATGACGCAGCCTGCCGCCAGCAATGTGATCTCGGCCACAGTTCACGATGGGGTTCGGGCCTATCGTGAACGGACTTGCACGCGTCGATCCCGGAGAACTACGCTTGCCTTATTCGGATCAGGTATTTTGGAGGTTCTGATGCAGAAATCATACTTGCTGGCTGCGACAGCAGCGCTGGCGCTTCTCATGCAGACACCGCTCGCGTTGGCGCAGGGCGCACCAGCCGCCGCCGGAACCGCGGCGCCTGCGACGACAACCGCCGCGCCGGCAGCGACGACGACCGCGCCGACTGCAGCCAACGACGCTTCCAGCCAGCCGACCGACTCCAAAAAGAGTGCGTCGAAAAAGCCGGCGAAGAAGAAGATGACGCGGCAGCAGGAGATCGATCACTCGGTCGACAGCGGCACGGTGCCCGCGCGCTACCGCAGCTCGGTGCCCAAGCAGTACCAGCAATACATTCCGTTCGATAAGCAGTGACGGATCGCACGGCGGCGCGGCGTGATCGGGCATCGCACCGCCGGTGCCATCGCGTCAAAATAGGACCTTGGCCGGGCGGAATCCGGCCATACATCCCCAGTGGCGGTCCGCGCGAGCGGTGCTAGAGTAGGCCGAAGCCTAGGGGGAGTAATGAGTGACGACGTGAAGGATGCTGGCCTCGTGGCCATGATCAGCAGCATCCTGGGAGGCAACAGGCGCGCCGCAGACAGTATTGTGCCGCCGCCGCTCATCGAGGTTCCGCCGCCGACAGCGCCGACGAACGGATTTGAGCTGGCCGAGCCGCCCGCCGCCGATACGCCGCCGGCCAAGGCCGAGAACAACCCAGAGAACAATTCCGAGAACGCGCCCGGTGCGGCGGCGGCTGCCGCGAAGCCGGTCGAGCCGCCCGCGAAGATCGCGACGACGCCTGATGGCAAGCAGTTGCTGCCTGCTGAAGCGATCGCCGATCTCGTCCTGGGTGAGCTGCGCAAGCTGGAGAATTTTCCGGCGACCGGTGCCTCCGTCACGGTCTACGGTTACAGGCACTGGAATGCGATGATCACCTTCGCGCCGTTCTCGACCACATTCCGGGATGCCACGCGGTTCCGCCAGGCCATGCCGGACATCGTCTTCAAGCTGCGCCGTTTCGTCGAACTTGAGATATGATCCTGGCCATGAGCCCGAACAGTTCGACAGGAATTTCGACTTGAGCGTTGCCTTTACCAAAGAAGAGAGCGCGGAAACCGCCGCCGAGACGCTGTTGCCGGATCGGCCGATCTCGCCGCATCCAAACCTCGTGACGGAAGCAGGCTTGCAGGCGCTGCAAAGGCAGCTTCAGGACGCACGCGAAGCCTATGAAGCTGCGCAGGCGATCGAGGACGTCAACGAAAAGCGACGGCAATCGGCGGTGCCCTTGCGTGACGCCCGCTATCTCACCGAACGGCTGCGCACGGTGCAGGTCATTCCCGCCCCGGCCTCGACTGATGTCGTCGCCTTCGGCAGCACGGTGACCTTCAGCCGCGCCGATGGCCGCGTGCAAACCTATCGCATCGTCGGCGAGGACGAAGCCGATCCCAAGGCCGGCACGATCTCGTTCGTGGCGCCGGTGGCGAAGTCGCTGATGGGGAAGGCGGTCGGGGATGTCGTGGGATCGGGTGCGCAGGAGATCGAGATTTTGTCGATTGGGTAGGGGGCGTTTATCGATGGTTTCCGCTGTGTCCGTGCAACCAAGCGCGATAGCTGGATGAGGCGGTTTCTGTCGGGGGCGTTGCCGTTTTACGCGCTGGCCGGATTGGCCATGTGCATGTACCTCGTCCTGTACAAGACTGATCTGTTCGACTTGAACGCCGTCGTCCAGGATGCAGCCGGTTCGTCGTGGTTTCCGGTCTTCATATTCGTCTGCGTGCTACTCGAGTCGGTCTTCCCGTATTTTGGCTATTTTCCCGGAACCGCTCTTATCCTGATGTCCGTAGCGCTCAATCCGAAGCCCGCGGACGTCCCCGTCTTCATCGTGGCGTGGTTGGCCATCATCGCGGGCGCCGTCCTGAGTTACGGGCAGGCTCGCTTTTTCAGACCGCTGTTGCAGCGGGTGGCCTCAAAGGCGGCGCTGAACCGCTGTGAGTCCCTCCTCGACGCCTACGGCCCTTACGCGCGCATTGCCCTGTTCGTTCATCCCAACGCCTGCGCGATGTATTTCACGGCGCTCGGACTCCTCGGCCGCAACCTGACGCGAGAGCTCGCTTATCTCGGCGTGGGGGCAGCAGCCTCCGTGGGCGTTCTGTTCGTCGTCGTGACCAGACTTGTGTCGTCCGTAGGCACCACCGACGACGGGGAATTGCAGCTGCTGCTGGCCGCAGCACTGGTTGCCATCGGAACCCTGGTCGGTCTCTACGCGGCTTGGCGGCCGGCGCGGACGGCTTGAAGCTCGAGGAGGCGTGCGCGTCAGCCGGCGCGGTCTCACCCCTTGCTCCGTCATTGCGAGCGCAGCGAAGCAATCCAGTCTGTCTCCGCGGAAAAACTCTGGATTGCTTCGCTACGCTCGCAATGACGAGGGGAGATCATGCGCAAAACAAAGAGCTAGTGCCCGAAGGGCGATGGCCCAATACTCCCGCTCAGGCCACCGCGACGATGCCATCATGCGCCTGTTTTGCCCGACGAGTCAAATCCGATTTCGGAAAAATAGCATGGTTGTAACCCATTGATCCGACTGATGCCGGCTACTGTGCATGGGGTTGTTTTCGACATTTTGTGATTGAGACGGTCCCGACACGCCACTGTGTGTCGACGATAGGTCCACAATCAGCAGGGTTCAGGAAGGTGGATGGTGGGCGCACAAGGGATCGAACCTTGGACCTCTCCCGTGTGAACCACAATCCGTAGACCCGAGCTAACCAAATCCGGCCATAGTTAGAATGTAAAAACTCCTTTAATTGATGGGAGTTATGGCCTCATGCGACCGTAGTAGCCCATAAGCGGCCTTGCTACATTTTGTATGCCCCCGTTGTGCCCGCCGTGGATTTTCCCCTTGGGCACAAAAACGAGGGAGGTCTGAGAGCCGGTTCTGTTCGAGGGCTGACTGCCCTTCTGGGGCACACCGGGCGCAGAGAGAGAAGGAATCATGACGGAGCCGGCCAACCAGCTGACACTCACCGATACGGTGATCCGCAACGCAACGCTGCCGCCGGGTAAGGCGCAGCATTATCTCCACGACGACAAGCTGCCCGGCCTCGCCTTACGCATGCGCGCCACCGGCGGCCGGACCTGGGTCTACCTCTTCACCAAGCCGGGGGTGAAGGGGACCCAGCGCAAGACCCTCGGCGCATGGCCCAAATATAATGAAAAGGCCGCGCGCAAGGCCGCCACCATCGCCGCAGGTGAGGTAGTCAAGGGCTTGGACCCGAACGACGCGAAGCGCGAGGCGAGGCGGCAACAGGCAGCCGAGAAACAGCGCACCACGCTCGCGACGCTCATTGTTGAAGATGGTCCCTACCAGACGTCCTTGACCGAACGTCAAGTCGTCAACTGGAGGCCGGCAATGTCGGCGCTCCGGCGCGGGCTGAAGGATCACGCCGAGAGCGGCGTGGGGGACCTGACGCGACGGCAGATTATGGCTGCGGTCGACAAGATCGCCAAGACCGGCAAGCGCGGCGCAGCCAAGGACTTGCGCAAGCACGTGCATACCTTCCTCGAATGGTGCGTGGGCGAAGGTTACGTCGAGCACAACGTGCTCGCTGGTTATCGCGCCCCCAAGGAAACCCGAGCGCAGAGAGTCGGGCGCCGAACAAAGGGCCGCGCGCTCACCGATGAGGAGATCATCAAGGTCTGGGATGCATCCGGCAAGCTCGGGGCTTTCGGTCTCCTGGCTCGCATGTGCCTGCTCGGTGGCCCGCGCCGCAGCGAGCCTACCATGATCGAGTGGCGAAAGCACATTATGGATGACCGGATCACCTTCGATGCGGCCTGGACCAAGATGGGGCTGCACCACGATGCTCCGCGGACTCATCTGGTTGACGAGGTGCTCGCGGCCGCGAAACATTTCCAGCGGGCAACCTCCGACTATGTCTTCCCGTCACCAAAAACCGGCGGCCAGATGTCCGGCTTCACCAAGATGGTCAACCGACTGGTCAAGGAAGCGAGCGTCGCCAAGTTCACCATGCATGACTTAAGGCGCAGCTTGCGCACCATCATGTCACGCTGTGGCTACGACAACGAAATCCAGCGTCTATGTGTTGGGCAAAAGCCTAGTGGAATCGATCAGGTCTACAATCACGACGAACAGTGGATCATCCGCAAGATGGCCTTCGAAGCTGCCCACGACTACATTGCGGAGTTAGTCGGCGCGAAACGGGTCGGCAAAATCGTGCGCCTTCAGCGGACGAATCCACTTGACCCGATCAAGGCAGAGCTCCTCGGCCGTCTCCGTGAGCATTATGCTTCCGAGGCGCCTTAGTGGTCTTTTCGCACTTGGCCAGATAGTCGCGCACCGCGTCGACACGATAGAGTGGCCGGCCATCGACGTAGCGCCATTTCAGCGGGTGGTTCGGATCGCGCCGCCACTGCTCCAGCGCGCCAGGCGTTCGCCGGATGACCGCGGCCGTCTCCAATGCCGTCAAATTGGAGCTACCGGGCAGCGTATCGATATCGAACGTCGCGGGCGGCGGCATGCCACGGTTTTTGCGTGACCGCTTCGTAGCGTGCAGCTTCTTGCCACCTTCCGGCACCCCTAATGCCTCGATCGGAGTCTTCCCGCCCATGCCTGCGACCGAACCGTGACCCGCTGAGGCAATAGAAGCGCAAGCTTCTCCAGGAACAAAGAGATCTAGAGCTTAAGCATAGCTGCCGGGTAGCTGTGGCGTGCAAAAAGGACGAATTGCATCCATTTGCCGGTGATGGGGACTTGTAAGGGGCGTCGCGGGGCCGATCGGTACCTAAATGTCAGAGAGGCCTCGCATTAGGGGAGAGCTGCGCACAATCGATTTGACAAGAAATGGCCCGCCGATGAGATCGGTGGGCCATTTCTTGTTGCTGATTCAAAATCGTCGTGGCCGCTTTCGGCGAACATGACAATTTGTTCCATGCTTGCTCTCGCTGTCCGCCAGATAGGGCTACCCCGCGCTGGCGCGAGCCGCGCACGATTCGATCGGCTTCAGGCGTTCGTCACATGGCCGGGAGATAGAGCAACCCTGATGTCGCGAGGGACCTCGTTTGATCCTTGCGGCAGTGACGCGATCGCAACGAGAAGAGCTGCGGCAAGCAAAAGCGTACGGGACATGATAGATCCTTTCTTTCTTATCAGTAGCTGGACAGGTTGAGACTTACATCGTCGGGTAATGAACCGAACGGCACGCCGTTCAGATCGCGCTTCGCAGAGCTCCGCGTTTCCCGCTCCTCGCGTCGCTGGTTCTCGACCTGCTTTGCAAGGTTGAGCGAAGTCTCAAGGGCAGGAATTCGGCTCAGCGGAACTTCGTGACCGACAGGGTGATGTTCCGGGAGGTCGGAAGCCTTGATGTCAAGGCGCTCGGCCGCGTCGCACAGCAGATTGGCCGCGAGATCGTGCCGCTCGTTGACGGCGACACGCGAATCGCCGGTGACAAAGGACACGTAGATGACGAGTTTGACGAAATCGTCCTGCGCCAGGCTGTTCGTGACGTTCACCTTCATCTGGTGGTTCGCAAAGTACCAGTTGATCATCGAACGAACAAAAAGGACCTTGGATCCAAGGTCATTCGGCGAACCGAGAAACGAGAAAGCCTGTTTGAAAGCTGCCGACGCCAGTTTGTAATTCTTGCGGTACAGCTCCAGCTGACCTTCGAGCGAGGCGAGCGCCGCCCTGTCGATGGCACGTTCCTGACGCTTTGGCGGGGTCATCGGGGAGCGCGCCTCACGAAGTCGGTCCCGCAGCCGCGAGAGCCTGCTGTCGGCTTTCTCCTTAATCCTCTCGAGAGTGTCACTCAGCCGCTCGGGCAATTCTTCCTTCGTCCGGCGGGCGAAGTCCATCTCGGCGTGAGCCGTGCGAAGTTCGTATTCCGTCAATTGCGCATCGAGTGCGACGCCCAAGACACCGGGATACAGAAGCTCCAGAACAGCAGGGGCGAGGCCAGCGACATCGCCGGTGCCCTTACGGGCGCGGCTGACGGCAACCTCGGTGACGTTCAGGAAATCCGCAATCGCAACGCCTGAACTGTAGTTGAAACCGTGCCTGAGGATGTTCAGAAGGATGAGGTTGTCCACCGAGGCCGGGATTTTGGGGGCGCCGGCATCAGGCGTTTTGGCTTTCGTCATTGGTCTAATCACCTCCGTGAAGGGGTAGTTGACGATATGGTAGCCGCCCCGGCCGCCTCCACTTTCAGAATGAAATATGGGTGAAACGTGGCTGCGACCTCTTGCCGCCGGGCGCGAAAAGCCCTGCCGGGCCTTGCGACCCGGCAGGGCGTACCAGTTAGAGGAGCCCGAACGGAGGTCGTTAGGCCGCTTTGCGCGCTCCGAAGCCCGCCAGCGCGGCGTCGGACATCACCGCTGTCGAAGCCGGCGCGTAGGCGTTCTGCGCGGGATCGAACACGAGCGTCACCGCCTCGCCAGCGATCACTACGTCGAGTTCGTAGAAGCCGGCAGTGACCCGATCGGAGATCGTGATCGACTGCAGCTTGTCCGTCGGAATGAACCCGCCGTAACCGTAGATGCCGTCGACCAGGAGGTAGGCAATGTCGACGAAGGGGCCGGTGTTGAAGAGGACGGCCAGCTTCGACGTATCGCCCTTCGTGGAGACCTCCAGGTACTGGGACGACAGCAAACCTGAGCGGACGGCGCCGATCGTGGTGTAGGGGAGGATCATTTCCTTCACATCACGGAACGCCCTGAGTTCGGCGAGTAACCGGCCGAACTGCATTACCGCTTCTATGCCATGTGGGATATTTGCATACCGCCAAGCTAAGCCGATCGATTGAGCGCGCCCAAGCTCGTTTGCCTACGGGCCCTGCTTCGCCCACTTGGCGACGATCGCATCAAACGGGCGTGGATAAGTCCATCTATTGATGAAGAACTTGCGTTCGTCTGCAGGAAACGATCGAGCGCAGAACAGGAAGGCGCGTCTTTGCCACGCATCCATGCCTTCGAAGTCTTCTTTGAATTCGCGAAGCCAATCAGTCGCGTTGCTTGTGCTGGCCGCCAACAAAATCTCTCGTTTGGCGAATGGATCGCTGCCCGCGTGCCGCTTTGCCAGTTCGGAGAAATGGTTGATCGATGAATTTCGTGAGAAGAGGGAGAGGATCGACAATCTGAAGTATTCACTGTCCGTGATCGATGGCGTGTCAAGAAGTTCGATAAGCTTCGCTCCGACGGTCAGCCAGTCCTCACGCGAGATGTTTTGAACAGATGCAAGGTATGAACAGATGGCTTTCTCACGCAGAAATCAGCTGATTGAGGTTGCCCTGGATTCGCGAGGCGAGCTCATCCTCTTCAAGGCCGAGCAGGCGCGCGAGCGATGCAAGCGTTTGCGCGACATCGAGCGGACGCATGTTTCCCACGTCACCCTTCACAAAGGGTCCATCGGTCTCCGTCAGCAGGCGGTCGTGCGGAAGATCCGCCACCAAAGCCACATGGCGGTCGTTCTTCAGCATCTCGATGTTGATGGAGAAGTAACAGCCAAGCTCGATCGCACGTTTGGCACTTAGAGCATTTGCAGAAAATCCTCCTCACGGAAGACTTTGCGAATCACTTGTTGAGGACGAATCATAGTTGACTTAGCTAGTGCGCCGCCCGCGGATAGTTCAAACGGCGATCGAAGGCGGGCGTTCGAAGAGCTTCAAGAGCCCGTATCACTTGCGGCGCTGGTGGCCTTTGCAAACATCCTTGCCATCGAGTGAGGTCACGTTCGGCGCGGAATCGGCAATGACCGGCGTAAGCGCGTACGCCTCGCGCATGAGTATCTGATGAGTGGCCGCCAGAGCCTCCAAACTGCAATCTATTTGGCTCGTAGAGCAACGATCTTGTCGTCTTTAGGCTTTCCCGCAGCTAAGAACACATTGTCTCGCCACAGGGTGGCGCCGCTGCTTATCCCGTCTTTTGGACTCTGTTTGTAGTTGAACAGAGCGTTTTGGGCGTAAAGCTGATTATGAATATTGCTGATCAGCAGGCTGTTGATCCCTGCGACTGTGTCTCCGTCTGCGTCGATCAAGTTCTCTTCTCCTTCAAAGGTGCCGCGCAGGACCAACGTTGGAGAAAGCGGAAAAATCACTTCTGTACCCGGTACGCCAAATCCAGGCGACATATTTCCATGGTCTTGTCCGTCTGACCAGCGCAAGCAAACCGGGTGGTCGCTCGTGACGAAGCCGCCGGAACCGTCGCTCGCTAGGAGCATTTGCCAGCGCCGTCCTTGATGCAGTTGAACCAGATTGTCGTGAAACTGGAGCTCGACGAGAATATTGAAGTCTTGCGACACCTTGAATCTGCCTGGTGTGCTTTTGACTATTTCCTTGAACTCCTCATAGTCTCCCTAACCGGCGTCCCCTCCGCTTTCATTGCAGCGGCGTATTCGTCATATCGGCCCCGCGTCTCCAATCCTGCGGCCAGCATTCGTTGACCGGCTTGATCTACTATTTCGCCTATCGCCGCTCGTTGCTTCGGATTTCGCAATGTGACCGCCGCAATGAGATTCATGACCGCGCTTCGATCTTGCTCAGTGGTGAGCGACTTTGCAGCTTTGACGCGTTCAAGAGCGGGCGCGACTATGCCCTCCATTTCGGAAAGCGCCTTCTCGACTGCAAACGGATCGATCCCTTTCACGTTGATCAGATTGAAATAGAGTTCGCCGCCAACCTTCTTTGTTGGCACCCGGAAGAACTTCCCCCGCGGCCGATCTACGACGTAGAGGTGGTCTTTCGCATCAATGAAGCTACGCAGATAATATTGAGGTACGTAGTGCTGAATTTTCGCCTCGGCCACTGTGCACAGTCCTCTCATTTCGACGACGGGGCGGCATTCCCCACCTTTTGTCCTCCGAGCGCATCGTGTGCAATTTGGCGCGCGGACAGCGCAGCAACTTTCGCTTGGTATAGCCGTCGAATTGAAGGCATCGAGCGTCGAACGATCAACCAGGCTCGATGACAGTGACCTTGTGCTGTTGATAGCGGATCTAAGCGTCACCGCCGACAGCTTCGAGCCGGACGAGCGCCTTTTTTTGACGGCGGCGTTGTTCTTGCCGCTTTGCTGGTTTTAACGAAGCAGAGTACAGATTCGGTCGCCCCTGTGGGTCGCTCGTACGTTTTTCTGCCAGGATTGATGTCGGACATCGAACGGAGGTGAAAATCCTCGCGATCCGAGAGGGAAAGGCCTTGCCGTGCGCCCATTTCCGTGAGGATTGCAGGCAAATCATTGTGGATTTCTTTGTAATAGGAGTCCTGCACAACGAATACAGCTCGGCCACCCGGCTTGAGCGCTTTCGTAACTTGGATGAGCGAGCGTGCGGTCTTGTTGAAGTAATCGAGATGGGTCTTGTAGTAGTAGCCGTCCGACGCCTTCGAAGGATGTTTCTTAAGGGCGGCGAGAAACGAGGAACAGGTCGGTCCCCAGCTTTTGTCGATCGCGATGGCCCCGTCGGGCACTTGGACTGAGCCGATCATCCGCCGTCCAAGATCGCGCGGTTTCATCTTAAGGAGCGGGCCGAGCACTGCCAGCTCGATTCGGGTCGCGGCAGTGTAGTCGATGCGAGTGCAATAAGGCGGCGATGTTAGCACGAAGTCGATGCTGCTCTCGGGAATAGCCATGGTCGCGGTATCGGACAGTTGAATTGTACTCGCGCCGGCCCGGAACTCTGCGCCATTGATTTCCTCCTCCAGTTGCTTGGCCGCGAGGGCCTTAGACATGCCGCGCACGTTTTTGGCGAACTGATGGGCAATCGCATAAGCAGTCGGATCAAGCCGGTCATCGTCGGCCTTTGGCAGTTTGATCCAGGTTGGATTGGAGGACCGAAGAGATACAGCGAGCCGGCGGCAAGCAGCAAATAGTGCCACATAGAGGGTCGCGGCGGTGCCCGATATGCGGTCAAGGTGAATTCCGTCGGGCGACTTGGTCATGCTGCCCAAAAGCGTGCGGCGGATGTTCTGCTCGATGATGCGAACGACCCTTGCTGCGGCTGGCTGAAACCAGGTGAGGAGGGGATCCTCGTCGGGAAGAGTCACCGGCGACTCTCGCAAGTGCGCGAGGATTGTCGCAGCCAGCGGGCGCAAGTGATCGGCCTCGCTCGGTGGTAGGAGACGTGCCCTGGCTACGATGATCATTACCGGGTTGAGGTCGATCCCGATGGATTTGAGGCCCAACTGACTGGCAGCGTAGGTTGTGGTCCCACTACCGTTCCAGGGATCGAGGATCACGGCATCGTCTCGGAGTTTGGCGCTCTCTAAGATGTCGCGGACAAAGAGCTCCGGGAAGCCTGCATAATAGGGGAAGAAGCCCTCCCAACCTGTCTGCAGCCGCTTGTTACGCTTCGGCGAACCGATCTTCAGACCTACTCCCAATTTACCTCGCGCTCCTGCAGCTGCCCTTGCGACTCAGGATAGCCCAAAACCCCGCTCGCGGCGAACGGTGATGTTAAGCCGCTTCAGCTCAGGAGCCAGTTCGGCAACCTGCAGCAGGGAAATCGGCACGCTGCCCGAGAGGCTGGGCAAGGCCCTCTCATAGATTGCGACGCAGCGGGCGCTTGTCAGTCGCGAGTCGAAGAGGATGCCGTCGACATCGGGCAGCTGGCCATGGAGCAGCTCGGAGAATTCCTGGCCGCGTCGGTGATCGCGAGCCCTATTCGCATCGGTATCGACTCCAAGCTCGTATGCGCCGGCCCCGGTCAGATCGACCAAAGCCAGCTCGCGGCTCGAAGAGATCGACGTCACGCAACGAGCCTCGATATCCGGACGGTAGAGGAAGCGCCGCTGTTTGCCCTCGAAGCGATCGCGTACCACTGCCTCGGCGAAGGCCGTGGAGAAATCTTCGCCCGCATAAAGGACCGTGAACTGGCGCGCAGGGCTCGAGAACCGGCTCGAGCCAAAGCCGGCCCCCGCCGGTTGGGCGCGGTGACGGCTGGGCAGTATCCGTGGCCAATCGCTGATCCGGGCGGTAATGATCCGCTCACGTATTTTTCTCTCAATCAGCTTCACGTGTAGTCCAACGCACCTTCGGCGGCGCTCACCACCGCGTCAACATTGCCGGCCTGCAGCTCGTCTATTGGCGCCTTGCCGTCCGTAATCCGATTCGGCGTGACCAACCACTCCCAGGCTTCCTCGGGCGAGGAGAACATCGGAGTCACTCGTTCAAGACCACCAATCGGCCCGCGCCGATCGAATTGACGGAGCGGGTAGACGTAGTTACGGAGGCCCTTCCTGAGCGCGATGACTTTGTTGGCCTTGCGCCAGTTGTCGAGCGTCCCTCGCGCCACTTTTAGTCGCGCGACGACTTCACCTGCACCGGCTAGCTCGCTCTCGGCCCAGTCTGTCGAGTCGTCATCGACCGTAATCTGATCCAGTCGTCGCGTTCCTTCCGCCGCAGGCAGAACACGTCCAATGCCCTTGCCGACCAGCACATGGTCGGTTGGGCCGCCCGTATGAGCTGCAGCCACCTGCCTGCTGCGCGGGGTTCTGCCCCCGGCCTCGGGCAGAGAAACCTTCAGATCCAGTGCCAGCCTGACGAGCGCCTTCATGTCGAGGCGCTGGACCTTGGCTTCGATCGCTTGTGTAAGCTCTATCCTTTGCTGGTTCTGTTTCATCGCTTGCTCCCTTGCTATAGGCATAATATGCAATATAGGCAAATTATGCAATGCCAATGTGCGGAACCCAGATAACGTTTCGTCGAGCATCAAAGCATGGTATTGCATGGAAGAGCGTGGAAGACTATATTGGCGTCATGTCTCGTACCCTGTCCATCGCCGAGAAACTGACCCGCAACGCGGAAAAGCTGCAGCAGGCCTATGCCGGGCTGGCCAAGGCGCTCGGGGTAGGGGATGCCATTGGTCGCGAGCGTGCTCAGGCAAAGATCGCCGAGTACAACGCCGAATACGAAAGCCTCGCTGAACAACTGCGTTTTGCCGAACTCGAGGCCCGCGAGATCGCTGCGCCGCGAGGTCGTAAACCGGCCAAGCCGTTGCGGGAACTAGCTCTCGATGCCCTCGATGATCTTGGGGTACCCGCCCCGCCGGCCCTGATCGCAGATCTGACCGCGGCGCTGACCGGTATTCGCCCATCGCCGTCGCGGTTTGCCAGCCTGAGGAGGGACGAGGAAAATGCGGCACGGCGCAACGTCGCTGCCCGCCCGGCCTGGATCGTCCCGGCAATAAACGCCGCCGAGCTCACGGCTATTCCACGTCTCCTCTGCAGCTCGGCATGGAGTCTTGAGCGGCGCATCGTCGGGTCGCGCAGCATGCGCACCGATCATCTGCGCATCGCCGAGAGCCTGGCGCGCCGGCTGAAGCAGTTGCGAGAGGCCGGCGCCCCCGAATCGAAAAATATTGAACGTCTCCTTTTTCCGATCGCCCGCGCGATCCCCGGAGCAACCGAGACCGGCGTTCTCGTCGATACCGATAAGGTAACGGAGGCCGCCCGAGCCGAACTCTCGGTCCTTGAAGAGGCGGACCGTGCCGAGCGCGGTGAGGCTTGCGCCCGGTTCGCAACCTCTAGCCCGCACGTCCGCCTGTGGGGCCGGCCCGTGCTTATCGACACTGCTGCAGCCGCGAGGGCCATCAAGTGACCCCCGAAAACGCACGACTGCATCAGCTTCGTGGCGGACTAGCGCCAGTTGAGGTCGGTGCACGCGGTATCGAAAGCCTGGCGCGCAATGCCGATTGCACCCGCCTTCGGGCGATCGTCATCACCGGGCTCACGCCGAGCAAGGTGATCGAGCACGTTCTGGGCGAGCTGCCCGATGCGATGTCACCCTTCGCCATGACCCTGACCCAGGCTTTCGAGAAGCGCCTTCTCTCGAACGCCGGCGGGTCACTGTTGACGGTCTATCGCGAAAAGGGGCACCTCGATCCGCAGGACGCTAAGATCACGAACGTGGCCGATCTGGCACCGCGCGACACCCAGGTGGATCGCATTCGCCGCGAGCGCGAAACCCGCCGGCTGATCGAGCTGAAATTGCGAGGTGACCCAGCAGCTCCGAATCTGATCTTGAAGCCGCGTCTCACCTTGACCATCGTGGGCGTCACCCATGCCATCGAACTCGACTATCTGATCGCGAGCGACAGAGAACCGTTCTATCGTGTAGGAGTCATCAAGTCCTACGCCGACCGTGTCGGCAAGACCAACAAGGCCCACATCCGCACGGCTTGCCGGGAAGCGTCGGTGGGCACGCTGGCTTTGCAGCAACTGCTGACCTCGCTTGGGCAACCGGTCGAGCTTGCCGGCGATCGGATCGATATGGTCTTGAAAGCCCCGGGTTCATTCACGCCGCGGCTTTACGCCGCCCAGCGCGCCGAGTCCGAACTGGCCTCGCTGACCCGCGCCTTGGCGGCGGCGCCGAGCGACCTCGACCAGATCGAGCAGATGCTTCCTGCTGGAGCGTCTCTCGCCAAGCCCGAGGTCATCGAAGCGCTGCCCAACCACTATTGCTCGAGTTGCAAGGAACATTGCGCGCTCTGGCAACACTGCCGTGCTCAGGCGCAGGCACAGGGCAACGCGATCATCCTTGGCGATCAGGCTGCCGAGCAGTTGGCGGCAGCCGGTTCGCTCAACCGCGCCATGGACCTGTTGAACGGCAGCGGCCGTCCTCCTGACAACCGCGCTGAAGTGGTGCTGGCCGCCGACTTGCGGGCCGCCTCAGCTCTTCTCGATCGGATTGCCAATGGCTGATCTCCTCAACGTCGTCGCCCGCATGCGCGCGCTCGAACAAGGCCAAGCCGTCCGCATCGTCAGTCAGCGTCAGGTGCTTATCCAGCCCGGTGCGCAAATCCTGACCATGCTCTCGATGGCCGGAGAAGACACGTCCGTGCATGCCGTCGCGGTCGGTCGCCTTGGCGTCGCGCCGCGGATCAAGGTCGTTGCAGATCCCCGGCGCCGCGACGACCAGTACGAGCTGTTGCGTTGGCTACTCCCACATTTCGAGACCTACTACGCGCAGTGTCGCGCCGAGGGGACGTTCCCCCAAATCTGGGTCTCCTCGGACGGAGCGCTGGGCCATCTGGATACGCTCGCAGACCGACTGCGCTTTACCGACGACCAGCAGGTGCAACGGCTCGGCGAACTTTGGACTTATGCGGGCGAGCGCTCGCCAATCGCCGGCCAGCAGGCCTTGATCAGCGCCACATCCGCTCTCACGGCTCATTTTGCGACCGGTCAGCAGGAAACCGAGGACGAGCATCTGGGTGCCCTGCTGACCTGGATAGAACCGCCGCCCGGCCGCGACATCTTCGCGGCGGTCGCGATGGCTGAGCAGCAGCCGATGGGCGCCAAAACCGATCCCCGGTTCGACGCCGATGAACTGCAGCCGGCGGTGGCGTCGTTCAACAAGGCCCGCAAGGACAACGATGTCCGTGCTCAGGACTTTCATGCGGGCCGGATCCAGCAAATGATGGAAGGGGTTATCCGCCCGATCTACACGGCAACCCAAAAGGGCATGGCGATCCTGTCTGACCCCAGGTGGCAGCACAATGCCGCGCTCGTCTCTTTGGGGGAACAAGAAGCGTCAAACTTCGCCCGGTTCATGGAGGCGCGGGATGAGGGCCATCGGTTGCCCTACCATGACTCCGCCAAGGCCGCCGCGTTCAAGATCGTGGCGCGCGAGCGTACCGTCGACAATGTCGAGGCCGCCTTTGTGCGCCATGACCATGCCGCCCGCGAGCGCGGCGCCGAAAGCGGCACCGTGCTGCGCGGCACGCTCGTCGACCGGCAGAAGGTACGGCTGGCACCGCGGATATTCGAGACCAGGATGGTGCTCTCGACTGCTCAGGACAGCCTCCACTTGCGTGCCGGCGACGAGCTCTGGCATCTCGATGATCCCAAGCTCTGCATCCGCGTCACCGAGGTCGAGCGCCGCGGTCCCATCAGCTGGGTAAGCGCGATCGTCGATAAGGGTAAGCGCGCTGCCCTGCAGCTCGACATCGGAAACGTCCTTGATCTGGGGCCGGAGAACCCGGATTGGGGGGCTACGGTCCGCGAATTTGCGCAGATGCATACTCGACTTGCCTCTGCTCCTTGGACGCATGCCGAGGTTGTACCGCCAGCAACGCCCTCGAGCCGGCCCAGGCCGAACGATCTGCTTGCTGCCGTAGAAAGACTCGTGTGATGACCGATCCGCAGACACTTGCCGACGAGGCACTTCGAGAGATTCTCGAGAGTCAGTGGCAAGGCGTGCCGGCCGTCGTCCTGCGTTCGCCTCCGGGCGCCGGCAAGACCGGTGTCGCACAGCGGCTTGCGCTGCAGAGCGCGCGCCTGCTTCATCAGCGCTGCATGGTCGTCACTCAGACCAACGAACAGGCTTTCGATCTCGCCCGGCGCCTCGGGCGCAACGCGGATGGCTTCCCGATCCACCTCTACGCGAGAAAGGGCCTCGACCTACCGGCTGACGTTCGGACTAACGGCAATATTCGCGTCATCGAGGAATTTGGCCACATCCCTCAGCAACCTGGCATCACCATCGGCAACGCCGCCAAATGGAGCTGGATCGACACCGGCGAGGCAATGTTCGACCTTCAGGTTGTCGATGAAGCCTTCCAGCTTCCTGACTACCGCTTTCAGCTGATCGCCAACCTCGCGCCGCGTCTCGTAATGATCGGAGATCCCGGTCAGATCGACCCCTTCGTCCACTGTGAGATTGAACGGTGGCGGTGCAACCCGGCTGGTCCGCAAGTTTCGTCGCCTGCTGCCCTGGTCAAGCGGCATCCCGGCGTGATGCAGATGTCATTGCCGGTATCGCGGCGACTGAACACGGACACGGTCCGTCTTGTGCAGCCCGCATTCTATCCCGAAATGCCGTTCGAGGCGATGAGCGAGGACCGTGAACTCCGCTTCGAGGTTGCCGGCATCATGCCTTTCGACGCCGCGCTCGATGCGGTCACCGCGGGCGCCAAGATCGTCATGGTCGAGCTGCCGCCGCAGCTGACGGGCGAGCGCGACGAGGAAATTGCCGATGAACTTGTCGCATCCATCCGCCGCCTGCTCATGCGCAACGCATGGGTCAGGGACGATGGTGTCGTGTCCCAAGTTACACCGGAAACGATCGGCGTGGTCTGCGCGCATGTCAGCCAGGTCAACGCCGTGCGCGAGCGCCTCGGGCGCGATCTTGCGGGCGTGTTTGTTGAAACCGCCAACCGCTATCAGGGGATCGAGCGTGCCTTCATGTTCGTGCATCATCCGCTCTCGGGGCGTGCCGATGCATCGGCGTTCCACCTCGACGCCGGCCGGCTATGCGTGATGCTCTCCCGCCATCGGGTTGCTTGCTGGATATTCGGTCGGCAGGGCATCGCGCAGCAATTGACCCGTTATGCACCGATTGGCGATCGCGCCCTCGGCATCGACGATGATCCCGAGTATCGAGGTTGGCGAGCCCATCTCACGGTGATGTCTTGGCTGGCCAATGCCGGGCGGCTCTATCCTGCCGTTCATGGCATGGTTGCCTCTACTCCTGGCCGCGTAGCCGGCTGACGTTGCATATGAAGTGCGACGAACAGTGTGAATAGCTGCTTCTTCGCGCAAGATCTAATGGGGGTATGTGTGCAATGTTGAAAGACGTCGACTAGGCGCAGATTCACGATCAAAGCCCGAAGCAGGCATTTCATTTTCTCGACGATCGAGAATTGGAGAATCGTTAGCGCTCAGTTTCAGAGCTGGTTCGCCGCAAAATGTCGTCGGTGCTGACGTTCCATAATCGGCTTTTCGAGAGGATGAGCCGGCGAGCTAGGCTCTGCACGTTAAAGACCTCATATGGGCCTAAGAATGTCGACGCTTCACTGAAGCCGTGCGCCGTCATGAAATTTCGAATGAAGCTGCTGACGTGGAGTGCTTCAGGTATCGTCAATTCCACATCACGAACGACTTGACCGTTGCTATACGGAGCTGGTGCACCAAGTGCTGGCTTGATGCTTTCTTCCGATTTGGATTTCTCGCCCCTCACGATCCAATTCACCTTTTGGCCAACGTCTATCCTCGCATTCTGTAGCCTCCCCAGCAAATCGTTTAGCACTGCAGGATTCCAGTCGCCCGCCAGAAACCGCGCCTTGGATGCGCTCGATTTTACTTGAAGTTTGAGTTCTTCAATCGCCGAGAAGGCAAGGTTGATTGCTATCGAGGTGCTGATGTGGCTCGAATAGAGTTCGGAGTGCTTGTCAAAAATCTGTCCGTACACTGGGTGGGTTGACCACCATGTGATGCTTTCCGTTTCGAGGCTTCTCGACAGTTTGTGGATTGCATACACAAAACCTTTATCGGGCCACGCCGTTGCCGCCAACGCTACCGCAAGGGGGAAATCAAAGCTGTGGCTGAATTGCTCAAAGTAGCCGCGACTTTGAAACACATCGCGGAAAACGCCCAATTGCTCAGTTGGGTTTTCAGGCAGTTTAAAAACTCTGCGGAGAGCCGCGTGCTGCCCAGGATTTGCTTCGATGATGTTTCTAGCCGCGTAGACGAGGCCAACGACATTGTTGGCCGTCGTCTCGTCTGCGTCGATCACCATCAATTGCCCGGCAACAGAGCCCGCTGGCGGTTTGAGGAGTGCAGCAGGATGCGAGATCTCCGTCACGCAACTTTTGTGAAACCAGAACCTTTCTGAAGGATCGGGAATAAAGCGAGTTGTCCATCCAATAGTCGAGCACAACGAATCTACTGCTTCGACGTGAGACGGATCGAGCACAAGGAAGGTACAGTACGATGTCATTCTAATCTGGACCCATAAGATAAGATCGGGTTTTCGGAGCGGATTGAGAAGGCTGTCGCCCCGTCTCTCTCAGTTTGGATTTGGTTGGTAGTAGATAGCATCAAGCATAGCGACGCGGACGTCCCACAGCTCCATCTCCCAACCCGTTGGCCGCTGCGCGTTATACCAAGGCGCCTGTTGGATGGGCTCGATCACACGCTCCCAGTAGTTTTCGAGCTTGATAGTGGTCGGCGCAAACGCAAGCGCGGCAGCGAGACGTGCCGTGTTGCCACCATTAACGCAGACGAAGAAGTCGGGGCGTTTCATCGCGAGGAGCCGGGTTGCCGGAGGAAGCCGTGCGGTGCGCGACGATTGCGAGAAAGCAGCGGTGAATGCTGCGACGTAGTTGTCGAACTGCGCTTCGGTAACGGTCCCGCGCGTCGGGATTGCGTCGAGGGCAGAAGCCAGCGTTGGATCCTCCAGGCCGATCAGCTTAGCAAAAGTACCCGCTCCGCCCATCGTGCCGAACCAACCCCATTCCAGATCGTCGAGGCCTGCACCCTCAGCTTCTACATGGCCAAGGACGCCTGCAACGCCCTTTGCCTCGGTGATTGACAGGTTAGCGAACGAAGGAGTCTTGGCGAAGATTTGTTGAATCGCCCACGCAACAGTCTCAAACCTTCTTGTAGTCTTGATGCAGGTCTTGCCGAGCCTGCCTGGCAAACTCCTTCCATGACATAATGGCGAGAGGCGAATTGAAGCTTGTCCAGTGCTTTCCTTCACCCGGCAGGACTGGATTTTTGGGTCTCGGCGAGCCGCCAGCGGCTCTATATTGTCTGCGATAGCTGTCAGCCAGTGGTTGGGTGATCGGAAGGCACAAAGGATGGTACCGATCGAGCTGTTCCCTGACTTGCTCGAAAAAGGGATATTCAACCGCGCCTTTGACGTGGACGCCTGCCTCCAGATTTCGCCCAAGGCCCCCCTTTGTGAAGTTGGCACTGCCGACGATTGCTTCAGCAGTGTTGCCGGACTCGAAATAGAAGATCTTTGGGTGGAAGCAGCCCGGCCGCTTCTTGGCCACGTAAGCATTCGGAACATCGACGAGACGATCAATGAGATCAGGATCTGTCGCGCAAAAGTCGACGCCTAGAAGGACGGATTCAAATTTGGCTTTGTTCGCGAGAAGTGTATCGGCCACAGACGTGATTCCGCCCCAGGCGACAGCGATAAAAATGCGATCATGCTTTTGGATAAGCGCCGAGAGCCGGCGCGCAGTCGATTTCGCGTCCAATATTGATACTTGCATGCCCCACGTTGCCCCTTGGTCTGCTTGCCGTGATCCTGGATCGGAGCACGATCTCAACATCGACGTTACGCAGCATAACCCAGACCTTTACCTGGACAGAGTCGTGGAATCGGTTAAGATTCGTCGGTGAAGTGGCCCCGCCGAAAGTGAGGCTGCTGTGGAGGAATCCACGTCAACACTGATGAGATCGGAGTTGCTTCATGGCCGACGTGCGCCAATATTCGAACCTATTCGCCTGCCTCTACGACGAACCGGCACCGATCGGCGCGCTCGGTCGCGGCACCCATTATTCAGTCTTCCGTTGTGTTGAGTGGCTCGACGTCACGAGGCAGCGGCTTGATTACCCACAAATTCATGACTTTGCGGTGATCTGGGATGAAGATCACGATGAGCGCGTGATCGAGGCGGTCGAGCGAATCTACATGGCAGGCCTGCTATCCCCGGTGCAGTTTATTGGCGAACGCAAGGGCGGGCTGACCGCCATCGTTGCTGCTAAATTTTTTTTCAGCGGAAGCGAGGCCGACACCGCGGCTTATCGCGCCGCGATCGAGGCGATCGTCCAAGGGCTCGACGATCCGTGGCCCGCGGAGCTTGGCTCCTTCGACCGGTCACCTGGCAGCCGGCATCAGAACTTCTTTGAAGGCCTGATCCAGGACAGCGACCACCGAGTCGGGCTCTATCTCGGCAATATCGATTCGCTCTGGGGCCTTGGCACCAGGCCTTATTTGCCAGCGGCACCCGCCTATTTCCCTCCGCCGATACAGCCAACGGCTCCCGGCGTTATGCCACCCCCGCCGTCGCGCAAGCCATTCCCGCCCATGCCGCTGGCCCCACGAAGCTGAACCTCGTCATGCGCACGCTTAGTGAGCAGCGCTTCGAAGCGCTGGCGGGGTACACCCGGCAACCCCACCTGATCACGCTGCTGCAGGAAGCCGCTTGGTTCTCGACGCCCGACGAACGGCTGTTGGGCGTTGTGACCAGGGATCGCATAGACCACGATTTCGGCTGGATACTGCTCGGTCGCAATCGACGCCTGCGATTTCGCTGCATCGCAGTTGACGCATCTCTAACGTCGTTCGAAGTTGCCAGGGCTTCCCTCGCGGCTGCGATGACAGAGCACGCGCTCGAACCAGACTCCAGCTATCATCAGGGTGACGAGGACGGTCCGCCGGTCGATTTCTTCGCGCCGATCGTGCCCGAAGCGCGGCTGAATCCAACGTTCCGCATCCTGCTCGATGACCCACGCTATTCGCCCGCGCGCGAGCTCATCCAGGCGATGATGCGCTTCTATGAAGATGCCGACGGCAATTTCGTCGAGCAGTTCCAGACCACGGGCTTCGATCCTCGCGTGTGGGAACTGTATCTCTTCGCAACCTTTACTGAGCTCGGCTTCGCACACGAAGAAGGGGTTGCTGTGCCCGACCTGCTGCTCACTAGCCCGAAGGGCCGGCTCGCCGTTGAGGCAACGACGATCAACCCGCCGCAGCGGGGTAGCGCGCCCCAGCCAAAGACCGTTGCCGAAGCACGGGCCTATCTCGAAAATTACGTACCGATCAAAGTCGCACGAGCGCTCAAGCGGAAGCTTTACCATAAGATGCGCTACTGGACGGTGCCCGGGGCAGTGGGCATGCCGTTCGTAATCGCGCTACAGGATTTCCACGGCCCTCAATCGATGTCGCGCATCATCATGCCAGCAACCGAGTACGTGTTCGGTGTGCGCCATTCAATCATCGACGGTGCGCGCCGGATCGAGCGGATGCGCGAGCACGTCTACGAAAGCTGGCAAGAGCCGTCATATTTCTTCGGTCTACCCGAGGCAGAAAATGTCAGCGCGGTGATGCTCAATCCCGTCGGGACGATACCGAAGTTCGATCGTATGGGTTTCGTCGCGGGCTTCGGAGATCGCCGTCTTAGGATGACACACGCTGGCATCCGGCGCGGCGAGCTTGATCCCAAGGGGCCCGCCCCGTTGCCCTTTTCACGGGACGTCCACGCTCCTGGCTATTCGGAGAAATGGATCGAGGGAGCGGTCATTCTTCACAATCCGAGCGCGCGCATTCCGCTTGACCCCGAGATGATCCCGGGCGCCAATCATGAATTCCTCCAGCCTGACGGCTCGATCCTCTCACTGTTGCCAGACTTCCAGCCATACAGCTCCGGCACGGTGATCACGCTAGATGAGGGCGAGCCGCCCGGGCCGCCATAGATGCGCAATTGGCCGGATCATGCATTGGCCTCATCAAGGCGGATAAGGCGGCTCGCTTCTGCGAGTAGCCATTCTGCATGAGCGTCACCTTCATCGAGCTCCCAGCCATGAGCCTTGGCAAGCTCGTATCAGACGACATCTCGCGCCTTTGACCAAGACCAAGCCATCATTTTCATCATGCTTTTAACGCCAGCGGCCACTTCGAACGCGCGTGATCTGTGATCGTTGTATTCGTCGATAGCTTCTCGAAGCGGCGCGTTGGCCAATGCCATTCCCGTTACCAGATCGAAATCGACGTGATGGGGTGAATGCGGCGTCGCGGCTCCAACGATCTCACGTAAGTCGGCCAGCGTAAGGCTTTGTTCGTCGAAACCGGCTTTTCGACGCTTGAGCTCGGCTGTGACAGTGCGGCAATCGTGGCAAATCAGGACCTGTCGATATGAGCCAATAATAATTTGGCTTGCGGCGTTGTAACGGCGCCGAGCGAAGCTCTCCTCGTCATCTTCTGGCAGATAATCGACCACCCGATGGATGCGGGCGGTCCAGAGACCACGGTTCGATCTCCGACAAATTTCTCGTTTTGATCGACCGCAGCACGGGCATAGCCAATCCAGACCAGCCAGCATCCAAGTCTTGTTCCCGTGCTGGGCGGCTTCCACAGCCGCGAACTCGGCGTCTGTGGGCGCGCGAACCTTTGGCCGATGTTTGGGCTTGGGTGATTGGCCTGCACTGTCATTGGAGAGCGAGCGCATCTCGATCAACATGCCCAGCCTATGGCGGTAGCCTTGTGGTGCGGAGGAGGAGAACAGCCGATAGATAATGTCGCGGTCCTGAGCTTGGCCAAGAAGCCGCTGACCTGGCGCGATCTCCCGACGGTGTCGCCCGCCAGCGATCCTTTGGGCCATGCGCTCCGCGAAATCGATTCGATCGGCAAAGTCGTCCCTAGCGGCAAGCCAAGCCCGCCGCGCCTTTTCAATGTCAATGTCGTGAACTCTGTTCGCTGTAACGGAAATGAAGGTGGCGATCTCAGACGGCGCGAAGGTGAAATCGCGGTCTATTTCTGCTGCAAGCTCCAATTTGGCTCTACCCTCCGCCAGGTTGCAATCGATGCAGATAAGGGTCGGTTCGAACCGTTCGATCAGCGGCATAAGAGCATCTTTCGTACGGCTGACCTGAATATTTATATCGCGGTCATCCGTCCTCGGATTGCGTTCGCGATAAATCCTCTTGGCCCGATCAACGAGGTGGTCATGATGGAATTCGAGTCTGCAGAGCAGGATACCGCCGGTGCTCAATCTCGCGATTTGCGGCTTCTCCCGCTGGCAGCACGGACAGTTCCACTTTGTCCAGGTCGATGCCCAGCCGCTGTTAAGATCAAGTTTTGTCGTACCAAAACGCTCAAGCAGTGTCTTGGTGTTCGTGCTCCACCGGCCGTCACGCATATGCGCTATGGCAGACATGTTGTCGTCCGGAAGAGTATCGATGGACGGGACTTCGACAGTGACTATGATGTTACTTGTGTCGGTCATGTCAGTGGATTCCCCAAGCGCGGTAACGGCCTCGCCCCATGGTCTCCGGCACCCCGAGTCCAGAAACCAAATCCTGGGGTGGCGCGTCGCGTAATCTTGACTTCCTCGGCTATCATGCCAGCCGAGACAATCGGTCGTGTCATCACGCGGTCGACCAGCGCTGGCAGTCGCGAGGTTGAGCGCCGAACGAAAAGCTTGCGGACGACCAGGGTGTGCGCTTTCAGCCAGTGGTCAACGGGCGCATAGAAGGCGTCCATGTCGATGTGGACGATCTTACATTGCCGGGCAGGCAAAGCTGCCTGGTCGCCATCGTGCTCGACGGTCACGTTGCCAGCCCGGCTGCATCTTCCTTGACGCCGCGAGCGACGATTTTAAGCGACCCGTCCGAAAGCGGCCGCTGCAACTTCAAGACCTCGTCCGGAGGGGCCGTCATCCAGGTCTCGACTTCGTCCTGGGTTGTCAAGATCACCGGCATGGCCTTGGGGTGGATAGCGCCAACCTCGGCGTTTGGCTCCGTCGTGAGGAACGCGAAGATGTCGTTGGTGGTCTCGCCCTCCTTGACCTTCCGCACCGATGTCCAATTGGTCCAGATGCCGGCGAAGCAGGCGAGGGGACGGGTCTCATCGAACGCAAACCAGATATCACCGCCCTCGGCCTTGTTGAACTCGCTGAACGAGTTGAACGGCACCAGGCAGCGGTTTTCGGCTCCCAGCCATCTCATCCAGTGCTTGCTCTTCACGTTGCGGATGTTAGTCGTGCCGCCGTCTGGCTCCATCCGCAACAGTTCCTTGAAATCGACGGTCTTGCCTTTGGCCTGCAGCTTCTCGGCTCGTTTCTTGGTCGCGTCCATCAGCGCTTTTGACGACGACGGCATTCCCCAGCGCGCCGTAGCGAGTTCGCGGCCCTCGGCCCCGTTGCGCACGATCGGTGCCTTGTAATCGGGAAAAACCCCGGGCATCGGCGCCAGATTGCCGACGTATCGGTTCACGACGCGAAACAACGCGCTGATTGCGGCTTGGTTGGTCGTGATCGAGTAGAGATTGCAGATGTGGACGGCCCCCCACTTGTCAGGATGGTAGCAGACTTTTGACCTGATCGCTTGCTATCAGATGTCCGGCCTGTTTGCGCGGACAAAGTCCGCTGGCCAAGATGGTGTTCGCTACGCACGCTCCAAGCACATAGGCGACCTTGATGATGCCAGTGTAATCTACGGAAGCTCGCGCGTATCGACCGATCGGTCCTTCCATCTACTGCGTCCTGCAAGTTCGTGGGCTATCCGCCGAGCAACTCGCTCGCGGTGCCGATTTCAGATCAGACGGGCATGGCGGCTACCGGTCGGTTGTATACTCCGCCCGATATCATCAATCGCCAAGCGATACGGGCGAACTTGTTGGCCAAGGCCACCGCCACCAATTTCGGCGGCTTTCGCTCCAGTAGCGATGCAAGCCAGGGTGTGGGCTTATGACGGCCCTTTCGAATGTGCCTTAGCAGCGCGGTCGCGCCGACAATCAACGTCGATCGGAGCATTGAGTCTCCGGCCTTTGTGATTCCGCCATATCTTTGCCGGCCGCCCGTCGAATGATCCTTGGGTGTCAGTCCGAGCCAAGCGGCAAAGTCGCGGCCTGACCTGAACGTCTCCGGCGGCGGCGCCTTCATGCTTAGCATGGACGACCCAATCGGACCGACGCCGGGAATCGTCGCGATCCGCCTGCTGACATCATCGTCGCGGTGCCACCTCATTAGCTTGGCTTCGATCTTTGCCAGGCGGGCTTCGACCGTGGCATATTCCTCTGCTTGGAGTCGGAAGAGATCCTTTGCCATTTCCGGTAAGCTATCATCCTCGAGCACCCGCTTGATAAGTTGCGCGACATTCTGCCGACCGGCGGGGCCGACGATGCCAAACTCAGCCGCATAGCTCCTGAAAGCATTGGAAAGCTGCGACTTCACGCTGACCAGGCGTTCCCGCACAGTCATTAACATGCAGGCCGCTTGGCGTTCCTTCGATTTGACCGGTACAAACCGCATACTCGGCCGGGTGACCGCCTCGCACAGCGCTTCGGCATCGGCCGCGTCGTTCTTGCCCCGCTTCACGTAAGCCTTCACGTACTGAGGTGGGATCAGCTTCACCTCGTGACCGAACGACTGCAGCAGGCGCGCCCAATGATGCGAGCTGCCGCAGGACTCGATGGCGACGAGAACCGGTGGAAGCCGCTCGAAGTAGCGGATCATCTCGGCTCGCCGGAACTGGCGGCGGACCACCACCACCTCGTTCTCATCAACACCATGAAGCTGGAAAACCGACTTGGAAGTGTCCATACCGATGCGAACAGGAAGATTCATCAGACTTTCCTCTCATCTAGCTGTGACGCTGACAGCGCCATAGAACCGTGGGGATGAGAGGCCGTCCACACCAGCACATCGGTCAGGCTTCGGTCCGAGGGTGGCGCGGCTGCCACGCCAATTGTAGCAGAGTCGC
>NZ_VSST01000004.1 GCF_019402665.1 Bradyrhizobium canariense
GCAAAGCCCTCGCAAGCGGGCGAGGTGCACCGCCTGCTGCGCTCCCACTGATTCAATCAAGAGGTCGTCAGCCCTCGCCGTCCTTCCACCCGATCTTCTCCTTCAAGAACCGAAAGCCAATCACCTCGAACCCGGCGCGCTCCTTGTTGTCCTTGCCGTAGCCGTGGCCGCCCGCTTCAGGCTCGTAGAACCAGGCCTCGTAGCCCATGGCCTGGAGCTTTGCCGCCATCTTGCGCGCATGCCCGGGATGGACACGGTCGTCGCGCCGCGTGGTGGCGATCAGGATCGGCGGATAGGGTTGGCCGGCCTTGACGTTGTGATAGGCGGAGTAGGTCTTCAGCCAGTCCCATTCCTCGGGCTTGTCGGGATCGCCATATTCCGCGATCCAGCTCGCGCCGGCGAGCAGCTTCGTGTAGCGGCGCATGTCGATCAGCGGGATGGTGCAGAACAGCGCGCCGAAACGTTCGGGGTATCGCACCAGCATGTTGGTGATGAGGATGCCGCCGTTGGATCCGCCCTGCGCGGCGATGCGCTTTGCCGTCGTCACGCCGCGGCGGACGAGATCGGCGGCAACGGCGGCGAAATCATCGTGCGACAGCTTCTTGCCGGCGTATCGCCCCGCATCGTGCCAGCGCGTACCGAATTCGCCGCCGCCGCGCAAATTCGCCTGCACCGTGGTGCCGCCGCGCTCCAGCCACAGCTTGCCGAGCGACGAATTGTAGTACGGCTTCACGGCGAGGCCGAAGCCGCCATAGGCGCTCATATAGACCGGTGCATCGCCGGTCTCGCCGCTGGGGCCGGTCTGCACATAGGGAATGCGCTCGCCGTCGATCGAGATCGCCTCGTGCTGGGTGACCACGAGGCCGTCGGCGTTGAATGTTTTCGGCGCCTGCTTCAGCACGATCGGGCTCGCGACGCCGCGCTCGATGAGCAGCAGCGACGGCGGCGTCAGCGGATCCTGCACATTGGCAAGCAGGTCGCCGTTGCTCTCGGAGGGATGGCGATCCAGCGGCCAGATGTCGACCACGCCGATCTGCGGCAGGCCGCCAAGTGATTCGCGGCTCCAGCTTGTGGCGGACGGCGTGCAGATCTCGAATTGCGGCTGGAGCTCGTCGAGGATCGACAGCACCAGCCTGCCCCCGGCCCAGAACAGGCCTTGCAGGGCACGGCGAGGTTCGGGCGCGAACAGCACCGCGAAATCGCGGCTGCCGGCGAGGAAGGCCGGGAGCGAGATGCCGAGCACGGTGTCGGCGGCATAGGTTCTGCCCTCGATCGACCAGGCCTCGCGCAGCTTCATCGCGAACCAGTCGCCATGCGCCTGCAACCAGATGCCGGTCGGCAGATCGAGCTTCGTCGTCGTGCCGTCGGCGTCGCGCAGCCAGAGCGCATGATTGAAGAAGTCGATCTGGTCGACGATCCAGCTGCGCGGGGCCGCAGCGGTGTCGTCGACGATGCCGGAGATCGCCATATGATCGGCCGTGGTCTCGATGATCATTTGCGCCTGATCGACAGGCTGGCCGCGCCGCCACAGGCGAACCGTTCGCGAATATCCGGAAGCAGTCGCCATGCCTTCGCCATGGGCGCTCGACAGCAGCAGCGTGTCGGCATCGAGCCAATCGGCGCCGCCCTTGGCTTCCGGCAGCGCAAATCCGTCCGCCACGAAACTCTTGGTGCCGAGGTCGAATTCCCGCAAGGTGACGGCGTCGCTGCCGCCGCGCGACAGACTCAAAATGGCGCGCGCGCTTCCCGGCTGAGTGGTGATGCCGCTCAGCAGCCAGTCCTCGCCTTCGCGTGCCGCGAGCTGGTCGACGTCCAGCAGGATTTCCCACGCGGGATGCGATTTGCGAAACTCGGCGAGCGAAGTCTTCCGCCACAAGCCGCGCGGGTTGGTGGCGTCCTTCCAGAGATTGTGCAGTTCGTCGCCGCGCCGGCTGACATAGGGAATGTTGTCGGGACGATCGTAGATCGCCGCGAGCATGTCGCGGTCGCGCGCGAAGGCGGTCCCGCCGAACGCGTCGAGCGTCAGGCTGTTCTGCCGCGTGACGAAATCGAGCGCCTGCTTGCCTTCGATCTCCTCCAGCCAGAGCCAGGGATCGTCGTCGGGAGCGCTGAGCGTAGGCCTGTCGTCGACGGACATGAACGAAACTCCGGAAGGTCGCGGCGGATAGGATTTGATCGAGCGCAAGCCGTCAAGTGCGCGGCCCATTATCATCGGCCCGATTGCGTCAGAGGCATGGCCTGCGCCCGTTTGCGCCGGTTGCCCGCCCTCTCGCGTCCCGCCATAGTGGCGGGAATCAAGCGAGCCTTTGAAAGCCTTTGAAGCCCCTCGAAAGCCCGTTGGGGCGGAAATGCCGATGCTGGATGTGACTGCAGCCAATGAGATCGCCGCCGACGCCCGCGTGCGTGCCAATGTGGTGCGCCTTGCCGCCGCGCAGGCGCTGACCGGCGCCAACTCGGCGGTGATCTTCGCAACCGGCGCGATCGTCGGCGCGACGCTCGCGCCCGACGTCTCGTTCGCAACCGTGCCGATCTCGATGTATGTGCTCGGCCTCGCCGCCGGCACGCTGCCGACCGGCGCGATCTCGCGCCGCTTCGGCCGCCGCGTCGCTTTCATCGTCGGCACCGGTGTGGGCGCGCTGACCGGTCTGCTCGGCTGCTTCGCGATCCTGCACGCTTCGTTTCCGTTGTTCTGTCTGGCGACTTTTCTCGGCGGCCTCTACGGCGCGGTGGCGCAGTCCTACCGCTTCGCTGCCGCCGACGGCGCCAGCGCGGCGTACCGGCCCAAGGCGGTGTCCTGGGTGATGGCGGGCGGCGTGTTCGCCGGCGTGCTCGGTCCACAGCTCGTGCAATGGACCATGGATGTCTGGCAGCCTTATCTGTTCGCCTTCAGCTTCCTGGTCCAGGCGGCTGTCGCGCTGGTCGCGATGGGTATCGTCGCCGGGGTCGACATGCCGAAGCCGGCACCGGCCGATCTTCACGGCGGGCGGCCGCTGCTCGAGATCGTGACCCAGCCGCGCTTCATCGCGGCGGCGCTGTGCGGCGTCATCTCCTACCCCATGATGAATCTGGTGATGACCTCGGCGCCGCTCGCCATGAAGCTGTGCGGCTTGAGCGTTTCCGATTCCAATTTCGGCATTCAATGGCACATCGTCGCCATGTACGGGCCGAGCTTCTTCACGGGTGCGCTGATCGCCCGCTTCGGCGCGCGGAAGGTTGTTGCCGCCGGCCTGCTGCTGGAGGCCGGCGCGGCCGGCATCGGCCTGTCCGGCATCACCGCGATGCATTTCTGGGCCACGCTGATCATGCTCGGCATCGGTTGGAATTTCTCCTTCATCGGCGCCTCCGCGCTGGTGCTGGAGACGCACCGGCCGCAGGAGCGCAACAAGGTGCAGGCCTTCAACGATTTCCTGGTGTTCGGCATGATGGCGATCGGTTCGTTCTCGTCCGGCCAGTTGCTCGCCAGTTACGGCTGGTCCGCGGTGAACATGGTGGTGTTCCCGCCGGTGCTGCTCGGGCTCGCCGTGCTCTCGCTGGCGTCCTGGACCCGCCGCCGCAAGGCGCGGCTGGACGCGGCCATGGGCGAGTTTCCGGACGCGATCTGAGATGGCGGGAGGCTGTCAGCAGCGTTGATAGTTCGATCCAGGCCGAAGTGATTTTCGGGACTTGGGTTGTTACATGATGCTCGTCATGAACAGGCGGGCGTGAAGCAAGGCGCTCGCGGGGGAAACGAAGGACAAGCGCAAATGCTCGATAATCCCCGGCACGACGTATCCATCGACGAATCCTCCCTCCGCTACGAAGGCTGGCGCATCGTTGCGGTCTGCTTCCTGCTCGCGACCTTCGGCTGGGGGCTCGGCTTCTACGGCCAGAGCGTCTATGTCGCCGAGCTCCAGCGCGCGCACGGCTGGTCGGCCTCGCTGATCTCGTCCGGCACGACGTTCTTCTATCTGTTCGGCGCGCTGCTCGTCGTCTTCGTCGGCGAGGCCGTCAACACATACGGCCCGCGCCTCGGCCTGATCGCGGGGACGCTGGCGATGTCCGCCGCGGCGGTCGCGATCGGCGCGGTGCGTGAGCCGTGGCAGCTTTATCTCGCGAACGCCGTGCTCGCCTTCGGCTGGGCCGGCACGAGTCTGGCCATGATCACCAACACGATCAGCCTGTGGTTCGACCACAAGCGCGGCATGGCCATCAGTCTCGCGCTCAATGGCGCAAGCTTCGGCGGCATTGTCGGTGTGCCGTTGCTGGTGACCCTGATCGGTCACGTCGGCTTCGCCAGCGCGATGTTTATCGTGGCCGGCGCCATGCTGGCGTTGCTCGTGCCGGTGATCCTGATTGTCGTCGGCCGCCCGCCCGATCTCCATGGCCGGCGCGCCGCGACGAAAACTAAACCGCAATCGTCGGCGCAGATTCGCAGCCAGGCGTTACGCGATGTCGGCTTCCTCACGGTGACAATTGCCTTTGCTTTGGTGCTGTTCGCGCAGGTCGGCTTCATCGTCCACCTGATCTCGTTCCTCGATCCCGTGATCGGGCGCGAGCGCGCGGCCGTCGCGGTTGCGGTGCTGACCGCGATGGCGGTGATCGGCCGGGTGCTGTTCTCGCTGGTGATCGACCGCCTCAATCAGCGGCTTGCCTCGGCGCTGTCGTTCCTGAGCCAGGCCGTCGCGCTTCTCGTCGTCATCAATTTGCACAGTGATTACGTGCTGATCGCCGCCTGCGCATTGTTCGGCTTCTCGGTCGGCAATCTCATCACGCTGCCGTCGCTGATCGTGCAGCAGGAATTCGATTCCGCCTCGTTCGGCGTGCTGATCAGCCTCAACACCGCGATCAACCAGGTGACTTATGCATTCGGCCCCGGCGTGGTCGGTTTTCTGCGCGATTTCTCCGGTGGCTATGAGCTGCCGTTCTATCTGTGTATTGCGCTGGAGCTGGTAGCGGCGGCGCTGATCATGGTGCGGGGGAAGCCGCATGCGACGACTGCGTAGAGGCGCGGCGTCGCTTCAACATCCTCCGTCATTGCGAGCGCAGCGAAGCAATCCAGACTGCTACTGCGGAAAGATTCTGGATTGCTTCGTCGCTTCGTTCCTCGCAATGACGAGGAGAGAGTTGAGTTTAAGCCTCCCGCTGCTTCAGCAGCCCGTCCACATCCAGCCGCTTCGTAAACATCGCGAGCTTGCCATCCGGCCCGAACGGCCATTGCTCCCGCGGCTTGTCCCAATACAGCTCCACGCCGTTCTGGTCCGGATCGCGCAAATACAGCGCTTCGGACACGCCATGGTCGCTCGCCCCGTCGAGCGCAATGCCGGCCGAGAGCACGCGGTGCAGCGCATCCGCCAGCGCGGGCCGGGTCGGATAGAGGATCGCGGTGTGATAGAGCCCGGTCGTGCCTGGCGGTGGCGGCGAGCCGCCCTTGCTCTCCCAGGTGTTGAGCCCGATGTGGTGGTGATAGCCGCCGGCCGAGATGAAGGCCGCGCCCGAGCCCATGCGCTGCATCAGCTCGAAACCGAGCACGCCGCAATAGAAGCCGAGCGCGCGATCGAGATCGGCGACTTTGAGATGGACGTGGCCGATCCTGGTGCCGGCGGCGACGGCTTGGTTCTGCGACATGCGGCTGCTCCGTTGATGGACTCCACATAAGCCCGGGCTCGGAACAGTGCTACTGACCTATCCCGAAACCCAGCGTTTCCGGATAGGCAACTTACGACAGCTCCCGCGCCTCGCCCTCCGGCAGCTCGAACTCAAACGTGTTCAGCGTCATCGACACCAGCGTGTAATAGCCGCAGAGACCAATCACCTCGACCACGCCGCGCTCGCCGAGCAGCTTCACCGCCTCGGCATAGAGACCCTTCTCGACGCCATGGCCCTCATGCAGCGACTTCGCGACGTCGTAGATCATCTTGCCCTTGGGATCGTCGAAGACAGGCGTGCGGCGGTCGCGGATCGCGTCGATGATGTCGGGGTCCATGCCGCCGGCAAGCGCGAGGCGCTTGTGCGCGTACCATTCGTAATGCGCGGTCCAGTGCCGCGCCGTCACCAGGATCGCGATCTCCGAAAGTTTTGCGGGGAATATCGTGTCGTAGCGCAGGACCTCGCCGAGCCGCGTGGCATGACGGGCCATGTCGGGACTGTTCAGCCACGCCATCATCGGTGCCGGCGGCTTGCCCCGCTTGCCGGCAATCGACTCGTCATAGGTCTGCCGCTGGCTCTCGTTCATTTCGCCAGGCGAAAGAAGCTTCAGGCGCATTGTTGTTTCCTCTTTGTTTTCAAGCTCGCCGTGGCCGCGACTATAGCGGATGCGTGACACGGAAGTGGTTGAATTCCGCGGGAGCTTGGCCCAGAGTCGTGCCCAACAAGCCGATTTTGAATGATGGAAACGACCCATGACTGACTCCAGGGCCAGCGAGACTGAGACCGCCGATCTCGAAACATTCCGCAGCGAAACGCGCGCCTGGTTGGAAGCCAATTGCCCGCCGGAGATGCGCAAGCCCGCAACGTCCGACGCCGACGTGTTCTGGGGCGGACGTAACGCAAAATTCTCGTCCGAGCCGCAGCGCATCTGGTTCGAGCGCATGCGCGACAAGGGCTGGACCGTACCCGATTGGCCGAAGGAGTACGGCGGCGGTGGCCTGAGCGCCGCCGAGCACAAGGTGCTGCGTGCGGAGATGGGACGAATCGGAGCGCGCCCGCCGCTGTCGAGCTTTGGCATCTGGATGCTCGGGCCGGCGCTGCTGAAATACGGCAACGACGCGCAGAAGAAAGAGCACCTGCCGAAAATCGCAGGGGGCCTGATCCGCTGGTGCCAGGGCTATTCCGAGCCGAACGCCGGCTCCGATCTTGCCTCGCTGCAGACCCGCGCCGAGAGCGACGGCGACGATTTCGTGATCACTGGGTCGAAGATCTGGACGTCGTATGCCAATTACGCCGACTGGATCTTCTGCCTCGTCCGCACCGATCCCGCCGCGAAGAAGCATGACGGCATCAGCTTCATCCTGTTCGACATGGCCTCGAAGGGCGTCTCGACCAAGCCGATCCTGCTGATCTCCGGCTACTCGCCGTTCTGCGAGACGTTCTTCGACAATGTCCGCGTGCCGAAATCGCATGTGGTCGGCACCGTCAATCGCGGCTGGGACGTCGCGAAATATCTGCTCCAGCATGAGCGCGCGATGATATCAGGCATGGGCGAGCGCGGCGTCGGCCGTCCGCTAGGCCAGATCGCGGCCGATTCCGTCGGCACCGATGCGCTGGGACGGCTCGACGATTCCATGCTGCGCGGCCGGATCGCCAGCTTCGACGTCGATGAAGCCGCCCTTGCAGCCTGCGCCGAACGCGCGGTCGATCTCGCCAAGGCGGGTCAGGCGCATCCGGCGTTCTCGTCGGCAATGAAATATTACGGCACCGAGCTCAACAAGCGCCGTTACGAGATCCTGATGTCGGCCGGCGGTGTCGATGCGCTGGAATGGGAGAGCGAGCGCTCCAGGCAAGGCGCCCGTCCGCGCGCCTGGCTGCGCACCAAGGCCAACTCGATCGAGGGCGGCACCACCGAGGTGATGCTCGGCATCGTCGCCAAGCGCATCCTCGATCTGCCGGGGGCGTGAGGCTCTCAGTCATTCCGGGGCGCGCGTAGCGCGAGCCCGGAATCCATTTCACCGCGTATATACCGCCTGATGGATTCCGGGCCTGGCCCTTCGGGCCATCCCGGAATGACCAAGACAAAATAGATTTCAAATCGGAACACGCACATGGCCCTCGTCCTCACCGAAGAACAATCGATGCTCCGCGACAGCGCGCGCGGGCTGATCAGCGACAAGGCGCCGGTGTCGCATCTGCGGCATCTGCGCGATAGCAAAGACCCCATCGGCTTCTCCAAGGAGTTTTGGCATTCCTTCGCCGAGATGGGCTTTGCCGGCTTGCTGGTGCCGGAAGAGTTCGGCGGCAGCGGCCTTGGCTATGTCGAGGCCGGCGTGGTGATGGAGGAGATCGGCCGCACGCTGATGCCGTCGCCCTTCCTCGCCACCAGCGTGGTCGCGGCCTCGGCGCTGAACCGTGGCGGCAATGCCGGGCAGAAGTCGGAGTATCTGCCGAAGATCTCCAACGGCTCCCTGCTGGCGACGCTCGCGGTCGACGAGGGCGCAAAACACCGCCCGCTTCAGACCGGCCTCCAGGCCGTACGCGCCGGCAATGGTTTCAGGCTCTCCGGCGCCAAGGCGCTCGTCGTCGACGGTCACGTTGCCGACCTTCTCATTGTCGCGGCACGCACCGCCGGCTCGGCCGGCGAACGCGAGGGGCTGACGCTGTTTCTGGTGAGCCCTGCGGCCAAGGGCGTTGCGATCGAGCGCACCATCATGGTCGACGCGCACAATGCGGCGCGGATCGAGCTTGCCAATGTCGAGGTCGACGCCGACAGCGTGCTCGGCGAGATCGACCAGGGCGCCGCACTGCTCGACGGCGTGCTCGATATCGGGCGCGGCGCGGTAGCCTCCGAAATGGTCGGCTTGAGCGAAGAAGTGTTCAACCGCACCGTCGAGTACCTCAAGAGCCGCAAGCAGTTCGGCAAGCTGATCGGCGAATTCCAGGCGCTGCAGCACCGCGCCGCCGAACTCTATGTCGACATCGAGATCACCCGCGCCGCCGTGATGAAGGCGCTGCAAGCGCTCGATACGGACGTCGCCAAGGCGGCGTCAAGCGTCGCAGTGGCAAAAGCCCGCGCCGGCACCACCGCCACGCGCGCGGTGCAGGAAGGCGTGCAGATGCATGGCGGCATGGGCATGACCGACCAGTTCGACATCGGCTTCTTCATGAAGCGCGCGCGCGTGTGCGAGGAATTGTTCGGCGATGCGAACTACCACACCGAGCAGCTGGCGAGGGCGCGGGGGTATTGAGGCGAGACGGGTGTGAGGTCCAGGGCGTCGCCTCACAGGCGGTGTCGTCGCCCGGCTTGACCGGGCGACCCAGTACGCCGCGGCTTCTCGATTGATCGCAACCGTCTCTGGAATACTGGATCGCCCGGTCAAGCCGGGCGACGACAGTTGAGATTGTGGATAGCGCGCCCGCCCCAAGCTCGTCATTGCGAGGAGCACTTGCGACGAAGCAATCCAGACTGTCACCGCGGAGGGATTCTGGATTGCTTCGCTACGCTCGCAATGACGGTGGTTAGACCGTCTTACCGCACCGGCGGTGCATACTGCACGCCGCCCGCATTCCACAGCTGGTTCATGCCCCGCGGGATCTTCAGCTTCGACTTCTCGCCGATGTTGCGCTCGTACATCTCGCCATAATTGCCGACGTTGCGGATGATGCGGACGACCCAATCCTTGGTGAGGCCGAGCTGCTCGCCGTAATTGCCCTCGGTGCCGACCAGCCGCATCACTTCCGGCTTCTTCGACTTCAGGGCCTCGTCGATGTTCTCCGAGGAGACGCCGAGCTCCTCGGCGTTGATCATCGCGTAGAGCGTCCACTTCACGATCATCATCCAGTCGTCGTCGCGCTGGCGCACGACGGGCGCAAGCGGCTCCTTTGAGATCATGTCCGGCAGGATCATGCTGTCGCCGGGCTTCGACAGGTTGATCCGCAGCGCGTAGAGCTGGGAGACGTCGGCGGAGAGCGTGTCGCATTTGCCGGTGTCGTAGGCTTTCACGACCTCGTCCAGCTTGTCGAACTTCACCTCTTCATACTTCATGTTGTTGGCACGGAAGTAATCCGCGACGTTGAGCGCCGTGGTGGTCCCGGTCTGGACGCAGACCTTGCTCCCGGTCAGGTCCAGCGCGGTTTCCTTGTTGCGCGCGCGCGGCAGCATGAAGCCTGCGCCGTCGTAATAGGCGACCGCGGGGAAATAGAGATCGTAGTCGAGTTCGCGCGCCATGCTCCAGGTTGAGTTGCGCGAGAGGATGTCCACTTTCCGGCTCTGCAATTCCTTGAAGCGCTCGCTGGCATCGAGCGCGACGAACTTCGCCTTGCTCGGGTCGTTGAAGATCGCGGAGGCCACCGCGCGGCAGAAATCGACGTCGAAGCCGGTCCAGTTGCCCTTGTCGTCGGGGATCGAGAAGCCCGGCAGCCCCTTGTTGACGCCGCACAGCACTTCGCCGCGGCGGACGGTGCGCTTCAGCGTGCGGGTGTCGTAGAATTCATAGATGATGGCCAGGACGGCGACCAGCACGGCGACTGCGAGCCCGATCAGCAGGCCGCCACGAAAAGTGCGCATCATGTTGCTCTCTCGAAATAATCGGGAAAAGGAATATTCGCCAGGGCGAGGAGATCAGAGTTCGGGCTTCTGCCGGATGACCACCTTGGTGCCGACCGGGACGCGATCGTAGAGATCGGCGACGTCGCGGTTGACGAGCCGGAAGCAGCCCGAGGAGACCTTGGTGCCGATCGTGTCGGGCCGATTGGTGCCGTGGATGCGGTAGACCGTGGTGCCCAGATACATGGCGCGTGCGCCGAGCGGATTGCCGGGGCCGCCGGCCATGAAGCGCGGCAGATAAGGCTGGCGCTGGATCATCTCCGGCGGCGGCGTCCAGTCCGGCCACTCCTTCTTGTTGGTGATGTTCACCAGACCCTGCCACTGAAAACCATCGCGGCCGACGCCAATGCCGTAGCGGATCGCGCGACCGCCGGGCTGCACCAGATAGAGATGCCGTTCGGCGGTCGAGATGATGAGGGTGCCCGGCGCTTCGGTGGTGCGGAAGTAGACGACCTGCTTCTGCCATTCCGGATCGAGCTCATAGGCATCGTCGGCGACCAGGCCCGGCTCGTCGCCGCGGTCGGGCTGCTGGGCGTAGGCATGGGGCGCGGACAGGATCAGGCCGATCGCAGCCACAAACATCCCGGTCAGGCGACGAAAATCCGTCATTTCAAGCTCTCCCCCACTGCCACAGCAAATATCGTTCGGAACCATCTGAACCCAGCGGCAGCTTCATGGCAAGTTGATGGCGCGCCCGGCTGGCATGTCACGAGAATGCTTTGGTTTTTTGACGGACCGCCGGCAATGCCACAAACAGGGGATGGCGCGAAAAGCAGTGAGCTGGGCACGATGTGCTCCCTCCCCCGCCTGCGGGGGAGGGTCGGGGAGAGCGTGTCTCTGCAATGGGGCACTCCCAACGTGGAGAGAACCCTCACCCGTCGCGCGGGACGATGCTTCGCATCGCCCGGACGCGCCGACCTCTCCCGCAGGCGGGAGAGGCTCAGACCGAATTCGCGGCGAGATCAAACTTCGCCAATCGCACTGGATCCCAGCTAGATCTGGTTGTTCTCCGGCGCGATCCCGAGCCGCCGGACGATCTCCGTCCCCACGGCCCGGGCCTCTGGCCTTGACCCGATGCGAGGGCTGCGAAACCGTCGTCCCGACTGCAATCGGACCACGACGATGCAGTGCTCGTCCTCGGAGCGGCCGCGGCGCTCGACCGTGATCGACTTCACGTCGCGCCCCTCGATGTGGTCGGCGCGCAGCGTGCCGTCGCCCCACAGGCGTTCGACGCGGATATCGCCCTGACGGATGATCCAGAAGGCGCCGGTCACAAGGTTGGCATATCGATAAACGCCGATAGCGGCGATCGCGCCGACCGGCAGCAGCATGATGTCCACCGGCCCGGGCGACAGGCCACGCCAGAGCCTGTAGGCGTAGGGAACGGCGCACAATGCGACGACGATCAGTGCGACGATCCTGATGTCTCTTGCGGAAAACGGCTCGAGGGGGTCGCCGAGGCGCATCTCGGGATTGCTGGCATCGAGAGGATTGACCGGAGACTCGACCTCGGGAACGTCGAATTGCGTGGCGATCCGCGCCACCGTCTCGTGCACGTGGGTGACATCGGCGATCGGCGGCGATGTCAGGCGCTCACCGGAGGCCAGCGTGAAGGCGAGCTGGAAGCGGGCTTTCGCCCTCTTGCTGCCGGGAACCTGTAATCCCTTGATGTCGTCCTTGGCGACGATCCGCGTCCGGAGTTTTCCGAACGGGCGCTGCTCCCCGATCAGGATCTCGTCTGGCGTGATGATCCACACCACCGCCGGCGCCAGCATGATGATTCCGACGAACGCTGCTCCCACCAGCAGCGCGACCACGGAGATGATCACCTCCAGGGGGTCGTGCGTGAACAGGCCCGGCGTGAAGCACAGCGCAACGGCAGCCGCAAAGCCGGACATGACCAGCCGCTGCGCGATCGAGGCGCCTTCACGAAGGCGAATGTCAGTGCTGCTGGTGGCGTCGTCCATCGCGGGCGGCTGATTACGTGGCCCGCGAAACTCCACGGACGGGTCCGTGGAGTCAAGCAACAAGCCCGTCAGGCGAACCCAGCCGCGTGATATCCGGGCCGCATCAGCTGCTGGCGTTCAGCAGCTTTGCCACGGTGCGGTCGATCTCGTCATAGCGGCCCTCGCCCGCGTGCTGGAACACGATCTTGCCGTTCTGGTCGATGATGTACTGCGCCGGCCAATACTGGTTGCTGTAGGCGTTCCAGGTCCTGGAATCATTATCCTGCGCCACCGGATAGGCGATGCCGTGGCGCTTCAGCGCCGCCTGCACATTGGACGCCGAGCGCTCGAACGGGAATTCCGGCGTGTGCACGCCCACCACGACGAGACCCCGGTCCTTGTACTTGGCGTAGAGCTCGGTGACGTGCGGCAGCGTGTTGACGCAGTTGACGCAGCCATAGGTCCAGAAGTCCACCAGCACGACCTTGCCGCGGAGGTCGGCGAGGCTGAGCGGCTTCGAGTTGAACCAGTTGTTGATGCCGGTGAAGTCGGGCGCGGTCTGCTGGCTGGCGGCCGCGGTGACGATAGGGACGGCGCGCGCGGCCTCGTCGCAGATGCCGGGGATGACGGCGCCTGTTACGGCGATGCCGATCAGTGCGGCGGAGACGGCGAGCAGTTTGAAAGTCATGGACGAGTCCTCCGGTTGAGATGCGCGATGATCACAGGCCGATCTGGCCGGTGGGATAGAAGCCGGTGAGCCACGCCACGATCAGCGTGTCGTATTGGAAATAGGCGGCGAGCGCGAAGCCGATCACGACGACGCCAAAGCCCTGTTGCAGCTTGGGCGAGATGCGCGCGAGACTGCGCACCCGCGTCGTCGCGGCCTGCCCGCCATAGGCAATCGCCAGCATCGGGATCGCCGCGCCGATCGCGTAGGCGATCAGCAGCGTGCCGGCCCAGGTCGCGTTCTCAGTCGTCGCGACCAGCGTCAGGATCGAGCCGAGCACCGGGCCGGCGCAGGGCGTCCAGACCAGGCCAAGCGTGGTGCCGAGCACGAGCCCGCCAAGCGCGCCCTCGCGCTGCGTGGCGCTGGAGTTGCCGAGATCGAGCCAGCCGTTGAGCCGGATCGACAGCCATTCGAATGGCGCCGGCCACAGCATCAACAGGCCGAAGCCGAGCAGCAGGATCGATGCCGCCTCGCGCAGCACGTTCGGATCGAAATCAAACAGCCGCGTGATGGCGCCGAGCAACAGCGCGGTCGCGGAGAACGAGATGACGAAGCCGAGCGCGATCATCGCCGGACGCAGATGCGAGCTGCGGCCGATCGAGGCGCCAAGCAGGATCGGCAGCATCGGCAGCGTGCAGGGCGCGGCGATGGTGAGGATGCCGGCGAGGACAGCGAAGAGAAGTTCGAGCATCAGGGCACTCGTGATGGGGGTCACGAGGATGGTTCGGCGGTGATGGGCGGATTGTTACGAGTGTCACGTGCTCGTGACGGAGGAGGTGCCGGCCAAGGGCGGCGGTGCGTTCCCTCCCCCCTTGTGGGGGAGGGTTGGGGTGGGGGCTCTCTCCGCGAGCGAGACTCCCCAAGAGGAGAGAGCCCCCACCCGCCGCAAGCGGGAGAGGTGCACCGTCCCCGCGGTCAGCTCTATCGCCCCACAGACCCCCAAACACAAAACGACCCGGAGGGGGGCATCCCGTCCGGGTCGTTGGAGGTCTTGGGAGGTTTAACGAAACCGTATGTGAGCTTTATAGGAGGGAAGTTTTTCCGCCTGATGTTGTGCTTTGTTTCAATTGTTTCGTCGGCGGTAACACTTCCGTGTCCGGGACAGGGCCAAAACAGATGTCCTATCCCATTGAAATATCTGAACTTCAGGCGGCGAAGCGCTCGACGCCACAGCCCTTGAGCAATTCGGCGAGTTGCTTGCGGGCATAGAACATCCGGGTCTTCACCGTGCTCTGCGGGATGCCGATGATCTGTCCGACCTCCTCCACCGACTTCTCATGATAGTAGACCAGAGTGATGATTTCCCGATGCGCGGGTGACAGCTTCTGAACGCAGGCGCGCAGGATCGCGCTGGTGTCGCTGCGGTCGAGCGAGGTCTCCGGCGTGTCGCAACCATCGGCGATCTGGCGCACGTCTTCCTGGTCGATGTCCTCGAAGCGACGCTGGCGCATCGCGGTCAGCGCCTTGAAGCGGGCGATCGAGAGCAGCCAGGTCGAAACCTGCGAGCGGCCCTGGAATTGGCCGGCGGTCCGCCACACGTCCAGAAACACCTGGCTGACGAGGTCTTCCGCCGTGGTGGCGTCGCGCACGATCCGCAGGATGAAGCGGTAGACGCGCACATTGTGCCGGCAATAAAGGATGTGCATGGACGTCCGGTTGCCGTCGGCAATGCTTTCGAGAAGCATGTCGTCCGAGGTCGCCTGAGCGGCAATGATGCTCTGGCTGGCTTGGGCGTTGATGGCGATCACGTTCGGCATTGACTTGGCTCCCCGTAGCGCCGCAACCGAGCGGCGTTTCCTTCGACCAAAGTGTTAATGAGCCAACGTTTCGGGACGTCTGCACGAAAAGGGGAAAATGGTTTCGTGCGCCGCCAAATTGTTTCGTCGGATTAGTCGCGACGAAACATTCGGGGCAAAAAAGCGTGGAATTTCAATGTACGGAAAATACGGGGTGGGGATGAGGCGACAAGCGGAGGCGCCGGGAACGTATTTCGGGCTTTTGCGTTCGCGCTCCCGTGTCGTCCTGGACAAGGGAGCAAAGCGAGCGCCGATCCAGGACCCATTACCCCAGGGAGACGTTTTGCGACGACTGGCGATCACCAGCCGTGTGCCAAATTAGCCGTCGGGGTAATGGGTCCTGGCTTTCGCCAGGACGACGATGGGGCCGCTACGCCTTCTCGCCCGCCGGCGAGAACAAATAGCCGCCGCCGCGGATGGTGCGGATCACGGCGGGCTTTGCCGGATCGGGCTCGATCTTGCGGCGGATGCGCATGATGCGCAGGTCGACGGCGCGGTCGAAGGCTTCGGCATCGCGCGCGTTGGCCAATTCCAGCAGGCGCTCGCGCGACAGCACGCGTTTCGGATTGGCCGCGAACACTTTCAAGAGCCCGAACTCGGATGCGGTCAGCGGGTGCTCGTTGCCCTCGTCGTCGCGCAAGGCCTGCGCTTCGAGATCGAGCCACTTCGTCCCGAACCGTACCAATTGCTCCTTGTCCGATTTCGCAGCCGCCGTTTCCGCCACCGCTTTCGCCGGCGCGCTCCGGCGCAGCACCGAGCGGATGCGCGCCATCAGCTCACGCAGCTCGCACGGCTTGGCCACGTAATCGTCCGCGCCGAGCTCGAGGCCGACGACGCGGTCGATCGGGCTCGCCGTCGCCGTCAGCATGATCACCGGCACGTTGATGCGGCTCTTGAGGTCGCGGATGATCGAGAGCCCGTCTTCCTCCGGCATGTTGAGGTCGAGCACGACGAGGTCAGGCATGCTGCCGTCGATCGCCGTACGCAAGGACTTGCCGCCGTCGCACAGCGTCACGGTGAAGCCGTGCATCTTGAGGTAATCGCCGACCATCTCCCGGGCCGGGGCCTCGTCGTCGACGATCATGATGTGCTGGCTTTGGGTCATGGTCCTGAGATCACGGTATTTCGGTCGCGGGGAGGGTGATGGTGAAGCTCGAGCCCTTGCCGGGGCCCTCGCTCTCGGCGGTCACCTCGCCACCATGCATGTCGATAATACGCTTGACGATGGACAACCCAAGCCCTGTCGAGCTCTCGCCGGCGGTCGGTTTTGCCGACAGTCGCTGGAACCGGCCGAACAGGCGGCCGAGATCCTCCGGCGACAGGCCGGCGCCCTCGTCGCTGACGCGGACGATGGTGTCGCCGCCTTCATGGCTCACGATGACGCCGATCTTGCCGCCGATCGGTGAGTATTTGATGGCGTTGCTGATCAAATTGTCGATCGCCTCGCGGATGCGGTCGGTGTCGCACATGGTGACGATGTTGACGGGCGCGGTGACGCTGATCGCCTGCTGCTTGTTGACGGCGAGCGGCTGGTTGGCCTCGGCGACCTCCTTGACCAGAGCCGCGACGTCGACGGGCTCGCGGCGGATGGTGATGTCGAAGGCATCGGCCATCGCGTCCGAGATCAGATGATCGACCATCGTGGTCAGGCGCTTGGTGGCATCGCGGATGTGATCGACCTGGGCCACCACGCCGCTTGACGACGCGCCGGTCGAGATCAGCTCCTTCAGCATCTCGGTGCGGCCCAGGATGACGCCGAGCGGATTCTTCAGATCATGGGCAACGGTGCCGAGGATCTCGTTCTTGAAGCCGTTGGCGCGCTGCAGCCGCAGCCATTGCGCCGAGAGGCGGCGGTTGGCCTGCATCAGCGCGCGGGTGCGCTGGGCGACGCGGTCTTCCAGCTGGGTGTTGGCGGCCTGGAGCTGCTGGTAGAGGATGACGTTGTCGAAGGCGATCGAGAGCCGGCTGGAGAAGATCTCGACCAGCGAGCGGTCGGTCTCGGACAGCTCGCGCTCGGCCTGCAGCAGCACCACGACCTCGCGTCCGCTTCCGGTGCGCAAATAGATCACGCTGCGGTGGTCGGCGAATTCGTTCTTGCGGCCCTGGAAAGCGGCTTCCACCATTGCGCGCAGATCGGGGTCGAGCGCCTTCGACGAGGTCGTGCCGATGAAGCGGCTGTAGCAGCCGCTGCCGGCGAGCACCGAGAGCTCGGGGTCGATGCCGCCATTGTCGCGCAAGACCAGGATGCCGGCGCAATCGACGTTGAGCAGCGAGGCGAGCTGGGTCAGCACGCCCTCGGCGAGCCGTTGCATCGACTTGAAGTCGTACAGCGTGGAAGCCGCGTCGATGATGATCTCGAGCCCACGCCTTGTCTGCAGCATGCGCTCGAGCTGCTGGTAGGAGCGCAGCGCCGCGGTCAGCGAGGTGAACAGCTTGTCGGCAGTGAGCTCGGTCTTGGCCTTGTAGTCGTTGATGTCGTACTGCACGATCACGCGCCGCTCGGGCGCCTGGCCGGGCTGTCCGGTGCGCAGGATGATGCGGACGGTCTCGTTCTTGAGCTCGTTGCGGATGTACTCGACCAGCTCGAGGCCGGCGACATCAGTCTCCATGATGACGTCGAGCAGCACGGCAGCGATGTCGTTATGCGCGGCCATCAGCTTGCGACCTTCGGCCGCGGAATGGGCGGAGAGGATCTCCAGGCCCTGGCCGTTGAGGTTGTAGTCGGACAGCGCGAAGCGCGTGCCGTCATGCACGGCCGGATCGTCGTCGATGACGGCGATCTTCCATTTCCGGGCGTCAACATCCTCCGATGCGGTACCGGTGTCGTCGATCAGGTGGAGGACATCGTCCTGTTCGGCCATTGAGAAGTCCCGTCAGTCTCTGTGCTTTGCCCGCCGCCCCTGGCGACCCGGGGCATGATAATGCGAAATGTAGTGCCTTGTCCCAGCTTGGATTCCAGCATCATGCGACCGCCGAGCTGCTGGGTGACGAGGTTATAGACGATATGGAGGCCGAGTCCCGTGCCACCTTCATTGCGCCTGGTGGTAAAGAATGGGTCAAAGGCCTGGCGCTGCACGTCGGAGGTCATGCCGGCCCCGTCATCGGTGAAGATGATCTCGACGTCGTCGGCCCCGCGCGGCCGCGCCGAGATCGTGATCGTGCCGGCGCGGCCGTCGGCAAAGGCGTGGTTGGCGGCATTGAGGAACAAATTGGTCAGGATCTGGCCGTAGGAGCCGGGATAGCCATCGAGCAGCAGCCCCTCGGGCATGTCGACATGGAGCGTGATCGGCGACCGCTTCAGCACCGGCCGCAGGCTCGCGATGATCTGGTCGGTGGCTTCGCTGAGTGAGAACTGCCGCCGCTCGGCATGGGAGCGGTCGACCGCGACCTGCTTGAAAGACTGGATCAGTTCGCCGGCGCGCTGCAAATTGGCGACGAGCTGCTGCGAGGCGTCGCGTGAGGACTGCACGAATTCTTCCAGCTGCGAGCGGCGCAGGCCGCCTTCACCCTTGAGCTGGGCCTCGAAGATTTCGGTGCGCCGGGCAAAACTCGACGCAACGGTGAGGCTGATGCCGATCGGGTTGTTGACCTCGTGCGCGACGCCGGCGACGAGGCCGCCGAGGGCGGCGAACCTCTCGGCATCGATCAGATTCTGCTGTGCGGCGTTGAGCTCGAGTAGCGCGCTTTCGGCCTTCTCCTTGGACGCGCGCAGCTCGTCCTCGGTCTGACGCTTCGCGATCGCGTTCTCGCGGAACACTTCCACCGCGCGCGCCATGGCGCCGACTTCGTCGCGCGCGCGCGTGCCCTGCACCTCGCGGCCGAGGTCGCCGAGCGTGATCGCGCGCATCGCCGCCATGATCTGCTGCAGCGGCAGCCGGATCGACAGCGCGATCAGCACGCCGGCGGTGAGGATGATGCCGAGGAAGATCACGGCGATGGAGAGAACACGGCGGGAGATGTCCGCCAGCGTGCGGTCGAACGTCTCCTGCGCCTTCTGCTCGCGCTGGCGCATCTTGGTGGAGAGATCGTCGATGGCGCCGATCGCCTCGGCCTGGTTGGCGTCGATGGTGTTGCGCAGCAGCTCGGTACGGTTCGTGAGCTGCTCGGAGAGCTTTGCAAAGCCTTCGCGCAGCGCCGCGGTCCGGGCCGCGAGTCGTCGCAGCGCCATGCGCTGGAGGTCGTTGTCGGCGAGATCGATCATCACGGGGATGGTCTTCTCGATCGTCTCGGTGTTGCGGCGGGCGTCGTCGGCCGCACCCGATGACAGCGACAGATAGTAGGAATTGGCCGCGACCAGCATCGCGGTGAAGGCCTCGCGCGACTTGCCCAGCGAAGGCCAGATCAGCGCGTCGCGATGGCCGGTGGCGCCTTCGATGATGGAGTAGAGCCCGGCCATGTCTCTGGCCGGTCCCTGCACCTGATCCTCATAGGTCCTGGCGATGGTCGCCTGCACGCCGCGCAGCTCGCCGAAGCCGTTGAGGAAGCGGTCGGTGGTGCGCTCCAGCTCCTCGACCGAGCCCGACAGCATCGGGTCCTTGGCGGCTCGGTTGCTCAGTGTCCCCAGCACCGCCTCGCGCAGCAGCAGGATCTCGGCGAACAAATCGGGGCTCGGCTGGTTGATGTAGCGGTGGATCAGATTGTGCAGCCGCCCGGTCTCGCTTTCGAGCAGCGCCAGGATCCGGTCGGATTCGCGCACCTGGCGCACGTCGTCCCAGGCCGAGCCGAGCACCTGCGAGCCGTTCCAGATCAGCCCGACCAGCACGATGACCACGGCGGAGTTCAGCGCCGCGATGGACAGGATGCGCCAGCGGATCGGCACGGCCCGGAGCATGCCGACCAGCCGCGCGCGCAGCCGCCCCATCGGGCCCGGCGACCTGTCTGCGTGCTCGCTGTGTCCAAGCCCGGGCAAGTGGCCTCACTCCACCTTGCGAATGCGTTCGATCAGCGCGGCCGCGACCGGATCCTGCCCGGCCTTGGCGTAGATCGCGACCATCGCGTCCTCGAACGGCTTGCGGTCGATATCCCTGACGATGGTGACGCCCGCTGCTTCCGCCTTGCGCTGCGACTGCTCCTCGAGGTCGCGCCATTTCTCGCGCATGAAGCGGCTCGACCGCTGCGCGGCTTCCCTGAAGATGGTCTGGTCAGCGGCCGACAGGCTTTTCCAGGCCTTCAGCGAGATCACCAGCACTTCGGGGCTCATCGTGTGCTCGGTGAGGGCGAGATAACCGGCATGCTTGTAATGGTCCGTCGTCACGTAGGATGGCCAGTTGTTCTCGGCGCCGTCGATCAGGTGGTTGGCAAGCCCGGCAAGCACCTGCCCATAGGGCATCTCGACCGGCTCCGCGCCGAGCGCGCGGATCATCTGGCTCATCAACTCCGACTGCTGCACCCGGATCCGCAATCCCTTGAGGTCCGCGACGCTCCGCACAGGCCGGGCGCCGTTGTAGATCGACCGCGCGCCGGAATCATAGAAGGCGAGGCCAACGAAGCCATATGGCTCGAAGCTGCCGAGGATCTCGCTGCCGATCGGCCCGTCCAGCACCTTCTGCATGTGCTCGATGGACCGCAACAGGAACGGCATCGCCAGCACGTTCATCGCCGGGACGAAGTTGCCGATCAGTGCCACATTGGTCCGGTTGAGGTCGATCGCACCGACCCGGGTCTGCTCGATGGTCTCCTTCTCCTCGCCGAGTTGGCGGGAGTGGAACACCTTGACCTCGTGCCGGCCGCCGCTGCGCTCGGCGATCAGGGCGCCCATGTAGCGCAGCGCCTGCACGGTCGGATAATCCTCGGTCTGGGTGTCGGCGGCGCGGAATTCGCGCGCAGCGGCTCCCGTCGCGCAGATGGCGATCAGAAGCGCGACGAAAACCACCCCGGTCCGCGAACGTTCGGCACGGTTCAACACTGGCACACTCAACCCCTCAGTGGTGGAGTCTATGGCGGGAGGAAAAGGTTCAATGCAATCTAGCAGATGGTCGGGGGAAGGCCATCCCGCCCGGGGCTTCGGCATGATTGTGCGGCGCGGCCGGCGCGCATTCCCGGTTGAAACGGCAAATGCCGCGCCTTAAGCAGGGACCGTCGCCGTCGTCGCGCGATACGGAAAGAGCCATCGTGATTTCAACATTGCGCTTCTTGCAGGTCGTCGCCGCCTTTGCGGCCCTCTCCTTGGCCGCACCGGTGCGGGCCGCGACCGACATCGCGTGGTGGCACGCCATGTCCGGCGAGCTCGGCCGGCAGCTCGAGAAGCTCGCCTCCGACTTCAACGCCTCGCAGCCGGATTATCGCGTCGTGCCCTCTTACAAGGGCAGTTACACCGAGACGGTGACGGCCGCGATCTTCGCCTTCCGTTCGCGCAGCCAGCCCGCGATCGTCCAGGTCAACGAGGTCGCCACGGCCACCATGACCGCGGCCAAGGGCGCGATTTATCCCGTGTTCAGCCTGATGCGGGACATGAGCGAGCCGTTCTCGCTGAATGACTACCTTCCCGCCGTCTCCGGCTACTACACCGATGCGGCCGGCAATCTCTTGTCGTTCCCGTTCAATTCGTCGACGCCGATCCTCTATTACAACAAGACCATGTTCCGCGACGCAGGCCTCGATCCGGAGACGCCGCCGAAGACCTGGCCGGAGCTCGGTGCCGCTGCAAAACGCTTGCGTGATCGCGGCGCGGCGTGCGGCTTCACCACGTCCTGGCCGTCCTGGATCCATGTCGAGAATTTTTCGGCGTTTCACAATCTGCCGCTGGCGACGCGGACCAACGGCTTTGCCGCGCTCGATGCGGAGTTGACCATCAACAATCCGTCTCTGGTGCGTCATGTCGCCGAGCTCAGCGAGTGGCAGAAGAGCAAGGTGTTCGACTATAGCGGCCGCGGCCAGTCGGCCGAGCCGCGCTTCCAGAACGGCGAATGCGGCATCTTCATCGGCTCCTCGGCGACGCGCGCCGACATCAAGGCAAATTCGAAGTTCGAGATCGGCTACGGCATGATGCCGTACTGGCCCGACGTGAAGGGCGCGCCGCAAAACTCGATCATCGGCGGCGCCACGCTGTGGGTGCTGCGCGACCGCCCGCGCGAGGAATACAAGGGCGTGGCGCGGTTCTTCGCCTACCTGTCGCAGCCCGGCGTGCAGGCCGCCTGGCACCAGAACACCGGCTATCTGCCTGTCACCCGCGCCGCCTTCGAGCTGACGCGGGCGCAAGGTTTTTACGAGCGCAATCCCGGCTCGGCAATCTCGTTCGAGGAGATCACGCTGCATCCGCCGACGGAGAATTCGAAGGGCATCCGGCTCGGCTCCTTCGTGCTGATCCGCGGCGCGATCGAGGACGAGCTGGAGCAGGCCTTTGCCGGCCGCAAGAGCGCGCAAGCCGCGCTCGATGCCGCTGTCGAACGCGGCAACAAGATCCTGCGCCAGTTCGAACGCGCCAGCCCGGATCGGTAGCGGGCGCTGAGCGCACGCCTCGTCCTTCGAGACGCCCGCTGGCGCGGTCTCCTCAGGATGAGGCTAAGCGGCTTCGCTGCCCGCCAAAATTGTTGTCGCGCACTCCGTCCTCATCCTGAGGAGCCCGCCAAAGCGGGCGTCTCGAAGGATGGGCCGCGGGGAAACTACTCTTGAAATGCATTAGGTTACGATGTCGATGTTACTCCCCCACTTCGCCGACGCCGAGAGCTTTCGCGCCTTTCGCGCCGACCCTCCGCGATGGCTCTCCGTCGCGCTCGACATCGCCCGCAGCCACGATCTCGATGTCAGCGCGCCGCACGTGTTTACCACCGGCACCAATCTCGTGGTCGGGCTCGGCGATCGCTTGATCCTGAAAATCTTCCCGCCGCTGCTCCGCGCGCAATTCGTCTCCGAGCACGGCTCGCTGACCCAGCTTGCCGGCCGCCTCCATCTGCCGATCCCCGAGATCGTCGCCGAAGGCGAGCGCGACGGCTGGCCTTATCTCGTCGTCACACGCCTTGCCGGCACGCTTGGTTCGGAGGCCTGGCCGCAATTACCTGAAGCGCAGAAGGAGCGCGTGCTGCGCCAGATCGGCGAGACCATCGCGTCCGTGCAGCGTGCGCCGCTCGGCCCGCTCGCGCAGATCCAGCCGCGCTGGGACGACTTCATGCGCGTCCAGATGCAGGGCTGCAAGGCGCGGCACACGCGTCTCGGTCTTGCGCCGAAATTCCTCGCCGGCCTCGACGATCTCCTGCGTGATGCGGCAAAACTGATTCCGACGGATGCGCCGCCGGTGATCCTGATCGGCGAATACATTCCGGAGAACTTCCTGCTCGCCTGCGACGACGGCCAATGGTCGCTCGCCGGGCTCTTCGACTTCGGCGACGTGCTGGCGGGATGGCGCGACTACGATCTGCTCGGCCCCAGCGCCTTCATGGCAGCGGGCCGGCCGGGGAGGGTGCGCAGCCTGCTCGAAGGCTTTGGCTACGCCAAGCCCGACTTCGCGCTCAAGCGCCGCCTGATGGCGCTGATGCTGCTGCATCGCGCCAGCGACCTCAACAGCCACATCTGCATCGAGGGCTGGCAGGACAAGGCGAACGATCTGGTCGAGCTGCAGGAGCTGATCTGGGCAGAGTAATTCACCGCTGCCGACCTCATCAACGCTGTCGTCCTGGACAAGCGCAGCGCTGATCCAGGACCCCTTACCCCAGGGCGGGGTTTTGCGAAGACTCGTGGTTGCCAGCTTCGCGCCGCAACTTCTCCCTGGGGTAATGGGTCCTGGCTTTCGCCAGGACGACGGCGGTTCAATAAGCCGCCCGCCAAACAAGCGAAGCTCAATTCAGCTTATTTTATGAGCAAATGCGCATCTTTGTATGCAACGTCCCAAATGATTAGCCCTTGATCGACGGTCCGGTCAATGGCTGTTTCATGTAGATATATCAGAGGCTTATTCCGGTTTAAACTCTCCTTAAGCCTTGGCACGAACCTTGCGAATCCAGTTCCAACCAGAAAACTTTGCGTTGGAGCCATTTCATGAAGCGCCGCGATTTCCTCAAGTCCGTTTCCGGATTGGCCGCAGGCGCGGCGCTTCCGGCCATGCCCTCAATGGTCTCGTCCGCCTATGCCGATGCGCGCTCGGAGACGCTGCTGATCGTCTCGGAGGGCGGCCCCAACAATCTCGACATCCACGGTGTCGGCACCAACGTGCCCGGCTACGAGGTGTCCTGGAATTGCTACGACCGGCTGCTCAGCCACGAGATGAAGACCGGCCCCGGCGGGGTGCCCTATTACGACCGCGACAAGTTCAAGGGCGAGCTCGCCGAGGACTTCAAGATCGACGACATGTCGGTCACCTTCAAGCTGAAGAAGAACGCCAAATTCCACGACGGCGCGCCTGTCACAGCCAAGGACGTGAAGTGGTCGCTCGACCGCGCCGTCAGCGTCGGCGGCTTCCCCACCTTCCAAATGAGCGCGGGCTCGCTGACCAAGCCTGAGCAGTTCGTCGTGATCGACGACTACACGGTGCGTGTCGACTTCCTGAAGAAGGACAAGCTGACGATCCCCGATCTCGCGGTGATCGTGCCCTGCATCATCAATTCCGAACTGGTGAAGAAAAATGCCAGCGAGAAGGATCCCTGGGGTCTTGAGTACACCAAGCAGCAGACCGCGGGCTCGGGCGCCTACAAGGTGACGAAATGGACCGCCGGCACCGAAGTCGTGATGGAGCGCAACGACGATTGGGTCGGCGGCCCGCTGCCGAAGATCAAGCGCGTGATCTGGCGCATGGTGCCGCAGGCCGGCAATCGCCGCGCGCTGCTGGAGCGCGGCGACGCCGACATCTCATATGAGCTGCCGTTCAAGGACTTTCAGGAGATGAAGGCGAGCGGCAAGCTCAACGTGGTGTCGCTGCCGTTCTCCAACGGCATCCAGTATATCGGCATGAACGTGACCAAGCCGCCGTTCGACAATCCCAAGGTGCGTCAGGCGGTCGCCTACGCGATTCCCTATCAGAAGATCATGGACGCGGTGATGTTCGGGCTGGCGAACCCGATGTTCGGCGCGCCGAAGGACAAGCCGACCGAAGTCGCCTGGCCGCAGCCGCACAAATACAACACCGACATGGACAAGGCGAAGGCGCTGCTGGCCGAGGCCGGTTATCCCAACGGCTTCGAGACCACGATCTCGTTCGACCTCAACTTCGCGGGCGTCAACGAGCCGCTCTGCGTGCTGGTGCAGGAGAGCCTGGCCCAGATCGGCATCAAGACCACCATCAACAAGGTGCCCGGCGCCAACTGGCGCACCGAGTTGAACAAGAAGGAGATGCCGCTCTTCACCAACGTGTTCTCGGGATGGCTCGATTACCCCGAATACTTCTTCTACTGGTGCTATCACGGCAATAATTCCGTCTTCAACACCATGAGCTACAAGTCGGCGGAGATGGACAAGCTGATCGACGGCGCACGCAATGCTGCCGCGACCGGCGACACCGCGACCTACGACACCGACGTGAAGGGCTTTGTCGACCTCGCCTACAGCGACATCCCGCGCATCCCGCTGTACCAGCCCTTCGTTAACGTCGCGATGCAGAAGAACATCAGCGGCTACCAATACTGGTTCCACCGGAGGCTGGATTATCGCGCGATGGCGAAGGGGTGAGGGCGGATGGCGGGCGCTGTCCTTCAGAGTGAGGTGAGCACGCTCTTCGGGCTCCCTCCCCCCTTGTGGGGTCCGAGGCGAGCGAAGCTCGCTCTCGAGGTTGGGGAGAGGGGTAGCCACGAACTCCGACCTCTCCCGGAGCCACCCCCCTCCCTAGCCCTCCCCCACAAGGGGGGAGGGAACGCAGTGGAGCGAGCCGCGCGAGCGTGCTCACCAGCGCAGCCCAGGAGGAGCACCCCATGCTGACCATGATCGGCAAGCGCCTGATGTTCGCGATTCCCTCGCTGATCGGGGTCGTCATCGTCACCTTCCTGCTGACCCGCGCGCTGCCCGGTGATCCCGCCGCGTATTTCGCCGGCCCCGCCGCGACGAAGGAAGCCGTCGAGCAGATCCGCAAGAAGCTCGGCCTCGACAAGCCGCTGATCGAACAGTTCTTCCGCTACACCAACGATCTCGCCCATGGCGATTTCGGCAACTCGCTCACGACGGGCCAGCCGGTCGCGGCCGAGATCCGCAATCGCCTGCCGGCCTCCGCCGAGTTGACGCTGCTCGGTCTCATCGTCTCGATCGTGATTGCGATTCCGCTCGGCGTGCTGGCGGCGACGCGACCGGGATCGTGGGTCGATCATCTCTGTCGTGTGACGACGACCGCCGGCGTCTCGTTGCCGGTGTTCTTCACCGGCCTCGTGCTGGTCTATGTCTTCTATTTCCGGCTCGGCTGGTCGCCTGCGCCGCTCGGTCGGCTCGACGTGTTCTACAGCGCGCCGCCGACGGTGACTGGCTTCTATCTGATCGACACCCTGATCGCGCGCGACTTCGAGGCGTTCCGTTCGGCATGCAGCCAGCTCATCCTGCCGGCGACGACGCTTGCGATCTTCTCGCTGGCGCCGATCGCGCGCATGACGCGCGCCTCGATGCTGGCGGTGCTGTCGTCCGAGTTCGTTCGCACCGCGCGCGCCAGCGGCCTGTCGCCGGCGACCGTCATCGTCACCTACGCCTTCCGCAACGCGATGCTCCCCGTCGTCACCACGCTGAGCATGGTGTTCTCGTTCCTGCTCGGCGCCAACGTACTGGTGGAAAAAGTGTTCGCCTGGCCCGGCATCGGCTCCTATGCGGTCGAGGCGCTGATCTCGTCGGACTTCGCGCCGGTGCAGGGTTTCGTGCTGACCATGGCGGTGATGTACGTGCTGCTCAATCTCGTGATCGACATTCTCTATGGCGTGATCGATCCGCGCGTGCGCTTGGAAGGGTAGGGGGACACAATGAGCTCCGTTGCGCCTGCTGTTGAACCTGTCGGTCCCGCGCGGACCTCGGGATTCGTCGCGCTCCTCGACCAGACCCGCTACGTGCTCGGCGAGAACAAGGTCACCGGTTTTGCCTTCGCACTGCTGATCGTGATCCTCCTTGCCGCGATCTTCGGCCCCTATGTGGTGCCGTATGACCCGCTGGCGTCCGACACCGCGGCGTCGCTGAAGCCGCCATCGGCCGCGCATTGGTTCGGCACCGACCAGTTGGGCCGCGATATCTTCAGTCGCGTCGTGGTGGCGACGCGGCTCGATACGTTCATCGCGGTCGCCTCCGTCGTCCTGGTGTTCCTGATGGGCGGGCTCGCCGGCATCGCGGCCGGCTATTTCGGCGGCTGGACCGATCGCATCGTCGGTCGCATCGCCGACACCATCATGGCGTTCCCGCTGTTCGTGCTCGCCATGGGCATCGTCGCCGCGCTCGGCAACACCGTGCAGAACATCATCTTGGCCACGGCAATCGTGAACTTTCCGCTCTATGCCCGCGTCGCGCGCGCCGAAGCCAATGTCCGCCGCAACGCCGGCTTCGTGCAGGCCGCGCGTTTGTCCGGCAACGGCGAATTCCGCATTCTCCTCGTGCATATCCTGCCAAACATCATGCCGATCATGATCGTGCAGATGTCGCTGACCATGGGCTATGCCATCCTCAATGCCGCCGGTCTCTCGTTCATCGGCCTCGGCGTCCGTCCGCCAACGGCGGAATGGGGCATCATGGTCGCCGAAGGTGCCGGCTTCATGGTGTCAGGCGAATGGTGGATCGCGCTATTCCCGGGCCTCGCTTTGATGATCGCCGTGTTCTGCTTCAACCTCCTCGGCGACGGCCTGCGCGACATCGTCGACCCCCAGCGGAGGACGTGATGATTGGATTCCGCGCAAATTTTCGCTCAAAATTCTCCAATGATTCCAATGCTATTCTACTGTGCATGGGGTTGTTTTCGATGTTTTTGTTTGGGAGGCACCCATGACCGCCCAGCCCCTGCTCGACGTCCAGGACCTCACGGTCGAATTCACCACCCGCCGCGGCATCGTCAAAGCCGTCCAGCACGTCAACATCTCCGTTGCCAAGGGCGAGACGCTGGCGATCGTCGGCGAGTCCGGCTCCGGCAAATCGGTGACCTCCTATGCCGTGATGCGCATTCTCGATCGTGCAGGGCGGATCGCCGAGGGCTCGGTGATGTTCTCGGGCATCGACGTCAAGGCCGCGACCGAAGACCAGATGCGCGATTTGCGCGGTCGCGAAGTCTCGATGATCTTCCAGAACCCGCGCGCCGCGCTCAACCCGATCCGGAAGGTCGGCGACCAGATCGAAGACGTGCTGCGCACCCATGTGCAGCAGGCCATGGTCTCGGACCGCGGCGAAAAGGCGATCGAGGCGCTGGAGCAGGTCAAGATCGCCCGCCCGCGCGAGCGCTATCACGCGTATCCGTTCGAATTGTCCGGCGGCATGTGCCAGCGCGTCGTCATCGCGCTCGCGCTTGCCTGCAATCCGCAGCTGCTGATCGCGGATGAGCCGACGACTGGATTGGACGTCACCACGCAGAAGGCGGTGATGGATCTGATCGTCGAGCTGACCAAGCGCAAGGCGATGTCCACCATCCTGATCACGCATGATCTCGGCCTTGCCGCCGCCTATTGCGACCGCGTCGTGGTGATGGAAAAGGGCCGGGTGGTCGAGACCGCAAAGGCCGCCGACATCTTCGCCAACCCGCAGCACCCCTACACGAAGAAGCTGATGCGCGCGACGCCGCGGCTCGGCGTGAGCCTGCGGGATCTGTTGCCGGAGGAGGAAGGCTCAACTATCGCGGCCGGGCCTGACCCGGCCATCCATCAGGCTTCGCAAGACGAGGCCAAGAAGAGCGAGCAGCCTCTCCTCCTCATCGACAAGCTGGTCAAGGAATATCCCCGTCAGGGCGCCACGGCCACGCTCGGCAAATTGTTCGGCCGCAAGCCCCCGGTCGAGCCCGATGTGTTCCGCGCGGTGGACGGCATCAGCTTCTCGATCGGTCACGGCGAGAGTGTCGGCCTGGTCGGCGAGTCCGGCTGCGGCAAATCGACCACGTCGATGATGGTGATGCGGCTGCTGGACCAGACCTCGGGCCTGATCCAGTTCGACGGCGAGGACATCGGCGCCATCGCGCCCGCCGGCTTTGCCCGGCTGCCGCAGCGCAGCCGCATCCAGATGGTGTTCCAGGATCCGACCGACAGCCTCAACCCGCGCTTCACCGCCGTGCGTGCCATCGCCGATCCCATCATGCAGCTTGGCGACATCAGGGGGCGGGACGCGCTCCGCGCCCGCTGTGAGGAGCTCGCCACCATGGTGGGCCTGCCGCACAATCTGCTGGATCGCTTCCCGCACCAATTGTCGGGCGGCCAGAAGGCCCGCGTCGGCATCGCCCGCGCCATTGCCCTGCACCCGAAACTCGTCATCCTGGACGAGCCGACCGCCGCGCTCGACGTCTCGGTCCAGGCGGTGGTCCTTAATCTGCTCCAGGACCTCAAGGCGCGGCTAGGTATGAGTTATCTGTTCGTCTCGCATGATTTGAACGTAGTGCGCTTGTTGTGCGATCGTGTCATTGTCATGCGGTCGGGTCGAATCGTCGAGGAAGGATCTTCCGAGCGGGTCTTGAGCGATCCGCAGGACGACTACACCAAGGAGCTGCTGACGGCGATCCCGCATCCGCCGCTGCAGACACTGGGCGCACACTGAGAGCTTGTTTGGGAGCGTGATGGCCGAACCGCTGGACGATTATATCGACGCTGTTACGAAAGCGTTGGCGTTGCCTGTCGAGGAAGCATGGAGGTCGTCCATTCGCGCCAATCTCGAGGTCTCGCTACGGCTCGGCCGCTTCGTCGACGAATTCGCGCTGCCGGACGAGACCGAGCCGGCGCCCGTCTTCACGGTCTGACGCCGCCATGACGACCAAGCCAGAGATGACGGCCTCCGAGATCGCGAGCGCGGTTGCGGGCCGCAAGATGTCGGCGCTCGATGCGACCGAAGCAGCGCTTGCGCGTATCAAGCAGCACGACACCATCCTCAACGCCTTCACCGACATCACCGCCGATCGCGCCCGCGCCAAAGCGCGCGCGATCGATGCCGACATCGCCGCCGGCAAGACCGTCGGCCCATTGGCCGGCGTGCCCTTCGCGGTGAAGAATTTATTCGACGTCGCAGGCCTCGCCACCCGCGCCGGCTCGAAGATAAACCGAGACCGCGCGCCCGCGACGCGCGATGCCACGCTGATCGAGCGTATGGAAGCGGCTGGCGCCGTGCTGGTCGGTGCGCTCAACATGGGCGAATACGCCTATGACTTCACCGGCGAGAACGTCCATGACGGTCCCTCGCGCAATCCGCATGATACCACGCGGATGAGCGGCGGCTCCTCCGGCGGATCCGGCAGCGCCGTCGGCGGCGCGCTGGTGCCGATCGCGCTCGGCTCCGACACCAACGGTTCGATCCGCGTGCCGTCCTCGTTCTGCGGCATCTTCGGCCTGAAGCCGACCTATGGCCGGCTCTCGCGTGCGCGCTCTTTCCCGTTCGTCGCGAGCCTCGATCATCTCGGCCCGTTCGCGCGCTCCGCCACCGATCTCGCGCTCGCCTACGACGCGATGCAGGGGCCGGATGCGGACGACGCCGCCTGCACCACCACACGTGGTCTGGAGCCGACGCTGCCGCTGCTCGCCAATCCGGTTTCGGACCTGCGCATCGCAATCGCCGGCGGGTACTTCCAGCAGAATCTGTTTCCGGAAGCCGTCGAAGCCGTCAGCCGCGTCGCCAAGGCGCTGGGCGCAACGCGCGTGGTGGACGTGCCGGAAGCCGCGCGCGCCCGCGCGGCGGCCTATGTCATCACCACCACGGAAGGCGCCTCGCTGCATCTCGACCGGCTCCGCAAGCGGCCGAACGATTTCGATCCCGCCGTGCGCGACCGGCTGATCGCGGGCGCTATGGTGCCGGCGCCGCTGGTCGACCGCGCGCAAAAATTCCGCCGCTGGTATCGAACGCAACTCGCCGAGATATTCAAGTCGGTCGACGTGCTGATCGCACCGGCGACGCCGTGCACCGCGCCGAAACTCGGCCAGATCAATTTCAATCTTGGCGGCGTCGAGCTGCCGGTGCGCGCCAATATCGGCATCCACACCCAGCCGATCTCCTTCATCGGCCTGCCTGTGGTTGCCGTGCCGGTGCCGCTCGAACCGCTGCCGATCGGCGTGCAGATCATCGCCGCGCCATGGCGCGAGGACATCGCGCTGCGCGTCGCATACGCGTTGGAGAAGATGGGCGTCGCCGCCGCGCCCAGCGCAAAAGGATTTTGAGATGGAGATCGATCTCCCCGACGTGATCGCGGACGTCAAAGCCGCGTTCGATCGCTATGAGCAGGCGTTGATCACCAACGACGTCGCGGTGCTCGGCGAGCTCTTCCGCAACGATCCCCGCACGCTGCGTTATGGCATCGGCGAGAATCTCTACGGCTATGAGGCGATCTCCGGATTCCGCGCCGGGCGCTCGCCGGTCGGCCTCAATCGCCGCACCGCGAAAACCATGATCACCAGCTATGGCCGCGACACGGCGGTCGCCTCCACCCTGTTCTATCGCGACACGATGCCGGGCAAGGTCGGCCGGCAGATGCAGACCTGGGTAAAATTCCCGGAGGGCTGGCGCGTCGTCGCCGCCCATGTCAGCATCATCGACGAGTCGAAAGAGACCTGACCGTATGACGCTTGACGATCTTCCGCCCGGAGCGCTGCCGGCCGATCCGGCGGTGCCGCGTGTCGACCGGGCGTCACCATCAGCGCACAAAATCACGCGCGCCGAGGAGCTGCGCCTGCAGCTCGCCGACGAGATCGTGCGCGGAGCTCTGCCGCCCGGCGCGCCGCTTGACGAGACCGACATCGCGCGCCGCTTCAGCGTCTCGCGCACGCCGGTGCGGGAAGCGCTGCGCCAGCTCGTGGCAAGCGGCCTCGTCGAAGCACGCGCCCATCGCGGCGCGGTGGTGGCACAGCCTTCGTTCGAACGGCTGACGGGCATGTTCGAGGCGATGGCGGAGCTGGAAGCGCTGTGCGCGGGTCTTGCCGCCGAACGGATGTCAGCTGCCGAGCGTCACGGCCTCGAAGCCATCCACGAAGAGCTGCGGGTGTTGAGCTACGCCGGCAATCCCGAGCGCTTCCACGAGGTCAACGAGCGCTTCCACAACGCGATCTATGCGGGATCGCAGAACGGCTACATCGCCGAGATCACGCTGGCGACGCGCGTGCGCGTGCAGCCGTTTCGTCGCGCCCAGTTCCGCAACCTCGGCCGATTGGCAAAGTCGCAAGCCGAGCACGACCGCGTCGTCGTCGCCATCATGCGCGGCGACAAGCAGGGCGCCGCCGCCGCGATGCGCGCGCATATCGAGCTGGTGCGCGGGGAGTACGAGATCTACGCGGTGTCGGTGTAGGGCCGCGCGCACGGTGCTGTAGGATGGGCAAAGGCGCAAAGCGCCGTGCCCACCATCTACCCAAGCTGACGGTGATGGTGGGCACGCTTCGCTTTGCCCACCCTACGAGACCTATGCCGTAGCGGCTTCCGCCATAAACTTCCGCCATCCACCATAAGCCGTGATATCTCGCGCCTCGCCCAGCACCTCGGGCTCGACGAGAAATCCCTTCACGCTGCGGCCATCCGCCAGCCGCACGGTGCCAATCGCCATCGGCGCGGGAATCGCGTTGACGAACTTGCCGAAGGCGGACGACGACAGCATCCAGATCTCCAGCTCGATCGACGCGCCCTTGCCGGTTTCGACGCGCAGCATGCCCGGCTTCGGCGGCGTGGTCTTCAATGCGTAGAGCTTGTAGTCCGCCGCGGTCCTGGTCGCCTCGATCAGCTGGCCGTTCAGCGCTTTCAACTCGCCGTTCAACGCCATGCCGGACAGATGCGCGCCGACCACGGCGATCGGAATCTCGTCGATGCCGCTTGCGGCAAGCGGCGCCAGCGCGGGTTGCGCCACGCCCTTTGCGCCAAGCGTCAGTTTGGTATCGGCATGGAACATGCGCCCGATGCTCGCGAGCAGCGCGTCGTGGCCGGTGGGCGCAAGGAGCGTGATGCCGAACGGGATGCCGTCGGCGCGCATCGCCGCCGGCAGCGCGAGACCGCAGAGGTCGAGCAGATTGACAAAATTGGTGTAGGTGCCGAGCCGGCTGTTGAGCTCGACCGGATTGGCCAGCACCTGCGCGGTCGTATAGGCCGTCGGCGCCGTCGGCAGCACCAGCGCGTCGATATTGGTGAAGGTGCGCTCGGCGATCTTGCGCAGGCCCTGCAGGCGATAGAGCGCGGAGAAGGTCTCCGCCGCCGTTAACCGCGCACCGGCCGCGGTGATCTCGCGTGTCACCGGATGGATCGTATCCGGCGCGGAGGCGAGCAGGTCGCGGATCACGAGATAGCGCTCGGCGACCCACGGTCCTTCGTAGAGCAGCCGCGCCGTCTCGTAGAATGGCTCGAGGTCGAACTCGACGAGGGTTGCGCCAAGCGCGGTCCAGCGCTTCAACGCGTCAGCGTAAGCCGCTTCCGCCTTCTTGTCGCCGAAGAAGATCAGCTGTCCGCTGCGCGGCACGCCCAGGCGCAGGTTTGCCGGGAGCGGGGTGATCGCGCCAAGCGGCCGGTCGCGCGAGAACGGATCGGCCTGATCGGGACCCGCCATCACCGACAGTGCGAGCGCGGCGTCGTCGACCGTCAAAGCGAACACCGAGATACAGTCCAGCGTCCGGCAGGCCGGCACCAGGCCAGCGGTCGAAATCATGCCGAGGCTCGGCTTCAGACCAACGATGTTGTTGAGCATCGCCGGCACGCGCCCGCTGCCGGCGGTGTCGGTGCCGAGCGACAGCGGCACCAGCCCGGCGCCGACGGCGGTAGCCGATCCCGAGCTCGATCCGCCGGGAATGAGGTCCTCACGGATCGCGTTTCTGGGGATGCCATAGGGCGAGCGCACGCCGACAAGGCCGGTCGCGAACTGGTCGAGATTGGTCTTGCCGATGATGATCGCGCCGGCGGCGCGCAGCCGCGCAACCGCGGTCGAATCGTGTGTCGGGATGTACGAGAAGGCCGGGCACGCCGCGGTGGTCGGAAATCCCAGCGCGTCGATGTTGTCCTTCACCACCACCGGCACGCCATAGAGCGGCAGGCCGGCGGCCTCCTTGGTGGCGAGCTTCTCGGCTTCCGCGATCGCGTCGTTTTCGTCGCGCAGGCTGATGAAGACGGCGGGATCGTTGTGGTCGCGGATGCGCTGATAGGTGCGCGCGACCGTCTGCGCCGGCGTGAGCGTGCCCGCGCGGTGCGCGGCCACGATCGCGGCGATCGTTTCAGGCTGCTCAGCCCCCATTTCAGCCCTCATGGCGACAAACTCCGGCTACGTCTCTTCACCCGGATCGAAGCAAGCGATGTGCCATTGTGTACAGAATCCGGGCAGGACAAGTGCTGCGGATATTATCGATGGATCAGTGGCTTGTGGGATATTTCGAGCGCCGGCGGGCCTGCGTGTCAGCGCCCTGTTACGGGCATTTGCGCAAATAATGGGCAGCTCACCGAGCCCCGAGCTTGCGCCCCAACAATTGTCGTGGCCAACATGCTGGCCAACGCGGTCCCGACGAGGCTGCGGTCGGTCCCGGCTCCCGGGCGAGGAGGAAACCATGACAGCCGCCCCTCGCGGTGATGCTTCGAGCCTGTTCGCGACACCCAGAACCGTTGCCGAGCATCGCGCCGACGGCAGCATCGTGCTGCGCTCGCCCGAGCCGCTGCGCGATGGCGCGCGTTGCGTCGGCGACTGGCTGGAGCAATGGGCGCGGCAGAGGCCTGATACGATTTTCCTCGCGGAGCGCAGCAGTGCCGAAGCGCCATGGACCACCGTCACCTATGCGCAGGCGCTCCGGCAGGTGCGCGCGACAGCGTCCTGGATTCTGGCGCAAGGTCTCAGTCCGGAGCGCCCGCTCGCGATCCTCTCCGACAACAGCATCGATCATGCGTTGCTGGCATTGGCGGCCCAGCATGTCGGCGTGCCCTCGGCGGCGACCTCGCCGGCCTATTCGCTGATGTCCAAGGATTTCGACAAGCTCAAGAGCATGATCACGCTGCTTGAGCCCGCCGCGATCTATGTCTCCGCGACGAGGCCGTTTGCGGCGGCACTGGCCGCGATCAAGCCGCTGCATAGCGCGCAGATCATCAGCGGCAACGCGAGCGACGCCGATGCGCTCGCCTTTCGCACCGTTGCGGCGACGCCTGAAACGGCGGACGTCGCAAGAGCCTTCGCCGCTGTCACACCGGACACCATCGCAAAATTCCTGTTCACCTCGGGCTCGACCGGCACGCCGAAAGCCGTGATCAACACCCAGCGCATGCTGACGTCGAGCCAGCAGGCCAAGGCGCAGACCTGGACGTTTCTCGAACAGGGGCGCGACGATCTCGTCATTCTCGACTGGCTGCCCTGGAGCCACACCTTCGGCGCCAACCACAATTTCAATCTCGTGCTGCGCAATGGCGGCTCGCTCTATATCGACGGCGGCAAGCCGGCGCCCGGTCTGTTTGCGATGTCACTCGCCAATCTCAGAAGCGTGATGCCGACGGTCTATTTCAACGTGCCGCGCGGCTTCGATATGCTGATCGCGGCGCTGCGCGGCGACGGGGAACTGTGTCGCCGCTTCTTCAGCGAGGTGAAATTCGCGTTCTACGCCGGTGCCGCGTTGCCGCAGAATCTCTGGGACGCGCTCGAAGAACTCTCCGTCAAGACTGTTGGCCGCGCGATGCCGATGGTCTCGGCCTGGGGCTCGACCGAGACCTCGCCGCTGGCCACCGACTGCCATTTCCTCGCGGAACGCTCGGGCAACATCGGCGTGCCTATCCCCGGCACCGAATTGAAGCTCGTCACCTCGGGCGACAAGCTGGAGGTGCGCGTGCGCGGCCCCAACGTCACGCCGGGCTATTGGAAAGCGCCGGAGCTGACCAGGCAGGCGTTCGACGACGAGGGATTTTATCTCATCGGTGACGCCGTGAAGTTCGCCGATGCGAAGCGGCCCGAGCGCGGCCTGTTCTTCGACGGTCGCGTCGCGGAGGATTTCAAACTCAATTCCGGCACCTGGGTCAGCGTCGGCACGCTGCGCCTCGCCGGCATCGCCGCGCTGGCGCCGCTCGCGCAGGATATCGTCATCACCGGCCATGGCGGCGACGAGGTGCGCTTCCTGGTGTTTCCGAACATCGCTGCGTGCCGCGCGCATGCCGGCCTGCCTGAGACCGCAGGCGTCAACGACGTGCTTGCGCATGACAAGGTCAGAGCCGCGATCGCGCAGGGTCTGGCGAAGCTCAAGCAACACGGCGCCAACTCCTCCGGCCACGCCACGCGTGCCCTGCTGCTCGACGAGCCGCCGTCGGTGGACGGCGGCGAGATCACCGACAAGGGCTACATCAATCAGCGCGCGGTGCTGACGCGGCGTGCCGATGCGGTGGCGCGGTTGGATGACGCTGCGCCAGGCGAGTGGATCGGTCTGTAGCGCTTGGGCCCGTGCCCCGGAAGCAGCGCAGCACCCAGTGATGCGCTGCAGAGCCGGGCCTATCTCGTTTGTGCGCGCGGTCGCGTGGATCCCGGCTCTGCGCAGCAGCGCTTCACGCTGCAGCGCGTCCGGAACACGAGAGCGGGGCAAAGAAAAAGGCCAGCCAACCTGCCGCATTATCCTGCATGATTCTTTTGTTGCCTAAGCAACTAGTTTGTGCGAACCGTTCCAGACTAGGATGACGGCGGGAGAACCGCCGCGTCGGATCGGAGGAAGCTATGCTCGGCAGAGAGGGTACCGCCGGCGAACGACGGTGCATGCCCGGACATGACAGGGCTCAGCGCTCGCTGCGTGGTTCGTCAGGTCTCGGTGCTGCCGGTGACCGCGCCGAGATTTTCGTGCAGACGGCGCAACAGGTCGATCAGCACCTCGCGCTCGTCTTTGTCCAGGCAGGACAACAGGCGCCGTTCGCGCTCGAATGCCGCGACGATCACCTTGTCATGGATGGCGCGGCCCTTCGCCGTCAGCGAGATCGAGTGGGTGCGCCCATCGTTGGGATCGGTGCGGATCGAGATCAGGCCCCGCTTTTCCAGACCGGCCAGCGTTCGGCTCACCGGGCCCTTGTCGAAACCGATGACGTGGCAGATGCGCGACGCCGGAATGCCGGGCTCGATCGCCAGCAGCGACATGATCCGCCATTCCGTGACGTTGACGCCGAACTGCCGCTGATAGAACGCCGTGGCGCTGTTCGAGAGCTTGTTGGCGATGAAGGTGATGAACGCGGGGACGTAGCGGTCGAGATCGAGCGTCGGTCCCGTATCGGCGGGCGCAGGTTTCTGGCGGGCTCTGGTCGAAGACGGCGGCATATCGGGATTCTGTCTCGCGGCGTGTCCGAAAGACCTAAGGGTAAGCGCCGCCCTTGCACAAGATCAAAATAAGTGAGGACTTCCATGAGCGCTTCCAGCTCCCCGGAAATCAACGGTTCGTCGGCCGTCCCGCATCTCGACGTCGATCCTTTCGCGATGGATTTTTTCGCCGATCCCTATCCCACGCATGAGCTGCTGCGGGAGGCGGGACCTGTCGTCTATCTCGACAAGTGGAACGTCTATGGCGTCGCGCGCTATGCCGAGGTCCATGCCGTGCTGAATGATCCCGCGACCTTCTGCTCCAGCCGCGGCGTCGGCCTGTCCGACTTCAAGAAGGAGACGCCGTGGCGGCCGCCGAGCCTGATCCTCGAAGCCGATCCTCCCGCGCACACCCGTACCCGCGCCGTGCTCTCAAAGGTGCTGTCGCCGACGGTGATGAAGGGGCTCCGCGACCGCTTTGCCGCGGTAGCGGAACAGCGTGTGGACGCGCTGCTGGAGAAGCGCAGCTTCGATGCCATCACGGACCTCGCCGAGGCCTATCCGCTGTCGATCTTCCCGGATGCGCTCGGGCTGAAGCCGGAGGGGCGCGAGAATCTCATTCCCTATGCCAGTGTCGTGTTCAACGCCTTCGGCCCGCCGAACCAGTTGCGCCAGGAAGCGATCGCGCGCTCGGCGCCGCACCAGGCCTACGTCACCGAGCAGTGCCAGCGGGACAACCTCACGCCCGGCGGCATCGGCGCCTGCATCCACGCCCATGTCGACGAGGGTGCCATCACCGCCACCGAAGCGCCGCTGCTGGTGCGTTCGCTGCTGTCGGCGGGCCTCGACACCACGGTCAACGGCATCGGTGCTGCGGTGTATTGCCTGGCGCGCTTTCCGGAGCAGTGGCAGCGCCTGCGTGGCGATCCCACCCTGGCGCGCAACGCTTTCGAGGAGGCCGTTCGTTTTGAAAGCCCGGTGCAGACCTTCTTCCGCACGACAACGCGCGAGGTCGAACTGTCAGGCGCGACCATCGGTGAGGGCGAGAAGGTGTTGATGTTCCTGGCGGCTGCCAATCGCGATCCGCGGCGCTGGGACAAGCCTGACAGCTACGACATCACCCGCCGCACGTCCGGCCATGTTGGCTATGGCTCAGGTATTCACATGTGCGTCGGCCAGCTGGTCGCGCGGCTGGAAGGCGAGACAATGCTCGCGGCGCTGGCCCGACGGATCGCAAAAATCGAGATCACGGGCGAGCCAAAGCGCCGCTTCAACAACACGCTGCGCGGGCTCGACAGCCTGCCCGTGAGCATCACGCCGGCCTGACGCGACCGGCATCGAAAACAACAAATACGACAGGGGAGGGAACAATGAAGAACTTGAAGTGGACGCTTGCGCTGGCCGCGAGCCTGATTGGCGGCGCGGCAAATGCCGAGATTTCGGACAACGTCGTGCGTGTCGGCGTGCTCAACGACATCTCCGGCATCTTCCAGGACACCAACGGCATGGGCTCGGTCGAGGCCGCGCGCATGGCCGCCGAGGATTTCAACGGCGGCGGAAAAGGCATCAAGGTCGACATCGTCTATGCCGATCACCAGAACAAGGCCGATGTCGGCAACGCCATCGCGCGCAAATGGCTCGATGTCGAGGGTGTCGACGCCATCGTCGACGTGCCGAACTCGGCCGTCGGTCTCTCCATCAACACGCTGCTGCGCGACAGCCGCATGACGTTTCTTGCGTCGTCCACCGCGAGCTCCGATCTCACCGGCAAGGCCTGCTCGCCCAACACCATCCAGTGGGTCAACGACGCCTGGGCCACCGGCAACACCACGGCGGCGGCGATGATGTCGCGCGGCGGCAAGGAGTGGTATTTTCTCACGGTCGACTACGCACTCGGCAAGGGCATCGAGGCGGAAGCCCAGAAATACATCGAAGCGCATGGCGGCAAGGTGTTGGGCTCCAGCAAGCACCCGCTCGGCACCTCCGACTTTGCCTCCTTCCTGTTGCAGGCGCAGGGCTCGAAGGCGCAGGTGATCGGGCTCGCCAATGCCGGCGGCGACACCATCAACGCGGTAAAGCAGGCCGCTGAGTTCGGGATCCAGCAGGGCGGACAAAAGCTCGTCGCCTTCCTGCTCTTCATCAACGACGTCCACGGCATGGGCATCAAGGTCGCGCAAGGGCTCCAGCTCATGGAAGCGTTCTATTGGGACATGAACGACGACACCCGCGCCTTCGCCAAGCGCTTCGCGGCGCGGCCCGGTATGAACGGCAAGATGCCGAGCGGTAACCAGGCGGGAGTTTATGCCTCCACGCTCGCTTATCTCAACGCGGTCGCCGCGACCGGCAGCGACAACGCCAAGGACGCCGTGCCCGAGATGAAGAAGTTTAGGGGTAAGGACAAGCTGTTCGGCGACACCACGATCCGCCAGGACGGCCGCGTCGTGCATCCGATGTATCTGTTCGAGGTGAAGAAGCCGGAGGAATCGAAATATCCGTACGACTATTACAAGCTGGTCTCGACGATCTCTGCGGAGCAGGCGTTTCGACCGTTGGCGGAAGGTGGGTGCGGGTTGGTGAAGTAGTGATGTAGCCGCGAGCGCCGCTGCACCCTCTCCATCTGTGGGAGAGGGTGGCTTCGCAAAGCGAAGCCGGGTGAGGGGTTCTCTCCGCGAGTCATTCTCTTTCGAGCGCGCTGAGACAGACCCCTCATCCGGCGCTTCGCGCCACCTTTTCCCGCAAGGGGAGAAGGAAGAAAAAGCTACACCACCTTGCTGCTTCCCTGCGTAATCAGCCGCGCGGCGCGCTGGTCGCGGGCGTAGATCCAGAGCCAGCTCAGGGCGACGCTGAGGCGGTGGCGCAAGCCGATCAGGAAGTAGATGTGGGCGATGCCCCAGATCCACCACGCGATGGTGCCGCGCAGCTTGATGCGGCCGAAGTCGATCACCGCCAGCCGCTTGCCGATCTGCGCGAGGCTGCCGGAGTGTTTGTAGCGGAACGGCCCGGTCGGCTCCTGGCGCAGCCGGGCCTTGATGGTCTCGGCCACGTGACGGCCCTGCTGCTTGGCGGCCGGCGCGATGCCGGGCACCGGCTTGCCGTCCCAGGCGTTGATCAAAACGGTGTCGCCGATCGCAAAGATTTCTGGATGACCGGGGATGGTGAGATCGGCTTCCACTTGGACGCGTCCGGCGCGATCGGCCGGTGCGCCCAGCCATTCCGCGGCGGGCGAGGCACGGACGCCGGCGGCCCAGATCTTTGTTTTGGCATCGAGCCGCTCGCCGCCGAACACCACGCCGTCGCGGTCGATCTCGGTGACGGCCTGTCCCAGCACGACCTCCACGCCGATCTTCTCCAGCGAGGCCTGGGCATAGGCCGAGAGATCATCTGGAAAGCCTGCCAGCACGCGCGGGCCGGCCTCGATCAGCACCACGCGCGCCTTGTTGGTGTCGATGTTGCGGAAGTCGGCTGGCAGCGTGTGATGCGCCATCTCCGCGATGGTGCCGGCGAGCTCGACGCCGGTGGGGCCGGCGCCGACGATGACGAAAGTCAGCCGTGCCGCGCGTTTGGCCGGATCGGTCTCGCGCTCGGCGCGCTCGAACGCCACCAGGATATGACGGCGCAAGGTGGTCGCGTCCTCCAGCGTCTTCAGGCCGGGCGCGAACTGCTCCCATTCGTCGTGGCCGAAATAAGCGTGCCGGGCGCCAGTGGCGAGCACCAGCGTGTCGTACGGCACCTCGCTGCCATCGTCGATCAGCACGCAGCGCCTGTCGGCATCCACCCCGCTGACGGCCGCAAACAGCGTCGTCACGTCGCGCCGGTCGCGCATCAGATGCCGGACCGGCCAGGCGATCTCGCTGGTCGCGAGCGAGGCGGTCGCGACCTGGTAGAGCAGCGGCTGGAACAAATGATGGTTGCGGCGGTCGATCAGCGTGATCTCGACCGGGCTGCCGGCGAGCCGGTAGGTCGTCTCCAGCCCGCCGAAGCCGGCTCCGACAATGACGACGCGGTGCGGTGTCGTGGTCATGTTGCGCCCTCGAATCTCGCTGCTCTATTCTCTCATTTAAGTGCGGATTGGGCGTGGTGGTCCAATAGCCGTCATCAATGGACGCATAGGCTAAGGATATCGAGTGTATCGCTATCCCGCGAAAAAGCGCCGCATGCTCCGCCGAAGTGAGTAGAATTATATTTCTTGCTATCGCCGATCGGGGCGAAATATGGTGCAGGGGCGGGCGCCGAGCCATTGGCGGCGCGAAAGATTTTGCGTTCAATAGAGATGACCCGGGGCGGCAATCACCCCGCTTCCGGGCATAATAATATGGAGGGGAGTGGTTATGAGGACGGCATTCTGGCTGGCGGGCGCAGCGGCGCTGGTGCTGGCAGGCCCGGCATCCGCCGGCGACACCATCAAGATCGGTTTCGTTTCGACCTTCAGCGGCCCGACCGCCGTGATCGGCAATGACATGCGCAACTCGTTCGAGCTCGCGCTCGATCATCTCGGCCGCAAGATGGACGGCAAGCCGGTCGAGGTGATCTACGAGGACGACGGACAGAAGCCCGACGTCGGCAAGCAGAAGACCGAGAAGCTGGTGCAGTCCGACAAGGTCGACTTCATCGTCGGCTATATCTGGTCCAACGTGCTGCTGGCCTCGCTGAAGACCGCGGTGGACTCGCAGACTTTCCTGATCTCGGCCAATGCCGGCCCGTCGCAACTCGCCGGCGATCTTTGTTCGCCCTACGTGTTCTCGACCTCCTGGCAGAACGACCAGACTCCGGCTGCCATGGGCCTCTACATGAACCAGAAGGGCGTCAAGAGCGTGTTCCTGATCGGCCCGAACTATGCCGCCGGCAAGGACATGCTCGCGGGCGTGAAGAGCACGTTCAAGGGAGAGGTCAAGGGCGAGGAATACACGGTCTGGCCGAGCCAGCTCGACTTCTCCGCCGAGCTGTCCAAGGCGCGCGCCTCGGGGGCCGAGTCGATCTTCGTGTTCTATCCGGGTGCAGCCGGCGTGCAGTTCCTCAATCAATATGCGCAGGCCGGGCTGAAGAGCACGATGCCGCTCTACACGGCTTTCACCGTCGACGAGCTGTCGCTGCCGCTGCAGAAGGAGAATGCGCTCGGCGTTCCCGGCGCGCAGGAATGGGTGAATGATCTGCCCAACGAGCAGAACAAGCGCTTCGTCGCCGACTATCGCAAGAAATACACCGGCCTGCGTCCCACCTATTACGGCGCGCAAGCCTACGACGCGGCCCAGCTCATCAACAGCGCGGTGGTCGCGGTGAAGGGCGACACCAGCAAGAAGGACGCGATGAAGGCCGAGATGGAGAAGGCCAACTTCAAGTCGCTGCGCGGTCCCCTCAAGTACGGCAAGAACCACATCCCGGTGCAGAGCTTCTATCTCCAGGACGTGGTCAAGGACGGCGAGGGCCAACTCTCGCTGAAGACGGTCGCGACCATCGTCGAAAACGACCAGGATCGTTTCCACGACAAATGCGCGATGAAGTGAGCTGATTGCTTCTCCCTCTCCCCGTCCTTACGGGGAGAGGGGTTCTCAGCTCTCTCTCTCGTCATTGCGAGCGTAGCGAAGCAATCCAGAATCTTTCCACGGAGGGATTCTGGATTGCTTCGTCGCAAGGGCTCCTCGCAATGACGGCCACTACACCCGCGGCATGCTCACAGGCCGCACTTCGCGTGACTGCGCGGCAAGCCTGATCCCGGCATTGGCTGCACCAAACCCCTGATAATCCCGCCGCTCCACGATCTCGAAGAAGAAACGCTCATCGAAGATGTGGGTGTAGACCTGGAAGAACTCCCCGTCGCCTTCGCGGTCGTAGAGAATATGGTTGGCGCGCAGCTGCGCCATCAGCTCGGGTGCGAGGTCGTATTTGGCTTCGATGTCATCGTAGTAATTGTCCGGGATATCCAAAAAATCCGCGCCGCGCTTGCGCATTTCCGCGACCGCCGCAAAGATGTCGCGGCAGGAGAACGCGACGTGCTGCACGCCCGAGCCGAAAAACTCCGAGATGAAACGGGCCGGCAGCGTGCGGTTGGCGGATGAGCCGTTGAGCACGAAGCGCAGGCTCTGGTCGCCGTTGATGACGGCCTGGCTTTGCACGAGGCCTCTGGGATCGGCGATCTCCATCTGCGGCAGCCGCTCGAGATCGAGGATGCCGGTGTAGAACAGCAGCCAGGACAGCATCTCGTCGTAGGGCATCGACTGCGCGATGTGATCGACAGCTAGCAGCGCGTCCGCGCCGGCGTCGCTCGGGACCGGTTCGAAATCCGTGTTCCAGTTCTTGCCGGCTTGGTCGAGAAAATACAGCAGGCTGCCGCCGACGCCGTGAATCGCGGGGATCTCGAGCTCGCCCGGCCCGACCGGCTGGTAGAAGGTGCGCGCCTTCAGTGTCTCGGCGCGCTGCATGACGAGGCCGGCATTGTCGACGTCGAGCGCGATGGCGCAGACGCCGGGGCCATGCGTCACGTAGTGCGAATGCGCAAAGCCGTCGGTCTCGGAGTTGACGACGAGCTCGACCTTGCCTTGCGACCATCGCTCCACCGCCTTGCTGCGATGCTTGCCGGTCTTGCGGAAACCGAGTTGCGCGAGCAGGCGGGCCAGTTCGCCGGCCTTGGTCTCGTTGACGGCAAACTCGATGAATCCCGTGCCTCCACTTTTGGGCTTGGGCGCCAAGGGTTCGCTGACGAGCTTTGGCCAAGCCGGTGCAAGCTGGTCCTCCAGCAGGATCAGCGAACGCAGGCCGTCGACCGCGGTCTGTATGGCCGAGCCGGCGCGGAATTGGTCGTTGAAGATCTCCAGCGACAGCGGCCCGGCATAGCCCGTCGCCGCGATCGCCGCCATGAACTCGCCGACCGGCAGGTCGCCCTGGCCGGGGAAGGAGCGGAAGTGCCGGCTCCACGACAAGATGTCGAGCTCGAGCTTCGGCGCGTCCGCAAGCTGGACCAGGAAGATCTTGTCACCGGGGATCGAGGCCATCGCGCGGACCGGAAAGCCGGGGGCCAGTGCGTGAAAGCTGTCGAGGATCACGCCGATCGCGGGATGGTCGGCGCGCCGCACGATCTCCCAGGCGTCGCGGTAATCGTTGACGTGGCGTCCCCAGGCCAATGCCTCGTAGCCGACGCGCAAGGACCGCTTGGCGGCGCGCTCGCCAAGCTCGCGAAAATCGTCTGCGGCGCGGTCGATGCCGCCGAGCGCGGCCGGCGACACGTTGGAGCAGATCAGCAGCAGATCGGTGCCGAGCTCCTGCATCAGGTCGAACTTGCGTTCGGCGCGGGCAAAGTTGCGCGAACGCTGCGGCTCCGGCATGCCCTCGAAATCGCGGAACGGCTGAAACGCGCAAATCTCGAGATTGAGGTCCCCGCAGAGCTTTGCGATGTCGCGCGGGCCTGAGCCGAACGACAGCAGATCGTTCTCGAAAATCTCGACCGCGTCGAATCCGGCGGATGCGATGGCGCGGAGCTTTTCGTCAAGGGCGCCGGAGAGAGAGACCGTTGCGATCGAGCGTTTGGTCATGCTGCGTTGTCCTCCATGGCGCCGCCAAGGAACAATTGTCCGATGCGGGGATCATTCAAAATGCGCTTCGCACCGTCGACCATGCGGGTCTGGCCGAGCTCGAGCACGATGCCGATGTCGGAAATCTCCAGCGCCGAGCGTGCGTTCTGCTCGATCATCAGAATGGTGACGCCGCGGTCGCGCAGGGATTTCAGGATGTCGAAAGTCTGCTGCACCATCAGCGGCGACAGGCCGATCGACGGCTCGTCGATCAGCACGAGCTTCGGCTCGAGCAGCAGCGAGCGGGCGATTTCGAGCTGCTTCTGCTCGCCGCCAGATAGCGTGGAGGCCTGCTGCGTCGATTTCCGCCGCAGCGCCGGGAACAGGTCGAGCGCGGCCTCGATCCGGCTCTGCAGGTCGATGCCCTTGCCGGCGGAAACGCCGCCGAGCTCGATGTTGTGGCGCACCGACAGCTCGGGAAAGATGTTGCGGCCCTGCGGCACGTAGCAGATGCCGGCATTGAGCAGCGCGCGCTGGCTCAGATTGGTGACGTCGCGGCCGGCGAAGCTGATTTTGCCCTCGCGCAGCTTGAGCAGGCCGAAGATCGCCTTGAACACGGTGGACTTGCCGGCGCCGTTCGGGCCGATGATGGTGGTGATGGTGGCCTGCGGCACGGCGAAGGTGGTGCCGTTCAGGATCGTCATCTTGCCGTAGCCGCCGACGAGATTGTGAACCAAGAGGATCGGATCGCTCATGGTCGCTCTCCTAATGTCCGAGATAGGCTTCGATCACGGCGGGGTTCTTTCGGACCTCGTCGGGTCGTCCCATTGCCAGCACTTTGCCTTCCGCCATCACCATCACGCGCGAGCACAGCGACATCACGAATTCCATGTTGTGCTCGATCACGACGAAGGTGGCGTTCTTCTCGCGGTTGATCGCGACCAGCCGCTCCTTCAGGTCCGCCAGCATCGACGGGTTGACGCCGCCGGCGGGCTCGTCGAGCAGCACCAGCCGCGGTCCGCCCATGAAGGCCATGGCGGCGTCGAGTAGTTTTTGCTGGCCATAGGACAAACCGCCGGCCGGCTCGTCGGCAAGATGATCGAGCTTGAAAAAGCCGATCATCTGGTTGGCGGCCTCCGTCAGGCCGGCATCGGAGCGGCCGACCAGCCGCGAGGCCATGCTGCCCTGGTGCTCCTGTCCTGCGAGGATCAGGTTCTCGCGCACCGAGAGTTTTGGGAACACCTGCAGGAGCTGGAAGGTGCGGCTGACCCCGAGCTTGTTGAGCTCGGCGGGTCGCAGGCCCGTGACGACCTTGCCGTCGAGCTTGACCTCGCCGCCGCTCGGCGTGAGCTGGCCGAGGATGCAGTTGAACAGGGTCGACTTGCCGCAGCCGTTCGGTCCGATCAGGCCGAGGATCTCGCCCTCGCGGACGTCGAAAGAGACGCCGCCGACGGCGCTGATGCCGCCAAAATTCTTCTTGATGTCGGAGACTTCGAGGACCGCGCTCATTGCACTGTCTCCAGCCGGGACTTTGCGACGGCGCGCTGGGCCGAGGCCGCCTTGGTTCGGCGCTCGGCGAGATAGCGGTCGAGGATTCCCAAAATGCCGGTCGGCGACCAGATCAGCAGCCCCATCACCGCGATCGCGTACAGCATCAGATAATAGCCCTCGGTGAAGCGCAGCCATTCCGGCAGCAGCACCGCGATCATCGCGCCGAGGAACGGACCCAGGAAGAAGCCGGCGCCGCCGACGATCACCATCATCAGGAGGTCGAGCGAGAGCGACAGGTTGAACGGCACGGGATCGATATATTGCGTCAGCGGCGCATAGAGCGCGCCGGCGACGCCGCCGAGCGCAGAGCCGATCGCGAACGCCATCAGCGTATAGCGTCGCGTGTCGACGCCCAGCGACTGCGCCCGCAGCGGGTTTTCGCGCAGCGCCATGAAGGCGCGGCCCCAGGGCGAGCGGATCAGCCACCACACTGCAAGCGACACGATCGCGAGCGAGCCGAGACAGACATAGTAGAACGGCAGCGGCTTGTTGGTCGCGATGCCGAAGATGTGCGGGCGCGGAATGTTGGAGATGCCGTAGATGCCGCCGGTGAGCCAGCTCTCGTTGCGAAACACCAGGAAGGCCAGCGTGGAGAAGGCGAGCGTGACGAAGGCGAGGTAGTGGTGCTGCACCCGCAGCGCCGGATAGCCGAGCACCCAGCCGACCGCGAAGCTCAGGCCGATCGCGACGACGATCGCCGCCGGCAGCGGCCAGCCATGCGTGGTCATGATCGCTGCCACGTAAGCGCCGATGCCGACGAAGGCGCCCTGCGCCAGCGAGACCTGGCCCGCATAGCCAAGCGTGAGGTTGAGGCCCATCGCGGCGATGGCCATCACCGCCCATTGGCTCAGGATGAACAGGCCATAGCGGTTGAAGTTCATGGGGACTGCGATCAGCGCAGCGATGACGATGAGGCCGAACGCGATCTTGAGAGGTTTGGCGAAGCCGCTCATACGGTGCGCTCCTCGGCGCGGCCGAGCAGGCCCTGCGGCCGGAACAGGATGACGGCGATCAGGAAGATCATCGGCACGGCGGCGCGATACTGCGTCGAGACATAGGCGGCTGCGAGATTGTCGAGCACGCCGATCAGGAGGCCGCCTGCGATCGCCCCTCGCACCTGGTTGAAGCCGCCGATGATCGCGGCGATGAAGGCAGCCTGGCCCAGCACCTCGCCGGACGTGAATTTCGCGAGGTAGATCGGCGTGATCAACAGCGAGGCGAGCGCGACCAGGAACGCGTTGATCAGGAAAGTCAGGAGAATCATGCGCTCGACAGGGACGCCGATGATGCGCGCCACCGTCGGGTTCTGCGCCGCCGCCTGCATCTGGTGGCCGAGCGAGGTGCGGTTGAGAAGCGCAGTCAAGCCGAAGACGGCAAGGATGGCGAGGAGGAGAACGCCGATGCTTTGCAGCGAGACGGCATGGCCGAGGATGGAGATATCGCCGGTCGGCACGATCGAGGGGAAGGGTGAGGCTTCGGCGCTGAAGAACTGCTTGACGGCCTCCTTGAGGCCGATCGCGAGCGCCATGGTCGCGATCGCGAGCGGCAGCACGCCGTGGCGTAGCATCGGATCCACCAGCAGCATCTTGAAGGCGAGGCCGAGCAGGAGCATCGAGAGCAGGATGCCGAGGATGATCGCGAGCCAGAACGGCGCGCCGGCATGCATCGCCGCCAGCATCAGGAACGCCGGCAGCATCACGAACTCGCCCTGCGCGAAATTGATGGTCTGCGAGGTCTGCCACAGCAGCGTGAAGCCGACCGCGACCAGCGCATAGATCGCGCCGGTGGCAAGTCCCGCGACCAGAAGATCGAACAGATTGGACATTTTCCCCTCTCGGCGCTCGCGCTCTGTCTTCTCGCTCTCCCCGCTCTTCCTTTTCTCCCTCTCCCCGCGAAGGGCGGGGAGAGGGAGACGAAAGATCTCGCTCCGCATCCGCCTTCGCTAAACCTTCGACGGACAGGCGCGGCGAGAGGCAAAGACCTCAATTCACCTTCGGCAGCACCTGCTTCACCACTTGCTTGCCTTCGACCACTTCCACCAGAAAGCTCTGGCGGTCGATGTCGCCGGTGTCGCTGAAGGTGACGTCCATTAGGATGCCTGGCTCGTCCACCGCCTTGATGGTCAGGCCATGCAGGGTGTCGGCGAACGCCTTCGAATCCACCTTCCCCATCTTGTCGGTGGTGGCCTTCACCATGTAGACCGCGAGATAGCCTTTCAGGCCGTTATGATCAGGCACGTAATTGTACTTCTTCGCGAACTTGTCGCGAAACGCCTTGATCAGGTCGACCGGCGCATCGGTGGTGAGACCGACATGGCCACGCGCGCCGTTGGCGGCATCGCCCGCGAGCTCGATTACCTTCTGCCCGATCAGCGTGGTCTCGCCCATCAGCGGCGCGGTGACGCCCTGGCGCTTCAGCTCCTTGAGGATGCGTGCGCTCTCTTCCTCGTTCAAATAGACGAACACGGCATCGGGATTGGCGGCCTTGATCTTGCCGACGTCGGCGGCGAAATCGGCCTGACCCGCTTCGGTCGAGAGATCGGCGACCACCTTGGAGCCGAGCCGGTCGAGCTCCTTGACGACGACATCGCGACCGCCGCGGCCAAAGTCATTGTTGACCCAGACCACCGCGACCGACTTCGCCTTCATGTCGTCGTGAATGTATTTGGCGACCTTCGGCATCGACGATTGCTGGCCGAACGAAGTGCGGAACAGGAACTTGTTTCCGCCTTGCGTCAGCTCGGCGGCTTCGCCGCCCATGATCTGCGCGATGCCGGCCTCGGCCGCCAGCGGCGCCGTCACCTTCACGGAGCCGGAATAGCCGGGTCCGAGCAGCACATAGGGCTCGGCATCGAGCGCCTTTTGCACCTGCGCGCGCGCGACGCCGGGGTTGGATTGCGAATCCGCATGAGTGACTTCGAGCTTGCGGCCGAGCACGCCGCCCTTGGCGTTGATCTCCTCGATCGCGAGGTCGATGCCGTTCTTCCAATTGGTGCCGACGGTGGCGCCGCCGCCGGACAACTCGGCGACGTCGGCGAGCTTGATCGCCTGGGCGTGGACGCTGGTTGCAGTCGCGAAGGCAAGCAGGGCGCCGGCCAGAATGGTCGATTTCATGGTCTCTCCTCCCATTTTTCGTTGATGTTGTGCGCGGCCTTGTGTCCGGCCGCTTCGGTTACGCTGCGTGATAGGCCGAGCTTCGTGCCGCCATCACCTCGTCGAATGCCTCTCCCATGATCTCGGTCGATGGGGCAAGACCCGTGAACAGTTCGAAAGCGTCGGCGGCCTGGTAGATCGCAAGCTCCCGGCCGGTCATGATCCGCGCGCCCTTGGCTTGGGCAGCCGCCAGCAGCGGTGTGATCAGCGGTGAGTAGACGGCGTCGGCGACCCACAGGTTTTGACGCAGCAGCGTCGCCGAGACCGGCGTTTCCCGGTTCGGCAGCATGCCGACCGGTGTGCCGTTGACGAGGCCGGTTGCGCCGTCGAGCGCATCCTCGACGCTTGCGGCGACCCTGGCGCCCCCCTGCTTGACGAGCAGCGCGGCGAGTTTTTCGGCGCGTGCCGGCTCGCTGTCGAAGATGCGGATGTCGGTCACGTCAAGGCTCGCCAGCGCAAAGGCGATCGCCTTGCCGACGCCGCCGGTGCCGATCACGGCCACCGCGTTGCCGGACGGCGCCAGCAGCGGCGCGACGGCGCGCGCAAAGCCGGTCGTGTCGGTGTTGTGGCCGGTCAGCCGTCCGTTCCTGACGACGACGGTGTTGACCGCGCCCATGGCGGCCGCACCCGGTGCCAGTTCATCGAGCAGCGGGACCACCGCCTCCTTGTAGGGAAAGGTGACGTTGACGCCGGCAAAGCCGAGGCGCCGCACGCCTTCCAGCATCAGCCGGAGCCCGGCCGTATCGGCGCCGGCCACTTCGATGAGCTGATAATGTCCGCGCAGGCCAAGCCCCTCCGCGGCGCGCTCATGCATGGCAGGGGAGGCGGAATGCGCGATGGGTGCGCCGATCAGGCCGGTCAGGAGCTTTTTGGATGCGGCGGGTCCGCGCTTTGACATGGTTCGCTATCGTCTCGTTGGGAGCGTTCGGTCCCGGCCATTAGCGGGGAAATCCGCCCAGTTCCAAGGGGCTTCCCCTAGGAACGATAGTCTTTCCTCAGCCTAACACAATTACCCTTTTGTCCTGCAAACCTAACATAATGTTATCTCTTCCGCCCCCGTGCCGCCGCGGCCCTGCCTTTGCCCTGCGACGGCTCGACTGCGCGCATTTCCGCGCGCAGGGACTCGATGAAATACTCGACATGAAGCGACAGCGGCGCGCCGCGCTTCACCGCGATATAGGTCTCGAATCGCGTTGGCTCGGTGATCTTGATCAGCTCGATGCCGGGATAGCCGCCATGGGCCACCGTGAACTGGTCGATGACGGCGATGCCGAGCCCCGCCTTCACCAGCGCGCAGACCGTGGTGCCGAAGCGGGCGCGGATGGTGATGTTGTATGCGAGGCGGTGGCGCGCGAAGATCTCGGCCATGATCCGCCCGTAGGGATCGTTGGGATCAATGCCGATCAGCGGATAGCGCGTGATCTCGGCGGCGGAGACCTGCTTGCGGCCGGCGAGCTCGTGGCCCGGCGGCACGATGCAGTAGAGCTCGCCTGAGGCGAGCGGCATGAAGTCGAGCCCGGAATGCTCCAGGCGGTAGCTCATCGCCACGCACTCGCCGCGGCCGAGCATGAGGTAGTCGATGGCTTCCTCGAGCTTGAGGATGTTGATGTCGATGCCGAGATCCGGATAGCGCCGCCGGACCCGCTCGATCGCGCGCGGCACCATGACTTGCGAAATGCTCGGCACCGAGCCGATGCGCAATTCCGACAATCCGCCGCGTCCGATCTTGGAGATGATCTCGGAAAGGTCGTCGACCTTCTTGTAGACGCCGTTGATCTGCTCGAAGATGTTCTCGGCTTCCGGGGTGGGGAAATAGCGTCCGTTCTGGCGCTGGAAGAAGCGGATGCCGAGCGAGCGCTCGGTGTATTTGACGAGGCGGCTGATGCCCGGCGCCGAAACGTTCAGCAGCTTCGCCGCGCCGCCGATCGTGCCCGTCACCATCACGGCACGGATCACTTCAACCTGGCGCAGCGTCATCATGTCCTAGGCATCCAAAAGATAATCGTGGGCGGCGCTGCCTTTCCCTCTCCCCTTTGTGGGAGAGGGTGGATCACAGCGATAGAGCGAGACGGGTGAGGGGTTCTCTCCCGCGCGAGCCTCGCGCATTTGAACGCGTGGAAACAACCCCTCATCCGGCGCCATAGCCGATGCGAAGCATCGGCGTTTTGTTTTAAGAACGGCGGCCGAAGGCCGCCTATGCCACTTCTCCCACAAGGGGAGAAGGAAGGAAACATTCGCGTTCGGTTGTTCGGTTCAGAGGAAGGCATGGCACCGAACGGACCGTTCGTGCGCTCACAGCGATTGCGTGCTAGCTCGCCGGTCCGTCCGGCGAGGCGCTCTCTGCTGGCTTGCTGCGCTCGCTTTGCAGCACCCCGCGCGCGAACTCGATGATCTTCTGCTTGTTTGCCGTTTCGCGGACCGCGAAAAATACGCGGTTGAGTTCCAGGCCGAGCACGCTGTTGAGGGCGATGTCCTCGTCTTCCATCGTGGTTTCCCCGCTTCAGACATTGTAGGTGTATCTTGACGTCGCTTCTTCCACAAGTAGATTAAACCTTCTTGGTCAATGGGATACCGGGAAACTACGGAAACCGTGAATTGAGGCAGTGCCCAAAGACGTGCTATATCGCACAGCGAGGGTCAGGAAACGCACCGATGTCCGCCGTGGATTATGGCCGGGAAGCGCTCGACTTCATTGAGGGGCTAGGGGCCTATCGGAGGGTTCCGGACGCTATGAATGCGCTCGAAGGGGCCTTCGGGCGCTTCGGCTTTGAAACCATCATCGTGACAGGGTTGCCGAATCCCGACCAGCGGTTCGCACAGATGGTGCTCGCCAAGCGCTGGCCCGCGGAATGGTTCAGCCTCTACACCCAGAACAACTACGACCGCGTCGACCCCGTGGTGCGGATGTGCCGACAATCGGTCAACCCATTCGAGTGGTCGGAAGCACCCTATGATGCCGAACTCGATCCGGGCGCGGCGGAGGTCATGAACCGCGCCGGCGATTTCCGCATGTCGCGCGGCTTCATCGTGCCGATCCACGGGCTCACCGGCTATGAAGCCGCCGTGTCGCTCGGCGGCATCCATCTCGATCTCAACGCCCGCAGCAAGCCGGCATTGCACCTGATGGCGATGTATGGCTTCGACCACATTCGCCGTCTGCTCGATCCGGCGCCGTATCCCTCGACGCGCCTCACTCCGCGCGAGCGCGAGGTGATCTCCTGGGCCTCACAGGGCAAATCGGCCTGGGAAATCGGCGAGATACTGCACATCACGCAGCGTACCGCCGAAGAGCATCTCGCGACCGCCGGGCGCAAGCTCGGAGCCGTGAACCGTACGCATGCGGTTGCACTGGCGATTCGCAACAAGATCATCAATCCCTAAGCGACGTACTGGGAAATTTCCCAATATCGAACCATTCTCTTTTCGCAGAGGGTGCCCTCCATTGAGGACGAATGGGGGCTTTCATGATTCACGCCATTTCTGCAGTAAATCGCCACCTTTACGAAGATGTACTCGATCAGCATTTCCGGCTGCGGCACGACATCTTCGTCGAAGAGCGGCGCTGGGAGACGCTGCGCAGGCCGGATTGTCGCGAGATCGATTCTTATGACGACGAGGACACAGTCTATCTGCTTGCGCTGGAGGGACGCCGTGTTATCGGCGGTCACCGGCTCTACCCGACCACCAAGCCTTCGATGATGAGCGAAGTCTTTCCGCATCTGGCATCGGTTCGCGGCTGTCCTTCGGATCCGCTGGTCTGGGAATGGTCGCGCTACTTCGTCGTGCGCGATCGCCGCGACGGCGCGCTCAACCTGCAACTGATGGCGGCGGTGCAGGAGTTCTGCCTCGGTCAGGGGATCGCGCAGGTCAGCGCGATCATGGAAACCTGGTGGTTGCCGCGCTTTCATGAGGCCGGCTTCGTCGTGACCCCGCTCGGCCTACCGGCTCTGGTGGAGAATGCGTGGACCATGGCGGCGACGATCGACATTCGTCGCGAGACGCTCGATGCCCTGCATGATCGCATCGGTGTGCCTTCTATCGTGCAACAGGACGGCCCGCGTCTGGACGCCGTCGCCCGTGCCAACCTCTGCGGCCTCGCTGCCGCGCAACGAAAGAGCGCCTGAGATGTCGAACATGATGCGGGACAGCCAGATCATGGCGCAGATCAAGGACGAAAATCTCGGCTACATGTCCGACATGGCGCTCGAACTCGCGCAGATGGCGGAAGACACCGGATTGGCGACGCTCGCCTATCTGTTCCGGATGGCGGCGCTGGAGGCCTCGACGGCCAATAGCGTGCTTGCCGAGCCGGATGACCTTCCCCGGCAGATGACGTCGCACTAGGCGGCTCCATCTACACGTTGCGACGAATTCACACCCTCTCTCCGGCAACGGAGGGAGGGTGATCCGTTTTGGGTGCGTCAGGTTGACCCATCCTGCGCGGCAGTCTTCTTGCAAGGCCGATTGCAGGGGCCAGGACCGATCGCATGCATCGGCATGCAACAAAGTGCATGTTGGGTGTCGAATCGCTCTTGCCTCGGAACGATACTGCCATTACCCATTTTTCCGCCTTGTAGAGGCAGGGGGAGCTCTTTCACTGATGGCGACCGTGTTCGAACATCGGCGCGAACCTGCGTGCGCCTGAAAGAGTTTTGATGCTGCTCGTCGTCGAACAGTTCTTGAACGGATTGCAGTTTGGCCTGCTGCTGTTCCTGCTCGCCGCCGGCCTGACGCTGGTGTTCGGGATCATGGATCTCGTCAACCTCGCGCACGGCTCGCTCTACATGATGGGCGCCTATTTCGCCGCGACCTTCGCAGCCTGGACCGGCAGCTTCCTGCTCGGCGCGCTGCTGGCGCTCGGCGCGACGCTCGTGCTCGGCATTGTGCTCGAGATGACCGCGCTGCGGCATCTCTATGGACGCGACCATCTCGACCATGTGCTCGCGACCTTCGGCCTGATCCTGTTCTTCAATGAAGCCGTGCGGCTGATCTGGGGCCCGGCCGGGCTTGCGCTGCCGCTGCCGGCCTGGCTCACCGTGCCGGTGCCGATCCTGCCGGGCATTCACTATCCCGCTTATCGCCTCGCCATCATCGTCGTGGCGCTGCTGGTTGCGCTGCTGCTCTATCTCGGCGTGATGCGCACCCGCATCGGCATGCTGATCCGGGCCGGCGCCTCCAATCGCGAGATGATCGGTGCGCTCGGCATCAACATCAAGCTGCTCTACACCCTGGTGTTCGGCCTCGGTGCCGCGCTCGCCGGCCTTGCCGGATTGATGCAGGCGCCGATCCTCACCGTGCAGATCGGCATGGGCGAGAACATCCTGATCCTCGCTTTCGTCATCATCGTGATCGGCGGTATCGGTTCGATCCGCGGCGCGTTCCTGGCCGCGATCTTTGTCGGCATGATCGACACGCTCGGCCGCGCTTTCCTGCCCAATTTGTTGCGGCAGGTGCTGAGCGGCGCCGCGGCCTCCACCGCCGCGCCCGCGTTGTCGTCCATGCTGATCTATCTGCTGATGGCGATCGTGCTGGTGGTGCGTCCGGAGGGGCTGTTTCCGGCCAGCCGCCGATGAAGACTTTCACTGTAGCTAAGGCCGTCACGGCCCTGATGCTGGCGGGCCTCGTGCTGCTGCCGCTCTATTCGCAACTCTCCGGCAACATCTTCATCCTGACGCTGTTCACCCGCGTCGTCATTCTGGCGCTGGCGGCCGCGAGCCTCAACCTCATCATGGGTTTTGGCGGCATGATGAGCTTTGGCCACGCCGCCTATCTCGGCATCGGCGGTTACGCGGTCGGCATGCTGGCGCAGGAAGGCGTGGGAAGCGGCTTCATCCAGTTTCCCGTCGCGCTCGCGGCGTCCGCGACTTACGCGCTGGTGATTGGCGCGCTCTCGCTTCGCACGCGTGGCGTTTACTTCATCATGATCACGCTCGCCTTCGCGCAGATGGCCTATTACGTCGCCTCGGGGCTGGCGCGTTATGGCGGCGATGACGGCCTCACCGTCTACAAGCGCAGCGACTTCTCCGGGCTGATCAATCTGTCGAACCGCACGCAGTTCTATTATCTCTGCCTCGCCTGCCTGTTCGGCGTGGTCTTCCTGATCTGGCGCATCGCCAATTCGCGCTTCGGTCTCGTCCTGCAGGGCCTGCGCTCCAACGAGCAGCGCATGCAGGCGATCGGCTTTCCCTCGAAACGCTACCAGCTGGTCTGCTTCGTCATCTCGGGCATGATGTGCGGCCTCGCCGGTGCGCTGCTCGCCAACAACACCGATTTCGTCAGCCCGGCCGTGATGTACTGGACGCGTTCCGGCGACCTCATGGTGATGGTGATCCTCGGGGGCATGGGCACGCTGTTCGGTCCGGTCATCGGCGCGGTGGTGTATTTGCTGTTGGAAGAGTTCTTGTCGCAGCTCACCGAATACTGGGCGCTGATCATGGGCCCACTGCTGCTGCTGATCGTGCTGTTCGGCCGCGGCGGCATCATGGGCCTGCTCGGGAGGCTCCAACGTGGCTGAGCCGCTGCTCCGCGTCGACAGGCTGGTGCGCCGCTTCGGCGGCATCATTGCGACCGACAACGTCTCGCTCGACGTCGCGGCGGGTGAGCTGCACGCCATCATCGGCCCGAACGGCGCCGGCAAGACCACGCTGATCAGCCAGCTCACCGGGCATCTGGAGCCGCATTCCGGCAGCGTCTCGCTGGCGGGGCGCGACATCACCTATCTGCCGGCCTATCGCCGCTGCGCGTTGGGCCTGGCACGTTCGTTCCAGATCACTTCGCTGCTGCTCGATTTCACCGCCGCCGACAATGTTGCGCTCGCGGCGCAAGCGCATGCCGGCACCTCGTTTCGCTTCTTCGCCGATGCACGCAAGGAGAAGGGCCTGCGCGATGCCGCGCATGCCGCGCTCGACCGCGTCGGTCTCGCCCATCGTGCCGATGTCCTGGTGTCCAGGCTCAGTCATGGCGAGCGTCGCCAGATCGAGCTGGCCGTGGCGCTGGCAAGCAAGCCGAAACTTTTGCTGCTCGACGAGCCGATGGCCGGCCTCGGCGTCACCGAGTCCCAGCGCATGGTGCAGCTGCTCCAGGAACTGCGTAAAGAGGTCTCGATCGTGCTGGTCGAGCACGACATGCCGGCGGTGTTTGCGCTGGCCGACCGTATCTCGGTGCTGGTCTATGGCCGCGTCATCGCCTCCGGCGATCCGGCCGCGATCAGGGCGAACGAGGACGTCAAGCGCGCCTATCTCGGCGAGGCGCATGTGGTGACGCACCATGGCTGAAAAAGGGATGGGTGACACGCTGCTCAAGGTCGACGGCATCGAGACCTGCTATGGCCTGTCCCAGGTGCTGTTCGGCCTGTCGCTGTCGGTCAAATCAGGCGAGATGGTCTCGCTGATGGGCCGCAACGGCATGGGCAAGACCACGACCATCCGCTCCATCATGGGCCTGACGCCGGCGCGCGCAGGCAGCATCCGCTTTGCGGGTTCGGAAGTGCGGACGCAGCCGTCCTACAGGATCGCGCAACTCGGTGTCGGCCTCGTCCCCGAGGGGCGGCAGATTTTCCCGAACCTCACCGTGCGCGAAAACCTGGTCGCGGCCGCCGCCGATCGTTTCGACAGCAGCAATCCCTGGACGCTGGCGGCGATCTACGTGATGTTTCCGCGCCTGGCCGAGCGCGCCTCCAACATGGGCAACCAGCTCTCCGGCGGCGAGCAGCAGATGCTCGCAATTGGCCGCGCGCTGATGACCAACCCGAAGCTCCTCATCCTGGATGAAGCCACCGAAGGCCTGGCGCCCCTGATCCGCGAAGAGATCTGGAGCTGCCTGTCGCTGCTCAAGAGCCGGGGACAGTCGATCCTGGTCGTCGACAAGAACGTCGACCACCTGGCCCGCATCTGCGACCGCCACACCATCATCGAGCGCGGCAAGACGGTGTGGAGTGGCACCTCCGACGAACTGATGGCCGAGCCGGATCTGCAGCATAAATATTTGGGAATTTGAGGCGGCGGCGAGGTGAGGGGCGGTACGCGTGGCCGCTCACCCGGTGTCGTCCTGGCGAACGCCAGGACCCATACCGCGAGGTCTGTCCATTGTGGACGGTATCAGTACCGGAGGAAGAATCTTCGCCAAACCCCTTCCCCGGGGTAATGCGTCCTGGCTTTCGCCAGGACGACATTGGCAATCACCAGTCAATCCCATGCCGATGCAGTTCGCGGATCACGCGCGCCTCCGTGGATGGCTGGCGGCGCTTCGGCTTGGTCGTCTCGGTCGTGCTGGTCACCGGTGTGGCCGAGGGCTGCGTCGGCGCGCTGGCCGCGGCTGAAGCCGGGCTGGTGGTTGCCGTCTGGACATTCGCCGGCTGCGTTGCCGCCGGGGCTTGCGTCGTCTGCGGTGCGGCTGTCGGCGAGGCCGGTTGCTCGGCCGCCGGTTGGTTTGCACTGGTCGCTGCAAGGCTCAGACTGCGCGGACCGCCGGCATGGGCTTGTGTTGCGAACAGCGAGAGCGCTGCGATCAGGATCAGCTTTCGCATGGAAATCCCCATTATCTGGTCAATCCGGCTTACCTATTGGCGGCTGACTGCCCCATCAGCGCGCCAGCCGATGCGCGCCGATTTCGATCAGAGTGGTCCGGCAGGACAGGCGATAGATCAGGCTGAACAATTGACCCAACATGACCGAACTCCGTTGTTGATCACTGGACAAAGGTTAACCCCGGTGTTTTTCCGGCGGTTTTCGGCACGTGACGAAAATGGTTTCGTCGGACCGCGACCTGATGTCGCCGGAACAGGTGGGACGAAGTCACCTCACGGGGGTGTGAGCATTGAGCCGCTGCGCCTCCACCTGCAAGGGAGGAGGTTAGAGGGAGCAGGTCAAAACACCTCGAAATATTCGCGGTGCTCCCAGTCGGTCACCTCGGACAGGAAGCGGTCGATCTCGGCATTCTTGATGTGGGTGTAATAATCGACGAACTCAGGCCCGAGCTTTTCGCGGAAGAACGGATCGTCCTTCAGTGCGCCGACCGCATCGCGCAACGACTTCGGCAAGAGCGGCGCCTTGGTTTCGTAGGGTGTGTCGGCCGACGGGCCGGGATCGAGCTTGCGATCGACGCCGTCCAGCCCTGAGAGGATCTGCGAGGCCATGTAGAGATAGGGATTGGCGGCGGGCTCGCCGATGCGGTTTTCCAGGCGCGTGGCGGCATCGCCGGCCGCTCCGAGCACGCGGATCATCACGCCGCGATTGTCGCGGCCCCAGATTGCGCGGTCCGGCGCCAGCGAATAGGAGCGGTAGCGCTTGTAGCCATTGATGGTCGGGGTGGTGAACACGGTCGACGCGCGGGCGTGGTCGAGCAGGCCCGCAAGCCAGGCGCGGCCGAACGCGCTGAGCGGCTCGCCGCCGTCTTTGGTCGTTTCCTGGGCCATGAACTGGTTCTCGCCGCTCGCGCGTGAGACCACCGATTGGTGCAGATGCCAGCCGCTCGCGAACAGGTTCGGCAGCTTCGGTCGGCACATGAAGGTGGCGTGATAGCCGTGGCGGTGCGCGATCTGCTTCACGGCGGAGCGAAACAGCACCATGTTGTCGGCGGGCTCCAGCCCCTTCTTCGGCGCGAAGGTGAACTCGCACTGGCTCGGCCCGAATTCGACCTCGACCGAGCGCAACGGCAATCCGAGCGCGACGATGTCACGCCGCAAGATCTCCAGCACCGGCTCCATCTGATCGAAGCGCTGCTCGGTGAGATATTGATAGCCGTGGCTGAGCAGGCTCACCGAGGGCGGCGTGCCGGGCTGGCCAGCGTCCTCGGGCCGCATATGCGGATCATCGAGCTTGAAGATGTGGAATTCGACCTCGAGGCCCGCCACGAAATCGTGGCCGCGGCTTGCGAGCTCGTCGAGCACCTTGCGATAGAGCCCGCGCGTCGCGAACGGAACGGGGCGGCCGTCATTAAAATAGAGGTCGCACAGCACCCAGCCCGTGGTCGGCGCCCATGGCAAAACGCGAAACGTCGCGGGGTCGGCGACCATGAGCACGTCGGCCGCGCCCTCCATCTCCTTCATGCCGAAGCCGCCGCCCGACGTGAACACCGGAAACACCGTGCGGTGCGAGGTGTCCTTGGCGAGCATGGTGGTGGTGATGGAGCAGCCGCTCTCCAGCGAAGCGATCGCCTCGGCCGCGATGATGGTCTTGCCGCGCAGAATGCCGTGCTGGTCCGGGAAGGCGAGGCGGATGACCTCGAGGTTCTTCTCCTCCACGATGCGGCGCATGCGTGTCGCCGCGTCGTTCTGCTCATCCGACCACAGCGCATGACGCGCGACGAAAGTCACTTTGCCACTCTCCCAACTGCCGTAGGGTGGGCAAAGCGAAGCGTGCCCACCGCTTCTATCGTCTTCGTGGAAGCATGGTGGGCACGGCGCTTTGCGCCTTTGCCCACCCTACCGCTTCCGTGCACGAACGTCACTCCGCCGCCGTCAGCCGATGCACGTTGTCCGCGATCTCCTTCGGCACCGGCGCCGTCCACGGCGCGCTGCGGCGGCGCTTGACGTCGACTTCCATCCAGTAGATCTCCCAGCCTCGTGTCGGCCCGATGCCGTCCATGGTCGCCGGGCCCTGGATCGAACGTGCGGTGGCCTCGTCGAGATGCAGCATCGGCTTCTCGCCGCCTGCGACCTTCTCGATCTCCTGCCGCAGCAGGCGGCGGTATTGCACGATCGCCTTGTCGCTCGTGCCGAGGTGCTCCCGGGTGCGGTCCTGGATCGCGCCCATCGATTCCACCGCCCACTGGTCGTGGACGTTGATGTCGGTGCCCATGCCGGTATAGGTCGCCGTCTGCTGCTCGTGCGGATCGAAACCGTAATCGTTGGTCCTGTTCTTGCGGGATTTGTAGTCCGGCAGCTCATAGAGCTCGAGCCGCTGGTCGCGCATCTTCTTCTTGTTCACGGGGTTCGCGTAGCTGGTGAAGATCGCGTACCAGTAGCAGTTCTCGTCGTCGACCGGCACGTGCCACTGCGTGATCGTCATCTCCGTGCTCATGGGGATGACGAAGCCGTGCGGGAAGAGCTGGTTGGTGACGCGCACATGGGTGCGCTCCTCGTCGATCTCGCGCAGCGCGATCAGCCGCAGGCCGTATTCGGTGTGCTCGACATTGATGATCGGACGGTCGTACTCGCGCAAGATCTTCGTCATCGGCAGGTCGGAGCCTGCCGATGCGCCGCGGAACTGCTTGCCGTAGGCCGTGGACGTGTCCTCGTCCTCGAAGAAGCGATGCAGGTAGGAGGCGTGCGCGGGATCGATGCCGACTTCGAGCGCCTGCAGCCAGTTGCAGGCCATGTGCCCCTTGAACGCGAAGGTGTGCGTGCCGGGCGCGACGAAGCAGTCGAGCTCCGGAAAGGCCGGCGGCTCACCCTCGCCGAGATAAGCCCAGAGGATGCCGCTCTTCTCCACCACGGGATAAGAGCGCTGACGAATGTTCTGGCAGAGCTTTGAGTCCTTCGGCTCCGCCGGGGTTTCAATGCATTGCCCGGTGGCGTCGAACAGCCAGCCATGGAAGGCGCAGCGCAGGCCGCCATGCTCGAGCCGTCCGAACGCGAGATCGGCGCCGCGATGCGCGCAGTGCCGATCGATCAGCCCGTAGCGTCCGGTCTCGTCGCGGAATAGCACCAGATTTTCGCCGAGCAATCTGACGGGGCGGATCGGACGATCGCCGTCGAGCTCGTCCACCAGCGCCGCCGGCTGCCAGTAGCTTCGCATCAGCTTCCCGCAGGGGTCCTTTGGACCGGTGCGGGTGATCAGGTCGTTCTGCTCCTGGCTCATCATGGCGAGTGCATCCTTTGTGGAGTGGCGTTTGTTCGCCTATTGAACGAATGGGCGAATTATGACATGCCTTGGTCTGGCAGCAAGCACTATTTTGCAGGATCCCGACACCCATGCCCAAGCTGAAGCGAAGCGAGAGCGACGAACGCGCGACGGATTTCGTCGAGAGCCTCGATCGCGGGCTGCGCCTGTTGCAATGCTTCGGCACCACGGCTGGACCGATGACACTCAGCGATCTCGCCCGTGCCGCTGAGCTTCCACGCGCCACCGCGCGGCGCATGCTGTTCACGCTCCAGCGCGGCGGCTTCGTCAGCGGCGACGGAAAACTGTTCTCGCTGACGCCGCATGTGCTGACGCTGGCGGCGTCGTATCTGCGCTCCAGCCAGCTCGTCACGGTCCTGCAGCCGATGCTCGACCGCGTTGCGACAGCGGCCAACGAAATCTCCTCGCTCGCGGTGCTCGACGGCGACGATGTCGTGTTCGTCGCACGCAGCAGTCCGGCGCGGATGTTCTCGGGCGGATTGGAAATCGGCTACCGGCTCCCGGCGTTTTGCACCTCCGTCGGTCGCGCCATGCTCGGCCAACTCGGCGATGCCGAGCTTGCTGCGCGCCTGAAAGCGATGAAGCGCGAGGCGCTGACGCCGCAGACGGTGACCGACGCAAAGGCGCTGCTCGCACGCATCGCCGCCGACCGCACCCAAAACTATTCGCTGGTGGACCGCGAGGCCGAGCCGCATTTCCGCTCGATCTCAGTCCCGGTGCGTCGTTATGACGATGTCATCGTCGCCGCCATCAACATGGGCGCTCATGTTGACCGGGTGCCGGCCAAGGAGTTGATCGAGCGATTTTTGCCGCTGTTGCGCGAGGGCGCGGAGGCGGTGCGGTCGCAACTCTTGTAGCCCGGGTGAGCGAAGCGATACCCGGGAAAGTCATCGTGAAGACCCGGATGTCGCTTCGCTCATCCGGGCTACGCGCCTGTGCAAAAATCACGACCGGTTGCGCATCCAGTCGGCGAGGCCCGATATCGCACGATCGAGATCCTGTCGCGCAGCGCTATCCGTCACCGTCTCTTCCAGCGCGCCGCGCATGCAGAGCATCCACGCGTCGCGCTCGGTATCGCCGATGCCAAAGCCGATGTGGCGCTGGCGCAGCCGCGGGTGGCCCTTCTCGACCGAATACAGTTTCGGGCCACCGGTCCATTCGGTGAGATAGCGCTTCAGCACATCCCTGATGAGGCCGAGGTCGTCCGCATGCATTGCGCGAATGATCTTCGCCTCCGGCAGCGTATCCATCCGCTCGTAGAAGCGATCGACCAACAGGTCGATCGTGGCGCTGCCGCCGATCCGCTCGAACATGGAGATTGCGACGTCGCTGTCGGTCATGGGAGTTCGGACCTACAGCGCCACGCTGCGCAGCCCGAAGCTGCGTGCTTCGTTCTGCAGCACCGGCCGCACCGCATCAACCAGGCGCGCCGCGGCGGCATCGACGGACAGTCCTGCCGTGTCCACCACCGCCGTCGCGCGCGCATATAGCGGCTCGCGGCTCAAGAGGATGTTGCGCAGCTCCGCCATGGCGGAGCGGTCGTCGGCCATCGGACGCAGATCGCCCTGGCGGCGGACGCGGGCCATGTGCTCCTCGGGCTCGGCCTTCAACCAGATCGTGTAGAACGACGACAGGATCTGGTCGAACGTCAGGGGCTCCGAGACGATGCCGCCGCCGGTCGCCAGCACCATCAGCTCGTTGCGCGCGAGCAGCTGCTGCAGTGCCGCCTGCTCCATGCGGCGAAAGCCTTCCTGGCCGTAGAGCGCGATGATCTCGGCGACCGAGAGCCCGTTCTGCTGCTCGACCTCCTTGTTGAGCTCGACAAAACTCCAGCCGACCTTCTTCGCCAGCATCCGGCCGAGCGTGGATTTGCCGGCGCCGCGCAGGCCGATCAGCGCGATGCCGCAGAACGGCGCGCGCCGCGGCGCGGAGGCGCTGCCGCCCGCGAGCAAATCCTTGGCTTGCGCGATCTGACTTGGCGTCGCCTTGCGCAGGAGATCGCGAAACATCTGCCAGTCCGGGGTCGGATCGACCGAGGGAAGCAGGTCCTCGAGATGCGCGCCCATCGCGTCGGAGACGCGGCGCAGCAGCACGATGGAGACATTGCCCTTGCCGCTTTCGAGCTGCGCGATGTAGCGCTCCGATATTCCTGATACCTTGGCGAGCACCTTGCGCGACATGCCGCGCAGCGCGCGCGTGGTGCGCACGCGCTGGCCGAGCTGTTCGAGAAATCGGGATTCGGCGTCGGGACTGTCGGTCATGGACTACGGATCATGGGCCTGCTTGAGCGGATGTCTTCTTTTAAGGAGGTCCTGCGGCGCGTATTAATGAAACATAGTGCCTGCTGGCATTGACAGCAAGCCAATGCGGTGTCTTTCTATGAATTATAATTCTAAATTCAGGGGAGAAGTCCGTGAGCGAGGGATCCTATAACGCGGTGACCTGGCTGCTCGACCGAAACGTCGAGGAGGGACGCGGCAACAAGCTCGCCTTCGACGACACCGTCTCACGGCTCACCTATGGCGAGCTCCAGCGCGAAACGCGGTGCGCCGCCAACATGCTGCGCCGGCTCGGTGTTCGCCGCGAAGAGCGCGTGGCCATGATCATGCTGGATACTGTCGACTTCCCGATTGTGTTCCTGGGCGCGATCCGCGCCGGCGTCGTTCCGGTGCCGCTCAACACGCTGCTGACATCGGATCAATACGCCTACATCCTCGCCGATTGCCGTGCGCGCGTGTTGTTCGTCTCGGAAGCGCTCTATCCCGTCATCAAGGACGTCGTCGGCCGCATGCCGGATCTCGAGCATGTCGTGGTCTCCGGCGCCAAGCAGAATGGTCACAAGCAGCTCGCCGAGGAGATTGCGGACGAGAGCGACCGGTTCACGACCGCTGCGACACATCCGGATGAGCCGGCGTTCTGGCTCTATTCGTCAGGGTCGACGGGCATGCCCAAGGGCGTGCGGCATATCCATTCGAATCTCCAGGCAACTGCGGACACCTACGCCAAACAGGTGCTCGGCATTCGCGAGAGCGACGTCTGCCTTTCCGCGGCAAAGCTGTTCTTCGCTTATGGTCTCGGCAATGCGTTGACCTTTCCGATGTCGGTCGGCGCCACCGTCGTGCTCAACAGCGAGCGCCCGACGCCCGCCCGCATGTTCGACCTGATGAACCGCTACAACCCCTCGATCTTCTACGGCGTGCCGACCTTGTTCGCGGCGATGCTCAACGACGAGAGCATGAAGAGCGAGCGTGGCGGCAAGAATTTGCGCATCTGCACCTCCGCCGGCGAGGCGCTGCCGGAATCCGTCGGCAACAGCTGGAAGGCGCGCTTCAGCGTCGACATTCTCGACGGCGTCGGCTCGACCGAGCTGTTGCACATCTTCCTGTCGAATGCGCCCGGCGACATCAAATACGGCTGCTCCGGCAAGCCGGTGCCGGGCTATGCGGTGCGGCTGGTCAACGAAGCCGGACAGGATGTTGCCGACGGCGAAGTCGGCGAGCTCCTGGTCGATGCGCCCTCCGCCGGCGAGGGCTACTGGAACCAGCGCCACAAGAGCCGCCGCACGTTCGAAGGACCGTGGACCCGCACCGGCGACAAATATGTCAGGGATGCCGAGGGCCGCTACACCTTCTGCGGTCGCGCCGACGACATGTTCAAGGTCTCCGGCATCTGGGTCTCGCCCTTCGAGGTCGAGAGCGCGCTGATCACGCATCCCGCCGTGCTGGAAGCTGCCGTCGTGCCCGAAGCCGATCCGGAGGGACTGCTGAAGCCGAAGGCCTTTGTCGTGCTGCGCCCCGGCGCGACGACGACGGGCCTGCAGGAGATGCTCAAGGACCACGTCAAGCAGAAAATCGGCCCGTGGAAATATCCGCGCTGGATCGACGTGGTGGACTCGCTGCCGAAGACGGCGACGGGAAAGATCCAGCGGTTCAAGCTGCGGGACGGGACGAATTGAGTGCGTGGATGTCTTGCGTTTCTGTCGCGCCGAATCTCGCTGCGCTCCCTTGTGGGGGAGGGCGGGGAGAGGGGTGGCCCAGGAGGCGGTGTTCGTCGTCACGCGCCAGATGTTCTTCGTCACGCCCGGAATCCCCGTGTGGCACCCCTCTCCCTAGCCCTCCCCCCACAAGGGGGAGGGAACGACTGAACCAGCGGCCGCGTCTCGTTCCAAGTCCGCGCGCGAAGAAGAGCGACAGAACATGACCAATCTCGCCTCCACCGGCTTTCTCAGCATCGATGGCGCCAGCCTCGAATACAAATGGCTGGCGCCGCAATCCGCCGATTCACCCACCATCGTCATGCTGCACGAAGGCCTCGGCTCCGTCGGCCTATGGGGTGACTTCCCGGAAAAGCTCCAGCAGGCCACCTCCGCCGGCATCTTCGTCTATTCGCGTGCAGGCTATGGCCAATCGAGCCCGGTGACGTTGCCGCGGCCGCTTGACTACATGCAGCGCGAGGCGCTGGACGTGCTGCCGAAGATCCTCGATGCGATTGCCTTCAAGCGCGGCCTGCTGCTCGGCCATTCCGACGGCGCCTCGATCGCGACCATCTACGCCGGCGCGCATCAGGATCATCGCCTGAGCGGCCTGGTGCTGATCGCGCCG
>NZ_VSST01000040.1 GCF_019402665.1 Bradyrhizobium canariense
CGCCCGAGCTTTGCTTGGTCATTCCACCCTCTTGTCCAAGAGGGCGCAGGGAAGGCCGGGTGCCGGCTGGCACCCGCGGTCCGCTGCGCGAAATGCACACGCAGGAAAACCGCACAGCAGCATACAGGTGTAGCCAATCACTCGGCCTTCCCTGCGCGATGGTTGGACGGCTTATGCCGTGCTCTCCCGGGAGCCGAGTTCGTTCTGGCCTCCCTCACCCCAGCGAAATTCACCGACACCACGCCGGTTGACGCAGATGCCGCATTCGCTAGGACTTGACCGTAGCAACGACGGCCAGGACCACACGGTTTTGCCGTACGCACGGCCCGCCATTTCACCACCGGTTTCGACGACGTTGTGCACGTTGCCGCCGACCTGATGACGAGACGAAGCCTAGCAGCGCCGCTCGTCGGAACGAAGCCTCGGGCTCACGGAGAGCAATCCGCCCTGCCCAAACCTCTCGCACCCGAACGCTGCCGCGTCCACCGCAAGCCCGGCTCGCGAATATGACGACCACAAGATCGCCCCTCAAGGATGAGCCGGGATGGCCGATACATACGCCAAAACCGAATTTCGGTAAAGTGGAATATTTTTGCGACGGCGGATTGACAGGGGGAGCGACACAGCAAGATCCGGTAGCCCGGATGGAGCGCAAGCGTAATCCGGGGTTTTCGCTAGCTAGCCGCACTAGCGGCCCCGGATTGCGCTGCGCTCCATCCGGGCTACGAAGCCTCACTCCTTGGTTCGCACTGGCGTTCCGTCCGCCCCACGGGCCGCCTGCGACAATCCGAGTCCGCCGCGGACATAAAGACGCGACAATTGCGAGGCTTGTCGATTGCCCCTGCCCTGCTTCCCCTCCCCGGAGTTCCCATGTCCTCTGCCGATAGGCCGGCGACACGCCTTGCGACCAGGCTTGCCTTCCTCGTCGCGGGCTTCGGCATCGCGTGCTGGGCACCGCTGGTGCCGTTCGCGAAGGCGCGGCTCGCCGTCGACGACGGCATCCTCGGACTGCTCCTGCTCAGCCTCGGCATCGGCTCGGTCGTCGCGATGGTTCTGACCGGCGTGCTGAGCGCGCGCTATGGCAGCAAGCCGATCATCATTGCGGGCGGGCTCGGTCTTGCCCTGGTCCTGCCTCTGCTGACAATCGCGAGCTCGTCCATGACGCTCGCGCTGGCACTCTTCGCATTTGGCGCCGCGCTCGGCTCCGTCGACGTCGCCATGAACATCCACGCGGTTGAGGTGGAGCGCGCCGCAGGACGTCCGCTGATGTCCGGCTTCCACGCGCTGTTCAGCATCGGCGGCTTCGCCGGGGCCGCGCTGATGACCGCACTGCTCTCGCTGCAACTCGGCGCGCTCGCTTGCACGCTGATCTGCTCCGTCCTGATGCTGATCGCGATGCTGGCGGCGTGGCCGCGGCTGCTTCGCTCTGTGCAGGTGCAGGAGGGGCCGTTGTTCGTGCTGCCGCATGGCGCCGTGCTCCTGCTCGCGCTGCTTTGCGCCATCACCTTCCTGGTCGAAGGCGCGATGCTCGATTGGGGCGCCTTGCTCGTCATCGGCGCGGGTCTCGTTTCCGAAGCGCAAGGCGGGATCGGCTACATCGTGTTCTCGGTAGCCATGACGATCGGGCGGCTCGGCGGCGACGCCGTCGTCGCACGCGTCGGAGACCGCACGACATTGTTCTGGGGCAGCCTGATTGCGATCGCGGGTTTCGTGGTCCTGCTCACGGCTCCCGTCGTGGCGGTCGCCATAGCCGGCTTCCTGCTGATCGGCCTCGGCGCATCGAACCTCGTGCCGGTGCTGTTCCGCCGGGCGGCGAGGCAGACGGTGATGCCCACGGGGCTCGCCGTTGCGGCGATCACGACCGCCGGCTATGCTGGCGTTCTCGTCGGCCCCGCCGGTGTCGGCTTCGTGGCACGCTTTGGCGGATTGCCGATGGCGTTCTGGCTCCTGGCCGCGCTGATGGGCCTCGTCACGCTGACGGCGCGCATGGTTACGCGCGCCGACGGCTGAGCGGCGTCACAAATTGCTCAGCCCGATCGATTTGATCAAGGGCGCGAGGCTTGCGGATGTGGCCTCGACGATGCGCTGGAATTTGTCCGGACTTGAATCGTTGTCCGGCTCCATGCCCTGGGCGCGATAGCTCGCCAGAAGCGCCGGTTCGGCCATGGCGAGCCGCGTCGCCTGCGCGATTCGGTCGATGATCGCATCGTCGGTGTCCTTGGGCGCGAACAGACCGAACCATCCCTCATACCGGATGCCGGGCATGCCGGATTCGACGGCCGTCGGGATCTCCGGCGCGCCGCTCAGCCGCGTTTCGGTGGTGACCGCGAGCAGCCTGACTTTCCCCGCTTGAGCCAGCTGCTGCAATTGAACGGACATGACGGCAATGACGAGCGATATCTGGCCACTGACGAGATCGTTGGTCGCCTGCGCGATGCCCCGATAGGGCACGTGGACGATGTCCAGCGCACCGGCCTGCTGCTTGAAGGATTCGCCGACCAGATGGTTTCCGGTGGCGATCCCCGGCGTGCCATAGGACAGCTTTCCCGGATTGGCTTTCGCATAGGCGATCAACTCGCGCAGGTTTGCGGCGGGCACCGAAGGATTGACGGCGAAAACCAGCGCGCTGTTGATCAGCCGGTAGATGGCGCGGAAATCGCCAACCGAATATCCGGGATTCGCCGACGTCATGGGAATGATGACCTGCGTGCTGCCGTTGCCGAGCAGCAGCGAGTAGCCGTCGGGCTCCTCGCGTGCGACCGCCGCGGTCCCGATGGCGCCGCCCGCACCGCCGATATATTCGACGAAGGTCGGCCCCAGCAGCGACGGCATCCTGTCAACCCAGGGGCGCGCGATCTGGTCACCCGATCCACCGGGTCCGTAGGGAATCACCAGGCGAATGGGACGAGACGGATAGTCGGCGGCTTGTCCGCTGCGGGGAAGCGCGGCGAGCGCCGCTGCGCTTGTCAACGCGTGCACGAATTGTCGCCGCGTGAAAGAGGCCATGCTGGAAATTCCGGAAGTCGGCAGTCGATGTGGTGGCGGGACCGGCTCCCGGACGATGCCATCGCAGCAATCCGGCATCACAGTCAATGCTCCATCCGGGCGAGCCTCGGCGTCATCGCATTGTCACATCGGCCTAACTCTTTACTTTCCAAGCACAATTTCGCGAGCGAGCCGACCCAAGCCGTCCACGCAGGGCTGCCAGCCCTGCCCACTGCTTTCGGCCAGTTTACTGTACGCCTCGTTCTGGTAGACCAAAAAGTAATACCTTTTGACTCCCTTCGAGGGGGCGATGGCGCGTGCCAGATCGTAGCGAAGACTCGGCCATTTCCTTTGGGCCATTTCGACTGTTTCCGAAGTCCCGGCTCTTGGAGAAGGAGGGGGCGCCGCTTCATGTCGGCGGCCGCGCGCTCGACATTCTCATCTTCCTTGCCGGACGCCCCGGAGAAGTCGTCGACAAGAGAGAGCTGGTCAAGCGCATCTGGGCCGGCGTCAATGTCGACGAGGGCAGTCTGCGCTTCCATGTCGCGGCGCTGCGCAAAGCGCTCGGCGATACCGGCAAGTCGGCCCGTTACGTCGTTAACGTGCCGGGCCGCGGCTATTGCTTTGTCGCCTCGTTCGCTCAAGCAGCTGCGCCAGCCGCCCCGCTCGCGGCCGAAACCGCCCCTCCCCGCTCCCTGCCCGCTCAGCTAACCAGGATGGTCGGCCGGGAAGATGTCATCGAGAAGATCTCGAACGGACTTTCCCTCTATCGCTTCATGACCGTCGTCGGCCCGGGCGGCATCGGCAAGACCTCGGTCGCCGTCACCGTCGGGCATCGCCGCTCCCAGGATTTCGGCGGGCGAGTCTTCTTTGTCGATTTCGGTCCGCTGAGGGATGCCAGTCACATCGCGACCACCATTGCTTCGGCGCTCGGACTGACCATCAGCGCGGAAGATCCGACGCCGGCCCTTCTGACTTTCCTCAAGATCGGCCCGGCCCTGCTGATCTTCGACAGTTGCGAACATGTGCTGGATCAATTGGCGCCTCTCGTCGAGCACATCGTTCGCGAAGCACCGCAGCTTCGTGTTCTCGCAACCAGCCGCGAGTCGTTCCGGAGCGAAGGCGAGCGGATTTTCCGGCTGTTCCCACTGGATTGTCCGCCCGAGCGCGAAGGGCTTGCTGTCGACGAGGTTCTTGCCTATCCCGCGGCTCAACTCTTTGTGGACCGCATTGCGCAGAGCTCGGGACCGTTTCAGCTCAGCGCAGAAGAGGCGCCCCTCGTCGCGAGCATCTGCCGGCGCCTCGACGGCATCGCGCTGGCGATCGAGCTCGCGGCGGGCCGCGTCAATGCTTACGGCATCGCCGGCACGGCATCCCTGCTCGACAGCCGCTTTTCGCTGCAATGGCGCGGCCGGCGCACCGCCGTGCCGCGGCACCAGACGCTCGCTGCGGCGCTCGACTGGAGCTACGACCTTCTGCCTCCCGTGGAGAGCGCCACGCTGCGACGCTTGTCGGTCTTTGCCGGGCCTTTCGCGCCGGAGACGGCGGCAGCGGTCGCGTCCGGTGACGGCCTCAACGCATCCGAGACCCTCGAAGCAATCGACAGCCTGGTGACCAAGTCGCTGATCTCGCCGTCCGGCTCGCGGACGCTGCGCTATCGGCTGCTCGACACCACGCGCACCTATGCATACGAAAAACTCAACGAGCTCGGCGAAGCCAGGCAGTTCGCGCGGCGTCATGCCGAGCATTTTCGCGATTTATTCCAGCGCGCGGAGGCGGATATTTCGACGCCGCTGCCCGAATGGCTGAGCATCTATGGCGCGGAGCTGGACAATGTGCGCGCGGCGTTGGACTGGGCCTTCGGGCCCGACGGCGAGGCGACACTCGGCATCGCGCTGACGGCGGCCGCGATCACGCTGTGGGTGCGTCTTTCACTGTTCGCGGAATGCCGTGAGCGCAGCAGAACGGCACTCGCAGCGCTCGGAGACACCGCCGACGATGACCGCATCCGCATGCAGCTCCTGTCGGCACTCGGCTGGTCGCTGATGTATGGCGAGGGCCGCGCGCGCGAGGCGCGGCCGATCCTCGAGACGACCCTCGAGCTGGCTGACAGGCTCGACGACAAGGATTTCCGGCTGCGCGCGCTCTGGGGCTTGTGCATCGACCAGTTCAACAACGGACAGTTCGGCAAGGCCCGTGCGCTCGCCGATCGCTTTGCGAACGCAGCGGCGAACTCGTCCGACAGGACCGACGTCATGCTGGGCGACCGCCTGATGGCCGTAGCGCTGCACTATCTCGGGGATCAGAACGAAGCTCGGCTACGCATCGACCGGGTCAATGCATCGTTGCATGTGTTGGCGGAGAAGCCGAAGATCTTCCCGCTCGATCTGAGAATCTCGACCCAATATTTTCGAGCTCGCATCCTGTGGCTTCAGGGCCTGGCCGATCAGGCTCAGGCCCTCACCGCCAGGAACATCGAGGAAGGCCGCGCCAATGGCCACGCACTGACCTTCTGCAGCGTGCTCGGACAGGCCGCCTGCCCGATCGCCTTCTGGTCCGGCGATTTCGAGGCCGCGCAGCGTCACGGCGCCGAGCTGCTCGAACACACCGAGCGACACGCGATCCGGCTGTGGGGCCTGTGGGCTAGGGCCTTCAATGCCGCAGTCATGGTCAAACGCGGCGACTCGACCGGCCTGCCACTGCTGCGCGAGGAGCTCAATCGCGCCGGCGATGCGCGCTTCCTGCCGCGTTTTCTGCCCCTGCTCGGCGAGCTCGCCGCGTGTTCTGGAGAAGCCGACCAGGTCGATCGCGGCCTCGACGTGATCGAGGATGTCCTGACCCGCTGCAACGACCGGCAGGAGCTCTGGTATCTGCCGGAGCTGATCCGCATCAAGGGAGAGTTGATGCTCAGGAGCACCCGGCATTCAGGAGACGCCGAGCCGCGCTTTCGCGAGGCCATGGACATTGCCGGCCAGCAAGGCGCGCGCTTCTGGGAGCTGCGAAGCGCGGTCAGCCTGGCGCGGTACATGATCGGCGCTGGCCAGACCAAGGAGGCCTTGGCAATTCTGGAACGGGCATGCCGGCCGTTCACCGAGGGCGCCGGCATCGCCGAAATCCGCAGCGCCCACGATTTGATCGAGCAGCTCCGAGCTTGACGAGTCGGCTGGCCGGCGCCGATTCATCCGGCGCGCGGAATGAATCCGGGCACGCCAGTCTCGACGACCGTGTTGAACCTGATGTTTGTCGTGATCTCGTCCCTCATCTCTCGCATGGCGTCTTTGGGCAAAGCCGAAATATCGAAGTTCTCCTGGATGCGCCGGGGATTGGTCGAAGTCGTCAGGAAAGCGGTGCCGCGCTGGACGGCCCACGCCAGCGCAATTTGGGCCGGTGTCTTGTGCAAACGCTCCGCGATGGCAGTGATCACCGGATCGGCCAGGACGTTCGGCTTCATCGCGTGCCCCAGCGCTGCAAACGCCTGCAAGACGATCCCGTGCTCTCGACAGAAGTCGAGCAGGTCCCACTCGGGAAGATACGGATGCGATTCGACTTGCACCATGGCGGGCCTGATCCGCGCGACCGAAACGATCTCGCGCAGCTTGTCCAGGGTGATGTCCGACAGACCGATCGACTTGCAGTGCCCCTCGTCGACCAGGCGCTCCAGCGCCCCCCACGTCTCCGCCAGCGTAACCCCTGAATCATAGATGACCCGACCGTGCTCATCTCTCGGATCCTGTTCGTCGCCGGGTTGAAAGGCAAAGGGCGTATGGATGATGTAGCAATCGATCTCGTCGACTTGCAGCCGCCGGCGACTGGCGTCGAAGGCAGGCCTGACCCGTTCCGGTCGATGATTGGTGTTCCATAGCTTCGTCGTAACGAACAGGTCCTTGCGCTGAAGCGTTCCCTCCTTGAACGTCTCCTGCAGCGCATCGCCGACCGCTTCCTCGTTGCGATAGCGCTCCGCGCAATCAAGGTGTCGAAATCCGGCCTCCAATGCAGCCTTGGTGGCCTGCCTGGTCACGAGCGGATCCGGAATGAGCGTGCCAAATCCCACCGCGGGAATCGTCCCGGATTGATGAGTTGGAATCCTCGTATAACGAAGCGTATCTGACGAAGTCATGCTCATACTCCTTTGTTTGTCCTCGGCTCCCTCAAAAGCGAGGGACGAGGTATTCGATGCGATGTCATTCCACGGCTCCAGGCGTTAACCGGTCGGCCGCGGCTTACGGAGAAAAAACACGAGCGGAATCACGACGAGCATGGCGAGCATCAGGATCTCGAACTGGTCGATGACCGCGACGGTCGCCGCCTGACGCGTGACCATGCCGTTGAGGGCGGCAAGGCTTGGCTTCGCGATCGGCCCCCCGACGAATGCAGCGACTCGGTAGGGCGTGAGGTTCTTTGCGAGTGCGACGTGCACAGCCTGCGTGTTGGCGTAGAAGAAGAGCTGGACCACCGCGATGCCGATGGTGCTGCCATAGAGGCGCGACAGGTTGATCAGCGCGCTGCCTTCCGGGCGGAGCTTCGGATCGAGCGTGCCGAACGCGGCCCTGGCGAGCGCGGGCAGCAACATGCCGAGGCCCGCTCCCTGGAGCAGGCCCGCCTCGACCACCGGCCGCCAATCCATCGCCGGTGAATAGCCAAGCATCAGCCAGTTGGCATAGACCACCAGCGTCATTCCACCCACGAGGAACGGCCGGTAGTCGATCTGCGCCGGGACCAGGCTCGTCAGCACCAGCGCTCCCACCAGCGCGACGCCGCGCGGAACGGTCATGTATCCGGTGGTGTCAACGGGGTAGTTGAGCAATTCCTCCAGCATCGGGGACGTCAGGGCCAAGGTCGGCAGCAGCACGAAGCCAACCGCGAAGGAGATGACCGTCGAGAGCACGAGATTGCGGTCCCTGAACAGCGCCGTGCGGAGAAAGTGCTCCTTTGTCGTCATGACGTGCACGACGAAGAGATAGAAGCCGAGCACGGAGGCGCCCGCCTCGATCCAGATTTCCGTCGAGGCAAACCATTCGAGGCGCTCGCCGCGGTCGAGCAACATCTGCAACCCAATCATGCCGACGGAGAACGTCGTCAGGCCGAAGAAGTCGAAGGGCTGGCTCCGCTCCGCCCGCTTCTCGCCGAGCAGCTGAGCCATCGTCAGGAAAATGAAACCCGTCATCGGCAGGCTGAAATAGAAGATCGCGGGCCAGCCGTAATATTCACTGAGCCAACCGCCAATGGCCGGGCCGCTGCTGATGCCGAGCAGGGAGCAGACGGTCCAGGCCAAGTTCATGCGCGCATGTCGCGCCGGCGGTGTCGCCTCGAGCAGGATCGCCAGCGAGAGCGGCGCCAGCGGTCCGCTCGCCGCGCCCTGGAGAATTCGCGCCAGCACGAACTGAATCGACGTCGTCGCCAGCGTGTCGAGGGCGAGACCCAAGACGAAGATCGTGACAGCGGCCTGATAGACCACTTTCCGGCCGTAGCGTCCCGCCAGCCATTGCGTGATCGACATGGTCACGGCGCTCGCCGCGATATAGGAGGAAAACACCCAGCCGACCTCGTCATTGGCCATCGAGAGCGTCGCTTGAATATGGGGTAGCGCCGCGTTCGGTATCGAAATGTTGACGGCCTGCATGTAGGTCGCCATGAGTGCGGCCGCGGCGATCGCGTGATGACCGCCGGGCGCCGTGGTCGATGGAAGGGGCGTACTCATTTGCCCTCCGTTGCAGGCGCCGGTTGGAGCAGATGCGGCCAGCTGCGGCGATGGCCTGTATCGACCCGCGCCGTCACGCTGATGCCCGAGAACAATGGCCGGTTCGGATCGAGATCGTCGAGTTCCAGGCGCACCGGCAATCGCTGCACGACCTTGACCCAGTTTCCCGTCGCATTCTCGGGCGGCAGGAGCGAGAAGTCAGAGCCGGTCCCCGGACTCATGCTGACGATGTGCGCCTTGAACTTGCGATCCGGATAGGCATCGACGTCGATCGTCGCCTCCTGGCCCGGGCGCATGTGGGTCAAGCCGGTCTCGCGGAAATTCGCCTCGACCCAGACGTGCCGGCTCGACAGCAGCGAGAACGTCGTTGCCCCGGCATTGACGAAGCCGCCGATCTGGAGATCGTCCACCTTGGTCACGATGCCGTCGTCCGGCGCCGTCACGGTGGCGTAGGAGAGATCCAGCCGCGCACGGTCGAGCTGTGCCCTGGCCGCGCGAACGGTCGGATGACGGTCGACATCGATATCGGCATCGCCGTTGAGGGCAACGATCGTGTTGGCGATCTGCTGTTCGATCGACGCCATGCGGTGGCGAGCGACCTTCATGTCCGTCTCGGCCCGCTCATACACCGCGCGTGGCGTGAAGTCGGAGGCAACCAGCATCTTCTTGCGATCGAACTCGCGCTCGTCGAAGGTAGCCGTCTCTTTGGCCGACTGCAGCTCCGCCTGCTGCTGACGATGGGTCGCCTTGAGGGACTCGATCTGGAGCCGCGCACTTCCGAGGCGCGCCTCGGCCTGGTCGACGGCAATTTGATAAGGCTCCGGGTCGATGCGAAACAGCACCTGCCCCCGCCGGACGCGCTCGTTGTCGCGCACGGCTATCTCGACCGCCTGGCCGGAAACGCGCGCGTTGATGGTCACCTTGGCGGCACGCACGAAGGCGTCGTCGGTCGAGACATATTGCTCCTGCGCCAGATAGATGAAGGCGCCAACCACGGCCACCGCCATCGGCAGCGCGAGCATCAGCGGCCGTCGCAGCCGCTTGCCGAGCCCTGCCCCAAACCATTGCGCGGCAGCCTCGCTCGGGCGGAAGCTGCTGCCATCGCCGAGCCCGCCGGCGATTGGCGCGAAATCGAAACGCATCGGAATATCCTCGGGTTCAATCTATTTAATAACGCTCGTTACAAATATTGCACTCCAACGCGGCGATCAAGGCTGCGACCCTTGATTTTTATAACGATCTATACAAATATACGTGTGGAACAGGGCAACCGGGGTTCTGACGATATGGCACGGAAAAAGAGCGAAACGAGCCCGGCGCGCCGGGGACGGCCACCGGCCTACGACGCAGAGACCGCCTTGAAGCGGGCAACGGAGACGTTCTGGAGGACGGGCTATTCCGGTACCTCCCTGGACAAGGTCGCTGCCGCGACCGGGATGAGTCCGCCGAGCCTCTACGCGGTGTTCGGCAACAAGCATGCGCTCTACCTCGAGGCGCTCGCGCGTTATTGGGAGATCAGCCTTGCGGCAACGCGTGAGGCTCTCGCCGGGGACCATCCCTTGGACGAAGCGCTGATGCTGGCCTATGACGCGGCGCTGTCGATCTACTTTTCCGGCAAGGGAGCCGCGCGCGGCTGCTTCGTGGTGGGGACGGCGGTGACCGAAGTCGCTGAAGATGCCGCGATCCGGAGTAGCGTTGCGGCGGGACTGCGGATGATAGATGCCGATTTCGAAGCCCGCTTCCGCCTTGCGCAGGACAAGGGCGAGTTGAAGCGCGACGCCGATCCAGCGGCGCTTGCCATTCTCGCTTCAGCCACGATGCACACCATCGCCATTCGCGCCCGTGCCGGCGCCCGCCGCTCCGAGCTGAGGGAGATGGCCCGAAAAGCGGTCGATGTGCTCTGCGGATGCCGGCGGTGATCTCGCGGATTTCGGGCATGGCTCTCCCCGACAATAACGACGACCAGCTCTAGCCTGCCGCTGCAGCCCCGCGCCGCGGCAGTTTCCAGTCGGGGCGGATGAAGTGGCAGGTGTACCCGTCCGGATAGCGTTCGAGATAATCCTGGTGCTCCGGCTCGGCTTGCCAGAACTCGCCCGCGGGCGCGACCTCGGTCACGACCTTGCCAGGCCAGAGACCGGACGCCTCGACGTCTGCAATCGTATCCTTTGCGATGCGCTTCTGTTCGTCGCTGGTATAAAAGATCGCCGAGCGATAGCTCGTGCCCAAATCATTGCCCTGGCGGTTGAGCGTGGTCGGATCGTGGATCTGGAAGAAGAACTCCAGCATGGTCCGAAAGCTGGTCTTGGCGGGATCGAAGGTGATCTCGATCGCTTCGGCATGACCTTCATGATTGCGGTAGGTGGCATTCTTCACAGCGCCGCCGGTGTAGCCGACGCGGGTCGAGATCACGCCCGGCTGCCTGCGGATCAGATCCTGCATGCCCCAGAAGCAGCCTCCGGCTAAAACTGCGCGTTCCGTTGTCATATCTCCACTCCCAATTGATCCGTCTGTCCGTTCTGAATCCGTCGCATCCTATGCTTTTGGCGGCTCAGCCGAAAGCCAGGCATTTGTCCATCCAGCTCCTCTCGCGAGGCGCAAGCTTCCAGAACCGGATGGAGACACAATGAGAGCGCGCCCTACGTCAGTTTAGCGTCGAGCGTGATTGCGGCGTTGAGCACTTTCGACACCGGGCAGTTCTTCTCGGCCTCGCCCGCGATGCGGGCAAAGCCGGCATCGTCGAGGTTCGGCACCTTGGCACGCAAGGTCAGCGCCGATTTGCTGATCTTGAAACCCTTGCCTTCCGGCTCGAGCGTGACCGCGGCTTCCGTCGAGAGTTCGTCCGGCGTGAAGCCGGCGAGCTGCAGGCCGAAGGCCAGCGCCATGGTAAAGCAACCGGCATGGGCCGCAGCGATCAACTCCTCGGGATTGGTGCCCTTCTCGTTCTCGAAGCGGGTCTTGAAGGAATAGGGCGTCGCAGCGAGCACGCCGGATTCGCTCGATAGCTGACCGGTCCCGTCCCGACCGGTGCCCTTCCAGACTGCTGTTGCCTTGCGGATCATCTCAATTCTCCTGGTTGATTTTTTAGCACCGGCGCTCGGTACCGAAGGAAAGCGACATTGGCACGACCACCTGTCGCCAATTCCAACCGGCCGAGCGCCGCAGCGGTTCCGTCAAGTCCCGTTCCGAACGGGACTTGATTCTTGCTTTGACGCGTTTTCTTCACGCGAACCGGTATCCACTTTGCTCGAAAACGCTCTAGTTACCGATCTGTCCGACGTGGAAGCCGAGCCGGTTCTCGACGTCACCGGCGCGGTGGAAGCCGCGCGACATCAGCGCCTTGATGCGGGTCTGGCTCGCGGGGCGGCTGAGCGAGGCCAGGAACGCGTCCCATTCCGGCTTGATCTCGACATCCGGCGGCAGGCTCGCGACGTCGACGAGGCGCTTGGTCTCGGCAATCGCCTCCTTGTCGAAGGACGCGATGCGCATGGCCAGCGCCTCGACGAAGCCGTCGAGCTCGGCATCCGGCAGCGACCGGTTCACATAGCCGTAACGTTCGGCGAGATCACCGTGGATGTCATCGGCGCCGAGCAGAACTTCGAGCGCGCGGCCGCGGCCCATCAGGCGCGGCAACCGCGCCATCGGCCCGCCGCCGGGCACCAGGCCCGCACCGACTTCCCATTGCGACAGTATCGCCTTTTCGCGGCTGGCAAAGCGCATGTCGCTCGCGAGCGCCAGCTCGCTGCCGACGCCGGTCGCGCGGCCCCGGATCGAGGCAATCGAGACAACCGGCGCGCGGCTGAGACGCACCAGCATGTCGGGCAGTGCCTGCAGGCCGGTCGGCCCGGGCGGGATACGAAGCGAATCCTCCAGCGGCGCGAGGAAGTCGTAATGCGTGATGAAGAAGCCTTCGACGGCGCTGTCGAACACCACGACCTTCACCTCAGGATCGGTCTCGATCGCCGTGACGACGTCGTCGAGCAGCGGAAGCTGCTTGGGGCCGAAGATATTGACCGGGGGCATGTCGAAGGTGACACGCCAATACGACGGCAGCCGACGTTCCAGGCGGATTTGGTCGGTCGTGAAGGTGCGTTCGGGGCGGTTCATGATTGCATTCCTGTCTGTGGGGAAAAATGAGAACGCGCGGAAGTGCGCGTCCCCGCAGGTCTCAGATAGACTGACGCAGCGGTCGGAAGGCGGCGCGCATTTCCGCGCAGAACAACGCGGGCTGCTCCCAGGCCGCGAAATGGCCGCCCTTGTTCAGCCGATTGTAGTGCATCAGCTTCGGATAGGCCTTCTCGGTCCAGCTGCGCGGCGCGGCGTAGATCTCGTCCGGGAAAACGCTGACGGCGACCGGGATCTCGATGTGCTTGGGCTCGAAGAACACCAGCTTGTTCTCCCAGTACAGGCGCGCCGACGACACCGCGGTGTTGGTGAGCCAGTAGAGCGTGATGTTGTCGATCACGTCATCGCGCGACAGCCCTTCCGTCTTGCCGTCGAACACCCGGGCGATCATCGCGGTGCTGCGCGCATCGTGGTCGAGCATCCAGGACGCGAGGCCCGCCGGCGAATCCACCAGGCCATAGAGCGTCTGCGGCCGGTTCGACATCTCGATGGCGTAGCCGAGACCGTGCTTGTAGAAATCATCGAGCTGATCGTAAGCGTAGCGCTCGTCGGCCGAGAGGTTCGACGGCCGCGATCCGCCGGGCTGAAGCGCCTTGGCGATGTCGTCCGGAACGGTCGCGGGCATGTTGGTATGGATGCCGAGCAGTTCCGGCGGCGCGATCACCGCCATCTGCTCTGTCACGGCATTGCCCCAATCGCCGCCTTGCGCGACATAGCGGTTGTAGCCGAGCCGCTTCATCAGCACGATCCAGGCGCGCGCGACGCGCTGGGGATCCCAGCCCAGCTCCGTCGGCTTGCCGGAGAAGCCGTGGCCGGGCAGCGACGGGATCACGAGATCAAAGGCGTCCGCCGCCGTCGCGCCGTGTCCGGTGGGGTCGGTGAGCGGGCCGACGATTTTCATCTGCTCGATGATCGAACCGGGCCAGCCATGCGTGACGATCATCGGCAGCGCGTTTTCGTGACGCGAGCGAACGTGAATGAAGTGGATGTCGACGCCGTCGATCTCGGTGACGAATTGCGGCAAGGCATTCAGCCGCGCCTCCATCTTGCGCCAGTCGTAGTCGTTCTGCCAGTAGTTCACGAGTTGCTGCACCGTCGTCAGCTGCACGCCCTGCGATTGATCGACAACGATCTCACGATCCGGCCAGCGCGTCGCCCCGAGGCGGCGGCGAAGATCGACCAGATCCTGCTCGGGCACGCTGACGTGGAACGGGCGAACCGCCCCACTCACGCCAGCCTTGGCGGAATGCAGCGGCAACAGGCTCGATACGCTTGCAGCAACCGCAGCCATCGCGGCCTGGCCCAACAGTTGACGGCGGTCTGGATTGAGAATGTCGATACGTGCTTGCGTTGTCATGTTCGATCTCCCTGGCTTTGGTCGGTGACGCTGACCGAATTCGACATCAACGCCTCGGTTCGTCATGCAGAGAGATTGGCGCAGGCCCTGGCAATTTGCTCGTTATGGGTTGTTAGACCGCGTTAGCCGTTGCGAGCCGCGCGACGCCGAGCAGAGCAAGCGGCGATCCACGATGGTCGCCGCCAAAGCAACACGGCGCGCGATCAGCTCAGTCATCGCGCGCCGCGTCGGCTTGCATCAGTCGAGAAGCCGCCGTCCAGCTCAGGATGGCAGCGGCTGGCCCGCTTGCTCGCGGACGATATAGTCGGCATACCAATCGGCCCAGTTCTCATCGTGCCCGCCGGTCCGCTTTTCGTGCTCGCCATGTGCCGCCGCCGCGCGGCGCAGTGCTGCGGCCAACGCAGCCTGCGAAGCGAATGTCGTGCCGTCGCCCGCGATCCGTCCCGGCAATCGCGTGGTGACCTCCTGGAACAACCAGCCATTGCCGTCGGGATCGCTGAACGAGGCAAATGAGCCGTAGCTGCCGCGCTGCGGGTCAGCACCGCTAACCCGAACGCTGCCGGAGAGATAAGGCTCGTCGGTTCCGGCGTGGACATCGCCGGCACCATGGAATGGAGCGCTGACCTCGATGCCGCGGCCGAGCAGATCCTTTCGCGCCGCCTCCAGATCGGAGACGATCAGGTACAAGCCTCGCGCCGAGCCCGGCGCTGCCGCGGTCACGTTCCTGCCGAAGATCACCGAGCAGGCCGAGCCTGGCGGCGTGAACTGGATCACGCGCCAGTCATTGCCGGAGGCAAAATCGGCGTCAAGTCGCCAACCGAGACGCGCGTAGAAGGCCTTGGCGCGATCGACATCGGACACGGGGATCACGATCACCTCGAGCCTCTGATCAATTCTAGGCGATGTCGAAGGCTTGCTCGCAGACTTGTTGGAAGGGTTCTTAGAAGACTTGGCCGCGGCGTCGCGGTCGATTTCGGTAGTGGCCATGTCGAACTCCCTGGGTTGGATCGAAGACGAACTTCAAGCAGCTGCGATCGGCATCACGATCGTTACACGTGTGCCGTCTTCTCCCGCCTCGCCCTGCAGCCGGGCGCGAATGCTGCGTGCGAGTCCTTCGAGAATCCGGCTGCCTGTGCCCTGAAGCGGCCCGGTCGCGCCGATCCCGTTGTCTAATACCGTGCAGAACCAGGCGCCGTCACGATTGGCTATCTCGATGCGGATCATTGCATCATTCCTGTTCGGGAAGGCGTGCTTGGCCGCATTCGTCACCAGCTCCGTCAGCATCAGCGCGAGCCGATGGCATTGCGATGCCGGTAGGGTCCCGTTTTCGATCGCCGCCTCGCAGCGGATGCCCGCGGGCTCCAGCACGGCCTCGGAAATCGCTCCGCACAAATTTTCGAAGAAGGCCGCCACCGGGATCGCCGTATGATCGTCATTGTCGGACAAGAGTTGATAGAGCCTGCCGAAGGCGACGATGCGCCGCTCGAGCCGGTCCGCGGCAAGCGACACGTCCCTGGTGCCTGCCCGGGTGAAATCGCGGCGGACTGACGCACCCAGTATCGTCAGCGTGTTCTTCATCCGATGGTGGGATTCCCGCAGCACGAGCTGCCAGTCACGCGACTGATCGTCTAAACTGGCCACAAGCTGAGATCGAACGACGTCGTCATTCGGCCGAGCGTTGATACCGGACATCGTCGCCTCCCCGTTGGAATTAACGTCAAACTCGGAACGGATACTGGATGCAGTTCGCGTGCATTGCTCGTTAGACGTTGCAAGATTTTGTTATGATGAGGGTGCGACGACCGGGACTCCAAGCCGTGAGCTGGGCGGTCAAGCACGCCGCCGGGCTGCCCCTATCGCTTCGCAAGATGCTCGCGTTTGAGTACAATTTGCGACGGATCGTCGCGCGCGACGGCCAATTGCCGGCGCCCCACGCGATTTCGCCACTTTCGGCCAGTTTACTCGGGGTTCCCTTCTGCTAAATCAAAGTGCAGAGTTCAGCTCTCACTGGAATGATTGGCCCGTGCCGGACACTAACGACCAGGAGTCGGCCATTGCTTTCGGGCCATTCCGGCTGTTCGCAAAGACGCGGCTGCTCGAGAAGGACGGCGCCCCGGTTCACCTCGGCGGCCGTGCGCTCGATATTCTCGTTTTTCTGGCCGAGCGCGCCGGGGAGGTCGTGGACAAGCGTGAGTTGATCCGGCGCGTCTGGGCCGACGTGAATGTGGACGAAGGCAGCCTGCGCTTTCACATCACGACACTGCGCAAGGCCTTGGGCGATCCGGGCGAAGGCTCCCGCTACGTCGTCAACGTCCCCGGGCGGGGTTATTGCTTCACGGCCGCGCTGCTCCGGGCTGCCCCATCGGAGAACCGGACCAGCCTGCCCGTCGCTGCGCCGCGCTCGCTGCCCTCGCCGCTCGCGAAGATGATCGGGCGGGACGATGCGGTCGCGAGAATTTCCGCCGAGCTTGCCTTGCATCGCTTCGTCACGATCGTCGGCCCCGGCGGGATCGGCAAGACTTCGGTCGCACTGGCGGTGGCGCATGGCGAACTCCAGGCCTTCGACGGCCAGGTGTGTTTTGTCGATTTCGGCGCACTCAGGGGGACGCGGCTCGTTGCGGGAACGATTGCGGCCGCGCTGGGCCTTACAGTCAATTCCGACGACCCGATGCCGGGGTTGCTGACATTCCTGCGCAGCCGGCGGATGCTGCTGGTCTTCGACAGTTGCGAGCACATCCTCGACGATCTCGCCCCCCTGGCCGAACGCATCGTCCGGGAAGCGGGCGGGCTGCATATTCTCGCCACCAGCCGCGAATCCTTCCGCGCCGACGGTGAGCGTGTCCATCGGCTGTTTCCACTGGATTGCCCGCCACAGCGCGACGGACTCGGCATCGCCGACATCCTTGCCTATCCCGCAACTCAGCTCTTCGTGGAACGCATTGCAGAAAGCCTGAGCGAATTCGAGCTCAGCGAAGAGGATGCGCCGCTCGTGGCCGATATCTGCCGTCGGCTGGACGGCATCGCGCTCGCGATCGAACTCGCGGCCGGGCGGGTGAACGCCTATGGCATTGCCGGGACCGCCTCGCTGCTCGACAGCCGTTTCTCACTGCTATGGCGCGGGCGGCGCACCGCTGTGCCGAGGCACCACACCCTAAGTGCGGCGCTCGCCTGGAGCTATGATTTGCTGCCGGCAAACGAAAGCGCAACGCTGCGCGGATTGTCGGCGTTCGTCGGGCCGTTCACCCTGGAGGCCGCGCTTGCGGTCGCATCCTGTCAGGGCATTGGCGAGGCGGAAGCCGCCGAGGCGATCTCCAATCTGCTTTCCAAATCGCTGATCGCGACCTCGCCTGCGGAGCGGCGGCTGCGCTATCGCCTGCTGGATACGACGCGTGCCTTCGTCGCGGACAAGCTCGTCGAGAACGGCGAAGCGGACCGCGTCGCACGCGCCCACGCCGAATATTTCCGCGATTTCCTGCGCGACATCGCGCTCAAATCCACGGGCATGCAGACGGCCGGCGGCTTCCTTCCCTATGCCGACCACCTGCCCAATGTTCGGGCCGCGCTGACCTGGAGCTTTTCGGACGGCGGGGACCGAACGATCGGCGTGGATCTTGCGGCGTCAGCGGCCCAGTTCTTCCTTGAGCTGACATTGCTGACGGAATGCTACCGCTGGACCCAGCAGGCGCTGGCGTCCCTCGACGCGAGCGCAGTGGATGGCCGCAATGAAATGATCCTGCACGCCGCGCTCGGCGTCTCCGCGATGTTCACGCAGGGCAATACCGAAGCGGTCCGCTCGGCGTTCACGCGCAGTCTCCAGCTTGCCGGGGAGCTCCAGGATCTGCACTGGCAGCTCTGGCTGCTGCGCGGATTACACATCTACCTGACCAGGGTCGGGGATTTTCACGGAGCACTCGGAACCGGCGAACAGGGCGAGAGCGTTGCGCGGAAGCTGAACGATCCCGCCAGCACGCTGAACGTCGAATGGATGCTGGGCGTCGCCCATCATTTAATCGGCAACCAGGACAAGGCGGTGCAGCTCTGCGAGAGCGCGATGTTGCATAATCCCGGCTCGCAGCGGCTGAATATCGGGCATCTCGGCTATGACGACCGCATCGTCGCACTGGTGGCGCTCGCGCGCGGGCTTTGGCTCACCGGCCGGCCCGATCGTGCGATCGAGGCGTCCCGATACACCATTCGCGAAGCCGAGCTGCTCGAGCAACCGCTCACTCTCGGTATTTCCTTGATCTGGACCATCTACGTGTTCCTCTGGGTCGGCGACCTGGCGAATGCGGAAATCCTGATCGAGCGGCTGATCGATCATTCGGCGCGGCACTTCCTCGGCCCCTATCATGCGGTCGGCATCGGCCAGAAGGGTGAGCTGCTGCTTCGCCGCGGCGACGTCACCGCCAGCATCGAGCACCTCCGCCGCAGCCAGGCCACGCTGTACGCAACGCGACACCGGATCATGACGACGGTGTTTGCGACCGCGCTCGCGGAGGGACTCGTGGCGCAGAACCAGGCCGACGAAGCCTTGCAGACCATCAATGATGCCATCGCAGAGATCCCCGATCATGGCGAATCCTTCGACATGCCCGAGATGTTGAGGGTCAAGGGCGATATCCTCGCCCGGTCGGGCAATGCCGCGGAGGCCGAGAGCTGCTTCCGGGATTCGCTCGATCTGTCACGCCGCCAATGCGCGCTCGGCTGGGAGCTGCGGGGGGCAATCAGTCTCGGCCGGTTCTGGCGCCAGGCCGGAAAAGCCGGAGACGCGCGCGCCCTGCTCGCCCCGCTCGTCGCGCGCTACCAAGAGGGCCTCCAGACCCGTGATCTCGTCGCCGCCAGGGAGCTCCTGGGCGCGCTGAATTGAGAGTATCTTCAATGAGATACTGCCATGCTGCGCGCTCGCAACTCCTAACAACTTCTAACACGCCAAGCCGCATCCGCCCCGCCATGGTGCTGGCACTTCACGGTGGATATGGCGGGACATGGCGCTTCTTGACGATGTAATTGATGCCAGCGGCGGAATGGCCCGCTGGAATAGCTTGAGCCGGTTCACGCTTCACCTCTCCGTTGCCGGAACGCTGTTCTCCAGCACCGGACATGCCAGCGAATTCAAGGACGTGACGGCGGAGGGCTCGACCCGCACGCAGTCGGTCCGCTTCACCGGCATCACCGGAGGGGAACATTCCGGCTCGTTTCAGCCGGACGCGATCACGATCGAAAGCCTCGAGGGTGAGGTCCTCAGGACTTGGCGCAATCCAAGCGTTGCGTTCACCGAGGCCGGTTCGCCTACGCTGGCGGACGAACTGCATCTCGTCTTCTTCTGCGGCGTCGCGATCTGGAATTATCTGACCAATCCATTCCTGCTCGCCCATCCCGACGTGGTGGTGGAGGAGCTGCCACCGTGGCAGGAGAACAACGAGTCATGGCGGCGGTTGCGGGCGCAGTTCCCTCCGGGCCTGATCACGCTCGCGCCCGAGCAGATCTTCTATTTCGACGATAACGCGTTGCAACGTCGGACCGATCACGATCTGTTCGGGATGAAGGTCGCGCACTACTCCTGGGCCCATGACAGCTTCGGCGGCATCGTGGTGCCGACGCTCCGACGCGCGCAGACGCTGCGGCCCGACGGAACAGTGGTCGCCAAGCCCGTACTGATGGACGTCGAGATCTTTGACGCCGTCTTCGAGTAGCGGCCCGCGCAAAAAATTCGCTTCGACTTCACCGGGCCGCCGGCTCGTTCAACATGCGCCGCGCTGCCCTGAGATCGGCGGTCTCGAACCCCTCAGTGAACCGGGCATAGGTTCGAGCGAGCTGTTCGAGCGGAATTTGCACACGCTGCCGGATTCGAAGGCTCGCCAGCGACATCTCGGCTCGCAGCCGCCAGGATAACGCGCCCTGCTGTTCGGCGAGCGAGATCGAGGCGACAAGATCCGCCTCGGCCGCGTCGGGATTGCCGCCATGGGCCTCCAGCTCTCCCCGCAGACGGAGCAGCTCGGGCATGTCGAAGGCGCCGCCTTCGTGCTCGACCCGCAGAATGGTTTCGTGAAGAACCTGAATGCCTTGCGTCAATTGTCCCAAGCTGACCAGGCCCCGAGACAGATCCGCGGCGAACGCCGAGGCATAGAGTTCGTAGCGATCGGCATGCAGGCGTGGAAGCGCACTCCGCATCAGGTCGACGCCGCCGGCCACCTCGCCCCGAGCGATCATGCTCTGTGCCCGAAAACCCGTCGCGACGGCTTCGTAGGGCACGAGTCCGTGCATGCTCGCATGCGCGGCCAGGCGATCGGTCATGGCCTCAACTGACAACCAGTCGCCGAGCCAGCCGAACACCGAGGCGGACCAGCATAATGCGATACAATGCATGACCACGTCATGCGGCGCTGAAGCGCCGACTAGCGGCCGGATGCATTCAAGCGCACGATCGGGAAAGCCGCGCAGCCATAGCACGCGCGCAAGCGGAATCTGCGGTGTGCGTGAATAGGCGAAATGCCCGGGTTGGGTCCCGCGGAGCGCAGCGTCGTCGCGCAGGCCCTGGTCGAGATGGGCTTGCGCCGCGGCCTGGTCTCCGGCGAGGTGATATGACACGCCGAGCAGCGCTTTGCTCCCGGCGATCCCCGCGGTATCGCCGATGACGCGGGCAATCCGCTCGGCGTGAAGCGCAGTCGGCACCAGATGCCGATAGCGACCGGTCCGGCGGTAGAACATGTTGAGCCGGGACAACAACCTGAATGTGTTGGCGTGATCGGAAAGCGCTTCCGCTATTTCCAGCCCGCGCCTGAGCGCCGCTTCCGCCTGCTCGCTGTTGCGCTCGGTGAACATCAAGGCGTGACCGAGCGTCGACTGAAGTTCGAGCTCCCATGCGCCGCCCCGGTCGGCCTCGTCGAGCATTGCGAGGGCGCGATCGGACCAGATGCGCGCCTCGTTGAGCAAATTGAGTTCGACGAAGAGCCTTGTGCAGCTGCCGGCGAGCGGCACGCGCAAGCCGGCGCCCTCGTCGTTGGCATAAGCCCATTGCAGCGCAGCGCGGGCATCGGCGAGCAGGCTCGCGCGTTCCTGCAAACGTGAGGCATGATTGCTGCCCTCATCCTTCATGCCCGCTTCGAGCGTGCATTGGACATAGAGAGCGTGACGGCGCGCGATCTCGGCCAGCTGTCCGCCATCGGCCAGTTTCTGCAGGGCATAGGCGCGCGTTGCGTCGAGCAGGCGATAGCGCCGCGATGCGCCGTCCGGCTGGGTGGAAATCAGCGACTTCACCACGAGTTGCTCCAGGGCCTCGACGGCGCGATCCTCCGGCATCTCTGCCCCGGCCGCGACCGCTATCACACCCTTCAACGTGAAGTGACCTGCGAAGACGGCAAGGCGCTGAAATACGATCCGCTCGCTCTCGCCGATCAGACCGAAACTCCAGTCGAGCGTCGCACCGAGCGTCTGCTGCCGCGGCGGCGCCGTTCGCCGCCCGCGCCATTCGAGCTGCAACCGATTGTCGAGCAGTGCCGCCATCTCGCGCAGTCCATAGAGACCGACGCGTGCGGCAGCCAGCTCGATCGCCAGTGCGATGCCGTCGAGCTTGCCGCAAATCCGGGCCAGGACTTCGGCATCCTCGTCGGTGATGTCGTCGCGATGCCCGGCCGCGACGGCGCGATCGACGAACAGGCGCACAGCGGGATAAGCCAGCACCTCGCCGGCGCTGAGGCGGGTGCCCTGCGGCGGACCAGGAAGCGAAACGAGCTCGAAAATCTGCTCGCCTTCCACCAGCAGCGACTCGCGGCTGGTTGCGAGGATGACGATGCCGGGCGCCTCCCGGTAGATGTTTTCTGCAAGCCGCGCGACCTCCTCGATGACGTGCTCGCAGCTGTCGAGCACGAGAAGCAGCCGGCGGCCCCGCAGGAAATTGACGATGCTGGCCGAGGGATCATCATGGTGCACGACGAGGCCCAAGGCGGCGGCAACCGTGCTCGCGACCAGGGCCGCGTCCTTGAGCGGACCGAATTCGAGAAAATGGACATTGCCGTCGAAGCTATCGCACATCTCATGCGCGAGCGCGGTCGCAACAGTGGTCTTACCGATGCCGCCCGGCCCTCGCAACGTGACGAAGCGATCGCGGAGCAAGCGGGCCGCCAACTCGGCCACAGCGTCCTCCCGCCCGACCATCCGGTCCAATCGGCGCGGCAGCGAAGGTGGCGGCGCAGTCCTTCCAGGCGCACGCGACGGCGGCGCAGCCAGCTCCGCGCGTTCGCCACGCCGCACGGGGGCGACAAAGCAATAGCCCCGGCCCGGGATGTTGGTGATGTAGCGGGCACCATCCTTTCCGTCGCCGAGCACCTTGCGCAGCTCCGCGACATGGACGCGCAGGCTGACCTCCTCGACGGAAAGTCCGGACCACGCATAGCCGAGAATTTCGTCCTTCGGGACCACTTCGCCGGCGCGACTGACCAGCAGGCGCAAAATATCCGTCGCGCGGCTGCCGAGCCTGACCGGCAAGCCATCCCTCTCCAGCAGCCGCGACCGAAGCGAAAATGGCCCGAACGCGACGGCATCGAAATCTGGGATCGCCGCGGCGTCGCTGCTGCGGGGGCCATGTCCTGCCGAGAGCTCGGTCACTTCTGACTCATCCTGACGGCCGCTCCATCGAAATGCGGCGCGACTATACCCCGCGCCAGTGCGAGGTCCAGCGAGGGCAAACCACGGAACTTACGCCGCCGCGTCGATCTCCACGCGATGTCCGGCGCTCTCCTATGTCGGGCCGGGGATGCGCAAATATCTGATAAATTGTACAAAAAGGACGCTTCCTGAGACGGGATGCCGCACCTGATGCGCTCCCACAAAAACTAACACATCCTAATCACCACTAACGAGCTTGCAGGTCAGCTCACGCCTATCCTCTCAACATGGAAAGCAGGGCTTTGCGCGTTTGCTGGTTGCAAACAGCGGAGAACGCCCGGAGAGGACGAACGATGTTGACCAATTTGCAGGCAAGTGATGCCTGGATTGAATTTCCGGGCGCCTCGGGGGATTGCGAGATACCTCAGGCAACACAAGCGATCATTCGCGAGCGTCAATGGCGTCAGGTCGATCCGCGCGCGGGGGTGGCCGCCAAGGACATCGCGATCTCGCGATGGGAAGACCCGCGGAGCACCTCATCGCACGAAGCGACGACCCCTGAGGATCGCTATTTCGTCGGCATCGCCCTCAAGACCACGCGCGCGAAACTGACCCGGGATCGCCAGGTCATTTTCGACGGGACCATGCCCGCGGGCACACTGTATCTCACCGCGCCGTCGAAGCCCCTCGCCGTGCAATTCCAGTCGCCATGCGCCTTCTTGCACTTTTACATCTCCGCGGATCAATTTCCGGCACAATTTTCCGGGACCGAGGGATTGAATGACCTCGTCCTGTTGCGCGATCCGCTCGCAGCCGAGCTTGCCAAGGCGCTGATCGAACTTGGCGACGCCGCGGACCACGAGTTCACGCGCTGCATCGGCCAGACCCTTGCGATGCATCTCGCACGTCTGGAATTGCCACGCGCCAGGGTCAATGCCTTGCCGAAATGGCGGCTGCGGCGGGTCGAGCAATATGTCGCCGATCATTTCCACCGCTGCATTAGCCTGTCCGAACTCGCCAATGTCGCCGGCCTGTCCAGAATGCACTTTGCGGCGCAATTCCGCGCCGCGACCGGTTACCGGCCCCGAGAATATCTGCTCAATCACCGGATCGAGCACGCCAAGACGCTGCTGGCCACCACCGAACGGCCGCTGGCGGAGATTGCGCTTGCGGTCGGCTTCAGCACGCAGGCGCATTTTTCGACCGTCTTCAAGCGCATCAGCGATCAATCCCCGGCACGCTGGCGCCTCGCCAGCAAGGGCGAACGGCGAGAGGTGCAAGCACTCCCGCCGCGTCATCCTTTGACGGAGAGGGACTGGATCCGCGCAGCCGCGTAAGCATCCGCTCGCGCCCTCATCCTCCCGGGCCTGCGAGCCACTCGGGGCTGTCCCTGCCCCCACACAGGACGGCCCCTTTTTTTCTACACCGGATCGAAAGCCCGGATCGGCGGCAGATTGCCGGTGAACTTCTCGACCTCGACTGTCGTGAGCTGGCCGGTGCAGCCCTGCGCAAAGGACGAGGTGCCGACGTCGCGGGTCAGCACGTTCGGATTGCCGTGCACGCAGAGCGGCGCGTCGTCTTCGGGGTCCATCGGGTCGTACCAGGCGCCGGTCGGGAGCTGGACCACGCCGGGCGCGATACCGTCGGTGACGTGGACCGCGGCAAGACAGGCACCGCGCGCGTTGAACAGCCGGATGATGTCGCCGTCCTTGATCCCGCGCGCGTCAGCGTCCCCTGGGTTCATGCGCGCGACCTCGCGGCCGCGATGCTTGGCGGCGAGCGAATGTCCACCGAAATCGAGCTGGCTATGCAGACGCGTCACCGGCTGGTTGGCGACCAGAAAACACGGCGCCCCCGGCTTGGGCATGTCGGACTTCTCCAGCCAGACCGGATGGCCCGGACAATCCGCATCGCCATGACCTGCGATCTTGGCGGAGAATATCTCGATGCGACCGCTCGGCGTCGGCAAAGCGTGATTGACGGGATCGTCGCGGAAGCGGCGCAGCCGGCCGCCGTCGTCAGGCTGCTGCGGCACGACCAGGCTGCCGCGCCGCCAGAACTCTTCGAAGCTCGGCGCCTCCAAACCGCGCGCTTCGAGCGAGGCGCGGGTCGGCTCATAAAGATGTTCCAGCCACTGCCGTGACGTCCGCCCCTCGGTGAAGGGTTCGCGCGCGCCGAGACGGTCGGCGAGATCGGCAAAGATCTCGTAGTCGTCGCGCGCAAGGCCGAACGGCTCGGCGATCCGGTGCATGGCGACCATGAGGGGATCGTTGCTGGAATAGCCGATGTCTTCGCGTTCGAGCGTCATCGTCGAGGGCAGCACGATGTCGGCATGCCGGGCCGTGGCGGTCCATGCGAGCTCGTGCACGACCAGCGTGTCGACTTTCGCAAACGCCTTGCGCAGGCGGTTGATGTCCTGGTGGTGATGGAAGGGATTGCCGCCGGCCCAGTAGACCAGGCGGATATCCGGATAGGTGCGCGTCTCGCCGTTGTAGCGATAGGTGCTGCCGGGATTGAGCAGCATATCGGCGATGCGCGCCACCGGAATGAAATCGCGGACGGCGTTGCGGCCCTGCCCCAATGTCGGCCCCGGCACGTCGTTGACGCGGCGGCCGTAATAGCCGATCGCCCCCAACGAATAGGCGTAGCCGCCGCCGGAGAGGCCGATCTGGCCGAGCGCTGCCGCCAGCACCATGCCTATCCACACCGGCTGCTCGCCATGCTCGGCGCGCTGGAGCGAATGGGAGACAGTAATGAGCGCACGCTTGCCGGCGAGCCGGCGCGCAAGTGTGCGGATCGTATTTGCGTCGACGCCGCAGATCGCGGCGGCCCATTCGGCGTGCTTGGGTTGGCCGTCGCTCTCGCCTGTGAGATAGCGCAGGAAGACGGGCCATCCCTCGGTGTAGCGATCGAGGAAAGCCTGGTCGTGCAGGTTTTCCGCGACCAGCGTATGAACGATGCCGAGCATCAGCGCGGTGTCGGTGCCGGGCACGCACGTCATCCATTCGGCGCCGGCCTCGACGGGCAGGTCTTCGCGCAGTGGGCTGACCAGGACGAACTCGCAGCCGCGGCGGCGCGCAGCTTCCATCGCGCCGCGCTCGACATGCTTGCTGATCGAGCCGCCTGCGACCATCGAGTTCTTCAGCGCCATGCCGCCGAACGCCAGCACGATGTCGGTATCGGCCGCGATCTGCTCCCAGGTGACGTTGCGCTTGGTGATGTCCTCGTAGCCGCAGAGGATCTGCGGCAGCAGCACCGAGGACGCGCCGGAGGAATAGGAGTTCACCGAGCGCACATAGCCGCCCAACGCGATGTTGAGGAAGCGGTGCACCTGGCTCTGGGCGTGATGGAAGCGGCCCGCGCTGGACCAGCCATAGGAGCCGCCGAACACGGCGCCGGGGCCGCGCGTGTCACGGATGCGTGCCAGCTCGTCGCCGAGCAGATCGAGCGCCTTCTCCCAGCTGACGGAGACGAATTCGTCGCGGCCGCGGCGATCGTCCGGACCGGGACCGCGTTCGAGCCAGCCGCGGCGGATCGCAGGTTGGGTGATGCGCGCCTGATGGCGCAGCGCGCCGGGAAAATTATCGATGATGCCGTTCGGATCGGGATCGCCCGCATAGGCCCTGACCTCGAGCCCGGCCTCGCCTTGACGTGCCGAGAACACGCCCCAATGCGAGGTGTGCGGCTTGAAGCCGTCGGACAGGTCGAGGCCGGGGTCGGGGAAGCCAATCGTATCGTCCATCGTCGCATTCCTTGTTCCGGTCGCGGCACTGTCCCGGCCGCACCGATAACCCGGGTCGCAGTATAGCGATCCGCGCTTCGATGTCGTCGGGTCAGGGCCGGCGAAAATGCCGGGCGCTCGTGCAAAGACAGATTGGCGAACGTTCGCAGGGACGACCGGCGGCGATTTTTCGACCAGTTTGTGCTTTTATTTTCAACGTCTTAGCCGTCTGCATTCAGGGCCGTGCGGTCCGTTTTCCGGCAAGACTTGGCGCGAGATCTCTTGCAACGACACTGACATTGAAATGTGCGATATGCCGCCCGTCACACACAACATCGGTCCCGTCATGATCAAGCGCGAATTGCCCTACGAAGGTCTGCTCCACGAAGTGGTCGAGCACAATGGCGTGCTTTACATCGGTGGAATCGTCCCCGAGGACACGAGCCTCGATATGTCGGGCCAGGCCAACGACGTCCTCGGGCAGTTGGCGCAGTTACTCAAGACCCTCGGATCCGATCTGAGCAACGTCTTGCAGGTGACCATCTACATGGCGAGCCTCAAGGAAAAGGCAGAGTTCAATGCGGCCTGGAAGGCGCATTTTGCAGAGGCTCATCTGCCGGCGCGCGCGGCAATCGGCGTGGCCGATCTCGGTCCTGGCGTCAAACTCGAGATCACGGCCATCGCCGCTCGACAATAGTGGCACGGAATCCGCTGATCGAGAGGTCCCGACGATCATCAAGCCTAGATGCGCGACGTGGTGCGGTTGAGGCAAGTCGAATCAGGAGGCGGCCGCTTGGTACAGGCACTCACGTAACCAAGCATGAGCTCCGTCCTCCTGATTGCGCGGATGCCACAGCGCAACGATGCGCGCCGGCGGCAGATCGAGCGGCGGCGATGTAAGATCGAGCTCGTGGGAAAATCGCATCAGAAAACGTCGCGGAAGGGTGCAGATGCAGTCGCTGTGGGCAAGGATGACCGGCGCCAGCGCATAGGTTTGAATCGAGACGGCGACGCGTCGGGAACGGCCTAGCCCGGCGAGTGCGTCGTCGACCAGACCAGAAAAGCCGCCACCGTCGGCGGAGATCAACAGATGGTCGAGCGCGCAAAAACCATCGAGATCAAGCGGCCCGTGGCCGCGCGGGTGACCTTTGCGCTGCGCGGAGAGGAAGCTGTCCTCGAAAAGCGGGCGCTGCATCAGATCGCCGTGTGCCCCATCAGCCCCCGTCACCAGAATGTCGATCTCGCCCCGTTCAAGCCGATCGACAACGTCGCGCGTCGGATGGACGAAGGCTAGCCGCGCCCGTGCGGCCGTGGAGGTCAACCGCGCGACGAATCCGGGCGCCAGCGTCACGGCTGGATTCTCGTGGATGGCAACGACAAAGGTGCGCTGGCTGTGGACCGGGTCGAATACTGCCGGTCCCTCGACCATGCGACGGAGCTTGCCGAGCACGTCTGCCAGATCCGCCTGCAGCTCCACCGCTCTCGTCGTCGGCACCACGCCGCGGCCCGCCGCCGCGGGCACGAACAAGGGGTCGGCAAAGACCTGTCGCAGCCGGTTCAATCGAGCCGATAGCGCGGGCTGACCGATGTTCAGGCGCGACGCCGCGCGCGTGACGTTCCGCTCGCGCAGCAGAGCCTCCAGGGCGAGCAATAGGCCGAGGTCGATCTCGGCGAGATCGGTGTCGTCGGCCAGCCGACCTGGACCGTGTTCCGCATCCGGCATCGGTCCTCCTCCGTTCAAAGCACATGATCGCGGCCGAACGAGCCGCGATGAGAGAGGTAGAGCCAAAATGGCGGTCTGAAAAGCTGGGCTGACCGCCTTTCGATATCGACGTCGTCGATGGGACCTATCGAGCCCACGGCCCTCCCGGCGGCGTGGTGCGCTTCGTACTTCCCGGTCACCGCGGCGCTGGCAATCAGGCCGGCTCAGCCACGACCTGGAGGAGGACCTTGATGACGCAAGCGACGAAAACCTATCGCGTTGGCGATGCAGCCGTCACGCGGATTGATGAGTTGCGGCTTGCCGCGTTCAAGTTCGAGGCCCTCTATCCTGACGCCGAGCCGGATGCGCTGGAGCGCCATCGCGATCGGCTGGAGGCGGGCTCGTTCGATCCTGCGACCGGCACCTTCATTCAGAGCATCCACAGCTGGCTGGTCAAAACCCCGCACCACACGATCCTGATCGACACGGCGACCGGCAACGACAAGAACCGGCCCGACATCCCGCCGCTCCATCGTCTGAACGAACCTTTCCTGGCGCGGCTGGCGGCGGCCGGCGTCACCCCGGAACAGGTGGATTACGTTCTGCTCACGCATGTCCATGCCGACCACGTCGGCTGGAACACGCGCCTGGTCAACGGTCGCTGGATTCCGACATTCCCGAACGCAACCTACGTCTTCTCCGGGATCGAGCAGGCCTATGGCGAGAGCCTCGCGGCGGGCACGGAGCCCACAGGGGCAGCCCGCCCCGACCCGGCGCTCGGCCCGGCGGCGCGCAAGCCGGCCGACCGCGTCTATGACGACAGTGTGCGGCCGGTGATCGAGGCCGGCCTTGCCAAGCTCATCGCAGTGAATGGCGACGAGCTCCTTGAGGGCATCTCTTTCATCCCGACTCCCGGCCACAGCATCGATCACGCGTCGATCCGTCTCGTATCCCGCGGCGAGCAGGCGCTTTTTGCCGGCGACGTGATGCACCATCCACTGCAGGTGTATGAGCCTTCGCTCAATTCCTGCTTCTGCGAATTCCCTGAGGCCGCCTCGCGCTCTCGCGCCGCCGTCCTCGAGGACGCAGCCGAGCTTGGCGCAACCGTCTTCACCACCCATTTCGCACAATCGTCCGTCGGGCGCATCGACTGCCGCGGCGATCGCTTCGCCTGGCAATTCGTCTGATAAAGGAGACCGATCATGGACCAGCAAACTTACGCGCAGGCAGACGGATCCGACATCGTGGTCGAGGATCTCATGATCCCGAGCGACACGGCCGGCATCTCGCTTCACTTGCGCAACAAGCGAACAGCGGCGCTCAAGACGTTTTCCGCCGAGCGAACCATCCTGATGATGCACGGCGCGACCTATTCGTCGGAAAGCCTGTTCGATGTGCCGCTCGATGGCATCTCCTTCATGGATTATCTCGCCGGGCACGGCTACGACGTCTTTGCACTCGACGTGCGCGGCTATGGCGGATCGACGCGTCCGCCCCAAATGGACGCGCCGCCGGAGGATTCTGAGCCGATTGTGCGCACGGAAGTCGGCGTGCGTGACCTCGCCAGCGCAGTCCAATACATCCTGAAGCAGCGCAACATCACGCGGCTCAATCTGGTCGCGATGTCCTGGGGCGGCTCTGTGGCCGGTGCCTACACGGTAAGCAATAACGATAAGATCGTAAAGCTGGCGCTCGTCGCGCCACTGTGGTTGCTGAAGGGCCCGGCTCCGATCGATGCGGGCGGCCGCCTCGGGGCCTATCGCCACGTCCCTGTTCTGGACTTCAGGGAGCGCTGGCTTTCGGCAGCACCGGAAGCAGCGCGATCAAGTCTCATCCCGGAAGGTGGGTTCGAACTCTGGGCGGACATCTCGCTCGCAACAGACCCACAGGCCAGCGCAGGAGCTCGTCCGCTCATGCGTGCCGTGAACGGCCCGATCCTGGACATCCGCGAGTACTGGGCCGCCGGCAAGGCCCTTTACGAGCCCAGCGAGATTCGCGTGCCGGTGTTTCTGGTCCACGCCGAATGGGACCGCGACGTGCCCATCGGCTCGGCACAGGACCTCTTCCTCTCACTGAAACAGGCGCGATATCGGCGATGGGTCGAGATCGGCGAAGGCACGCACATGGTTCTGCTGGAGAAGAACCGGTTGCAGGCGTTCGACGCGATCAACCAGTTTCTCTCGGAACAGTATGAGCATGACTAGCGCGATCTTCGCGCGGATCCCGCCGCGAGAACACAGGTGCCTCGCCCGAATCAAACCGACACGAGATCTCCGGTTTCCGCTGCGCGCTTGACCGCGTCGATCACCCTGAGCGTTTTTAGCCCTTCGTGCCCACTCACCACAGGCGTGGCCGTGCCGCAGATAACACCACAGAAATTTGCGATCTGCAGGCCAAGCGGGTCTTCCTTCTCATATCTTAGCTGCTCGCGCTCAATCGGCGCCCACCAACTGGCCTTGCTCGGATGATGCCATAAATCGAGTTGCGGAATAGCCAGCGATGCCCGCGTGCCGCCGATCTGGTAACACGCCTCCTGCGTACGACTGTAGGCTGGGTTCTCACCGGCGGTGAATTCCCAGCTCCAAGGCGACTGGATGGTATCGGAGACATTGACCGTTCCCAGCGCGCCGGAGGCGAAATGCAGGATCACCACCGCGGTCTCTTCAACGCCATTTCCGCGCAGCCGATTGGATTGGGCAGCCTGCACCGCGACGATATCGCCGCACAGATACCGCAACAGGTCGATATCGTGGATGAGATTCAGGAAAATGGGGCCCGCTCCTTTCTCGCGGCGCCAGGACACTTCAAAATAATCGTCCGGCTTGATCAACCAGAACATGCCATGCACCGATACGATCTGACCGAGCCCGCCACTATCGATCTCCGCCTTGGCGCGTTGGATCATCGGGCTGTGGCGGCGGTGGTGGCCGGTTAGCAACGGCACGCCCGCCCGGTCGGAGGCTTCGACCAACGCCTGTGCAGCAACGACATCATCCGCTAACGGTTTCTCGATCAGCGCCGGGATGCCCGCAGCGATACAATCCATGCCGTTCGCCACGTGCATCTGGTTGGGGGTGGCGACGACCACCCCGTCGGGCCGACTTTCGGAGAGCATGTCCCGAAAGGACGGAAACCAGTTCACGTTCAGCGAAACCGCCAACTCTCGTGCTGCCGGCGTCGGATCGACGATCGACGACAGCACCGCCTCCGGCCGCGCGAGAATATGTTCAATATGTCGCTTGCCGATGAGACCCGCTCCCATGACCGTCAGGCGGATGGGTGCACTCATGCGATTCTATACCTTCTTCTCATCGAGCAGCTTGGCCACGCGACGCAAGCCGAGCAGATAACCCTGAGTGCCGAAGCCTGCAATAACGCCATCAGCTCGTTTGGAAACGAACGAGTGGTGGCGGAATTCCTCGCGCTTGTGCACATTGGAAATGTGCACCTCGATCACTGTCCCCTCGAACGTGTTCAAAGCATCCAGGATGGCGACTGACGTATGGGTGAAAGCCGCGGGATTCATCACGACGCCGACAGCCGTCTCGCGTGCCTCGTGGACCCAATCGATCAACTCGTATTCTCTGTTCGACTGATGAAAGCGTAGCTCCAGAGCAAGCTCCCCGGCCAGCGCCCGGCAATCCCGCTCCACATCGGCAAGCGTTTCGTGACCGTAGATGTGGGGCTGGCGCTTGCCAAGCAAATTGAGATTTGGCCCGTTGAGGACGTAGACAAGACGACTCATGGATAAACTCCGTTCAGTGATGGGCTAGGATCTCGCCAAGGAACTGCTTGGTGCGAGCGTGCTGCGGATTGCGGAAGAACGCGTCGGGCACACCTTCTTCGATTATCTGCCCTTCAGCCATGAAGATGACACGGTCGGCAACCTGGCGGGCAAAACCCATCTCGTGGGTGACGCAAATCATGGTCATGCCGTCGTTGGCGAGGCCAATCATCGTGTCGAGCACTTCCTTGACCATTTCCGGATCGAGAGCCGAGGTCGGTTCATCAAACAGCATGACCTTGGGCTGCATGCAGAGAGCACGCGCGATAGCGACACGTTGCTGCTGACCGCCCGAGAGTTGAGCCGGATACTTCTCGGCCTGCTCACCAATGCGCACCCGCTCGAGATATTTTCGCGCGGTCGCCTCCGCTTCGGTCTTGCCGATGCGGCGCGCGCGAATGGGCGCGAGCATGCAGTTCTGCAAGACCGTCATATGCGGAAAAAGGTTGAAGCTCTGAAAGACCATGCCGACGTCCTGACGTACGACATCGATGGCCTTGATGCTGTCGTCCAGCCGATGACCGTTCACCACGATACTGCCCTGCTGGATCGCCTCCAGGCGGTTGATACAGCGTATCAGCGTCGACTTGCCCGAACCGGAAGGACCGCAGAGCACGATCTTTTCACCTCGGCGCACAGTGAGATCAACGTTGCGGAGAGCCTGGTACCCGCCGTACCATTTCTGCACGCCCTTCATTTCGATCAGGATCTGGTCCTGCATGGATTCGGCCTCCGTTATCGGACGACGGCCAACGCGCCCAGCGCGTCGGCCGCTTGCAGTGACTATTGAACTGTGAACGGAACTCCGGGGACTGAGTCGGGGAAGATTGGCACGGGCGCCTTCATCCACTTGGCGTAGAAACCGGCCAATTTGCCATTGGACTTGATCTGGTCGATGAATTTGTTCGCCGTCTCGTTCCACTCCTTCTCTCCCAGGCGCGTGCAGGCCCCGTTGTACAAGGCGGTGAAGTGAAGCTTGGGCTCGAACCCAAGTTCCGGCTTTGCAGCGTTCAGACGCTGCGGGTAGAAACTGTTTGCGCCGACCGCCTGCACCTGACCCGAGAGCAGCGCCTGGATCGTGGCCGCGTCATCATCAAACCTGCGGATTTCGGCGCCCGCAGGAGCATTATTGGTGACTTGGGTGTCCTGCGTGGAGGAGCGTGGGACGCCGATAACGTACTTCCCCATATCGGCATTACTGTTGATCGGAGTTGCCTGGGCAGCGACCAGTGTAATCTCATTGGCAACATACGGTTTGGAATATTGTACCGCCTTCGCGCGCTCGGGCAGCATGGCCATGGTCGCGAACAGAATGTCCACGCGGCCTGTGGTCAGCGCCGGAATACGGTTGGCCACCGCCAGCGGGACGAACTCGGCCTTCACGCCGAGATATTCAGCGAAGGCGCGCCCCATGTCGGCATCGATCCCATCCTGCTTTCCTGAGCTATCGACATAGCCCCAGGGCGGATTATCGCCCTGAATGCCGATGACGACGACGCCCTTCTTCTTCACGTCCTCCAGCGTGCCCGCCTGCGAGCCGCCTGCGACAACGATGGCCGAGAGCGTCAGCAGCGCAATGCCGAGCTGGCGACGATTGAGCGAAAACAACATGAGTATCTCCTCCTGGTGATGGCTGTGTTTGATTGAGTAGGTGCGCCGAACCTACCTTTGACCGGCCAGGGCGAGCCTGGCCTCCACCCGACTGCCCCACCATGAGAGTGGCCAGCAGAGGATGAAATACATTGCGCCGACCACACCGAAGACGAGCAACGGCTGGTAGGTCTGGTTCGATACGATTTGACCGGCGCGGGCGAGTTCGATGAAGCCGACGATGGCAGCGAGCGAGGTGCCCTTGATGAGCTGCACGAGATAGCCGATGGTCGCCGGCAGCGCGATGCGAATGGCTTGCGGCAGCACGATGTCGCGCATGCGCGCGGAATAATGCAGACCGAGCGCCATTGCAGCCTCGGTCTGACCGCGAGGCACGGCCTGGATTGCGCCGCGCCAGATCTCGCCGAGAAAAGCCGAGGCGTTGACGGTGAACCCGATCGCGACCGCAACGAATGCCGACAGCTTCAATCCGAGGAGCGCCAAGCCGTAGTACACCACGAACAGTTGCAGCAGCAGCGGTGTCCCCTGGAAGATTCCGATATAGATCCGGACTATCCATTCCACAGTCGTGCGACCGCAGGTGCGCAACAGTGCGACGATCAGGCCGGCGGTACAGCCACCGACGAATGCAACCAGCGTCAGCAGCACCGTCCATTGCAGACCACGCAGGAGGAAGCCGAACTCGGGAAGGCCGAAATGCGGTGTCATGATCTGTGCTCCTCAGCGCGTCGGATATGAGAAGAAGCGGTGAGAGATGATTGCGAAGCCCGCCATCAGCAGCCAGGAGATCGCGAGGTAGAGGAAAGTGACGAAGAAATAGACCTCGAAGCTGCGGAATGTGTCGCTTTCGATGCGCTGCGCAACCGACGTCAATTCATAGGCGGACACAGCCGAACAGATCGACGAGGTCAGCGTCAGCATGATGAACTGTCCCGTGAGCGAGGGATAGATCGCGCGAAGCGCGGGCTTGAGTACGATGGAACGGAATACCTGCCCTTTGTGCAGTCCGAGCGCGTAGCCGGCCTCGATTTGCCCTTTGTGAATCGATTGCACGCCGCCGCGGATGATCTCGATGGCGTATGCCCCTCCGTTCACACCGAGCGCAATAATGGCGGTGGCAGTCGGATTGAGCTTTACCCCGACGAGTGGCAGTGCAAAGAACAGAAAGAAGATCTGCACCAGGAACGGCGTGTTGCGCACGATTTCGACGAAGCCGATCACGATGGCGCGCAACCAGGCCGCCTTCGCATCGCGGGCTGCGACGCCCGCGACGCCGATGATCATTGCGAGCGTCATGCCAGCAAGCGCCAAACCCAACGTCCCCACGCAACCCCACAGCAACGCGGGCATTGCGTGCCAAACCACCGAGAAATCGGGCGTGTAGCCCATCTTGCGTTTCCTCTCGGGCGTTGTGCGTACCGCTCGCCCATCGGCCGGATGTCATCCTCCCAGGGATGCGAAAGTTGCGAAGAAGACGTCTGGATCAGGCGAGACGCCCGTGAACAGGCGGAATGCTTCGGTGCCCTGGAAGATTGCCATTCCGCCACCATCGACCGTGCGGCAGCCGAGGGTACGCGCCGCGCGCAGCAGCGCGGTCTCCAGCGGGAAGTAGATGATCTCAGCGACCCAGAGACCGGAACAGAGCATTGCCAGCGGCAGCGGCGTTCCCGGATACTTGTCCATGCCAATGGGCGTCGCGTTTACAATTCCGTCTGCGGCAGCCACGGCCGCTGCGACATCCCGGCCGACCCTCAAGCGCCCTTTGACAAATCGAGAGGACAAGCCGTCGACCACGCTCTGCGCCTTGGCCAAGTCGACGTCTATGATGGTCAGTTCCTGCACGCCAAGCTTCATGAGCGCGAAAGCAACCGCCGCGCCCGCGCCGCCTGCGCCGAATTGCACGACACGACCGAGTGGTGCACCTTGCATGCTGCGGCGAAAATTCTCGGCAAAGCCGAACCAGTCCGTGTTATGGCCGGTCATCCGGCCCTTTCTGACGACCACGGTGTTCACAGCGCCAAGCGCCTCCGCGTCGGGCGAAAGCTCGTCCAACAGTGGAAGGATCGCCTGCTTACAGGGATGGGTCACGTTCAATCCGTCAAAGCCCATCCGCCTTGCGGCCGTGAGCAATTCCGGTAACGCTTCGACCCCGAGGTTCAACTCGACCAGATCGATCTTCTTGTAGAGATAGCGGATGCCAGCGGCGTCTGCGGCCGCTTCGTGCATGGGCGGCGTGCGAGACGCCGAGATGCCGCTGCCGATCAGGCCGACGAGAAAACTGGGTTTGGGATGCATTGTCGGCGTCGTCCGTCAGCTCAATGGGACAGTCAATTCGGCGATGATCTGGGCCGTGCTCGGTCGGACGCCACGCCACCAGACAAAGGCTTCCGCCGCCTGCTCGACCAGCATGCCGACGCCGTCAGCCAACTTGGCCACGCCTTCAGTGCGGGCCGCTTGCAGAAAGGGAGTCAATCCTTTGCCATAGGCAAGTTCGTACGCCAGCTCCGCGCCCTGGAAGACATTGCTCGGAAGCGGCGGCATTTCACCTCGCAGGCTGGCAGAAGTCGCGTTGACCACGACGTCATAGCCCTCGGCAAGGTCGGCCAGTTCAGCGTAGCCGCTCACGATCAGGGGACCACAGCCGGCAAACTCTTCGGCCAATGCCACGGCTTTGGACAGCGTTCGATTGACGAGAACCAGCTCGGACGGTTGCTGGCGCAGAAACGGCAGTAACGCGCCACGTGCCGCTCCCCCAGCGCCGAGCATCAGGACGCGCCGGCCAACCATTTTGACGCCGAGATTGGCAGTGATGTCACGCGCCAGGCCGATTCCGTCGAAATTCTCGGCAATGATCCGATCGCCCTCGAACTTCAGGCAGTTTGCGGCACCTGCGCGTTGGGCGCTCTCTGAGAGCTCATTTGCATAAGCGAAGGCATCGAGCTTGAACGGGGCGGTGATGTTCAGCCCCTTGGCGCCCTCCGTCCGGAATTGATCAACCCGTGCGCTGAAGCCATCGATGGGCCCCTCGATCGCCTCATAGACGAGATCCTGTCCCATCATTTTGGCGAAAGTGCCATGGATGAAAGGTGACTTGCTGAAGCCGATCGGATTGCCAATCACCGCATAGCGATCGCTCATCGCTCACTCCTGCACTGCAGCTTCGTTGTAGAGCACGCCGTCGCGCACCATCGCGTCGACGGCTTCGGCCGACAGTCCCAGCGAGACAGCAATGCGACGATTGTCCTGTCCAAGCAGTGGCGCCGGAGTGCGCACCGAGGTGTCGCAATCGGAAAACCGGAACGGCAGGTTCGGCAGCGTTACCTTGCCGAGCACCGGATGCTCCTGCTCGACCAGCATGCCGCGCGCATGGATCTGCGGATCCCTCACGACCTCTTCGATGGTCTGCACGGGAGCGGACGGCACACCTGCTTCCTCGAGTGCCGCAAGACACGCATCTCGAGACGGCTGCGATAGCGTCCAGTTGCGCACAATCTCCATGGCTTCAGCATAATGGGCGTTCCGCGCGGCGGGCTTGGCGAAACGCTCGTCCAATGCCAGCGTGTCTCCTCCAATCAGGCTCGCCAATCGTCGCCACGCATCATCGACTTGCGCAGCGATGACAAGATTGCCGTCCTTGGCCGGAAAGACGCCGTAAACGGTCGAATCCGGCTGTCCGCTGCCGGTTTGCTTCGGCAGGTCAGCGCCGCCCGAGAGGAAGTAACGCTGAACCGCATAGTCGTGCATCGAGACCATGCAATCGTACAGCGCCAGATCGATATGTTGGCCGCGCCCGGACGACGCACGGCCAACCAGCGCCGCATTGATAGCAGCGACGCCATGAATGCCAGTGTACATATCGGCCAGCGGCATCCGCAGCAGCGGCGGCGGTTCGCCGGGATTGCCCAGTTGCGCCAGCGCACCCGACATCGCCTCTGCGATCAGGCCGAAGCCCGGACGATCGGCATAGGGACCGGTATGGCCATAGGCGGAGACCGAGCAATAGATCAGCCTCGGATTCCGCGCCGATAGTGCTTTGTAACCGAGACCGAGACGTTCGAGTGCGCCGGGTCGGTAATTCTCGATGAAGACATCGGCCGTGTCGACCAGCTTCATCATCATGTCGAGACCACGCTCGTCGCGCAGGTCGATGCAAAGTCCCTGCTTCCCCATATTCTGCTGCAGGAAGTAGCCGGATTGTCCGTCCTTGAAATATCCATGGGCCCGGCCTGCGTCGCCCCCCTTTGGGCGCTCCACCTTGATGACCTCCGCGCCCATCGCGGCGAGGCAACGGCCCATGAACGGGCCGGCCAGGAAATGGCTGTAGTCGATGACGCGAATGCCTTTGAGCGGCAGATCTTGCGCGGTCATGCCTGCTCTCCTGCAGCGCTGGTCTTCGGGCGCATCGGGATCATCAGCCGATGCTCACCTAGCTGAACGACCTCGCCGCGCTGATTGATGAGTTCCGAAGGCAGCACAACGATGCCCCACCCATCCCTCTTTGTGCCGCGCATTGAACCAACGCGGAACTTCACATGCACGGTGTCCCCGAGCTTGATCGGCAGCTTGAAATCCCATGTCCAGCCCAGCGACATTCCCGGGAGGAACCGGTAGGCGGCACGCGTTTTCAATCCGTCAGCGAGCGACAGACCAAACAACCCATGCGCGACGCGGGTGCCGAACGGCGTTGTCTTCGCGTACTCCTCGTCGACATGGACCGGCGTGAAATCGCCCGTCAGTTCGGCATAGGCATTCACCATTGCTTCGGTGACCGTCACCGAGGGGGTTACGCATTCATCGCCGACCTTGGCATCGTCCCAGTAGCGCTCATCTGTCATGTCGCGTCTTCCTCTAGGCACGGGGATTGATCGCCAGGGCGGCTTCCACGGCGCCTGCGCTGGCTTGCAAGATTTCGACGTTGAGCCCGCCCGGCAGCTCGAGCCAGTTCGGCCCGGCGGGCAACGCTTTGGCGCCCCAGGCGGCGGCACGGGTGAGCACACCCTCGTAATCGTCGACCATGATGCCGAGATGGGCGAGACGCCCCTCTGGTCCGACGAAATTCGGATCTTCGATGAGTTGCACGCTTCCGAGCACCCAAACCTGACGCGGGCGCGTACCATCGGCGGGTTGCTCATCGCGAATGGCGAGACCAAGCACCTCACGAAAGAAGGCGACGTGACGATCAACGTCCGGCACACGGATCGCGACGTGCTCGACATAGGCGCGGGGCAATGACATCTCAGGACTTTCCAGGATAGTCGCTGCGGGCGTATTCGATGCCCTTGACCAGCGCGACGAGGGTGGAATTGACGGGGGTCGGCACGCTGAGCCTGGCGCCCCAACGCACGACGGAGCCGTGAATGTAGTCAACCTCGGTGAGATGGCCGGACTGCAAACTCTGCAGCATCGACGTCTTGAACTCGGGCGGCAGTCCAGCGGACGCCATTGTCCAGGCGCGTCGCGGATCGGTAATCGAGATCTTCACGCCAGCAGCTTGCGCAACCGTGATGCTCTCCGAGATCGCGGCCAGCGCGCAATCTTCCAGAACCGGCAGCGAATACAGGCCGCCATAAGTCAGCCCGGTCACGGCGGTAATTCCTCCTCCGGCGACGTTGATGAACAACTTGTCCCACATCGTGCCCAAGATGTTGTCGCTGAGCAGCGTGAGAATGCCGGCGCGATTAAAGGTCTCGGAGATTCGCTGCGCACGTTCTGTCAAGCGCCCATCAAGCTCGCCGATGATGGTCTCCTTGCCGATGACCCCGGAACGAACATGACCAGGGCCGAGCAGCACACCGCCGACGTAGGTCTTGCCCGCCACGACCCGGTCACGACCAACCTCCTCCGACAGGATGTCCTCGTGACCAAGACCGTTCTGAAGCGACATCACGACCGTCCGCGGCCCGATGATCGGCGCCGCGGCACGGATGGCATCCCGCGTGTGGTAGGATTTGACGAGGACAATGACGAGGTCCGCTTCTACGCCGACCTGAGCCGCGGAGGTGCAAGCAGTGACCTTCACGACGGTCTCGGCGCCATCTTCGAGTATTCGCAGGCCACCGGCATTGATTGCGCCGACATGAGCCTGGAACGGATCGATCAGCCAGACCTCGGCCCCGCCGCGCGCCAACGTACCGCCGATGGTCGAGCCCAAGGCTCCCGCTCCGATAAAGCAGATCCTCATCCGAACGCTTCTCCCGCGCCATTCTCGGCGTTGGAAGCATCGTAGCTGGCGGCTCGATATTTATATATGTTATGATTCTTATATCCATTATTGTGAATCGCAATGAAGCACCGGGATCGCACCGAGACCAACCTGCTGGACCCGCGCCTGCTCAGGCTCTTCGATGCATTGTTCACCACTGGCAGCGTCACCAAGGCAGCCGAAAAGCTCGGCCAAAGTCAGCCGACCATCTCGATCTGGCTGGCCCGCCTGCGTGCGGAACTGGACGATCCGCTCTTCATCCGGTCAGCGAAGGGCATGCTGCCGACGCCGCGCGCCGAGGCTCTCATCGGCACCGCGAGGCAGGCGCTGGAAATGCTGCGTCGCCTTGCCGAGCTTCGCACCGACTTCGATCCGACAACCGCAAAGCGCCGTTTTGCCATCTGCATGACGGACGGAAGCCACGTCACGCTGCTCCCGTCCATTCTCGCCCACGTCCGCCGCGTTGCCCCAGGCGTTCGTATCGAGGCGACACAGATCGGCGCCGACACCCCACGCATGCTGCAATCCGGTGAAGCCGATGTGGCGCTCGGCTACATCTCGGATCTCGATGCTGGACACTTCCAGCAGGCTCTTTTTCCGCAGGATTGGGTCTGCCTCGCGAACGCAAAACATGCTCGGATCCGCGACCGCATCACGGCAAAGGATTTCAGGCGTGAGGCTCACGTCCTCATTCGCTCCGGCACTGGACATCAGTTGCTCGCGGGCGCGCTGCAGGAGCAGCAAATAGTCCTCGACGTTGCGCTGGAGTTGCCCGGCTTTTTGGGGCTACCCGCAATCGTCGGAACGACTGACCTGCTTGCTACCCTGCCAAGGCACATCGGCGAAACCCTGGCTCACTATTACGGACTGCGCGTGCTCAACTGCCCGCTGCCGATTGCCGGCTTCACGGTGAAGCAATATTGGCACGCCCGCTTCCATCACGACCCGGCAAGCCAATGGCTGCGTGGCCTCTGCGCGGAGCTTTTTCAACAGCAGGAAGTACGCGGTCTGCATCGTTCCGGTCGGCCGAAGAAACGAGTGCCTCGCGATTTGCAGTCGCAATGAGCTTGTTGAGATCGGCTTTCGGGTAACTTGCCCTACGACCGAAGCTTAACGCCCGGCTCTGCGCACCATGTCGAATGGGGTGAGATACAGGACAAAGGAAACTTCACCCGCAGCGATCTGCCCGTGCGCCGTCCCGCCACGAAAGATATCGCGCGAGACCCGTTCTATTCTCGGCCACCATTTCGCGAAGGTATTGGGAAGCAAGAACTCTTATTTGGTGGACGCACCAGGGCTCGAACCTGGGACCCGCTGATTAAGAGTCAGCCACGGGTCAAATACAATCAATGACTTATGGATCGCACTGCTGCGCTTATCCGACCGCAAATGGGCATTCGTCGCACACCACATTCCACTCCCACCTACAGGATTGGAGCCGGTCGAGATCCCTTGACGAACTTAAGAGCTGATCCGGTTCGGCTGGAATCGCAATCGCGCCAGCGGATTTACCGCCGCGCCAGATCGGTGGCGTTGCGATGCGTCGGGGGTTCGAGTCAGGAGGCCGCTACCGCTTTTCCCCACATGACGCCAATCTGCGATATTTCCTCCGATCGTCCGCCTAAACGGGGGGTTAGATCAGGGTAGGTGCTCGCGCACGGGCAAGGCCTTCCGTCATGAGACGGCGGAACCTCGGAAAACCCCAAATGCAGAGCTGCCTGGTGGGGCTTCATCACGTCACTCATTGATCCTAGTTGCTCAATAAACAATTCCCAGCTTTGCAAGCGACAGCGTCCGCGACGAGCGTGGCTCAATTCTTTGGTGCAAACGCTTCGGTCGCGGCCTTCATGGCAGACTCGCTCATGCTTTTGCTTTGCTCGGTGAGCAATCGCATTTGCGCCTGGAAAAAATCAGATTGAATCTCGAGCGCGTCCTGCATGTCCTTGGCCTGCATGAGTTTGTCGCCGAGGCCGAACGTCGCCGTGACGTTGCGTTGCATGTAGCCGCAGAACTCCTTGGCGTGGTTTGCTATCGGCAGCTTCGAGGCGTTCAGTCCCATTTCCAGCTGCTCGAAATACTCCGCGTTGGCCTTACGCAGGCGAAGAAGCGTCTCGGCGAGCATGGTGCGGATATCCGCTGCGGATGGATTGATATCGGCCATGGTGTCATTCCTCCTTGTTATGCCGCAAGTCCCCCGAACCACGCACCAAAATAGCCGGCGTAGAGCGCGGGCATTTCAAGATTCATCGAATGTCCGATACCGGGCACGACGACGAGGCGGCAGTCCGGCATTGCCGCGGCCATCGCATGAAGATCCGCGGGAGGGATCCAGCCGTCCCGTTCGCCCCACAATACCAGGTGCGAATGCCCGATCTCCGGCATGCGGCTCTCCAATTCCCGACTCTCCCGCTCGCGCGTGAGATTGACGGGCGTCCCGATCCAGATCCCTTCGGAGACGCCGAAGGTTTGTTCGATGATCCGGTCGAACAGCGCCTGGATGTCCGCGCCCCCTGGACGGAATTGCGGGACCTTATTCGGCGCCATGCTTTCCGGCACGAACAGCGATGAGGCCGCGGTCGCCATCACCGACCGGGTCACCTCCTTGCTCGCCATCATGGCGCGGAACAGCCCGATCTGGTCGGCATTAAAAGCCATGCCGAGCGGCGTGACCGGATCAAGCGCAAATACCCGCCCGAATCGCCATGGCTGCATCAGGAGCATGCGGGCCGCGATGATGCCGCCGGTTGAATGCGTTGCAAGATGGCAGTAGTTGATGTCCAGGGTATCGAGCGCAGCCAGCATGTCCTTTGCGTGCTGCTGCATCGTGTAGTTGGTGTAGTCAACCGCAGGTTTCGGCCGGTCGCTGTCGCCGCAGCCGCGCCAGTCAATGCCGATGACGCGAAGACCAGAAGGAAACAGCGGCGCAGCGAGTTCGATCCAGTCCTTGCTGGCGAGATTGCCGTGGATGAAGACGACGGTAATGTCGCCTTTGCCCCACTCTCGCCAGCCCAGCTGGACTTCGCCCGCCTGCACCATCGGCATGGACCGGTCCTACTTGTTCAGGCCGGCGGTGGGCGCGGCGCCGGCCGGCGTCGGTGCCACCGGCAAAGCAGAAGCCACCGAGCCCTTGATCATACGATCGGTTCCGACCGGCGACGACGTGTCGACGCTTCCGCGCGTCACGAAATCCACTACATCTACCGGGTATTCAACCGGGTTGTCCGTGTGGATGAAGTGCCCGGTCTCCGGATAAATCTTGAGGATCGGCCGGTTGCCCGCATTGGTCATGCGTGTCATGAAGGGCGTGATGGCATCGCGTCCGAGATCCGTCAGTCCATTGAACGCCGGCGTCGGGATGAACGGCTCCTTGTCGCCGAAGGCGAGAAAGATCGGAGCCTTGATCTGCGTGAGCCGCTCGTACAGGTTTTTCGGATCATCCTGCTGGAGCTCCGCTCCGATCGTGTAGACGTCGTAGATGAACACGTTGCACCACTGCTCGAGCTCCTTCGGATTGCCTTTAGTCAGCCCAACGCGCTGCTCGGTGTGGAAGCGGGCATATTCGCTGTCGCTGAAGAAATAGCCGCTCTTCGCCGCGGACACCGCGCCAGTCTCCGGATCGCGTTTCTTGAAATAGAAGAAGTCGCGGATGTTCTGCTCGTCACGCGCCTTCTCGGCGGCCAGAATGCCGGTCTGGTCCCAGGTCGCCCTCCACTTGTCGAAGTCATGATCGAAGGCCGGGTCGAACAGCGGCGCCTTTTTGCCCTTGGCGATGGTGATCTCGCGAGGATATTCCTCGAGACCTGATGGCGCCTCCAGCGCGAGACCCTGCACTGCATCCGGCCAGGTCAGGGCATAACCCATCACGAACTGACCGCCGAGCGAATGGCCGAGATAATACGCCTTCTTGACGCCGAGCTGGTTGACGACGAGATCGTAGATGACCTCGCGCATGTCCTGCATGGTGCGCGCCGGACTCTTGTCGAGATTGCCGGGTCCGGACATACCGTAATGCGGCAGGTCGGGCACGATCACGCGCAAGCCGCTACGCAGCGCATACTGCATGATGTTGCCGTAGTGCCCGCCGAACGCGCCTTTGCCATGGACGATCACAAGGATCCTCGGATCCTTCTCCGTGCCGGCGTATTCATCCATGTAGCCGATCTGCCAGGAATTTCCGCCCTTGTCTTTGGCATTGGCGTATTTGACCGGATAGGGATAGGTCACGAACTCTTTCCAGAACGACTTTTTGGGGTCGATGTTCTCGGCGACGCCGGGCACGCGATAATTCTTGTCAACGAATTTCTGCGCGCGGTCGAGGCTCGCCACATCATCCATGAAGGCAACGAACTTCGGGTCGTTCTTGCGCTGGTTGATGATCGGAAACACACCATAATGTGCGACCGGGCTTTCCTGAGCGATAAGGTCCGCACCGGGTACACGGTCGACAGCCTTCTGAGCCAACTTGAAGTTCAGCCACAGGTCGTTGGTAATGTGCATCACCAACGTGCGCGCCTGGATCCGGCCGAGATAAGCATTGATGTTGTGGGTCTCGCCGACACGGTTGCGCCAGACCAGGTCGACCGCATCGTAAAGCTTGGCACGGTTGACGACGTTCAAAGCCGCCTTTTCGTTCGGGGGGTCCCAATAAAAAATTTCGGGCTGGACGGCGCCCCAATTCTGGGTCGTACGGAACGCAAAGTCATAGCCGGTCATGCCGAGGATCGACCAGCCGAACGCCACGCCCGGCATCGGATGCTTCTCTTTGGGCAGCTTGTAATAATCACCATTCGTTTCCTGCCACACCGGATCGGATTCGATCGCCGCGGTCATCATCTGGAATGTCCAGTTGCCGACAGGATCTTCCCCATCCGACTGCGTGGTGCCACCGATCGGCATCATTGCGCCGATATATTCGGGATGCATCACGCCCCAGACATAGGTCTGCGTGCCGCCCATGGAAACGCCGGACACTAGGGCCACGCGCGCGACCTTCAGCCCGTCGCGCAGCATGCGATAATTGGCCTGGACCATGTCATAGTAGCTGTACTGCGGAAACTTTACGCCGAGACCGTCCGAAGGTTTGCTGGCGCCCCAGGTTCCGAGCGGATCGACCATGATGACATAATAACGATCCGTATCGATGGGACGGCCGGGACCAATAATTGGCACGGTGCCTGACAAGGCTGCTCCTTTGACCCACTGCTCGTACATGTCGGTGGCATCGCCGGAATAATATGAGTTGATGACGACGGCATTGGTGATCTCACCGGCGGCGTTGCGCCGCGGCGTACCGACCGCGATATAGGCGGTGTGCAATTTCCCGACGCCCAAAGATTCGAGCGTGACGCCGCCCTCGCCGCCATTCTCCCACTTCGAGGGATCGGCCAGATCGTACTTGCCCCCAAGTCGAAAATTCGCGATCTCGTAGGTCTTCTTCAGCCCGTCATGCTGCATCTGCGACGAGCGGCGCGTGAAGGGCTGCGCAACCGCGAGCGATGTCCCGATCAACAGCAACAGCAGGCTGATGAGATATCGCCGCATGACATGTCTCCCGACCATGGCGAATTCCTCCGGCAGGCTTTGATTTTGCCAAACGCTAGGAGAGGACGCGGCGCGACCCTTGATCTAGCGCAAGGGAATTCGCACTGCCCGCGCGAGTGTCTTGGCACCGAATTACATGCCGGACGCCGCGATGCCTTTCCTCACGCACGGCTCCTACCGGATCCGGTATGAGCTCGACGGTCCTGTGACGGCGCCAGCCTACGTGCTGGTCAATGGACTGACTCAATACTCCGAACTGTGGACCGCTTACCGAGACGCGCTAATCGCACGGGGATTTCGCGTTGCGACATTCGATCTGCTCGGCCAGGGCGCCTCCGACAAGCCGACGCTCTTCATCAATCAGGACGACCATGTCCTTGCGCTGCATCGCCTGATCGAAATGCTCGGTGAAGGTCCGGTCTTCCTCAGTGGAATCAGCTTCGGTGGCCTGATCGCGCTGCGCTACGCGATCGAGCATTGGAGGCGCCTCTCGGGTCTGGTGCCAATGAGTTGCTTTGCCGAGCTTTCGCCTCAACTTCTCCTGATCGGCAACGCACTACGCACCGGCCTAATTCTGGGTGGAACCGGCTATCTCCAGGATCTGCTGCTGCCGATGAATCTGTCCGATGAATGGTTGAAGCCGCTGTTGGATAAGCTCGACGGTGTCAAGCGGCAGGGCTGGCTGGTCAATGACCTCTACGCGCTGCAGAACCTGATGGAGTCGTTCCTCGACTTCCAGCCGCTGACGCCGCAACTCGCCTCGATCGCCGTCCCAACCATGATCCTGAACGGAGAGTTCGACTTCCTGACGCCGCGTGCCCTCCACGAGACGCTGCGAGTCGGAATCCCCAACAGCGCGCTCGTGATCATCCCGGGCGCCTATCACGCTTTCACGTTGGAAAAGGGTGCGCTCACAGCCGACCTGCTCGCGCGCTTCGCCGATGACGTGCTGGCCGGACGCTGGCAAGGTAACAAAGCGGTCTGGATTGCGCCCGAAGACCCTGGTGGTGAGCTCACTCCATTTCCCGCCAGCTACGACCATCTGCGTGCCATCCCCGTCCAGAGGACCCGGGCATGAGCGGACTTCTCGGACCACTCGACTCCGAAGGCCGCGTGCCGCACAGCCAGCAGACTCGCGTCGCCGCTTTCCTGATCTCGGCCCATGGCGCTCTCGCAAGGCAATTCGCCCTCGCCCTGCCGGCGAAGTTCGAGGCCGGCTGGCAGACAGAATTGAACGCTCAGTTCTACCGAGAGAGCGAGATCGTGTCGCTTCTGATGCGCGCAACCACATGGGTGCCGGACCTCGCCCTGGGCTATATGGCCATATCCTGGGAGGCCGCCTGGCTTCCGACGCCGAACGAAGGCATTGCCGATCGCATTCTTTGGCAAGCAGTCCACCTCGCCACGCTCGCGCATGCCGTCCACGCCGGGATCCGGCCAGCGGCGTTACTACCGCTTGAGGCAAACCCGAATGACCCCTTCGTGATGGCGCTACGCCGCATCGAGTTCGAGAGCGGACGTCTGTTGCAGGCGCAAATCCTGTTCCTGAAAGGTCCCGACCTGTTACCCTTCCGTGGCACCGTCAGCACAGTCCTGGAAAGCCGACACACCGAACTGCGCAAGCTCTGGCACGACGCGCTCGCGAGCGTGGGAATCGTCCGCGAATGATGCGGAGCCTTGACGCAGATCAAAGCAGCGCGATTTCCGCCCTCCAGCATTCATCGACGCCCTGCACGCGCCGACCGGAGTTCTCCCTCATGAAGGCCATCTCCCTCGAAGAAGCCGTCGCAATGATCCCGGTCGGCGCGAGTGTCATGGTCGGCGGATTCATGGGTGTCGGAACACCGGAGCGCCTGCTCGACGAGGTGGTGCGGCAGAAGAAGGGCGGTCTGTCGCTGATCTGCAATGATGCGGCGATCCCCGGCAAGGGCGTCGGCAAGCTGTTCGATGCTGCGCTGGTCGCGCGATTGACCGCAACGCATATCGGTCTCAATGCGAAGGCACAGCAGCAGATGCTGGCAAACCAGATCACCGTCGATCTGGTACCCCAGGGAACCTTCGTCGAGCGCATTCGTGCGGGTGGATGCGGGCTAGGTGGAGTTCTGACGCCAACCGGCGTCGGCACGCTGGTTGCGCAGGGCAAGCGCGAGATCGAAGTCGACGGAAAGCCTTTTCTGCTGGAGACAGCCTTGCGTGCACAGTTTGCGCTAGTGCACGCCTTCCTTGCCGACTACCTCGGCAACTTGGCGTACGCACTGACCTCGCGCAACTTCAATCCAGTCATGGCGATGGCCGCCGACACCGTGATCGTCACCGCGGAGAACATTGTGCCAATCGGCGTGATCGCGCCCGACCACGTCGTGACCCCGGCGCCGCTCGTCGACTACCTCATTACAAACGGGTGACGACATGGATCCGCAGATCATCATCGCCCGGCGCGTCGCCAAGGAGCTTCGGAGCGGCGACCTCGTCAATCTCGGCATCGGTATCCCGACGCTCGTCGCGAACTACGTTCCAACGGACCTGAAGGTATTCTTCCAGTCGGAAAACGGCCTGATCGGAACGGGGCCTATCCCCGAGCAAGGCCTGGCGCATCCGACGCTAACGGACGCAGGGGGGCGCCCGATTAGCGCGCTGCCCGGGGCCTCGACCTTCGACAGCGCGATGTCGTTCGGACTGATCCGCGGCGGCCATGTCGACGTCACGGTGCTTGGCGGCCTTCAAGTCGATGCCCATGGCCATCTCGCCAACTGGATGATCCCGGGCAAGATGGTTCCCGGCATGGGCGGCGCCATGGATCTCGTGAGCGGCGCGAAGCGGGTCATCGTCGCCATGCAGCACGCAGCAAAGGGCAAGTCGAAGATTGTTGCGAAATGCAGCTTGCCGCTCACCTCGGCGCGGCCAGTGAATCTAGTCGTCACCGACATGGCTGTGATCGGCTTTGCCGATGGCACGGCGACGCTTCTTGAGACCGCGCCGGGCGTCACGATCGGCGAAGTGATGGCTGCGACTGAAGCCGACCTTCTCGTCGGCGACCATGTCCCGGAGATGATGATCTGAAGGTGAAGGACATGCGGATATTCGGCAATTTTGATGAGATAAGATCTGCGGTCGGTACCGAAATCGGCGCTAGCGACTGGATCGAGGTAACGCAGGACCGGATCAACAAGTTTGCGGAAGCGACCTGCGATGAACAGTGGATCCATGTCGACCAGGAGCGCGCGAGGAAAGAAATGCCCGGCGGCACCACCATCGCCCATGGCATGCTGTCCCTGGCGCTGGCACCGATGTTCATCCGCTCGGTGATGGGGTTAAAAGGCCTCCGAAACACCCTGAACTACGGCGCCGACAGGATCAGGTACCTTTCGCCGGTCCCGGCGGGCTCAAAGCTGCGTGGCCGCGTCAGCGTTGCTGAGACGGAGGATGTCCCTCCCGACGGGCTGCGCGTGAACTATCATCTGGTCATCGAGATCGAAGGCGGCAATCGACCGGCCTGCGTGGCCGAGCTAATCGCCCTGCACTATCGCTGAGTCGCATCCCGTCCCCTTCAGTCGATGATGTGATAACCACCATCAATATAAAGAACGCTTCCTGTAATGAGCTTGGCGCCGTCGAGCGCGAGAAATGCCGTGGCGTTGCCGACGTCTTCAATGCTGACCAGGCTGCGCGACGGGGCCTTGGATTGCGCCTTGTCCATCAGTTCGTCGAACTCTGGAATGCCTGATGCCGCTCGCGTAGCCAGCGGCCCGGGCGAAATCGCGTGCACGCGGATGCCCTTCGGCCCAAGCTCGGCGGCGATGTAGCGGACGGAGGCTTCGAGCGCCGCCTTGGCCACACCCATCACATTGTAGTTTTCGACCACCATCTGGCTGCCGTAATAGGTCATCGTGAACATGGTGCCGCCGTTCTTCATCAGCGGCTCGGCCAAATGCGCCATGCGCATGAAGGACCAGCAGGAGACCTCCATCGTCTTCAGGAAGCCGTCGCGACCGACGTCCACCACACGTCCGTGCAAGGCTTCCTTCGGTGAGAATGCGATCGAGTGCAGCAGGAAATCGAGCTGGCCCCAGTCCCTCTCGACCCGGGCAAATACTTCTTCGGTCTGCCCCTCCGTCATTACATCGAGTGGCATGAAAATAGACGCCTCAAGTGCCTGGGCAAGAGGCTCGACGTGCTTCTTCGCGCGGTCGTTCAGGTAAGTGACGGCTAGATCGGCACCAAGCGCACGAAAGGCCTTGGCGCATCCCCATGCGATCGACTGGTCGTTGGCGATGCCCACGACGAGGCCTTTTTTCCCCTTCAGGGCAATCTTGGTATCCGGAAATACGGGAATCATGATGCCCTCTCCTGTCTTTGATCGGTCGATGTTCTGTTCATCAGCACTGAGAGAGTGTGCTGCGCGATCATCAGCTCCTCGTCGGTCGGCACCACATAGACTGGAATGCGACTGTCGGGACCCGAGATCAGCTGTGAGTGGCGCGTATTCTCGGCTTGATTGAGGGTGACGCCCAGCCACGCAAGCTGGCCAGCGACATGCGCGCGAATTGTTGCGGAGTTTTCGCCGATACCAGCCGTAAACACAAAGGCGTCCAGCCCCTGCAGCGCTGCGGCAAGCATGCCGGCACTGAGGCCTATGCGATAGCAGAAATATTCGACGGCCAGTCTGGCTCTCGGATCGTCACTGCTCTCCAGCACGCGCATATCGTTGCTGACGCCGGATAACCCCTTCAAGCCGCAATCGCGGTAAAGGAAGTTCTGGATGTTGGAGGCAGACATCCCCTTCTCGGAAATGAGATAGAGCACCACCCCAGGGTCGATCTGACCAGGGCGGGTTCCCATCGGAAGCCCGTCGAGAGCGGTGAAGCCCATAGTGCTTTCGACGCTTCGTCCCACGCTGAGAGCGCACATCGAGGCGCCGCTTCCGAGGTGAGCGACGATAATCCGCCCATTCGCAACTTTCGGCGCGACCTTTGGCAAGGTCTTCGCAATGTACTCGTAAGAGAGACCGTGAAAGCCGTAGCGGCGCACGCCCTCGGCATAAAGATGATGTGGAATCGCATAATGATCGGCCACCGCGCTATGTGTGCGATGAAATGCGGTATCGAAACAGGCGACCTGCGGAAGCTCCGGGAAATTGCCGAGAATCGAGCGGATCGGCGCCAGATTATGGGGTTGATGCAGCGGCGCGAGCGCGATGTACCGCTCCAGCCGGGTCACGACACCATGATCGAGCTGGATCGGCCGATCGTAGTCCGGGCCACCGTGAACGACGCGATGACCGACCGCGATCGGGTGAATGCGTTGCTCGTCCCGCAACCAGGCGCCGGCAATGTCCATCGCGGCCGGAACATCCGGCACCGCCTCGATCGGATAGGCGCGATCCGCAACCGGATCGCCGGTGGAGCCACTCGCGCGCAAACGCGGGCGGCTGCCGATCCCATCCATCTGCCCTTTCAGCTGTCGCCGCAATATTCCGTCCCCCTCGATCGAGTAGACCTGGAACTTGACGCTGGAGGAGCCGGCATTGACCACAAGGATGGTGTCCATGGCGTTCACGCGGCAATCGTTGGAGCACGCCGGCGCCGGGCATGGGCATACAGCGCTGCGACCGCGCACGAGGCCATCCGCGCACGCGCCGAATCCGCGCGTGAGGTCAGGACGACCGGGACCCGGGCTCCGAGCACGATGCCCGCGCCGTCCGCCTTGGCGAAATAGGCGAGGTTCTTTGCCAGCATGTTGCCGGCCTCCAGGTCGGGAACGACGAGGATCTGCGCGCGACCGGCGACCTCGGACTTGATCCCCTTGATGCGCGCCGCCTCCAGGTCGATGGCGTTGTCGAAAGCCAGCGGTCCGTCGAGGATCCCTCCGGTGATCTGCCCGCGATCCGCCATCTTGCAGAGTGCTGCCGCCTCGATCGTAGACGGAATTTTCGAGGTCACGGTTTCAACCGCTGACAGGATTGCCACGCGCGGTGACTTGCCGAATCCAGCTTCCACGTAAAGATCGATCGCGTTCTGGATGATGTCGCGTTTGGCGTCCAGATCAGGGAAGATGTTGATGGCCGCGTCCGTCACGAAGATGGTCTCGGCATAGGCCGGCACGTCCATCACGAAGACGTGGCTGATACGGCGGTCGGTGCGCAGGCCTCCGGCCTTCGCGGTGACCGCGCGCATCAATTCGTCGGTGTGCAAGCTGCCTTTCATCAACAGCTCACCTCGGCCGGCGTGGATCAGCTCTACCGCCTTTGCAGCGGCTTCATCGCTATGCGCTGCGTCAACGAGCTCGAAGGCCGCGATGTCGAGACCATGCCTGGCGGCCGTATCCCGGATCTTCCTTTCAGGTCCGACCAGGAGCGGCCGGATGATGCCGGCCTGTGCACTATCGACAGCGCCGCGCAATGAGCTTTCATCGCAGGGATGCACGACGATGGTTGGGGCCGGCGGCACGGCCTGCGCGGCCGCTATCAGACGGTCGTACTTGCTCGGGGACTGTGCCTGCGATGTGTCGGCTGACATGAGCCGGTTCCTTCCAGACAGCGTTACGATGCCTTCGCCTTGGGGTCGAAAGGGGCAACGTTCGACGCCCTCCCCGACGTTTCGGCGTCGAGACCGAACAGCTGCGCGACACGCTGCAGGCGGCTGGCGCGCTCGCCTGTGATGTCCTCGCTGGCCGACAGCACCTCGCTCATCGTCGTGAAAGCCGCGCGGCGCTGATTGACATCGTCGGGAAGCAACTTCGGGATAACGGCCAGCGCCGCCTCGCGATCGAGCAGCAGCATGAAGAACTGCTCGCGAACCAGCATCTTAAATTCGGCAAGCGCTAATCGCGCTCCGCTGTTGTCGTGACGAGCCTGACGCAACGCCTCGATGCTGCGTTCATCCACCATTCCTCTCGCCGAGCCGATATAAAGCAGGGCACGGATGGCCGCCTCGCGAAGCCCGCCTTCGCCAATCCTGGATCGGAGCTCGGCGATCCGTTTGTCGAGCATCGCACGGTGTTCGGCCGGCATCTCGCGCCCGCGCGACGGTTCAGCTTTCGGATCTATGCCGACCGCCGCCTGTAGCGCCGGGGAGCCGTAGACGTTGAGGAAGATCGCCTCGCTCATCGCTTCCTGCGAATCGCGCCAGCTGTCCAGCGCATGAACGATCTGCTTAGAGACCTGCTCCTGAAATGCCAGGAACGGATTGTCGTTCGAAACCGGCTTGCGGTTCTCTTCTAGCCCTTCCGCTGCCGATTTCACCGCCGTCATCCATGGATTCTGACTGCTGAAGGCCTCATACTGCGTCCGCAGCGGGTGCAGGTTACGCATCAAATCTGCCGTCTGCGGCGCCACCATGCCCTTGATCCAGGGCTGCACGAACTTGCGATAGGCGGCAAGATTAAGCTCCGAGACGCGTTTGGCCGCGGCAAAGCGCCGCTCGTCCTCAGGCGAATTGCCGCCCATGGCACGAATATCCTCGAGCGTTCGGGCCTCGCAGCGCATCACCCATTGGCCAACAACGAGATCGGAACTGGTGGTTTCCTCGTCCTTGGCTTCGAACGTCGCTTCGTAAAGGCCGGGCGGTAGTACATCGATCAGATCGATGTTGCTGGAAAATTCAGCGTGCTCCTTCTTGGCGACGCCGCCCGAGACGAAGATGCCGAGATGGCCGACGCTCTCGTGAACGGTATAGACGATCGTTTGCCCATAGGCCCTGATGTCATCCACGTCGGCGTAGCATTCGAGGATCCAACCCAGCGCCTGCTGCGGCGGAGTGATGTTGTCGCCCTTGGAGCAGAACACCACGATCGGCGAACTGATGTTGCGCAGGTCTACCTTCTGCCCGTCGGATAGGGTGATATTGCCAGCGGCCAAGTTGTTGCCAACGAAGAGTTCGTCGACAATGAACTGAATCTCCTCGGCGTTGAGATTGACGTGCCCACCCCACCAGCGCTCGAACTCGAGGTAGCGATCGGCTTCGGTATCCACCTTCGAATAGACATTGTACTGCTTGGTCCAGAGCGTGTTCGACGGGTTTTGGCCTTCGAAGTTCTGGACCAGCCAGGCACCATCGAACTTCCCACCGCCGAGATCGCTAACGAGCGCAGTTAGCCAGCTTCCGCCCAGCAGGCCGCCCGAATATCGCATCGGATTTTTACCATGCACGCCGGCCCAGTACGCGAGCGGGGCTCCGGCGATGATCAGTGGACCGAACAGATCCGGCCGAACCGAAGCCAGGATCATGACCGCCCATCCGGCTTGGCAATTGCCTATGACGCAGGGTTTCCCGTCAGCGTCCGGATGGAGACTGATCACCTTTTCGATGAACAGTGCCTCGGCACGCGCGATACGCTCGATCGTCTGGCCCGGCACCGGCTCCGGCAGGAAGCCGATGAAGTAGCAGGGATGTCCCGCCTTCATCGCGACGCCGATCTCGCTGTCGGCCTTGAACCCGCCGATCCCTGGACCGTGCCCGGCGCGTGGATCAATCACGATGAACGGCCGCCGTGTGGAATCGATCTCGACGCCGGCTGGCGGGATAATGCGGACAAGCGCGTAATTGACGGGTTCGTCCAACTTGCGGCCATCAATGATCAGTTCGGCCGCATATTGCAGAACGTGTGGCGCGGTTTGGGCGACGTGCTCCCGATATTGGTCGCCGCGCCGGCGCATCACATCGAGAAAGAGTATGCTCCGTTGCCCCGCATCGACCATGTATTCAACGGCCGAGGCGACGAGACCGGACATCGAACCGCCGGGCGTTCCAGGCACTTCCATCTGCATGCTCCGACCTCAATGTCGTATGAATGCATCCAAAGCCCGCCGCAACTGCAGGCCTTTGATATAGGTCAATGCTGGACGGCGAGTACGCCGACCCAGTCGTGTCACGTCGGTCCTCCCGCCGGAATGTGTCGAGCTGACTGCCGAGATTCAGGCCGCCCGCTTTTTTGCGAGGTCCCTTGATACAAATCAAACGGGCAGCCGACCGCCCCATTCATAGACGAGCCTCAGGCCGACGTGTTTTCCGGCCGCCCGAGCCGAGACCTCGCATGCCGGACATCGCTAAATACAGCGCGACGGAACCCTTGCGGGACGGCAGCACGTCCGAAATCCGAGCGCTGCGGCCGGCCGACGAGACGGCCGTCCTCGACGCGCTGGATCAGACCAGCAAGCAGTCGTTGCAGCGCCGTTTTTTTGGGATCAAGCGTCATTTCTCGGACAAGGAGCGCGCGTTCTTCATGGATGTCGACTTCATGAATCACGTCGCGCTGGTGTGCGAGGTCGGGCAATCCGAGCGTACAATGATTGTCGGAGGCGCTCGATATGTCGTGTTTGAGCCCGGACGAGCCGAGTTGGCGTTCGTCGTCATCGACGCTTGGCAGGGCCGAGGCATCGGCTCCATCTTGATGCGCCACCTTGGCGAGATCGCCTCCAATAGCGGATTGCGTGAGCTGACTGCGGAGGTCCTGCCCGAAAACAAGTCAATGCTGGCGGTGCTCGGCAAGTTTGGCTTCAGGCGGGACGGGAACCGCGCCCCCCACACGATGCATTTGGCGCTACGCCTGGACAATGAGGGGCGGTGATCAATGAGCGGTAAATGGTTCGGGCCCGCGCGCTCAAACTCAACGCTGGTTCATTGACCACAAGAACTCCAGCAGGATTATGCCGCGAGGTGCATCCGTCGGCGTTACGGAAAGCGTGGGCCGCACGTACGAGCAACGTGTTGCTGTAAGGCCGATCCGAGAATGCCGGACTTACCACCAGAGAACACGCTCTCGCGCATCGCCAAGCCGCGAGTTCTCTCGCGCACGAGCCGTCATGAACCTTGCTGATGTCGCAGTCGAAGAGGCACATTATGAAACCCTTTACTCTGCTGCTCGCTTCAGCATCTATGTTCGCATGCGCTGACGATAGCCACGCAGTCGTGAGAATTGCCAATGACCGCGGTGGCTTGATTCAACGTTACCTTGATCGATATGAGGAGTTGAATGAGACTGGCCAGACTGTGATTATCGATGGCCTCTGCGCGTCCGCCTGCACGATCGTATTAGCAAAGATCCCATCAGATAGAGTTTGCGTGACAGAAAGGGCAAACCTTGCTTTCCACGCAGCTTGGGATCTCAGCGCCGGCGGACGCCATATTACAAATCGAGAAGCTACACGGATGATCTATTCCATGTACCCCGCTCCAGTTCGGAGTTGGATCTCAGGCCGGGGTGGTTTGTCGCCTCACACAATCTTCCTTCGCGGTGCGCAGTTGCAGACGATATTTGCGCGCTGCTATTTGGACTCTGCAGTCTTCTTGCGGTCATAGTCCTAACCCCGCGTCTCGGCCTGCAGCGATGGCCGCATGCAAGTCACTGAAGTCGCTTTGATCTATCTCAATTCTCTGACAGGAGCGGGTATCAGTTTGAGGGAGTCGCGTCCATCGTTCCGCCGCGCCGGCCGGACGGTTGGGCGCTTCCAGGGAGCTCGATATGATCAAATCGCTCGGAATCGCCGCATTCGCCTTCTTCTTCGCAGTATCGGCTCAGGCGATGACGCCTGCCCCGATTGCACAGCCCGAAAGCCTGATTACGGAAGTCGCTGCTGCCTGCGGCGTCGGTAGGACACGTATCAATGGCGTGTGCGTCGCACGGACGACCGTCCGTCAAACCCGTCGGGCGGTCCGCAGATGTGTGAGAGGGACAACGTGCTGATTGCTTGTCCTCAAGGACAATACGCAAAGTGGTTCATCGTGATTAGATTTGGGGAGTACCGACCCCAACGGTACATCGACGCCCCCCACCGGCCTCAGTCTTTCCAGACTGGGGCCGTCTTGCGCCTGAAAGGTTGGACGGACCGGTCACCTTGTGGGTTTCATCGAACCGGGAACAACTCCAACGCAAAGCTGATGCCGGCACGCCAACAATCAGCCTTCGAGAGCCGGTCATCGTCAACCGACGAAGCCGACGATGCAGATGAATAGCGCAGACACAAAAAGCAAATGTTTACGCAATTTACCCCGCGACCATCAACGCGATGGTCTTCATTTTCCCGTCTGATAATTGCCTTGCGCGCCTTGTTTGGTCGGATGGTGGGAATGGTCCTGTCGTGGCGGAGGTGGCCGGCATGTCCGAAATGATGGAAGTGCTCGCCGGAACGAGTTTATTTCTACTCGCCTTCTCGCTGCTGATATTCGACATCCCCCGCCACACCTTGTCGCTGGTGTCTCTTGCTCTGTTCAGCTCGAAGCGGCGAAGCGTCGGCGGGACGGTTTGCCAGGCGACGGTAAGCGTGATTATCCCGACATTCAACGGCGGCTCCGGGCTTGCTCCTTCGATCAGCTCGCTGCGCCGGCAAACCCTCCGACCTGTCGAAATCATCGTCGTCGACGACGGCTCCACCGACGCAACACGCGCGGTCGCGGAGCGGGCGAAAGCGCAGGGCCTGGTTGACATGGTCATCTGCCATGGGACCCGCTGCGGCCGCAGCGCTGCCATCAACGCTGCAGCACGGTTTGCCCGCGGCGATCTTCTTTTGACCGTAGATGCCGACACTGTCTTCGAACCGAACGCGGTTGAGCGCCTCGCGGCTGCCTTCGACGATCCGCTCGTCGCCGGCGCAAGTTGCAACATCGCGATCAGTAACGAGCGCGACTCGATATGGACAGGACTTCAAAGCGTCGAATACCTGATGTCGATCACCGCGGGGCGGTCGATCCTCGACGTGGTGGATGCGATCGCGTGTCTGTCCGGAGCCTGTTCCATGTATCGCCGGGATATTTTCGCGCAGCAGGGCGGGCTCGACGTCGGCCCGGGAGAGGATATGGAGTACACCTTGCGGCTCCGCAGACTCGGCTATGTCATTCGGTTCGTGTCCGACGCCTGGGCGGAAACAGCCGGCCCCGCAAGCGGCGTAAGTCTATTGCGACAGCGCGCGCGCTGGGATCGCGATGCTCTGCGCATCCGCTTCATGATGTATGGCGAGCTGAGTTTTCGCCATCCGCTGGAGCGTTTACCGGACACGATCCAACGGCTTGACTTCATCGTCTTTGATCTCGTCCCGACGCTCAGCCTGCCGTTCTACTTGGCCTACATTGTGCTGTTGTTCGGCTCGGATGCCGTGCTGTTTCTGTCGGCGGTCTACCTGTTGTTGCTCTGGATCTCGGTCTTCAATATGGCACTTGTGTTCGCCCTGTTCCATCGATCCGTCGGAACGTTTGGCTGGAAGATGGCTCTGATCTTTCCCTTTTACCAGGGTGTCTATCTGAAGTGCGCGCGGTTCTTTTCCTACTCTTCGGAAATCATCTTTGCCTCGTCGCGGAACGATGATTTCGTGCCGCCGCGCGTTCGCCGTGCACTATTCGGCGATCGGACGAAGGAAGTGGCCAAATGACCGTCACCCTAACACGACTCGATCCCCATATCCCCGATCCCATCGAGAGCCGTCGGCGTGCGGCCGGACGGGCCGTCCGCGCCGCCTATGCGACAATCGTATTCGGCATACTCGCATTCTTTGTCGTCTATTTCGGGAGGCCAATTCTTTATCTCGGCGGCCCGGGCAGCGTGTCCTCACCGAGATATTTGGTTTCACTGCCTTACATCGTGCAGATCAACAGCATCACCGTGCTGAGAGGTGCATCGGTCAAGGCCGGCGACGAAATCGGAAGGGTTCGGTCTCCGCAGCACGATGAGATTGTCGCCACCTATATGCGCTCGCTCGCGGACATCGCCGGTCGCAAAGCGGAACTGCGTGTTAAGGCCCGGGTTGCGCGCGAATCTCTCGACGCGGCGCGCTCACATCTGCGGCTTGCTGAGGAAGCTGTCGAACTTATCGCAAACTCATCGGCCGCGAGCCTGAATTACCGCATAGACATGTCCCGGGAGCGCGCCTTGGCGAACAAAGCCGTGGTCTCGCAGGAGGCGGAAGCCGCCGAAGCCAGCACTCAATTGGCCGCTCTCGACGAATTCAGCCGGCAACTCGGTGATCGCCTCGAAAAGGTTGAAAGCAGCTTTGCAGACGGGAGAGTCTTCGCGCCCATAGCTGGCATAGTCGCGAACAATCCTGCGCGCGCCGGCCAATCCCTGGTGGCGGGCACTCCGATTGCAGAAATTCTCGACCCCACGGATGTCTTTGTCGACTGGTACGTTCCTAACGAACGCCTGTCCGATCCAAAAGTCGGCAACGAAGTCTTTGTGCTGTTCGGCAACCGACGAATTCTGGGCAAGATCGCGGAAATCCTCCCGGCGTCAGATGTGTACCCCGGGGCGGGTTCGTCGGCGGCGCGCGAGCGTACCGCCTCGCAAATCGCGCGAATTCGGTTCAACCCAGGCGCTCATCGCCCGGCGCTGAACTCGGCCGTCGACGTTCACATGCACTACACACAACTGAGCGCGCGGATCGCTTCAGTGCTGGTGAGATTATTCGGGCTCGACGAGCTGTGAGAGTGAGCGAGGTGCAGCATGCAGGTCGAAGCGAACCAAACGGGTTGCCCGGCTTGCGGCTCCTCCACGCTAGAATTGTTTCCAGTATTCCACCACATGATGTGCGCCTATGTTGGTCCGGAGTATGACTTCACGCCAAACATCGCGGGATATACGTGCCCGAAGTGCTGCCGGGGCATTGTGCCAGCTGACCCAGCTTGCGAGATCGTGGGGACTAGCGCGCGCTGCACCCGATGTCGGGGTGAGATGGTCATGGCGCCAGAGTGTGCCGGCTAGCGCGTAAGGGTCAGCGGTCCGTCTTGTATGCCGGCAGCCCGAAAAGCTATTTCCGGCCGGGGCATTCACCCATTGGCACAAAGTGCACTGGCCAAGCACTGCGCATCTGCTTGTCTAGAGTGCGCCTTGCCGATTCTTTCCAGCCCCCAAGCTTCCAGGATTGGCGAGATCGTACAGGCCCTGGCGCGGCATCAGCTTCGCCGGGGCCACGGACGCCGGGATGGTCCTGGACTATGGACACAGAGGCAGATCGGCAACGAGGTTTGGAGTTGGGTCGCCGCTGGGCAGAGCATGCTTCGGCGCACGAGCTTGAACCATGGTGAGCGGGTCGTTTGATGATCTCAGCGAGATTCTGCCAGCGGACGCATCTGATCAGTTCGTCGGCGGCTTCCGCGAAGGCGTGTTGCACGTCTGGCGCGGAGCCTAGGATCTCAGCATAAGGGTGCGGGGATGAGACCAAGCGCCCTTGCCCCCCATCGCGGAAAATTCCAGGCGGCCAGTTGACTGGTCAACATTCCTGACACAACTCAAACGCGCAAGTTGCTCAATTTTCCCAACTGTTGCCACGTAAGCACACCGAATTCCAGGCGGCTCAGCTAGCTTCGAGCTGGAATGCGGGACTGCCAAGAAAAGAGCCGGCATCGTTAGGGTGAAACGTGGATGGAGCAAAAAGAATGAAGAAGATTTGGTTGAGTGGCATGGCCTTGCTGGCCGTGAGCATGGCGGCACCCGCGTCAGCGGCTGATCTGGCTGCTAAACCTTATGTCAAGGCCCCGCCCCCGGTGATCGCGCCGATCTATGATTGGACCGGGTTCTACATCGGCGCCAACGGCGGTTGGGGACAAAGCCACGGCTGTGTGGATTTCGTGACGCCAGCAGGGACGGTCGCAGGTGGTTGCGCCGATCGCTCCGGCGGCCTCGCTGGCGGACAGATCGGGTACCGCTGGCAAACCAATCAGTTTGTGCTCGGCCTGGAAGCGCAGGGAGATTGGGCAGAAATCAAGAATACGCGCGTCAGTCTGATCGACCCGCTGATTTCGACAACCGGTAAGATTGACGCCATCGGGCTCTTCACGGCGCAGCTCGGCTGGGCGTGGAATGCCTCGCTGTTTTACGTGAAGGGCGGCGGCGCCGTGACGCGCAACCGATTCGATATATTCAACAACGTCACCGGGGTCGGCCTGGCATCGGCGGGCCACACGCGCTGGGGCGGCGCCCTTGGCGTGGGCTGGGAGTACGGCTTCACGCCCAATTGGTCGTTCGGTATCGAATACGACCATCTCTGGATGGGCCGTGATAATGCCGGCTTCGCAGGCGTAGTCACTCCCGGAGGGTTCGTCCTCACCGGCAGCGGCGTCAGCCAAGATGTGGATATGGTCACGCTTCGGTTGAACTACCGCTTCGGTGGATACGGCGCACCGGTCGCGGCAAGATATTGATCGCACCAACTTTTACAAACCAAAGCCCCGGCATGCCGGGGCTTTTTTTGTGCTTATGAATTCTTGGCGCTCGAGAAGCCGAGCATCTCCAGCGCAAGCACCTTGAGGGCTGCAACTGCGTCATCGCCCAAGACAATTGTCTCGAGCTGTTACCATTCTGTGACGCATTTGGACGTTGCTTGTGCCTAGTAGTGAAGGCCGTCGTAACCTGGGTCCTGCAGTTCGCGGAGCGCTTTGCTGTAACAGCGCTTGCTGCAAGTGCTGCCCAGAGGTTTGCAAATGGGATCAAACAAACAGAGAAGCTGCGTCATCGACTATCTGGCGGTGGCCGCTCTCGTGCTTTGCGCTGATGTTTCGCATGCCGACCAGGGCGGTAGCTCATTCTGGTTTCCGGGTCAGTTTGCAAGTCTCTCCGCGGTGCAGCAGACACCGGGCTGGGCGCTCAGTGTCATCGATTACCATTCCAGCGTCGCCGCCGCGGGGAGTGCTGCTGCGGCCAAAGAGATCCTGGCCGGCAAAATCCCCGCGAACGTCAACGTTAATTTGAATCTGCGTCTGAACGGGCGGGCCGATCTGGTCGCCCTTACGCCATCGTATACTTTCGCTACGGCGGAGCTTGGCGGTCAGTTGGTCGTAGGTATATCGGGCCAGTACGGCAGAGCCGCCACTAGTATCGCCGGAACACTGACAGCGATAGCCGGACCGATTGTGGTGACGCGTACCGGAATGCTCGAAGGCTCGCTTACCTCCTACGGCGACCTCGCGCCCTTCGCGCAACTACTATGGAACCTTGGCGTCGACAATTACATGGCTTACGTCACGGGCAATGTTCCCGTCGGCGACTATGATCCGACGCGGATTCCCAATATCGGGCTCGGGCACGGCGCGATCGACATTGGGGGCGGCTACACCTATTTCGACCCGGCGGCAGGAAACGAAATCTCGGGCGTCGCCGGCCTGACCTACAATTTCAGGAATCCCGACACCCAGTACCGGAGCGGCATCGATTTCCACTTCGACTGGGGCGCATCGCACTCCCTCACTAAGCAGCTTTTCGTCGGCATTGTCGGATACGCCTACCAGCAAGTCACCGACGATTCCGGCCAGAACCCGATCCTCGGTAGTTTCAGGTCACGCGTTTTCGGTGTCGGTCCGCAAATCGGGTACAGCTTCCCGGTCGCAGACATGCAGGGCTTCCTTGGTCTGAGGGGATACGGCGAATTTGGTGCAGCGAACCGTCCGTCGGGATGGAACACCTGGCTAACGTTCACTATTTCCCCGTCCGCTCCCGCCGCCGTAGCCGCCAGGAAGCATTTGGTTGTGAAATAAATCGGTTCCGAACTGGAAGGTCGGCTGCGGTCGGCCGAGGTCTCAAATGAGTCAAACTGCGAACAACTCCAAGCTTCGCAAATCTTGTCCGACATGCGTCACTGAGCGAACCTCGATGAAATGCGCCGCTACTTGGCTGACGGCCATCAACAGGAGTCAAACTAATACAGGGCGCGCTCTGTTGCTCGCAAGTGGCGGGAGACTGGTCCAGCTAACTAGCTCTATTCTGAATGGCCGTTGGTAAAGTGCGGGATTTGTTCTTCTTGCAGTATGCGACGACCGCACTGGAGTTCCTCTGCAGGCGCTCGTAGTCCAATACACTGTTGCTTGCTGCTGCGTTGTAGTAGCCGCTCATGAAGTATCTTACAAAATCTTGATCCGCTGGACCGTATGCCAACCAAGTTCCGCAGGTGATCTTGTTAAAATCCAGCGTAGCGTTAGGCACCGCAGTTACGCCTATCGATTTTTCCAGCCCTACCATCACACTGGCATTCGGGTTGGACTGGCACCACCCTCTTACGTTTGTGACATTTGCCCGATGCAGGTCAAAATCAACAAACGTCCTCCGACTTTCATAACTAAACCAGCCGGTCATCCAAGCCGAAAATTTGCCCGACGGTGTAGCCGGCATGGCGAGATATTCGCTACAGGTGATGCTGCGAATGTCCGTCGTTGTGCCAAGCGCCTCACTGGCGAACGTTGGGGCGATTAGGACGAACGTAACGATACTGAACCTGCACCTCATTGTGATGACTCCCGTAACGAGTGACCGACAGACTAATCGCGATTTGCTGTCACAGGACCTGCATCCCGCGGATCCAAAGAGTAATCACCCATAGTGGCAAGTGCCCGATTTGATCTAGATCAACCCACCAGGTGGTAAGGAGGAGAGTCAGCCCGCTGCGCGGGACGCGATAAACTGCAAATCGTGTCACCGTTGTGACTGATGTCACGTGGAATCCCGTCTTGCCAAACACGTTGCAATGCTGTGCTTCGGTGTGCTCCCTGCCAGCGGGTCCCCGCGGCATGTGCAGGTCGCTCATTGATATTTGCCGATCGGACATTGACTTGGCGATCGGTTTTGCAAGGGGCTTTGCTAAACATAAGCATGCCGCGTTAGGCCGCGCTTGTCCGTGCGCGGTGGCTCTGTCCACTGCCCAGGGAGCGGCTTTTCTCGCGATGCGACGACAATTGCGATCTGTTCTCATTCGCCGATGTAGCCGGTAATGGCAAAAATCGATTTGCGAGCTGCCTGCTTGATCTGCTTCAATTCTCTTCTGGCTATCGGACGTAAGCTAAGCTTCTTGACAGGAGCAACAGCAGTGCCAAGCGCAGAAAAGTGCCGAGAGTATGCTGCCGAATGCAACGCCAAAGCAAAGGAGGGGCGGATTTCTGCCCGCCGGTGCTCGGTACTAATGAATGTCGCCCGTAGCTGGACAGCGCTGGCCCACCAGCTTGAGAGCCTGACAGACATCGTCAAGGACGAAGCCAAGTGAAGGCTGCCTCGCTGGCCCGCACTGCGCCTCAATAACGAGCGACGACCGCATCCCCACCAAATTTGTACGATAGACGGGCGCGTACCACATCCAGTGTCTGACTTCCGCCCCTGTCCGCCGAACTAGGAGGGCTGGTGGAGATGGCAGTGAACTGGAGATGTGCGCTACCGAAGTCGTAGTGCTGGTACTCAAAGCGACCGATCCAGTTGCTGCCAAGCAGCTTCGCCTTGACGCCCGCGGAAGGCGCCAAGTTGATCCCGCCGCCCTCGGCCACAAATATCTGGGCGCGGCGCTCGTGACCTCCGGCATTGCGCTACTGATCGGGTTGCACTGGCTAGGTGGCTTCCTTCAGCCGGTCTTTCCATGGTCCAGATGGGTGGCCTGGATTCTGAGCTACCTCGGCATCGCCACAGCGCCGATTGCTTTTTTCATGAACTATCTGAAGATCGCGCCATCTTGCCCGGTTATGGATTCTGGAAGCGCCTGCAGACGGTGCATCTCGCTCCGCCGAAGCACAAATTCTACGACGCGCCCCTCAATCCGAGGGTGGGCTACGCTAAACATGCGATCTCGATCGACGAGAGCCGCGCCGATTTCAAGCGTGTCACCTGGTCGCCCACGGCCGAGAAGCAGGACAAACGAGACGTGCACGACAACCTTTTCTTCGAACAGGTCTGGTTTTCGGGCGTGCACGCCGATGTCGGCGGCGGCTATCTCGAGAACGAGGCTCGGCTCTCAGACGTCGCGCTCAACTGGTTGCTCGCCGGAGCTTCGCTCATCCCTGGCGGCCTGAAACGGGACGGCAGTATGCTACGGCTGTCGCCCAATCCCGCGGGTGCACAATGAGCAGGCGGGAGGCTTCCTCAAGGCCGGGTTCGTGACCTGCCGATCGACCCGGAGACGGAAGACTCGAGATCACCGATGCACAAATCGGTCTATCGGCGTTCGGAGCAGCGTCCGTTCTTCTCCACGATCGCATGGCGGCCTACCGCCCGGACAACATGAGGGTGCACGTCGACTTCAACCACTACTTCGATGGGAGCGCGGCGCAGCTGCCCCAATGCGCCGCCGATGACATTGAAAGGAAGTGGGAAGATGCCGACCATGTCTCGGGCGGCTCTGACCCAGATGCAACATTGATGGAGCAGTTCTGTCCGGCGGCCTTCGAGACGCCTTTGGCCTCCGCGGAGACGAGGAGAGCACATCACAATGCCGAGAGTCGCCGCCCGGCCGTCAAAAAAGACCGTTTGAAAAACCGTTTTATTTCGGCCTTCTCAAACGGTTTCTCTCGCTAAGGTCTTGATTTAAATGGTGGGCGCACCAGGGCTCGAACCTGGGACCCGCTGATTAAGAGGCACGCTACCGCCATTGGTTTCTCAAGCGAATTTTTCCAACTGGCCCAATATCCGATCATTGCAGATCAACGGCTTACAGCGAAAACCCCAACCGCGAGTGCGCTTGGGGTGGCGCATCACCCCGCTATCGTTCGCGTCATTCGAGGGTGGGTTCAGCATTTTGGAATTCGAGGTGCTTCCGCGCCGAAAGATGCGCACGCGCAATCAACGGTCGATTCCGACAGAAGCGTAGGCCTGCCGGTTGCACAATGATCAATCTAGAGTTCGCCGCGTTGAACATTCGAGCTTCTATGCTGGCTGATCAATCGGTCCAATCCATCATGGGCAAGTTTGAGCTAGCTCCGGCTAATACGGTCCATGCTCACAGTGCCGACAACCACGCCTGCGCACCTTCGGCCCACACTGGCCGATCGGCACCTGAGAATCGCTGGTTAATCGCAGACAAGACGAGGACTCGCTGCCCGCCAGCTTCCGCTTCTGGAGGCGTGCTCCAGCTTGGGACGCCGTCCGACTTCAGTTGCTTGAGCACGGCATCGAGATCGGTGGTCCGCGCTCCCGCCACTTTGCCGGCCGCCTCACGGATCCGATCCGCGGCCACGCGCCACGCCTCGCCCTGCGCCACTGCGGTGTCCTTACGCGTAGCCTGCTGCTGCTGGATCTGCTTGCCGGCGCTCGCGAAATGGGCCTTGATCTGCGCTTCGAAGCCGCTCCAGTGCTTTTCCAGATCCGACTTTCTGGTAGCGCTCTTTCGTCTGTCAATCGTCTGGTCGAGCCGTTACGGTTCCTGTTCAGTCGGAGAACGGAGCACTATGCGCTTGGCGGTACCATGGCGACCTTTTTTTGCGCGGATATTCACCGCTGCGCTGGCCATTGCATGGTTGCTGGCGACCCCGTGTCAAAGTCAAGCGGCTGGTCCAACGCCGAAACGGATTCTGATGCTGCATTCATACGGTCTTCGCTTCCAACCGTGGACCGACTATTCCGAGGCCCTTCGCGCCGGAATAAGCCAACGTCCTTTCGTGACCTTTCAGGACCATTCGCTTCTGAATGCCCGGGCGGCCAGCGACAAATCAGACGCAGCATTTGTCGACTACCTTCGTGCGCTCAACCATGATCAGCAGCCCGACCTTATCATCGCTATCGGCTCGCCCGCCGCGAATTTCGTGCAGGCGCACCGGAAGGACCTTTTTCCAACAACCCCTATGCTCTTCACGTTGGTAGAGCGTCGCCGGGTGGACCTCGACAAACTGACCGAATACGACACGGTGGTGGCGGTTGCCAACAATGACGTCGCTTTTTTTGATAACGTCGTGCGCGTCCTGCCCCAAACAAAGACTATCGCCATTGTTGTGGGAGCTTCGCCGGGCGAAACATTTTGGCGGAACGAATTGGCCAAATCCACCGCGCTGTTTGCCGACCGCGTGCAGTTTCGGTGGTACGATGAGCTTTCCTTTGAGGATATGCTCAAAGACGCGGCCAACCTCCCGCCACACAGCGCCATTTTTTGGCTTGGACTGACCGTCGATGCGGCGGGAGTGACCCATGAAGGCAACAGCGCGTTCTCACGGCTTTTTGACGCGGCCAATGCACCGATCTTTTTCCACGACGCGACCTTTTTCGGTAGAGGCATCGTCGGCGGTCCAATGCAGGTCATTGCCGGACAGGGCAAGAAGGCCGCGGAGGTCGCCCTGCGCATTCTTGACGGTGAAAGGGCCGGCGACATTAAGCCGACATTCGTCGTCCCGGCAGCGCCCATGTTCGACTGGCGACAAATGCAGCGCTGGGGAATTTCCGAGAGCCGTCTGCCGCCTGGCAGCACCATCTACTTCCGCGAGCCGTCAGTGTGGGAACGGTATTGGTGGCAGATCTCGTTGATCACCGGCGTTATACTTTTGCAAGGCGGGCTGATATCGACCCTGCTTCGGGAGCATCATCGACGTCATTTGGCGGAAGTGCAGTCCCGGCAACGCATGGCCGAACTGGCCCATGTTAATCGCTTCTCGACAGCTGGCGAACTGACCGCAACAATCGCGCATGAAATCAACCAGCCGCTCGGGTCCATTCTGACTAATGCCGAGACCGCGCAGTTAATCTTAAAATCTCAGAACCCTGACATTGCGGGGCTGGCCGAGATTGTTGACGATATCTTGCGGGATGACCGGCGCGCCAGCGAAGTCATCCGGAGGATGAGGAGCCTCCTTAAGAAGGCACCTTTCGAGCTGAAAAAACTGGATCTCAATGATCTTGTTCGTGAGACCATCGAATTTCTTTCGATGCTGGCCGTTGGACGAAAAGTGGAGCTGATTGAACAGATCATGCCGGAGGCGCTTCCGATCCTGGGCGACCGCATCCAACTTCAACAAGTCATTCTGAACCTTGTCGTGAACGCGATCGAGGCGATGAAGGACACTCCGAGCGAAAGCCGCATCATCAGCATCCAGACCTCGCGCGCCGAGGGCTCTGCCGAGCTGTCCGTGTCGGATTGCGGATCGGGCATTCCAAAAGACCAATTAAAGGAAGTCTTCGAACCCTTCTTTACTAGCAAAGCGGAAGGCATGGGCATGGGCCTGTCCATGGCCCACACTATTGTTGAAGCGCACCAAGGGACGATAGCCGCAAAAAATCGAGATCACGGCGGCGCAACGTTCACGATCAGACTTCCTCTTGTTTAATGGGGCAGGATCTTCCCCGATCTGAAGTCAACGTCAGCGGTCCACGAGGCTCATGCAATTGTTCAGCTGCGCCTGATGCGGCTCCCGTTATCGGCAGCGCCGAGGAGGTTCGCCATGCATCCGAGGAAGCGTCTTTGGATCAAGTCAGCGACAGTTGCCGGGATTGCCACTGGCGTCCTGTTGGAGCTTGCGGGTCTCGCATTCAATCCCACGCCAGCAAAGGCGGGGCGTGTACTGCCAGTAAGTTGATATCCAGCAGGTTGCGTTGCCCGCGCAGGCGTCGTGCTCAGGCCACGGCCGCTGGCCGGCTCACATTGGATTAGCCCGCGAATGGAACAGCACAAGGCAGCCCAAGCCGACAGCCACCCACCGCTCGGGCATTCAGGACAACGGCGGAATCCCTCAGGGCGCCACGAGCTTCTTCCGAATGGCATAGCGGACCAGTTCGGCGGTGGATGACATCCCGAGCTTGCGCATGGCCGACGCCCGATGGGTCTCCACCGTCTTCACACTCAAGTTCAAGAGATTACATATCGATCTGTTGGTATGCCCCTCCGCAATCAGCTGGACGACGCTCTGCTCGCGTGACGTCAGCAGCATCTCCGACCTGCCCTGCTTGTTGAGCTGGTAATCACTCAGCAGCTTCTCTATCAAGGCGCTGGTGAAATAAGGCCTGCCGTCGAGCAGCGCCTCGATCGCCGAAATCAGATGCTTCTTGGCATCCGACTTGAACAGGAAGCCGCGGACACCCGCCAGAATAGCGTCCCTCAGCAGTTCCTCGTCTTCATGCATCGTCAGGATCAGTACTTCCGTATGCTGATCAAGTGCCTTTAGCCGACGGCTGACCTCCAACCCGTTCATCAGGGGCATCGAGTAGTCGACGATGACGACGTCCGACCTCGTTTCCAGAGCCAATCCGATGGCTTGTTCACCATTGATCGCTTCGCCGGCGACGATCCAGTTGGACTGCGTTTCGACGATCGCGCGAAGTCCCGAACGTACGACCGCATGATCATCCGCAATCAAGATGCGTTTCATGGCGCCGTTCTCGATTCCGGCCGCACCCCTGGAGACGCTCAGTGCGGCAAGGCCAGACGATCATGCCGCTCATGGTTCTAAGCGCCATCGTGCAAAACCCTGAGCCTGCCACCGCGAATGTACCGACGTGGCGGTCCTCAAGAACATCATATGCTGTCATGCCTCGACCAGATGCGAACGAACAGCGTACCGAACCAAACCTGCGGTTGAGTTCACCTCCAGCTTGCGCATCGCGGCCGCTCGGTGAGCTTCAGTCGTCTTGACGCTGAGGTTCAGGATCGCGCTAATGCCTTTGTTGCTGTAACCCTCCGCCACCAATTTGACCACAAGCTGCTCGCGTGGCGTAAGCCTCCGGCGCCCGTCTGCGCTCTCGCCGCCGTGATCGAGCTCGTCTCGACAGCTTTCGCTACAGAACCGCTTGTGCGCCAGAAGTGCGTCGACGGCCGCCAACAGCAATCTGTTAGCATCCGACTTCGCCAGAAACGCGCGGGCGCCTGCCTCAAACGCCTGCTGCGCCAGCAGACCCGACTTGTGGACCGTGAAGATCAACACCTCCGTCTGCAACGGATAATCCCTGATCCGCCGTGCGACCTCCACGCCGGTCATCCGCGGCATGGAGAAGTCGATGATGGCCACATGCGGCCGGCTTTCGATTGCCGCCGTCAATGCCTTGCTGCCGTCGTTCGCCTCGGCAACGACTTCCCAATCCGCCCGCTGTTCGAGCACCGCTCGCAAGCCCGATCGCACCGCTTCGTGATCATCCGCGATAAGAATGCGTTTCATGGCAGAGCGCTCCAATGTCGTTACGCGGTAGCCACCCGCCACCGGTAACCCTTCTTCTTCTTCTCTCAGTGGGCCCCTGCACGGACCCTCACGGAGATCGTTGCCCTTCGCCGGCTATCCGCATTCGTCGCGAGCTCACGCGGAAGTACCGCGCGCAAGATGGTGCCGGGGCGCCGTGACGCCGGATCGGATCTGATGTCCAGCGTCCCTCCAATCTGCTCGAGCCTTGCCCTCATCGCCGGAATCCCGACGCCGATTGATGTCGCCTTTGCTCGTTGCTTGCCGTTGTCTGCGCCAAACCCCCGCCCGTTGTCGCTGACCGTCAATCGGAATTGGTTATCGACCGCGTCGATGACGATGCTCACTTCTGTCGCTTGCGCATGGCGAAATATGTTCGTGAGCGCTTCCTGGACGATCCGCAGCAATGTCCGCTGCTTCTCGTACGGGAGACGATCGACGTCGGGCACGATCCTGCTCGTGACCCGCAATGAGGTCCGAACCGCAAATCCATCGGCGTAGTTTTCTATCGCGGCTTTAACCCTGTCGACCGTCAGAGTTCGGGGGTGCAGCAGATACGAGAAGGCACGAATTTCCCTGAGGGCCTCGTCGATTGACGCATCGATGTCATCGCAAAGCCGTTCGGCGTCGACCGTATCGCTGATGCTTCGCCGGATTCGCATCAGGCCGAGGCTCGCGGCAATCAAATGCTGACAAGTCGAATCGTGGAGATCGGAAGCAATCCGTTGCTGGATTCCTTCCTGGATGGACGCCAAATCGAGGTCGACATACGCGTTGTCCGCTCCGTCGGTCGCGGCTTCGGGCGCGCTATTGTGCATGCGACGATGGCTCCCGATCAGCCGGTTCGCGCCACTGCCGGCCGGGTCCACGACGGGGACAATCGTCGTTTCCATATTTTGTAGCGGGCCCGCAAATGCGAGACGGTGGCGAATCTTCACTTCCGCTCCTTCTGCGAGACAGGCGCGGAGAGCTTCGCGGGTAGATCTGGCGTCGTCCCTGCTCATGCACTTGGACACATCCATCTCCCGGACGTCGTCGGCCGAAATGCCAAGACGCGACTCGAAGGCCGGATTGATCCCCTCATAGACGAAGCGTCCGCAGGGCAAAGGGCGCACGACGAAAAGAAAATCCGGTGAGTACATCCAGTACAGGCGGTCGCTGGCTTCTTCAAACCCGAGCGGCAACCACCCTGTACTGCTGGTTCGAACTGATCCGCGGGCGGGAAAGCTACGGAGCTTCACGGTACGCACTCACTTAGCTGCGGCAACATCCGACATTGCAGCTCAACATCGAGACTCGCCGTCCTGTGCCGCGCGCGAGGCGTCCATTGTCAATCAGAGTACGGACGTCCTTGCGGCGCACGCCGATTATACACCGTCTGATTGACTGCACCAGAGGTAGTAATCGTCACGGTTTAAAATCGCGGATCCAGATGGAACCTGGAGGTGATCGAAATATGCAACTCATTCCAGACTGGGCAGCACTGGATTCAAATGAAATGCAACAGATGCTAAAGTATCGTAGAAAGCCTTCATGAGCTGCTTGTGTCGACAACAGCTCCCCAATGCGCAATCAGCGGCTTCCGAGACTCGTGAAGTCGTTCTCGGGTACCGCCACGGCAATCCGGCCGCACTTGCGTCCGTGCGCTACCGGGCTCCAACTCCGCTCGCGCTGGATTTCTTTTTCTTTCCTGCCTTCGCGCTCGGAGCGGGTTGTTGAGGCGGCGAAAGCACCAGCGGATGAGACGGCACCTGGAGGCGGTTGACGCCGACATCATCCCTCAGTGCATCGGTATCCAGGCGCTGGCTCCGGTCAGCAGAATCGCGGGGATCCGCAGAAGCCACGGAGGCGGCCGTTAGACCAACGATGATTCCCACCAATACACACCCGCATCTCGTCATCTTCCAAGCCCTTCAAAACGCGAAATCAAGTCGGGGACCAACCCTGAGATCCCTGTATCGCCGCTCCGGAACGTTCGATGTTCGCGCCTCGTACAATACGCTGGTCGTGATCGACACGTTGCTGGCGAAACTATACCTCAGCCCGACGTCCGCTGAGTAGATCTGATCCTGTCGGCCCCTGTTCAGCCCGTCCGTGAACCAAAAGGCTTCTAACAATGGCGTGCTCACAATCGACCATTTCGGGTCCAGCTTGACTTCGATACCCAGCACCGCGTCAAAGCGCCAGCGGCGGGCTTCCGCAAGATCGGAAAACCGGTAGGTCAGGAGCAACAGTGGCGACAGCGTGACATTGTTCACGCGGAAGTCGCGCGCTACCGAGCCCATCACGTCGTGGGACGTGAAAGCAAGATCGCGATAGACACCGTCGAAATCGTACCGGTTCTCGTAAATAGCGGAGAAGCGCCAGCCGTCCCAATTCTCGGTCAAGCGCGCTCCCATTCGCGCCACTGCGGCGTTGCCGTCCTTCTCGGTCGCAAAGGCCTCGTATTGGGCGCGAGCATAGAGCCGGTACGACAGGTCGCTTGTGAGGTTCCCATCCAACCTGAGACTGACGTCGGGCTCATAATAAAAATCCGACCTGCGGTTGTTCCGGCTGAACAAAGCATTGTCAGTGAAGGTTGGCGCGACGGAGCCAACGACACTCCATGACGGAGCGGAATAATACGGCACAGGACCGCTCGCCTTCAGTTCGGTGAGATCAACATCCGCCGCCCAAGCGGTGTCTGCTCCAAACCATCCAACGACCAGCCAAAGAATCGTCAGCGCGCGCATGGTGTCCCCCGATGGCTTCTGCGTACACCTGGAATCAGCTGAGCGTGGGTGCTGATTGTGGCGTGTTAATGGTCAGGAATTAAATCTGTGATTGAGGCGGCAGACGCCGTCTGGCTGGAACTCCCCGGATGCTACCCAGCAACGGCCGAATGCCACGCGGCCGTGAACGCCCTCCTTCAGGGCCGGAGCGCCCGCAGGTCGGCTAATAATCCACCGCGTCCCTGGTGATCGGGCAGGTCATGCAATGACCGCCTCCCCGGCCGCGTCCCAGCTCTGCACCGACAATGGTGATCACCTCGATCCCCTCCTTGCGCAGCAAGGTGTTGGTGTATGTGTTGCGGTCATAAGCGAACACCACGCCCGGAGAGGCGCAGACCAGGTTCGCGCCGCTATCCCACTGGGTCCGCTCGCGCATATACGCGTTGCCGCCGGTCTCAATCACGCGCAACTTCTTCAGGCCGAGCGCTTCGGCCACGACATCCACGAACGGCTTTTCATCCCTGCGTAGATCGAGGCCGGCGGAATTGTCGGCCGGCCGGTAGGAAAAGGCCGCGATGTTGTTGACGATGTCCGGATAGAGCAGGACACAATCCCGATCTGCGAACGTGAAGACAGTATCGAGATGCATCGCCGCGCGCAGCTTCGGCATGGCCGCCACAATCACACGTTCGGCCGCTTTTCTCTTGAACAAGGCTGCGGCAACCTGGCTGATCGCCTGCCGCGAGGTGCGCTCACTCAATCCGATCAGAACGTTGCCCTTGCCGATCGGCATCACGTCGCCGCCTTCCAGCGTCGCGAGGCCGTGATCGTGCGTCGGATCGCCCCACCAGACGTTGACCTTGCCGGCGAAATCCGGATGGAACTTGTAGATGGCTGCGGCGAGGATCGGCTCTTCGTGCCGCGCTGGCCAGTAGAGCGAATTCAGCGTGACGCCGCCGTAGATCCAGCAAGTGGTGTCCCGCGTGTACAAGGTGTTGGGAAGCGGCGGTAGCAAATACTCGGTCATCCCGGCTGCTTCGCGCACCAGCTTGAGCATCTCGCCGCCATGGGCATCCGGAAAGTCGTGAGTCGATACTCCGCCGATCAGCGTTTCCGCCAACTCGCGCGGATTGAGACCTTCCAAATAGCCGCGCAGCTCGTCGATCAGACCGAGACCGACCTGATCGGCAACAACCTGGTTGTCCAGGATCCACTTCCTGGCCTCGGGGATCGCGACCGTCTCGGCGAGCAGATTGTGCATCTCGACGACTTCGATCCCGCGGTCACGCATTTTTTGAACAAAGTCGAAATGGTCGCGCTTGGCATTGTCCACCCACAGCACGTCATCGAACAACAGAGTATCGCAATTGGAGGGCGTAAGGCGCTGATGAGCCCGCCCTGGCGAGCAGACCATCACCTTCCTCAGCTGGCCGACCTCTGAATGGACGCCGAAGGGAGCCGAGGTGTCCGATGTCTGCTTTGCCATGGGAGTTCTCCCGGGAGTTGCCTGCCTAGATGGTGATGTAGCCGGTGGCCAGTCCGTGTATTCCAACAGCAGCGCCGAGGGCGGCTGCAATGAAGAGGCCCCACTCGATGGCTGTAAAGACCCGCGCCTTCTGTTCCAGGCGCGCCCAGAAATAGAGTGCAGTGCCTGGCGCGTAGAGGATCAAGGACAGCAGCAGGAACTTCATCCCGGCGGCATAGATCAGGAACAGCGTATAGACCAAGGCGACGCCGGCAAAGATCATGTCGCGCTTGCGATCACGGCTGCTTTTCTCATAGGTCTCGCCGCGACGGACGAGCAGGAGCCCGTAGGCTGCGACGAGGAAGAACGGAATGAGTGACATCACGCTCGTGAGATTGAGCATCAGCGCGAATGCATCCTGCGACCAATAGGTGCTGATGACGAAGAGCTGAACGATCACATTGGTGAGCCAGAGCGCCGCAGCCGGCACCTTGTTCGCATTTTCGGTGCCGAACAAAGCTGGCATATCCTTCGTTCGTCCGGCGGCGGAGAGCACCTCAGCGCAGATTAGCGACCAGGCGAGATAGGCCCCCAATACCGAAACCAGGAGTCCGATGCTGACGAAGATCGCGCCCCAATGCCCGACCACCGCCTCCAATACCGTTGCCATGGACGGCTGTCGCATGCCGGCGATCTCGGCGCGGGGCAGCGCGGCATATGGCAGCATGGTCACGAGCACCATCAGGGTCGTAACGATCGCAAACCCTAAAATGGTCGCCGCGCCGACATGCGCCCGTTCCTTGGCATAGCGCGAGTAGACGCTGGCGCCCTCGATGCCGAGAAAGACAAACACCGTCACCAGCATCGTCGCGCGAATCTGGTCGAACAGACTCTTGTTCGGCATCCCCTCGCCGCCCCAGAAATTGGCGCGGAAAAGATCGGCTTTGAACGCAAAGATCAGGATAGCAATGAAGACCAGGATCGGCACGATCTTCGCAATCGTGACGATGGTGTTGATCGCCGCGGCCTGCTGCACGCCGCGAAGAATCATGAAGTGAAACAGCCAGATTCCTATCGAGGCAACGATGATAGCGGTGACCGTATTCCCGTCTCCAAAGACAGGAAAGAAGGCGCCCAAGGTCGACTTGATAAGGACCCAATAGGATACGTTGCCGATGCAGCTGCCGATCCAGTATCCGAACGCCGATAGGAAACCAGGATAATCACCAAATCCCTCCTTCGCATAGGCATAGACACCAGCATCGAGCTCTGGCTTTCGTTCAGCCAGCGTTTGGAACACCCGCGCGAGCGTGTACATGCCGCCGCCGGCTATACACCAGGCGAAGACCGCTCCGAACGGACCAGTGGCGATGCCGAATGTTCTCGGGAGCGAGAAGATGCCCGAGCCAACCATCGATCCGACCACCATCGCGGTCAACGCGAACAGGGAGAGCTTCTGGACTGACGGCGTCCCAGTCATGTGAAGACCTCGCGATAGCGCGGGTGCGCAACATCCTGGCCGATCGACTTGCCGGCACTTCACCATGCACCTCGGGCGGAGCCCGGAATATCAGGTGAACTCCTAATCCCGAGACAGGATTCCCCTCGCCGGAAACCAGCGGCTTAGCCGACCGATTGAGCGGAAGTCCCTACCCGCCCCTTCTCTCCGAACCAGCTCACATACAATGTAGGCAGCAAGACCAGCGTCAAAACGGTCGCAACCAGAAGACCGCCCATGATTGCGACGGCCATAGGCCCCCAGAATACGGTGGGAGCGATCGGGATCATGCCGAGCACGGTCGACACCGCCGTCAGCATGATGGGACGAAACCGGGAGCTGCTGGCATCGACCGCTGCGTCCCACGGGCTCTTGCCCTGTGCCCGTTCGGCGTCGATCTGGCTGATCAGAATCACCGCGTTCTTGCTGATCATGCCGAGCAACGCGAGAATTCCGAGGATAGTGACAAAGCCCATCGGTCTGCCGGAAAGCAACAGTGCGGCGACAACACCGATCATCCCGAGTGGCGCCACGCTTATGACCATGAGCAGTCGCGGAAAGCTCTGCAACTGGATCATCAGGACCGTGAGCATGACGAACAGCATCATCGGCACCACAGCAAGCACCGACGCCTGCGAGTTCCGGCTCTCTTCAACGGTTCCGCCCACGGTCACCTCGTAGGACGCCGGTAGTGTCTTCCTCAACTCGCCTATTGCGGGCGACAGAGCGTCCACCAGCGCAGCCGGCAGTGATCCGCCGCCAATATCGGCGCGCACCGTCAGCGTTGGAATGCGGTCGCGCCGCCAGATCAGCGGATGCTCCTGGTGATACGCGAATGTCGCAAACTGACTGAGAGATACCGTCCTGCCGCTGGGCAAAGGCACCTGAAGCGTACGCAGGTTGGACAGCGAGATGCGCTGCTCATCGACCGCCCGGGCCACCACATTGACCAGATAGATGTCGTCGCGGACCTGCGTGACGATTGCGCCGGATATCACCGTGTTCAGCACGCTCGATATCGCTTGCGAGCTCAGTCCGAGACGTCGCGCTTCGTCCTGATCGACCTGGATGCGGAGCTGGCGTTCCGGCTCCATCCAATCGAAATTGACGCCCTTGGCCCTGGGCTCGGAGGCAATGATTTGCCCAAGCTTGAGCGCAATCTCACGTACCCGTTCGACATCCGGTCCGCTGACGCGATATTGCAGCGGCCATCCCACAGGTGGGCCAAGACCGAGCGGCGAAACCGACGAGACGGCGGCGGGAACTTCCTCCGCGAGCAAACGTTCCAGCCTCACGCGCAGACGCTCGCGCGCCGAGACGTCCTTCGCCACGACAACCGCCTGTGTGAACGAATCGTTTGGAAGCTCGACATTGAGCGGAAGATAGAAACGGATGGCACCGCGCCCCACGTTGGTACTCCAATGATCGACGTCCGGATCGCCGGTCAATGCGGCATCCAAGCGCCTGGCTGCCAGCTCGCTCGCATGGATCGATGCATTCTGGGGCAAACTGAGGTCCACCAGCAGTTCAGGTCGATCTGACGATGGGAAGAACTGCTGCGGAATCAGCGGAAGCGCAAGAACCGACGCGATAAAGAGCACCAGCGAGGTGGCGATCGTGAGCCACTTGGCGCGCATCGCCAGCGTAAGAAACGTGCGATAGAAGCGGAATATCCTGCCTGGCGCGTCCGAGCTCTCCTGTCCCGGCGGAACGAGAATGATCACACCCAGCAATGGCGTAAAGATCACAGCAACGAGCCATGACACCAGGAGAGCGATCGCGACTACTGCAAACAGCGAAAATGTATACTCGCCGGCCGAACTCGCGGCGAAGCCAACCGGGATGAAGCCTGCGATCGTCACCAGAGTCCCTGCAAGCATAGCAAAGGCGTGGCTGCGGTAGGCGAAGGTCGCTGCATCGATTTTGCTGCCGCCTTGGGCCAGCCGGTTGAGGGTGGCGTCCGTGGTCGTCATCGCATCATCGACCAAGAGTGCGAGCGCGATGATCAGCGCGCCCAACGATATTCGTTGCATGTCGATGCGGGCGATCTCCATGATCGGGAACACGACGGCTAGGGTCAGCGGAATGGCAAGCGCGATGATGAGGCCCGGACGAATTTCGAGGCTGATGAAACTCACCACTAGAATGATTGCGACGGCCTGTAGTAGCGAGGTCATGAATTCGCTGATCGCACTATCGACCACCGCAGCCTGGTCGGCGACGAGCGCGGGCTCGATTCCAATCGGGAGATTGGCGGTCATCTGGGCCATCGCCGCCTTGATATTTCTGCCAAGTGCAAGAATGTCGCCGCCATCACGCATTGCGATAGCAAGCCCGATTGCCGGCTGGCCGTTGACCCGGAACATCGGCTGCGGCGGATCCGCGTAGCCACGCCGTACTTTCGCAATGTCGCTTAGCCGGATCGTGCGACCGCCTGCGACGAAATTGACACCGGCGATGTCCTGCTCCGACCCAAAGCCGCCGGACACTCGAACGGAAATGGTTTCCTTGCCCGTCTGGATTGTCCCCGCCGGCCGGACAATATTCTGAGCTTGCAGCGCACCGAGCAGAGCCGCCCGATCGACCTGCAAGGTCGCAAGGTCCTGCTTGGAGAACTCGACGAAGATCACCTCGTCCTGGGCACCCAGTAGCTCGATCTTCGACACGTCAGGAACCTGAAGCAAGCGCGCACGGACATTCTCGACGTAATCTCGCAACTCTCGCTGTGTGAAGCCGTCGCTGCTAAAGCCGTAGACGATCCCGAACGTGTCACCAAAATCGTCGTTGAAGCCGGGGCCGACAACGCCAGCGGGAAGCGTGTGGCGCATATCGCCGATGTTCTTCCTCACCTCATACCAGGTATCGGCGACCTCCCTGCTGTTCGCGCTTCCCTTCAGGTTGACGAAGATAGTGACGAGACCGGCGCGAGTGAAGCTGCGCAGGAACTCAAGATGGGGCGTTTCCTGCAATCGCCGCTCGAGTCGCTCGGTCACCTGTTTCATCGTCTCTTCGGCCGTTGCCCCCGGCCAGGTAGCCTGCACGACCATCGTCTTGATCGTAAACGAAGGATCCTCGCTCCGGCCAAGGCGGAAAAACGCGAGATAACCTGCGATCGCGGCAACGATCATCACATAGACGACGAGCGAGCGGTGCCTGAGCGCCCATCCGGAGAGGTTAAACCCGGTCATGGCTCTGATCCGAGCACGCGCACCTTCTGGCCCGGATGGAGCGCTTGGACGCCCGCGGTGACAACGATGTCGCCGGCATTCAGTCCCTGCGAGACGATGACGTCGGTCTGGTCGAAACGAAGGATGTCGACATTACGCGCCGATATGATGTTCGTCTGGGGATCGAGGATCCAGACGGCCGGCTGCTGATTTATTCTTGTTAAGGCGGTAGCGGGTACATCGATCACCGGTCCGGAACCCAACTCGACGCGGCCGTTTACGGTGGCGCCGAGCCGCATGGCTGATGGCGGATCCGTTAGACCGACCTTGACCTCGAACGTGCGGGTGACGGGGTCGGCCTGCGCCGCGACCTGGCGGACGCGGCCCTGTGCCGTGATCTTCGCGTCATCTGTCAGGCTGACCATGACCTGCACGTCGGCCGGCGTCGATCTGATCATTTGAGCCGGAACGTCGAAGACTGCGTCACGGCCGTCCTGCCTCGCGATCCTCGCGATCATTTGCCCGGCCTGAACGACCTCGCCATCAGAGGGACCTGTCGCGGTGATTTTGCCGGGCGCATCGGCCCGCAGCTCCGTAAAGCTGACGAGGTCGTGCGCGGAGTCGACTTGCGCCTCCGCCGCCTCGACCTGCGACTGCGCGGCCTGTCGTGCCTGCGTCGCCGCCTCGAAATTGGCACGCGTGGTCCACCCCTGCGCCAACAGCGTTTCCTGACGTTCGTAGTGGTTGCGTGCCTGCGTCAACTGGCCCTGCGCAGCGGAAAGAGCCGCTTTTGCCTGCCGTAATGTGCTCAGCTCGTTCTGGGACTCCAGTTGCGCCAGCAACTGTCCGGCCTCGACCCTGTCTCCGAGTTTCGCATGGCTCGCCAGCAAGCGTCCGGATATCCGAAAGGCGACGGCCACTTCGTCCTCGGCCTCGATGCGGCCTGTAAAAATCAACGGCACCAGGCTATCGCGCTTCTCGACCGTCGTGGTCCGAACCGGACGCGGGGGCAGCTCCTTCGTTTCCGCTTGGCGGCCGCAGGCTACCAGAAACGGTGCGAACACGGAGGCGATCAACGTCACTGCGAAGACTTGCCGAGATGTGGTTCGCCTACCGCGCATCGCCATGCCCTCCTCGATTCCAGACGTTAGATCAGGCAGGTCGCCCTTTCACATCTCGCGATCTACGGTGTCGTCCCTGGTATTCTTGCCCAAAGGAGGGGCCACACACATCGGCAAATCTACTTGGTGCGTCCGGATGCAATCGCGACCGCGGGCCGCAGTCGCAGGCGAAACGCCGGCGATATATGAAACGGCGCCTCATGGAGCGCTCCGGGGAATTCCTGCCGCCTAATCGGGCAAAGACCCAATATCGCAGGTCGTATCAAGAGCGCATCGTCAGGGTCAGCTAAAGCGATCGGGCCTGTCGGCCCGATGAACCCGGAGGATTTTCGAATGCGGAGATTTATCCTAGTTGCAATGGCGGTTTCGGGAATGCTGGCCATCATGCCACAGACTGCATCAGCGCAGACCGAGCAAAACCAATGGTGCTCCAAGTTCAAGGGGCATGTGAACTGCAGGTACTCCACCCAAGATCAGTGCCAGGCGTCCCGAAGCGGGAGGGGCGGCACCTGCTTCCCCCGGCAGGCGTCGCGCTAGTTGCGTAGCAGGGCAGCGAAGGGCCATCCAAAACGATGGCGTCGAACGATCCGCTCGTGGACGCCATTCGAGCCGGTGTGGATGCTGCTGTATCGCTACGCCAACTCACGCATCCGCACGTCGAAGGATACCCGGCTGCAGACACCGACAGTCGTGCCGCCGGACACCCGCCAGTCAATACACGATGCCGGATTTTCGAAGCACCGCACGGGACGGCGCCATCCGTCGCCAATCGAGGAATCGCCTGTGAGAGGGTCGGCGGGAAAGCCAGATGCGCTCACGGGCGCCACAGCCCGCGCGTCCTGGTGGAGCGCGACGTCCCGCGCGGCTTCGTTCCTCTGCCTCTGGTTGGTACTTTCCGGCGCCGCTCTCGATGACATTCCTGCCGCGGCAGTCGCCGTCGCGGCGGCAACGTGGACGAGCTTGCATTGGCTGGAACCTGGCGGATCGCGGCGCTCACCTGGCGCCATCTCGCGACTGACATTGCTCTTCCTATATCACTCCATTGTTGCCGGAGTGGACGTCGCGAGGCGGGCACTCGACCCCCGCCTGCCGCTACACCCGGGGTTTATCGCATATCCAACCCGTCTTCCCCGCGGCATTCGTCGTAACGTGTTTGCAACGCTGACGAGCCTGCTACCGGGCACCGTGCCGGCCGCAGAAGATGACGCGCAGATCCTCTATCACTGTCTGAATATCGAACATCCCGTGGTCGCCGAGCTTGCCGAAGAGGAGGCTGCTCTGGTCCGAGCGCTGTACAACGACTGAGTTCCTGACGGCCGCAGTCGGCTTCATCCTGGCCATGCTGGCGCTTGGCCTGGTGTCTATCCTGCGAGGTCCAGGAGACGCCGACCGCATGATGGCGACGCAGTTGATCGGGACCGGAGGTATTGCGGCGCTGCTGCTGCTCGGCACTGTGGCGGGCTCACCCGCGGCAATCGACGTGGCCTTGACCTTGGCACTGCTCGCCACCTTCGCCTCCATCGCGTTCGTCAAGAAGGGACTTTCGCGCTTCGAAGCTGATGGGATCACATCAGCGGAGGACAAATGAGCCTCGCACGCGACATGATGACAGTTGCAGCCGTCTCAGCCGGCGCGTTCTTCTTCCTGGCCGGCACGGTCGGCCTGCTTCGCTTTCCCGACACCCTAACACGTCTGCACGCGCTCACGAAGGCGGACAATCTCGGCCTCGGTCTCGTCGTGCTCGGACTGCTCCCGCAAGCTGCGGGCCTTCGCGACGGGTTGAAGCTGGTCGGCATCTGGCTGCTTGGCCTGCTCGCCGGCGCCACAGTCTCCCAACTGATTGCGCGCGCGGCGCGCCATGGCCAATTGAACCGATGAGCATTGCAACGGTCTTCGAAATTGTGCTCGCTGCGGTCGTTCTGGGACTTGGCGTCTGGACGATCGTCGTGCCGGAGACTTTTTCGGCCACGGTCGGATTCGTCGCCTATGGACTGCTGGTGGCACTTGTCTGGGTACGTCTCGACGCCGTCGATGTCGCGCTGACCGAGGCCGCAATCGGCGGAGGGCTCGGTGGCGTGTTGCTGCTGGGTGCGGCGGCGCGATTGCGTGATGCCGACCTGATGGCGGAGAAAACGCCGGGCACGCTGCGAGCGAGCGCGGCAGCGCTGTCGGTGTTGATGGCCGCAGCCTTGGCCGGTGCGGTCCTGGTGCTGCCCGATCCAGCTCCGACGCTTGCTCCGGCGGCTGTTGCAAAGGCCGGGGCGACAAGTCTGTCCAATCCGGTCACGAACGTGCTGATGGCGTTCCGTGCGATGGATACCATGCTCGAGAAAATCGTACTGCTGCTGGCCGTCGTCGGCGTTTGGTCACTTGCATCCGACTTTGCCTGGGGCGGTCGTCCCGGGCCGCGCCACGAAGCCGATCCACGCGGCGTCCTCGTCTTTCTTGCGCGCCTGTTGCCCCCGATTGGCATCGTCGTCGGGATTCATGTCCTCTGGGCCGGCGCCGACCAGCCTGGCGGTGCGTTTCAGGGCGGCGCGATCCTCGCGTCCATGTGGCTGCTGGCCATCATGACGGGTCTGGCGGACACGCCATCCGTGAGCCTTCGCTGGATAAGGCTGATCCTCGTCGCCGGGCCCGGCCTATTCCTTGTTGTTGGCCTCGTCGGACTTCTGTTTGACGACGCATTCCTTTCCTATCCGCCGGCGCTGGCCAAGCCGCTGATACTCGGCATCGAGGTCACGATGACTTTGACGATCGCGGCAACGCTTGGCCTGCTGCTTGCGGGCGCACCAGAACGGAGCGCACAACCATGAGCACCGTGACTGTGTTCGGACTGTGCGCTGCTGCGGTGGCCAGTCTTGGACTCTACGGTCTGATCACGGACCCGCGGCCGCTGCGGAAGATCATCGCCTTCAATTTGCTGGGCAGCGGCGTGTTTCTCCTGTTCGGCGTCGTCGGGCGGCGCGGTGCGGCGGCAGGGATAGGCAACGATCCGGTGCCGCAGGCCTTGGTGATCACCGGCATCGTCGTCGCGTTTTCAGCAACGGCTCTGGCGATTGCGCTCCTGCTGCGGCTGTTCCAGACGACCGCCTTTCTGGAGCCGAGCATTCGTGCCGCCCCAGGCGATGACCCAGATCGGGCCGCTAGCTGATGCTGCCCCCTGCCCCCGCGCTCGAGGCCATAACAACTCCGAGCGGTTTCCTGCTGGTGCCGTCGATTGCCGTGCCCCTTACCGGCGTTGTGCTGGCCTTCGTTCTTGGTGACCGATACGTCAGGCTGGTCGCGTACGCGATAATCCCGCTGGGGCTGGCGATCGCGGTCACGATTCTGGTGGCCCTTCGGCAGAGCGCAGGGCCTCTCGTTTACCTGCTGGGCGCTTGGCCGCCGCCATTGGGGGTGGCTCTGCGCGCGGACGGAGTGTCTGCGGTGATGCTCGCGGCGACCGCGGTCGTGATCTGCGCGGTCGCCGTCTATGCCCATGCTGATTTCAAGGATACGGCGACGCGCGCGCCATTCGCATTCTGGATCCTGCTGCTGGCGATCTGGGCGGCGCTGGACACGATCTTTGTCGGCGGAGACCTCTTCACGCTTTACGTCGCCCTGGAATTGCTGACGTTCGCCGCAGTGCCGCTGGTCTCGCTGGAAGGCCATCCGGATACGCTCCGAGCTGCGATACGGTACCTGCTGTTCGCATTGCTCGGCTCCGTGCTCTACCTGCTGGGCACGGCGCTCCTCTATGGCGGCTATGGTACGCTGGATATCGCGCTGCTGTCGCATCGGATCCAGGCAGAACCCGCCTCATTCCTCGCGGCGGCATTGATGACGGCGGGTCTTCTGGCCAAAACCGCACTGTTCCCCCTACATCTCTGGCTGCCCCCCGCCCACGCGGGCGCGCCGGCGGCCGCCAGCGCCATCCTGTCTGGCCTTGTCGTGAAGGGATCTTTCTTCATCATCGTGCGGCTCTGGTTCAAGGTGATGCCCGCGCTGCCTGGTTTGCCAGCCACGCAGCTGCTCGCCGCTCTGGGAGCATCGGCGATCATTTTCGGCAGCGTTCTCGCTCTTCGCCAGCAAAGGCTGAAGCTCTTGGTCGCCTATTCGACCGTAGCACAGCTCGGATATCTCTTCCTGATGTTTCCGCTCGCGTTCGAGGCTTCGGGCAAGCTGGAGGACGGCAACGCTTTGTCAGGCGGTCTGCTGCAGGCCGTCTCCCATGCCACGGCCAAAGCGGCGATGTTCATGGCTGCCGGATCGATCTATGCGAGGCTGGGTCATGATCGCCTCACAGACTTGCATGGTCTAGTGAGAACGATGCCGTTGAGCGTCTTAGCTTTTGCTCTCGCCGGCATCGCGTTGGTAGGCGTACAGCCGAGCGGTGCGTCGCTGGCAAAAGAGCTGTTGCTTCGTGCCGCAGCCGAAAGGGGGCAGTGGTGGTGGGCGGTCGTGCTCGAGGCGGGCGGAATGCTTACAGCGGCCTACGTTGTCTTGGTCCTGGCTCACGCACTGGTGCCTACGGACGGGCGGATTGCATCGACCGGTCCTGCACTACACGTCCGGAACATCGCGGCGCTTGTGCTGGCCCTGTGCTCGCTATCGCTCGGCCTGTTGCCTTGGGATTCCTATCTAGCCGTCTCGCACGGTTCGGTGTCAGGTTTCTTTGCGGTCGAGACTCTCACCAAAACACTCTCCTCCGTCCTGGGCGGCGTTGTGCTGGCGATCCTGATCGCTCCCTGGCCGCATCCGGATGCCTATTTGACGCGCTGGAAAATGGTCGCCAGCATACTCGGTCTATTTCAACGCAGCTGCCATAGGTCCGTTGGCTGCCTAGAGAGGGCCAATCACGTTCTCTGCCAGTGGCCTGCGGCCAGCATGTTCCTCCTCATCCTGGCGCTGCTGTTTGGCGCGCTGATGGTTGGGGCGCATACCTTTCGGCCGGGATAAGGTCAGCCTCAGGCGCCCCTCCAGCAACAACGATCAGGAACATCCATCCCCACGCCTCAGGGTTTTCTCCGATCCCAAGCCGACCGATCGAAGGCTAGTGTTCAACAGCGCGTTCCGCCAGTGGCACGGTTGCACCGGTTGGCGCATCGTCTTGGCCGCGGGAGCTTGATCCAGCAGGAGGTTTGCATGTCCGATCTAGTAGCGATCGTGTATCCATCCGAGGCGAAGGCCGAGGAAGTGCGTCAGCGGCTACTCAAGCTGCAGAAGGAATATCTGATCACCATCAGCGACGCAGTGATCGCCGTGAAGACGGATTCCGGCGGCATCAAGCTCAATCAGCTCGTCAACACGACGTCGATGGGCGCGGTGACCGGCGGTTTCTGGGGACTTCTGATCGGCATGATCTTCCTCAATCCGATCCTCGGTGTCGCTGTCGGCGCAGCTTCCGGCGCACTTGGCGGCGCACTGTCCGATTTCGGCATCGACGACTCCTTCATGAAGGAATTATCAGTATCACTTCACACGGGCAACGCCGCCTTGTTCGTGCTGATCAAGAATATGACTGCGGACAAGGTCTTGAAGGAGATCAAGGACGCCGGAGGGACCGTGCTGAAGACGTCCCTGGACGACGCCAAAGAACAGGCTCTGCGCGACGCACTCGCAAGCGCCGCGGAGCGGCCGGCGGCCTGAAGCCACTTAGCGGCGATTGCCGACCAGACGCAGCAGCATCATGAACAGGTTGATAAAGTTGAGATACAGCGACAGCGCTGAAATCACCGACTTGCGGCCTCTGGTTGTTTCGTCGTCCCGGCTGTCATGCATCGCCTTGATCCGTTGCGTGTCGTAGGCCGTCAGCCCGGCAAACACGCCGACGCCCACAATCGAGATCAGCCAGTCAAGCCCGCTGGATTGCAGGAACAGATTCACCAGGGTGGCGATGATGATCCCGATAAGGCCCATGAACAGGAAGGTGCCGAGACCGGATAGGTCGCGCCTTGTGGTATAGCCAAAGACGCTGAGCGCCCCGAACGTCGCCGCGGTGATGAAGAAGACGCGCGAAATCGAGGCGCTGGTGTAGATGTGGAGCAGCGTCGAGAGCGACACGCCGACCAGCGCCGCATAGATGAAGAACAGCAGACGCGCGGTCGACACCGACAGCGTATTGATCCGCGAGCCGATGAAGAAGACCAAACCCAGCGGCGCCAGTATGAAGACCCACATCAACGGGCTCTGCAGCAGTGCAGGACTGGTGAGCTGATAGGTGAGCCACGCGACAACGGCCGTTAGGCCGATGCCGGCAGCCATATAGTTGTAGATGCGCAGCATGTAGCTACGCAGTCCAGCATTGACCGCGATTGCCGCGCCGCCGCCCGCTCCCGCCATCGTCACGTTCGGATCATAGTTCGACATTGCCTGTCTCCTGCCAGAGCTCGCTAATCAGGTCATGCTATCTCTGGGTATCAGTAGACGGCATCGGACAATCACCCGAGAGTTGGCAAGGACAATCACCCTATCGCACAGCTTTTTACTGCGCACCTGAGCACGGTGATTACGAACCGGTAATCGAAACCGCCGGAAGTGTCCTCCTTTGGGCGGAGACGCGTTACGCGTTTGTCACTTGGAAAACGGCCGCGATCCGGCCTAATCCGGCCAGTATGCGCTTCTACTTTCATATCGTCGACAAATACGGTCTCTCGCCCGATAGGACCGGATGCGAGCTCGCCAATCAGGACGCAGCGTCCCTGCATGCCCGATGCATAGCGGCTGAGCTCGCGAAGGCCGGCGAGTTCTGCCGTTTCAGCGTCGTGCTTTTGGCGGCCGCTTCCGGGCCATCATCCGGTCCCGGTCAAATCGCGACTGCCCCTCCCCCAAAAACTTGAGGGCGATGCCCAACCTTACAGTACGTCAATTTCCTGCCCTCGCTGCCTACAGAGAATCCCGGATGTGCGAAGGGGAAAGCCACGTCTAGGGTCCTCTCCAATGCGGCGGGCATCAATGCCCGTCGCATCCCGGATTGGAAGGCCATCCCGTCATGGCTCACCCGCCGAATGCGGCCGACCAGAAACTCTCGCGGAATGCTCTCATCGCGCTCGTGATCGGCTCGATGGTGGGGTCCGGCATTTTCGCACTACCTGCGGCGTTCGGACGAACCACGGGTGCGCTTGGAGCAATGATCGCCTGGGCTATCGCGGGCAGCGGCATGCTGATGCTGGCTTTCGTGTTCCAGACGTTGTCACACCGCAAGCCCGACCTCGATGCCGGAATCTATGCCTATGCCAGAGCCGGATTTGGCGACTACATCGGCTTTGCTTCAGCCGTCGGGTACTGGATCGGTTGCTGTCTTGCAGACGTCGCCTGTCTCGTCTTGATCAAGGCAACGCTCGGGCAGTTTTTTCCCGTGTTCGGCGACGGGACAACTCCGGTGGCGATCGCTTCGGCGTCTGTCCTGCTCTGGGGAGTGCACATTTTGCTGCTGCGCGGCATCAAGAGCGCAGCCACGCTCAATACGATTGCGACCTACACAAAGATCATCCCGATTTTGCTGTTCATCGGCACTGCCGTCATTGCTTTTAACGGCGATCTGTTCGCCGTTAATTTCCACGGAACGGAGCAGTCGGATGCGTCGAGTGTGTCTTCTCAGGTTCGCGGCACGATGCTGCTAACCGTGTTCGTGTTCGTCGGAATTGAAGGCGCGAGCGTCTACTCCCGCTACGCCCGGAGCCGTGCCGACATCGGCTTCGCAACCATTGCCGGATTTCTGACGGTGCTCGGTCTGCTCGTTCTCGTGACGCTCTTGTCCTACGGCGTGTTGCCGAGGGCTGAACTGGCGGATCTTCCGACGCCATCCATGGCTGGCGTGATGGAAGCGATTGTCGGCCGCTGGGGCGGCGTATTCATCAGCTTGGCGCTCCTGATCTCGGTTCTCGGCAACTACCTATCTTGGTCACTGCTGGCGGCCGAGATCCTGCATTCCGCGGCGATCCACCGCACCATGCCTTCCTTTCTTGCCAGGGTGAATGCGCACAAGGTCCCTGCCGGCGCGCTCTGGCTCACAAATTGCGTCATCCAGATCTTTCTGCTGGTCGCCTGGTTTGCGGAGTACGCGTTCACACTCGCGTTGAAGATGACGAGCGCGATGACGCTGATCCCGTATTTCATTGTCGCGGCGTACGGCTTAAAGCTTGCCTGGTCGGGCGAGACCTACCGCGCGGGCGAGCGCGCTCGCACCACCGACTGGATCCGATCGGCTATCGCAACGATCTATGCAGCTGGCATGATCTACGCCGGCGGACCGAAATTTCTCTTGCTGTCGTCCATCCTCTATGCACCCGGCACTCTGCTGTTCCTGCTTGCGAAACGCGAGCGCAAGGAAACGATCTTCGGGCCATTCGAAGCTGTGCTTTTTGCAGCGATCACGATTGCCGCGTGCGCCGGCGTTTACGCACTCGCAACCGGAGCCATATCGATTTGAATCTTTGTCCCTAGTTGCATGGAGGCGAATATGAGCACACGGGCCATCTGTGGCGCCTTGATCATATACGGATCGATGGCGGTCTGCGCCTTTCCAACCGTGTCGCTGGCCCAATCGACTGAGACCGGCGTGTCTGCCCAAAGCGGCGCCGGCGCGTCGCCACCGGAGAAAGCAGCTCCAAACACCAATACGAACCCGACGAAGCACCGCTACTGGCGTCATCGCGGAGGAAAGCATCCGCACTTTGGCAGCCGGCGCGTCCGGGCCTAGGTACCACAGGCGACGGCGATTGAACCGATACCATGAACGAGTCCAGGACAGCACCGGAGAGACTCTGCGAGATCGCTCCACGCGATGGCTCCGCCGTCGTGCCGGAGAACGGCACACGACGCGGCATTCTCGCAACCGGGCTCGGCCTGGTGGCTGCCTGCGTCTTGCTGTTTCTGGTGTGGCAGACGGTCTCGAGTCTCCTGCTGATCTTTGCAGGCGTGTTGTTCGCCGCGTTTCTGGATGCTTGCGCAAGGGCCCTGGCGGCCGTCCTCCCGCTCAATCGCGCCTCGCGGCTGACGCTGGTTCTGTTGCTGTTCTCCGCTCTGTCGGGATTTGGACTGATCTGGGGCGCGGGCAAGCTGCCGGAGCAGACGCGCCTCTTGCTGAAGGTCATGGACAACCAGCTCGACATCCTGCAGGAGCATCTTCTGTCATATGGCGTGGATCTGCTCGGTCCGGAATGGGGCCGCGACTTTGCGCAGTGGCTGTTCTCGGACCAAGGCCGGTTTCTCAGCCATGCTCAGTTCCTGCTTGGCGGAGCGTCGAGCCTTCTGACCGGTGTCCTAGTGGTCCTGTTCCTCGGGATCCTCTTTGGTCTAGACCCAACCAGCCACCGTGAAAGCCTGGTCATGCTGGTGAAGCCCTCCCAGCGCCAGCGGGCGAGAACGGTCATGGACGAGATGGGCAATGTCATGCGGCTGTGGCTCGTCGGGCAGTTCATCCGCGTCATACTCATGACGTTGTGGGTCTGGGCCGCGCTCTACCTCATTGGGTTGCCTGGACCCTTCGTGCTCGGACTGCAGGCGGGCCTGTCGAATTTCATTCCCTATGTCGGACCAATCGTAGCCGCAATACCGATCGCGCTGGTCGCAATGCCGCTCGGCAGTTCCCTGCTGATCTGGGCCGTCCTCATTTACTCGATCATCCAGTCTGTCGAAGGCTATGTGATCGGTCCGCTGATCCAGCGCCAGGCCGTCGAGATCCCTCCTGCCTGGACGTTGGTCGCCATCGTCCTGCTCGGTGCGCTGTTCGGCGTCCTGGGCATCGCGCTCGCCATGCCGCTGGTGGCGATCGGCCGTGTCGCAATCATCCGATTCTATGTCGAGGACTACCTCGGCGACGAGTTCAAGCAGACGTTCAACAGCGGTGAATCGTGAGTGAGGACCCCATGAACCAGAGCGGGGCGCCACGGCAGGAGGGTACCGATCCTCCCTCGCCTCAATCGACAATGGCTCAATTCCTGTGGCAGCAGCTTCCTTATGTCGTGGCGCTGGTGCTTGCCATCGCGGGCGTCGCCTATACTAACGTTTCCCACCAACCTCTCGTCGGCTACTGGGAATTCCTGGCGCTTGCCATCTGCATCGTGTGCGTCGTCACCAAATGGCCGGAAACCCAAGGCAAGGAGGCCCGGCTCCGCTTGATCTGGACCCAGGCGCTGCACTGGGTCGCCGTGCTGGTCACGATGAACATCATTCTGGTCTCGGGCGTTCAGCAATTGCTTCCGACCCCGGCGACCGGCCTTGTCCTGCTGACTTTGCTTGCGCTCGGCACGTTCCTCGCTGGCGTCAACCTTCTATCGCTGCAGATCTCTTTCCTCGGCCTTGCCATGGGCATTGCCGTCCCGGCGATATCCTGGCTGAAGCAGTCCGTCTTTTTCTTCCTGCTGGGCGCAGTGCTGCTGATCGGACTCGGCATCACATTCTGGTTCCGCCAGGACAGCCGACCGAGGAGCGCGCTCTCCGATACCAACAGTCAAGTGGAGGCCTGAATGCGAATGATGCGGTTTGTGGCAGTCTTCGGCACGTCCGCGTTGCTATGCGTCGCAGCCCTGCCGGCGCGCGCCGAAACGTTCAGGGTCGGCCGGCTCCTGTGCTTCAGCAACCCGCGCGTCGGGCTTGTGCTCGGATCGGTGCAGTCGTTGCGCTGCACATTCTTTGCAAGAAATCCGCCGAGGCAGTTCATCTATGAGGGACGAATCCGGCGTGTCGGCCTTGATATCGGCGTGACCAGCGCAGGCACCTTGTCTTGGGCCGTGCTCGCCAAAAACTCGCGGATCGGATCCGCCACCTTGCGCGGCAACTATGTCGGCGCGAGCGGCAGCTTTGCGTTCGGCCCCGGGCTCGGCGCGAACGTCCTGATCGGTGGCTCGCGACGGAGCGTGATGTTGCAACCCCTGTCGATCGAGCGATCGATCGGGATCAACCTGGCCGCCGGCGTCACTAACCTGACGCTGGGTCCGCGCGGCCCGCGATAGCTTGCAAAGGCGATCGAGCACACAATCGCTCCGCTCGTGGCCCACGAGAACATTCCCGCCCCATCGCTCAGGGTTTCGTCGGATGTCGATAGCGGAGGTTCGACGCTAGCGTCCCAAGCGTGCCGACCATCACGCAGACCAGGAGGATGGGATGACAGTTTATGACGACCGCTCCGATATCGAGGCTTTGGGCGGCCCTCCGCTGTGGGTCTGTGCCCTTCTCGGAATCGTGATGATCGCCGCCGGTTTCGCAGCTCTCAGCGACGTGGCGTTCGCAACCATCATCAGCGTCAAGTTCATCGGGCTGATGGCCATCGCGGCCGGCGCGTTCGAGATCATCCATGCATTCTGGACCAAGGGATGGGGTGGGTTCCTATGGCAGATCCTGCTCGGCGCGCTCTACGCCGCCTTCGGCCTTGTGCTGCTTACCCAGCCCGCCTCGGGTGCCCTGATCCTCACCTACCTCCTCGGCGCGGTGCTGTTCGCCTCAGGCGTCATTCGATGCGTGCTGAGCTTCGCCCATTGGCGGCAGAACGGATGGATGATGCTGATCTCGGGCATTTTTGGGCTGCTCGCCGGCGTGCTGATTCTATTCGGCTTTCCGACCATCAGCGTCTGGGCCCTCGGATTTCTGCTTGGCGTCGACCTGATTTCGCACGGCCTCGCCTGGCTGCTTTACGCGCTTCAGGCGGCGCGGCGAACCGCCTAACAAAGGAGAAGAAACATGATGGACACACCGAGCCGTCGGGCTTTCCTTGGCTTTGCTCAGAATGCCGTCGCTGCCGTGGCGATCGGCGCCATCGGGGTTCGTTTCATTGAGGCCGCGGAAGCAATGCCTATTGCTCACGATCTCGGCCGGCCGAGCGAGCAACCAGACCTCCCGACGCAAGCACAATGGGGACCGCCGTCTCGTCGTCGGGGATGGGGCCGGCCGCGCCGGCGTCGCTGGGTGTGCTGGTGGCATCGCGGTCGTCGCCGTTGCGGATGGCGGTGGCGCTAACAACGCGTCCTCGCGCAATCCGCGGTCGACAGATACTCCGCGAAGCCGGCACCAGTCCCAATCAGACGAAGGAGGCAGCCTTGCGCATCACGAAACGATGGGTCGTTGGGACCTTCCTGGCAGCTCTTCTCGTTGCGGCAACCTGGTATTGCGTGGCGGTATGGCAGGCAACGCCGTCCATGCCGCTTTACCGCAACGTCATCCTGGGAGGCGCTGCAATCCTGATGCTGGTCACCGGCTGCGGACTGATCGGGCTGATGTTCCACAGCCGCCGCAAGGGCTACGACGAACCCGCGCGCAGCAATCGCATGCGGCGGGAGTAGCGAGGCGCCGGTGAAGCACTGACCCGGCTCCGGATCCGTTGCAAGGAGCGGACAATGACCTTTGCTGGCGTCTCGATCAGGCTGCTGGGGGTCACTCTCCTGATGGTCACCGCCGGCGGATCGGCCCAAGCCCAGTCGACTTCGGCCGCGCCACCCGCGGTCGGCATCGTGGAAGCGGCCAAGCGGCCGATCACCGAGAGCAGTGAATTTCTCGGGCGGATCGAGGCGATTAATCGGGTCAACCTCGTTGCTCGCGTCACTGCATTTCTGGAACGGCGCCTGTTCGAGGAAGGCGCCGAAATCAGCAAAGGCGATGAGCTCTATCGGCTCGAGCGTGGCCCTTTCGAATCGGATCTCGCATCGAAACAGGCGCAGGTGTCCCAGCTTGAGGCCACACTCGAGAATGCCAAGCTGACGACCGAACGCGCGCGGACCTTGCTCGGAGGCCCTGCCGGGCAACAGTCCACCTACGACGCAGCAATCGCGAACCAGCGCAGCCTCGAAGCCCAGGTGCGAGCCGCGCAAGCCGGGGTCCAGGCCTCTCAGATCAATCTCGATTACACAGTGATCAGCGCGCCGATCGCCGGCAAGATCGGACGAACGGCGGTGACGGTGGGCAACGTCGTCAGTCCAAGCTCGGGGGTACTGACCAGCATCGTCAGCCAAGACCCGATGTATGTCACCTTTCCCGTGCCGGTGCGTCAGGGACTGGAGCTGCGCGAACGATACGCGCCGAAAGGCGGTCTGGAAGCCGTGGTCATCAGGCTGCGACTGCCGAACGGGCGAATGTACGGAAAAACCGGCAAGCTGAACTTTGTCGACAATACCATCGCCCAGAGCACTGATACGATCACCGTGCGTGGCGAGATCGCCAATCCGATCCTGCGGGCGCCCTCGGCGGCCGGCGTCTCCGTTCACGAGTTGACCGATGGCGAGTTCGTGACCGTAGTGCTTGAGGGCGTTCAGCCGGTCGAGGTGCTGGTGATCCCTCGCTCGGCCGTGCTCTCCGATCAGCAGGGCAACTATGTTCTCGCTGTCGGCGCCGACAACGAAGCCGAACAGCGTCGCATCCAGCTCGGGCAATCGACCCCGACTGTCGCGGCGGTGATCGCCGGACTTGCGGCCGGCGACAAGGTGATTGTCGAAGGCCTGCAGCGGGTTCGTCCCGGCCAGACCGTGTCGCCAGGACCAGCCAGCGCGCGGATCCTGTCGAGCATGAAAGCCGCCGCAGATGGCACGGCTCCGCAAACGGATCACGGCCCCTCCGGCAAGGCTGGTCCGGCGGATAACAAACCATGATGTCCGCCCTCTTCATCGATCGTCCGCGGCTTTCGATGGTGATCGCATTCATCATCACGATTGCCGGCGCACTGGCGCTGGCGCAAATCCCGGTGGCACAATTTCCAGACATCGTGCCGCCACAGGTCACGGTCGCCGGCATCTTCCCTGGCGCGTCCGCCGAGGTTGTAGAGAGCAGTGTCGCCCAGCCGCTGGAGGCGCAGATCATTGGAAGCGACCGCGCACTCTACATGAAGTCGACTAGCGCCAATGACGGCAGCTACACACTGACGGTTTCGTTCGCGCTCGGTACCAACCCCGACATCAACACCGTCAACGTCAACAACCGCGTGCAGAGTGCTCTGTCGCAATTGCCCACCGAAGTACAGCAGCAGGGCGTGACGGTGCACAAGCGCTCCTCGTCGATCCTGCAGTTCCTCGTACTCTACAGCGGAAATGGCCAACAGGACCCGCTCTTCATCACCAACTATGCAATCATCAACGTGCTTGATGCGATCGCCAGCACGCCGGGGGTCGGCCAGGCGAACCTGTTCGCGAAGATGAACTACTCGATGCGGATCTGGTTTGACACGCAGCGGCTCACCAGCCTCAATCTCACGCCGTCGGACGTCATTGCCGCGATCCGTACGCAAAGCGTCCAGGCCCCGGTCGGCCGCATCGGCGCGCGCCCGATCAGCGACGACCAGCAGTTCCAGTTCAATGTGCAGACCCTGGGCAGGCTCGCCACCGTCGATCAATTCACCCAAATCGTGCTGCGCGCCAATCCGGACGGTTCATCGCTGCTCGTGGGCGACGTTGCCCGCGTCGAGATGGGCGCGCAAAATCTCGACAGCGAAGCGCGGATCGACGGACGTGCGGCCGTGCCGATCGCGATCTATCTGTCACCAGGTGCCAATGCGGTGACCACCGCACAGGCGGTGACAGCGACGATGCAGCGGCTGTCGCAGCATTTTCCCACCGGGCTGAGCTACCTCGTCCAATACGACTCAACGAGCTTCGTGCGTGCCACCATCGCGGAAGTGTTACAGACGCTAGGCGAGGCCTTCCTGCTGGTCGTGATCGTGGTGTACCTGTTCCTCGGCAATCTCCGGGCCACCGTGATCCCGGCCGTTGCCGTTCCGGTGAGCCTGATCGGCACCTTCGCCGTGCTGCTGGTGCTCGGATATTCGGCCAACACGGTGTCCCTGCTCGCCATGGTGCTCGCCATCGGCATCGTGGTCGATGACGCCATCGTCGTCGTTGAGAATGTTGAGCGGATCATGGAGGAGGAGCCCTCGCTTTCTCCCGCCGAGGCCAGCAAGAAGGCTATGGTACAGATCACGGCGCCGATCATCGCGATCACGCTGGTACTGCTCTCCGTCTTCGTGCCGATCGCTTTCATTCCCGGCATATCCGGCATGCTGTTTCGCCAGTTTGCAGTGACAATCAGCGCCGCGATGATGATTTCGGCACTGAATGCACTGACGCTGTCGCCGGCGCTATGCGCGCTGTTCCTGCGCCACACCGGGCCGCGGCGTGGCCTGATCGGTCGTGTGCTTGGCGGCATCGACTGGTTGCGGGACCGCTACAGCAGCGGCGTGCGCCGCTTGGTGCGGAAGGCGGGGCTCTCGCTCCTGCTGATTGCCCTATTCGGCGCCGGCATCTTCGGCATGTCGCTGATCACGCCGACGGGTTTCTTGCCCGAGGAAGATCAGGGAGCCTTCTTCACCTCGGTACAACTGCCGGACGGCGCGTCGGTGGCACGAACCAGCGAAATCACCCAACAGGTCGAACGCATCCTGAAGCAGATGCCCGCGGTCGATCATGTTCTTGCCATCATCGGCTTTTCCCTGCTCGACGGCGCATCCGAACCGAACAGCGCGCTGGTGGTCACGCGCCTGAAGCCGTTTGCCGATCGCAAGGCAGCAACAGATTCTGCGCGAGCGCTGATCGGCCAAACCTTCGCCGCTGGCGCGCAGATCCGCCAAGCCAATGTCCTGCCGTTCAATCTGCCGCCGATCATCGGGCTCTCCACCGGCGGCGGGTTCGAATACCAACTCCAAGCATTGGAAGGACAGAACCCGGCCGAAATCTCCAGTGTCACGGGTGCGCTGATCGGCGCCGCCAACGCCGACCCACGGCTCTCGCGCGTCTTTTCGACCTTCACTGCAACCAATCCGTCGATCTATCTCGATATCGACCGCCGCAAGTCTCAGGCGCTCGGAGTGACAATCAGCGACATCTTCACGGCCCTACAAGCGACGCTCGGCGGCATCTACGTCAACAACTTCAATCGGTTTGGCCGCACCTGGCAGGTCAACGTTCAGGGCGAAGCGCTCGATCGCGCCGATATTTCGGACATCTGGCAAATCTTCGTGCGCAACGCCAACGGCCAAATGGTGCCGATCAGATCGCTCGCCGGGATCAAGATCGTGACCGGACCTCAGGTGATCACCCGCTACAACAATTATCGCTCAGTGACGGTGAACGGTAGCCCGGCGCCCGGTGTCTCATCAGGCACCGCGCTCACAGCGATGGCCGACGTTTCTCATGCCGTACTGCCTGCGGGCTACAGTTTTGAGTGGACCGGTACCGCCTATCAGGAGCAACAGGCCGCTGGCCAGACCGGCATTGTGCTCACGCTTGCCGTGCTGTTCGCGTATTTGTTCCTGGTCGCGCTCTATGAGAGCACGATTATCCCGATCCCGGTCCTGTTGTCGGTCCTGGTCGGCGTGCTCGGCTCCTATGTCGGCATCAAGGTCGCTGGCCTCAATCTCGATCTGTACGGTCAGATCGGACTCGTGGTGCTGATCGCACTCGCCGCCAAAAACGGCATCCTGATCGTCGAGTTTGCGAAGGAGCAGCGTGAGGCGGGCGTGGCGCTCGAGCAAGCCGCGATCCAGGGCGCATATATGCGTTTCCGCGCAGTGATGATGACTTCCGTTGCCTTCATCCTTGGTCTCCTGCCGCTTGTGATTGCGACCGGCGCCGCCGAGCTCAGCCGCAGGGCCGTCGGCACAGCCGTGTTCGCAGGCATGCTTGCAGCGAGCTCTGTTGGGATCTTCCTGGTGCCGATGCTCTACGTGACGTTCCAGCGCCTGCGCGAGCGCGTGAAGACGGGCGCCCTTGGCCATTGACATGCCGCAGCAAACTCCAGAAGCGCGGATCCCCATGCAGCTGGTACCGGGCTCCTCATCCTGGCTACTTCAAGGGCACGGTTCTGTTCGCATCCAGCATCATTCAGTCCATGGCACGCATCCAAATCCATCCGGAGATCGCGCAAGCAAAGGAAGACGATAATGAACGTGCGAACCCGTGATGGTTTCCTTGCACTCCTAGGATGCCGGTGCTGCTGGCACTGCCGACGGGATGTGTTATCGATTTTGAAGGCACAAAAAGGATTCCGGTCGCGTTGGATCCAAGCGAGTTCCGAAAGGGCTCGACCTCGTGAGAGAAACCGGTGTACCGCCGCCTGCTGCCACTTGGGGCTGCGGCTACGCGGTGCCCGCGCAGCTGTCCTCGATTGTGGTATCCGCCGGCGTCGCGCGGCCGGCAACCAATGTAGTTGGCGTTGGAATGCAATCGTCCGCGGTAAGGTTTACCGGTCCGACAAGCTCTGGAGCATGCGATGCGCAACAGAGATCGGTGTAAGCCACACGACGAGGCTGTGCGCACCAAAAGAGACCGGAAGATAAAGCCAACAAAACGTGACGTGCCCACCTCGACTAGTCTCGTGCAAGTCGCACTCGCGATGGTACTGGGGGTTGCGCCAATGCTCAGAATGGCTGTGACGCATCCCGCCTCCGCACTCTGAGGCTGCTCGTCAGCGCTCGCCTACGCGCCGGTATTTCGATGTCTGCGGTTGCGTCAACGTGCGAGGCTCGTCAGGAGAGGCCCACATAGCTTTTAATGAGATATTTCTTGATCTCCCGGTGCACACATCGTGCACACGTGGCCTTCTAACCGCTTGTAAAGCTTGAACTCTCGATCCAATCCATCATGGCGAAGTTTGAGCTAGTCCATCCAGTGATCGCTATCGAAATCTAAGTTCGTATATCCCATCGACCACTTTGCGCCAGAAGCAGCCATTCGAGAATGGAAGGGCTTCAACGGGTATCAGGTGGTATCCCTTTTCTGCACCTTAGCTTGGTTTGCCGAAGTTGGTGTCCGTTGACTTAGCCTAACCTGGGCTTGCCCATGCCTTGGTCGATAATGCTCTCGATAGGAATGGGGAGGCTGCGAACTCGTTTGCCAATCGCGTGATAAACCGCGTTCGCGATGGCAGCCTCGCCGCGCTTTGTCGGTGCCTAGGCCTGATAGGCGGCGAGGTCTTTCCTCAGGCCCACCACAATAGTGGGGGATACATGGTAGCGGGAGACCGCTACCGCTTTTCCTCACATGGCGCAAATCTGCGATATTTCCTCCGATCTTCCGCTTAAACGGTAGGTCAAATCGGCGTAGGTCCTCGCCCACCAGGGAAGCCATCCTTCATGAAGACGGCGGAACGTCGGATAAACCCAAATGCAGAGCTGCCTAGCCGACGTGCCGGAGGGATGATGCGCGAACTAGGCGCCTTCAATATCCGCTTCGTCAAAAGTGCCAATTCTCATCCGCAAATTTCCGGTCTGTCCCTATCAGCCGACATTTGGCAGCGTGGGATCAAGGCAGCCACGGGCCAGGAGGAGACATGGCTCTGGCACATTGGCCTGGCCAGATAACGGGCAACGCCTGAGACATTCGTTTCAACTCAGATGGCAGCACCGGCCAGCAAAAAAGCGCCGCCAAGCGCGACCATCACAAGTCCAGGCCAGTTCGATTTGATGCCGAAGCCGCTACCCGGTCTTTCAGGCTCCAGCGTATCACGCCCGGAGCGAAGCCGCCTTCCACCGCTGAGTCGGCCTCGCCAAATGGGCTGAAACGCCATTTGGAGCACGCCGCCGAAAACAAGGAGCACACCAAGCCATATGAGGGTCATGCTCGCCTCCTCTACCCGCGAACGCCGAGAGTGTGCGCCGAGAACCCGTGGTCCATTCAGCGCCTGTCCGCTGCTCTCTCGGAATTAGACCGACCTTGAAAGCCGCCGGACGCACGAGCGCGCCGGCACGCAGGCTGGGGATCACGCTCTCCGAAGCTCAGGCTACGTATAAGGACCCTGCTTAGTCTTCATCCGGCTCGCGCACGACCGGCGGTTCGTCGGTTTTGTCTTCTTCTTCCTCTTCCTCTTCGTCGTCTTCCTCTTCGTCATCATCAGGATCTTGGGGCGGCATCGTGTTGCCCATGATCGCGAAGGCACGCCGGTCGATCGCACGAATTAACTTGGGGAGTAGGGTCATGTTGTTACTCCTCAGATGTGACCCTGGAGCACTTTACCCCTTTTTTGGCGGGGCAGACACGGAGTTGGCGGCCGGCGCGGACGAGGTCCGGTTATCCCTGTCAGCCAAGCCAGAGGTAAGTGTCGAGTTTCTCAGATTCGGGCCAATAAGGGACCTCACGCCGATCGCTGCTTGAGATCGGTTTCATCTGGAGTCCGCTTCATTCTGTCACTCCGTCTTCGTCTTCGGACGTTCAATAAGTTGGTAACTGGGAACGTGGGTGCTTTCCTGCCACGATTCCAGAGCAGCTCCGCAGATTGCGCAGACCGCGTCACCTGTATGCGGTACCAGGAACTTCTCTTCGGTGCGTCTGTACTCAGCACCGCAAGTGCATTGCACAATTGTCACCATGCCGATGATATGTGCTTCGGATCGCGGAATTTCCAGTCCAAGCAACTTTCGTTGTTCTCTCGCGAGTCGGCCGTCACTTTGTTGCCGCCGGTCGAGTCGGTGAACGGAGGGAAGTCCGCTAATGGGATGGTCCGGCCGTGCTCCTGCCGCGCCAGCGATAAGCTGGCCAGGGGCTCCAAAGACAAGGAGCATGGCATCGATCTCGCGCGAGATCGCCCCGGTGAGCTCGACATGCTCGCGCTCGCGAAGAACATCCCTCGCCTGCTGAAGGCGCTGCTCGGTCTCGGTCTGCACGACCCGGGCGATCACCTGATCGCGGCGCACCTCGTCGCCGATGCCCACGTCGAGCGAGGGCAGTTTTCCGCTGACCGCGGACACGGCATCGACCAGGCGACCACCGCTGCTCAACAAAATGCCGTCAGCGTAATGGCAAGATGCTGCCATGTCCCTGCACATCGGATCGTGCACTTGCCCGGCGCCACGCATTTCTATCCCCGAACGTCGCCGTTACGCAAGAAGATGGAAGCACCACGGATCTTGAAAGCGCGATCGCGCTATTCCTGAGCGAAACGCTGACCGAGAAGTAGTCGTCATCCTAATATCAGGGACGCGATCACGCCCTACGTGAAAAGCTCTACCACGGTTTCCCCAAATGCCGAGCCGTCGCTGAGGCAATGGAATCGAGGGCCACATTCTTTGGACTCCACCGCTTTTCGGCTCCACATTCTTCGGTAGGGCCGGTTTCAAGCACTCGATACGAGGGGCCGGACAGCACAACCACGGACCCGCAACCATCTCAAATCGCTAGGTGGCCTGAACAGGCGGATCGGTCGGCCGATCCGTCGGCAATACGAGAACCGAACCGCCAGCGACGACATTGTTTGTAGATATGGGCGGAAGGTCGGCATCGTCCTGCGAACCCGGCGTCCCGAACGCAGTGAACATCTCCTAAGTTATTGATTTTTATTGAGATGACAGGCGTTTCCGTCCCGCTTTGTTCACGGTCCCTTCACCCAATTCGTTGCGATTTCGTTGCGGAGTTCTGAGAGAACGGCAGCCACTGTTGCTTGACGGGTCTCTTGGAGGCTTTCCCAAGCACCAGCGGGAAGAGATGGCCAACACCGCCCGCCTCAGTGTCGCGGTTGCGAGTCGGTGGTCCGCTATGAACCGGGCCGCCGACTTGCGTCCTCTCCTTCAATCTTCAGCGTGAAGTTCTCTGCCCATCGAACCGACACCGCCTATCCATGTGCCGACGATTTCAAAGTTCGGATTGAAGGCGACAAGGTCTGCGCGGTGTCGGGGCGCGATCCGTCCAAGCGCGGACTCAAGGCCCAGAAATGCCGCGGGCGTCCGAGAGGCCATGATGAGAGCATCGACAAGGGAGATTTCGAGCAGCTCAACAGCGTTGCGCACCGCCTCGATCATGGTGAGGTGAGCGCCAGCGAGTGTGCCATCGGGGCCCGTCAGGCGATTTTCGTGCAATGTGACCTGCCTTCCTTGCAGCATGAATTGCCGGTCGTCGGTGCCCGCCAATGGCATGGCATCGGTGACAAGCATCAATCGATCACGTCCCTTGCAGCGGAACGCAACGCGCAAACCGGCGCGATCAACGTGGATGCCGTCGCAGATGATCCCTGCAAACAGCCGGTCATCCCAAAGCGCGGCGCCCACCAGGCCCGGCTCCCGGGCGCTCAACTGCGACATGGCATTGAACAGATGAGTCACGCCCAAGACACCGCGATCGACCGCCTGCCCGATTTCGGCTGCGGTGGCGTCGCT
>NZ_VSST01000041.1 GCF_019402665.1 Bradyrhizobium canariense
CAGTACGCTGGGGACCGCGATCGAGCCGTCCTCCTGCTGGTAGGTCTCCATCACAGCGATAAGCGCGCGGCCGACGGCAGTGCCGGAGCCGTTCAAGGTGTGCACGAAACGCGGCTTGCCGTCGGGACCGCGCGAGCGCGCGTCCATCCGGCGGGCCTGGAAATCGCCGCACACCGAGCAGCTCGAGATCTCGCGGAACATGCCGCCATCGCCCTGCCCGGGCATCCAGACCTCGATGTCATAGGTTTTTTGCGCCGCAAAACCCATATCCCCTGCGCAGAGCGTCATCACGCGATAATGCAGGTCGAGCTGCCGTAACACCTCTTCGGCGCAAGCGAGCATCCGCTCATGCTCGTCCTTGCTGGTTTCGGCCGTTGCAATCGACACCAACTCGACTTTTGTGAATTGATGCTGCCGGATCATGCCGCGCGTGTCGCGGCCTGCCGCCCCTGCTTCCGCCCGAAAACACGGCGTCAACGCTGTCAGGCGCATCGGCAGCTCCCTCTCGTCCACGATGGATTCGCGAACCAGGTTCGTCAGCGGCATTTCAGCCGTGGGTATGAGCCACATCCCTTCCCGCGTGCAAAACATATCTTCGGCGGATTTGGGAAGGTTACCCGTCCCATAGGCCGTTTGCTCGCGCACCAAGAGCGGCGGGTTGATCTCGGTATAACCATGCTCGTTGGTGTGCAGGTCGAGCATGAACTGGCCGATCGCGCGTTCGAGCCGCGCCAGCCCCTTCTTCAGCACGACGAAGCGCGCACCCGAGAGTTTTGCCGCTGCCTCGAAATCCATGTAGCCGAGCGCGTTGCCGAGATCGTCGTGCGGCTTCGGCGCGAAGCTGTAGTTGCGCTTGTTGCCGAAGACGTGGTGCTGCACGTTGCCGTGCTCGTCGACGCCATCGGGTACCTCGTCGAGCGGCAGGTTCGGAATCGCGGAGAGCTCTTTCGTCAGCTCCTCGTCGGCGGACTTCGCCGCGGCCTCGAGCTGCGGCATCGTCGTCTTGAGTTCGGTAACTTCCGCCATCAGCTTCGCCGCGCGCGCCTCGTCCTTGGCCTTCTTGGCATCGCCGATTTCCTTTGAGGCCGCATTGCGCCGCGCCTGCGCCTGCTCGGAAGCCAGGATCGCCGCACGCCGGGTCTCGTCGATCGCTAGCAGCGACGCCGACATCGGCTTCAGGCCGCGTCGTGCGAGGCCGGCGTCGAAGGCTTGCGGGTTGTCGCGGATCGATTTGATATCGTGCATGGCCGAGGTCCTGGGGCAGCGCGTAAACATACAACGGCAAACGTTGTACGTCAGCGCGTCTCCCTAGCACTCTGTCATCGCCCGCGAAAGCGGGCGATCCAGTATTCCAGAGACGTCAGTGATTCCCCCGAGAGGCCGCGGCGTACTGGATTCCCCGCCCCAGGGCGCAATTGCGCACAAGGCGGGGAATGACAGCGGAGGTCAGGGCGCCCTACTCCGCCGGATTAGCCGGCGTCGATACGTCAGTGCCGGTGGTGGCCTTTGAAGTTGCCGCCTTCTTCTCCACAATTCCCACCGCGATGATCGAGCCCTCGTAGAGCGCGAGCAAGGGGATCGCGAGCGAGCACTGGCTAAGCACGTCGGGCGGGGTCAGAACGGCCGCGATGACGAAGGCGACGACGATGAAATAGCGGCGCTTCTCGCGCAGCATTTTTGACGTGACGATGCCGATGCGCCCGAGCAGCGTCAGGATCACCGGAAGCTGGAAGGCGATGCCGAAGGCGAAGATCAGCGACATCATCAGCGACAGGTATTCACCGACCTTGGGCAGCAGCTGGATCTGCGCGGTCTCGTCGCTGCCAGCCTGCTGCATGCCGAGCGAGAAGCGGACCAGCATCGGCAGCACGACGAAATAGACCAGTGCTGCGCCCAGCACGAAGAAGAACGGGGTCGCGACCAGATAAGGCAGAAAGGCCTGCTTCTCGTGCTTGTAGAGGCCCGGAGCGACGAACTTGTAGATCTGCGTCGCAACGATCGGGAACGAGATGAAGCCGGCGCCGAACAGCGCGAGCTTGAGCTGAGTAATGAAATATTCCAGCAGCGCAGTGTAGATGAATTTCGAGTTCTCGGGACCCGCGACCCACACGAACGGCCAGACCAGCACGTTGTAGATCTGCTTGGCGAAGAAGAAGCAGAAGATGAAGGCAACGCCGAAGCCAAGGAGCGCCTTGATCAGCCGCGAACGCAGCTCGATCAAATGGTCCATCAGGGGAGCTTTGCTGGCCTCGATATCGGCGGCGCTCATGACGCTTTGGCGTCCTTGATCGCCTCGGCCGGCGCAGTGTCCTGGATGACCGAATCTTGCGTGACCGAACCTTGAGCGACCTGCGCCTGCTCGACCTCACGGGTGATGGCGAGCGGCTCGTTCACCGCCGCATGTGCCTCGGCCTCTACGAAGGTCTCGGGCGTCGGCGCTTCCGGCGTGGTGGGCGTCGCCGGCAATTCGCTTGAAGTCGCCAGCGCTTCGCTTGAAGTCGCCGGCGGCTCAACAGCGGCGGTGGTCGAGGTCTCGGCCGGCTTGTCCAGCGCATCGACGCGGAGCGCGTCGCTGACGTCTTTCTGAAGCGAGGTCATCAGATTGTTGCCGGCGAACCCGGAAGCCGCTTCCTTGACCTCGTCGAAGCTCTTCTTGAGGTCGGCCATTTCGGCCTCGCGCATCGCCTCCTGGAATTGGCCCTGGAATTCGGCGGCCATCTTGCGCGCCTTGCCCATCCACTGCCCGACCATACGCAGTACGCCCGGCAGCTCTTTCGGGCCGATGGCGATCAGGGCCACGACCCCGATCAGGACCAGTTCACTCCACCCGATATCGAACATGAGGTCTTCCGTTCACGCCAGCCGCAGCCAGCCCAATCCCTCGCGCGCAGGATCGGGTCCGCTACCCGCGTCTCGCGTGCTCTCTGGCTCAGACGGCCTTGCTGCCGATGTCGGACCGTGCCGCGGTCGGCGCGGCATTGTTGTGCTCGATGGACTTGGCCGGCTCGGGCTTGTCGGCGACCTTGTCGTCGTCCTGCATGCCCTTCTTGAACGCCTTGATGCCCTGCGCCACGTCGCCCATCAGATCCGAAATCTTGCCGCGACCGAACAGCAGCAGGACCACTGCGATCACCAGGACCCAGTGCCAAATGCTGAGTGAACCCATCCTGCAACCCTCCAAACGCGCATGGCCGGGGACCCGGCCGATCTTCACCGAAACCTAGGCTTGGCAGGTGTCAAAAACAAGGACCAAGGCAGCGCCAATTCGCTGTTGGCGCTACGTAATTTTGCTAGTGTTAACTGGTCGCAGGTGGCCGGTAGAAGGCCGGGACGTCAGTCCTCGCTACCGCCCTCGCCGCCCTCATTGCCGCCTTCCGGCGGCGTCTCGGGCTCGACCGCAGGCGCCAGCGCGAGATCAAGGTCCTCGCCAGGTTCCAGCGGATCCTCGTCCTCACGCAAAGTCGGGTCATCCGACGGCGTCGGCACGCTGAATCCGGTCGGCAGACGCGAATCCAGAAGGCCCGTGCCCTTGAGCTCCTCCAAACCCGGCAGATCGCCGAGCTGTTCCAGAGTGAACTGCGACAGGAAGTCCTCGGTGGTTCCGAAGGTCAAGGGACGGCCCGGCGTCTTGCGACGGCCGCGCGGCTTGATCCAGCCGGTTTCCAGCAGCACGTCCAGCGTGCCTTTCGAGGTGACGACGCCGCGGATCTCCTCGATCTCGGCGCGCGTCACCGGCTGGTGATAGGCGATGATTGCGAGCACCTCGATCGCGGCGCGCGACAGGCGGCGGGTTTCGGTGCTCTCGCGGGTCATCAGCCAGGCGAGATCGCCCGCCGTGCGGAAGGTCCATTTGTTGGCAACCCGGACGAGATTCACGCCGCGCAAGGAATAGTCGGCCTGCAACTGCTCAAGCGCGGCCTTCACGTCCACGCCCTCGGGCATGCGCTTGGCCAGCGTCGCGGTGTCCAGCGGTTCATTCGAAGCGAACAGCAGCGCTTCCAGCAGCCGCAATTCTTCGGGACGTGCCTGGGACTCGTTCTCCATCGGCTCGGCCTCTTCTACCCGCACTTCAGCCAGGCTTGCCATGGCAGATTCTCCTTGTTGCACTTAAGCGACCGGCGCATCGGGCGCAGGAGCTGCGTCCATGACCGGCTTGGGGCGCCCCTTCCGGAAATAGATGGGCGCAAACGCCTCTTTCTGATTCAGCTCGAGCTGACCTTCGCGCACCAGTTCGAGCGCAGCCGCGAAACTCGAGGCGAGCACCGTCGCGCGCTGCGTCGGATCGGCGACGTGCTGCAGCAGAAAATCGTCGAGAACGCCCCAATCGTCTTGCTCGCTGATGCTGCCGACCAGCCGCTCCAGCGTGGCGCGCGCCTCCGCAAGCGACCACACCGTGCGCTTGGCGAGATGCACGCTCGCCAGCACGCGCGACTGGCGCTGCGCGGCATAGGCGGTGAGCAGGTCATAGAGCGTTGCGGTGTATTTCGGATGCTTGATCTCGGCGATCTGCTCGGGCTCGCCGCGCGGGAAGATGTCGCGCAGCAATTGCTGCCGGTTCATCAGCCGGTTGGCGGCTTCGCGAATGGCCTCCAGCCGGCGCAGGCGGTTGGCGAGCGCCGTCGCCATCTGCTCGGCGCTCGGGCCTTCCGCACTCGGCGGCTCCGGCAGCAGCAGGCGCGATTTCAGAAAGGCGAGCCAGGCCGCCATCACGAGATAGTCGGCGGCAAGCTCGAGGCGGATCTTTCGCGCGGCTTCGATGAAGTGGAGATACTGGTCGGCGAGCGCCAGGATCGAGATCTTGGCGAGATCGACCTTCTGCTGCCGCGCCAGTGCGAGCAACAGGTCGAGCGGACCCTCATAGCCCTCGACGTCCACCACCAACGCCGGCTCACCCTCGGCGAGCTCTGCGGGCCGCCCGGTTTCAAACGATAGGATTTCTGCGGTCATGCCGATGCCGTGTTTGCCCGTGCGATCAATGCGTCCAGTTCGGCGCGTGCGGCCGCGCGATCGAACGGTTGCGGTCCTCGACGCGCCGCGAGCGCGGCGTTCGCCCGCTCCAGCGCCCTGCCCGCCAGTTCGGGTGTCTGGCCGGCGACCTCACGCATCTCCTCGATCTTGCCGTTGCAATGCAGGGCCATGTCGCAACCGGCCGCAAAAATCGCGCGGGTCCGCTCGGCGATATTGCCCGACAGCGCGTTCATCGACACGTCATCACTCATTAACAAACCCTGGAACCCGATTGTGCCGCGAATCACCTCAGCGATCATTGTCGCAGATGTCGTCGCCGGATGGGCGGGGTCGACCGCGCTAAACACAACATGTGCAGTCATGGCCATCGGCAAATCCGCCAAAGGCATGAACGCCGCGAAGTCGGTGCGCTCCAGTTCGTCTCGCGACGTGTCGACGGTCGGCAGATTGAAATGGGTATCGGCCGTAGCTCGGCCATGGCCGGGGATGTGCTTGAGCACCGGCAACACGCCCCCCTCTTCCAGGCCCTCGGTGACCGCGCGGGCGATCGCGGCGACTTTTCCCGGTTCGGTGCCGTAGGCCCTGTTCCCGATGACGGCGTTGGCGCCAGCCACCGGCACGTCGGCCAGCGGCAAGCAATCCACGGTAATGCCGAGATCCCCGAGATCGGCCGCGATCAGCCGGGCACTGAGGCGCGCCGCGGTCAGCCCGAGCGCCGAATCAGTATCGTAGAGACCCGCGAAAATAGCGCCCGGTGGATAGACCGGCCAAAGCGGCGGCCCCAGGCGCTGCACCCGTCCACCCTCCTGGTCGATCAGGACAGGGGCATCAGCGAAACCCGCGACCGCCCGCAATTCCGCAACGAGTGCAGCAACTTGAGCTGGCGTCTCGACGTTGCGCTTGAAGAGGATGAAGCCCCATGGGCGTTCGCTGCGGATAAACTCCCGCTCGGCGGCAGTTAGTTCCGTTCCGGAAACGCCGGTAATGAAGGCCCGCGTGCTCATACGGCCGATTAACCCTGACCCGCGAGACGGTCAAGGAAACGGCCGTTAATTCCTCTGGACGAAGCAGGCAGACAGGCCCGCGGATTTCAAACTGTTGCAGGCCTGGTTCGCCTCTTCGAGCGATCCGTAGGGTCCAGCGAAGGCGCGGTAGACGATTCCCTTGCCCTTGTCGGTCAGGTCGACCCGCTTGACCACCGGAGCGCGGGAGCCCAGCACGCTGCCGTACTTGCTCTGAAGCACCCGGTAGGAGGCGTGGGCGCTATCCTCGGTCTGCTGCGAGGAGACCTGCACGACGTAGCCACCGCCACCGCTGCTCGCGGGCGCAATTTGCGTCGGATTGGTCGCAGCCATCCGCTGCGGCGGCTCCGCAGCCGGCGCCGATTGCGGCGCCAGCGAGAGCGGCTGATTGGCACTGGCATTGGCCGAGGTCGGCGGCGTGCGTGGTGCAGCGGGTGCCGCAACGGGCTTCAGTGGAGCTGCCGGCTTCGCGACGGCGGCGGCTTGCGACGCCGTGGCGTCGGTCTGATCGCCCTTCACGGCCACGGTCCTGATCGCGCGCGGCGAATTGTTCGGCAGCGTGCCGTTACTCGGATTCGGGCCCGCACTCGATAGCGGAATGCTGGACGGCGACACGCTCGCCACCGGCGGCGGGTTCGCGTTCTGGTTCAGCGGCGGGAACACCACGCGGGGACCTCCCGCCTTGGCGTTGACGTCGACAGGCGCCTCCTCGCGCGGCACGATCTTCTCAGCGCCATCACCGGTGACCATGCGGTCCGGCACCTTGGCCGAGGAGTCCGACGGCGCCGGCACGATTTTGGTCGGCGTGTTGTCGGCCTTGATGATGGGCGGCTCGCCGCTGCGGGGCGAGCCCACATAGGTCTTGTAGGCGAACGCAGCGCCGGTCCCGACCACGGCAAGCGCCAGGATCGCCGCGACCGTCATCATGCCGCCGCGCTGCTTCTTGGGCTCGTCGAGATCGGCCTCGGGATAGTCGCTCTGGAATGCGTAAGGATCGTCGGGATAGGCGGCATCGCGCTGGTAGTCTTGTTCGCCCGCCTCCAGCCGTCCGTAGAGCGCATCGTCGTAGCGCGCCGGATCGGGCTGCTGCTGATAGGCTTGTTCCTGATAAGCCTGATCGTGCTGCTGGTAGGCCTGATCCTGATAGGCAGGAGCTTGATAAGCAGGAGCTTGATAGCCCTGATCCGGATAGGCCTGCGGCTGACGAAAATCAGGTTCGGGCTCGGGCGCAGTCGGCTGGGCTGAATAACGATGCAGTGGATGAACCGGGTTTACGGAAGCGGGATAGGCAGGCTCAGCTGGCGCCGTCTGCGGCTGCACATTGGCGCGCCGCATCCATGAGGGCGGTCCGGGCGGCGGCGGAGGAGCCTGCTCGGCATAGTCCTGCGGGTCATCGTCCTGGCGATAGTCGTCGTCCTGATAGCTCTGGGCAGGCGCGGGCGCTGCTGGCGGGTGCGCACCCGGCCGCCCTTGCGCCGCAAACGGATCGGTCTGCCCGATCAGGCGGGCGAGTTCGGCCAAGGGATCGCCGCTCCCATGCTGATCGCCACCGCGACCATAGTCATCGGAAGGAAACGGTCTGTCCTGATATCGTTCGGCCATCGTGATGATGCGTCCCTTCGGGAAAGCCGCGCGCCCCTCGGCCAAGGCACGGCTTTCGACCCACAAGGCTTTCAACCAAGTCTAAGCGATCCGGCTTCTGCCGGTTACCCCCGAAATCCCTTAAGTAGTTCGCCCCAAACTACCGCATCTCGTCCGGAGCATGGACGCCGAGGATGGCGAGGCCCGATGCCAGGACAGAGACGACGCCCTGGACCATGGCCAGCCGCGCCTTCGTTAGATCTGCATCATTATTGATAATGAAGCGTAAATAGGGCAAATCGCGCCCCTTCGTCCAAAGTGCGTGAAATTCGCTCGCTAAGTCATAGAGATAGAAAGCAATTCGGTGCGGCTCGTGGGCGCTTGCCGCCGCTTCCAGCATGCGCGGAAAAATTGCGAGCCGCTTAAGAAGGTCGAGCTCAGCCGGGTCTGACAGCCGTTCCACCGCCGACTCACCGAGCCAGGCGATGCGCTTTTCGGTTTCCTCGGGGAGTTCCGGGAACACCTCGGCCCGGGCGTTGCGGAAGATCGAATGGCCGCGGGCGTGGCCGTACTGGACATAGAACACGGGGTTGTCGCGCGACTGTTCCATGACCTTGGCAAGGTCGAAGTCGAGCACCGCGTCGTTCTTGCGGTAGAGCATCATGAAGCGGACGGCGTCCTGGCCGACTTCATCTACCACCTCACGCAAGGTGACGAAGTCCCCGCTCCGCTTGGACATTTTCACCGGCTCGCCGTTGCGCAGCAACTTCACGAGCTGGACGATCTTGACGTCGAGCGCCCCCTTGCCGGAGGTCGTCGCCTTCACCGCCGCCTGCATGCGCTTGATGTAGCCACCATGGTCGGCGCCCCAGACGTCGATCATTTCCGCAAAACCACGGTCGAACTTGTTCTTGTGGTAGGCGATATCGGCGGCGAAGTAGGTATAGGAATTGTCCGACTTGATCAGCGGGCGATCGACGTCGTCGCCATAAGCAGTCGCCTTGAACAGCAACTGCTCGCGATCTTCCCAATCCTCGGCCGGGGCCCCTTTTGGCGGCGGCAGACGGCCCTGGTAGACGTCGCCCTTGGCCTTGAGGAAGTCGATGGTCTCGGCGACCTTGTTGTTGCCGGCGTCCTGCAGCGAGCGCTCCGAGAAGAACACGTCGTGGCGGATGTTGAGCGCGCCGAGATCTCCCTTGATCTCGTCCATCATCATCGCGATGGCCTTGGCGCGTACCGTCGGCAGCCACGCGCCCTCGCTCATGGCGAGGAGCTTGTCGCCGTGTTCGTTGGCCAGCGCCTGCCCGACCGGCTTCAGATAGTCGCCGGGATAAAGGCCTTCCGGAATCGCGCCGATGTCCTCGCCGAGCGCCTCGCGATACCTGAGGAACGCGGAACGTGCGAGCACGTCGACCTGCGCACCGGCGTCGTTGATGTAATATTCGCGCGTGACGTCACGGCCTGCGAACTCGAGCAGGCTCGCCAGCGCGTCGCCGAACACGGCGCCGCGGCAATGGCCGACATGCATCGGTCCGGTCGGGTTGGCCGAGACATATTCAACGTTGACCTTGGAGCCGCCGCGGACGCGGCCGTAATCGGCGCTCTCGCGCAGCACGGTCCGTAGCGCCTCCGCCCATGCGGCCGGCTTCAGCGTCAAATTGATGAAGCCGGGACCGGCGACGTCGACCTTGGCGATCAGCGCATCCGCGCGCAGCCGTTCGGCGATCTGCTCGGCGAGATCCCGTGGCTTTGCCTTTGCCTCTTTCGCAAGCACCATGGCCGCGTTGGTCGCCATGTCGCCATGGGAGGTATCGCGCGGCGGCTCGACCACCACGCGCGAGAAATCGATGCCCTCGGGCCAGTTGGCGTCCGCCGCAAGCGCGCGGCAGACCGCGTGCACGCGTGCGAGCACGTCGGCGAACAGGTGCAGTGCTGAGGATGTGTCGGGCATGGGCGCCGCCTAACGCAAATCCGGGGTCGAGTCAAAGAGCCGCTGGTGCTCGGTCAGGGCGAAACGGTCGGTCATTCCGGCAATGAAATTCCCGATCCGTCGAGCCCGGTCGCCCTCATTGTCCGCCTCCGCCCCGACCAGCCATTCCGGCGGCAGTTCGCCGGGCGATGTGAGGTATTTCGCGAACAGGTCGAACAGGATCTGTTCCGCCTCGCTCATCACCCGCATGACCCGCTTGTGGCGGTACATGTGCTGATAGAGAAAGCGCTTGATGGCGGCCTCCTCCTCGGCGACCGCGGCGGGGAACGCGATCAGTGCCCGGCTCTGCTGGCGCACGTCCTGGGCGGATTGCGGTTTCACGGCGGCAAGGTTTGTCTGCGCCTCGGCGAACACGGCACCGATCAGGTGCGAGATCAGCTCGCGCACCAGCTCGGCGCCGCGCCTGACGTCTTCGAGATCGGGGTAATGCGCAGACGTCTCGGCGATGATCTCCGCGGTCAGCGGCATGACCTTGAGGTCGTCGAGGTGAAACAGGCCGGCGCGCAGGCCGTCGTCGATATCGTGGGCATCATAGGCGATGTCGTCGGCGATCGCGGCGACCTGTGCCTCCAGCGAGGCGAAACTCCACAACTCGAGATCGTAGGTCTTGATGTAGTCGGCGATGCCGACAGGAATGCCGTGCTCGCGATAACGCCCGACCGGCGCACCGCTGCGATCGGTCAGCGGGCCATTGTGCTTGACGATGCCTTCCAGCGCTTCCCAGGTCAGGTTGAGCCCGTCGAATTCGGGGTAGCGGTGTTCCAGCGCCGCGACGACGCGGAGCGTCTGGGCGTTGTGGTCGAAGCCGCCGAAATCCGTCAGGCAGGCGTCCAGTGCCCGCTCGCCGGCGTGCCCGAACGGCGGATGGCCGAGGTCGTGGGCGAGCGCCAAGGTTTCCGTTAGGTCCTCGTCCAGCCCGAGCTGCCGCGCCAGCGCCCGGGCAATCTGCGCCACCTCCAGCGAATGGGTCAGCCGGGTCCGGTAATGGTCGCCCTCGTGGAACACGAACACCTGGGTCTTGTACTTCAGTCGGCGGAACGCGGTGGAATGGATCACCCGGTCGCAATCCCGCCGGAACGGGCTGCGGGTCCGGCTCGGCGGTTCCGCGACCAGCCGGCCGCGGCTGCGATCGGGATCGCAGGCATAGGGCGCGTGGGGGGCAGCCATTCCGACGGACACGGCGAATTTAGTCCCTATCCATTTGATTCTGCGTATGGTGGCACTTAACTATGCCGGACGCGGGATACCAACTGAATTGGGCAACCGACCTTCGGGCGACCTTGGTGTGACCGCGGGGCTATCGGAGACGAGCGATGACGACTGACGTGACCATCAGTGACAAGGCCGCACGCCGGATTGGGGAGATCCTCAAGGGCGAAGGGTCTGGCGCGATGCTGCGGATCTCGGTCGAGGGCGGCGGCTGCTCCGGCTTCCAGTACAAGTTCGACATTGACCGTGCCCGCACCGACGACGATCTCGTGATCGAGCAGGACAATGCTGTGGTGCTGGTCGATTCCGCCTCGCAGCCGTTCCTGGCGGGCTCGCAGGTCGATTTCGTCGACGATCTGATCGGCGCCTCGTTCCGGGTCAACAATCCCAACGCCACGGCGTCCTGTGGCTGCGGGACCAGCTTCTCGATCTGACAGGCTTTAGGCGCCAGTCATCTGCCTTTCCTCGTCCGTCCACTCCACGTCGACAGGCGTGAGCTCCGGCTGAAGTGGTGCGTCTTCCGCCATCACATGTCCATCGAGCGCGCGCAGCAGAGCCGCCACCAGCGCAGGCTTGCGCAGCGGTTTGGCGAGGAAGTCGGACATCCCCGCCTCGCGGCAGATCTTGACGTCCTCGGGGAAGGCATTGGCGGTCAGCGCGATGATCGGCAAGGCCGCGAAGCATCCGCCCTCGGCGCGGATCGCACGGGTCGCGGCAAGCCCGTCCATCTCGGGCATGCGCACGTCCATCAGCACGATATCGTAATCGTCTTCGGACACGGCCGCGACGGCCTCGACACCGTCGGTCACGACGCGCAACTCGACGTCGAAGGCACCGAGCATCTTGCTCACGACCATGCGGTTGACGGCGTCGTCCTCGGCGACCAACACCTTCAGCGGTCGGTCGAGGCCCGCGATGCGCGCCTTGAGATCGTCGGCTTCCTCGCGGCCTGCGTCGTGATCGGACGTTTGCACCTGACTCCACGGCAGTACCAGCGTGAAGCGGAAGGTCGAGCCTTCGCCCGGCGTCGAGGTGACGCCGATGGTGCCGCCCATCTGCTCGATAATGCGCCGCGAGATCGCTAGGCCCAGCCCGGTGCCGCCGAAGCGGCGGCTGATCGAGGCGTCGGCCTGGGCGAAGTCGGAGAAGAGCTCGCCGAGCTTCTCGGGGGCGATGCCGATACCGCTGTCGGTCACGCTCCATTCGACGGTGGCGAGCAGATCGCGGCGGGCCTGACAGACAGCTGCGATCGTGACTTCGCCTCCGTCAGTGAACTTCACCGCGTTGGATGCGAGATTGAGCAGGACCTGGCGGATACGCGCGACATCGCCGCGCAGCGTCGGCGGCAGGTTGGGATCGAGCTCGACCTTGACGGCGAGCCCCTTGCTCTTGGCGCTCGCGCGCACGATGGTCGCCACGGCTTCGACCATCGCCTGCGGCGCGAAGTCGATCACCTCGAACGCGAAGCGTCCGGCCTCGAGCTTGGACAGATCCAGGATGTCGTTGAGGATGCGCTGGAGATTGTCGCCGGACTCGCGGATCGTGGTGACAGCCTCGCGCTGCTCCGGATCGAGTTTTGTCTCCAGCAGCACGCTGGCAAGCCCGAGCACGCCGTTCATCGGCGTGCGGATCTCGTGGCTCATCACCGCGAGGAAATCCGATTTGGCACGGCTCTCGGCCTCGGCCTTTTCGGCGCGCCAGCGCTCGGTCACGTCGCGGCCGAAGCCGCGATAGCCGAGGAATTGACCGTCGCGGTCGTAGGCCGGCTTCGCAGTGAGCGACCACAGCCGCGCCTCGCCGCCGGCGACGACCTTGAGGTTCATTTCGTGCAGCGGTTCGGCGTGCTCCATCAGGCCGACGACGTTGTAGGCCGCGCTCTTGTCTTCGGGGCACAGCATGTCGAGCACGTCGGCGAAATGCGAGCCCTTCAGCAACGGCAGTGGCAGCTGTGCGACGGCGGCGAAGCGCTCGGGCACGTCGACCAGATGCCCTTCGGCGTCGGTCTGCCATAGCCAGTCGCTGGCGTTCTCCTGAAAATCCTTCAGCAATAGCGAAATGATCTCGGTCTGGCGCTCGAGCTCGAGCCGGGCCTTGAGATTGCCGAGGAACAGATTGCCTTGCGAGACGATGTTGCGCGCCATGAAGAACGCGAACAGCAGCAGAAACACCGCGGTCAGGAGGTAAGGCCCGGTGCCGCACAACAGCAACGCCGCGGCGCAGGCAATCGTCGTCGTCGCGAGATAGACAAGGCCCGCGCGCGGGAAGGTCGAGAGCATGAAGGCGCCGCCGGACATCGTGCCGACCATCAGGCAGGCCAGGACGAGCTGGCTGGTCGGCTCGATGCGGCTGAACAGCGTGATCGGCAGCGTGCCCCAGATTGCGGCGAGGAAAAACGCCTGCCGCAACATCTGCCGCGCGGCGCGGGGCGAGGCTTCCTGCGGCGGGCTCCGGTGGGAGCGCCGCCACGCGCGCACCGCGAGCGAGGCGGCGGTCGCGAGGGTCATGCCCCAGATCGCGAGAAAGTCGTTCCAGCCACGGCCCCAGAACAGGACCAGCACGACTGCGACGTTGAGCATGGTGACGGCCATCGTCACCGGGATCAGGCGTATCACCGCGTCGATCTGCTTGGCGCGGATGCGGCTCAGCTCGCGCTCGCTGAGACCGGCGGTCAGGCCGTCCTCGATCTCGTAGCCGCCGAGCCAGTACAGGAACGCGCCGATCAACCCGTCGCGGGGCTCGGTTCGCTTCATGGATTTGTCCGGCCGTCCCATTCGAAAAACCTTTTCACGATCAATGACCCAGGCCCGACTTAAGCCGGGTTAATTTTGTGGGAGATTTCGCAGCGTCCTTGACGGGCGCGTTTGCATTTTGTTCTAACCATGGCCCCTGCCCGGAGCCCGTCGAAATGCCCATCAGAATAGCCACCTGGAACGTGAACTCGGTCCGGCAGCGGATCGACCTGTTGCTGACCTGGCTGAAGGAGTGCCAGCCGGACATCGTCTGCCTCCAGGAGATCAAATGCGTCGACGAGGCCTTCCCGCGGCTGGAGATCGAGGCGCTCGGCTACAACGTGGTCACCCATGGGCAGAAGACGTTCAACGGTGTCGCCCTGCTCTCGAAGCTCCGGTTCGACGAGACCAAGTCGGGGCTGGCCGGCGACGACGAGGATGCGCATGCCCGCTTCCTCGAAGGCGTGGTGACGCTCAAGAGCGGCGTGCTGCGCATCGCCTGCCTCTATCTGCCCAACGGCAATCCGGTCGGCACCGAGAAATATCCCTACAAGCTCAAATGGATGTCGCGGCTTCTTGAGTATTCGAAGGAGCGCCTCAAGACCGAGGAGCCGCTGATCCTCGCAGGCGACTTCAACGTCATCCCGCATGCCCGCGACGTCCATAATCCCGCCGCCTGGACCGAGGACGCCCTGTTCAAGGCCGAGACGCGGGAGAGTTTTCAGTCCCTGCTCGGCCTCGGCCTGACCGATGCGCTTCGGGCCGTCACCGACGAGCCCGGGCTCTACACCTTCTGGGACTACCAGGCCGGCGCTTGGCAGAAGAACCACGGCCTGCGGATCGACCATCTGCTGCTGTCGCCACAGGCCAGCGACCGGCTCGGCAATGTCGGCATCGACAGTTATGTGCGCAGCTGGGAGAAGCCGTCGGACCATGTGCCGGTGTGGGCGGATCTCGACCTCGAGGCGGCGTGAGGCCGCCTCAACCCATCACTCCCGGCGACCCTGGACCCATTGCTCCAGCATCTGCAGGCACATGGCGCGATCGTCGTCGGAGGCCTTTGCGAAGGCGCGGTTGTAGTTTTCCTTGATCCAGGTCTCGTCGCTACCTGCGCTGTCGCGCGCCAGCGTCAGCCACATCAGGCCGCGCGCGGCCTGCCGCGGCAGGCGGTCGCCGTTGAACAGCATCTGGCCGAGCAGCGCCTGGGCCTCGTGCTGGCCCTTCTGCGCGGCGAGCCCAAGCCAGCGCGCGCCGTAGCGGAAATCCTCGCGCGAAGCGTCTGGTGTCTTCAGGTACAGGCGGGCGAGATCGTATTGCGCATCCGCGTTGCCGAAATAGGACGCGGCATAGGAGAACATCTCCCGCGCCCGCTCCTGGTCCGGCTTGACCTTCGAATTCGGGATGCCACTGAGATAATAGCGGCCGAGCGCCACAAAGGCGTTGGCGACGATCTGCGCCTGGGGCGCGGACGGGCTGTCCTCGGCGTGCGCGTTGGCGATCCGGGTGAAATACTCGAACGCACGAACATCGTCCTGGGCGACGCCGTCGCCATTGGCATACATGCGGCCGAGCTTCCACTGCGCGATGGGGTGGCCCCCTTCCGCGGCATATTGCAGGGCGCTGAGCGAGGTTTCCTGCGGCACGACTGGCGGTACATTGCGCACCTTGCCTGCTGCGCCCGGCAAGGTCGTGACCACCGGGATGGTCGCATCCTTCTGGCTGACGGGTGCGCCGTCAAAGGCGAGCGCCGGCGCGGCCAGCGCGGTAGCCCCCAACACAAACGCAACGATGGTACGCCTAGATGTCCGCATAGCACTGTTTCTCGTGCGCGCCGCCCGGATGGGTCACTGCCCCACCGACCGCTGGTCCAACCTGCTGAGCATATTTCCAGAGCGCGCCCGTCGTGTGGTTAGTCGCGCGAGCGGTCCATTTGGTCTTGCGCTGGGCAAGCTCCTGGTCGCTCAATTTTACGTTAAGGGTACCGGCGACCGCGTCGATCTCGATGATATCGCCGTCCTCGAGCAGCCCAATCGGGCCGCCGATGGCGGCTTCCGGCCCGACATGGCCGATGCAGAAGCCGCGGGTGGCGCCGGAGAAGCGGCCGTCGGTGATGAGCGCGATCTTGCCGCCCATGCCCTGGCCGGTCAGCGCCGCGGTGGTCTGGAGCATTTCCCGCATGCCGGGACCGCCCTTGGGCCCCTCGTAGCGGATCACGATGACTTCGCCTTCGCGGTAAGTGCGGTTCTGGACGGCCTCGAAAGCATCCTCCTCACGGTCGAAGCACCTGGCCGGACCGGTGAACCTGAGGTTGGACATTCCCGCGACTTTCACGATCGCACCTTCTGGCGCCAGATTGCCCTTCAGACCGACCACACCGCCGGTGACGGTGATGGGTTTGTCTGCCGGGTGCACCACGTCCTGGTGCGGATTCCACTTCACGCTTTTGAGGTTTTCGGCGATCGTTCGACCGGTGACGGTCATGCAGTCACCGTGGAGAAATCCGTTGTCGAGCAGCGTCTTCATCAGAAGCGGTATGCCACCTACTTCAAACATGTCTTTGGCGACATAACGGCCCCCCGGCTTCAAATCCGCGACGTACGGTGTCTTTTTGAAGATTTCGGCGACGTCGAACAGGTCGAACTTAATGCCGCACTCGTGCGCGATCGCCGGCAGGTGCAGTGCAGCATTGGTCGAGCCGCCGGACGCGGCGACCACGGCGGCGGCATTCTCCAGCGCCTTGAGGGTAACGATGTCGCGCGGCCGGATGTTTTGCGCGATCAGCTCCATGACCTGCTCGCCCGCCGTCATGCAGAAGGCGTCGCGAATTTCATAGGGTGCCGGAGCACCAGCCGAGTACGGCAGCGCCAGCCCGATCGCCTCGGAGACGGTCGCCATCGTGTTGGCGGTGAACTGCGCGCCGCAGGCACCCGCCGAGGGGCACGCCACGCGCTCGATCTCGTCGAGGTCCTCGTCGGACATTGCGCCGACCGAGTGCTTGCCGACGGCTTCGAACATGTCTTGCACGGTCACCTGCTGGCCCCGGAAATTGCCGGGCAGGATCGAGCCGCCATAGATGAAGATCGAGGGCACGTTGAGGCGGACCATCGCCATCATCATGCCCGGCAGCGACTTGTCGCAGCCGGCCAGGCCAACGAGGGCGTCATAGGCGTGACCGCGGATCGTCAGCTCGACGGAATCGGCGATGCATTCGCGCGACGGCAGCGAGGAGCGCATGCCGTCATGGCCCATGGCGATGCCGTCGGTCACGGTGATGGTGCAGAATTCCCGCGGCGTGCCGCCGGCGGCTGCGACGCCCTTCTTCACCGCCTGCGCCTGGCGCATCAGGGAGATGTTGCAGGGCGCGGCCTCGTTCCAGCACGAGGCGACGCCGACGAAGGGCTGGTGGATCTGGTCGGTGGTCAGACCCATGGCGTAGAGGTAGGACCGATGGGGCGCGCGCGCAGGGCCTTCCGTCACGTGACGGCTCGGCAGCCTCTGCTTGATGTTGCTCTTCGCGTCCATCGCAAACCAGTTTCCCCGGCGAACCCTTTCAGACCCGAAAAATCAGTGCCAAGATTTGAATCGACCTTTTGAATCGACCTTGGGGATTTCCGTCGCCTTCCAGGACCACCGCTGCCCGCTAAAACATTCGAGTGATTTTATTCATGTTCGGGTGTGGCCAAAAAGCGGCGTTGATGCGAACGGACAGAGATGATGGTTAAATCCGTGACGGGTGTTGCGCGGACGGCACAATCGTGGCCTGGAGGACACGATTGAGCTTACTGCGATACCCCCGGCGGGAGGACAATCCACAACTTCAGGCCAGTAGATGCCCGCACCGCAACTAAGACGCGACGACGAGGCGCAGCCAAGGTGAGTCGGCGCCTTCATCATCCCCCGCGCGTGCCCCTACGCGCTGCAAAGGCCTCTGCGCTGCGCATCGGAGACTCAAAGGGTCGAGCGTGGCGCACACTCTCTCAAAGCGTCATTGCGAGCGAAGCGAAGCAATCCAGAATCCCTCCGCGGTAAGACTCTGGATTGCTTCGCTGCGCTCGCAATGACGGCGTATGAGGCGGCAGCGGCACTCTTCCAGCTCGCATTTTTACTTGCAGACATGCCTTTTCGTCCTCGCGGCTGATTTCGCCCGAGCTTTGCTTGTTCACTCCACCCTCTTATCCAAGAGGGCGCAGGGAAGGCCGGGTGCCAGCTGGCACCCGCGGTCCGCTGCGCGAAAAGCACACGCAGGAAAACCGCACAGCAGCATACAGGTGTAGCCAATCACTCGGCCTTCCCTGCGCGATGGTTGGACGGCTTATGCCGTGCTCTCCCGGGAGCCGAACTTTCCTTCTGGCCTCCCTCGCCTCGCGAATTGGATGATGCTGTCTGCCCGGTTGGGCTCGCACACATCTCCGCGAAAGCTTGACCGTAGCAACGACGGCCAGGACCACACGGTTTTGCCGTACGCGCATTCGCCATTTCGCCGCAGGGTTCGATGGCCTCGTGCACGTGACCATCGAAATACCGACGAGACGAACTTCACAGCGCCGCTCGTCCGCAGGCGGTTGCGGGCTCACAGGGACTACCCGCCCTGCCCGCACCTCTCATGCCGACGCTGCCGCGTCCACCGCAAGCCCGGCTCGCAATCAAGACGACAACGAGATCGCCCCTCAAGGATGAGCCGGGATGACCGACACATACGCCGCTTCCGAATTTCGGTAAAGTGGAATATTTTAGACACACCGTCTTGACACGAGCATGTCAAGAAATGGTCGGGTGTTTTGCCCGACGGGTCACGGCGACTGCATCGTGAAAGTCAGATCAAGGCGACCCGGGATCACGCGGCCCCGCATCCGGGCTGCAGGATCACGCAATCCGGCGCGGCGCTGCCGCAGCACGTCGTCTCGCAACCGCTGACCAGCGCGGCCACGGTCGCTTCCAGTGCCCGCAGCTCCGCGATTTTCTTCCTGATCGATCCGAGATGCTTCTCCGCAAATGTCTTCGTATCGCTGCAGGGCAAGCGCCGCTGAACCGATGCGAGGATGTCGCGCGTCTCGTCGATGGAGAAGTCCAGTTCGCGGCAGTGCCGGATGAGACTGAGTGCCTTGAAAGCCTCTCCGCCGTAGACGCGCTGGCCGCCCTGGCGCGCTGGCGGCGTCAGAAGACCGATGCTCTCGTAATAGCGGATGGTGGGAACCGAAACGCCGGCCGCCTTGGCGAGGACGCCAATTCTCATGGAGCTCTCACTTTTCGCTTGAACCTCAAGTGGCTTGAGGGCGTAGCGATCCGGTCCGTGGCGCACAAGCATGAGGAGAATCACGTGAGCGTTATAGGACCGTCCTGCAACCTTCCGTCCGAGACGTCGCCAGGATGCGGCTGCGCGGCCAAGATCGAACCAGGGACCGAACCATTGACCGAACCAGGAGGCGGCAAGGCCGCCGGCACGGCGGTCGCGGCCGCGGTTGTCGCTGTAGCCTGCACGGCGTGCTGTGTGCTTCCCTTTACCCTGCCCGCTGTCGTGCTCGCCAGTGCAGGCAGCCTGATCGCCGTGTTCGACCATGCGCACGGGCTGATGACGATACTGTCCATCGCCGTCGTGATCTGCGCCTGGGGCTGGATCGTCTGGCGATCGCGGACGCGCGGCTTGAAAATCCGATCGTCCGTGCTGGCTGCAATGTGCGCCGCGACCGTTCTGACCGCGACAGCCGCGCTGTGGCCAGTGATGGGGCCCGCTGTCTTCCAGGCCCTCGGTGTCGCCAAGAAGCCGAAGCATCCGGCCGGCTGATGGACGCAATCACGATCTTCGGACTGCTGTCGGTCAGTGCGATGCTGTTGTTCTACGCGCTCGAGCCGCGCGGACCGCATTTTGTGCTGGCCTTCGCGGCAGCCTGCGCGCTCAGCGCGGTCTATGGCTTTCTCCAGGGGACCTGGCCGTTTGGGTTTGTCGAGACGGTCTGGACAGCGGTCGCCTTACGGCGCTGGGTCCGGTCATCGCCATGACCGGACCTTAAAGCCTTGGAGGCGCCTACGCGTTCCGCATCGCACGGCCGAACGGATCGACCAGGCGGACGATCTCACAGGCGGCAACGAGGCCGGCGAGCCAGACGGCGCTGGTCAGCCCGATGCGCGCAACGATGGCGGCGGTGAAGGCGCCCTCGCCGCCGAGGACCGGCGTCGCGACAAGCAGCGCGAACTCGTAGACCGCGTAGGCGGCAGCGAACGCAATCGCCAGCATCAGCGGCGTGCGGCCTCGTGGCAGCCTACGGAGGACCGTCGATGCGGCTGCGGTCGATAGCAGCGCAGCCGCGCCGATGACGAAGCCCCAGGCGATGGTGCTGGTGTCGATCGGATAGTGCAGCACGCCGAAACCGATGGTCTGGTTGACCAGCCAGGCGCCGGTGACGACGAGCAGCGCCGGACGCAGCGGTAGCATCGCGGCGGCGATAACCGCGAAAGCGGCAAATGGCGTGGCGCAGGCGAATGCAAAGCTTGCCAGCGCGCATGACACCGTCAGCAGCGCGAAGCCGAACAGCGGCGCAAGCCGCGGCGCAACCGGGTACAGACGGAAACGGTCGCCGTGAGAGGGCAGGATCTGACGGGGCATGGATGAACTCCTGCCGGCGATCCTAGCACATTGCATTGGTTGGATCGCCTCCCGCGACAGTTCCAACTGCCCCATCGGAGGTCGTGAGAGATGGTAACGCGCCCTCTTGTCCTAGAACGGGCCGGCTACGCTCGCCCTCTTGCGCGCTGGGCTTGAGCCCAGGCCGCGGTGACGTCGCGCGGCGGGACGTCGACGCGCCGGATCGGCGTCAACTCGCCGGAGGCGGAGATGATCGCGGTCTCCTCGCGGCGGCAACGCGGGCACACGAAGCGGACCTCGTTCGGCGAAGCCGACCAGCTCGAACGTTTTACATTGGCGGCCATCGGCCAGGCTGCGCAGTGAGAGCATGACACCAGGAACCGACCGGGATCGAGCATACCCATTCCAAAGGACTCCGCGTCCTGCCATCCCTTCAATGATTAATCCATGTGAATCGTTCCGGTGCCGAGACACCGCCAAGGACACCGTCAAGGAATCGTCAAGACACCGTCGGCCCCGAACCAGGAGGCGGAGCGGCTCAATGGGCGCCCTTGAGCGTGCACGACGTGGTGCAGGTGACCGTGTTGCCGTGGTCGCACGCCTTGCAGGCGGCAACGCATTGGGTCATGTCGCGGGGATTGAAGGAGCTGTAGTTCCGCATCGCGCAGACCGGGGTCGAGCCGGTGATGTCCTGCTCCTGGTTGCAGGCTGCCGTCATGAGTCCAAACATGATGACCGCGAGGAGGCGCATGGGATCGCCCTGTGAGGCACGACAAAACAATCTCGCGAGGCGCGCTGCACCGCAGCGAGCCTCGGCATTTCCACAGCGGAAATCGCCGCAGGCGTCCCCGCTTCTGCATTGAGGATGCGCGCCAAGTGTTAAGAACGGATTGCCGGCGTCAGGCCGCAGCCTTGCTCGCGATGGCCTGCCGCATGTCCACGGCCAATTGGCGGTACTGCTCCGATAGCTTCAGATAAAACTCGCGCTTGGTGCTGTCGGTGGCAAGCCTGGCGATCAGCTCGCATTCGGCGGTGAGCGTCTCGAACCGTTCGAGCCTGTTCTCAAGTTCTGTCATCGGCGTGTCCCCGTCAAACGCCTCAAGGACATCAAACCTAAGCCCGGGAAATAGGTCACAGCGAACATCGTTATCGAGTAGAATCAATTTTTCCGCGCGGCCGGCTATTTCTGCTCCAACCGCCACGCGCCGTCCCAGCCCTCGTCCGGCGGATTGGCCTCGAACCGCGCAATACGGGCAAGCATTGCCCGCGACGGGCCGTCGCCGGGGACGGCTTCAAGTGCCGCGTTGAAGGCGGTACGGGCCTCGTCGAAGCGGCGGGCGCGATAGGCCGCGAGGCCTTCGGCGTAGTGCGAACGCAGACTCTCATGCGCGGCAGTCAGCGCGCCTGCCCGGCCCATCACCTCGAAAATCGTTTGCGGCACGCTTTGGCCGGCGACCGCAAGACGATCGACCTCGCGCAATTCGAGCTGTGAGCCGATCGCGTCCGCCGTCGCCTGCGAGATCAGGATACGGGTGCCAAAGGTCTTGTTGACGGCTTCCAAGCGCGAGGCGAGGTTCACGGCATCCCCCATCACGGTGAAGCTCATCATCAGCTCGGAGCCGATGCTGCCGGTCAAAACCTCGCCGGTGGCGATGCCGATGCGCAGATCGCACGGCACCGGCATGGCGCGGATGCCGAGGAGATCCGGGAGCTGCTTCTGGAGCGCGGGCACCTGGTCGGCCATGTCGAGCGCGGCGAAGCAGGCAAGCTGAGCCTGCTCCTCCTCCTCGATGAAGGGCGGCCCCCAATAGGACATGATGGCATCGCCGATGTATTTGTCGATGATGCCGCGGTTGCTCCTGATCGGACCGGACATGACGGTGAAATAGTGGTTCATCACCCTGACGAGACCGCGCGGGGTCATGCCCTCGCTCATCGAGGTGAAGCCGCTCATATCGCAGAACATGATGGTCATGACCCGGCGCTGGCCCTCGATGGCGACCTCGGGCCGGTCGATCAGGCCCTGAACCACCTTGGGATCGATATAGCGGCCGAAAGTCTCGCGGATGCGCTCGTTCTGGCGCAACTGCTCGACCATGCGGTTGAAGGCGGCAGCGAGCTCTCCGATCTCGTCCTGGGTCGAGACGCTGATAGTCTTGTCGAAATGGCCTGCCTCGACCTCGCGGGTGCCGGCCAGCAGCAGCCGGACCGGTCGCGTGATCCCGGTGGAGACCATGATCGCAAAGGCAAGTCCGACGATCGCCGCGAGGATGGTCACGATGCCCGAGACGATGATCGCCTGGCGCTGATGGCGGATGACCTGGGCGGTGCTCACGAACACCTGCGAGAGCATGTCGGCTCGGATCGCGTCGATCCGCTGGGTGAAGAGGTCGCGTAGCGCGTCCACATGGACGAGCACGTCGCGCGCGCCCGCAAAGTCCTTGTCATCGAGCAGCCGGAGCAGCTTGGCGTCCTCCTCGTCGAGTTCGCGGCGAAGCTCCTTGACTGCATTCTCGATGCGCGTCTCGATGCGGGCGAGTGCCGCGTTGTCCGACGGTGTGCTCTCATCGTTGATGATCGCGTTGATCAGCTTTCGCGCGGCTTCGGCCTCCTGCTCGACCTGGGCGTCCGTTTCCCTGAAGATCTTCAGCCGCGCCGCAAAGCCCTCCTCGTCCGGCGGCGTTTGCATTTTGGCGATCACCATGCGCCGCATCGCCAGCGCCCGCTCCAACGAACGCACATTGGACCGCGCCAGGTGGCCGTAAGCCGGAATATACCGGGCGGTCAGCTCATCCAGAAGATGGCCGACGCGGCTCGACATCACCATCGACAGGATCGCGGTGACGACCATCAGGATGATGAGGCCGAGCGCAATCCCGACGATCTTGCGCCGGATCGACTGGTTGAAAATCGGCATGGGCGCGGGACAATGGGCTGAAGGGGAAAGGCCTTGGAACCCAATACAACGGATTTGCCGCCGGGAATACACGCAATTTGGCCGCTTGAGGCGTCCTGAACCGCCGCAACCGTCGAGCGAGCCCTGTTCGTTAATGAAGGTTAAAGAAAACCCGCTCGACCCTCCGTTGCACAAGTTCCCTCGCTCCATCCGTATTTCGCCGCATTGTTGGAACAGCTTCAAGATGCGAAACGACGTCGTGTCACCATTCTTGACGCCGTTTTGATTCTCGAGCCGCATCTCGTCGCGGACTTTGGTTTGTACTGGTTTCGCAGGGGGACCACGGAATGAACCAGTGCCTACGCTCGCTCGCGTGTGTCGTTGCCGTGGCCGCTTTGGCCTTCATCCCTATCGAGCTGGCAGCGAAGAGCAGTCACAAATCGTCCGCGCCGAAGAAGACGCATGAGGCGAAAGCCGGCAAGCAGCGCCACGCCTCCGCCAGCAAGGCGCGGCACGGCAAACATGGCGAGGCCAAGCGCTCGAAGAAACAGGACGACGCGTCCTCGGACAAGCCGGCAGCCCCGCCGCTGACTGGCGATCTCGCCGCGCTGAAGGATGCCATCGATCTCGCGCGGAAGGGCAAGACCGAGGACGCGAGCGCGGCGCGCGACCGCATTGCTGACCCGGCCGGACAAAAACTCGCCGACTGGTTCATGCTGCGCCATTCCGAAAGCACGGCCAATTTCAAGCGCTACGCCGCCTTCCTTGCCGCCAATCCGGACTGGCCGAGCAGCGCGCTGCTCCGCCGCCGCGCCGAGGCTCGGCTGTGGCAGGAGAAGGCCGACGCGGCGACCGTGCACAAATTCACGATGGACCGGCCGACCAGCGCCAAGGGCAAGTTCGCACTCGCCCGCGTGCTGATGACCGAGGGCGACAGCGACAGGGCCGAGCGTCTGGTGCGCAATGCCTGGCGCACGGACGAATTGTCCGAACGCAGCGAGGAAGATTCCTACGAAGCGTTTCGCGATCTCCTGACCACCGAGGATCATCGTGCCCGCTTCGACAAGCGCCTCGGCGCCAAGGACTACGCAGGTGCGCGGCGCGCAGCCAAGCGGCTCGGCAAGGATGCGCTCGCGATCGTCAAGGCCTGCGCCGCCGTCACCGGCAAGGCCAGCAAGGCCAAGGATTACCTCGAGGACGTCTCGGCCGAGGCGCGCCGCGACCTCGGCTATGTGCTGTGCCGCGCGCAATGGCATCTCCAGAATGACCGCATCGACGACGCGGCCGAGGTGATCCTGGCCGCCGCGCCCGATACGATGGCGGCGCAAGATACCGACGCCTGGTGGCGCGAGCGCCGCCTGCTCGCGCGAAAGCTGCTCGACCAGGGCAAGTTCAAAACCGCCTACGACGTGGTGCGCTCGGCGGCCGTGCCCGCGATGGAAGTCTATCGCGTCGACTATCACTTCATGTGCGGGTGGATCGCGCTGCGCTATCTCGATGATCCCAAGGCGGCGATGACGCATTTCGCCGCGATCGACGAAGGCTCGGCCAACCCGATCGCGCTGTCGCGCGCGCATTATTGGCGCGGTCGCGCGGCGGAGGCGATGAACGCAACCGCCGATGCGCGCCTGAGCTATCAGGCGGCGGCGCGCTATCCGACCGCCTATTACGGCCAGCTCGCCCGCGCCAGGCTCGGCCTCGACCGCATCGAACTGCGCGCGCCCTCGCCCGTGCTGGCAGCAGTCGACACGCCGCCCGCGGACGAGCGCGTGCGCGCCGCCGACATGCTCTACGGCGTCGGTGAGCGCGACATGGTGTTTTACTACGCCGAGGATTTCGCCAAGGAGAGCACCGACGTGGCGGCGCTCGAAGCCCTCGGCGAGCTCGCCGGCCGGCGCAACGATGCGCGCGTGATGCTGGAGGTCGGCAAGTCGGCGCTGGCGCGCGGGCTCGCACTCGATCACTACGCCTTCCCGACTATCGGCATCCCTGAACATAAGCAGGTCGCGCCTGCGATCGAGACCAGCGTGATCTATTCGGTGGCACGCACCGAAAGCTCGTTCGACCAGCGCGACAAATCGGCCGCCAACGCAGTCGGGCTGATGCAGGTGACGCCGGAAGCGGGCCGCGACACCGCAAAGCGCTTCGGCCTGACCTATGACTGGGACAAGATGGTCTCCGATCCCGTCTACAACACGCAGATGGGCGCGGCCGAGCTCAGCGCGCTGATGTCGGAATATCGCGGCAACCAGATCATGACCTTCGCCGGCTACAATGCCGGCCGGGGCCGCGTGCGCGAATGGGTGCAGGCGCGCGGCGACCCCAGGGATCCCAAGGTCGATCCGGTCGACTGGGTCGAGCGCATCCCGCTGTCGGAGACGCGCAACTACGTCCAGCGCGTGATCGAGAACGTGCTGGTCTATCGTGCGAGGTTTGAGGCCAGCAGCGTCGTCGCGGCGAAGTCCGAGCAGCGCGTTACGACGCCGAACGTGGGCGCGATGCCGACGGCATCGGCCGCAGCCGCCGCGCCCTAGCTTCGCGACGCCGGGGCTGGACGCGGCGTGAAGCTGGATGCAGTGACTGCGACCGACCTCTCTGCGCGGGTCCGCATCGTTCGGCGAGCCGTCACCTCCTTCCGTGGTCAGAGGGTTCGTACGCGCGCAGAAATGCTTCCGTCAGCGAGCGCGAGAGCGCACCCGTCTGCAGTATCCAGTTCCAGCTCGACACCGTGATCGCTTCGAGCGAACTGCGGTAAGGCCAGAGCATTTCCACCGTCGTCTGCTGATATCGACGGTAGCAATCATAGTCGCAGTACCGCCGCTCAGCGGGCACATGGCGGACGTAACTCGCGCCCAGCGGCTGCGCGCACGCGCTGCAGGTACCGCCGTGGCGAGGCCCTTCCTGATTGACGAGCATGAATCTCATCGCGATGCCCTCTCACCCGGACGGCAAATCCACCGCCCGTTTCGCTCTCCTATCCGCTCAAGACGCCGCTCGTGTGCGTCCCTCGATCAGCGGCGCAGCTTCGCCATGAAGCGCGTAACACTCGTAGCCGCAGTAGGGCAGCAGCGTCTTCGCATCGCGCAGATAGCCGCCGCTGATCTCCTCGCAGCACCACAGGCAGAACGTTTTGCGGAAAGGGGTCCTGCCGTTCACCAATATGAACCTCATGTGGCACCTCCGAGCGCAAAGCAGTAGACCGTGTCGACGGATCCGGTGACTGGTGCTTACGCCGCCTGAGACCGAAACAGCCATCGGCGATCGCGTTCGCGGCGCGCCCTGAAGCGATCGAGACATTTCCGGGAGCAAAGCGGCGCTCGCCAGGAATAATACCGGATCAGGCCGAACTTCCCGCTGCAGACGGCGCAGCTTTTTGCCGCGGAAGGGCGCTCGGAGTGTTCGGGCTTATCGCACATGATCTCTCCTCCTGGCCTCTGATGGGCGCCTCTGACGGTCGAGGATCCCCACGGGCGCTGATGCACAATCATCACGTTCGTCAACGAAATGCGGTTTCTCAATCGTGACCAGCCAGATCATCGGCAAGTCGGACGCCGGCGGAGGCGAAGCTCGCCTCTTGAGCGCACGACGCCGCGCTACTCGACGGTTCGTGCTTCGCGATCGACTTCACTGGATTGCCGGTGAGACTAGTCCGCATGCGACGGGCCTCTCAATTGTACGGAGGTAAATGCAGCGTATGACTAGGGTTGCGCGACCTATACATAGGTTTGTCCGGTAATTTTCCGGAGTTTCGTCTACCCGCAACGAGACGGCGCAACGGCGGCAAGCTGCACGGAGCCCGCGAATTCTCGACTCGGAATCCTGCTTTGGTCGGAGGGAATTGCCCCTCCTGTCGCAAAGTGCTCTACTCGCCCTGCCCCCAAGCGGGCCGGGACGCCTGCGATGATGCCTGGCCAGATCGCAAAATTAGGGAATTCGGCCGCGCAATTCCTGCTCGGCGGCCTTGCGGCGCTTCGATCTCTCGGCAATGCAGCGAAAGACGGACCTGCGGCTGGAGAGGGCCGGCGGCAGGACAATGCCGACCTGCGCGACGCCGTGAAGCAATGGCGACAAGTGTTCGAGCACAATCCGGTCATGTATTTCATGGTCGATCCGGCCGGAACGGTGCTCAACGTGAATACATTTGGCGCCGCGCAACTGGGCTACAGCGTGGCCGAACTGACCGGCCAATCTGTGCTGAACGTCTTTTTCGAAGAGGACCGCGATTTCGTTCGTCGCTGTGTCGGGCTGTGCCTGGAAACCGTGGACCAGTCGCACACCTGGGAGATTCGCAAGATCCGGAAGGACGGCTCGGTTCTCTGGGTCCGTGAGAACGCCAAGGCCATGCGGCGCGGCGACGGCACGCCGATCGTGCTGGTCGCCTGCGAAAACATCACCCAGCGCAAGGAGGCGGAGGATGCGCTGCGCCAGAGCGAGGCCTACCTTGCCCAAGCGCAGGAGTTGAGCCGCACCGGCAGCTTCGGTCTGAGCCTGGCAACCCGCGAGGCCGTCTGGTCCAGGGAGACCTTTCGCATCTTCCAACGTGACCCGCAGGTCAAACCGACGCTCGATTTTGTTTTCCAGCGCATCCATCCGGAAGATCGCAATGCGGTCAGCAAGACCCTTGATCGAGCCTTCCGTGACGTCGGCGATTTCGACCATGAATATCGTCTGCTGATGCCCGATGGATCCATCAAATATCTCCATTCCGTGGCACGCGCGGTGAGACATGGATCCGGCCACATCGAGTTTGTCGGAGCGGTCACTGACGTCACTACGGCAAAGGAAACCGAACAGCGACTGCGTCGCAGCGAAGCCTATCTAACCGAAGCCCAGCGCCTCAGCCATACGAGCAGCTGGGCCTGGGACGTGCGCCGTCAGGAATTCGCTTACCGATCGGCCGAATTCTATCGCCTGTTCGGATTTAACCCGGACCAGATTGATCTGTCGGCGCAGGCCTTCCAACAACGGATCCTCGCCGAAGACTTTAAGCGGATCGTCGATGTGGAACGTCAGGCAATCCGGCAAAAGCAGCCTTTCGAAGTTGATTTTCGGATTGTGCGTCCGGACGGTTCGGTACGACACGTCCATACGGAGGGGCATCCCGTCGTCGGCGGGGACGGCGATGTGACGGAGATCATCGGCACCCACGTCGATGTCACCGAGCAGTTTGCCGCAAGACAAGCGCTGCAAAACGCCTTTGACGAGCTCAAGCTGTCCGAGCAGCGATTTCGCGACTATGCCGAAACCGCCTCGGACTGGTTTTGGGAGAGCGGGCCGGACCACCGTATCACACGGATTTCGGAACATGCCGACACGGCCGGTCCCGTGCCCACGGGCGTGATCGGCCTCGCTCGTTGGGACATTCCGCCCGATGCCGAGCTCGAGCCCGAGAAGTGGGAGCGGCATCGCGCGACACTCGATGCCCACCTTCCGTTTCGCGACCTGGTCTACCGAAGCAAGGATCGCAACGGATCTCCGATCTACGTGCGCACCAGCGGCAAGCCCTTGCACGACGCGAACGGCAACTTTCTCGGCTATCGTGGCGTCAGCAGCGACGTGACGGCGGCGATCCGCGCCGAGCAGGCCGAAGAAGCACTGCGCAAGGCGCAAGCCGAGCTTGCTCACGTCACGCGTGTCACGATGCTCGGCGAACTCACGGCCTCGATCGCCCATGAGATCAATCAGCCTTTGGCCGCCGTGATCTCCAATGCGGATGCCTGCATCGGATGGCTCGACCGCGAACCGGCCGACCTGAATGCCGCGCGCCGTTCCGTGGAATGGATCGTCGAGGACGCCAATCGCGCCAGCGAGGTGATCCGCCGGATCAGAGCGCTTGCGAAGAAGACCGAGATCGAGATGGCTCCGGTCGACATGAACCAGCTCGTCAGGGAGACGGTGGCGCTCGTCCGCCGCGAGCTTGCCACCCATGCCGTGTCGGTGCGAATGGAGCTGGCGTCCGCTCTGCCCAGAGTCTGCGGCGACCGGATCCAACTGCAGCAGGTGCTGATCAACCTGGTCATGAACGGGATTGAAGCCATGCACGCCAATGTGGAACGCCCGCGCGAACTTGCGATCCGCTCCAGCCAGGTGAGCGAGCACGGCGAAGGCCGCATGCTCCTGATCGTGACAGACAGCGGGGTCGGCCTCGGCAACGGCGCGACGGAGCGCATCTTCACACCTTTCTTCACGACAAAGCCGAGCGGCCTGGGGATGGGACTGTCGATCTGCCGATCGATCATCGAGGCTCATGCGGGCCGGCTCTCGGCCTTCCCCAATGACGGAAGCGGAGCAACATTCCAGATTGCCCTGCCCTTGCCGATCGAGGACACGTCGTGACCGACATTCCCAAGGCGGCGACGGTGCAGACGAGCTCCGACGATCCGATCGTCTTGATCGTCGACGACGATCCATCGATGCGCCGTGCGCTCACCAACCTCTTTCAATCCGTCGGCCTCAAGGTCCAGGCTTTCGGCTCCGCGGCGGAGATCATGGAAGCCAAGCCACCGGCGGTCCCCAGCTGCCTTGTGCTCGACATCCGCCTGCCGGGCTCAAGCGGCTTTGACCTGCAGTCGGACCTCGCGAAGGCGAACATTCACACGCCCATTATCTTCATCACCGGTCATGGTGATATTCCGATGACCGTCAGGGCCATGAAAAGCGGCGCCATCGATTTTCTGACCAAGCCGGTGCGCGACCAGGACATGCTGGATGCGGTTCGGGCCGCGATCGAACGGGATCGCAAGCGACGCAATGCCGAGGAGTCGGTCGCGGGAGTGCGGTCCCGCTTCGAGGGTTTGAGCGCGCGCCAGCGCGACATCCTCACTCTGGTGGCATCCGGCCTGATGAACAAGCAGGTCGCGGCCGAGCTTGGATTGGCCGAGATTACCGTCAAGATCTATCGTGGGCAGATCATGCGGAAAATGGGCGCCAAGTCGTTGGCCGATCTCGTCAGAATGGTGGAGGCGCTCGGAATCTCACGCCCGGGCGGAAAGGTGCAAACCTAAGTATGCTTTTCAAGCTCGCTCCAAGGGCTCACTTTCGCCAAGTGCGGCACCGTGATCGGCGGCTCCCCGATCAGGAGCGATCATCTTGTCAATCCCCTTGGCCATTTCCGTCATTGACGATGATCGATCAGTCCGCCTTGCGACCAATAATCTGCTGACGTCGCGGGGATACATGGTCAACATCTTTCGCTCCGCTGACGAATTTCTTCAATCGGCCGAACTGAAGACGACGTCCTGCGTGATCGCGGATGTGCAGATGTCGTTGATGGGCGGCCTTGAGCTCTTGACGCACATGCGCAGCCTTGGCCACCACACGCCCTTCATCTTCATGACGGCTTTTCCCGACGATGCCGTGCGCGACCGCGCGCTGAAAGCGGGCGCTATCTGCTTTCTCGCGAAGCCGTTCTCCACGCCCGCTCTGCTTGAATGTCTGCGGATGGCCCTGCCCGGCCCCGATCAAACCGAGACGTGATACGCCGGCCCCGAGCCCTGGCGACACGGCGCTCACTCCACCTTGATGTTCGCCGCCTTGATGATCGGCCACCACTTCGCGATCTCCGCCTTCTGGCGCGCGCCGAGGGCTTCGGGCGTGAGCTGATCCTGCGGTGTCATCTCCAGCCCTTGGCTTTCGAGCTGCTTCTTCACACCGGGATCGTTCAGCGCTTCCACGGCTGCGGCATTGAGTTTGGCGACGATCGCCTTCGGCGTGCCCTTCGGCACCCACATGCCGGACCAGAGCGTCATGTTGAAGCCCTTCAGGCCCGCCTCCTCCGCCGTCGGGACGTCGGGCGCCGAGGACAGGCGCTTGTCGTCGGTGACGGCATAGGCGCGGATGGTGCCGGCGCGGACCTGGTTGATGGAGTTCGAGGTCTGGTCGACGATGACGTCGATCTGGCCAGCGATGAGATCGTTCAGGGCGGGCGCGGTGCCGCGATACGGCACGTATTGCAGCTTGATGCCGCTGACGCTCTCGAAATAGACCCCGGCGATGTGGCTGCCCGAGCCCGCGCCGGCGGTGCCGGCGGTCGGCGGCGAAGGCCGCGACTTCAGCCAGTCCAGCAGCTCCTTCAGCGAGGTCGCGGGCACCGCGTTCTTGCTGACGACGATCATCGGATTGCTCGGCAGCAGCACCACCGGCTCGAGGTCCGCGACCAGGTCGTAATTGAGCTTGTAGACGGCGCCGTTGGCAACGTGGGTGCCGAGATGGCCGAACGAGATCGTGTAGCCGTCGGGGGCCGAATGCACGGCACGGCCGACGCCGATCGAACCGCCCGCGCCAGTGACGTTCTCGATCACCAGCGGCTGGCCGAGCGCCGTCCGCATCCGCTCGGCAAGCACTCGTGCCATCGCATCTGACGGACCGCCGGCGGCGAAGGGCACGATGATGGTGATAGGACGGGAAGGATAATCGTCGGCGCGCGCGACCCCTGCAAGAGCGAGAATAGCAATCAGCGCAGCCCAGGCGGCCTTCATTGTGTTCTCCCCAGCAATGTCATTGTTGTTTTTGTCTCTTCCCGCGTACGGGAAGAGGGATCGTTCGTGAAGGGACGAAATGCCGCGCTAGAACTGCGAATAGTCGATCGGCTTGTGGCGATCGAGCGTGCGGGTGACCGGCGGCAGCGGGTATTTCAGGCCGGTGGCGCAGTTGAACAGCATCACGCGGTCACCCTTCGAGACGCGGCCGTCGGCGAGGCTGTCCTTGTAGGCGGCGTAGGTCGCAGCACCTTCAGGGCAGAGCAACAGCCCCTCCTCGCGCGCGACCTCGTTCAGCGCGGCAGAGATCTTGTCGTCGTCGACTGCAATGGCAAAGCCCTTGCTCTCGCGCACCGCGCGCAAAATGAGAAAGTCGCCGATCGCCTGCGGCACGCGAATGCCTGACGCGATGGTGTGGGCGTCCTCCCAGCGTGTGGCATGCTCGGTGCCCGCTTCGTACGCGCGCACCATCGGCGCGCAGCCGGAGGCCTGCACCGCGACCATGCGCGGGCGCTTGCTGCCGATGAAGCCGATCTTCTCGAGCTCGTCGAAGGCCTTCCACATGCCGATCAGGCCGGTGCCGCCGCCGGTGGGATAGAAGATCACGTCGGGCACGTCCCAGCCGAGCTGCTCGGCCAGTTCGAGCCCCATCGTCTTCTTGCCTTCGATCCGGTACGGCTCCTTCAAGGTCGAGGTGTCGAACCAGCCAACTTTCGCCTTGCCCTCGCCGACGATCTTGCCGCAATCGTCGATATAGCCGTTGACGCGGTAGACGGTCGCGCCCTGAAGCTCGATCTCGCTGACGTTCACCTCAGGCGTATCGGCCGGGCAGAAGATCGTGGTCTTGATGCCACAGGAGGTCGCATAAGCCGCGAGCGCCGCGCCGGCATTGCCGTTGGTCGGCATCGCCATGTGCTTGATGCCGAGCGCCTTGCCCATCGACACCGCCATCACGAGGCCGCGCGCCTTGAACGAGCCGGTCGGCAGCCGCCCCTCGTCCTTGACGATGATCTCGCCGCCGCCGAGCTTCTTGCCGAGTTTGGGCAACCGGATCAGCGGCGTGGTGACTTCGCCGAGCGAGACGATGTCCTGGCATTTGCGCACGGGCAGCAGCTCGCGGTAGCGCCACATGTCGGCGGGGCGCTGCGCCAACGCGTCCTTGGTCAGCGCCTTCTTCACACCGGCGAGGTCGTAGCGCACCAGCAGCGGCTTGCCGGCCTTGGAGAGGTTGTGGACCTGATCGGCAGCATAATGATCGCCTTCCATCGCGCATTCGAGATGGGTGACGAAGGTCGGGCGTTCGATGGTGAGATTGTCGTTGTCTTGCATGGGGTGATTTCCTTCTTGTTTTGCAGGCCCTACTGCTCGTCATTGCGAGCGTAGCGAAGCAATCCAGACTGCCGCTGCGGAAAGATTCTGGATTGCTTCGCTGCGCTCGCAATGACGGCGGCAGTGGTCGTCAAAGATTCAGCACCCGTCCATACGCATCCAGCACGGCTTCCTTCATCATCTCCGACAGCGTCGGATGCGGGAACACGGTGTGCATCAGCTCTTCTTCCGTGGTCTCCAGGTTCATGGCGACGACGTAGCCCTGGATCAACTCGGTGACCTCCGCGCCGACCATATGGGCGCCGAGCAGCTGACCGGTCTTCTTGTCGAAGATGACCTTGACCATGCCCTGGTCCTCGCCGAGCGCGATCGCCTTGCCGTTGCCGACAAAGGGAAAGCGGCCGACGCGGATCTCGCGGCCGTTCTCCTTGGCCTTGGCTTCGGTGAGGCCGACCGAGGCGACCTGCGGGTTGCAATAGGTGCAGCCGGGGATCATCAGCTTGTCCATCGGATGCGGATGCAGGCCCTTGATGGCCTCGACGCAGATCACGCCCTCATGCTCGGCCTTGTGGGCCAGCATCGGGGGACCCGCGACGTCACCGATGGCATAGATGCCGGGAACGTTGGTCTTGCCGTAGCCGTCGATCACGATGCAGCCGCGCTCGGTTTTGACGCCGAGCTTTTCGAGGCCGAGATACTCGATATTGCCGACCACGCCGACGGCAGAGATCACGCGCTCGAACTCGGCGGTCTGCTTCGCCTTGCCGTCGTCGAGCGTCGCGACCACGCTGTCGCTCTTCTTTTCGAGCTTCGTCACACCCGTGTTGGTGAGGATCTTGATGCCCTGCTTCTCGAGGCGTTTGCGGGCAAGTCCGGCAATCTCCGCGTCCTCGACCGGCAGGATCTGCGGCAGCACCTCGACCACCGTGACATCCGACCCCATCGTCTTGAAGAACGATGCGAACTCGATCCCGATCGCACCCGAGCCCATCACCAGCAGCGATTTCGGCATCCGCTCCGGCACCATCGCTTCAAAGTAGGTCCAGATCAGCTTCTTGTCGGGCTCGAGTCCCGGCAGCACCCGCGGCCGCGCTCCGGTCGCGACGATGATGTGCTTGGCCTGATAAGCCCCCTCGCCGAGCGCGCCCTTGGGCCCCTCGACGTCGGACTTCTTCACCGTGACCTTGCCGGGCGCGTCGATCGAGGCCGCGCCCCAGATCACGCTCACCTTGTTCTTCTTCATGAGGAAGCCGACGCCGTCGTTCAGCCGCTTCGAGACGCCGCGCGAGCGCTGCACCACGGCCTTCGGATCGAACGAGACGTTATCGGCCGACAGGCCGTAATCCTTGGCGTGCTGCATGTAGTGGTAGATCTCGGCGGAGCGCAGCAGCGCTTTGGTCGGGATGCAGCCCCAGTTCAGGCAGATGCCGCCGAGATAGGATTTCTCGACAATCGCGACCTTGAAGCCGAGCTGGGCGGCCCGGATCGCGGTGACATAGCCGCCGGGACCGGAGCCGATGATGATGATGTCGAAGGATGTATCGGCCATGGCGGCTCCCGTTCAACTCAAGAGGTGCCGCGGGCGCGGCGCCTGGAAATCAAAACCCTGACCAGCCATTCGAGCAGGATCGCGCCGGCCATGATAGCCAACGCGATCATAATGACCGCCTGGCCGATGCTCCGTGCCAGCTGCTCGCCGGCAAAGAACGCGGAATGCAGAATATCGAGCCCGACCGGGTTGAGTGCAACCACAGCCGAGAGCAACAAGGAGATCCAGGGCCAACGCGTTCGCATTCACCCCGCGCCTCCCCGGGCTACACCATCATCATGACGGGGTTTTCGATCAGCTGCTTGAAGGCACCGATCAGCTCGGCACCGAGCGCGCCGTCAATGGCGCGGTGATCGCACGACAATGTCACGCTCATCATGTTCGCGATCTCGATCTTGCCGCCGCGGACCACAGGCCGCTCCTCGCTGGTGCCGACTGCGAGGATGGTGGCATGCGGCGGATTGATCACGGCGGTGAAGTGGCTGATGCCGAACATGCCGAGGTTCGAGACGGCCGTCGTGCCGCCCTGGTATTCTTCGGGCTTCAGCTTGCGCGAGCGGGCGCGGGTCGCAAAATCTTTCATCTCGTTGGAGATGGTCGACAGCGTCTTGGTCTCGGCCTTGCGGATGATCGGCGTGATCAGGCCGCCGGGCATCGCCACCGCGACGCCGACATCGGAATGATGGTGCTTGACCATGCCGCTTTCGGTCCAGCTCACATTGCAATTCGGGATCTTCTGCAGCGCCACCGCCATCGCCTTGATGACGAAGTCGTTGACCGAGATCTTGTAGAGCGGCTTCTTCTCCTTGTCCTTGGGAGCAGCCGCATTGATCTCCTCGCGCGCGGCGAGCAGCTTGCCGATGTCGCAGTCGATGGTGAGGTAGAAGTGCGGGACGTTCTGGATCGACGCGGTCAGGCGCTGCGCAATCGTGCGGCGCATGCCGTCATGCGGCACGACGTCGTAGGAGCCGGGTTCGAACAGCGACAGGATCTG
>NZ_VSST01000042.1 GCF_019402665.1 Bradyrhizobium canariense
CGCGCCACCTTCTCCCGCAGGGGAGAAGTCATGGCACCTACCGCGCGGCTAGAGCCCCCGCCTTAGGTAAACAACGTTGGCTGCTGCCGCGACGCGCGCTCCTGCGCTTCCACCACAGCCACCGCGGTCATGTTGAGGATGCCTCGCGCCGTCACCGACGGGGTGAGGATGTGGGCCGGGCGCGCCGGGCCGATCAGGATCGGGCCGACAGGAAGCGCGTCCGCCAGCGACTTGATCATCTGGTAGGCGACGTTGGCGGTGTCGAGGCTTGGCATGATCATGATGTTGGCTTCGCCCTCGAGGTTCGAGTGCGGCAGCACCATTTTGCGCGCGGCGGCCGAGAGCGCGGTGTCGCCCTGCATCTCGCCGTCGGCCTCGAGTTCCGGATGCTTCTCTTTCAGGAGTTGGGTCGCCCGGCGCATCTTGCGCGAGGATTCCGTGTCGTAGCTGCCGAAATCCGAATGCGAGACGAAGGCGATCTTCGGCTTGATGTTGAAGCGTTGGACGTGGACCGCCGCGAGCGAGGCGATCTCGGCGAGCTCTTCGGCGCTCGGATTGGGCCGCACCTGGGTGTCGGCGATGAAGAAGGCGCCCTTGCTCGTGATCAGCAGCGCCAGCGCCGCATAGTCGCTGATCCCCGGCGTAAACCCGACGATCTCGCGGACATGGCGCAGATGGCTCATGTAGCGGCCCTCGACGCCGCAGAGCATGGCGTCCGCCTCTCCGCGCACCACCGCGAGCGCCGCGATGACGGTGTTGTTGGTGCGCACCACCGTGCGCGCCGCATCCGGCGTCACGCCGCGGCGGCCGGCGACCTCGACATAAGACTGCACGTAGGAGCGGTAGCGCGGATCGTCCTCGGGATTGACGAGGTCGAAGTCCTTGCCGGCCTTGATCGACAGGCCGAAGCGCTTGATGCGCGCCTCGACCACCGACGGGCGTCCGACCAGGATCGGCGTCGCCAGCTTTTCTTCCAGCACCACCTGGGTCGCGCGCAGCACGCGCTCATCCTCGCCTTCGGCGTAGATCACGCGCACCGGCTGGGTCTTGGCCTTCGCGAACATCGGCTTCATGACGAGGCCGGAGCGGAACGCGAAGCGCTCGAGCAGCGCAGTGTACTCGTCGAAATTGGTGATGGGCCGGGTCGCGACGCCCGATTCCATCGCGGCCTTCGCCACCGCCGGCGCGATGCGCAGGATCAACCTCGGATCAAAGGGACTCGGAATCAGTGAGCCCGGGCCAAACCCTTGCGTCTCCCCGGTATCGAAGCCTTGCGCGACCGCATCGGACGGCGCCTCGCGCGCGAGCTGCGCGATGGCCTCCACGGCGGCGTGCTTCATCTCCTCGTTGATGGCGCTGGCGCCGACATCGAGCGCGCCGCGGAAGATGAAGGGAAAGCACAGGACGTTGTTGACCTGGTTCGGATAATCGGAGCGGCCGGTGCAGATCATGGCGTCGGGACGCACCTTGCGCGCCTCCTCCGGCATGATCTCCGGCGTCGGATTCGCGAGCGCCATGATGAGCGGCTTGTCGCCCATCGCCTTGGCCATCTCGGGCTTGAGCACGCCCGGTGCGGAGAGGCCGATGAAGATGTCGGCGCCGCCGATCACGTCGGCCAGCGTGCGCTTGTCGGTCTTCTGCGCATAGACCGCCTTCCAACGGTCCATCGTGGTGTTGCGGCCTTCGTGAACAAGGCCGTCGATGTCGCAGACCCAGATATTCTTGCGCTGAGCGCCCATCGACACCAGCAGGTTCAGTGTCGCGAGCGCGGCGGCCCCTGCCCCCGATGCCACGATCTTGACGTCCGACAGGTTCTTGCCGTTCAGGCGCAGGCCGTTGGTGATCGCGGCGGCGACGATGATCGCGGTGCCATGCTGGTCGTCATGGAAGACCGGGATCTTCATGCGCTCCTTGAGCTGCGCCTCGATCTCGAAGCATTCCGGTCCGCGGATGTCCTCGAGATTGATGCCACCAAAGGTCGGCTCGAGCGCGGCCACGGTCTCAACCACGCGTTCGATGGTGTCGGCCGCGATCTCGATGTCGAACACGTCGATGCCGGCGAATTTCTTGAACAGGACCGCCTTGCCCTCCATCACCGGCTTCGAGGCCAGCGGGCCGATATTGCCGAGGCCGAGCACGGCGGTGCCGTTCGAAACCACGGCGACCAGATTGGAGCGGATCGTCAGCGTCGCCGCTTCCGCCGGGTTCTTGGCGATCTCCATGCAGGCGGCGGCGACGCCGGGCGAATAGGCCAGCGCGAGATCGCGCTGGTTGGCGAGCGGCTTGCTCGCCTGGATCTCGAGCTTTCCGGGGCGCGGCAGCCGATGATAGGCCAGCGCCGCCTGGTGGAGATCATCAGAATAGGACGACATGCGGTGTCTTGCCTCGCGTTACCGGCCTCAAACTACGTTGTCCTGACCGGCTTGCCTTGGGTTGGTATTTCCGGGTCATGGAAACGGGATGAAGCACGCCGGGCGCCCCGGTGGCAACATCCGATTGCGGCCCCATCAACAGGGCGCGCAGTCAAATATCTGATAGCGCTCACTTTCTCTGGACCGCGCGTTGCTTTGCGAATATGGCAGGTTGCGTCCTGCAACGCGAGCAACTGGAGCTGGGAATGAAGCGAATCCTGATCGGCCTGATCGTCGTGGCCGTGATGGCCGCGGGCGGATGGTTCGGCTTCAGCTTCTACGTTCAGCATCGCGTCGCCGCCGAGATCGAGGCGGCCTTCGAGCAGATCCGCGCCAGTGGCGGCAAGGCGAGCCACGGCAAGGTGGCGTTCGATCTCGTGACCCGGACGCTGACGATCGAGGATATCGCGGTTGAGCCTGCCAACCAGCCGCAGGCTCATGTCAAGATCGCCGCTATCAAGGGCGTCGGCATTCGCCAGGTCGAGGAGACACGCTTCGCGGCCGACAGCATCGATATCTCCGGCTTCGAGGTCGCGCTGGACGAGGTCGGCCCCGGCAAGCTGAAAGTCTCCTACAAGGTCCCGCAGTTGACCATGCGGGACTACGTCGGTCCCATTCATGCTCAGAACGCGCCGACGTCAGGCTCCCTGATCGACATGTACCGCTTCGCGCTCGATCAGTACGCAAATGTGACGGCTTCCTCCGTCATAGCGCCGACCCTCGCATTCGCCTTCGATGCGGGCAGAAGCGCCGGAGGTAGTGGCGAGGTCGCCTATTCGGGTCTCGCGATCCAGAAGCTCGCCCAAGGCAAGATCGCCGCGATCAAGGCGGAGCGCGCCAGCTTCACGATCAACGTGCCGCAGCCAGGCAAGGCGGACAAGCTGACTGGCGAGGTGTCCGACATCATCATCAATGATTTCGATTCGACCGCGATCGCCGCCGCGCTCGATCCCCAGAAGGCGAACGACGACAGCTATCATCGTGTCTACGGGCAGATGTCCACCGGCACTTATGTCGTGACGTCGACGCTCGGCATCCGGATGCAGGTCGACGGGATCGCCATCACCGACATCGCGGTGCAGCCATCGAAATTCCGGCCGGCCGAGATCCTGGCGCTGCTTCCGGCGGACAGCACGGTCCCGCCGACGCCGGCGCAATCGCGCAATCTGATGGAAAAGCTCGCCGGTTTCTATGAAGGCCTTCGCGTCGGCAAGCTCGAGATCGGCACCATGTCGATGACGACCCCGCAAGGGACGCCCCGGCTCAGGGCCATCAGATACCAAGAAGGCGGGTTCGCGCTCGAAGGCCTGGATGCGCCGACGCCGCAAGGGCAAATCAAGGTGGAGCGCTTCGCACTCAAATCGCTCAGCATCACGAACCTGATGCGGTGGGCAGCGAGCCTCACCCATCCCGGACAGCCGCCCTCGCCGGCTCAGATGCTGGGCCTGTTTAGCGTGCTCGCAGGCGCGGAGATCAAGGGCGTGTCCGCGCCGTACAAGAATACCAAGAAGCTGGTCACGATCGACACACTGAGTCTGGACTGGGGGCAGCTGGTCGGCTCGATCCCGAGCAAGGCGCATGTGGTTGCCAAATTTGTCACGCCGGCCGATCCATCCGATCCAAAACAGCTTCCATTGATTGCCAGCGGGATCGACAAGCTCGCGGTCGACCTCGATCTCGGCGCTGCCTGGACCGAACAGTCCAACAGCTTCGTTCTGACGCCCGCGACGCTCGACATCGGAGGCATCGCAAGAGCGCAATTGCGTATCGCGCTCGGCAACGTACCACGCGAGGTGTTTTCGGCCGATCCCGCCCAGCTCATGGGCCAGGCGGCCCGGATCGAGGCGGGCACGCTCGAATTCTCATTGCGCGACAGCGGCGTCGTCGATCTCGTCGCGGCACAGTTCGCGCGCATGCAGAAGGTCAGCCGCGATACCGCACGCCAGGCGCTCGTCGAGAGCATCAAGGCTAAACGCGAGCAAGTTGCTTCCGCCAATCCGGATGCGAACGCGGCCGTGGACGCGATCGCACGTTTCGTCGAGACGCCGGGCCAGACGCTTTCCATTAAGCTGTCCCCGCGCGCGAAGGCACCGCTGATGCAATTGATGCAGCTCTTGCAAACCGACCCACAGAGCGCGCTTGCGCAGTTCAGGATCGAGGCGTCGACGGGGCTGTAGTTGGATTTCGTGTCCCGGACGCGCTGCAACGTGTAACGCTGCTGCGCAGAGCCGGGATCCAGAAGCCTGCTGCTCGCTCAGACATGGGCCCCGGCTCAGCTGCGCACCACTGCGTGCTGCGCTGCGTCCGGGGCACGGACATCTTCCCGCGCAAGCTTCACTTCTGCGGCAGGCTCACCTTCACGTGCAGCTCGCGGAGCTGCTTGGGGCTGGGCTCCGACGGCGCGCCCATCAGGAGGTCCATGGCCTGCTGGTTCATCGGGAACAGCGAGATCTCGCGCAGATTGTTGGTGCCGCACAAGAGCATGACGATGCGGTCGACGCCGGCCGCCATGCCGCCATGCGGCGGGGCGCCGTACTGGAAGGCGCGGTACATGCCGCCGAAGCGATCGACGACTTCCTGCTCGCCGTACCCTGCGATCTCGAACGCCTTCACCATCGCTTCCGGCACGTGGTTGCGGATTCCGCCCGAGGCGATCTCGTAGCCGTTGCAGGTGATGTCGTACTGGAACGCCTTGATGGTCAGCGGATCCTGGCCCTTCAAGGCATCGAGACCGCCCTGCGGCATCGAGAACGGGTTGTGCGAGAAGTCGACCTTCTTGTCCTCCTCGTTGTACTCGTACATCGGGAAGTCGACGATCCAGGCCAGCTCGAACCGCTCCTTGTCGGTGAGGTTCAACTCCTCGCCGACCTTGTTGCGGGCCAACCCTGAAAACTTCCAGAACTTGTCGGGATCGCCGGCGACAAAGAAGGCGGCATCGCCTTCCTTCACGCCGATCTGCGCGCGGATCGCGGCGGTGCGCTCAGCACCGATGTTGTTGGCGAGCGGACCGGCACCCTCGCCGCCCTCGCGCCACATGATGTAGCCAAGGCCCGGCTGTCCCTCGCCCTGCGCCCATGAATTCATGCGGTCGCAGAAGGCGCGCGAGCCGCCACCCGGCGCCGGGATCGCCCACACCTGGTTCTTGGGGTCCTCCAACATCCGCGCGAACACCTTGAAGCCGGAGCCGCGGAAGTGTTCGGAGACGTCCTGCATCTCAATCGGGTTGCGCAGGTCCGGCTTGTCGCTGCCGTATTTGCGCAGCGCCTCGGCGAAAGGAATCCGGCGCCAGCCCTTGGTCACCGGCTTGCCCTTGGCAAATTCCTCGAACACGCCCGTGATGACAGGCTCCATCGCGGCGAAGACATCTTCCTGCGTGACAAAGCTCATCTCGACGTCGAGCTGATAAAACTCGCCCGGCAGGCGGTCGGCGCGCGGGTCCTCGTCGCGGAAACAGGGCGCGATCTGAAAGTAGCGATCGAAGCCCGACATCATCAGGAGCTGCTTGTACTGCTGCGGCGCCTGCGGCAGCGCGTAGAACTTGCCGGGATGGATGCGCGACGGCACCAGGAAGTCGCGCGCGCCCTCCGGCGAGGACGCGGTCAGGATCGGCGTGTTGAACTCGAAGAAGCCCTGCCCCTCCATCCGCCTTCGCATCGACTTGATGATTTCGACGCGCGTCATGATGTTCTGGTGCAGCTTCTCGCGACGGAGGTCGAGGAAGCGGTACTTCAGGCGGATGTCTTCAGGGTATTCCTGGTCGCCGAACACCGGCAGCGGCAGGTCGCCGGCCGGGCCCAGCACCTCGATCTCGCTGACATAGATCTCGATCTTGCCGGTCGGCAGATCGTCATTGTCGGTGCCTTCGGGGCGGCGGCGGACTTTGCCATCCATCTTGACCACGAATTCCGAACGCAGCTTCTCGGCCTGCGAAAACGCTGGCGAATCCGGATCGACCACGCACTGGGTCAGGCCGTAGTGGTCGCGCAGGTCGATGAACAGCACGCCGCCATGGTCGCGAACGCGATGCACCCAGCCCGAAAGGCGGACCGTCTCGCCGATGTTGCTCTCGCGGAGCGCGCCGCATGTATGTGACCGGTAGCGATGCATGGTCGTCCCAAATTCAATGTCGGAGGATCGAATCGAACCGCCGAAACGGCCGGTCCAACGTTGCGGCAGGGTTTACCTCGGGAGGACGGGGGCGGCAACCAAGGGAACGGCCCGTTTTCGGCTGGAAGTGCCCATTTTTGCCCAATCTGGGCTCAAGCCTTTGCCATCAGGCGTTCCACCCCTATCTTGAGGTCATGACAGTCCATTTCCCGTTCCAGAACTCCTATTCGGCACTGCCGGACAGCTTTTTCGCCCGGGTCGCACCGACGCCGGTGGCGGCGCCCCGGCTGATCAAGCTGAACCGGCCGCTGGCGGTCCAGCTCGGGCTCGATCCAGATGTGCTGGAGACCCCTGAAGGCGCCGAAATCCTGGCGGGCAAGACGGTTCCCGCCGGCGCCGATCCCATCGCCATGGCCTATGCCGGCCACCAGTTCGGACAGTTCGTGCCCCAGCTCGGCGACGGACGGGCGGTGCTGCTCGGCGAAGTCGTCGACAAGGACGGCATCCGCCGCGACATCCAGCTCAAGGGCTCGGGCCCCACCCCGTTCTCCCGCCGCGGCGACGGCCGTGCCGCGCTCGGGCCGGTGCTGCGCGAATACATCGTCAGCGAGGCGATGTTCGCACTGGGCATTCCGACCACGCGCTCGCTCGCGGCCGTCGTCACGGGCGAACATGTGCTGCGCGAGACGGCGCTGCCGGGCGCGGTGCTGACGCGCGTCGCCTCGAGCCATATCCGCGTCGGCACCTTCCAATTCTTCGCTGCCCGCCGCGACACCGAGGCGGTCCGCCGGCTCGCCGACCACGTCATCACCCGCCATTATCCGGAGCTGCTTGGCGCCGAGCGGCCCTATCACGCGCTGCTGTCCGGCGTCGTCGCGCGCCAGGCCGAACTGGTCGCACGCTGGCTGCTTGTCGGCTTCATCCATGGCGTGATGAACACCGACAACTCTTCCATCTCCGGCGAGACGATCGATTACGGTCCGTGCGCCTTCATGGATTCCTACAATCCGTCGCAGGTGTTTTCCTCGATCGACGAGATGGGCCGCTATGCCTACGCCAACCAGCCGCGCATCGCGCTGTGGAATCTGACGCGGCTTGCCGAATGCCTGCTGCCGCTGTTCTCCGACGATCAGGAAAAGGCGGTTGCCGAGGCCCAGGACATTCTCGGCGCCTTCTCCGAGACGTTCAGCGACACCTATCAGGCGGGCCTGCGCAAGAAAATCGGCCTGTTCACGGACCGCGACGGCGACGACGTGCTGATCCAGGACCTGCTGGATGCCATGGCCAAGAACCAGGCCGACTTCACCCTCACCTTCCGCAAGCTTGGTGATGCTGCGGCTGACGAGACCGGCATCGCCGACGTCCGCGCGCAGTTCATGGACCCCGACGCGTTCGACGACTGGGCGGGACGTTGGCGCGAACGCACGGTGCTGGAGCCGCAAACCGGAGCCGAACGGCAGGCCGCCATGCATGCCGTCAATCCCATGTTCATCCCGCGCAATCACCGCGTCGAGGCCGTAATTCAGGCGGCGGTAAATGATGACAATTACGCGCCGTTCGAGGAGTTGGTGAAGGTGCTGGCGAAGCCGTTCGAGGACCAGCCGGACTACGCCGCCTACGCCGATCCCCCGCTGCCGGACCAACGGGTGCTGCAGACGTTTTGCGGGACGTAGCGACGAACTCGGTGCGTAGGGTGGATTAGCCGAAGGCGTACTAAGCCGAGCTTGTGGACGCCTCGCGCCACCGGAACCGCTGTCATCAAACTGAAACACTCGCACTCTAACGGCCTGTCAGGGTCGTCTTGCCGGAGGCGCCCACCCTCCAACGATCCTGACAAGTGCCATGCCTTTCAAGTTCATCCACATCACTGACACGCATCTCGCGAATCCCGGGCTGAAGCTCTATGGCCTCGACCCGCGCGCCCGACTGGATGCTGCGATTGCCGACATCAACAAGCATCACGCCGACGCGGCCTTCGCGGTCGTGACCGGCGACCTCACCCATTGGGGCGAGGCCGAATCCTACGCCAATTTCACCGACGCAATGGCGGCGCTGAAAATCCCCTACATCGCCATGGTCGGCAACCACGATCGCCGCGTCACCTGCCTCGATAGCCTGAAGGCGGCGCCGCGCGATCCCAACGGCTTCGTGCAGGGCACCCGCACCACTGAGCACGGGCTGTTCGTCTTCCTCGACACGCTGGACGAGACCAGCCATGCCGGCGAGATGTGCGCCAAGCGCCTCGGCTGGCTCGCGAGCACGCTCGCGGCCGCGCCGGCCGACATGCCGTTCGTCGTGTTCATGCACCATCCGCCGTTCACGGTCGGCGTCCATGCGATGGACGAAATCTCGCTGGCACAGAGCGCCGAATTCGCCGAGGTGATCGCACCCTATCGCTCGCGCATCCGCCACCTCTTCTTCGGCCACGTGCACCGGCCGATCTTCGGCAGCTACGGCAAGATCCCGTTCTCGACGCTTCGCGGCACAAACCACCAGGTCTGGTTCGAGCTCGACGCTGCCGCGGCCGAGCATCTCGCCAGCCACGAGCCGCCGGCCTACGGCGTGGTGCTGATCGACGGCGAGAACCTGGTCGTGCACAGCCACGACTTCCTCGACACCAGTCTGCGCTTTCCCTTCGAGCCACCGGCGGGAGTGGACGGCCGCGACTATGCGCTCAATTTCCCGGCGCGATGAGATGAGCTTCGCAGAACCCGCGGCTCTCCCGGTCGCGGCCTCGGCGCCGCCGCGCCTGCATATCCTGAATCGGTTTTCTCACCGCTTCAAAACCTCCCTGCCCGCCTATCTGCTGCTGCTGCCCTCGCTCGTCTTCCTCGCGCTGTTCACCTACGGTGCGATGGGCCGCGTCCTCGTCGACGCGCTCTATCAGCGCGCCACGCCCAGGGCGCCGGTTCGTTTCGTCGGTCTCGACAACATCGCAGCGGTGCTTGCTGACCCCGCCTTCACCGGCGCGGTCGTCAACAATCTCGTTTATGCCGTCGGCACGGCGATCCCGAGCATTGGCCTCGCGCTGCTGTTCGCGCTGGCGCTGTCGCGCACCAACGCGTTGACCAGTGCACTGCGCGCCGCGCTGTTCCTGCCGGTGCTGATCCCGATGGTCGCGGCCTCCGCGCTGTTCCTGTTCATCTTTCTGCCCAATGTCGGACTGCTCGACTATTACATCGGCCGTTTCCTGCCGGTGCTGCCGAATTGGCTCGGCGATTCCGACATCGCGCTCTATGCCATCATGGTCATCACGATCTGGAAGAACGCCGGCTATTACATGCTGTTCTTCCTGGCCGGCCTCCAGGCGGTGCCGGAAGATGTCATGGAAGCCGCCCATCTGGACGGCGCAGGGCCGTACCAGCGGCTGCGCCACATCATCCTGCCCGAGCTCAAGCCCACCTTCCTGTTCGTCACGGTCATCGCCACACTCAACGCGGTCACGCAGGTCGACCACGTCTTCGTCATGACCAAAGGCGGGCCGTCCAACGCGACCAATCTCGTGCTGTTCTACATCTACCAGCGGTCGAGCACTACGACATCGGCAAGGCCTCGGCAGCGACACTGCTGACGCTTGCGGCGCTGATGGGCCTCACCGCGCTCTCCTTCCGGACCATGGCGAACCGCGAGGGCGGGGCATGAAGCTGATCGGTAAGCTCTTCAAGGACGCCCCGCTCGCCACCCGCCGCGAGATCACGCCAAAGCTCGGCTTTGCGCTGACCGTGCTGCTCGCGGTCGTCTGGCTGATCCCGTTCCTGTGGATGGGCGTGGCGACGCTGCGCCCGGCATCCGACGGCATCAATCTGATGGCCGAGTTGATGCCGAGCCTGAAGCCGACGCTCGACAATATCAGGGACGCCTGGGAGATCGGCGATTTCCCGCGCTACACCCTCAACACTATCATGATCTGCACCGGCATCCTGTTGGTGCAGGTCGTCACGATCACGCTGGCGGGCTTTGCCTTTGCCCGGCTCGACTTCGCCGGAAAATCGCTGATCTTCTATCTGTTCCTGATGCAGCTGATGCTGGTGCCGGTGCTGCTGATCGTGCCCAATTTGAGCCTGGTGGCGCAGCTCGGCCTCTACGACACGCTCACCGGCGTGATGATGCCGTTCTTCGCTTCCGCCTTCGGCACCTTCCTGATGCGGCAAGCGTTTGAGGCTATCCCGACCGAGCTGGAAGACGCTGCCCTGATCGACGGCGCCAGCCTGCTCCAGCGCATCCGCCACATCTACGTGCCACTGTCGATGCCGAGCTTCTCGGCCTTCGCCATCATCTCCGTGACCAGCCACTGGAACGACTTCCTGTGGCCTCTGATGGTGATCAACTCGCCGGACAAGCGGCCGCTCACGGTGGGACTCTCGGTGTTCACCGCGACCGCGGAAGGCACGCAGGCCTGGGGCACCATCGCCGCCGGCACGCTGATGGTGATCGCACCGCTGCTCATCACCTTCCTGATCTTCCAGAAACGCTTCATCAGCTCTTTCGTCACCTCAGGCATCAAATAGGAGATTTCTCGATGCTGTTTTCCCGCAGGATCATGCTTGGCCTTGCCATTGCAGGCACTTTGGCAAGCGCCCTCACCTTCCCGGCGCTGGCCGAAGGCCCGACCGAGATCGACCTGTTCTTCCCCGTCCCCGTCGACGGCAAGCTCGCCCGCGACATGGGCACCTTGATCAAGGAGTTCAACGAGACCCATCCCGCGATCAAGGCGACAGCCGTCTACACCGGCTCTTATGACGACACGCTGATCAAGACGCGCGCCTCGATCAAGGCCGGCAAGCCGCCGGCTGCCGTGATCATGTCGGCGAACTTCCTGCTCGATATGCAGATCGAGAACGAGCTCACCAACCTCGATCCCTTGATCGCCGCCGACGGCACCACCAAGGAGCAGTTTCTGGGCCAGTTCTTTCCGGCGCTGCAGGGCAACGCGGTGATCAACCGCTCAGTCTACGGCGTGCCATTCCATAACTCGACGCCGCTGCTCTACATCAACGCCGACAAGGCCAAGGAAGCGGGCCTCGATCCGAGCAAGCCGCCGCAGACCTGGGCTGAATTGACCGACTGGGCCAAGAAGCTCACCAAGCGCGAGGGTGACAAGGTGACCCAATGGGGCATCGCGATCCCCTGCGCCTACGATTATTGCGGCTGGATGATGGAAACGCTCACCATGACCAATGGCGGGCGCTACTACAACGAGGAGTTCGGCGGCGAGGTCTACTACGACACGCCCTCGATGCTGGGCGCGCTGACCTGGTGGAACGACCTCGTCACCAAGCACAAGGTTCACCCGCCCGGCGCGACGCCTGGCCCGGCCGTCAGCACCTCCTTCATTTCCGGCAATGCCGCGATGATGATGCTCTCGACGGGCTCGCTGACCTATGTGCGTGACAACGCCAAGTTCGCCTACAAAGTCGCCTTCATCCCGCGCAACGTCCGCAACGCCGTGCCGATCGGCGGCGCCTCGCTGATCGTTCCGGCGGGCCAGGAAGCCGACAAGCAGAAGGCCGCATGGACGCTGATCAAGTGGATGACCTCGCCCGAGAAGAGCGGCTGGTGGAGCCGCGCCACCGGATATTTCGCCCCCAACATGGCCGCCTACAAGACGCCCGACATGGTCGAATTCCTGAACAAGAACCCGGACGCCAAGACCGCCGTCGAGCAGCTCGAGGTCGCAAAACCGTGGTTTGCGACCTACAAGACCGTACCCGTGCGCAAGACGCTGGAGGACGAGGTCATGCTCGTCCTCAACGGCAAGAAGCAGCCGAAGGAGGCGCTCGTCGCCGCCCAGAAGGCCGCCGACGAGACGCTGAAGCCGTACAATGCGGAGACGTCGCTGAAGCTGCCGTAAGGGCCTCGAAGCTTCGTAGGGTGGATTAGCCGAAGGCGTAATCCACCAAGGCAGTTCCGCGTGTGAGAAAAGTGGTGGGTTACGCCTTCGGCTAACCCACCCTACGGTCCTCCAATCGTTACCACGATCTTGCCGAACTGCTCGTTTGACTCCAGATAGCGATGCGCTTCGACGATCTCCTCAAACTGAAACGTTTTGGCGATGATCGGCTGCAATGCACCGTCCCGCAGCCCGTCGAGGATGAAGGTCTTCGCCTTAGCAAGCCGCGGGGGATCGCGGATGATCTCGTGCACGAGATAGCCGCGTAGCGTCAGGCTTTTGGTCAGGACGCTGAAAAGCGGAAATGGCGTCGGCTCGGGGCTCAGGCCGCCATATTCGATGAGAACGCCACCCGGCGACATCGCGGCGGTGAGCGGCTCAAATATGGGGCCGCCGACCGCATCGAACACCACGCGAACGCCGTTTGAGCCGACGATGTCCTCCAGGCGCGACCGGATGTCCTCTTCCACCGAGGCGATGACGTCGGCGGCGCCAGCATCGCGCAAGGCCTGCCGCTTGATCGAGGTTCGCGTCACTGCAATCGGGATCGCACCGATCCGGTTCGCGATCTGAATTGCTGCAAGCCCGACACTGCTCGACGCCGCCGTAATAACCACCGCCTCCCCTCGCTTTAGCCCAGCAATATCGACCAGAGCGCCGAACGCCGTTAGATATTGCATCCATACCGCGGCCGCCGCGTCGAAGCCGAGCTCGGGCGGGTGCTTCACGACGAACTCCGCCGGAAACGTGATGAGCTCGCCATAAGCGGGCCATCGCACCATCGACACGGGCGGCACGATGCTGACGGCCTCGCCCGGCAAAAAGCCGCTCACGGCTTCGCCGATCGCCTCGACGATGCCCGCGGCCTCGAGACCAAGGCCGGACGGAAACGTCGCGGTCTCGATATAGGTCCCCTTCCGCAAGAGCGCTTCCGCACGATTGAGCCCAAGGGCCTTGACCCTGATCTGCACCTCGCGCCTCCCTGGCGGCGCGACGTCGACGGTCTCGATGCGCAGCACCTCGGGGCCACCATGTCTGTGGAAGCGAACGACGCGCGCCATGAACACACTCCAAAACAATTGAATTGAATGGAGCTATGGCAACCGGGCGGCACTGGATAAAGGGTTCAGAGGGGTGAACAGTCGAAACCAGGAGTTTGCAATCATGGACCGCCTGACCAGCATGGCCGTCTTCGTCAAGGCGGTCGATGTGGGTTCGTTCGCCGCCGCCGCCGATGCGCTCGAAATGTCGGGGCCAATGGTCGGCAAGCACGTTCGTTTCCTCGAGGAGCGCCTGGGCGTCCGCCTCCTCAACCGCACCACACGGCGCCAGAGCTTGACCGAGACGGGCCAAGCCTATTACGAGCGCTGCCGCACTGTGCTCGCTGAAGCCGAGGCCGCCGACGCCGTCGCTTCCGACGAATTGTCCGAGCCGCGTGGCCGGCTCCGCGTGACCATGCCCGCCCTGCTCGGCCGGCACTGCATCGCCCCCTTGCTGATGAAGCTTGCGCGACGATATCCCGATCTGGAGCTCGATCTCTCGTTCGGCGACCCGATCGCTGACATCATCGAGGGCCGCTATGATCTTGCGATCCGGACCGGCGATCTGCACGATCAATCCGGCCTGAAGACGCGGCGCATCGCAAGCCAGCGCATGGTGGTGTGCGGCGCGCGCTCGTATTTGCGCGCCAACGGCAAGCCGAAATCGCTCGACGATCTTGCCCAGCATCAGGCGATCATCTATCGCCGCTCCGGACGCGTCCGGCCGTGGCTGTTTCCCCGCAAGGGCCAGCCTCCGAGCGAAATCATGCCGGCGGGAAGGCTCAGGTTCGACGATCTCGATGCGATTGCGGATGCCGCGACACAGGGGATGGGACTGGCCTGGCTGCCATACTGGCTGGTCCGCGAACGCCTACGCGCCGGTACACTCATCAATCTGTTGAGCGGTCAGCCGGGATTCCTCTACGACTGCCATGCGCTCTGGCCCCGCTCGCCCCGGATGCCGCCGAAAGTTCGCGCCGCCGTGGACGCCTTGGCGGCCGCCCTGCCGAAGCTCATGACCTGACGCCGGATGCCACGACGCTGCACGGCAAGGCGCGCCCGTTAACCCCGCGTCCACCATCCGGCCCGGCCTTCCGCCGGTAACCACGAGAATTAACAGACCCTCAATTCGCCCCAGACAAGTTTAGCAATGTTTCTGAGGGGTTTTGCTGTGGATCTGTTGGTTTTCGAGTTCCTGGGACTGGCCTTGGTCGCCATGTGCGTGGTCGTGGTGGCCCTGCCTTGTACGCGCAAACCCTCCCGGCGGGTCCGCTACGAATAGGATTTTCGTCGGTAAATGCGATTCCGGCCCAAATGCAAGGCTCGAATTCGCTTCGAGCCCCTTGACATCACAGCGCTTTCGGCAGAACGGCTGATGGACTTGTCATGGGCCGTTCATGGATCTGATTACCACCACCGCTGACCTTGCGGCTGCCTGCAGCCGGTTGGCCAAGCACCCCGTCATTACCGTCGATACCGAGTTCCTGCGCGAGACCACCTATTACCCGCTGCTGTGCGTGGTGCAGATGGCCAGCGCCGAGGAAGCGATCGTCATCGACACCCTGGCGGCGGGCATCGACCTCAAGCCGTTCTTCGAGCTGATGGCCAATGAGGCCGTGCTGAAGGTGTTCCACGCCGCCCGGCAGGACATCGAGATCATCTGGCATCAGGCGGGCATCATCCCGCATCCGGTGTTCGACACCCAGGTCGCGGCCATGGTGCTCGGCTACGGCGACAGCATCGCCTACGACGCGCTGGTCGAGAAGGTCACCGGACACCGCCCGGACAAGACTCACCGCTTCACCGACTGGTCGCGCCGGCCGCTGACCAAGGAGCAGATGCACTACGCCGTGTCCGACGTCACGCATCTGCGCGACGTGTTCGCAGCCCTCGATGCCGACCTCAAGAAGCGCCGCCGCAGCGAATGGGTCTCGATCGAGATGGAGGTCCTGACCTCGCCCAAGACCTACGACTTCCACCCCGAGCGCGCCTGGGAACGGCTCAAGACGCGGGTGCGCAAGCCCAAGGACCTCGCGGTCCTGATGGAGGTCGCCGCCTGGCGCGAGCAGGAGGCGCAAAGCCGCGACGTGCCGCGAGGCCGCGTGCTGCGCGATGAGGCCGTCAGCGACATCGCGACCCACGCGCCAAACACGATCGAGAAGCTCGCGAACCTGCGCTCGGTGCCGAAGGGTTTTGAGAAATCCAAATGGGGCGCCGACATCGTCGCCGCCGTCGAGCGCGGCCTGGCGCGCGATCACGCCACGCTGCCGAAGCTGGAAAAGCCGCGCAACAATAACAATGGCGCCGCGATCGTCGAGCTGTTGAAGGTGCTGTTGCGCATGACCGCGGAGCGCCATGCGGTCGCCAGCAAGGTGATTGCGACCGTCGACGATCTCGAGGAGATCGCGGCCGACGACGAGGCCGACGTGCCGGCATTACGCGGCTGGCGCCGCGAGCTGTTCGGCGAGGCCGCACTGAAACTGAAGCGCGGCGAGCTGGCGCTGGCGGTCGAGAAAGGCCGCGTGATCGGGGTTCAGCGGGCGGAATAGGCCGCCATCTCTCCCCAGCGTCGTCCTGGCGAAAGCCAGGACCCATCACCCCAGGGAAGAGTTTGGCGAAGACTCGTCGTTCGGGCTCCTACCATCCCCATCGAGAGACCTCGCGGTATGGGTCCCGGCCTTCGCCGGGACAACAGGGTGGGTGCGGCGGAACGCTCCGCCTGCATTGACGCTTCCCTTACGCCGGCGTCAGCTTCGCCACTTCCGGCTTCATGTCATCAAGCACACCTGAAATCGCCGCGACCAGCTCGTCGATCTGAGCTTTGGTGACGATCAGCGGCGGGCAGATAGCGATGGCGTCGAGCATGTTGCGCGAGATCACGCCGCGCTCCTGCAGCATGCGGCTGGCCATGCCGCCGACGGCGCCCGGCGTTGCCGCCGCGGTCTTGCGCGCCTTATCCAGCACCAGTTCGATCGCTGCGATCATGCCGACACCGCGGACCTCGCCGACCAGCGGATGACTGGTGAGTTCACGCAGCTTGCCTTGCATGTAGCCACCGAGCTCGGCGGCGTGCGCAACCAGTCCCCGCTCCTCGATGATCTTCAAATTCTCCAGCGCAATCGCCGAGCCGACCGGATGGCCGCCCGCGGTGAAGCCGTGGCCGAGCACGCCGATCTTGTTGCTCTCATCGGCGATCGGCTCGAACATGCGATCGTTCATCATGATGGCCGACAGCGGGAAATAGCTCGAGGTGATCTGTTTGGAGACCACGATCGCGTCGGGCTTGATGCCGTAGGTTTCGCAGCCGAACATCTTGCCGGTGCGGCCGAAGCCGCAGATGACCTCGTCGGCAACCAACAGGATGTCGTATTTGTTCAGCACCTTCTGGATCTTGTCCCAATAGGTCGCCGGCGGCACGATGACGCCGCCCGCGCCCATCACCGGCTCGCCGAAGAACGCCGCGATCGTGTCCGGGCCTTCCTTCTGAATCAACGCATCGAGCTCCTCGGCTCGCCGCGTCGCGAAGGCTTCCTCGCTCTCCCCGGGCGCGCCGTCCTTGTAGAAATGCGGCGAGCCCGTGTGCAGGATGTTCGGGAGCGGCAAGTCGAAAGAGCGGTGGTTGTTCGGCAGGCCGGTGAGGCTGGCGGACGCAATGGTGACGCCGTGATAGGCGCGCATCCGGCTGATCACCTTCTTGCGCTGTGGCTGGCCGAGCGCATTGGAGCGATAGGCAATCAACTTCAGAACGGTGTCGTTGGCCTCCGAGCCGGAGTTGGTGAAGAACACCTTGCTCATCGGCACAGGCGCAAGTGCGACCAGCTTCTCGGCGAGATCGATCGAGGGCCCGTGCGATTTGGCGGAGAAGGTATGATAGAATGGCAGCGCCAGCATCTGCTTGTGCGCGGCGTCGACCAGCCGCTTCTCGTTGAAGCCGAGCCCGACGCTCCACAGGCCTGCCATCGCCTCGAAATAGCGCTTGCCCGACGCATCGAACACGTAGGGGCCCTCGCCGCGCTCGATCACCAGGGGACCGGCCTGCTGATGGGCGCGCGCGTTGGTGTAGGGATGGAGCTGATAGGCCACATCCCGGGCCTCTTGCGAATTGGGCAACATGGACATTTGCGGGCATCCTTGAAAGCGTCACGTCGCCGGCGCGGCCAGCGTCATCACTCGATGATCCAGCTCCTTGGCTATTGCCACCGCGCAAAACTTGCAACGTCAATTCGTCGGCAGCAAGCGCTCACCAGCGTTGCACAAAGCCGCACATCGGGCAGCTGTCACGCCGCGCCGTCGTCATTCCCATCGCCATCGGCCGCAGCGGCCTCCCGCACCTCCACCAGCGCCATCGAGAGCAGATACACCGTCGTGGGCAGACCAAGACGGCGCGCCGCCTCGGCGGCACGCGACAGGTCGCTTGCCAGCTCCTCGAGCTGATCTCCCCGTGACAATGTCCCACTCCATCCGTCGATCGCGGCCGCCTACACCGCAACGGCGCCGCTGGTTCTGATCAGCTCGGCGCTGGACTGGATTGTAGCAAAATTCCCGATCACATTCACTACTGCATGCTTATAGGCGGCAGCATCGCCTGTCCCCGGCTGCCGGCAGGCCACCGCGTCGGCCACCACCTGGAAGCGATGGCTGCGGTGAAACCCGTCGATAGCGGTGGCCAAGACAGTTTCGTCGAGGGAAAAGCCAGCGAGCACGCAACGGACATTGCGGATATTGGACATGTAGTCCACAAGCCGCGACGAACTGTAGGCTGACGGCAGCGGGTGCTCGAACGTCATTTCTCCCGGCCGCGGCTTCGCCTCCGCGATCCAATCGGTCAGCCTGGATGCCGGATTGAACCAGGCCGCCTGCGCGATGCGCTTCAGATGCATCACCGGCCAGAGATTGTCGCGCCACAGCGTCAGCAGTTCCACGCAGCGCGCCGTGGCGGCATCGCCGTCGAGGATGACGTGGCGACGTCCGGGGGTCAGATATTCGACCTGGAGATCCGCGCAGACCAGGATCGGCGGATCGTCTGTGACGGAAACCAGCATGGGTTTGCGCGCAGCTGCAGCAGTTTCAACGGCCAGCGAGCGCGACGTCCCGCAGCGGCGACGTCACGGCCCGTCCTGCCGAGGCGTCGAGCACGCCCGGCCGGTCCCAATCGCCCTCGGGGCGGATGATCACGTACGGATCGCTGTCCAGCGTAATGGCATCCGGGCCCGGTTCGATCTCCAGCAGCATTTCCGTGTAGGAGAAGTCGGAAAAGGTGATCTTGCGATTGTGACCGAGCGGCTTGGCCCCGAAATGAGCCCAGAAATCGACCAGCCGGTCCTGCGCCTGGCCGTAGATCTTGCGAAAGCCCTTGCGCTTCACATAGTCGACGCTCGCCTGTACCAGCTTGAATGAGACCCGCGAGCGCCGATATTGGTGCCGCACCGCAAGCCGTTCCACCTTGGCGAAATCGCCGAAGAACCGCACCCGTAGACAGCCCGCAGGCTCGTTGCCGACATAGCCGATGAAATGCGCGGCGACCATGTCGTTCCCGTCGAACTCCTCGTCGAACGGGCAATCCTGCTCGGCGAGATAGACGGCTGAGCGGATCGAGGTGACCAGCATGAGATCGCTGAGATCGCGTGCGAGGCGAATGGTGATGGCGCGGGAATCGGGCTTCGCGAGAGGAATCCTAGTACCGTGCATCTGCAAAACTCCTTGCTTGGATGATCGCGCCCGGCATGCGCATCGGCTGCCGATGCCAGGGCCGCTCGTAGCACCAGAGGTCGGGTTGGAAGCTTGGAACAGGCTCGAAGCCTGTCGCCTTCATGATATCGCGTCCGGCCACGGTTGACGGCTGCGCATAGCAATCCGCGTTGCGAAACCTTAGCTGTCTAAGATGAGCCGCGGCCTTGCCGAGACCGGCGACGCCACGCCCCGTCGCCGCGATCGCCCAGATGTAGATGGCGGAAACGTCTTCCTTCGCGGACGCGAGATGGCACGTCTCGGGCGCGGTGAGGCAGATCTCGTCGAGCAGCAGCGCATCATGCCCGCGATCGTTGAGAAACAGGAAGGCCATGCCGCCGACGAGCTTGCCCTTCCGGCTGAAAGTCAGGATGCTCTCGGGATCGAAGGCGAAATATTTTGCAAGCTCAGTCGCCCCGATCCGAACGCCCGGCACCAGCCGGTGCGCCAGCTGCGAAAGCGCGGCGATTTCGGAAAATTGGGCACGACGGACGTCGACATCCGGACTGAGCGGCAGCGCGTCGAAATCATGCCTTGCGGCAAACGAGCCCCTTTCCATACCCATGTCACCCCTCTATCGTTCGCGGCCTTCGTGCCCCGCTATGACCAAGAGCTTAGCGGCTGGGGATCAGGCGTATGCAGCAGTTATTGCACCGGGGTGCTGCGATAATGCAGCACCGTGAAGAAGCCCTGGACATGTCCTGGGACGATTTGAAACTGTTTTTAGCTTGCGCAAAATATAAAAGTTTCCGCAACGCCGCCGAGGAGCTCGGGCTCACCTCCACCACCTTGATGCGCAGGATCGACCGGCTCGAAGAGAGCATCGACTGCAAGCTGTTCCTGCGCGACCAGAGCGGGCTCACGCTCAGCGACGAAGGCAGCGCGATGATCGCCGACGTGGCGCATATGGAGCGTCATGCCTTCAACGTGTTCCGGCGAGCCTCGCGATCGTCGAACGACATGTCAGGCACCGTGCGGGTCGCGGTGACCGAAGGTCCCGGCAATTTCTGGATCCTGCCGCGACTGATCGACTTCCAGAAGACCTATCGCAAGATCACCGTCGACCTGCGCTGCGCGATGGAACAGGCCGACGTCGCGCGGCTCGAATCCGATATTGCGATCCAGCTCGAGCCGCCGACCAATCCCGATCTGATCGTCGCCAAGCTCGGCCGGCTGCACATCTATCCCTTCGTGTCCAAAGAGTACGAAAACCTCTACGGCGTGCCGGCGAGCCTGGCCGAGCTGAAGAACCACCGCATCATCAAGCAGAGCGCTCCGCAGGTCGACGACGGCGCTTATGCCCGCGTGCTCGGACTTAAGTCGCTCGAGGGCATCGTCGGGATCAAGACCAATTCCTCGGTCGGCGTGCTCTACGCGGTGGAGCGCGGCGCCGGCATCGGATTCCTGCCGACGGTCTCGATCGCGCTCGGCGCCCCGCTCGTCGCCGTCGATCTCGGCGTCAGCCACCACGCCGATCTCTGGCTTACCTATCACAAGGAGTTCCGCGCCTCCGAGCGCCACAAGATCGTGGTCGATTGGCTAAAGAAAATCTTCGATCCCAAGGCCCACCCCTGTTTCCGCGACGAGTTCATCCACCCGAACGCGCTGGCGCCGATGATGACGGTCGCGCGCGAGGGTTTTGGATTGACGGGCTATGTCGCGGCAATGCCGACTTAAAGCTTGAGCATGATCTTTTCGGGAAACCGCTTCGCAGTTTTCCGGATCCTCCTCTGGGCCGACGCGGGCAGGCTTCGCCTCACCACCGATGTTCGAAGCCGACCGCGCCCTGGTGCGACGTCAGCTCCTTGCGGAACTTGCCGTCGTAATTGACGTAGAGCCGCGCCGTGTTGGTCAGGCTGAGCGAGGCCGAGGCGCCGGCATCCGTGCCGTAACGGCTCTCGCCGATGCCGGGCACGACGATGCTCTGACTCCCGAGGCTGACTTGCACCGATCCCAGGTTCTGATGGAAATTGTCGACGAACTTGCCGTAGGCGGACAGGTCCAGGATCTTCTGGTCGAAGATGAAGTAGCGCCCGATCTCGGCTCCGATCATGACGCGCGCGCGCGAGAGCGCCGTCGAGCCGACATTGAGTGGATCGAGGCCGCCAACCTCCTGGAACGCGACGCTGGTGGCGCGGACATATTCCAGTGCACCCTTGGGCACGATCCGCATCTGATCCTTGGTCCAGTAATAGCTGATCTCGGTCAGCGCGCCGTCGACTGCGGCGCGATAACCCGCGGTCGCAAGTCCCAGGCCGGTGTCCCGGCTGGAGCGGACCTTGCCGAAGCCGTGCACCACCGCGAACGCCCAGGTCCAGGGGCCCTTGTCGACGGAGCCGCTGAAGCCGAGTTGCGTCAGGTCCAGCGTGGCGGACTGAAGTGCGAGCGGCACATCGATGTCGGTGTGGCTCTGGTCGACGGAGAAGCCGAGATTGACACCCGGCGCGAGCCGCGCGCCAAGGCCTGCGACACCGCCAAACGTCTTCCGCTTGTCGCCGACAAAGTCTCCTTGTGCATCCGTCCGGACCGAGATGCCGTAACCCTCGAACCAGGTGCGGTAGCGCGGATCTTCCGCGCCCGCCGATGCGCCGCCGCCGCCGGGATTGGTCCGGAACGCCCGGTTGACGCCGCCAGAAGCCTGGCTGCCGAGCCGCTCCAGGAAATTCGAGCCGAGATTGAGCGCGCTGTTGCCGGCCGACTGGTCGTAATTGGTCACCGTCGGAATCGGAATCGGAATCGGAATCGGAATCGGCGTCGGTGACGGCGTGGGCGTCGGGGTCGGCGTAGGCGTAGGCGTAGGCGTCGGACTTTGCGCAAAGCCTGATGTCGTCGACAGTAGCATGATGAGCGCAAACGCCACGGCAGCCGCGATCCAACGGACGCGGTTCAGCCTGATCGCCTGCCGTGTCTCTGAGGGCTGCGACGTGCAGCACATGGCGACAAATCCCGAAGCAAAGGGCGGCGCGCAAAAATGCAACAGGAGCGGCGCACGCGTGCCGCGATTTGTGCCGAACTGTTACTGAGGGTCAACCGGCTGGCGCGTCCGGGCAAAGGCATTGCTTCCGATTGTGGTTCCGCGGCCACAGGTCGCAAATTGCGGACGGGCACTCCGGTCGGGCTCTTGAAATTCGCGCGCGGCTTGCTAACGGGCGATTTTCATGTTGCAATATCGGACACAATCGGAATTGGCCGCTCGACTGTGCGTTTCGCGACATTGAAACTCAAGACTCGAACAGACTACCGGAGGCCCGTTTGTGGCGTGGCACGCGAAAAGCGGCCGCGTCGTTTTTGTATCTAGCGGAGGAGACTGAGGATGCCGCAAAAGGGCACCGTCAAATGGTTCAACCCGACCAAGGGCTATGGGTTCATCAAGCCGAACGGCAGTGACAAGGACGTCTTCGTCCACATCTCCGCCGTCGAGCGCGCCGGACTCTCGACCCTCAATGAAAATCAGGTGGTTGAATACGACCTCGTGGAGAACCGCGGCAAGGCATCCGCGGAGAACCTCAAGGTTTCCTGATTGCTCTCGCGGTCTGCGCAAGAGATCATGACGTTGCCCCCGGCTCTGCCGGGGGTTTTTGTTTGGGATGAAAGTATTCCGAGTGCGACGGCGCTTCACCGCACCAACGGCGCAACCAGAAAGTTCTCCGACGGCCCGCTGCCCGCGGTCTTGCACACATCGCCCTCGATCCGGACCTTGCCCGTCGCGAGCAGGCTCAGTGCTGCGGGATAGATGCGGTGCTCGACTTCGAGGATACGCTCCGACAGCGTGTCCGCCGTGTCGTGGTCGCTGACGGGAACGGCGCCCTGCATCACGATTGGACCGGCGTCGGTCTCGGGGATCACGAAGTGCACTGTCGCTCCGGACAGCTTGACGCCGGCGCGCAACGCCTGGCCGTGCGGGTCGAGACCGGGGAACGATGGCAGCAGCGAGGGATGGATGTTGAGCATCCGCCCGTACCAGGCCTCGGTGAATTCGGCCGTGAACAGGCGCATGAAGCCGCCGAGGCAAATCAGCTCGATGCCGTGCTGATCGAGCGCTGCTTGCAGCACCTTCTCGAAGCCGGCGCGGTCCTTGCCGAACGGCTTGCTTTCGATCACCAGCGTCTTCACGCCGCTCGCTTTGGCCCTTTCCAACCCCTGCGCATCGGCCTTGTTCGAGATGACGAGCGAAATCTCCGCCGGAAAATCCGGCGCGGCCGCGCCCTTGATCAGCGCAGCCATGTTGGAGCCACGGCCGGAAATCAGGATGGCGACGCGGCGTTTCATCACAGCGCCAGATCGAGATGGCCGTTATAGACGACGCGGTGCTCGCCCTCAGCCGGGATCACAGTGCCGAGCTGTGCCACGGTCTCACCGGCATCGGCGAAGACCTCGACGACCTCTTCGACCTTGTCCGGCTCGACGATTGCGATCATGCCGATCCCGCAATTGAAGGTCCGCAACATTTCGAGCTCGGCGATGCCGGCCTGCGCGGCCAGCCATTTGAACACCGGCAGCACTGGCAGGCGCGCCAGATCGATACCGACGCCGAGATGCTTCGGCAGTACGCGCGGAATGTTGTCGGTGAAGCCGCCTCCGGTGATGTGGGCAAGCCCCTTCACCGCGCCGGTCTCGCGGATCGCGCGCAGGCAGGATTTGACGTAGAGACGCGTCGGCGTCAGCAACGCGCCGCCGAGCGTCATGACGGGCGCAAACGGCGCCTGCGCCCCGAAGCCGAGGCCGGATTGTTCCACGATCTTGCGCACCAGCGAGAAACCGTTGGAGTGCACGCCCGACGAAGCGAGCCCGATCACGGCATCGCCGGCGGCGATGTCCTTGCGCGGCAGGAGCGTGCCCCGCTCGGCGGCGCCGACGGCAAAGCCGCCGAGGTCGTAGTCGCCGTCCTTGTAGAGGCCGGGCATCTCGGCCGTCTCGCCGCCGATCAGGGCGCAGCCGGATTCGCGGCAGCCTTCGGCGACGCCGGCGACAATCGACGCGGTCGCCTCCGGATCGAGCTTGCCGCAGGCAAAATAGTCCAGGAAGAACAGCGGCTCGGCGCCCTGCACCACGAGGTCGTTGACGCTCATGGCGACGAGGTCGATGCCGATCCCGCCATGCAGGCCGGTCTCGATCGCGATCTTGAGCTTGGTGCCGACGCCATCGGTCGCGGCCACCAGGATGGGATCCTTGAAACCGGCGGCCTTGAGATCGAATAGGCCGCCGAATCCCCCGATTTCGGCGTCGGCGCCGGGCCGTGCGGTGGCGCGCACCATCGGCTTGATCAGGTCGACCAAGCGGTTGCCCGCATCGATATCGACGCCTGAATCGGCGTAAGTGAGGCCGTTTTTGCGGTCGGTCATGCCCGATTTCCAGTGGGTTTGCGGCTGGTTACGTCGAATTCCGGGGACGCGCAATGGCTCGCATGGCGCGCCGCCGTATACTATGTAGAGATATCAACCGGTTCAGCCTGCAAAGGGCCGAATTCGAGGTCAGGCCGGGTGCCGGGAAGCGCCGTGTGAGTATACCGAACATCATTACTTTGGGCCGCATCATGCTGGTCCCGATCATCGTCTGGGCCATCGTGTCGAGCCAAATGGAGGTGGCGTTCGCCGTCTTCCTGATCGCCGGTATCAGCGACGCGGTCGACGGCTTCCTTGCCAAGCGCTTCAACATGACGAGCGAGCTCGGCGCCTTGCTCGACCCGCTCGCCGACAAGGCGCTGCTGGTCTCGATCTACATGGCCTTGGGCATCTGGGGCGCGATTCCGCGCTGGATCGTCATCCTGGTGGTCTCGCGCGACATCATGATCGTCGCCGCCGTGATCATATCGTGGCTGTTCGACCGCCCTGTGGAGATGAAGCCCTCGAAGGTATCCAAGCTCAACACTGTGGCCCAGGTGGCGTTCGCAGCGCTGGTACTGGCCGCCCTCGCCTTCGGCTTCAAAGCCGGTCCTTATGATATAATCCTGATGGGCCTCGTCACGATCTTCACGCTCTCCTCCGTGTCGCTCTATCTCGTCGAGTGGTTGCGGCACATGAGCACGATCGAGGCCAAGTAGCAGCACGATCGAGGCCAAATGAGTTGGGAAGCGGCCCCGCAAAGGCCAACTCCCGTTCGATTAAGTCGCATCTCTTCAAACCAAGCCGGCATATGCCGGCACGGAGCAAAGCAAGCGTGCCAGGCCGCGTTCATCCCCGACAATTGGCGTTTTCGCTACCGCATGCGGAGAGCCTGAGCCGGGACAATTTCCTCGAAGGCCCCGTCAACGCCGCCGGACTTGCCCTCATCGACGCCTGGCCGGAATGGCCGAACCGGATCATGTGGCTGGCCGGCCCGGAAGGAAGCGGCAAGAGCCATCTCGCCGCGATCTGGGCCGAGGCCTCAGGCGCCCGCTCGACCACGGCCAATGGGCTGACCGCCGAAGCCGTCCCGGCTGCGCTCGCCACCGGCGCGCTGGTGGTCGAGGATCCCAAGGCGAGGGGATTCGATGAGCGCGCCCTGTTCCATCTGATGAATCTGGCCCGCGAGGACGGCGCCTACGTCCTCTTCACCGGACGCGAGGCGCCCGCCTCTCTCGAGATCGAGCTCGCCGACCTGCGCTCGCGGCTCCGCGCTGTCCCCGTTATCTCGCTGCTGCCGCCTGACGACCAGCTCTTCCGCGGCCTGATCGTCAAATTCTGCGCCGACCGCCAGCTCGCCATGGACGAGAGCGTGGTCAGCTACCTCGCCACTCGCCTGGAGCGGTCCTCGGCCGCCGCCCGACGGGCTGTGGACCTGCTGGACAGCGAGGCCCTGCGCCTCGGCCGCCCCGTCACCCGGGCCCTGGCGGCCGAGCTGCTCCGGGATGTCTGACCAAGGCGGCTTGACGCGGCCGGGCCGCGGAACATCAATGTCATCGAAACGTCATCGCTCTAACACATGCTCCCGCGGGTTTTGCGCGTAAGTCGCAAATTGGGGCGAACTGGATGGATCGACTTCTGATGGACTCTGCGCAAGCTGTTGAAGTTAAAGAAAAAGCCCCGGAAGCCGAAGGCCCGCCGGCGATCGCATCGAGCCCCGAGCGGTTCATCAATCGCGAGCTCTCCTGGCTGCACTTCAACCGCCGCGTCCTGGAGGAATCGGTCAATCCCAGCCACCCCATGCTGGAGCGGGTGCGATTCCTGTCGATTTCAGCGAATAACCTCGACGAGTTCTTCATGGTCCGCGTCGCCGGCATCAAGGCCCAGGTGCGCGAGGGCATTGCCGAGCGCAGCCCCGACGGTCTGACGCCGTCCGAGCAGCTCGCGCTCATCAACCGGACCGTTTCGCAGCTTGCCTCCGACCAGCAGGCAATCTGGCGCGACCTGCGCGGCACGCTCGCCGACGAGGGCATCGTGCTGGTCGAGGGCAAGGAAGTCACCAAAGCGGAACGAACCTGGGTCGAGGACTACTTCCTCAGTAACGTGTTCCCGCTGCTGACACCGCTCGCGATCGACCCGGCCCACCCCTTCCCGTTCATTCCGAGCCTCGGCTTCACCATCGCGCTCCAGCTCACGCGCGCCGCCGACGGCAAGCAGATGAACGCGCTGATCCGCATGCCCGGCAAGATCGACCGCTTCATCCGCCTGCCGGCCGAGGGCAAGATAGTCCGGCTGATCTCGCTGGAGCAGGCCACCGCGCTATTCATCAACCGCCTGTTCCCCGGCTACAATCTTCACGGCCAGGGCGCCTTCCGTGTCATCCGCGACTCCGAACTCGAAATCGAGGAAGAGGCCGAGGATCTCGTCCGCTTGTTCGAGACCGCGCTGAAGCGCCGCCGCCGCGGCTCGGTGATCCGGCTCGAGATCGATGCCAAGATGCCGGAGCAGCTGCGCAGCTTCGTACAGCACGCGCTGTCGACCGCCGACGACGAGGTGTTCCTGGTCGATGGCGTGCTCGCCATGAACGAGCTCTCGCAGCTCACCCGCCTCGACCGGCCCGATCTGGAATTCACCCCTTACGTGCCCCGCCATCCCGAGCGCGTGCGCGAGCAAGGCGGCGACATCTTCGCTGCGATCCGGCAGAAGGATCTCGTCGTTCATCACCCCTATGAATCCTTCGACGTCGTGGTGCAGTTTCTCCAGCAGGCGACGCGCGACCCCGACGTCGTCGCCATCAAGCAGACGCTCTACCGCACCTCGAGCAACTCGCCGATCGTGCGCGCGCTCGTGGAAGCTGCAGAAGCCGGCAAATCCGTCACCGCGCTGATCGAGCTGAAGGCCCGCTTCGACGAGGAGGCCAACATCCGCTGGGCACGCGACCTCGAGCGCGCCGGCGTGCAGGTCGTCTATGGCTTCCTCGAACTGAAGACCCACGCGAAATTGTCGATGGTGGTGCGCCGCGAGGGCGGCAGCCTCACGACTTACGTCCACACCGGCACCGGCAATTACCACCCGGTGACCGCGCGCATCTACACCGACCTCTCCTACTTCACCTCGGACCCGACCATCGGCCGCGATGCCGCCCGCGTGTTCAACTTCATCACCGGCTATGCCGCGCCGAGCGATCTTGAAAAGATGGCGGTCTCGCCGCTGACCTTGCGCAAGCGCATCATCGAGCACATCCAGGGCGAGACCGCGCATGCGCGCCACGGCCGGCCCGGTGCGGTCTGGATGAAGATGAACGCGCTGGTCGACCCCGACATTATCGACGCGCTCTACGAGGCCTCACAGGCCGGCGTGCAGGTCGAGCTTGTGGTGCGCGGTATCTGCTGCCTGCGGCCCGGCATTCCCGGCCTGTCGGAGAACATCCGCGTCAAGTCGATCATCGGACGATTCCTCGAACACGGCCGAATTTACTGCTTCGGCATGGGCCAGGGCCTGCCGAGCGCGAAAGCGGCTGTGTATATCTCCTCGGCCGACATGATGCCGCGCAATCTCGACCGCCGCGTCGAGGTGCTGTGTCCGCTGCAAAATCCCACGGTGCATCAGCAGGTTCTCGAACAGATCATGGTCGCCAATCTCAAGGACAATGAACAGAGCTGGCAATTGTTGCCGGACGGGTCCTCAACGCGTATGAAGACCGCGAAGGGCGAGGAGCCTTTCAACGTCCACAACTACTTCATGACCAATCCGAGTCTGTCTGGCCGTGGTAAGTCGCTCAAGGAATCCTCGCCGCGCCGCCTCACGCGCCGTAATGAACGTCATCAATCCTGATCCGGGATCGTCGACGTGAAGCGGCCGCGCAAGCGCGGCTCGAGCGTCGCGGTCATCGACATCGGCTCCAACTCGGTCCGTCTCGTCGTCTACGAGGGACTGACGCGGAGCCTGATTCCGATCTTCAACGAGAAGACGCTGTGCGGGCTCGGGCGCGAGGTGCAGAGCACGGGCCTGCTAGCGCCCGACGCCGTCGACAAGGCACTGACCTCGCTCAAGCGCTTCCGTGCGCTGTGCCGGGTGATGCAGGTCGGGCGGGTGTTTGCGATTGCGACCGCCGCTTGCCGCGACGCCTCCAACGGCCCCGACTTCATCGCGAAAGCCGAGCGCATCTGCGCGGTGAAGATCGAGATCCTGTCGGGCCCGCGCGAGGCGCGGCTGTCGGCGCTTGGCGTGATCTCCGGCATCCATCATCCCGACGGCATCGTCGGAGACCTCGGCGGCGGCTCGCTCGAACTGATCGACGTGCGCAAAAACACGGTGCGCAGCGGCGTGACGCTGCCACTCGGCGGCCTCGCGCTGCAGGACCTCGCGCATAAATCCCTGAAACGCGCCGACCGCATCGTGCGCGAAGCGCTCGACGGGGTGCCGCAGCTCAAGGCCGGGAGCGGCCGCAGCTTCTACGCCGTCGGCGGTACCTGGCGCGCGCTGGCGCGCATCCACATCATCCAGAGCGGCTACCCGCTCCAGGTGATGCACGGCTATTCGATTTCGGCTGCCGAGGCGCTCGATTTTTCCCGACGTCTCCGCCGGCTTGCGGCCGCCGGCATGCTTGCAGACATCGAGATCGTCGCCGACGCCCGGCGCCCGCTCCTCACCTATGCGGCACTGGTGCTCGAGCACATCATCCGGGTGGCGAAGCCGAAGACCATCGTGTTCTCGACCTTCGGCGTGCGCGAGGGCCTGCTGCACGAGAAGCTGCCGGAGTCCGAACGCAACAAGGACGGACTGATCTGCGCGGCCGAGGAGCTGAACCAGCTGCTGTCTCGTTCGGCAAAGCACGCGCGCGAGTTGATCGCCTGGACCGACCGCCTCGCGCGCGTGGTGAAGCTGCGCGAGACCGAGGAGGACCGCCGTCTGCGCCACGCCGCGTGCCTGTTGTCCGACATCGGCTGGCGGGTGCATCCCGATCATCGCGGCGAGCAGACGCTGAGCCTCGTCGTCAACGGCAATTTCGGCGCGATCACCCACACCGAGCGCGCCTTCGTCGGCCTGTCCGTGTTCTATCGCTATGCGGGGCTCAGCGAGGAGAACCAGCCGCCGGTCGCCATGCAGGAGCTGCTGACGCCGGCGCAACTCGAACGCGCCCGCCTACTCGGCGCGGCCTTCCGCGTTGCGCATCTGATCTCGGCGGCGCGTCCGGGCGTCTTGCCCGCGACGCATTTCCGCAGCGTGGGCCGCAAGCTGTTGCTGGTGTTCGAGCACCGCCTCGGCGATCTCGTCGCGGATCGCGTCGGCAGCCGCTTCCGCGCGCTCGCCCGCCTGATCAACCGCGCCGGCTCGATCGTGCGGCGCTAGCGCATGATCCGGAAAAGCCTGAAGCGCTTTTCCGAAAAGATTATGCTCGAAAGATAAGCCTATTCCGCCGAGGCCTTGGCGTGGCGCTCGGAGGATTCCAGCGCGGCCGCGCTCATGCTGCGCCGGCGCCAGATGGAGCCGACGGCCAGCACGACGACTACGCCGAGAGCTGCGCACAGATATTCGCCGCCTCCGCCGCCATGGGCGAATTGCGGCGGGATGCGCAAGGCGCTGAGCACGTTGTCGAGCGAGGCGCCGAACGGACCGTCGGACAGCGTGTGCAGCCTCGGCGCGATGCCGGGATCGGTAGCGATCACCTCGCCCGCAATCCAGCCGAGCAGCGCCGCGCCGGCCCACACCAGAACCGGCAGCTTTGCGAGCAGCGCCATGATCAGCGCCGCACCGGCGACGATCAAGGGCACGCTGATAGCAAGACCGAGCACCAGCAAGGGCGCGCTGCCATTGGCGGCCGCGGCCACCGCAATGACGTTGTCCAGGCTCATGACGATGTCGGCGACGACGACGATTTGCACGGCCTGCCACAGATGCGAAGCCGACTCCACGCCGTCCTCGTCCTCCTGTTCCGGCACCAGCAGCTTTGCCGCAATCACGATCAGCGCAAGACCGCCGACCAGCTTGAGGTACGGCAGCTCCATCAGGCTCGCGACGATGCCCGTGAAGATGATCCGCAGCACCACCGCGGCGCCGGCACCCAGGATCATGCCCCACAGCCGATGCCGCGGCTTGAGGCCGCGGCAGGCGAGCGCGATCACCAGCGCATTGTCGCCGGACAAGAGGATGTTGATCCAGATGATCTTGCCGACCGCGACCCAGAAGGTCGGTTCGGCCATCTCAACGCGGAACTGGGTGAAGAATGCCCCGATCGTAGCGGGATCGAAGATCTGCCAGAGCCAGTTCACACTACGTCCTTTCGCCGCGTCTCGTTACCTGATCGGCTGACGGATCAGCCGACGATCTCGTTGCCCGAGAAGAATTGCGCGATCTCGATCGCGGCGGTCTCCGGCGCATCCGAACCGTGCGCGGAGTTCTCACCGATCGACTTGGCGTAGAGCTTGCGGATGGTGCCGTCAGCCGCCTTGGACGGATCGGTCGCCCCCATCACGTCGCGATACTTGGAGACGGCACCCTCGCCTTCCAGCACCTGGACCACCACGGGGCCCGACGTCATGAAGTCCACGAGCTCACCGAAGAAGGGGCGCGCCTTGTGGACCGCATAGAAGGTCTCGGCCTGTTCCTTGGTCATGCGGATGCGCTTCTGCGCGACGATGCGCAGGCCCGCCTTCTCGATCACGGCGTTAACCGCACCGGTGAGGTTACGCGCTGTGGCGTCGGGCTTGATGATCGAGAAGGTGCGTTCGATGGCCATGATCTTGTCCTTGAAGAGAAAACGGTGGTTCGGAGTTGCCGGGCTTATATCGGCGCCTTCGCCATACGGCAAGCGACCGCCAAAACCGCCTCGCGGGCGCTTGGCCGCAGGCCAGGAGTCAGAATGCCAACATGGATTACGACGATTTCACCTAAATGAACCCAATCTGAAGGCCTCGTCAGGGTTTGGTTCAGCCTCGCTCGGATAACCTCAGGTCCATCGAAACCAAAGCCTCCTCCCGAGGCGGACCGTTTCGGCGGCCTTTCCATCGACGCGATAGCCCCGCGTCGGCAGTTTTGAGGAGATCACCATGTTGAGGAAACTTTCGCTCGCCGCTGTTGCCGCGGTTGCGCTTGGTGCCGCGCTGGCACCGACCTCCGCCTCTGCGCACTGGCATGGTGGCGGCTGGGGCTGGCACGGCGGCGGCGGCGGCTGGCATCACGGTTACGGCTGGGGTGGCCCGCGCTTCTATGCCCCCGTCTCCTACGGCTATGGCGGCTGCTATGTGCGCCGGCTGGTCCCGACCCCCTGGGGACCCCGCTGGCGGATGATCAACCGCTGCTACTGAGCCCGACAGCACCTTTCCAAAGGTACCTGAGCCCCCCAAGGTACCTTCCAAGCGAAGCCCCGGCGTCCCCCAGCGCCGGGGCTTTGTATTCGGAGGGGGACATTGCGCGGCTTCACACAATTTTTGCTAGAATGCCGCGCAATCGCCGCGAGTGGCGAAACCATTTGGGGGCCAAGGACTTGGTACCGTGTTGCTTCTTTGAGAACACGGAACCCTGCGATGGCTGGCCCTTTTGCCAATGACAGCGAGCAAATCGACCGGCGCACCAGCCGCTCGATCTCCGATGCCGTGGCCGAACGGCTCCAGCAGAGCCTGCGGCCCGAAGCCAGGCTTCCGACGCACCTCGAGCAACTCCTCAATGAGCTGAAGCAGCGCGAGCGCGATTCGCACTGAGTTGACACGCACCGGCTTGCAGACACGGAAAAACGGGTTGCGTTTGATCGCGGGTGCGGTGACAAGGCCGCATGCTCTCCATCACCGACCTCTCCATCCGCCTCGCCGGACGCCTTCTGATTGACCAGAGTTCCGTGCAGATCACGCCCGGATCGCGCGTCGGCATGGTCGGTCGCAACGGCACCGGCAAATCGACCCTGTTCAAGGTGATCCGCGGCGAGCTCGCCGCCGAGCACGGCACGGTGACCCTGCCGCCTCGCTGGCGCGTCGGCAGCCTCGCGCAGGAAGCGCCGAACGGCCCCGAGAGCCTGATCTCAGTCGTGCTCAAGGCCGACCTCGAACGCGACGCGCTGCTCACCGAGGCCGAGAGCGCGGCCGATCCGCACCGGATCGCCGAGATCCAGACCCGGCTGGTCGACATCGACGCGCATTCGGCACCGAGCCGTGCCGCCGCCATCCTGTCCGGCCTCGGCTTCTCCGCCAACGACCAGCTCCGCCCCTGCGCCGAATTCTCCGGCGGCTGGCGCATGCGCGTTGCGCTCGCCGCAACGCTGTTCGCGGCGCCCGACCTGTTGCTGCTCGACGAGCCCACCAACTATCTCGACCTCGAGGGGACGCTGTGGCTCGAGGATCACCTCGCCCATTATCCGCGCACGGTGATCGTGATCAGCCACGACCGTGATCTCCTTGAAAGCTCGGTCGACCAGATCCTGCATCTGGAGCGCGGCAAGCTCACGCTTTACAAAGGCACCTACTCCTCGTTCGAAGAGCAACGCGCCATGCGCGAGATGCTCGATGCCAAAGCGGTCAAGCGCCAGGAAGCCGAACGCGCGCGCCTGCAAGCCTTTGTCGACCGCTTCAAGGCCAAAGCCTCGAAAGCCCGCCAGGCGCAGTCCCGTGTGAAAATGCTGGAACGGCTGAAGCCGATCACGGCGCTGGTCACCCAGGACGTGCGCGAGATCAGCTTTCCCGCGCCCGAGAAGATCCTGTCGCCGCCGATCATCGCCGCCGACAACGTCGTGGTCGGCTACGATCCGAACACGCCCGTGCTGAACCGCGTCACCTTGCGCGTCGACAATGACGACCGCATCGCGCTGCTCGGCTCCAATGGCAATGGCAAGTCGACGTTGGTCAAACTGCTTGCGGGCCGCCTCGCGCCGTTCTCGGGCAAGGTGACCCGCGCCGACAAGCTCTCGATTGCCTATTTCGCCCAGCACCAGCTCGACGAATTGAACGAGGATGCCTCGACCTACGACCACGTCCGCAAGCTGATGGGCGAGGCGCCCGAAGCGAAAGTACGCGCCCGCGCCGGCGCCATCGGATTCTCCGGCAAGGCGGCCGACACCAAGGTCGGAAAATTGTCGGGCGGCGAGAAGGCGCGGCTCCTGCTGGGACTTGCGACCTTCTTCGGCCCCAACATGATCATCCTGGACGAGCCGACCAACCATCTCGACATCGACAGCCGCGCAGCGCTTGCGGAAGCGATCAACGAATTCCCCGGCGCGGTCATCATGGTCTCGCACGACCGCTATCTGATCGAGTCCTGCGCCGATCAACTCTGGATCGTCGCCGACCGCACCGTGACCAATTACGACGGCGACCTCGACGAATATCGCCGCCTGGTGCTGTCCGCGCGCAATGGCGAGCCCGCGCCGCGCGAACGCAGCGCCGCGAGCGAGAAGCCGCAGCGTCCGAGATCGGACAATCGCGGCTCGCTGAAGAAACGCATCGCGGAAGCCGAAACCGAGATCGCCCGCGTCAGCGAGATCATCAGCAAGATCGACACCGCGCTCGCCCTGCCCGACATCTTCAGCCGCGACCCCAAGCAGGCCGCCCAACTGTCGAAAGCACGCGCCAATGCGGCCGACGCGCTGGCACGTGCCGAGGAGCAGTGGCTCGAGGCGAGCACGCAGTTCGACGAGGCGGCGGGCTGACGCCTCCGCGACCGGGCCGACATCAAAATCGCAAAAACAACCCCATGCACAGTACCGGTATTTTGCTACCTGGTGATTAGCCGTTCAATAACCTGTTCTTTGCCGCACCGACTGAGCCGGCGCGTCTCGCGAAGCTTCGTCAGCATCATGTGGGAACTAGCGCTCCCGCATGATCTCGTGCCGGTAACGCTGCAGCGGCGATAGCAGGTAGCTCAGGATGGTGCGCGAACCGGTCCTGATTTCGACGGTCACCGCCATTCCCGGGGACAGGTTGACGAGGCGGTCGTCCACCTGCATCTGGGTGCGATCGAGCGAGATACGGGCGCTGTAACTCAACTCCTGCCCGCTGGGCTCGCTGCTGTCGCGTTGCGTCGCGAGCGCACGGTCGCTCCCGCGCTCCTGCGGCCGGTCGCGGATGATGGCGTCCTGCGAGACGCTCACGACCCGGCCTGCGAGAAGCCCGTAGCGGGTGAAATTGAAAGTGTCGATCTTGATGGCGGCGCCCTGCCCGGCCTCGACAAATCCGATATCGCGGTTGGAGATCATCGCCTCGATCTCGAGCCGCGTATCGGTCGGCACGATCACCAGCAGCGACTGCGCGGGCGTGACCACGCCGCCCACAGTGTGGACCGCGAGCTGCTGCACGACGCCGTCGACTGGCGACGTCAGTTGCTGAAGCCTCGTCCTCTGCTGCGCCTTGATCAGATCGCGTGCGACGCCATTGGCCTTCTGTTCGCTCTTGGCAAGCTCGTCGGAGAGACTTTTCCTGTACTCGGCCAAGGCCTGGATGCGAGTCTCCCGGATCGCGGCGACGGCCGCCTCGGCCTCCTTCAAGCGGCTGCTCTGGACGCGAAGCTCCTCCTGCTGCTCGATCTGGAGCTGGAGGGTCTCATAGTAGGTCAGCTTCGAGCCGATCTCCTTCTCCATCAGCGTCTTGCGAATCTCGACACGCTGCTGGGTGACCGGCAGCAACGCATCAAGCTTGTGAATCGTCGCCGCAATCGTCTGATGTTCGGCCTCCTTCTGCGCTTCCTGACGCGCCAGCGCCGCGAGCTTGGCCCTGTTCTCGCTGACCTGATTGGCGAGGAGCTGTCGCTGCGTCGCGACCAGCATGGGATCGGCGTCCTCTGGTACGACGAGATCGGCGGACACCTCTTCGCCGCCTGCCAATGCGGCGCGGAGGCGCGCGACGTTGAGCCGCTCGGCCATGAGATCGTCGTGCAGACGATCGCGCTCCGCGGCGTTCACGGTCGGATCGAGCTCGATCAGCAGGTCGCCCGATTTGACCGATTGGCCGTCCTGCACGTGAATGGCGCGCACCACGCCGGTCTCGAACGGCTGGACCACCTTGCTTCGCCCGCTCGACACGACCTTGCCGGTTGCGGAGGCCACGATGTCGATCGTGCCCCAGGCCGACCAGGCCATCGCCGCGCAGACAAGCAGCATCAGGACCATGGCGATGGCGCGGCCGATCGGCGATGGCGGTGTTTCCGTGATTTCCAGCGCCGCCGGCAGGAAGGCGACTTCCTCGGCGCCCCGCCCCTTTCCATTCCGGAACGGGATCACGGTCTGCTCCGGCCGAGCGGCCGGCACAGCGCTAGCCGACCTCATAAATGCCTCCCTGGAGACGATGCAGGGCGGCATAGCGCCCGCCGGTCTTGATCAGCGCATCATGCGTGCCGTCCTCGACCAGACGGCCGCGTTCCAGGGTGAAGATGCGATCGGCGCCGCGGACGGTGGACAGACGGTGCGCGATGATCAGGACCGTGCGGCCTTTCGCGATCTCCTTCATGTTGTCATGGATGATCCGCTCGCTTTCATAGTCGAGCGCGCTGGTGGCTTCGTCGAAGATCAGGATCCGGGGATTGCCCACCAGCGCGCGGGCGATCGCGATGCGCTGGCGCTGCCCGCCCGAGAGCGTTGAGCCGCGCTCGCCGACCACCGTATCGTAGCCCTCGGGGAGCTCCAGAATGAAATCATGCGCGCCCGCCAGCTTCGCCGCGTCGATAATGCGGTCCATCGGCAGGCTCGGATCGGCCAGCGCGATGTTGTCGCGCACCGACCGGTTGAACAGCATGTTGTCCTGGAGCACGATTCCGATCTGCCGACGGAGCCCGGCCGGGTCGGTCGTCATCAGATCCATTCCGTCGACCAGCACGCGGCCGCCTTGCGGAACGTAGAGCCGCTGCACCAGCTTGGCGAAGGTGCTTTTGCCCGAGCCGGACGATCCGACGATGCCGACGGTTTGTCCGGCTGGAATCTCGAATGAGACATCGTGCAGGATCTCCGGCCCATCGAGGCGGTAGCGGAAGGAGACGTGCTCGAAGCGGATGTTGCCCCGGATCGGCGGCAGCCCCGCGCGGGCGGCGGAGTAAGCCGGCTCCGCCGCGCTGTTGAGGATGTCGCCGAGCCGCGCGATCGACAGCCGCGCCTGATGAAAATCCTGCCAGACTTGCGCGAGCCGCAGCACCGGGGCCGACACCCGCCCCGCGAAGATGTTGAAGGCCACGAGCTCGCCGACGGTCAGTGCGTCACCGATCACCAGCCTGGCGCCGACATAGAGAATGCCGGCAGTGACGACCTTGCTGACGAGCTGCACGAGCTGGCTTGCCGTGTTGCCGAGACTGGTGACACCGAAGCTCGCCGAGACGTAGCCGGCGAGCTGCTCTTCCCAGCGGCGCTGCATCTGCGGCTCGACCGCCATCGCCTTCAGCGTTTCGATGCCGCTAACGCTCTCGACCAGGAAGGCCTGGTTCTCGGCGCCGCGGCGGAATTTCTCGTCCAGCCTGCGGCGAAACAGCGGCGTCGCCACGGCCGAGATCGCGATGTAGAACGGGAACGACGCCAGCACGATGAAGCTCATCTGCGCCGAATAGGCGAACATCACCGCGAGGAACACCGAGGTGAAGACCATGTCGATGAGAAGCGTCAACGACGAGCTGGTGATGAAATTGCGGATGTTCTCGAGCTCACGGACCCGCGCCACGGAATCGCCGACGCGCCTGGCCTGAAACCAGGCCATCGGCAGCGCCAGCAGATGGTGAAACAGACGTGCCCCGAGCTCCACGTCGATGCGGTTGGTCGTGTGCGCAAACAGGTAATTGCGCAGGATCCCGAGCACGGTGTCGAACAGGGAGACGACGACGAGGCCGATGACGAGAACGTCGAGCGTAGACAGCGAGCGGTGTACCAGCACCTTGTCAATCACGACCTGGAAGAACAGCGGCGAGACCAGCGCAAAAAGCTGGAGGAAGAACGAAGCCGCCAGCACCTCGCCCAGCAGCCGCCGGTATTTGCCGATCGCGCCGATGAACCAGGTGATATCGAAATGCCGTCCGAGGTCTGACAGCCCGGCGCGCCGGACCATCAGGATCAAGCCGCCGTCCCAGATCGCGCACAGCTCGTCGCGATCCATCAGCACCGGGCGCTGCGCCTCCGGAGACTGCACCAGCACCTTGTCGGCGGAGGCCTTTGCGATGACCATGAAGCCGCCGTCCCGCAGCATTGCGATCGCAGGCAGCGGAGTGTCCGACAGACGGCTCCACTGTGTGCGATAGGTTCTGGCTTTAAGTCCGAGAGACCTGGCGCAGCGGACGATATCCGCTGCGCCGAAGCTTGCCGCGCCCAGCCGGTGCCTGAGCTGCGCGCGATCGGCCGCAACACCTTGCAGATGCAGCAGCGTCAGCAACGCATCGAGCCCCGTATCGGAGGAGACCGCGTTGGTCATCATGAGCGTTCTCCGGGCCGATGCGGCCGGCTTCAGGCGTGCTGGGGCGGTGCGAGCACCTGGCTCTGCGTCGCGTGCGGATCGGGCAGCGGCATCTCGCCGTTCCCCTCACCTGCCGGGACGAAGCTGGCCGCCATGGCCTGGTTGAGCAGCATCGCGGCCGCAAACGCTCCGCCCTGGATGACGACGTTGTTGCCGGTGCCGCCGTCCAGGATGTCGAGGCCGCCGCCGCCGATCAGCACGTCATCACCGGCACCACCCGCCAGCGAGTCGTTGCCCGGGCTGCCGATCAGCACATCGTCGCCGTTGCCGCCATTGGCAACGAGCTGGATGCCGCTGTGCAAGCCGGAAGCCGTGATGACGTCGTCGCCATCGAGACCGTTGATAACGATCCTGTCGCCCGCGCCGGCATCGGTGATGTTGATGTCCTGGCCAAGCCCCGACACCGTGATGATGCCGTCGTGCTCGGTCACCGTGATGACGTCGTTGCCACCGGTTGCGTTGATGGTCACGGTATCCGCGGCGCCGTCATTGGCGCCGAGATCGAGGTCGACCTGGCTGACGCCGGTGCCGGAGAGGTCACCGACGGTAATGTTGTCGGCACCGCCGAGAGCATTGAAGTCGACATGTTCGACCCCGTTCAGGTCCATCGCAATGGCGGCGACATCTCGCGTGAACAGCACCCGACCGCCATTGGCCGAGATATTGATGTTCTCGCTGATATTGGCGCCGTTGAATGCCAGCGTGTCGGTGCCCTTCCCGCCTTCGACGGTGTCGCTGCCGTCGCCGGGATTCCACACGAAGGTGTCGTCGCCCGCACCCAGATTGGCGAAATCGTTGCCGCGTCCCCCGTTCACCACGTCATTGCCGGCACTGCCGATGATGGTGTCGTTGCCGTCGCCGCCATTGATGTTGAGGCTGAACGACTGTCCCGCCTTGATGGAAGACGCATCGATGACGTCATTGCCTTGTCCGCCGTTGATGCCGAGCACATCACCGGCGTCCGCGTGTGCAATCGTCACCTGCGCAGCGAGGCCGTTGACCACGATCGATCCGCCGGCGGTCACGACCGATATGTTGTCGTCACCGTTCGTGCCGTTCACGGTCACGCGGTCCGCCGCTCCGTCGCCGCTCTGGCTGCCGGGGCCGGCGCTGAGGTCGATGGCAACCTGCGCGATTCCAGTCCCGGTCAGATCGTTGACCGTGATGTTGTCGGCGCCGCCTGCTGCCGCGATCTGCACGTGCTCGACGCCAGCGAGGTCCATGACGATAGCACCGACGTCACGGGTGAGAAGCGCACGGGTTCCGTTCGCCGAGACCGACATGTTCTCGGCCACGTTGGCGCCGTTAAACACCAGCGTATCGGTTCCCGCGCCGCCTTCGACGACGTCGCTGCCGTCACCGGGATTCCACGTGAAGATGTCGTCGCCTGCGCCAAGAAGCGCGACGTCATTGCCGCGGCCGCCGATGACCTTGTCGTTGCCGTCGCCGCCGATCAGGGTGTCGGCGCCCTGGCTGCCGGTGATGGTGTCGTTGCCCGCGCCGCCGTCGATGGTCAGCCCGATCGCCGCGCCGAGCGTGGATGCATCGATGACGTCGTTGCCGCCGAGCGCCTGAACGACCAGCCGATCGTTGCCGGCCTCTGCATTTGCGATCGTCACGAGCTCCGGCAGCCCCGTGACCGTGACCGTTGTGCCCGTGGCTGTGACCTCGATGTGCTGATTGCCGTTGCTGCCGTTGACGGTCACCGTGTCAGCTGCGCCGTCGCCTTGCGTCCCTCCCGGAACGGCTCCGAGATCAACCAGCACCTGCTTGACGCCGGTCCCGGTGAGGTCGCCGACGGTGATGTTGTCGGCCCCGCCCCGCGCATCGAATTCGATCTGCTCGACGCTGTTGAGATCCATCGTGATGTTGGCGACATCGCGGGTGAAGCGCACCCGGCCGCCATTGGCCGAGATGTCGATGGTCTCGTTGATGTTGGCGCCATTGAAAAGCAGCTTGTCGCTGCCCGATCCGCCTTCGACCGTGTCGCTGCCGTCACCGGGATTCCAGATGAAAGTGTCGTCGCCACTCCCGAGCTGGGCGACGTCGTTGCCGCGTCCGCCATTGACGATGTCGTCCCCGCTGCCGCCGATGATGAGGTCGTTGCCATCGCCGCCGGTAATCCTGTCGTTGCCGGCGCCGCCATCGAGCGTCAGCGAGATCAGGCTGCCGAGCCCGTTGCCCGCGGTGATGACATCGTCGCCGCCCCCACCGTGCAGGACGAGATTTTCCGTCGTGCCGATGTCGAGCGAGAACGGCACCGCGCCCGTCCCGTCGAGCCGCACGCGGGTGCCGTTCGCCGTGATCGTGAACGTCTCGGCGGCGTTGCTTCCGTTGACCTGAGCCGTATCGTTGCCCTCACCACCCTCGAACAGGTTGGTGCCGCCGCCCGGATTCCAGACCATGACATCGTCGCCGGCCTCGCCGAACAGCTGATTGTCGCCGCTGCCGCCGTCCAGGACGTCGTTACCCGCTCCGCCGAACAGCAGATCGTTGCCGCCGCCCTTGATCAAATCGTTGCCGGCCTGACCAAACAGGAGATCGGCTCCCGAGCCGCCCGTGATCCTGTCATTGCCGTCGCCGCCGAAGATGTGCACCGCCGGCATCGGGCCGTGGCATTCGTCGACGGTGATCGTGTCGTCACCGCCTTGACCGAAGATGTCGATCGCAGTGGTGTTGTCGACGGTGGGTTCGCCACCAACCGTTTTCACGTGCCCGTTATTGACCAGGATGCGGCCGGACTTGTCGCGACTTATCACAAGGCCGTTATTCGCGCTGTCGCCGAAAATGGTGAGCTGCCCCGTAACCGGGGAAAACACAGAGGTAATGGACATCCAAATGATCCTTCCGACCTAGCCCCTCCCTTCGATGCGTAGCAGCCGCGCACATGACATTCTTGAACCGTTGCTTGAGACGCGCGTGATTATTCTGGAGATTTCCTCCAGTTTTGCTTCGGGGCAGTTTTCGAAAGCGAATGCGAAGGCTCTCTCATCACGAATCGCGTGATCACGGATCACGCGTAACGCCCCCGTGACTTTCAACGCGCGCGGAAAAACGCGGCTCGAGGCAATGAAGACGCTTTGGGCGAAGGTCGGCATCCGCGATGTCGAAACTCGCGAACAAGATCGCCGGCGAGCGAGAACGGAGAGGTCACGATTCACGCCCGCCCATCGCAATCAATGGATGCAAAATCGCTTGACGATAGGGGCAAGCATGCGCGGCCGATCGCAGCGACAGCTGCAACCAGCATCAGGGCAAAAGGCCAAACCCGTTACGCCGCCGACTTCTTCTTCGGCTTCGGCTTGGTCGCCTTCGGCATGACCGGCGCCTCCGGCGTGCCCTCGATCGAGGACAGGCGGCCGGCCGTGAAGGTGTAGATGCCGGCGCGCGGACCGGTCGTCCAGGTCACGACCGCAACGCGCCTGCCGGCGGCATCACCGGAGAGGTTGACGCTCGAGGGCGCGCCGATGCCGCGCACCACATCGCATTCGGTGTGGCCGAGCGCGACGGTGCCGCCCATGGGAGCCGGCGCGGTCGTCGACGCATTCGCATCAGCCGGCCCGGGCGGCGGCGCCATGCCGGCACAAGCCCCGTCGGCGCTGACCAGATCCTCGGCCCCAACCGGCTTGTCGGGGGTTAGCGGCGGCGACTCGATCGAGATGCTTTTGATGAACAGGCGGCTGGGCGTGTTGAACCACTGGGCATCCCTGGACAACAGATCGGTCCCGCCCGAACAGCCCGCGACCAGCGGGGCTATGGCCGCCAACGCAACTATGAGCGAGCTGGGAAGCTTTTGATGTCGCACGATAAACTAATTTCCCCGAGTGAAGGATCGGCCCTAAGCAATTGTACCAACACCACTTTGCGGCACGAAGGTGACAAAAGCCATCATCCCCCGAAAAGTGCAAATTATCATTAATTGCGAGCGACCGCTAATTCCGCTTCTGCCATCGGCCCCGCTCGTCGGCCTGCCAATAGGTGACATCAAATCCCCGCGCCTTGCAATCCGTCCAGGCGCTGCGGGCGAACGCAAGTGCGTCCGGATCGTCCCCGTCGAACAGCAGCACCATGCGCTCATAGCCCTGCGCGTCCTGCGGCAGCGCGGCGTTGTCGACGAGGAAGCGGACATTGGCACCGTTCGGATTGTCATCCTCGACCGCCAGCACGATCGGCTGTTCGGCGGCGTCGCTCACCCGCCAGGTCGCGTGCGGCAGGAAGGAATCGTCGCGATAGGTCCACAAATGGGCGTCGAGCGCATCGGCGCGCTCCGGCGAAGTCGACTGCACCACGACGCGCCAGCCGCGCTCGAGCGATTTCTCGAGAAGGGGCGGCAACACGTTCTCCACCGTCATGTTTTGCAGATGGTAGAAAAGGACTTCAGTCATCTCGGGTCATTTGCGCTCGTAATGGTCGGCGACCAGACGGTCGAGCAAGCGAACGCCATAGCCACTTCCCCAGCTGTGGTTGATGTCGGTCTTCGGCGCGCCCATGGCGGTCCCGGCGATATCGAGATGCGCCCAAGGCGTGCCGTCCACGAAGCGCTGGAGGAACTGCGCCGCGGTGATCGAGCCGCCATGGCGTCCGCCGGTGTTCTTCATGTCGGCGAACTGGGAGTCGATCAGCTTGTCGTATTCGGGGCCAAGCGGCAGGCGCCAGACCTTCTCGCCGCTCTCGATGCCGGCCGCCAGCAGCCGCTCGGCAAGCTCGTCATTGTTGGAGAACATGCCGGCATGCTCGGTGCCGAGCGCGACCACGATGGCGCCGGTCAACGTCGCCAGATCCACCATGAATTTCGGCTTGGTTTTCTTGGCGACGTACCAGAGCACATCGGCAAGCACCAGGCGGCCTTCCGCGTCGGTGTTGATGATCTCGATGGTCTGTCCCGACATCGAGGTGACGATGTCGCCCGGGCGCTGCGCGTTGCCGTCCGGCATGTTCTCGACGAGGCCGATGGCGCCGACGACGTTGACCTTGGCCTTGCGTGCGGCGAGCGCATGCATCAGGCCGACGACGCAGGCAGCGCCTCCCATGTCGCCCTTCATGTCCTCCATGCTGCCGGCCGGCTTGATCGAGATGCCGCCGGTGTCGAAGCAGACGCCCTTGCCGACGAAGGCAACCGGCGCCTCACCTTTCTTGCCGCCGTCCCAACGCATGATCACGGTGCGGCTCGGCCGCGCCGAGCCCTGGCCGACGCCGAGCAGCGCGCCCATGCCGAGCTTGTCCATCGCCTTGACGTCGAGCACCTCGATCTTGACGCCGAGCTTGCGGAGCAGGCCTGCGCGGCGCGCGAACTCCTCGGGAAAAAGCACGTTCGGCGGCTCGTTGACGAGGTCGCGCGCAATGATCACGCCGTCCACGATCGCAGCCGCCGATGCAAACGCCTTCTTCGCGACGACCACGTCGCCGACCGCAAACGAGACGTCGGCGCGCGTGCCGCCCTCCTCGCCGTCCTTCTTCTTGGTCTTGTAGCGGTCGAATTTGTAGGTGCGCAGCCGCAGGCCCGAGGCGATCGCGACCGCCTGCTCGCTCGTCATGGCGCCATTGGGCAGTTCCGCCATGATGGTCATGGCCGCCACCCCGGCCGGAAGCTTGCTCGCCGCCACGCCGCCGAATTTGAGAAAGTCGTTCGCCTTCAGGCCGGCCGCCTTGCCGGCGCCGATCACGATCAGGCGGGTGGCCTTCACGCCCTCCGGCGCAAGGATGTCGAGCGCAGCGCCGCTTTTGCCCTTGAAGGCGGCGGCGGTGGCCGCCCGCTTCACGAGTTCGGTGGCCCCGCCGAGGGCCTTGGCGGTCGCCGGGCCGAGCTTCAAGCTGTCGTCGCAGAACACGACCATGATGCCACGGACGGCGGCAGATAATGGAACGAAGCCGACCTTGATGGCATCGGACATGAGTAACTCCTCAAAAACGTTGCGCTTTTACCGATCGGCAGTCCCGGCCACGGGCCGGAGCTGAACGGCGATTCACTGGGCGTAACGCACTATGGGCCACTGGCCCGGTCGATGCCAAGCACCCCCCGTGGCCGAGGGGCCACAACGAGGGAAATATTAACCATATATTGAGGGTGCCACGGGGCAGCCATTTTGTTGACGGATCAAAGGGATGGTACTGAGAGAGTAAGCCGGCGGATGAGATGGTTGACCGACCTTGGGGATCCCCTTGCGGGGATTGGTTGGACAGCCGGAATTCCGGCCGGCATTGGGGACTTGGTGGGATTCGTGCGGTAGCGCATGGGGTCAATCGATAGGTATATCTTCCGCACGACGCTCGCGTCGTTTGCGCTGGTCCTGGTCAGCCTCACGGGCGTGATCTGGATTACGCAAGCGTTGCGCGGCATCGACTTGATGACGAGCCAGGGTCAGACCATCCTGACCTTCCTCGGCATCACCAGCCTCGTCGTGCCCGCGCTGGTCCTGATCATTTCGCCGATCGCGCTGATGATCGCGATCTCGCATACGCTGAACAAGCTTGCGACCGATTCCGAGATCATCGTGATGAATGCCGCCGGCTTCTCGCCGTTCCGGCTGTTCTATCCGTTCTTCTACGCCACCTGCGTGGTGGCGCTGCTGGTCGCCTTCATCGCGGCCTATCTCGCTCCCGATGGCATGCGGCGGATCAAGCAGTGGGACGCCGAGATCACCGCCGACGTGCTTACCAACATCCTGCAGCCCGGCCGCTTCGCCCAGCTCGACAAGAACCTGACGATCAGGATTCGCGAACGCCAGCCCGGCGGCATCCTCGCCGGCATCTTCATCGACGACCGCCGCGATCCGAACGAGCGGGTCTCGATCGTCGCCGAGCACGGCGAAGTCATGAAGAACGAGAACGGATCGTTCCTGGTGCTGGAGACCGGCAATCTCCAGCGCTTCGAGGCCGGCAAGCGCGATCCCGCGCTGGTGGCGTTCGGCCGCTACGGCTTCGACATGTCCAAGTTCTCGGGCCAGGGCCGCGACGTCACCCTCGGCATCCGCGAGCGTTATCTCTGGGAGCTGCTCTCGCCGTCCGAGGACGATCCCGTCTACAAGCAGATTCCCGGCCAGTTCCGCTCGGCATTGCATGACAGCCTGCTGGCGCCGATCTATCCCTTCGCCTTTGCCGTGCTGACCTTCGCGTTTCTGGGTGCGCCTCGCACCACCCGCCAGAGCCGCAATTTCTCGATGGGCTCATCGATCTTCGCCGTGTTCGGCCTGCGCATGGCCGGCTTTGCCTGCTCGGTGATGGCGGTGAAATCGCCCGGCGCGGTGCTGGTCCAATATGCGATGGTCATTGGTGCCATCGGCATCGGGATGGCGATCATCATCGGCGGCCTTGTGGTCGAACCGCCGCCGCGCCTCATGGAGGCCATCAACAGGTCGAACGCGCGCATCGCGCGGCTGTTCCGACGGCCGGCCGTCGCATGAGCATGCTCACCAACACACTCGGGCGCTATTTCGCCGGCCGTTTCGTGGTCGCGGCGCTCGGCGTGTTCGCCAGCATTTTTCTGTTGCTGGTGCTGGTCGATTACATCGAGATGGTGCGCAAGACTTCGGGCCTCGCATCCGCCTCCGCGGTCATGGTGGCCGAGACCTCGCTGTTCCGCGTGCCGCAGCTGCTGGAGAAGCTGACGCCGTTCTGCATGCTGATCGGCGCCATGACCTGCTATCTCGCCCTCTCCCGCCGGCTCGAGCTCGTGGTCGCGCGCGCTGCCGGCGTCTCCGCATGGCAATTCATCTCGCCGGCGCTCGGCAGCGCGCTCCTGATCGGAGTGATCGCCACCGTCGCCTACAATCCGATGTCGGCCAATCTGCGCGAGCTCTCCAAGCGCATGGAAGCCGAGCTGTTCGGCTCGGCGCCCGGCGGCGGTATTCAGGACGCCTCCGGCTTCTGGCTCAATCAGGTCACCAATGACGGCCAGACCATCATCAACGCGGCGCGCAGCGAGCAGCAGGGTATCCGGCTCACGGGACTCACGCTGTTCCGGTTTGACACAGAGCAGCACTTCAAGGAGCGCATCGAGGCGCGAGAGGCGACACTCGAGGCCGGCCGTTGGCTGTTCAAGGGCGTCCGCCGCTTCTCGCTGGATTCGCCGCCGGTCGATCAGGCCAGCCTGGAGATTCCGACGACGCTGACCGAGGCGCAGGTCCGCAACAGCTTTTCCACACCCGAGACTGTGTCCTTTTGGCAACTACCGAGCTACATCCGCTCTTCCGAAAGCTCGGGCTTCGCGACAGCCGGATACCGACTCCAGTATCAGAAGCTTCTGGCACAGCCGTTTTTGCTTGCGGCCATGGTGATGCTCGCGGCTTCCGTGTCGTTGCGCTTCTTCCGGATGGGCGGCGTGCAGAAGATGGTTTTGAGTGGCGTGGGCGCAGGCTTTCTGCTCTACGTTCTGTCGAAAGTGACTGAAGATTTGAGCAAGGCTGAGTTGATGCATCCGATCGCTGCGGCGTGGTTGCCCGTGGTGGTGGGCGGCCTCACCGGCTTTTTGGCCTTGCTGTATCAGGAGGACGGATAGTGACGGCCGTCCACCGAGGATCCGTGTCTCGTTTGACGCGGCGCACATTGGTGCGCGCGAACGGGTGTGGCTTGTCCATTCGCAGGTTCCTGCTTGCTGTCGCCGCCATGGCATCGCTCGGTGGCCTGATGGACGTTGCCGCCGTGGCGCCGGCCTCCGCCCAGAGCTTCACCTACAATCCGCTGCCGCCGCGTGCGAAGCCGCCGAAGGCCGTCAACGACAACCAGATGCTGGTTCAGGCGACCGAGGTCGACTACGACTACAACAATTCGCGCGTCTCCGCGGTCGGTAACGTCCAGCTGTTCTACAACGGCACCAGCGTCGAGGCCGACAAGGTCATCTACGACCAGAAGACCAAGCGGCTCCATGCCGAAGGCAACATCCGGATGACGGATGCCGACGGCAAGATCACCTATGCCGAGATCCTGGACCTTTCCGACGACTACCGTGACGGCTTCGTCGATTCGCTGCGCGTTGACACGGCCGACCAGACCCGCATGGCGGCGAGCCGCTCCGATCGCTCCAGCGGCAACTACACGGTGTTCGAGAACGGCGTCTACACGGCCTGCGCGCCGTGCAAGGACGACCCGAAGAAGCCGCCGCTATGGCAGGTCAAGGGTGCGCGCATCATCCACGACCAGCAGGAGAAGATGCTGTATTTCGAGACGGCGCAGCTCGAATTCTTCGGCGTGCCGATCGCCTATATGCCCTATTTCTCGACGCCCGACCCGACCGTGAAGCGCAAGACCGGCTTCCTGATGCCGGGCTTCACGTCGAATACGCCGTTCGGCTACGGCGTCGAGGTTCCGTTCTACTGGGCGATCGCACCCGACATGGACGCGACCTTCAGCCCGCGCATCACGTCCAAGCAGGGCGTGCTGTTCCAGGCCGAATTCCGCCAGCGCCTGATGGACGGCGCCTATCAGATCCGCGTCTACGGCATCGACCAGCTCGACCGCAGCGCGCTCGCCGGCCAGCCCGGCGACAAGCAGTTCCGCGGCGCCGTCGACACCAAGGGTCAGTTCGCGCTGAACGACAAATGGGTCTGGGGTTGGGACGGTGTCCTGATGTCCGACTACTATTTCTTCTCGGACTATCGGTTGTCGCAATATCGCGATCCGCTGGGCTCGTTCCTGTATCTGCCGACGGATGCACTCTCGCAGCTTTACCTGACCGGTGTCGGCAATCGTAGCTTCTTCGACGCGCGCACGATGTACTGGCTGAGTTACTCGGGCAATCAGAGCCAGGTGCCGGTCGTCTACCCCGTGATCGACTACTCGAACGTGCTGAACTATCCGGTCTTCGGCGGCGAGTTCAGCTACAAGACCAATTTCGTGAACCTGTCGCGTGACACCGCGGTGTTCGATCCGATTACGACGCTCGCCAACACCAATGGCCTGTGCACGACGGTGTCGGCCGATCCGCTCGCGCGCACGCCGTCGCAGTGCCTGCTGCGCGGCTTCCCCGGCACCTACACCCGCCTGACGGCCGAAGCGCAGTGGCGCAAGTCCTTCACCGATCCATTCGGTGAAATCTGGACCCCGTTCGCCATTCTCCGCGCCGACGCGATCAACTCCTCGGTCTCCAACCAGCCGGGCGTGTCGAACTATCTTCCTGTCGGCGACACCCAGGCGTTCCGCCTGATGCCGACCGTGGGCCTCGAATACCGCTACCCCTTCATCAACGTTCAGCCTTGGGGCTCGACCACCATCGAGCCGATCGCGCAGATCATCATCCGGCCGAACGAGACCTATGCCGGCAAGCTCCCCAACGAGGACGCGCAGAGCATGGTGTTCGACGCCTCGAATCTGTTCAGCGTCGACAAGTTCTCCGGTTACGACCGTGTCGAGGGCGGCGGCCGCGCCAATGTCGGCGTGCAGTCCACCACGCAATTCGACAGGGGCGGCGCCATCAAGACGCTGTTCGGCCAGTCCTACCAGCTGTTCGGCATGAACTCCTTTGCGGTCCAGGACTCCATCAATACTGGCGTGGATTCCGGTCTGCAGAGGCCGCGCTCCGACTATGTGGCGAGCGCCGCCTATTCGCCCAACAGCACCTATACGTTCAGCGTTCGCTCGCGCATGGACGAGCAGACCTGGAACATCCAGCGCTTCGAGGCGGAAGGCCGCGCCAACTTCAACCGCTGGTCCGTCAGCATGCTGTACGGCAATTACGCGGCCCAGCCGGAACTCGGCTATCTGACCCGCCGCGAGGGCATCCTGACGTCGGGCTCGATCAAGGTCGCGGCCAACTGGGTGGTCACGGGCTCGGCGCGCTGGGACCTGGAGGCCAACAAGATCAATCAGTATGTGCTCGGCGCCGGCTACGTCGACGATTGCTTTGTGCTCGGCTTGAACTATGTAACTGCGTATAGCTATTCCGCAGGCGCGGCGCCGCCCGTGCTGAACCACGCGATCATGTTCCAGATCGGCCTGCGCACGCTGGCGAACACAGCGACGACCAGCAGTTCCGGCGGCGGTCTCCAGTGAACGGTTTGAAGGTGCCGGCCGCGTGTTCCCGATCGCAGGTTCACCGCGGCTGACATGCGAGCGACAAATATGACGATCTCATTGCCTGTCTTCCGCCTCTTCCTCGTCCTCGCCGCCCTGCTCCTGGCCGGCGCGCCGTCGCGCGCGCAGAACATCGTCGTGATGGTCAACGGCGATCCCATCACCGACTTCGACGTCGAGCAGCGCTCCAAGCTCGACCAGCTGACGACGCAGAAGACACCGGCCCGTCAGGAGGTCATCAACGAGCTGATCGACGACCGGGTGAAGATGAAGGAAGGCAAGAAATACGGGGTCGACCCCGGTGTCTCCGACATCAACCAGTCCTACGAGGGCATGGCGCAGCGCATGCGCATCTCGCCGGACCAGCTCACCAAGTCGCTCGAGGTCAAGGGCGTCCGCCCCGAAACCCTGAAGAACCGCATGAAGGCCGAGATGGTCTGGACCAGCCTCGTGCGCGGCCGCTTCAAGGAGAAGTTGTTGGTCGGCGAGAAGGACGTCGCGCAGGCCGTGCAGGCCCAGACCGGCGACAAGCTGCAGATCGAGGGGACCGAATACAAGATGCAGCCGATCGTGCTGCTCGTGCCGCGCGGCTCGTCGCCGGCGTTCCTGGAGACGCGGCATAAGGAAGCCGAGCAATATCGCTCGCGCGTCGGAAGCTGCGAAGAAGCCAATTCGTTGTTCCGCTCCACGCCGAACGCCACGATCCGCGACACCGTCACCAAGACCACGGCGGAATTGCCCGAGGCGCTGCGCAAGGTGCTCGACGACACGCCGATCGGCCACCTGACCGCTCCCGAGACGACCAAGGCGGGCATCGAGATGGTGGTGCTGTGCTCGCGCAAGCCGACCATGATCGACACGCCGAAGAAGCGCGAGGTCCGCGAGAAGATGTATCAGGAGAAGTACGAGAAGACCCAGAAGGCCTATCTCGAGGAGCTCCGCAAAGCGGCGATGATCGAGTATCGCAACCGCTGATGGCCCAGCAGCCCGCCAAGCCCCTCGCCCTGACGCTGGGAGAGCCTGCCGGCATCGGCCCCGACATCACCATCGCAGCCTGGCTCAAGCGCAGCGAACTGGACCTGCCTGCCTTTTATCTGCTCGGCGACGAGGCGCTGATCGCCCGCCGCGCCAAGGCGCTCGGCGCCAATATCAGGATTGCTTCGGTAAGCGCGGGCGAGGCCAAGGCCGCCTTCCCCGAGGCGCTGCCCGTGGTTGCGACCGGCGAGCCCGCGAGCGCCGAGCCCGGCAAGCCGGACGCATCGAGCGCGCCCGCCGCCCTCGCCTCGATCCGCCAGGCGGTCACGGATGTCCGCGAGGGCCGCGCCGGTGCCGTCGTCACCAATCCGATCGCCAAGAGCGTGCTCTATCGCGCCGGCTTCCGCCATCCCGGCCATACCGAATTCCTCGCCGAGCTCGCCGCGGAAGACGGCCGCGTGCCGCAGCCGGTGATGATGCTGTGGTCGCCGCGGCTCGCCGTGGTGCCCGTGACCATCCACGTCTCCTTGCGCGATGCACTGGCCCAGCTCACCAGCGAGCTGATCGTCTCGACCGTGCGCATCGTCGCGACCGAACTCAAATCCCGCTTCGGCATCGCGAATCCGCGCATCGCGATTTCCGGCCTCAATCCGCACGCGGGCGAGGACGGCTCGCTCGGCCACGAGGAGCAGACCGTGATCGCGCCGGCGATCAAGACGTTGCGCAGCGACGGGATCGAGGCGAAGGGACCGCTCCCCGCCGACACCATGTTCCACGAAGCCGCGCGAAACAGCTATGACTGCGCCGTCTGCATGTACCACGACCAGGCGCTGATCCCGATCAAGACGGTGGCCTTCGACGACGCGGTCAACGTCACGCTCGGCCTGCCCTTCATCCGCACCTCGCCCGATCACGGCACCGCCTTCGACATCGCCGGCACCGGCAAGGCCAATCCGGCAAGCCTGATCGCTGCGTTGAGGCTCGCGAGCCGGATGGCGGCTGCGAAAACCCGATGAGCGCGATCGACGACCTCCCGCCGCTTCGCGAGGTCATTCGCCAGCACGCCTTGTCGGCGCGCAAATCGCTCGGCCAGAACTTCCTCCTCGACCTCAATCTCACCGCGCGCATCGCGCGTGCGGCGGCTCCGCTCGAGGATTCCACCATCATCGAGATCGGCCCCGGCCCGGGCGGGTTGACGCGCGCCTTGCTCGCGCTCGGCGCCAGACGCGTCATCGCCATCGAGCACGACGAGCGGGCGATCCCTGCCTTGCAGGAAATTTCAGCGCGCTATCCCGGCCGTCTCGATATCGTGCATGGCGACGCCATGAGCTTCGACCCGCGCCCGCTGCTATCCGGCGAAAGAGCAAAAATCGTCGCGAACCTGCCCTACAACATCGCGACCCACCTCCTCGTCGGCTGGCTCACCACCGAGCCCTGGCCGCCCTGGTACGACATGATGGTCCTGATGTTCCAGCGCGAGGTCGGCGAGCGTATCGTGGCGCGCGAGGACGAGGAGGCCTTCGGCCGGCTCGGCGTGCTCGCCAACTGGCGCTGCGAGACCAAGATCCTGTTCGACATCGCGCCGTCCGCCTTCGTGCCGCCGCCGAAGGTCACGTCTTCCGTCGTGCGACTGATCCCGCGCGAAAACCCTCTCGCCTGCGATCGCAAGCTGCTCGAACAGGTCGCCGCCGCCGCGTTCGGCCAGCGCCGCAAGATGCTGCGACAAAGTCTGAAGTCGCTCGGCGCCGATCCCGCGCGGCTCGCCGCAGCTGCCGGCGTCGATGCGACGCGGCGCGCCGAGACCGTTCCGATTTCCGGCTTTGTTGCCATGGCCCGTGAATTGGCCAATATACGCAGCGAAACAGAGAGATAATTTCGGAGGAAGAAATATGGCGTTGATGCGTCGGCAGTCCCTCGTCAAGTTCGATGCGCCGCTCTGCGAGACCATCGTCGACACGCCGAAGCCGCAAGGACGCGAGGTGCTGGTGCGCATCGAGCGCTGCGGCCTCTGCCACTCCGATCTGCACATCCAGGACGGCTACGCCGATCTCGGCGGCGGCAAGAAGCTCGACACCACGCGCGGCATGACGCTGCCCTTCACGCTCGGCCACGAGATCGCAGGCGTGGTCGACGAAGTCGGCCCCGAAGTGTTCGCCGGTCTCGTCGGTAGCAAGAAGGCGGTGTTTCCGTGGATCGGTTGCGGCCAGTGTCGCGACTGCGCCAATGGCGACGAGAACCTCTGCGCCAGGCAGCGCTTTCTTGGCGTCTCCATCGACGGCGGCTTCGCCACCCACGTGCTGGTGCCTGACGCGAAATATCTGCTCGACTACGATCCCCTGCCCGTCAACCAGGCCGCGACGCTGATGTGCTCCGGCGTCACCGCCTATGGCGCGCTCAAGCGCCTGGTCGACCGACCGCGCCAGCGCAATCTCCTGCTGATCGGCCTCGGCGGTGTCGGCATGATGGGCCTTTCCTTCGCGGCGGCCATGTTCAAGCAGCCGATCACGGTCGCCGACCTCAGCGGTGCCGCGCGGGAAACCGCGCTGAAGAACGGCGCGGCGGCGGCCTACAATCCGGCCGAGCCCGACGTGATCAAGCGCATCCTCAAGGAAACCGATGGCGGCTTCGACGAGATCGTCGATTTCGCGGGCAACGAGAAGTCCATGGCTTTCGCGGTCGCCGTCGCCGCGCGCGGCGGCAAGATCGTGGTCTCCGGCCTGATGGGCGGCCAGTTCACGTTGCCGATGGTGCAATGGGTCTACAAGCGCATGACCATCGAGGGCTTCATGGTCGGCACGCTCACCGAGGCTCACGAGCTGATGGCGCTCGCCCGCGCCGGCAAGATCAAGCCGACGCCGATGCGCGAGGAGCCGATGGGCGACGTGCAGACCTGGATCGACGAGCTTCGCGCCGGCAAGGTCGTCGGCCGCATCGTGCTCAAGAATTAGCATGCGCGAGAAGCGCGAGGCGGCGGGGTCATCTCGCCGCCGGCTTCAATCATCGCGATTCACTCGAAATTGACGCAAGCCGGTGTTCCAAATTGGGGAACCTGATCTCTGCGGATTATGGTCCTCGCCAGCTCTCTTTTGGAATTCTGGCAAGACCATGCAGACCATCCGCCGCTTCCTTGCCGACGAGTCCGGCGCCACCGCGATCGACTACGGCCTGATCGCCGCAGGCATCGCACTGGCGATCATCGCCGTCGTCAACAATCTCGGCGCAGAAGTTCACCTCGATCAGCAGCTCACTGAAGTAACGCGGGCACGCGCGCTAATTCACGGCATTCGTCTGTCCCGCGGAACGGCAATGGCCGCGCCGCGTTGGCAGCCATGTCCATTCGCTGCACCGTCGAGAACGCATTCTTCATCGCCTGGAGCTTCCTGGAGCAGAGCGGACAGCTCGGCTCTCCGGACGAGACGGCGAACGTCCTGCTCGACGCCATTGAGGCCCAGCTCAGGACCGGTGAACGCCGGCAACTGATGCTCGCCAACAGGGCGATCGATGCCTATCGCGCCCACGCGGAAAAAAGCCGGCCCGCGCACGATTGCGAAGCACGCTTCGGGTGACGAACGTCGGGTGATGAACATCCTGGCCGCCCTCGGGCCCGCCGGCCCGGCGGCGTTTGAGATATAGGCCGGCGGTCCGTCGGGCAGAGCGCACGGGCTGCGGCGCTCCGCGACGAGCACGCTACGCTGATCCGCGCTCCTGCTGTGTGCACTCCTGCACAGAGCTCGTAAAGTTGAAGGCAGCTGGGTTCGGCTGCGCCATTTGCCTCGCGTGCCATGCGCCGCGCCAGAATTTTCCGGAATTCCGTAAGCCGGAGGCCATCTTTTCAACGCTTGAAAAACGCCTTGTGTGCACTTTGGAACCGTCGGCTCCGTCACGGAAACGTAGGGTTCTGGCCGGCGCCGATTCCCGGCCAGAGCAAGACATGTGACCGGTCGGCCCCAGAACGATCTTCTCCAGCGGCTCAGCCGCACGGATTTCGAACTGTTCGCACCGCACCTCCAGCCGGTCGAACTCGAGGCGAACCACATCCTGTATCACGCCGGCGACGAGGTCGCGGCGGTCCATTTTCCCTGCCGCTCCACGCTCGTGTCGTTCGCCGTGCCAGTCGAGGACGATCGCGAGGTTGAAAGCCTGCTGGTCGGGCGCGAGGGCGCGGTGGGCATTGCCGCCGGCCGCAGCGCCTCGCTGGCCTATTCGCGCATCGTCGTGAAGCTGGGCGGGACCCTGATGCGGTTGCCGCACCGCGCGCTCGAGCAGGCCCAGCAGAGGTCGGCCACGCTCCACCAGGTCTTCTCGCGCTATGGCGACTGCCAGTTCGCACAGCTGCTCCAGATCGCGGCCTGCAATGCCGCGCATTCGATCGAGCAGCGCGCCGCCAAGTGGATCATCTCCGCGCAGGAGCACGTCGGCGGCCCCGAGATCCCCCTCACCCATGAGCAGCTTGCCGGCATGCTCGGCGTCTCCCGCAGCTATGCCAGCCGCGTCATCCAGATGTTCAAGGCGAGGCAGATCCTCGCGACACGCCGTGGCGCCATCCTGATCCTGGATGCGCCGGCGCTCGAAGCCAGAGCCTGCTCCTGCAACGACTGGGTGAAGAAGCACTTTGACGAGGTGATGGGACGCACGGCCGCGGACGGTTCGCTTTAGGTCTCACGCATGCGGCGGCGATTGGCGCTTCAAGTGCAGATAGGTCGGACTGAAGCCTCCGAGCCGCTGCAGTTCGCGCCATTTCAGGACGATCAGCTCGCCGTCGCGCATGTCCATGGTCCCGCTCCGCCTGAGCTCGGCGAGCGTCCGGTTCACCGTCGCGATCGCCATGCCCAGCGTCTCGCCGAGCTGCGCCAGGCTGATCGGCAGACGGCAGCGATTGCCGCGGACGAGCTGCGCGGCGCGGGCGCGGTAGAACAGCTCGCAGAACAGGTGCGCCATGCGCGCGTGCATCGGCCGGGCGCTATTGTTGGTGATGGCCTCGCGAAAGATAGCGGCATCGAGCAGCGTCTCGCGCCAGACCGACAGTGCGAAGGTCGGTCGTCGCCGAAAGGCAATGAACAATTCGCGATGCGGGATGAACGCCACCGAGGCAGGCCCGAGCGCACACAGCCCATGGTCCATCTGGTCGATGAACAGTCCCTGGGAGTCCGGCAGGTCTCCAGACAAATGGAACGCGAGATATTGCCGCCTGCCGCTGTCGAGCAGATGGTAGCGGGCGATCATGCCGGAGACGACCAGCGCCGAATGCTCGGGTTCGTCGCCCTGACGGATGAAATCCTCATTCGGCGCGAACTCGCGCTGCACAAAAGTCAGCCCGCGAATTTCGGCGACATCCTCCTGTGCAAGCGCGGTGTGCTCGCCGAGGTTCCGGATCAGCACGTCATGGGCTTTTTCCATGTGTCCCGTTCCATGCGTCCCGCCAAAAATCCTGCCGGTTCGATCAAATGATACATCTGGCCCGAATCCAGCGGACTAGAACGCGAGACGGAAGCACAGGTTGCTACCGGTTTGCGACGGTACAGGGTCGCAGCCCCACCATCCCTCGATCGCTGACTGCCCCCGCCCTTCGCATGAGCCCTACGACGATCCTGAAACGCATTCGCCACCTGTTCGCTACGGATTCGGGCGAGCACCTGGACAGTATCAGCGCTGCCTTCCTGCAAGGCAGGTTGAAGCAGCCGGCGCGGCCGATGTCGGATCAGGAGCTTGCGCACGCCATCCGCGAGTTCCAGGCGGTTCCCGTGTCCGATTGGACCATCGCAAAACTCTCCCAACGCCTGCTCGAACCGGCCGTGCCGCGTGACGACTGAAACCCCTCCTCCTCACCATGCCGCACCCGAAGTTCATCGCGCATCTCCAGGCGATTGAAGGCCTCTCAGAAGACGAACGCCGCCAGATCGCGGGTCTGCCGTCCACGCTGCGCCAGGTCTCCGACGGCGAGATCGTGCTGCGCCAGGGTGAAGATGCCTCCCGCTGCGTTTTCATCGTCAGCGGCTTCCTCTACCAGGCTCGCATCGTCGGCGATCGCAGCCAGATCCTCGCCTTCCACGTTCCCGGCGACATGCCGTGCCTGCACACGCTGCTGGTGTCGCCGATGGATGCGGACCTCGTCGGACTTGGACCCTCGATCGTCGGCTACGTCGCACACAGCCAACTCAAGCAGCTGCTCGACAGCTCCATTCACCTGACCCGCGCGTTCTGGCGCGAGACGCTGATCGATGCGGCGATCTCGCGGCAATGGATCGCGCGCCTCGGCGCACAGGCGGCGTTGCCGAAGGTGGCGCATCTGATCTGCGAACTCGCCGCAAGGCTGGAGGTCGTGGGCCTCGTCAAGAACGGCCGCTTCCAAATGCCGATGACGCAGCGGCATGTCGCCGATGCCTGCGGACTGTCGATCGTCCACGTCAATCGCACCATCCAGGAGCTGAGAGGGCGCCGATTGATTGCCTGGGAGGGAAGCGAGATCGAGCTGTTGCAACCCGACGAACTCCGCGCGCTCGCGGATTTCACGCCGGATTATCTGACCTGACCGAGACGGCCGGCGTTCCAACGAACGACACCTCGAACCGGCACAGCGAAAGCGATCCCCCGCGTCACGATCGCGATGGCTTTATCCGCCATGATTTGAGCAACGGGCCGCCGGCACCCAGCACGGGATCGGTCTTCGGCTTACGGACCTTGGCGATGCGTTTGCTGGCGTCAGGACGCTCTCGCGTGTCGGTGCACTCGTCATACGTCCCCTCCTGCGGATACGCTCCGACGACCAGGAAGTCCCGGCTGGACTCGATCAGCCGGTGTCCGGTCCCTGCGGGAAGAACCAGAACGTCTCCGGCCTTCACGCTCAGGATTCGCCCCTTGATCCCGCCGCACTCGATCCTAGCCGTGCCGCGTGCCACGCCCATCACTTCGTGGATCTGCGAATGGTAGTGGACAAAGTCATACACCGTATCGCGCCAGGAGCGGCCCCAGCCATGACTATCGAACAGCGTGTCGACGATGACCTCTGGAGCAAAACGCCGGGTCTTCAGGTTCACCGCGCCGCGATAGAGCAACACTGGAAAATGCGGGTTATTCGGCACGATGCCATCGTCCTGGAAGCGGATGGCTGTCGGCTTCCGAGCCCGCACGAGCGCCCGCAGCGTTGCCGCGTCGGGGTGATCCTCGACGAGCTTCTTGGCGAGATTTTTGATCTGGTCCTTGATCGGCATGGCGTCTCCTCAGCCGCAATTAAACGGCGGCCGAGGTGATAAGTTTCCCGAGGTGATCCGGTTGGACCGCGCTATCTCCTCGGCGTCACTTCCGGCGAAGACAAGCATTCCAGAAATCGTTCCGCGGCAGCTCTCTGGAATGCTCGCTGCGCTCGCACGGCCACCGCCTTACCCCGGTAGCCGACGTTGGCCGCGCAGGAGCGGAACGACGCGATGTGGCAGAAGCAGAAGAACGATCAGTTTCAATTTCGCCGATTGGGCGAGGCGTTTCGCTTACCTGCGAGCGGCTTCGCGACCTCTCGGGCGCACTCGACGAGCAGCCGCTGAGCAGGGTTTGGCGTTCTGCCCTTCAGCGCAATGATCCCGATCGGCCACATCTGAATAGGCATTTCGACGGGTAAGACCTTCATCGACAGCCGCTTCGCGCTGAAGTGCAACATCGATGCCGGAAGGAAACTCAGGAATCGTTCCGACGAAAGCAACGCCGACTGCATAAGGACCGAATACACGGTTACGCTGGCACGTGGCACCTCCAGCCCGGAGGCGTGAAATGCGTTGGCAATCCAGCCGCCCGGAAAGCTTTCGCGCGGCGGCAGGCACCAACGCTCGTTGACCAGCTCGTCGAGGCGGATCTTGCGCCGCCGCACCCACGGACTGTGCAAGCCTGCAACAACGACACCGCTTTCGTGCAACAGCACTTCAACATCGGTATCGGCAGCCGGCGTCGAGCTCGGCAGGCGCCCTATCATGAGGTCGATGTCGTGATTGCGCAGATGGCGATCCTGAAGCTCAGGCGGTTCGCCCTCGATGATGTGAAGCGCGAGCCTCGGATATTGCCGTGATAGCCGGTCGATGATGGCGGGCAGTAATCCGGCCATCACGGGCTCGGTGCTGCCAATGCGCAATTCACCCACCGCGGGATCAGCGAGCGATTGCAACTCGTCCACGCCGCTCCGTAAATCGTTGCACAAAGCAATGCTGCGCTTGAGCAAGGCCTTGCCATAAAGCGTGGGCTCAACGCCGAGCCGGCTGCGCTCCAGAAGCGGAAGGCCGATCGTTTGCTCCAGGTTCGCGAGCATCTTGGATATGACAGGCTGAGAAATGGCGAGGTGCTCGGCCGCCTTCGCCATGCTCCCGTATTCCACGACGGCGATAAACACGCTCAGCTGCCGCAGCTTGATCCGACGGCTGATTTGGGATGCATCGAGCATGCGACCCTTTCCGAAATGGAATAGAACTATTGAGAAATAGAACTTTTCTTATATAGGTCCGCGGGACAAGCTGCAATTCGCGTTACCCTCCACCGCCAAGGTTTGGAGCAGCCATGTCGACCATTTATCTTCCCCGTCGCACTTTCCTGCTGGGAAGCCTCGCGGGATTGTTGCTGCCCGGCAAGGTCGTCGCGCAACCTTATCCGACCAATCTCATACGGATTGTCGTCCCTACCGGTGCGGGCACACCGCCCGACATTATCAGCCGCATGGTCGCGGACGGGCTCGCGGCCAATGAAGGCTGGCGGCTCGTGGTGGAAGATCGCCCGGGTGCGCTGCAGACCATTGCCATGAACGACGTGGCCGGCCGTCCGGCGGACGGCTATACACTGCTGACCATGAGCCTTCCGATGACGGTCACTCCGTCTCTGCTTCCGAAAGCGGAGGTACGGCCGGACGTGGATTTCGATCCGGTGATCAAGATATCGAAGTCCTACACTGTGCTCGTTACAACGCCTTCCTTGCCGGTCGGCTCGCTGTCCGATCTGGTGGCGCTGCTCAAGAGCAAGCCGGGGAAGCTCAACTTCTCTTCCGCCGGCTTCGGCACTCCCTCGCATCTGATCGGCGAAATGTTTGCATTGCAGGCCGGAGTGCACGCCACCCACGTGCCCTACCAGCAATTCTCCCAAGCAATCACCGATCTGATCAGCGGCAACGTCCAATACATGTTCGTCACCACGCTTCCGGTTATTGATCTCATCGCGACCGGCAAGTTGCGAGCGCTTGCCGTCACCGCCCCCACCAGGATTGCTGCCCTGGGGGACGTTCCCACTGTGATCGAGGCAGGCCTCCCCGATCTGGTGACAGCCGATTGGATCGGCTTTGCGGCCAAGCGTGGAACGGCTGCAGAAATAAAGTCGCAGCTTAACAAGGCAATTAACAAGGTACTTGTCGAACCGAAGATCCACGCTTCGCTCGATAAGATAGGAGCGGTAGCCGTGGGTGGCACCGCTGCAGAATTTGGTGAGGGAATCCAGACTGACATCGCCCACTGGGCCAAGGTCGTCAAGGATGCGGATATCAGGCTACCTTGATGAGCCAGACCACATCCAAAGCCCAGACGAGTGGCCGCGATGCAGCAGCATTGGCGATTACGCCCCCACAAATTGTCGGCCCGTTCTACCCGGTCTCGGAGCACCCCGATCTGGCAACCGATCTGGCGCGTCCAAGCGGCAGCACCGTTGAGGCGCTGGGTCAGCTCATCCATATCAGCGGACGCGTGCTCACGCGTTCGGGAGCGCCGGTGCCGCATGCACGCATTGACATCTGGCAAGCCAACGCGGCGGGGAAATATCGTCATCCAAGCGACAACAACCCGGCGCCGCTCGACCCCAATTTCAAAGGCTTCGCGCGTCTCACAACGGATGCGGCTGGGCGCTACAGCTTTCGTACGGTCAAACCCGGCCGCTATCCGACAGCAGAAGGCGACGTCAGGCCGCCGCACATTCACCTCGCCGTCGAGGGGCGGTTCGATCGCCTGGTAACCCAGCTGTATTTCGCTGGCGAAAGAGAAAATGTGACCGACCGCTGGCTCAATGCGGCTCCGCATCCGGAAAGGTTGATCATTGTTCTGCAAGATTCGCCATCGCGCCTTGAGAGGCATGCGTTGGTCGCGAATTTTGACATTGTTCTTGCCAGCGGATGACAAGCTGTTTGAGGTGGCACCAAGCCCGATTTGGGTCATTCGCCACTGGGCAGACGCGTCGGGCAAAACACCCCGTCAAGCCATCGGCGCAAAAACATTTTGCTTTTCCGAATTTCGGATTTGTGGCATACAGCCCGCATCCTGGCCCTGCCAAAGGGGCGTTCGCGACCGTCACGACATGCGGGCCGGGTGGCGGTGGACGCGGCAGCGACGGCGCGGGCGGCGTGATGACCGGGCGGGCAACCGTGAGTCCTCACGCGACGCGTACGACACGGCGCTGGAGAGCGGGCTTGTCGGTCATCGGGGGTGAGCACACGCAAGCCCTCGACGATTTCGGCGGGACCGTCCGCGGACGGAGAAGTCGTGTGGTCCTGACGCCCGGGGTCTGTGCGTCAAGCCTCGCGGTGATGTGGCGGCCCAACCGGGCGCGCGCATCAGCGATCGGCGGGGCGACGGGGGCAATAGTGCATCGCTCCCCGGGGAGAGCACGAAGGACACCGTTAAAACCATCCGCGCAGGGAAGGCCGGGCGATCGGCCACCCAATCGGTCCACCCCGTGTGCATTCCTGTAGCGCACGGACCAACGGGTGCCGCCGGCGCCCGGCCTTCCCTGCGCCCTTTGGCTTCCATTGGGCGATCAACGGCAGCAAGGCTCGGGCAGAACCTGCCGGGGGAACGCGCGGCCATGGCCCCTCGCCTGCGAAATACGCAACGCGGCCTATCCGCGTCATGGCCGGGCTTGTCCCGGCCATCCACGCCTTGCCACGCGGCACGAAGAACGTGGATGGCCGGGACGAGCCCGGGCATGACGGACAGTACGCATGTGGCGCCGCTTTTCGCCGGCGCGCCGGACTGTTAGACTGGCGTCATTATTTTTGGGGAATTTTGATGCGCGCGAGGATTTTCAATCGCGTCCCGGGGCTGGCGACGCTGGTCGCAGCCCTGCTCGTCGTCGCCACGCAACCTGCATCGGCCGAGAAGCGCATCGCGCTCGTGGTCGGCAACTCCGCCTACAAGAACATCACGCCGCTCGACAATCCATCCAAGGACGCGAGCCTGATGGCGGACACGCTTGGCTTGCTCGGCTTCACGCTGGTCGGAGGCCGCGCCCAGCTCGATCTCGACAAGGGCGCTATGGATCTGGCGGTGCAGAGCTTTGGCCGGCAGGTGCAGGGCGCCGACGTCGCGCTGTTCTATTATGCCGGCCATGGCGTGCAGGTCTCGGGCGCCAACTATCTCGTGCCAGTCGGCGCGAACCCGACGCGCGAAGCCGACGTCGACTTCCAGATGACCGATGTCAACCTCGTGCTGCGCCAGATGCAGGGATCGGGCACCCGCCTCAACCTCGTGATCCTGGACGCCTGCCGCAACAACCCGTTCGGCTCGCGCGGCCTGCGCGCCTCCGATGGCGGTCTCGCGCAGATGCGCGCGCCCGAGGGCACGCTGATCTCCTACGCAACGCAACCCGGCAATGTCGCCCAGGACGGCAGCGACGGCCACAGCCCCTACACAAAAGCATTGGCCGCGACGGTCCGGACCGCGGGCCTCGACGTGTTCCAGACCTTCAACCAGGTCGGCCTCGCGGTGAAGCGCGCCACCTCCGGCGCGCAGCAGCCCTGGGTGTCGTCCTCGCCGATCGACGGCACCTTCTATTTCGTAGCCCCGACGCAAACCGCGCCGCCGCAGGTCGCAACGATGCAGCCTGATCCGTTACCGGCGGATCGGTTGCGCGCCGATCCCGACCGCGTCCCCTTGCGCGATGCCGCCCTGCTGAGCGAACTCAGCGAGCGGCTCTACGAGCTCAATTTCGATCCTGACAGCCCTGATGGACTGACCCGCGCGATCACAAAACTCCAGCAGCGAATTTCCATGGCGCCGACGGGCGAAGCGACCGAAGGCCTGCTGCTGCGCATGCGCAAGATGGAGGACCTGAAACCATGGGGCTCGATCGTCTACGGGCCCGACGGCAGCAAATGGGGCATATCCTGGAACCACGCCTCGCGGCGCGCGGCGGTGGCGGATGCGCGCGGCAATTGCGCCGGCGCCAAATGTCCGATCGAGCTGTCCTTCTATGGCAACCGCTGCGGCGCGTTCGCGATCTCCGACAAATCCTGGTCGCTGGTCCAGCGCGACAGCGTGCAGCGCGCGAAAGACGCCGCGCTTGACGAATGCGGCAAGGCTGGCAAAGCTTGCCGCATTATCGGTTCCGTCTGTGCCGACGGCTCCGGCCGTTGATACGATTTTTCATTTTGGATTTTTGCTCATGCGCAATTCCGTCATCCCTGCGATTGGCCTGGCCCTCTTCCTGTCCGTCACCGTCGCTCCACCGTCCGCCGTCGCGCAGTCCGGCAGCGCCGGCGGCTCGATCGGCAATGACGAGAAGTCGCTGTCCGGCTCGCGATCGGATCGTTCCGCCGAGCCGGCGCCCTCGGCGCGCCGCAGCAAGCCGGCCGAGGAGCCGCGCAGTTTCTCGCGACGCGGTGGTGGAGGTGGCGGGAGTTTCGACGGCGCCTGGATGGTCGTCAGCGTCGGCTGCGGCGGCACCACGTCCGGCGCGGTCGTGGTCTCCTCGGGCAAGGTCATAGGCCAAGGCGTCACGGGTACCGTCAGCGCGAGCGGCGCGGTCAGCACGTTCGGTCAAGGCGATGGCGTGACCTTCACCGGCTCCGGCCGCCTCGCTGCCCGCAGCGGTTCCGGATCCTTCCGTCGCTCCGACGGCTGCGGCGGAACCTGGACTTCGACCAAGCAGTAGCGCGAAAAAGTCTGATTTCGCGGGGGAACCAACGCCGCGCAGGCCCGATTCAGGCCACATCCTCTCCGGATTTGCGGCTCATTGCCACCCAAGTCTTTGACGAGAAAGGGAAGGTAACGAGTTGCGTCATGCGTAATCGGGAGACCAGGATGGGCAACCGCACCGCGAAATTCTTATCGGCCCTCGTAGGCAGCATCATTGCCGGTGCGCCATTGGCCGCCGTGTCGCAGAATGCATCGACGCCACCGAGCACGGCAAATGCCGCGAACGACTGCCTTGGCTCGCCAAAGGGCGCCGCCCCGCAGGGCCAGCATTGGCATTATCGCCTTGAGCGCGCGACCAAGCGGCAGTGCTGGTATCTGCGCGCCGAAGGCGGCAAGGCCACTCAAACCGCACAGGCTGCGCCCGATACGACTACAGCGGATTCAGCCCTGCCGCAGCAGCACTCCGTCCAGGACGCGCGCGCCGAATATCTGACGCCGCAGAGCATTGCCGCTGTTAAGACGCCTGCACAGGTGGGACCCGGACCAACGCAACAGGCTGCGAGCCCCTCCGCTGACGCCAACGCACAGCAGCCCGCCGTCGCCGGGCGCTGGCCCGACGCCTCCACGGCGTCCGCCGCGCCCACAGAGCAGCCGTCGCCTGCACCTGTCGCGGTCGCCGCGCAGCCGACCGCGAAGCCGGCGAAGTCCCCTGCTCCGATGGCTCTGGCTGCGGCAGACAGCACCACCGACAAGCAGACCGGCTCGCTCCAGATGCTGCTGCTGGTGATCGGAGGCGCGCTGGCGCTTGCCGGCATCCTCGCCAGCGTCATCTACCGCTTCGCCGGTGGACGTATCCGCGTCCTGGCCGGCGACCAGCGCCGCGTCAACTGGGACAATTTTGAGCCGCACGATCACGACGATGGCCGTGCACCCTGGCTCAACGCAGCGCCCGCCGACGCGCCGCACACTCGGCAGCCGCGCCCGGTGGATTTCGATGCCCTGCGTCCGCAGACAGTCCAGCTCAAGACCGCGCAGCTCGCCGCGATCGATCGCGAGATTGATGTGATCGACAAGCGCGTCCCGCAAGCGCACCAAGATGCCGCAGAGCTCGACGATGCCGATGTCTTCAACGGAGAATTCCAGATCGAGGCCGCACCGCAGCTCGCGGCCAACGACGTCGATGACGAAGAGCCGGCCGATCGCGATGACGATGCGGGAGTCGAGGACGGCATCGACATCGACGTGATCACGACGATGCTGGAACGGCTCGCGAAGGACGGGCCGAGGCTGACGCAGCCTAGCCTTGAAGCTGGTCTTGCAGACCTCGCACGAAGCCCACGAGGCCGGTCTGCCGCTCGCGCTTGAGGCGTTCGGCCTTCAGGATCGACTGGACCTCGGCGAAGGCGTCGTCGACGTCATGGTTGATGACGATGTAGTCGTACTCGGCCCAGTGGCTCATCTCGTGGCTGGCGCGGCTCATGCGCTTGCGGATCACCTCGTCGGAATCCTGCGCGCGCGAATGCAGCCGCTTCTCGAGATCGGCAGCCGAGGGCGGCAGGATGAACACGCTGACGACGTCGGCGCGTGCTTTTTCTCGGAGCTGCTGCGTGCCCTGCCAGTCGATGTCGAACAGCACGTCCTGCCCAGCTGACAGCGCCGCCTCAACCGGCGCACGCGGCGTGCCGTAGCTGTTGTCGAACACGGTCGCCCATTCCAGCAGCTGGTCGGCCTTCACCATCGCGTGGAAGGTGGCCTTGTCGACGAACGAATAATCCCTGCCGTCGACCTCGCCCGGCCGCATCGCCCGCGTGGTTGCCGACACCGACATTCGAAGGCCGGGCATGCGGTCGATCAACATACGCGATAGCGTCGTCTTGCCCGCGCCCGACGGCGAGGACAGCACGAACATCAATCCGCGCCGCTCGACACCATCAGTTACGTGACCGCCAATCGTCATCGATCACTCCAGATTCTGGACCTGCTCGCGGAACTGCTCGACCACGTTCTTCATGGCGAGCCCCGTATTGGTGAGCTCGATGTCGTTCGACTTCGAGCAACAGGTGTTGACCTCGCGGTGAAACTCCTGCGCCAGGAAGTCGAGCTTGCGCCCGACCGGGCCGCCCTTGCCGATCAGCTCGCGCGCCTGCGCGATGTGCGAGGCGATGCGGTCGAGCTCCTCGCGGATGTCGGCCCTGGTCGCGATCAGGATCGCTTCCTGCATCAGGCGGTCAGAATCGAAACGGTCGGAGGTGTCGAGCAGGGTTGCGATCTGCTCGGCGAGCCTGGCCTTGATCGCCTCGGGCTTGCGACCGGGCGCAGCCTCGGCCTTCTTCGCCAGCTGCTCGACCTCGTCCACGCGCTGGATCAGGATCTGCCCGAGCGAGGTGCCCTCACGCTTGCGCATCTCGACGAGTTCGGCGAGCGCCTTGTCGAAGGCATCCGCGGCGGCGGCGCGCGCGGCCTTGTCCTCTTCCTCGTCGCCCTCGGGCTCGGCGACCTCAATGACACCCTTGATGGCCAAAAGCCCGTCGACGCTCGGCGCGACCGCATCGACCTTGCCGGCGATCACGGCGGCGGCCTTGAGGACGGCGTTGAGCACGTCCTCGTTGACGCGGACGCTGGCGGCCGCATTGGCGCGCTTCACGGTCAGATTGGCGTAGACGGTGCCTCGCGAGAGCAGCTCGGCGGCGCGCTTCTTGGCATGAGCCTCGAGCTCGTCGAACCCCTGCGGCAGCCGTACCCTGAGATCAAAGCCCTTGGCGTTGACCGACTTTAATTCCCATTCGAACGTATACGGCCCACTCGCGCCGTGGCTTCGGGCAAAGCCGGTCATGGACGACAACGCCATCAGGTCAATTTCTCCAGAAGCACGGGATTCGCGCGGCCATCAAGCCACGCGAATCTTAAGACTATTTTGCAGGAAAATGTAATCCGCAAAGTCCCGCGGGGCAGGTCTGCGCGCAGCCTAGCGCTGGACCACCGGGGGCGAGGGCTGCACCGCGCCTTGGCGGGCCGGCGGCGGACCCGCGGGGCGAGCGGCCGGCGGCTTTTTCTGCTGGTTGGGCCGCGCCGGCGTGGTCGCCGTCGGCGTATCGGCGGCACCGGGCGCGGCGGCGGCCGGCGGCTGCGCGTCCTCGGCCGGCTCGACCGTGTCGTTCTGGATCTGCTTTTCCATCGCGCGCAGCTTGGCTACATTCTTCTGGTGCGCGTCGTAGGTCTCGGTGAAGGAATGCCCGCCGGTGCCGTCTGCGACGAAATAGAGGTCGCGGGTGCGGGCCGGGTTGGCGGCAGCCTCGAGCGAAGCGCGGCCGGGGTTCGAGATCGGGCCCGGCGGCAGGCCCTCGATCACATAGGTGTTGTAGGGCGAAGGCTGCGTGATCTCGCTGCGCTTGATCGGACGGCCGAGCGTGCCCTTGCCGCCGACGAGGCCATAGATGATCGTGGGATCGGACTGCAGCTTGATCCTCTGCTTCAGGCGATTGACGAACACCGCGGCGACGCGGCTGCGCTCGTCCGGCTTGCCGGTCTCTTTCTCGACGATCGAGGCCAGCGTCACCAATTGCTCCGGACTCTTGACCGGAATGTCCTGACTGCGGCGCTCCCAGATCTCGGTCAGTACGCGCTTGTGCGCCTGCTGCATGCGCTGGATCACCTGATCGCGCGGGGTGCCACGCGGGAACTTGTAGGTCTCGGGCAGCAGCGTGCCCTCGCGCGGCAGCTCACGCACGCTGCCGGTGAAGATATCGTTGTCGGACAGGCGCGCCACGATCTGCTCGGAGGTCAGGCCCTCCGGGATTGTCACGGCATGCTGTACCACCTTGCCCTCGACCATGGTGGCAATGACGTCGCGCAAGGATGCGTTCTTCTGGAACGAGTATTCACCGGGCTTGAGGTCCGAGCTCGCCTTTAGCGCAGCGACGCTGGCAATGAACGCCCACGGATTGACGTCGGTCACGCCTTCCCGGTTCAGCGTCTCGGCGATGTCGCGCTTGCCGGCGCGCTGCGGGATGTTGACGATCTTGTCTTCCTTCAGCGGTCCCGGCGCCTCGAGCACCTGCCGGCCGTAATAGTACACGCCGCCCGCGCCGATCATCGCAATCAGCAGCAGGGTGATGATGGCGTTGCCGACGATCACGAACGGATTGCGCGCGCGGTCCGATCGCCTCGGCGGCGGCGGGACCTGCTCGGGCTCGAGCGCTGCCCGCGGACTCCGGGGCGAAATGGGCGGCCTTTCACTCATCGAAGCAACCTGAATCCTGCCGGTTCAATCGCGACCTGACAATCGCTTGCCGAGCCAATGCACGCGCCCGCTTCCATGACTATCGCCGAATACGGCAAAACGGTGGATTCGTCGCAACGACAAACTAATGGACCAGACGCCGGAAGATGACCGATGCGTTGGTACCGCCAAAACCAAAAGAATTCGACAACGCGACGTTGACCTCGCGCTTCTTCGCCTGATGCGGCACGAGATCAATCGCAGTTTCGACCGACGGATTGTCCAGGTTGATGGTCGGCGGCACGACATTATCGCGAATCGCGAGAATGGCGAAGATCGCCTCGATCGCGCCGGCCGCGCCCAAGAGGTGACCGGTCGACGACTTGGTCGAAGACATCGCGACCTTCGAAGCGGCATTGCCGAGCAGGCGTTCAACCGCACCGAGCTCGATCTCGTCACCGAGCGGTGTCGAGGTGCCGTGCGCGTTGATGTAGTCGAGATCGGACGCGGTGAGGCCGGCGCGCTTGAGCGCCGCCGCCATGCTGCGGAAGCCGCCGTCGCCGTCGGGTGACGGCGAGGTGATGTGGTAGGCATCGCCCGAGAGACCGTAGCCGATCACCTCGGCATAGATCTTCGCGCCGCGGCGCTTGGCATGTTCGAGCTCTTCAAGGACGAGGACGCCGGCGCCCTCGCCCATCACGAAGCCGTCCCGGTCCTTGTCGTAGGGACGCGAGGCCTTCTCAGGCGTTTCGTTGAAGGCTGTCGAGAGCGCACGCGCGGCGTTGAAGCCGGCAATGCCGATGCGGCCGATCGGCGATTCCGCGCCGCCGGCAACCATGACGTCGGCATCGCCGAGCGCGATCAGGCGGGCGGCATCGCCGACCGCGTGAGCACCCGTCGAGCAGGCCGTGACCACCGAATGGTTCGGCCCCTTCAGTCCGTGCTTGATCGAGACATAGCCGGAGGCGAGATTGATTAGGCGCCCCGGAATGAAGAACGGCGAGACCCGGCGTGGCCCGCGCTCCTTCAGCAGGACCGCGGTCTCGGCGATGCCGTTGAGGCCGCCGATGCCGGATCCGATCATGGTGCCGGTCGCGCATTTGTCCTCTTCGGTCTCGGGGTGCCAGTTGGCATCGTCGAGTGCCTGGCCGGCCGCGGCCATGCCGAAGATGATGAAGTCGTCGACCTTGCGCTGGTCCTTCGGCTCCATCCAGATGTCGGGATTGAAAGTGTCGTTGGTGCCGTCGCCGCGCACGACCGTGCAGCCGATCTTGGTCTGAAGATCGGAGACATCGAAGCTCTCGATCCTGCGTGCGCCGCTTTGGCCGTCGAGGATGCGTTTCCAGGTCGGCTCGACACCGCAGCCGAGTGGCGAAACCATGCCAAGACCCGTGACGACAACCCGTCTCATATCCGAAAACTCCGCATCGAAATATTCACGGCCAATAACAAGAAACCGGCTGACCGCTGTTGGGCGGTCCGTCCGGTTTCAATGTTGTCCCCGCGAAAATGAAGAGCCTTAGCTCTTCGCGTTCTTCTCGAGAAACTTGGTGGCATCGCCGACGGTAAGAATCGTTTCCGCGGCATCGTCCGGAATCTCGCAACCGAATTCCTCTTCGAACGCCATCACCAGCTCGACGGTGTCCAGACTGTCGGCGCCGAGGTCGTCGATGAAGCTCGCAGCATCGACAACCTTCTCGGGTTCAACACCAAGGTGTTCGACCACGATCTTCTTAACCCGCTCGCCAATCTCACTCATTGCATAACCTCGTGTTGTTCCCTGTAGACCCGACCCCCCGGGACGATACGAGCCGTCGTGGTCGTTGACTGCCTTCGCTTACGAACTTTGATTTGGCCCCATCCTAACCGATGCAGGCCCGGCGAATGACGGCCAAGGCTCCGCATCGCCAATATACAGGGTTTCAAAAACCTGCAATGGCGTTCTTTGCCCATCCGTTGAAGGTCCGGTTATCATACTTCAATTGCGTTGACTACAAGCCTCATTTCGCTCCGGAAACGGCCGTTTGCCGCATTCGGCTGCCCAAGGGGGCGGTGCGGCATGAGGCGTCAGATCATGGCCATGCCGCCGTTGACGTGGATGGTTTGGCCGGTGACATAGGCCGCTTCGTTCGAACTCAGGTAGACGGCGGCTGCCGCGATGTCCTCTGGCGTCCCCAGGCGATTGGCCGGAACCTTGGTTAGAATCGTTTCGCGCTGCTTGTCGTTGAGCGCATCGGTCATCGGTGTCTTGATGAAGCCGGGAGCGATGCAGTTTGCGGTGACGCCGCGCTTGGCGTATTCGGCACCCAGCGTCTTGATCATGCCGATCAGGCCCGCCTTCGATGCGGTATAATTGCCCTGCCCCGGGTTACCGGTGACGCCGACCACCGAGGTGATGGCGATGATGCGGCCGAAGCGCTTGCGCATCATCAATTTGGTGGCGGCGCGGGCAAGCCGGAAGGTCGAGGTCAAATTGATGTTGATGACCTCCTCCCAGTCCTCGTCACGGAGCTGCACGAAGAGATTGTCGCGCGTGATGCCGGCATTGGCGACGAGGATGTCGACCTGTCCCATCGCCGCTTCCGCAGCGGGCACCAGCGCCTCGACCTCGTCGGCCTTGGAGAGATTGCAGGGCAGCACATGGGTGCGCTCGCCGAGCTTGCCGGCAAGCTCATCCAGCACTTCCTTGCGCGTCCCCGATATCGCGACGGTGGCGCCCTGCGCGTGAAGCGCTTGTGCGATCGCGCCGCCGATGCCGCCGGTTGCGCCGGTGACGAGCGCCTTTTTGCCAGTCAGATCGAACATCGATAACTCCTCCAAGGCACGATCCGGGAAAATGCGCAGCGATTTTCCGAAAGGATCGTGCGTCAACTAAAGAACTCGCGCGCGACGACGAATCATCGCGCCTCAGGCCTGCTTCGCAGCGGCCAATGCATCTTTGGCGGCAGCAATGTCGTTGGGACCGCCGACCGCAACGCCGACGGCGCCGTCCGCAATACGCTTGACGAGGCCGGTCAGCACCTTGCCGGCACCGATCTCGAAGAAACGGGTAACGCCCTGCCCCGCCATATAGGCAACCGACTCGCGCCAGCGCACGGTGCCGGTGACCTGCTCGACCAGGCGGCGGCGGATCTCGTCGGGATCGGTGATCGCGCCCGCCAGCACGTTCGACACCAACGGGGCCGCCGGCGCCTTGATCGTGACCTTGGCCAGCGCCTCCGCCATCGCGTCGGCAGCCGGCTGCATCAGCTTGCAATGGAACGGGGCGGACACCGGCAGCAACATCGCGCGCTTGGCGCCCTTGGTTTTGGCGATCTCGACGGCGCGGTCGACCGCGGCCTTGTCGCCGGAGACGACCACTTGCCCGCCGCCATTGTCGTTGGCGGCCTGGCAGACCTGCCCCTGAGCGGCTTCGTCCGCCACCGCCACGGCGGCCTCGTAGTCGAGGCCGAGCAGAGCGGCCATCGCACCGACGCCCACCGGCACGGCTTTTTGCATTGCGAGACCGCGAATGCGAAGCAACCGCGCGGTGTCGGAAATCGTCACGCTGCCGGCCGCGGCCAGCGCCGAATATTCCCCGAGCGAGTGGCCGGCGACGAAGGCCGCATCCCGCCCCACGGAAAACCCGGCTTCGGTCTCCAGCACGCGCAGGGTGGCGACAGACACCGCCATCAGGGCCGGCTGGGCGTTTTGGGTGAGCTGGAGGGTTTCGGCCGGACCATCCCAGATGGTCGCCGTCAGCTTCTCCCCCAGCGCGGCATCGACCTCGTCGAACACGGCGCGCGCCGCCGGAAAGGCATCCGCCAGGGCCTTGCCCATGCCGACCGCCTGGGAACCCTGCCCCGGAAATGTGAATGCTGCCGTCATCGGCGCTCCCTGCTTGTCGGACGTGATCCCTGCGAGAACCGGCAGCCGATGACGCACGGCCTTAGGCCATGGTTCCGGATCATGCTCCAAAGGGGGCCGTAGACACTGTCCGGGGCCGGAATGTCAAGCCAAGATAGGAACTTCGATCAGCACTCACCTAGCAGCCTTCGACTGGAGAGACGGGTCCCTAGAATCCGCCGGCCGTCTGGTTGGCGTCGACCTCGGACCCCGCCTGCGCGCGGCGCGCGCTGTTGACCAATTGCCCCGGCCGGTCATCGCGGTTCGGCTTCGCGGTCGCAAGCCGCAGCACGGCTGCGTAACTCGGTTGCACCTCCATGCGGCCCGCATGCCGGCTCTCGCTCAGCAGGCGGTGCACCTTGGGCAGATTGTAGCAGGGCACGTAGAACAGGAGATGATGTTCGAGGTGGTAGTTCACGTAATACGGCGCGATGAACAGACGTTCGAAGAAATTGGCGTACGTGGTGCGGGTATTGCGCAAGGGATCGCTGCTGTCGGGCACGACCGCGTGCTCGGCAATGTTGCGGATGCGGGTGATGACCATCATCCAGGTCAGGAGCGGCACCAGCCATAGCAGCGGATAGGCCCACCACACGCCGGCGGCCGTGAGCGCGGCGAACATCGCGCCATTGACCAGACATTGCGGGCCGAGCTTCTCCCAAAAATGCGCCGCGCGCTGTCGCAACGGCCAGTCCTTCGGCCCCAGCGCATTGAGCAACTGCGCCTTGCGCTGCTGGTAGCCGGTCTGCCCGGTGAGATCGCGAATGAACTTGCGGCGATAGCTGAGCTTCGTGATCGGAAACGGCGCCGACAGCACGAGATCGGGATCATTCTCCTGCTGCGTGCGCGCATGATGCTGAAGGTGATAGCGCCGGTAGCTGCGCGTCTCCGCAAACAGAGGATAGGCACAGAACCACTGGCTCAAGGTCAGATTGGTTTTCTCGTCGGCGGACAGGCAGCCATGCGCGCCGTCATGCATGAGGATCGCGAGCCCGAGCTGGCGCGAGCCGATGATGGCGACCGCGACAATATAGGTGATCGGATTGGGCCACCACGCGACCAAGGCGATTGCGGCGAGGATGAGCGCCCAGGCGTGCGCGATCAGCGCGACGCCTTTCCAGGTCACGCGCCGGCCCACGTCGGCAAGTTGATCGTCGGTCAGGAAATCGCGGGCACGCATGCGAAGCGCAGTCATGGCCTAACTCTCCTCATTCGAATTGCTCGATGCGTCGCGCGCGTCGACGAGGCGCAAGCGCGCAGCGTCATGATTGGATTTCGCTTGCTCGCCCAGCACGCGCAGCATCTCGGCGCACAGCGCCTCGGGCGAACGGCCCATGGCGTAGCCTTCGAGGATGATTCCGATGGCGACGGCCCAGAACCGCCGCGAGCTCTCATCGGACGCGCGCAGGGAGCGCCAGCCGTGCCGCGCGACCTGGCTCGCATAGGCCCGCGCACCTTCACTGTGCAGGCGCTCGATGGTGCGCTCGACCAGCGGCGCGAGATCCTGGCGCCGCCGCGTCAGCGTCAGCGCCTCGGCGAAGAAGGCGACCGAATCGCTAGCTGTGACGGTCTCGGCCAGCGCGTGCGAATAGTCCTGCGGCGTGCGCGCCTTCAGCGCCGCCTGCTCGGTCGCCCGCGCCAGGTACAGCAGTTCGCGGCAGGCGCATTCGACGAACAGCGCCTCTTTGGTGCGGAAATAATAGGTGATCTGGCTCGGGAATGCGTTCGCAGCGGCTGCGATGTCGGTGATCGCCGTACCCGACAGCCCCCGCTCCCGAAACAGCGGGCTCGCGGCATCCAGCAGCAGCGAGCGCATTTTGCGGCCGGCCGACCGCGTGGCGCGGGCGGCGTGCTTGGGGTCGCCTGCCGCCTCGAGCGGCTCATGGGCCGGCTTTTCTGCCATTGGGGTTCGCTCCCGTTAGACTTATTTGTATGACATACAAACAAATAAATCAAGCCGGTATGGTGGTCCGCGGTGGTTCCAGCCGCCCGCATCGGGACCATCCGCGCCGAAACTGCCGCCTGCAACCTTGCCAAGCCAGCCGAAATCCGTATAACGCGCCCATCCGCAGACCCCGGCCGGGAGCTGAACGGACGGTCTCAGCAAATCATTCGTGATTTTGGTGTGGCAGGGCCAGTCGGCCCGTCGTCCCGTGTTTCCGCCTTCTGAGCTTAATCCCAGAGTCCTTTCCGAAGGCCTCTTAAGGGCTTGACGCCGGGCGATGCGCCAACATGAGGAAAGGACTTCCATGGCTCTCTATGAGCATGTTTTTCTCGCGCGCCAAGACGCGAGCACGCAGCAGGTCGAAGAGCTGACTGCGCAGATGACCGGCATCGTCGAAGGTCTCGGCGGCAAGGTCACCAAGACTGAGAATTGGGGCGTACGCTCCCTCACCTACCGCATGAACAAGAACCGCAAGGCGCATTTCGTGCTGCTCAACATCGACGCGCCGTCCGCGGCGATCGCCGAGATCGAGCGCCAGGAGCGCATCAGCGAAGACGTGATCCGCTATCTCAGCGTTCGCGTCGAGGAGCTCGAGGAAGGCCCGTCCGCGATGATGCGCAAGGCCGATCGTGACCGCGAGCGTGACGACCGTGGCGGCGGCTTCCGTGGCGATCGCGAAGGCGGTGGCTTCCGTGGCGACCGCGAGGGTGGTTTCCGTGGTGGCGATCGTGAAGGTGGCGGCTTCCGCGGTGACCGCGGTCCGCGCCGTCCGCGCGAAGACGTTGAAACCACCACCACCACCACGACGGATGGGGAGTAAGAACAATGGCTGAAGCTGGTGCACGCCGCCCGTTTTTCCGTCGCCGCAAGAGCTGCCCGTTCACGGGCGCGAATGCTCCGAAGATCGACTACAAGGACTCCAAGCTGCTGATGCGCTACGTCTCCGAGCGCGGCAAGATCGTGCCGAGCCGCATCACCGCGGTGTCCGCGAAGAAGCAGCGTGAGCTTGCCCGCGCCATCAAGCGCGCGCGGTTCCTGGGCCTGCTGCCCTACGTCATTCGCTAAGACGAATACGGCCGGCGACGACATCGCCGCCGGCCGTACGACCTAGTTTCTCATAAGGCTTCCGGATCGTCCGGTCGCCGATGGTTGGGGCGAGATGCCTCTAACCGCTCGTTTGCGCGAGCGGTTTTTTTATGAGCAAATTCAACGCATCTGATGTCATCTGTTCGCGGCTTGTGCCGGGGTTTTCGGTGCGTTTCTGGTACGTAACTGGTACAGCCGCGCAACTGGTACAGCCCGTCCGGCGCAAAGTGAATTCAGAACGTCCAGTGTATCCACAACACAGTGTTCCGCTGGCGGCCATTGGGAATATCATCAAGGCCCGGATCACCCTTGATCGGGGCAACCGGAGGATTTCTTTTGAAATGAACAAGGACGATGATAAGCCGCACATTAGGCTGGTTGCGGACAATAGCGGCGAAGTCTTGAACCTTGCCACAGACGAGGTCGTCGTCGCATTCGGCGAGATGGCTGCGCAGGTGAACGAGTGTCTGGCTGACGGATCGAGCAAAGGGTTGTTCGCAAGCGTGATGACCTTCGTGGAGGCGTGTCGGGAAGCTGAGCTTAACGTCGAAGAAGTAGACGCCCTGCTCGGCACGTCGGTCAATTTATCAACCGGCGACCCGATGGATGACCCTATCAATACGGTGTTGCGGGGGGCCGTTCGCATGACGGCAGCGATTACCACTGGTAACGGCCCTGGCACGCCGCGTTATGAAAAAGCTCGCGACGAATTGGCTGCTGGTATTACGAAGATCAACCGGGCAGCGGCCAACAAAGAGAAACGCGAAACATAGTCGAGTACGCGCGCAGCGTCCTAAATGGTCTTACCTCCGATCCCCAAAGCAAACGTTGGTAATCGACAATCTTTGATTGTAGCTGCCTAACGTCTGTGCATACTCGAACATATGTTTCAATCATTGAACCGAGCAGGAAAGCTCGGTCGTCCGCACGCCCCCACAGCAAGAAGCTCAACCAATGAACGGGCCCAAGCAGGCATTTCAGCCTCTTCTGCCGCCAGGTCGGCACGTTATCGGATTAGACGAATTCAAAGCACTCGCGGTCGCTCGCTTTTCGACCTCGGTCAGACGCCCGCTGATGTTCACCGAGCTGGAACGGCTTGTCGCCGATCTGATCGCCCTAAATCTTACCTGCGAGCTTTGGGTTGATGGTAGCTTCTTAACCGAAAAGCCCGAGCCTGATGACATCGATTTGACATTTGCAGCATGGGCTCAGAGCTTCGACCTGGTTCATCCCGCAGTGCAACAGGTCGTCATCAATTCTTTGAACGGGGGGAACAAATACAGCCCTCTGCTTCATACCTTCATATGCTTTCGTTTCTTGCGAGAAGACCCGAGGCGGGCAGCGGACAAGACCGACTACTGGACGGAGAAATGGGGAGTGGGATGGGACGACCACTTGAAGGGGTATGTAGTCCTCAAACTAGGCGAGACGGATGTCGGGCTTAAACTCTTTGCTTGATAACCTACGGCGCACCTATGCCGCCATCGGCGAGGTGCAGGAGGTCGCCGCGCGAATGCCCGGCGACATCATGGTGCTTGCAAACTTAGGCTCGCTGAAGCGTGAAGCAACTGACCTCGAAGCCTTGTGGGAAGAAGAGTGTCGGCAAGCGCGCGTCGAAGTTTGTCGATACAGACTGATGCCCGAGAACGATGAAAGATACACTGTTGCAGCGGTCACTAAATCTCTTCTCGATTTCCAAGAACTGTTCTCGCAGATTTATGACGCATTGAAGAATGGTGTTAAGAAGAGCCGCCAACTCTCGAGTTGGATGCTGAACGAAACCGCTTTTGACTTCGGCTTCTCGTATCCCGGATCACTCGGCGTTGCGCTGATGGTGCCCAGCCACGCTGATTTACTCGGCGGAAAGTTCGACGACACGGTCGATGCTTTCTTGCAGGTCATGCATGTATCCAACGAGGATGAAGTAAAGGATTTGGCAAAATCGCTTGGGCCAGCTGTCGTAAAGAAGGCTTACGATTGGTCGAGAGTTAATCACTCCTCCGGCTACGCCGTTGATGTCACCTGGAACACAGTTCAGGGTACGAAGAAAGGCGCTGTCGTTGACGTTGCAGCGCTGGGTAAGATCGTCGAAATAATCGGTCGAACGTCAGACGTGGAGCGACAGAACATCAGAGGGCCGGGTATTCTTGTCGGCCTCGACACTCTCAAGAAGCGTTTTCGCTTCGTTGAGCCTGATGGCCTCGACTATTCCGGTCCGGTCACGGAGGAATTTGAAATTCAGCGAAAGTGGGCTGTCAATCAGACCTACATCGCTCATATACAAGTCGAAGAGATCACCGAGTACGCCACCCAAGAGATAAAGCGGACGTATCGGCTGGTGAGCCTCACTCCCGTGGGGACCCAACCCGATAAAGTCAGTGACCGCACTTGATCTGTTTGCGTCAGTCAAATAGCAGGCCGGTCGCGGCTCTACGCCACGCGCACGATCCTAACCCTCTTTGGCTGTACCGCCTCTAACCCGCTGGCAGACTACGCTATATCTAAATACCGCGCCCGTTTTACCGAGCACTTGATAGATCGAAAACACTCGACTAAAAGGCGCACGCAGCGGCTCCCAGAGGGGCCGCGCTCATTTTCGTACCATTTTCGGCTGGCTGGCCCGCCGCTAACTTCGGCGGGACCTAAGCAATTGATTTGCTTAGACAAATGTTGAAGCCTCTAACCTTCTGGTTAGGCGGGAAACTGGTACGAAACTGGTACGGAAAAACGACTAACTAGTTGGTATTACAGCGAAATTTCGTTAGTGATATCTAACCGCTCGAAGGGAGCGGGACAGCTGATGATGGCCTTTGGACTGATAGCCCTGATCGCCGGCGCTGCGTCGGCCCTGATGTTCGCCTCGATCGCTTCGGGCGCGCTGATCTCGCTCGTCCTGTTCTATCTCGCACCGCTGCCGCTGATGGTCGCTTCGATCGGCTGGGGACCGCTTTGCGCGAGCCTCGGCGGCATCGCCGCCGCGGTTGGCCTCGGCGCCCTGTTCGGCCTGCCCTACTGCATCGCCTTTGCCCTCACCGTCGCATTGCCGGCCTGGTGGCTCGGCCATCTCGTCCTGCTCAGCCGGCAGGTCGGACCCGCCGCGCCGGAGGCCGCCACTGAGCCAGCGCTCGAGTGGTATCCGGTCGGCCGCATCCTGCTGTGGATCGCAGGCTTCGCCACACTGACCACGATCGCCGCCCTGCTCACGATCGGCACAGACGCCGAGACCATCACGGGCACGCTGCGCCGTGGCCTGATGCGCCTCCTCCGAGCCGCCGACCCGCAGAGCTCCGGCGAGACCGACCAATTCGTCGGCGCACTGGTGCGGATCTTGCCGGCCGGCGCCACCATCGTCGCGATGATGACGCTGACCCTCAACCTCTGGCTCAGCACCAAGGTGACGGCGACGTCCGGCCGGCTGCGGCGCCCCTGGCCGGACCTGATGACGGCGGAGCTGCCGCCGATGACGCTCGTGGCGCTCTGCATCGCGCTCGCCTTCTGCTTCACCGGCGGACTGCTTGCGATCGTGGCGCAGATCGCGACGGCGGCGCTAATGATGGGATACGCACTGACCGGCTTTGCCGTGTTGCATACGCTGACGCTGGCGCTGAAGAGCCGCACCTTCTGGCTCGGCTCGACCTACGCCGTCGTGGTCGTGTTCGGATGGCCAGTCATCGCGATGGTGATCCTCGGCCTCGCCGATGCCGTGTTCGGCCTCCGCGAACGCTTCCTTCGTACGCGCCAGCCGCCGCCGCTGCCGACCTCTTGAGTTCAAGCCCGAAAGTTCAAGTTCGAAATTCCAACTCACTCAACACATCAAAGGAGAACGAATATGGAAGTCATTTTGCTGGAACGCGTCAACAAGCTCGGTCACATGGGCGAAGTCGTGAAGGTTCGCGACGGCTATGCCCGCAATTTCCTGCTCAAGCGCGGCAAGGCGCTGCGCGCCACCGCCGACAACCGTGCCAAGTACGACGGCATGAAGGCCGAGCTCGAGGCTCGCAACCTTGAGTCCAAGGGCGAGGCGTCCAAGGTCGCCGAGAAGATCCAGGGCAAGAACATCATCGTGATCCGTCAGGCTTCGGAAGCCGGCCAACTGTTCGGCTCGGTCAACGTGCGCGACATCGTCGTGGCGTTCGAAGCCGACGGCGTTTCACTGTCCCGCCCGCAGGTTCAGCTCGACGCGCCGATCAAGACCATCGGCAAGCACACCATCACGGTCGCCATCCACCCCGAGGTCGAGATCGAGATCAGTGTCACCGTGGCGCGCAGCCAGGACGAGGCCGAGCGCATCAACCGCGGCGAGGACATCTCGAGCCGTAACGAAGACCGGGATGCTGCGGCCGAAGCGATCGCAGCCGCCGGCGAGTTCTTCGACCCCGAAGCCCAGCAGGACGACGCCGAGCCGGCACCGGCTGCTGAAGAGACCGAGAAGTAAGCCTCGCGCTCGTTCGCGCAGGCTTTCGAAGCCCGGTCGCCTCAGGCGGCCGGGCTTTTCGTTGTGGCAGCAACGTCCTCGCTCAGCATCGCGATCGACGTGAGCGCCATTGCCGTGTGCTTCTCGACGCCGTCGCTGACGTAGAAAACGCCGGCGGCGACCACGGAGACCTGACGCCGCGGCTTGATCACCCTCGCCCGGCAGATCAGTTTCTTGCGGACCGCGGGCGACAACAGATTGAGCTTGTATTCGGCCGTCAGCGCCGGCTGGCCGCGCGAGATCGCTGCTGCGATCAATCGTGTTGCGGTCAAGACGACGAAGGCCGCCCGAGCGCGCGGCCTTCACATGGCTAAAAATGTGGTCGCCTATCGCGAAATCGGCGGCGTCGGCGGACCGGACGATTCGGCTGGCGCCGGTGGCGCCGCAGCGGTCGCGGGCGCCGGCTCCTGCGACTTCGCTGGCGGTTCGGACCTCGCGGCGGGCTTGGGAGCAGCCTCTTCTGCCGCCTTGGGCGCAGCTGGCTCGGCGGGCTTCTCGGACGGCTTGCTGCCTTCGGGTTTGCTGCCTTCGGATTTAGCCTCGCCGGAATCCACCTTCGCAGTCTCGGGCTTTGTCTCGGGCTTGGACTCGACGTTCGGCTCGCTCTTCTTGTCGTCTGCTGTCGGCGCCGCGGCATCGACCTTCGGCGCCTCATCACTTCCCGGCTTGCCGCGCTTGCCGAGACGCTTCGCCTTGCGCCCTTCGGGTGCAGCCTGGCCCTCGGGCTTCGCGCCGTCCTTCGTTCCTTCTTCGGCCGGCCGCGCAGCGCGCTTCTGACGCGCGCCCTCGGCCGCGGGAGCGGCGCCCTCGCCTTCCGGCTTGGCGGATTCCTGGGAACGCTGCCGGCGGCCCTGATGTTCAGGGGACTGCGCGGGATTGGTAGCGGCTTCCTTGTCCTTGGCGCCGTCCTTCTTGTCCTTGCCGTCCTTGGCCTGGTAGCGGGTGTCGGTGGCTCCGTTGGAGACCAGGTAAGAGGCAAGCACGCCGGCCATGTCGGGGCTGGTCGTGTAATGCTGACGCAGGAAGCCCGGCAAGGAGCCCGGCGCCACCGTCTTCAACAGGCCGCGCGGGCTCTTGTGACATGCATTGCAGGTCTGCGCGAAAAGCTGGGATGGGGCCTTGCCGGCCTCGAGGTTCGTCGCCTGCGCGAGAACGGTGTCGGTCGCGCCGAAGCCGATCAGAAGCAAGACCATCGCGAGGCTGAGCGCTCGGCTCGACATTCCCATCATCTCCATTGAATTCCGAGAGGTGCAGCCGGCAGGCGGCGCCGCAGCGGGTCACCTTTTATCCGATTGAGCCGCGAATGGAAGCAGGCTCCGCGCGCAAGGATGTGATTAAGCGGTTTTGGAATATCCGCTTTGAGCACAGCGCAATAGCGGGCCCCGGACACCTCCCTAGATCTAGATGCAAACGCATAGGAACCGCTGAGATGCCCGGGCGTAGGGTGTAAAGGCCGGGTTAGTCGCATCTCTTCGGGTTCGCTCGAGAGGATGGGTGCCGATGGATCGATTGTTGCGTCAATTCCTGTCTCAATTCATCCGCCGCGGGTCGATGACGGTGACCACGGCGAAGGGCTCGAAGTTCACCGTCGGCGATGGCTCGGGCAAACCGGTCGCAGTCCGCTTCGTCACCGCGGACGCAGAGCGGAAGATCCTCGTCAATCCCGAGCTCGGGCTTGGCGAGGCCTACATGGACGGCGAGTTCGTCGTCGAGCACGGCACCATAGCTGATGCCCTCGCGATCCTGCTCGATCAACCCGACCTATTGCCGCACTGGGCAAAACCCTGGTGGCACCTGCGCTATCTGGTGCGGCACCTGAAGCAGTTCAATCCGCGCCCGCGCTCCCGCAGCAACGTCGCACACCATTACGATCTCGATGCGAGGCTCTATTCGCTCTTCCTCGACGCCGACAAGCAATATAGCTGCGCCTATTTCGAGACGCCGGAGAGCACGCTCGACGATGCGCAGCTCGCCAAGAAACGGCACATCGCCGCAAAGCTGCTCGTCAGGGACGGCCAGCGCGTCCTCGACATCGGCTCGGGCTGGGGCGGACTTGGGCTCTATCTCGCCGAGATCGCAGGTGCTGACGTCACCGGCGTCACGTTGTCGACCGAGCAGTTGCAGATCGCCAATGCGCGCGCAGCCGAAAAGGGCCTGACCAGATCGGCCAAATTCCTGCTTCAGGACTATCGCGACATCGCCGGCCCGTTCGACCGCATCGTCTCGGTCGGCATGTTGGAGCATGTCGGCGCCCGCTTCTACGACACCTACTTCCGGCGCTGCGCGGAGCTGTTGGACAAGGACGGCGTCATGCTGCTGCACTCGATCGGCCGTTCGCAGGGCCCGGATTCCACCAATCCCTGGATCGCCAAATACATCTTTCCCGGCGGCTACATCCCCGCCCTCTCGGAGGTGCTGCCGGCGATCGAGCGGGCAGGCCTGCTGGTCTGCGACATCGAGATTCTGCGTCTGCATTACGCCGAAACGCTGAAGGCATGGCGCGAGCGCTTCATGGCGCGGCGCGAAGAAGCCGTGCAGCTGTATGACGAGCGCTTCGCGCTGATGTGGGAATTTTATCTGGCAGCCAGCGAGATGACGTTCCGCAAGCAGGATATGATGAACTTCCAGATCCAACTCACACGGCGTCAAGGCGTCGTGCCGACGACACGCAACTACATCGCGCGTGAAGAAGCCCGGCTGCGGGCCGTCGAAGCCGGTGCCACGCCGAGGCTGAAGCTGGCTGGTGAATAAGTCCTAGTGGCGCAGGGTCGAAATCGGTGCGGACCGGTAAGAGGCCGTTAAGGCCAATTGCATCCGCAGTGCCTTCAGGATTTCGGGGGCGACCGGTTCCCGACGGACTTCCGGCCGCTCAGCGTGCTCCATGGCCGCGATCAGCCCCGACAGCCAAAGTCGGCTGCCTGCTTCGCTTCGCCAATTCCGGGGCTGCCGTTCTGGCCGCATCGCTTGCCTCGTTCCCTGGTGGCAGATCGGGAGACAACCCCCCGCCCGCTAACCTGTTCCGGCTGTACCCCCGAAAGAATCCGGGGAGATGTGATCTGCTTCACATAAGTCTCGTCGGCCCTGGCTTAGACCGTCGCCATGAGCGACGAGACCAAAACCTCATTCGACGTGCAGGACGACCTCCGCACCGATTACGCCCTGATTGCTACCGGCGTCGGGGCGGCTCTGGTTGCGCTGGTCTACCTCCTGCTGGTCTGAACCGAGCCGAAAGCGCCCAGCGTGCGTCATCCGCGCGCGTCTCGATATGTCGGCCCGCCCACCCATCAGGTTCACTTCATCCGGCGTTTTCCGCGGCACGGTAGCCGCCACTTCCAGGCCGCGAGCTAGTTCCACCAAAATCCGTCAAGCGCGGCGCGTGCTGCGGCGGCCAATCATCCACCATTTTAATGATCGGTTGATAGCGGCGAGCTTTTGCTTCCGCTTTGGTCTGAGGCGGCGCTTTATCCCGGCCCCGCATCCGCCCCAGAAAATTGCTATCGCTCGCCCATGGCCCTGACTGATTCGAACGTTCTCAAACTCGCGCCCGAAGCCGGAACCCCCGCCTATCGAAGCGCGCCGCATAATATTGAAGCGGAACAGAGCCTTCTGGGCGCGATCCTGGTCAACAACGACGCGTTTTACCGCGTCTCCGATTTCCTAGAGCCGAAGCATTACTTCGAGCCGCTGCACCAGACCATCTTCGAGACTGCCTCGAGCCTGATCCGGATGGGCAAGATCGCGACGCCCGTCACACTGAAGACCTTCCTGCCCGCCGACACCGATATCGGCGGCATGACCATCGGGCAATATCTGGCGCGTCTCGCCGCCGAAGCGACCACCATCATCAATGCGCAGGATTATGGGCGCACCATCTACGATCTGGCATTGCGGCGCGACCTGATCGGCATCGGCGAGGACATGGTCAATGTCGCCTATGACGCCCCGGTCGACTTCGCGCCGCGGGCGCAGATCGAGGACGCCGAGCGCCGCCTCTACGAACTCGCCGAATCCGGCCGCTATGACGGAGGCTTCCAGAAATTTTCGCAGGCGCTGACGCTTGCGGTCGATCTGGCCGCAAAAGCGTTCCAGCGCGACGGAAAGCTGTCGGGCATCTCGACCGGCCTGCGCGACCTCGACACCAAGATGGGCGGATTGCAGCACTCCGACCTCATCATCGTCGCCGGCCGTCCCGGCATGGGCAAGACGTCGCTTGCAACCAATATCGCCTACAACGTCGCCCGGGCCTATGTCGGTGAACTCCAGGCCGACGGCACCATGAAGGCAGCCCATGGCGGCGTCATCGGCTTCTTCTCCTGCGAAATGTCGGCCGACCAGCTCGCCACGCGTATCGTGGCCGAGCGCACCGGCATCCCCTCCTCGTCGATCCGCCGCGGCGGCATCTCGGAGGCCGATTTCGAGAAGATCCGCGAAGTCTCGATCGAGCTGCAGTCGCTGCCGTTCTATGTCGACGAGACCGGCGGCCTCTCGATTGCGCAGCTCATGGCGCGCGCCCGCCGGCTGAAGCGGCAGAAGGGCCTCGACCTCATCGTCATCGACTACATCCAGCTCTTGTCGGGTTCGGGCAAGCGCAGCGAAAACCGCGTGCAGGAAATCACCGAGATCACGACCAGTCTGAAAGCGCTCGCCAAGGAACTGAGCGTGCCCGTGATTGCGCTCTCGCAGCTCTCGCGCCAAGTCGAGTCGCGCGACGACAAGCGGCCGCAGCTGTCGGACCTGCGCGAATCCGGCTCGATCGAGCAGGACGCCGACGTCGTACTGTTCGTCTACCGCGAGGAATATTATCTCGGAAACAAGGAGCCGCGCCCGGGCACACCCGAGCACGAAAAATGGCGCCTGGACATGGATCTTGCGCATGGCAAGGCCGAAGTCATCATCGGCAAGCAGCGCCACGGCCCGACCGGCACCGTCGATCTGGCCTTCGAAGCGTCGATCACACGGTTCGGCGACCTTGCGCCGGACAGCCAGGTGCCGGACCGCAGCGGCGGCGACTACTGAGTTCCCTGGGTTGAACCTGACCGTCCTCTTGCGTAAAACGGCGCCATGACAATGGCGTCCGACCCGAAAATCATCCCGCAATCCGGCCTTCTCTCCGCGGAGGCCAATCAGGCTGCCGCGCTCGCGACCTTCGGTGGCGTGCTCACCGTCGATCTCGATGCCATCATCGCCAATTGGCGCAAGCTCGAGAAGACGGCGGTGCCGGCCGAATGCTCGGCTGTGATCAAGGCAGACGCCTATGGCTGCGGCGCCGAGCAGGTCGCGCGTGCCCTGAACAAGGCCGGCTGCAAGACCTTCTTCGTCGCCACCATCGAGGAAGCGCGCAAGGTGCGCGCGGCGGTGCCAGAGCCCACGATCTACGTGCTCGGTGGCTATTTCCAGAACACCGGCGAGCACTACGCCCAGATCAATTGCCGCCCCGTGATCGGCGATCTCAACGAACTTGCCGAATGGGACGTGTTCTGTCGCCGCACCGGCTGGACCGGTGGCGCCGCCATCCACATCGACACCGGCATGAACCGGCTCGGCCTGACGCTTGCGGAAGCGCAGGCCATCATCCCCCGCATCAACGCCGGCGATCACGGCATCACGCTGGTAATGAGCCATCTGGTTGCGGCCGAGCAACTCAACAGCCCGGTGAATGCCAAGCAACTCGCGGCCTTCCGCGGCATCGCCAGCGAATTCTCCGGCGTGCCGGCGGCGCTCGCCAATTCGTCCGGCGTCTTCCTCGGCGCGCCCTTCCAGTTCGACATGGTGCGGCCGGGCGCCGCGCTCTACGGCGTCAACCCGACGCCGGAAGCCGACAATCCGATGCAGCCGGTGGTCGATCTCAAGGCCCGCATCGTGCAGATCCGCAATGTCGAGCGTGGCGAGAGCGTCGGCTATGGCGGCACCTGGACCGCACGGCGGCCGACGAAACTCGCGGTCATCGCGGTCGGTTATGCCGACGGCTATTTCCGCGCCGCAAGCTCCAATGACGGCACCCGCGGCGCCGAGGTCATCGTCGCCGGCAAGCGCTGTCCGGTCGCCGGCCGCGTCTCGATGGACCTGATCGCGATCGACATCACCGATCTGCCGCCGAATGCGGCGCGGCGCGGCCACATGGTGACGCTGCTCGGCGAGGGCATCACCGTCGACGAGCTCGCGCATCATTTCGGAACGATCGGCTACGAGGTGCTGACCAGCCTCGGTCGCCGCTACGCCCGCATCTACAAAGGCGGGAATGTGGTGGAGCCGCTGGCCAAGCCGGCTCCCGCGCAGGGGGTCGAGCAGCAGACGCCCGCTCCGCCGCCGGTCGAGCAGCCCGCAAGCCCGCCGCCGCTGCCGGGCTGAGCGGCGCGCCGCTTACTTCTTCTTCCTGCTGTCCAGCGCCGTCTTGCAAGTTGCGCTGAGCTGATCGCGCTTGCCGTTGAGGCAGGCGACGATGCCACCGCCCGGCGCAAGGCCGGCGCAGAACTTGTCATAGTCCGCCTTGCACGCGCCGCGCGGATCGGATGATTGTGCCGAGGCGACCCCGGAGAACGCAACGGCGACGGCGATAACGGCAAAGCTCAACTTGGACATTGTTTCTCCGGAAGCGGAAGGCAGGAGCCGGTAGCTCTACATGAAGATCGCGACGTTCAACATCAACAACATCAATCGCCGCCTGCCCAATCTGTTGGCATGGATGCGAACGGCGAAGCCCGATGTCGTCGCACTTCAGGAGTTGAAGGCAAGTGATGGCGAATTTCCGGCAGCCGCGATCGAAAAGTCAGGTTACGGCGCTGTGTGGTGTGGACAGAAGACCTGGAACGGCGTCGCGATTCTGGCCCGCAATGCCGAGCCCGTTCTCACCCGCGATCGCTTGCCGGGAAAGCCTGCCGATCACGAAGCCCGCTACATCGAGGCCGCGGTACGCGGTGTCATCGTCACCAGCATCTACCTGCCGAACGGCAATCCGCAGCCGGGACCGAAATTCGACTACAAGCTAGACTGGTTCGCGCGGCTCAAGCGCCACGCCAAAACGTTGATCAAGCAGGAGCTGCCCGTGGTGCTCGCCGGCGACTACAACGTTGCGCCTGATGAGATCGACATCTATCCGACGCGCTCGTGGGACAAGGATGCCTTGATCCAGCCGAAGAGCCGTGCGGCTTTTGCCTCGCTGCTGGCACAAGGCTGGTGTGACGCGATCCGCGAACTGCACCCGGAGCAGCGCATCTACACCTTCTGGGATTACAAGCGAAACCGCTGGCCGCGCGATGCGGGCCTGCGGCTCGATCATCTCCTGCTCAGCCCCGCCCTCGCCTCACGCCTGGCAAAAGCCGGCGTGGACAAGAAGGTTCGCGGCGAGGAAGGTGCGAGCGACCACGCACCGGCGTGGGTCGTGCTGCGCTAGGTCAAAGTCCGTAATACTCCTGCACCGTGTCCCACGCTGCTTTCTGCAGCAGCTCCACCGTCGGCGCGTCCAGTCCCATCATGTAGGAATTGCCGACCGGCGAGCGGCCCGTCAGCGCGGCGAACGTCACGCAGGTCGCCAGATACGTGCCTACGGGGCTCGGGTGCCGCTTGTCCGGCGCATACAGATTGAGCTCGGGCTGCAGCTTGCGCACGCGCGCGAAAGCAAGACCCGCGGGGATCACCAGCGCATCATTGGCATTGCCTGCGATCGTGTAGGCTTCGGCCAACGCTTCGGTCATCTCAGGCTTGTCGGCGTACGCCCAGGACATGAACAGGACCGGCCGCATGCCGTGGGCGCGGACGATCTCGCCGTCCTTCTTCACGAAGGTCGCGAACGCGTCCTTCAACTGCGGATGGATCGGGCACTGGCTGCAATCCATCATCACGACGGCGTCGTACTGCCTGCCCGGCTTGTTGAAGACGACGTTGTTCTGCTCGTCGAACGAATAGGCGCCGAGGCCGCCCGCCCGCAGCAGGTTCTCCATGTCGTGCCAATCGAGGCCGGAGCCGCCGATCGTTGCCATGGTGTTGCGATAGGCCGCCTTGTTTTCGGGATACGCAGCCCGCTCCATGAAGGAGAGATGCCCGGGCATGCCGTTGTTGTAGTAAAAGAAGCTGTTGCCGACGAACAGCGCGGTCTTGGGGAAATCCGGTCCTGATGTCGTGACCTTGGGCCTGGTCTGCGCCTGGGCATGGAAGCCGACTACAACGGCCAGACACATCGCGAGCATCACTCGCGCGAAAAGACGCATCATCGGCTTCCTCCCCTTTTCTGTCGGGCGGAAACAGATCAGCTTTTCAAGAGTGCCTCAAGAGCACTGACGAGCAGCAGACATGCGCGAGAGCGCATGCTCACCATAAATTCTTGCCGTCAATCATGGTCACCGGCACGGCCTCCAGATCGAATTCGTCGAACAGGCGCGCGTTGACGGCGACCCTCGGATTGTCGAAATCGGGCTTGCCGGTCGACCAGTCCGGCGACTCCGAATAGGTACCGCAGCCGCAGCTTGCGCAGAAATGGTGTTTGACCTGCGGCTGCCCCAGAGATAGGTCGCGACGTTCTCCGCGGGCGACAGCAGCCGAAACTGCGCCGGCGTGTAATAGGCCCACAACGCGCCGCGCTTGGCGCAGAGCGAGCAGGTGCAACGGGTCACGCTCGCGGGCGCCTCCGTCACCTCGAACACCGTCTCACCGCAATGACAGCTTCCCTCGACCCGCATGACCCGCTCTCCGTTTTGTCAGGAGATGGTCGTAGCCGGACCCTGCTGCCAACATGCTGTCAGCAGCGCGCAGCCGGCCTTGCTCCACGTGCTGCGAGCACCGACTTGCCGCGCCAACTCAACAAAAACATGAAAAACAACCCCATGCACAGTAGCCGACCGCTGGCAAATCAAAGGGTTACGCATAGTCCGAAACCGGGCAAAACACCGGCGGGATGTCTCCGGAGGCAGTCGTCGCCCACCGGACAGGAGAGGTCGCCCGCAAACGACCTCTCCTTCGCATTCAGCGCAGTGACTGCGATCAGCCCTTTTGAACGGCGGCCGCCGCCTTGCGTATGACGTCGATCACCACATCAGGCTGGGACAGCATTGGCACATGGCTGCTCGCGACCTCGGTAACAGTCGCTCCCATTCGCTTTGAGACCCAACGTTGCAGATCGGGATGCACCGTGTGGTCTTTCGTGGCCAGGACGTACCAGCTTGGCTTCGATCTCCACGCGACCTTGTCCGCGCTGAGCTTTTGCTGCTGGAACAGATCATAGACGGGCGCATAATGGGTCGCCCAAACCAGCTTCTGGTCTGCGTCGGAGAGATCGCCTGCGAAGAACTCGGTGCCACTCGGAAGCATCCAGGCACGCCCATCCGCCACCTCGACGCGAGAGAAAATGTCCGAGGGATATTTGTCGAGCTGATCCTGTACGGTTTCGCCGGCATCCGGAGCGACCGCTGCAATGTACACCAGCCCGACCACGCGCTCATCCGTGCCTGCGCCTGTAATGGTGGCCCCGCCGTAAGAATGACCGACCAGGAGGACAGGACTACCGACACGATTGAGTGTGCGCTTAACCGTCGCCAGATCCTCCTCGTAAGAGTCCAAACCATATTGAACGGCAATCACCTCATGCCCATCGGCCTGCAATGCAGGGATGACCTTACTGAAGCACGAGCCGTCGGCCCAAATGCCGTGGCAGAAAACGATTGTTGGTTTGGCGTTCATGGGAACTTGCCTTCCTGATCACAATTGAAGAGCGGCAGGATAATAAGGAGGCAAGGCGCGTCTTCTGAAATGGCACGGAAGGTTTGGTCCTTCCAAAATAGCTATAGACTGATGTCCGAAACGTCTCCTTCGCGTCAACAGGGCTTCGCTGATATGAAAGGGCAGCCCGTCGACGCGCCTCTTGGGAAGTCGAAGCCATGAAATTGCGATGGCAAATTGCAATCCTTGGTGCGGCTCTAACCGGCGCAGCATTGAGCTACGCTTATACTCATACCGCAATCAGGGTGACTGAGCCGTGCCGGAGAAGTCCTCTGGGAGAGGTCGTCTGTCCTCCGCCCTACAAGCCGTAATGCTTATGCCTACCGGATGACCTCGTAGGCGACTTGCAGTGCCTCCTTGTTCTCCGTTGCAGGATGAGGACCGAGGATGAATTACTGAGCCTCGGCGATCCTCGGTCCAGATGACGGCATCTGCGCGTGAGTTGCTGAGGGCCGGTTCGACGGCGATGCCGGGTCCGGTAATCGGAAAGCGGCGTCGCCCGGCGCTCCCTGGGGTGGTCGGCGGGCAACGGTTGTCGGAAGCACGATCACTTTCGCGCCGACTTTCACGCGATCATAGAGATCGACGACGTCCTCATTGGTCAGTCGGATGCAGCCGGACGAGACCCGCTTCCCGATCGTATCGGGCTTGTTGGTGCCGTGAATTCGATATTCGGTGTCGCCCAGATACATCGCCCGAGCGCCGAGCGGGTTGCCGGGGCCACCTGCCATGAACCGCGGCAGATAAGGCTGACGCGAGACCATCTCCGCAGGCGGATGCCAATCGGGCCATTCTGCCTTGCGAGCCACGGTCTGCTCACCGGACCATGTGAAACCTTCGCGGCCAACACCGATGCCGTAGCGCAGTGCTTGCGCGTCGTTCAGGACGAAATAGAGGAATGTGTTCTTGGTATCGATGATCACGGTGCCCGGGGTCTGGCGGCTGGCGTAGTCAACCACCTGCCGAACAAATGCTCCGGGAACGTCGGCAGCTTTGGGCGGTTCGACCAGAGGCGCCGGGGCCGGAGGTGGAGCCGAAGCCGGAGTGGGAGGTGACGATGATGCATGAACCGGCGTTGCGACGTAAACCGGAGTTGACGACGCTTGGGCTTCGCGCGCGGACGGCTTTCGTGTCGCTTGCACGTTCGTCGGTCGAGACAGCAAACCGTACCCCAACGCGGCAACGGCCACGGCGCCGATTGCAAGTCTCGCGGCCATCGGGATTGCGAACGTCTGCGCCTTTCCGCGTTTGGCCCGCTTACCCATACACTTCCCCCAGGTCACTATGCCCACGAGAGGTACCCAGTAAGATTTAAGAAACTTCGAAGCGATTTCGCTCAGACTGGAACCGTCGGCGATGGTTAACGCCGGGCTCGTTCGGCAAGATAGGGTTCCCTCGCCTCGCGGATCGCCCGCGCTGCTGGCCGCGGCTAAACTCTCCCGATTCGTGGAGATTGTTTTGGCTTTCCTCTTCGTCCTCATCGTCGGCCTCATCGCAGGCACCATTTCGGGCATCGTCGGCACGGGCTCGTCGATCATGCTGATGCCGGTGCTGGTCTATGCCTACGGGCCAAAGGAGGCGGTGCCGATCATGGCGGTGGCCGCCGTCATGGCCAACTTCTCACGGATCCTGGCTTGGTGGCGCGAGGTCGACTGGCGGGCCTGCGCGGCTTATTCGGTGACAGGTATTCCGGCCGCCGTGCTCGGCGCGCGGACGCTGCTGGCCCTGCCCTCGCACGCCGTCGATCTCGCCATCGGCGTCTTCCTGATCGCGATGGTGCCGGTGCGACACTGGCTGGCGCGGCACGATCTCAAGGCCAATCTCTGGCATCTGGCGATCGGCGGGGCCGCCATCGGCTATCTCACCGGCATCGTCGTCTCCACCGGCCCGCTCAGCGTCCCGCTATTCCTGTTCTACGGCTTGTCCCGGGGCGCTTTCCTCGCCACCGAAGCGGCTTCTTCGCTCGGGCTCTATGCCGCGAAATCCGTGACCTTCGAACGGTTCGGCGCGCTGACCGCCGATGTGTTCGTCAAAGGCCTGATCGCGGGATCTTCGTTGATGGCGGGCGCCTTCATTGCCAAACGCTTCGTGCTGCGCCTGAAGCCGGAGATGTTCCGCGTGGTGATGGACGCGATCATGATCGCCGCCGGCCTCTCCATGCTCTGGAACGCGGCGCAGCCGTAGCCGCGCTGTGCTCAGACGGCCAATTCGGGTGCGATCGACGGACTGTCCACGAGGACACGGCTGTGGTGGGCCGGCTGTCAGGCGTGCCGAGCCGCGATATGCGGGGTGCGCCCAGGCTCACTCTCTCGACCGTCATTCCGTGCTATCAGCAAACCTGAAACGCCCGACTCGCTGTCCCCCTAACTCGCTGTCCCCATGGCCAAGAACACACTTTCCTTCGTCTGCCAGAACTGCGGCGCGGCCTACAACCGCTGGCAGGGCAAGTGCGAGTCTTGCGGCGAGTGGAATACGCTGGCCGAGGAGGACACGACCGGCAGCGTGCCGGTGTCGATCCGCTCCAAGCGCAAGGGGCGGACGTTCGCGCTGGAGAGCCTGTCCGGAAAAACCCAGGACGCCCCGCGCCTGTCCTCGGGCATGGCGGAGCTCGATCGCGTGACCGGCGGCGGCTTCGTCCGCGGCTCGGTGCTTCTGGTCGGCGGCGATCCCGGCATCGGCAAGTCGACGCTGCTGACGCAGGCCACAAGCCTGCTCGCGCGCGCCGGGCACCGCGTCGTCTACATCTCCGGCGAAGAGGCGGTCGCGCAGGTTCGGCTGCGCGCCGAACGGCTGGGGCTGTCGGACGCGCCGGTTCAGCTCGCAGCCGAGACGTCGGTCGAGGACATCGTCTCGACGCTGTCCGAGGGCGCGGTGCCCCGGCTGATCGTGATCGATTCGATCCAGACGATGTGGACCGACACGGTGGAATCGGCACCCGGCACGGTGACGCAGGTGCGCGCCTCGGCGCAGGCCCTGATTCGATTTGCCAAGAGGACCGGCGCGGCCATCATCCTGGTCGGCCATGTCACCAAGGACGGACAGATCGCAGGCCCCCGCGTGGTCGAGCACATGGTCGATGCGGTGCTGTCGTTCGAGGGCGAAGGCTCGCAGCAATTCCGCATCCTGCGTGCCGTGAAGAACCGTTTCGGTCCGACCGACGAGATCGGCGTGTTCGAGATGACGGGGCTCGGCCTGCGCGAAGTCACCAACCCCTCCGAGCTGTTTTTGTCCGAGCGCGATCTCGGCACGCCCGGCACCGCAGTCTTCGCGGGCATCGAGGGCACAAGGCCCGTTCTGGTCGAATTGCAGGCGTTGGTGGCGCCAACCTCGCTCGGCACCCCGCGACGGGCCGTGGTCGGCTGGGATCCGAGCCGTTTGTCGATGGTGCTGGCGGTGCTGGAAGCCCATTGCGGGGTCAAGCTGTCGGGCCACGACGTCTATCTGAACGTCGCGGGCGGCCTGCGCATCCACGAGCCCGCGGCTGATCTGGCCGCTGCGGCGGCGCTGGTGTCTTCCCTGGTTAATGCGCAGTTACCCACCGATGCGGTCTATTTCGGCGAGATCTCGCTGTCCGGCGTGGTGCGCCCCGTGGCGCAGACCCCGGCCCGGCTGAAAGAAGCGGCAAAACTCGGCTTTCAGCGTGCCGTGCTGCCCGAATCGGCCCGGGGTGAAGCCGCCGGCGATGCCGGCCTGTCGCTGAACGCGATCAACAGCCTGACGACGCTGGTCGCCGAGATCGCCGCGCGCGGCTCCCGGCGAGGCGACTCGAGCGCACCGGCAGAGAAAAATGCCACACCGGCAAGATTCCGCCGCGGAGAGGGTTAGCCGGTGGTGACGTGCCCCGCCCTCGCCGCTATACAGCCGTCACAAAAGCAGCATGGGATTGCGTGGTTGCGGCCTTGCCGGGAACGTCGTCTGGCCCTCACTTAGGGCGGGCGGCCAAACACCGATTCGCTGAGCACCTTGAAGTACGAGCGGACCAGACCAGCCGATGCCAGTAACCATCCTCGACCTGATCCTGCTCGGTGTGATGCTGATTTCGGGCCTGCTTGCCATGGTTCGCGGCTTCATGCGCGAAATCCTGTCGATCGCGGCCTGGGGCACGGCGGCGATCGTCACCCTTTATTCATTCTCGAAGCTGCTGCCGACCGCAAAGACCTATTTCAACAACGATACCGTCGCGAGCGTGGTCGTAGTCGCCGGCGTGTTCGTGGGCACTTTGGTCGTGGTCTCCGTGATCACGGTCCGGATCTCCGACATGATCCTGGATTCGCGCATCGGCGCGCTGGACCGCACCCTCGGATTCCTGTTCGGGCTGGCACGCGGGCTTTTGATCGTCGTGGTCGCCTTCCTGTTCTTCACCTGGCTGGTGCCGGACAAGCAGCGCCCGGATTGGGTCACGGGGGCCAAATCCCGCGTGGTGCTCCAGGGAACCGGGGATTGGCTGATGGCCCTCTTGCCTGACGACCCCGAGAACACCATCTTGAAGAGATTCAAGAAAAACAAACCAGATGAAGAGCAAACTGATTCCGAACAGCAGCCTTCGGGCAGTGGCGACGGATACAGCAAACCGGCTCGTGACAGCCTTAAAAAGCTGATCGAGAAACCCGCGGCGCGATGATTAAGCCCTAACGAGAGGCTCGGACGAGATGCGAAATCCTGACCAGGACGCCCTACTTGATCTCGGCCCGGCCGCGCTGGAACTTCAAGACGATCTGGAGGGGGATACGCTGCGCGAGGAATGCGGCGTCTTCGGCATCTACGGCCACCCCAATGCCGCCGCCATCACGGCGCTCGGCCTCCACGCCCTTCAGCACCGTGGTCAGGAAGCAGCCGGCATCGTCTCCTATGACGGTGGCCGCTTTCATTCCGAACGCCGCCTCGGCCTCGTCGGTGACACCTTCTCCCGCCGCGAGGTGATCGACCGCCTGCCCGGCACAATGGCGGTCGGCCATGTCCGCTATTCCACCACCGGCGCCACCATCCTGCGCAACGTGCAGCCGCTGTTCGCCGAGCTCAACGCCGGCGGCCTTGCGGTCGCCCACAACGGCAATCTCACCAACGGCCTGACGTTGCGTCGCGAGCTCGTGAAGAGCGGCGCGATGATGCAGTCGACCACCGACACCGAAGTGATCCTGCATTTGGTCGCGCGCTCCAGGCGCAGCCGCTTCATTGAGCGCTATGTCGACGCGCTACGCGAGATCGAGGGCGCCTATGCGCTGGTCTCGCTGACCAACAAAAAGCTGGTCGGCGCGCGCGACCCGCGCGGCATCCGTCCGCTGGTGCTTGGCGATCTCGACGGCTGCCCGATCCTGACGTCCGAGACCTGCGCCCTCGACATCATCGGCGCGCGCTTTGTGCGCGACATCGAACCCGGTGAAGTCATCGTGTTCGACGAGAGCGGCCAGGACATTCACAAGCCGTTCCCACCGATTGCGCCGCGGCCCTGCATCTTCGAGTACATCTACTTCTCACGTCCGGATTCCATCGTCCACGGCCGCTCCGTCTATGAGGTGCGCAAGGCTTTCGGCGCGCAGCTCGCCAAGGAGAGCCACGTGCCGGTCGACGTCGTGGTGCCGGTGCCGGATTCCGGCGTGCCCGCCGCGGTCGGCTACAGCCAGCATTCCGGCGTGCCGTTCGAGCTCGGCATCATCCGCAACCACTATGTCGGCCGCACCTTCATCCAGCCGACCCAGGCGATCCGCGAGTCCGGCGTGCGCATGAAGCATTCGGCCAACCGCGCCGCGATCGAAGGCAAGCGCATCATCCTGATCGACGATTCGCTGGTGCGCGGCACCACCTCGAAGAAGATCGTTCGCATGATGCGCGATGCCGGCGCCAAGGAAGTACATTTCCGCCTCGCCTCGCCGCCGATCCTCTATCCCGACTATTACGGCATCGACCTGCCGGACCGCGGTGGTCTTCTTGCGGCGACGCATTCGCTGGAGGAGATGCGCGAAATCATCGGCGCCGATTCGCTCGCCTTCCTCTCGATCGACGGCATGTACCGCGCCATGGGCGAGCCCGGCCGCGACCCCGCCAATCCGAAATTCTCGGACCATTGCTTCACCGGGGCCTATCCGACCCACCTCACCGACCAGACCCAGACCGAGCAGCAGCCGCGGCAATTGTCGCTGCTGGCGGAGGCGAGCTGACGGCCGTCGTCCTGGCGAAAGCCAGGACCCATTACCACAGACCTCTCTGGTTCGAAGAAGGTGTGACAATCATCTTCCCTAGCCATAAACGTCACGGCGTATGGGTCCTGGCTTTCGCCAGGACGACGCTGGATAGAACCTCTTGATGACAAAACCCCTCGCCAACCGCATCGCTCTCGTCACCGGCGCCTCGCGCGGCATCGGCTTCGCCACGGCCAAGGCGCTGGCCAAGGCCGGCGCGCATATCGTCGCCGTGGCGCGCACGCAGGGCGGGCTCGAAGAGCTCGACGACGAGATCCGCAAGGACGGCGGCACCGCAACGCTGGTGCCGCTCAACCTCACCGATTCCGACGGCATCGCGCGGCTCGGCGCCGGCCTGCATGAGCGTTACGGCAAGCTCGACATCCTCGTCGGCAATGCCGGCGTGCTCGGCCCCTCCTCGCCGATCGGCCATATCGAGCTGAAGGCCTTCACCGACGTGATGGCGGTCAACGTCTCCGCGAACTTCCAGCTGATCCGCTGCATGGAGCCGCTGCTCAAGCAGTCCGACGCCGGCCGCGCGGTGTTCGTCACGTCCGGCGCTGCCAACAAGGCGACCGCCTATGTCAGTCCCTACGCGGCGTCCAAGGCGGCGCTGGAAACGCTGGCGCGCGCCTGGGCACAGGAGACCGCGAATACGAAACTGCGCGTCAATTTGTTCAATCCGGGCCCCGTCCGCACCCGCATGCGCGCGACGCTGATGCCGGGCGAAGATCCGGCGACGCTCGATACAGCCGAGCAGGTCGCCGAATTCATCGTGCCGATGTGCGCGCCGGACTGGACCGAAACCGGCAAGTTCTACGACTACAAGACCCGCAGCCTGATGAGCTTCCGCTCGCCGGCCTGATTGACTTGACGGCCTCCCCGCGATTGACTGCCCGCGCTCAAGCGGCAGCAAGCCGCAGGCCAATAAAGGGAGGTTGCTATGGCACCATGGCGGAATCGCGCAAGCTTTAAGCGTGCGCTCGCAAATGTCTCTCGCGTCCTCTCTGTCCTGATCGCGGCCGTCGCGTTTGCGCTTCCGGGCGCGGCAACCGCCGGCGATGTCCCGACCTTCGCGGTCGATGCTTCCTGGCCAAAGCCGTTGCCGAACGACTGGATCCTCGGCCAGGTCGGCGGCATCACCGTCGACTGGCAGGGCCACATCTGGGTGATCCATCGCCCCCGCTCCCTCACCGACGACGAGAAAGGCGCGAGCCTCACTCCGCCGCGTTCGAAATGCTGCGTGTCGGCGCCGCCGGTGCTCGAATTCGACAGCGACGGCAATCTGCTGCGATCGTGGGGCGGCGCGGGCGAAGGCTATGAATGGGTCGGCCGCGAGCACGGCATCGAGGTCGACGAGCGCGGCTTCGTCTGGGTCGGCGGCAATGCCGACAACGACAACGCGATCCTGAAATTCACGCTCGACGGCAAGTTCGTCGCCCAGATCGGCAAGATCGCGCCGAGCCTCGGCAGCAACGACACGACACAGCTCGGCAAACCCGCCGAGACCGCGATCGACAAGGCCGCCAACGAAATCTACGTCGCCGACGGCTACGGCAACCGCCGCGTCATCGTGTTCGACGCAACGACCCTCGCCTATAAGCGGCACTGGGGCGCCTACGGCAACAAGCCTGATGACACCAAGCAGGCGGCGTACGATCCCAAGGCGCCGGTGTCCCAGCAGTTCGGCAATCCCGTCCACTGTGTGAAGCTCGCCAATGACGGGCTCGTCTACGTCTGCGACCGCATCAACAACCGCATCCAGGTCTTCAAGACGGACGGCACCTTCGTGAAGGAGTTCTTCTTCGAGAAGAACACGCTCGGCAACGGCGCCGTGTGGGACATCGCGATCTGGCCCGATCCGAAGCAGACCTGGCTGCTCAGCGCCGACGGCGAGAACAACGAGATCAGGGTGATCAGGCGCGACGACGGCAGCGTGGTCGGTAGCTTCGGGCACAACGGTCGCAATGCCGGACAATTCCACTGGGTGCATGCCATGGCGATCGACGCCAAGGGTAACGTCTATACCGCCGAGGTCGACACCGGAAAGCGCATCCAGAAATTCAAGCTGACATCGGACGCGCTGAAATAGCGTCTCGACGCATTTTGCCCAAAAGTTAACGGAGGGATGACGCTGCGACGCAGCGTCATCCGGCTTTAGGCGCATTGCCGCCGGCCGTCGGACACGGTAGAGCCATCAGCCGGAACAAGGCTCCCATTCAAGAGAGCCGTCCGCATGTTTGACAATGGAGGAAACCTTTTATGACGACGACGTTCGCGCGCCGCTCCGCGGCTCTTCTGGCCTGTGCCGCTTTCGGTTTTGCCACACCCGCTTTCGCCCAGGAAAAATCCGTCACGATCGGCGTGCTCAACGACATGTCCAGCCTCTATGCCGACATCGGCGGCCCCGGCGCCGTGGCGGCGGTCAACATGGCGGTGGAAGATTCCGGTCTCCGCGCCAAGGGCTGGAAGATCGAGGTGATCAGCGGCGACCACCAGAACAAGCCGGACGTCGGCGTCAACATCGCGCGGCAGTGGATCGACACCCAGAAGGTCGATGTGATCGCCGACACCCCGAACTCCGGCGTGGCGCTGGCCGTCAGCAACGTCGTCAAGGAAAAGAACGCGGTCCTGCTCAACAATGGCGGCGCCAGTGCCGACCTCACCGGCAAGGCCTGCAACGCCAACACCATTTCCTATACTTACGACACCTACATGCTCGCCAACGGTACCGGCAAGGCGCTGACCAAGGCCGGCGGCGACAGCTGGTTCTTCCTGACCGCCGACTACGCCTTCGGTGCCGCGCTCGAGCGTGACACCAGCGCGGTCGTCACCGCGAACGGCGGCAAGGTGCTCGGCGGCGTCAAGCATCCGCTCAACACGTCGGATTTCTCCTCCTTCCTGCTGCAGGCGCAGAATTCGAAGGCGAAGATCATCGGTCTCGCCAATGCCGGCGGCGACACCACCAACTCGATCAAGCAGGCGGCCGAGTTCGGCATCGTCGAAGGCGGCCAGAAGCTCGCGGCGCTGTTGCTGTTCATCAACGACGTCCACTCGCTCGGCCTGAAGACCGCGCACGGCCTGACCTTCACCGAATCCTTCTATTGGGACCTCAACGAAGGCACGCGCGCCTTCTCGAAGCGCTTCCAGGAGAAGGTGGCCAACAAGGCGATGCCGTCGATGACCCAGGCCGGCAACTACGCCGCCGTGCTGCATTACCTCAAGGCCATGGACGCGCTCGGCGGCAATCCCCATGACGGCGCCAAGGTCGTCGCCAAGATGAAGGAGCTTCCGACCGACGATCCGCTGTTCGGCAAGGGCCCGCTCCGCGAGGACGGACGCCGGATCATTCCCGCCTTCCTGTTCGAGGTGAAGAAGCCGGAAGAATCCAAGGGACCGTGGGATTACTACAAGCTGATCGCGACCATCCCGGCGGAAGATGCGGCCAAGCCGCTCAAGGACAGCGAGTGCCCGCTGGTGAAGAAGTAAGAGCATAGGTGCCGTAGGGTGGGCAAAGGCGCGAAAGCGCCGTGCCCACCATCTCTCGACAACCGAACAAGGCGGTGGGCACGCTTCGCTTTGCCCACCCTACGCGACCGTCTTCGCCGCTCCCAGCGCCCGCACCGCGATCGCCACGCACGCCACCATCAACACCGCCGCGAGCAGGAACGGCGCGCCGGGCAGCTGCCACGGCGCGCTGGCGCCGATGAAGTATGAAAACGTCAGCGTGAACAGGAACGGGCCGACGAGCTGCGACACGCTCTGCACGCTCGCGGTCGCGCCCTGCAACTGGCCCTGCTGATCGGGCGCGACAAGCCGCGTCATCAGCGATTGCATGGCGGCGCCCGAGATACCCCACAGCGACATCACGGGAATGCCGATCCAGAACAGCGGCCCGGTCGGCGCTGCGCCGAAGATCACGAAGCCGACCGCGCCACAGCACAGGCCGAGCAACAAGGCGTTGCGCTCGCCGAGCACGCGCACGATCGGACCGATCGCGAGCCCCTGCACCACCATGGCGCAGACGCCGACCATCGCCAGCGTCAACCCCACGGTTTTCGAATCCCAGCCGTAGCGATAGGTGGCGTAGAGCACGAAGGTCGAGGGAAGCACGACATGCGCGACCTGCGCGATGAAGTTGACGACAGACAACGCAGCGAGGACCGCGTTGGAACGCAGCAGGCGGAGCGCACCGAGCGGATTGGCGCTCCTCCAGCGGAACGGCGCGCGCTTGTCCGGCGCCAGCGATTCCGGCAGCACGAAGAGCCCATAGAGTGCATTGGCGAAGCTTAATGCCGCCGAAGCCCAGAACGGCAGGCGCGGATCGATATCGCCGAGCAGACCGCCCAGCGCCGGGCCCAGCACGAAGCCGGCGCCGAAGGCAGCGCCAATCTTGCCGAATACCGCTGCACGCCGCTCCGGCGGCGTGATGTCGGCAATATAGGCAAAGGCGGTCGAGATGCTGGCCGAGGTGATGCCTGAGATGACGCGGCCGACGAACAGCCAGACCAGCGACGGCGCCAACGCCATCAGCACATAATCGGCCGCGAGCCCGAAATTCGACAGCAGCACCACCGGCCGCCGCCCGAAGCGATCCGACAGCGCGCCGAGCACCGGAGAGAACACGAACTGCATCAGCGCCCAGGCGGTGCCGAACAGGCCGAAGATGCGGGCCGCGTGCGCCGTGTCGTTGTCGACGAAGCTCTCGATCAGTTTTGGCAGGATCGGCATGATTACACCGAGCGCGAGCATGTCGAGCAGGATGGTGACGAAGATGAAGGCGACCGCACCGCGCCGGACTGGCGCTGCGCCCTGCGCCATCGCCTCGCCGGCTTGGTTGCTCACGACGGCCGCTTGCGCTTGTGGGCGAAGGGATTGGCCTTCTCGCGCAAGGTGATACGCACCGGCGTGCCCGGCAGCTCGAAGGCCTCACGCAGCGAGTTGGTGAGGTAGCGCAGATAGGACTGCGGCACCGCGTCCGCACGCGAGCAGAACAGCACGAAGCTCGGCGGACGCGCCTTGGTCTGCGTGATGTAATTCAGCTTGAGGCGTCGGCCGGACACGGCCGGCGGCGGATTGGCCTGGACCGCCTCCTCGAACCAGCGGTTCAGTGCCGCGGTCGACACACGCCTGTTCCAAAGCGCATAGGCATCCTGGATCGCCTGCATCAATCGATCGATGCCCTCGCCCATCAAGCCGGAGACGGCGACGATCGGCACGCCCTTGATCTGCGGCAGCAAATGATCGGCATCGCGGCGCAGGTTCGAGATCGCGCCGCCACCCTTGCTCTCCATCAGGTCCCATTTGTTGACGGCGAGCACGACGGCGCGACCTTCGCGCTCGATCAGGTCGGCGATGCGAAGATCCTGCTCCTCGAAGCGGTTCTGCGCATCCATCATCATCACGACGACTTCGGCAAAGCGCACCGCGCGCAGTGCGTCGGCGACCGAGAGCTTCTCGAGCTTCTCCTCGATCCGCGAGCGCCGGCGCAGACCCGCGGTGTCGAACACGCGAAACTCGCGGCCCTTCCAGTTGATTTCGACCGCGATGGAATCGCGCGTGGTGCCGGCTTCCGGGCTCGTCAGCAGACGCTCCTCGCCGAGCAGATGATTGATCATCGTCGACTTGCCGGCGTTGGGCCGGCCGACGATCGCGACCCGGATCGGACGCGTGGCCGCCTCTTCCTCCGTCAGCGGCTCGTCGTCCTCGACGTCATCCTCCTCGACGGGCTCCGGCATCAGCTCTCGAAGGGCATCATAGAGCTCACCGAGGCCCTCGCCGTGCTCGGCCGAGATCTGGATGGGATCGCCGAGGCCGAGCGCGAAGGCCTCCATCGCGCCGGCATCGCCATGCTTGCCTTCGCTCTTGTTGGCGACAAGCATCACCGGCTTGTTGGCCTTGCGGGCGAAATCGGCGAAGGCGCGATCGTTGGGCGTGAGGCCCATGCGGGCATCGATCACGAAGAACAGCGCGTCGGCCTGTGCGATCGCGGCCTCCGTCTGCTCCTGCATGCGGGCGGTCAGCGAGCCCTTGGCGCCCTCATCGAGGCCGGCGGTGTCGATGATCGTGAAGTCGAGATCGCCGAGCCTGGCCTCGCCCTCGCGGCGGTCGCGGGTGACGCCGGGCAGGTCATCGACAAGCGCGAGCTTCTGCCCGACCAGGCGGTTGAACAGCGTCGACTTGCCGACATTGGGCCGGCCGATAATGGCAATTTTAAAGGACATGGGTCATTCGTGCGCTGCCGGAGCCGCGCCTGTCAATGAAATGAAGACAATTGTTTGAGCATGATCTTTTCGGAAAACCGCTTCACACTTTTCCGGATCATGCTCTAGCGCGAGAAGCTGCCGCTGGGCATCGGCGCCGGGAAGGCGCCCTGCGTTTGCTGCTGGGTGGTCTGGGTCGGTTGCGCCTGCTGGACGGGCTGATCGGGCGGCGGCGCGGTGGTGCGCTTGCGCACGATCTTCTGCCTGGGCGCCGGAGTGGCCGCGGGCGGCGCGGCCTCGGGCTGGGCCTCGCCATCGACTTCGCCGGCGGGCGCCTCAGCCGGCGCAACGGCAGCGCTGGCGGGCTGCCTGGTCTTTTTCGCCTTGGCACCCTTCGCCGGCTTGGCCGGCTCGGGCGGAGGCTCGGTGGGCAGAGCCGCGACGGCGGGGCCGTTCGGATCGGGCTGTTGCTGCGCGCCCTTGTACATTTCCTTCGGAACGCCCTGCTCGAGGCCCGGCACGCCTTCCGGGAACACCGGCTTGCGGTCGCCCGGCAGCTTCTTCTTGGTATCGAGGAAGTCGAGCATGTCGCTCGGATCGAAGCTGGAGCAACCGCCCAGCACGCCCGTGAAGGCGATCAGGACGAAGGCTGCGATCAAGCGTGACGTACGGCGCATATCGGTATCTCGTCTCAGCTCTTCGCTACGGGCGGCAGCAAGGCCTGTAGCGCCTCGGCGCGTGAGCGCAAGCCGGGCGGCGTTTCGCCATCCTCGGCAATCGCGTCGAGCCATTTGCGGGCGGCAGTCATATCGTTGTTGCGCCAGGCCGACAGCGCCAACATCTCGCGGGCAGTATGACGGAAGGTCGATTTGGGCGAGGTGGAGGCGTCCAGCCGCTGCTGCATGTCGGCATAACCGGCGCTGTCGAGCAGGAGACCGGCGGCGCGGATCTTCGCCAGATCCTGCCACTCGCCGCCCACGCTGCGGTCGGCGGCGATGTCGTCATACAGCTTGGCGCCCGCCTTGGTGTCGCGGGCCGCCGCCTCGGCCGCAGCACGCAGCCGCGCCAGGGTGCGATAGCCCGATGGAGCCTTTGCGGCGAGCTCGGTGAAGGCCGCCTCGGCCTCCGCATGCTTGTCCTGCTCGGACAGCTCGGCGGCCTTTTCGAAGGCGGCGCCGGCCTCGGCGGCCTTCTTGGCCTCCACATACTGGTAAGCGCGCCAGCCACCCACGGCGGCGACGATCAGCACCATCAGGGCGATGAAGACGATCGAATACTTGTCCCACAGCTTCTTGAGCTGTTCGCGACGTACTTCCTCGTCGACTTCGTCAAATAATTCAGACACTTATGCTAATCCCATGCCCGTCCGGGTGCGCGCGCCAAGGCGTTCGCGTCAGGAATCCCGTCCCCACGTGGCGGCGAGGTACCCTAACGATATGGCGGTGGCAAGGCAAAGCGAGCCCGATCAAGGCGTTAACCACCCGGGACAGCCCGGAGAGACCGCCTCCCCGGGTCAGGATCCCAACAGCTCCCGCAGCTGCCGCTTCAGTACCTTGCCATTGGCATTGCGCGGCAGCGGCTCCGCTGTGATCATCATGCTCTCCGGGACCTTGTAGTCGGACAGCCGCTCCGCGCACCAGGCGCGCAAGGCCTCGCTGTCCACCGGCGCACGCGCCACCACCACCGCGTGAACGCGTTCGCCCAACACCGGGCACGCCTTGGCGACGATCGCGCTCTCGACCACGGCCGGGTGGCCGGCCAGCACGGATTCGACCTCGGCCGAATAGATCTTGAGGCCGCCGCGGTTGATCATGTCCTTCTGCCGGTCGAACACCCGGACAAATCCCTCCACATCGATCGAGCCGAGATCGCCGGAATGCCAGAACCCGCTGGTGAAGCTTTCGGTCGTGGCCTTTGGGTTGTTCCAATAGCCCTTGATGACGGAGGCACTCTGGATCCAGAGCTCGCCGATTTCCCCAGGCGGCAGCTCACGCCCGTCCGCGCCCATTGCCAGAATGCGCGCACCGGGACACGGCAGGCCAACGCTGTCGATGTGGGTTGCCGTCAACTCGCCCGGCATGATCGTGGACGGCGATGTCGTCTCGGTCGCGCCGTGGCAATTCGCCAGCTCGAGGCCGGGAATGATCGCCTTGAGCTTCTCGATGGTAGCAACCGGCATCGGTGCGCCGCCAAAGCCGCCGATGCGCCAGCTCGACAGATCGTAGCTCTCGAAATCGGGCTGGAGCAGGCAGAGATTGTACATCGCTGGCACCATCACCGTGTAGGTGACGCGCTCGCGCGCGGCGAGCTTGAGATATTCGCCGGCTTTGAACTCCGGCATGATGATCAGCGCGCCACCGCAGCAGATCATCGTCGTGATGTTGGCGACGACGCCGGTGACGTGACCGAGCGGCACTGCCGCGATCGAACGGTCGGCCGCCGTCAATTGCAGGCAGGACACGAAGATCATCGAGGAATGGACGATGTTGCAATGGGCCAGCATCGCGCCCTTCGGCTTGCCTGTCGTGCCCGAGGTGTAGAGGATCATCGCGGTGTCCTCCTCGCTCGTCTCGACCGGCGCCGCGGCCGGCGCGTTGTCGACGAGCACCGCGAAATGCGACCGAGCGGGATCGTCATCGACTGCGATGCGGTGGATCACATCGGGCACGTCCAGCGCATCCGGCAGCCGCTCCGCGAGCGCCGCCTCGTGGATCAATATCTTTGCGCCGCAATCGCCGAGCACATAAGCGATTTCCGGCTTCTGCTGACGCGTGCTGAGCAGCACCGTGACGAGCCCCTCATGCGCAGCAGCAAACAGCAGCAGCGGGAATTCGACGCGGTTACCGAGCAGGATCGCGACACGATCGCCGCGCTGCAATCCGAGCTTGCGAAATCCCGCCGCGATCCGCGCAGCCTGCTCCGCGGCCTGCCGCCAGCTCAGCCGGACATGGCCTGAGATCAGTGCTTCGCCGTCGGGATTGCGGGCGCAGGCATCCGCTATCATCGCCCACAGGCTCGATGGCCGATCGCAAAATGCCGGGACGACCCGATCGCCGAAGCGCGCCTCGAGCCGCATCGGCGGGATCTGAGATTGCGACCAGTCCATCGGGATGCCCTTGGCTTGTTGCTCTTGTTACTTTGTCACTTTCCGCGCAGGGCATGCGGTCCTGTCTTGTGCTGATCGGCTATCCACCCATCACGGGAACGCCGATCACGACCGGATGGAACGCAAAAGCCAGCGCCAGATAAGCGACGATCCCGACCGCGATCGCGATCAGATCGTTGGTGACGCCGCCCACCGGAATCGGCGGACCGCCACCATCGGTGCGACGCTTCAGCGTGATGCGATCATACACCGCCCAGCCCAGGAACGAGCCGAACAGGATGATGGAGCCGAGATCGCCATTGGCCAGAAGATGCGCCGCCGCCCACAGCTTGATGCCGGCCAGCATCGGATGCTTCAGCGTCGCATAGATGCGGCCGCGCAGATAGGACGCAACCACCAGGATGACCGCGGGCAGCATCAGCGCGAGCGTGATGTGCTTCAGCGCCTTCGGCGGATACCAGACGTCGATCCAGCCCGTCGCGCGGTAGTGGGCGAAGCCCCAGATGATCAACGCGAGTCCCGCGAGCGAGGCAAGCGAATAGAGGATTTTGTAGGTCCCCTCGCCCAGTCTCGCGATGGCCTGCGCGCGCGCCTCGCGTTTCGTCGTGAACACATGCGCTGCAAAAAACAGCGCAAGCCCCAGGATCATAACCAGCAGACCCACGAGATTCTCCCCTCAACCAGCGCCCCAGCCCATGGCGTATCATCGATTGGCCGCGGGTCGCAACTGATGCGCTACTTGCCGATCTCGCGATTGTCGACATATCGGATCGCGATTGGCCGCCCGGCGAGGGCACCGCCAAGACCGCCGGTGAATTTCAGCGGCAGGCAGGCGTTCAACGATGAATTGATCGCATTGAGGTAGGAGGTTCTCGTCTCGGCGGGGACGCCTGCGGTCGCAAAGGTCAGGCGCGGCGGGCCGATCAGGCCGCCCGATTTGTTGAAGCTGAAACGCACGGCGATTTGCATGCCTGCTCGGGCATTGTCCGTTGGCGGCGACCAGCAAGTGCGCAGCTCGGCGAAGAGATCGCCGATCGTATCGAGATCGTGATCAGGCTTTTGATATTTGCCGCGATCCGCCTCCGACGGTACGCTTTGGATCGTGAGCTGGAGGTTCTGGCCGTAGGGATAGTCGATCTCGGGAATGCAGGGACCAGGCTCGAGCGGGCTGCAATAAGACGGCGTGCAGGGCCTGCCGTCGAGCACGCTGCACGGCTCGTGCGAAAACGGAATTGGGTTGATCTGCCGGGGCCGCGCGTCGGCGGCGATCGTCGAGATCGTCAGCAGGAGGAAAACAAGGATGCCGCGCCACATGAAGTAAACTCGCAAGGCCACATGGCTGAACGTGGCATTGCCGCCGGCAGCGTCAAGCCTGCGGCTGTTCACATGCGCGCGTCCAAGGACGGTGTCGTCGCCCGGCTTGACCGGGCGACCCAGTACTCCGAGACGTTTGTGATTGAGCCGAGAGGCTGCGGCGTACTGGATGCCCCGCTTTCGCGGGGCATGACAGCGGAGGGTGAGGAGCGGACGGAACGCCCCTAGCCCTTCTTCTTGACGTCCTTGACGTTGGTGAATGCGATGCCCTCGGCACGTTCCCTGGTGTAGCCGAGATAGAACTCGTTCCGCGCCAGATAGACGGGATCGCCGTCGACATCGTCGGCGATGCTGGAGGTGTTGGCGGCGATGAAGGTATCGAGCTTCTTGCGGTCCTCCGAGGAGACCCAACGTGCGAGCTGGAACTCGCTGACCTCGAATTCGACCGGGAGGGAATATTCCGCATCCAGCCGCGCCTTGAGCACGTCGAGCTGGAGAGCGCCGACGACGCCGACCAACGCGGGCGCGCCGTCGCGCGGGCGGAACACCTGCACCACGCCCTCTTCCGACATCTGCTGAAGCGCTTCCTTCAGCTTCTTGGCTTTCATCGCATCGGTGAGACGCACGCGGCGGACGATTTCCGGCGCAAAGCTCGGCACGCCGACGAAGTTGAAATCCTCACCGTCGGTCAGCGTATCGCCGATGCGCAGCGTGCCGTGATTGGGAATGCCGACGACATCGCCGGCATAGGCTTCGTCCGCAACCGAACGGTCCTGCGCGAAGAAGAATTGCGGGCTCGACAGCGGCATGCTCTTGCCGGTGCGCACGAGCTTCGCCTTCATGCCGCGGCTCAGCTTGCCGGAGCACAGCCGCGCGAAGGCGATGCGGTCGCGGTGGTTGGGATCCATGTTGGCCTGGATCTTGAACACGAAGGCGCTCATGCGCGGGTCGGTGGCTTCGACCTTGCGCTGGTCGCTCTCCTGCGCGCGCGGCTCGGGCGCGAACTTGCCGAGCCCTTGCAGCAGGTCGCCGACGCCGAAATTGCGTAGCGCGCTGCCGAAATAGACCGGCGTCAGATGGCCCTCGCGAAACGCTTCGAGCTCGAACGGCTTTGAAGCCGCGGTGACGAGCTCGAGCTCGTCCTTGACCGCTGACACGTCGAGATTGGCGTTGAGCTTGGCGAGCTCGGCGATCTCGATCTGCTGCGCCGCGCCGGTCTTGGCACCGCCGCCTTCGAGCAGGCGCACGCCGCCATTGACGACGTCATAGGTGCCGAGGAACTCGCGGCCGCGGCCGACAGGCCAGGTCATTGGCGTGGTATCGAGCGCCAGCGTCTTCTCGATCTCGTCCAGGAGCTCGAAGACGTCGCGGCTCTCGCGGTCCATCTTGTTGATGAAGGTGATGATCGGGATGTCGCGAAGACGACATACCTCGAACAGCTTTCGGGTGCGCGCCTCGATGCCCTTGGCAGCGTCGATCACCATGACGGCGGAATCGACCGCCGTGAGCGTGCGATAGGTATCTTCCGAAAAGTCCTCGTGACCCGGCGTGTCCAGCAGGTTGAAAACGAGGCCCTCGAACTCGAAGGTCATGACCGAGGTCACGACCGAGATGCCGCGCTCGCGCTCGATCTTCATCCAGTCCGAACGCGTGTTGCGCCGCTCGCCCTTGGCCTTCACCTGGCCGGCCAGATTGATGGCGCCACCGAACAGCAGCAGCTTTTCGGTCAGCGTGGTCTTGCCGGCGTCCGGATGCGAGATGATCGCAAAGGTACGCCGCCGCGACACTTCAGCGGCAAGCGAGGAACGGGCCGTCGATTCGGCTGTGGTGGCGATGTCGGACATTGCGGCAGCGTTTGGCAGGGAAAATGAGCCTGATCAAGCCTCATCTGGTGATTGCGGAGCCTTCCGGCCAGCCCCATATCGGCCAGGGTTGGGAGGGACGGCCTTCCCTTCCCACAGCACGCCAGTCGCGGGGACGACCCTGCCTTGAATGGAGGGTCGTCATGGCCTGGAGCATCCTGTTCGTCGCCGGTCTGCTGGAGGTCTCCTGGGCGATCGGCCTCAAATATACCGAGGGGTTCAGCAAGCTCGTTCCGTCAGTCCTCACACTCGGCGCCATGGCCGGCAGCATCCTCCTGCTCGGGCTCGCCCTCAAATCGCTGCCGATTGGAACCGCTTATGCCGTCTGGACCGGCATCGGCGCGGTCGGTACCGCGACGCTCGGCATCATCCTGTTCGGCGAGCCGGCCACCGCGTTCCGCCTCGCCAGCATCGGGCTGATCGTCGCCGGGATTGTCGGGCTGAAGCTGGTTACTTGACGAAGAGCTTGACCGCCCACCAGGAGAGCGCGGCGACGATGGCCGAGGCCGGCATCGTGATCACCCAGGCATAGACGATCGAGCTGGCGACGTTCCAGCGCACCGCCGAAAGGCGGCGGGCGGCGCCGACGCCGACGATGGCCCCGGTGATGGTGTGGGTGGTCGAGACTGGAACGCCGAGGAAGGTCGCCATGAACAGGGTCGCGGCACCGCCGGTCTCGGCGCAAAATCCCTGCATCGGGGTCAGCTTGGTGATGCGCAGGCCCATGGTGCGAACGATGCGCCAGCCGCCCATCAGCGTCCCCATCGCCATCGCGGCCTGGCACGAGAGCACCACCCAGAAGGGCACGAAGAATTCGCCGCCGAGCTGGCCCTGCGAATAGAGCAGCACGGCGATGATGCCCATGGTCTTCTGGGCGTCGTTACCGCCATGGCCGAGCGAATAGAGCGAGGCGGAGGCGAATTGCAGGATGCGGAAGGCGCGATCGACGGCAAAGGGCGTGGAGCGCACCGAGGCCCAGGAGACGATCGCAACCAGCACCATCGCGAGCAGGAAGCCGACCAGCGGAGACAGCACGATGGCGATCACCGTCTTGGACAATCCGCTCCAGACCGCCGCCGAAAGGCCGGCTTTGGCCACGCCCGCACCAAACAGGCCGCCGATCAATGCGTGAGACGAGGACGATGGAATTCCGAGCGCCCATGTCACCAGGTTCCAGACGATGGCGCCGACGAGCGCGGCGAAGATCACCTGAGCATCCACGATCGCGGGATCGATGATGCCGGTGCCGATGGTCTGGGCGACGTGGAGCCCGAACACCATGAAGGCGACGAAATTGAAGAACGCGGCCCAGAACACCGCGTATTGCGGCCGCAGCACGCGAGTCGAGACGATGGTCGCAATCGAATTGGCGGCGTCGTGCAGGCCGTTCAGGAAGTCGAACAGCAGCGCGACGGCGATCAATCCGACCAGGACGGGAAGACCCAACGCAACATCCACGGCGTGGCCCCTGCCCTAAACTTGCTCGATGACGATGCTGTTGATCTCGTTCGCGACGTCGTCGAAGCGGTCGGCGACTTTCTCGAGATGGTCGTAGATCTCTGCGCCGACGATGAAATCCATCGCGTTGCCGTCGCGATGCTTGAGGAACAGTTCCTTCAGCCCGATATCATGGAGATCGTCGACGCGGCCTTCCAGCTTGCCCAGCTCTTCGGTGATCGCAGTCAGCATAGCCACGTTCTGACCGATCTTCTGCATCAACGGCAGCGCACGGCCGACCAGATTGGCGCATTCGATCAGGAGCCCGCCGATCTCCCGCATCGGCGGCTCGAAGCTGCGGACCTCGAACAGCATCACGGCCTTGGCGGTCTGCTGCATCTGGTCGATGGCGTCGTCCATCGAGGTGATCAGGTTCTTGATGTCGCCGCGGTCGAACGGGGTGATGAAGGTGCGACGCACCGCCGTCAGCACCTCACGGGTGATATTGTCCGCATCGTTCTCGAACTGGTTGACGCGCTGGCAATAGACCGGCGTCTCCTCGCCCCCGTTGAGCATGCTCTGGAGCGCGATCGAGCCCTGGATCACGGTCTGGGCGTGGCGGTCGAACAGGTCGAAGAACCGTTCTTCCTTGGGCAGGAAAGAGCGAAACAATCGCATCATGGGAGAGAAACTACCGGTTGGATAATGGCTTGGCCAAAGGGGGCCGTCATGAAACTGTCATAGACCATTTTCGATCCACGCGCGTGCCACCTCACGCCCGTGGAGCCGGATCATCCACCGCTTTCGCGAGTCAACACATCTTCCATTAGATCAATGACTTACAGCGACCGCCGGAAGTAATGCGCGATTTCGCCGATGACGCCACGGCGGAAGGTGAGCACGCAGATCACGAAGATCGAGCCCTGGATCACGGTCACCCACTGCCCGAACCCCGCCAGATATTGCTGCATGGCGATGATCACGAAGGCACCGACCACGGGACCGAACACGGTTCCTAGACCACCGACCAGCGTCATCAGCACGACTTCGCCCGACATCGACCAGTGCACGTCGGTGAGCGAGGCATTCTGCGCCACGAAGACTTTCAGCGCACCGGCAAAGCCGGCCAGCGTGCCCGACAGCACGAAAGCCAGGAACTTGTACTGATCGGTCCGGTAACCCAGCGAGATCGCGCGCGGCTCGTTCTCGCGGATCGCCTTGAGGACTTCGCCGAACGGTGAGTTGATGATGCGGAAGATCAGCAAGAAGCCGGCGAGGAAGCCGACCAGAACCACGTAATAGAGCACGGTCGGCTTGGTCAGATCGAACAGGCCAAACATGCGTCCTTGCGGGATGCCCTGGATACCGTCTTCGCCATGGGTGAACGGCGCCTGGAGGTAGATGAAGTACAGAAGCTGCGACAGCGCCAGCGTGATCATCGAGAAATAGATGCCCTGGCGCCGGATCGAGATATAGCCCGTGATGAGCGAGAGCACGAAGGCACCGGCGACGCCGACGAGGATGCCGAGCTCCGGCGGCAGCGCCCAGACCTTCAGAGCATGCGCGCTGCAATAGCCGGCCGTGCCCAGGAACATCGCATGACCGAAGGACAGCAAACCGCCATAGCCGATCAGCAGGTTGAAGGCGCAGGCGAGCAGCGCGAAGCACAGTGCCTGCATCACGAAGAACGGGTAGACTCCCGTGAATGGCACCGAAGCCAGCAGCAGCGCCATCACCACGAACACGATCATCTCGTCGCGGATCGCGCGCGGGGTTACCGGCAGCGTGTCGTCCGTCAAGGCTGTCATATCAGGCCGCCCTTCCCGTCAATCCCGTTGGCTTCACCAAGAGCACCAGCACCATCAGCACGAACACGACGGTGTTGGAGGCCTCGGGGTAGAAATATTTGGTCATGCCCTCGATCACACCGAGCGCAAAGCCGGTGATGATGGAGCCCATGATCGATCCCATGCCGCCGATCACGACCACCGCGAACACCACGATGATCAGGTCGGCGCCCATCAGCGGCCGCACCTGGTTGATCGGCGCCGAGAGCACGCCAGCAAGCGCGGCCAGGCCGACACCCAAACCATAGGTCAGCGTGATCATGCGCGGCACGTTGACGCCGAAAGCGCGCACCAGCGTCGGGTTCTCAGTCGCGGCACGCAAATAGGCGCCGAGCCGCGTCTTCTCGATCAGGAACCAGGTCGCAACACACACGATCAGCGAGAAGATGACGACCCAGCCGCGATAGATGGGCAGGAACATGAAGCCGAGATTCATGCCGCCCTTGAGCTGGTCCGGAATGGCGTAAGGCATGCCGGAGGAGCCGAAATAATTCTGGAACACGCCCTGCACGATCAGCGCAATGCCGAAGGTCAGGAGCAGGCCGTAGAGATGATCGAGCCCCGTCAGCCATTGCAGCATGGTCCGTTCCAGGATCATGCCGAAGATGCCGACGATGATCGGCGCCAACAGCAACGCCCACCAGTAGTTGATGCCGCCGATGTTCAGCAGGAAGTAGGCGACGAACGCGCCCATCATGTAGAGCGCGCCATGGGCGAAATTGATGATGTTGAGCATGCCGAAGATCACGGCAAGCCCGAGACTGAGCAGCGCGTAGAACGAGCCGTTGATCAGTCCCACCAGTAGCTGAGCGTAAAGAGCCTGCATCGATCCCGCACCCGGTCCCTTCGGCGTTCCCTGAAAGTCGCCCGCAGGCCTGATGGCCTGCGGGCGGTTATCTTACTTCTTCAAGAGCGCGCACTTGCTCTCGGACAGCGGCGTGAAGGCCTGGTCGCCCGGCACCGTGCCGACCAGCTTGTAGAAGTCCCACGGTCCCTCGGACTCGGAGGGCTTCTTCACCTCGAACAGATAGGCATTGTGGATGGTGCGGCCGTTGGGCTGGATCTCGCCCTTGCCGAACAGATCGTCTTCCGTCGGCATCGACTTCATCTTCTCGACGACCTTGGCGCCGTCGTGCGGGTTGCCGCCGAGCGCTTCCAGTGCCTTGAAATAGTGACGCACGCCCGCATAGACGCCGGCCTGCACCATGGTGGGCGGCGCGTTGTTCTTCATCTTCTCGGCGAAGCGCTTGGAGAACGCCCGGGTCTGGTCGTTCATGTCCCAGTAGAAGGTCTCGGTGAAGTTGAGGCCTTGAGCGGTCTCGAGCCCGATCGCCTTGACGTCAGTCAGGAACAGCAGCAGCGCCGCGAGCTTCTGGCCGCCCTTGACGATGCCGAACTCGGCCGCCTGCTTGATCGTGTTGGTGGTGTCGCCGCCCGCATTGGCAAGGCCGATGATCTTGGCCTTGGAGGCCTGCGCCTGGAGCAGGAAGGACGAGAAGTCCGGCGTGTTCAGCGGGTGCTTGACGCCGCCGACCACCTTGCCGCCATTGGCCGTAACGACAGCGGTGGTGTCGCGCTCCAGCGCCGCGCCAAAGGCGTAGTCCGCGGTCAGAAAGAACCAGGTGTCGCCGCCAGCCTTCACCAGCGCCTGGCCGGTGGTGTGGGCCAGCATGTAGGTGTCGTAGGTCCAGTGCACCGTGTTGGGCGAGCACTGCGCGTTGGTCAAATCCGAGGTCGCCGCGCCCGAGTTGATGTAGACGCCGTTCTTTTCCTTGACGACGTTGTTGACCGCAAGCGCCACGCCGGAATTCGGCACGTCGACGATGACGTCGACCTTGTCGACGTCAAACCATTGCCGCGCGATCGCGGTGCCGATGTCGGGCTTGTTCTGGTGATCACCCGAGATGATGTCGATCTTCCAGCCCTTCGCAGCCAGGCCGGAATCTTCAATGGCCATCTGCGCGGCGAGCGTCGAGCCCGGTCCGCCGAGGTCGGCATAGAGCCCGGACTGATCGGACAGCGCGCCGATCTTGACGGTCTTGTCCTGCGCGAAGGCTGCACCGGTGGCGGTCACGGCCAGCGCCGTGCCGAGCAGAAACGACGCAATCGACTTTGTCATCATGCTACTTCCCTATGAATCTTTTTGTTGGCAGTTCTAGACGCCGAGATAGGTGTGGAGCTTGTCCATGTTGGCGGCAAGCTCCGCATTGGAAAATCCGTCAATGATCTTGCCGTGCTCGACCACGTAATAGCGGTCGGCGACGGTGGATGCGAACCGGAAGTTCTGCTCGACCAGGAGGATCGTAAAACCCTCTTTCTTGAGCCGCGCAATGGTGTGGCCGATCTGCTGGATGATGACGGGCGCGAGACCCTCGGTCGGCTCGTCCAGCATCAGGAAGTTCGCACCGGTGCGCAGGATGCGCGCGATCGCGAGCATCTGCTGCTCGCCGCCGGAGAGTTTGGTTCCCTGGCTGTTGAGCCGTTCCTTCAGGTTCGGAAACAGATCGAAGATCTGCTCGAGCGGCAATCCGCCGGGACGCACCACCGGTGGCAACAGCAGGTTCTCCCGGACATCGAGGCTGGAGAAAATTCCGCGCTCTTCCGGGCAGAACGCGATTCCCATCCGCGCGATCTTGTCCGAGGTCGTGCGGATGATGTCCTGGTTGTTGAACTTCACCGAGCCGGTGCGCTTGCCGATGATGCCCATGATCGACTTCAGCGTGGTGGTCTTGCCGGCGCCGTTGCGCCCGAGCAGGGTGACGACCTCGCCTGCGTTCACGTCGAAGTTGATCCCGTGCAGGATGTGGGACTCGCCGTACCAGGCTTCCAGGTTGCGGACCTGGAGGAGGTTGCCGCCGCTCGCAGTCTTTGCGGGAGCGTCCGCCGTTGCCGTCTCAGCCATGACCGGCTCCCAGATAGGCTTCCTTGACGCGTTCGTCCTTGGTCAGCTCGCTGTAATGGCCTTGCGCGAGCACCTGCCCGCGCGTCAACACGGTGATGATGTCGGAGAGATTGGCCACGACGCTCAGATTATGCTCGACCATCAGGATGGTGTATTTCGCGGAAATGCGCTTGATCAGCGCCGCGATCTTGTCGATGTCCTCGTGGCCCATGCCGGCCATCGGCTCGTCCAGCAGCATCATCTCAGGGTCGAGTGCGAGCGTGGTTGCGATCTCCAGTGCGCGCTTGCGCCCGTAGGGCATCTCGACCGCGGGCGTATTGCAAAACTCGCTGAGGCCGACATCGTTCAACAGCTCGCGCGCGCGATCGTTGAATTGGTTGAGCACGGACTTTGAGCGCCAGAAATCGAAGGAGCTGCCGTGCTGGCGCTGAAGCGCGACGCGGACGTTTTCCAGCGCGGTGAGATGGGGAAATACCGCCGAGATCTGGAACGAGCGAACCAGCCCCAGGCGGGCCACATCGGCGGGCGCCATCGCGGTGATGTCCTGCCCCTTGTACAGGATTTTTCCGGCAGACGGTTTGAGGAACTTGGTCAAAAGATTGAAACACGTCGTCTTGCCGGCACCGTTCGGGCCGATCAACGCGTGAATGCTCCCACGGCGAACCTTGAGCGCAACGTCGCGGACGGCGAAGAAGCCCGCGAACTCCTTGGTCAAGCCTTCCGTTTCGAGAATGAACTCATCGGCCAAACAGTTTTCCCCCTGCCCGCACAACGCGCGTGGCTATCCTTGTTGCTTCGGCTTTCCGGAGGCCTTGGAGCCACTCCCTGGAGCCCACCCGGAACGCCGCCTCCGGGCGCGGAATATGCCGGAGGTGACGGGGGTTAGGCAAGGCGGAAAGCTGAGCAGGTCAGGCCTCCGGCCGGGAGACTTATGCTCCCTTAGTCGGACGTGTTTTGATGTCGCGCCTGCCCGGCTTCCCGGTTCGCAAAGCGCCGGTCATCAGGCCGTCGTTAACGGTCTTTCGTTCCATGCGCCAGCCTTCATAGAAAATTTTCCCGCAGCGAGGATCATGCGCGGGTTTCATGCGTCCGGAATTTCTATTCGCCGGGAATATTGTCTTGGATTTTGCAAGCGCCGCTCCTTCCGTGGTCAAGTCGATCAGGCAGCGTGATCTCCTGAACACGTGGCTGCGGCTCTATGCGCGCGAGCAGACGGCCCCGGCGATTTGGGAGTACCAGCCTGCGCGGCTCGAGGAAGAGCTCTCCGATCTGATCTATTATACGGTGGACATGTCGACGCCGATACCGCGTCTGACCATCCAGAGCGAAGGTACGCGCATCTCGCGCGCCTATGGACACACCGGCAAGGGCGTTCTGCTCGACGACTATATCGGGCCGCGTCTCGTGCCCCTGGTAATGCCGGTCTATCATGAATGCGTGGCGCGCGGGGTGCCAGTCTACAGCGTTGCCGACGTCGATGACATCTACGGCCGTATCGTCGCCTATGAGCGCCTGCTGCTGCCGTTCCAGACCGACGGCAAGGTCTGTCACATCATCGCATCGCTCAAGACCTTCTGCGAGGACGGCGGCTTCGAGATCAAGAATCTGATGCGCGGAAATGACGCGCTGCCGCGCCCGAGATTGCGCGCGGTGATCGACCGCGACCTGTTCCACCGCACCCCAGGCCGCATCGCGCCGGCCGAGCTGGTCGAGTTCGCGGACCAGCAGGGCTCCGGCCTTCCCAGCGAGATCATCGAGCTGAACTAGCGCTCAGCGCGATTTGGCGGCCGCTTCCTTGGTCTTGACTTCCTTGGCATAGACGTCCGGCTTGAAGCCGACCAGCAGCTTGCCACCAAATTCAAGCACCGGCCGCTTGATCATCGATGGTTGCGCTAGCATCAACGCCAGCGCCTTTTTCTCGGAGAGGCCTTCCTTGTCGGCATCGGGCAGCTTCTTGAAGGTCGTCCCGGCGCGATTGAGCAGCGTCTCCCAACCGACCTTGTCGCTCCACTGCTTGAGCTTGTCCTTCTCCACGCCCGCCGTCTTGTAGTCGTGAAACGCGTAGGCGACGCCATGGGTGTCGAGCCAGGCGCGCGCCTTCTTCATGGTGTCGCAGTTCTTGATGCCGTAGATGATGTTGGGCAAAACGTTCCTCGCGCATCCGTCGTATCGTGATCCCAAGGCGTTGTACGCAACTCCGGTTCGCGCGACAATATTGCGAATGATGCCATCTCTTCGAACGGACACTCCATGCACGTCACTCACGATCCAGCCGCGACTGCGTCGCCAACCATCGACTTCGACACCTTCCTCGCGGTCGATATCCGCGTCGGCACCATCGTCGATGCGAAGCCGTTCCCGGAGGCGCGCAAGCCGGCCTGGCGGCTGTGGATCGACTTCGGTCCCGCGATCGGTGTGCGCAAGAGCTCGGCGCAGATCACCGAAAACCATCCGCTTGAAACGCTGGTGGGCCAACAGGTGGCCGCGGTCGTGAATTTCCCGCCGCGCCAGATCGGCCCGGTTGTCTCGGAGGTGCTCACCCTCGGTTTCCCCGATACCGACGGCAAGGTCGTGCTGGTGCAGCCGAGCAAGCCCGTGCCGAACGGCGGACGGCTGTTCTAGCACCGCGCGATCAAGGGACGGTTCCAGGCCGCCGGCGGCGTCCCATTTAACGGTTCAGCCCTCCTGTTTCCCGACCCGGGGCGTCGGGATTGACCGGGATCCTTTTTTGATAATATAAATGACTGACTGATCGTTTTTTATCTCAGCCGCCCTTATCAACTACCTCCTCCGAGGAACGAATAAAACGATCGACCTGTCAGTTATTTATGGATAGCCGGATGCCCAAGATCAGCGACAAGCAACGCGAAAGCCGGCGGCAGCAGATCCTCGAAGCCGCTCTTGCCTGCTTCGCCGAGGACGGTTTTCACCAGACCGGGATGGCCGACATCGTCAAACGGTCGGGGCTGAGCCACGGTGCGGTCTATCTCTACTTCCAGAGCAAGGACGATCTGATCGAGGCACTCGCCGACGACCGGCACCGGCGCGAGGCCGTGCTCAACTCGGTCGCGCAAGGATCGGGCGATCCGATCGAAGGACTTCACGCACTGGTCGGCGTCTACGCGCAATGGCTCACCGACCCCGCCGGCGAAGCGCGCCGCCGTGTCGGTATCCATGGCTGGGCCGAGGCCCTGCGCAACCGACGCGTCCGCACCAGCGTCGTGCAAGGCATCGACATGCCGCGCGCCCTGATCGTCGCACTGGTCGAGCGCGGCCAGCATGACGGCCTCATAAAGCGCGATCTCGGTCCTGAAGCGATCGCGCGCGTGCTGATCGCGATCTTCCAGGGATTTCTGCTGCAAAAATGCTGGGGCCAGGATTTTGACATCGAGGCCTGCATGGCGGCCGTGACCGGCGTGATCGATGGTTTTCGCACCACGAAGGCCGACGTCAAGCGACGGACCAGGAACTGAGCGATGTCGTGGGTCCACGACCTGCTCGCAGGCATTGGGGTCGGTCTCATCGGCGGGCTGACATCGGGCTTCATGGGCACGAGCCCAGGAGGCGGTCTCGTGATTTTCAGCGTGCTGCTGCTCGGCGCCGAGCAACACGTCGCCCAGGGCACATCGCTGATCACGCAGGTTCCACCGACAGGACTCGCGGGTGTTCGCCGCTATTGGCAGAACGGCAATCGCAGCCCGTTGCTGTGGATCGTCTGGATCGGCATCGGCTTTCTGTTCGGCGGCGCCGGCGGCGGCTACGCTGCGGCCGCAGTCTCCGACGCGGTGTTGCAATGGACCTACGTCGTCTATCTCGTCGCACTGATCGCTCTCCTGATCCTGCGCCGCGACCGCGAGGACAAAAGCAATGAGACCGGCGACCGAGACGAGCTGCCGTGGCTGCCGCTGCTCCTCATCGGCATGCTTGCCGGATTTTCCTCCGGCTTCATGGGCATCGGCGGCGGGCTGGCGATTACCGTCGGGCTGGCGGCAGGCCTGCGGGTGCCGCAGCATCAGGCGCAGCTCGTCAGCCTCGTCTTCTCGGTCATCCCGACCAATATTCCGGCCGCGTGGATCTATTGGAGCAAGGGGCTCATGGTCGGCTGGCCGGCCATCATCGGCATCCTGGCCGGCCTCTGGGTCGGCACCGATCTCGGTGCACGCGCTGCCAATGGCGTCGGCAAATCGGTACTGCGCCGGGTCATGATCGCCCTCATCCTGCTGATGGCGCTCTACATGACCCACAAGGCGCTAACCTGATCTTACGGCCGCTTCGGAATGTTCAGCCCGCGCTCGACCGCCGGACGCGCCAGCCCGCGTTCGAGCCAGGCGGCGACGGATTTGAACTGGCTGAACTCGACGAGATCGCCGGCGCCGTAGAAGCCGATGAGGTTGCGCACCCAGCCGAGCATGGAGATGTCGGCGATGGTGTAGTCGTCGTCCATGAACCATTGCCGGCCGGCAAGATGCATCTCCATCACCCCGAGCAGCCGCTTGGCCTCGCCCACGTAGCGCTCGAGCGGCCGCTTGTCCTCAAAGTCCTTGCCGGCGAATTTGTTGAAAAAGCCGACCTGGCCGAACATCGGCCCGATACCACCCATCTGGAAATGCAACCACTGGAGGGTCTGGTAGCGGCGCGCGGGATCCTGCGGCAGCAGCTTGCCGGTCTTCTCCGCGAGGTATTGCAGGATCGCCCCGGATTCGAACAGCGGCAGCGGCCTCCCGCCGGGACCGTCGGGATCGAGGATCGCCGGGATCTTGCCATTCGGATTGAGCGAGAGGAATTCCGGCGTCTTCTGGTCGTCCTTGCCGAAATCGACGAGATGGACTTCGTAGGGAAGCCCGATCTCTTCCAGCATGATCGAGACCTTGACGCCGTTCGGCGTCGGCAGCGAATAGAGCTGGAGCAGCTCCGGGTGCTTGGCCGGCCAGCGCTTGGTGATGGGAAAGGCGGACAGATCGGACATCAGGACCCCGGCTTCGTTCATGAGATGCCGCCTAGTCTAGGCAAGCGGACGAACGACGCAAGGTCGAGTGGTCAGATCATTTTCCCGCACAGGTCACAGCGGCCGCAGCAAATGGTTGGTGGCGTGCATCACATCGCGCTGCGCGCGTTGCTCGATGAAAAGTTGGCCGGTGACCAGCAGTGCTCCGGTGAAGACGAGCGCAAGCATCGCGGTCGCGAATTGACTGCCATCCCTCATCGGACGAGCTTCTCCGTGTTCGGTTCGCACGAGGAACGCAGGCCAGCCGTCGTCTGTTCCTGCAAGCTTCAAATAAATTGCAGCTTTTTCCCGGCCCCTCGCACGCCGACAGCCTCAATAATTGATCTCCATCCGCAAGCCCCTCGGGTCGGTCTCCTCTCCGCCGAACCTCTGCGTGCTGTCGCGTGCCGCGATGGCGCAGGCACAGGCGTCGATGAGATCGTTACGGCCGATGCCGGTGCCGTGTCGTTGAGTCAGCCATTTCGGCAAACGCGCGAAGCCGCGCTGCTCCAGGAGTGCGATGCGCTGCTCGCGGCCCTCTGCCGAGGCCTTCTTTGCGAGCCGGGCCCGCCCAGCCAGATTCCAAAAAATCAATTCCGGATGCGCTTCGCCGATGGTCGCCTGCCGCTCCGGCGTCATGATCTCGTCGACGTCCCTGATCTTGTCCCTGATGTTCCAGAGCTGCGCCGACACGCCCCTGCCCTTGCCCTCGCGCTCCCAGTAGTGCCGGTTAGCTGCAGCCATATCGGCAAATCGCCAGAGGTCACGGCGCGCGCCGAGAAACACGGCGGGACCGACCCGCTCGCGTGCGCGCAAATCGCAGATGCGGTATCCGCTCCATTTCAATCCGATCGGCATGTCGATCATCGCGCGTGCATGCGGCAGCGCGAGCAGCCGCGCGAGACCCGGCGAATAGTCGAACCCGTGATCGCCGCGGTGGTCGATCCAGGCGGCGACCCAGCCGAAGCGAAATCCGTCAAGGCCGAGATAGTTTGGCAATTTCCTGATCCCCGACGGACATCTGCCCGCCCCTTTATCCGGGTTCCTCGCCCCGATGTCGCTCGAACAGGCGCTGCGCCAACAACGCATGGCCGAGCGTGCTGCCGGCGCGAACCGCCGCCGCAATCAGCGCGGCTTCCGCGATTTCTTCGCGCGTTACACCGGCCTTCACCGCTTGCGCCGTGTGCACATCGAGGCAATAGGCGCATTGCGTGGTGAGCGCGACCGCGAGCGAGATCAGCTCCCGATATTTTGGCGGAATCAATCCATCCTCGCGCTCGACCGCGTGGTTGAACGCAAGGAAGGCGCTGGCCTCGACCGGCGCGAGCGCCACGAAGGCCGCGATGGATTTCAGATCGTCAGGGCTTTGATAATCGCTCATGGCTCATCTCGTCAGATATTCGCGCATCAGAGCGCGGGCGCGATGCAGGCGTGCCTTCACGGTCTGCCGGGTCGCACCGAGTGCGACGGCGATTTCGTCGATGGTCATTTCCTTGACGTCGCGCATCAGCGCGACGTCGCGGTAGTGCGGCGGCAGCGCCTCGAAGGCCGCCGCGACGTCGAGCCGCAAATCGGCCTCAGGACGCGACAGCAGCAGCGCCTCCGCCTCTGCGTCGTCGATCGCCGGCGCAAGGCCCGCCTTGCGGGCGAGCCGCAGGCATTCGCGGCGGACCACACTGAACAGCCAGGCCGAAAACGCCAGCCAGGAGCGGATCGTGCCGACATGGCGAAACAGGATCCACAGCGCCTCCTGCGTCGCATCCTCGGCATCCGCCGAGCTGCGACAGGTGGCGCGGGCGTAGCGGCGGATGTTCGGTTGCGCCGTCTCGAGCAGCGACGCGATCGCCTGGGGATCGCCGAGGCGCGCGGCCTCGAACAGGTCCGGCGAGATCACAGTGGCGCTCATGACACGCCTCCCCTGCCGATACCGGCCATCGCGCACATCGGACAATAACCGACGAGGCCGGTCAGCGCGAAACCGGCACCGCCGAGCGCAACCAGCCACAGCGCGGCGCCGGTGAGATACACGAATGCCGCGACGGCCACCGCGACGCCCAAGGCGATCCGCACGGCCTGATGCAGGCCGCCGATATTCTTCCTGTAAAAACCCATCACATCCTCCGAGATGAGCCGAGGCAAAATGCCTCGACCGTCAAGAGAGGGCGCGACGACCAGAAAGGATTCGCGGCAACGTGCAGATTTTTTTCGCGATCAGCCTCCGACGGCCTGATAGGCCAGACGCTTGAATTCGAAGAAGAACGGATTCCAGAAGCCCATGTAGCGCTGCGTCATCAGCACGCCGGCGGTATTGGCCTGCGGGCAGATCCACCAATGGGTGCCGGCAAGGCCGCCCCACTGGAATTCGCCGGTCGAATTCGGGGGATCGAACGGCGTCGGCGCGAAGGTGACGGCGCCGCCGAGGCCAAAGCCCTTGCCGGGGATCGGGCCGAGATTGGCGAAGCGGATGTTCTCGCCGGCGGGCAACTGGTTCGTCATCATCAACCGCAGCGTCTCCGGCTTCAGCAGAGCATCCGAGCCGGGGAGCAGCGCCCGTATCAAAGCAAGCATGTCGGGCAAGGTCGAGATCAGTCCGCCGCCACCTGACAGCCGCGGGAATTGCCGCCGATAGGCCTGCGGATAAGGCAGGTCATCGGCCCGGGTGAGGCCGGGCTTCATGGGATCGAGGACATCCGCGCCGTTGTAGAGGGCCACCAGCCTGCCCTGCTGCGCGTCCGGCACGTGGAAGCCGGTGTCGGTCATGCTGAGCGGCTCGAAGATGCGCGCCTTGAGGACGGCGTCGAGCGGCTTGCCGGAGACCACCTCCACGACACGCCCAAGCACGTCGGTCGCAACCGAATATTCCCAGGACGTGCCGGGATGAAAGGACAGCGGCAGATCGGCGAGCTGGTCGATCATGCCGGTCAGCGGCGTCAACGGATTGAGAACGCGCGCCTCGTTATAAGCTTTGAACAGCACCGTACCGGGATCGAAGACGCCGTAGCTGAGGCCGGAGGTGTGAGTCAGAAGCTGCCGGATCGTGATCGGGCTCTTCGCCGGTTCGACGTCGGCAAGGCTCAAAGCGCCCGGCTTCAGAACCTTGCGATTGCCGAGTTGCGGCAGGAATTTCTCGACAACGTCATCGAACCCGATGCGGCCTTCCTCGACCAGCAGCATGATCGCGCAGGTGACGAAGACCTTGGTATTGGAGAACGCGCGAAAAATGTGATCGGGCCGCAGCGCGGTGCTGGCCTCGCGATCGGCGAAACCGACACACTGCTGATCGACGACCTCGCGGCCTCGCAGCACCGCCCAGGATGCACCCGGAATGATCTCCTGATCGACGTAACGCTGCATAGCCGTCCGCGTGGCGGAAAAATCAGGTGTTCTGGCGTCCATGTGCTTCCCCCAATGATGGTTGGGATCGATATAGCGTGAATTCGCCGGATATGAAGCCTGACCGGACGGCGCGGCTCATTCCTGCTTCATGAACGCAGTGACGTGCAGGCGGCGCCGAATCCGCATCCCCTGGCGCTGGTACAGCGCGATGGCCGATGAGTTGCTCGAGAACACGTGCAGGAACGGAATTTCGCCGCGCGCCTCGATCTGGCGCGCGACCGCCGCCAGCAGCGCCTGCGCGTAGCCCCGGCCTCGATGGTCGGGGTGGACGCAGACGGCCGTCATCTCGACGAAATTGCCCGGCTTCATGCGCTCGCCGGCCATCGCGACCAATTCGCCGCCGGCGTGGATGCCGAGAAACGTCCCGAGCTCGTGCGTGCGCCGGGCGAATGGACCGGGCTTCGTCAACTCCGTCAGCGCCAACATGGCGGGAACATCGGCCGCACCCAGCCGGACGATCTCGGCATCGCGAAGCGGACTGTCTGCCGGAGAGCCGATCATCTGCTCGCCGGTCTCCGCAAGGACGACCTTGAAGCCGGCGGGAACGTCGACGGCCTCCGGCGTGAACAGCGCGGCGACCTGCGAGCCCGACAGGAGATCACGAAGCGCGGCAAAGCTCGCCTCGGACATGTCGACCATGTCGGCAAAGGGCGTCATGTCCACCGGATAGCGCAACGCTCGCGGGCCACCCTCGGCCAGATGTTTGTGGCTGGTCGTCAGCGCGCTCCAGATCGGGCGATCCAGCAGCGTCACGTCACCGTCGGACACCGTCTCACTCCTTCTCGAAGCTGACGATGACGGCGGCATTGGCGATGAGGATAGGATCGTTGCCCTGTTCGGGGGCCGAGGGAATCTCTAGCCCGCCCTTCACCGCGTTGACGGTGACAGTGCCGTAAGGCAGCTCCTTCGCGACCGCGTCCTTGTCGACGGCTTCGGGATTCGGCACCGCAATCGTGACGTCCACGAACATGTCGTTCGCAGTCTTGTCGATCATCCGGAAGAAGCCGAGGCTCGAATGCCTGATGGCGTCAGACACGGCACGCTTCGCCGCCTTGGTGGCGTCCCTGCCGTGGACGTCGACGCCCATGCCCATCTCGGTGATACAGCGAACGCGAGCCATGTTCTTATTCCTGTGGTTGATTGGATGATATGGACGCGACTTGTTATCGTATTCAGGCCGGCCCGCATACTCCGTCATTGCGAGGAGCAAAGCGACCGAGCAATCCAGGCCGCCCCCGCGGAGACAACCTGGATTGCTTCGCTTCGCTCGCAATGACGCGGGGGCAGCAGCATCGCACAAACTCACGCCTTCGACTTCTCCCGCGCCCGCAGCTCCTCAACGAGCACCCGCACATTCTCCGAATAATCGATCGGGATCACGACCAGATGCACGCCGCCCTCCTTGAAGGCGGCATCCAAGGTCGGGCCAAAGCTGTCGATGCTCTCGATGCGATGTCCTTTCGCTCCATAAGCCCTCGCGTACAGGACGAAATCGGGATTGCCAAAGGTCATGCCGAAATCGGCGAAGTGATCGACGGCCTGCTTCCAGCGGATCATGCCGTAGGCGTTGTCCTCGAGCACCAGCACGACGAGATTGAGCTTGAGGCGGACGGCGGTCTCCATCTCCTGGCTATTCATCATGAAGCCGCCGTCGCCGGCGACCGCGAGCACGCGGCGCTCCGGATAGAGCATCGCGGCCATCATCGCCGACGGCAGCCCGGCGCCCATTGTCGCCAGCGCATTGTCGAGCAGCAGCGTGTTGGCGACGCGGGTGCGGTAGTTGCGCGCGAACCAGATCTTGTACATGCCGTTGTCGAGCGCGACGATGCCGTTCTCCGGAATGACCTGCCGAATGTCGTGCACGATGCGTTGCGGCGTCGGCGGCCAGCGCGCTTCTGTGGCGCGGTCGGCGATCTGCGTAAGGATCTTTTCGCGCAGTGGCAGCAGCGCGGCGGCTTGCGGCAGCTTACCTTCGAGCCGGTCGGCGAGCAGCTCCAAGCTGGGGCCGACGTCGCCGACGACTTCCGCATCGGGAAAATAGACCAGCTCGACGCTGGCCGGTGTGTAGCTGACGTGAATCACCTTGGGGCCCGATGGTCCCATGATAAAGGGCGGCTTCTCGATCGGGTCGTGACCGATCGCGACGATCAGATCGGCGGAGTCGATCGCGTCATGAACGTAGTCGCGCTCGGACAGCGCGGCGGTGCCCATGTAGAGATTGGTGCCGCCGGGCACCGTGCCCTTGCCCATCTGCGTGGTGAAGAAGGGAATGCCGGTCCGCCGCACGAAGCTGGCGATGCCGTGTGTCGCGCGCGGCCGGCTGGTCGCAGCGCCCATCATCACCAGCGGATGCTTCGCGGCTAAAATCATCTCGGCGGCGCGGTCGAGCGCGGCGCGATGGGCGACCGGGATCTCGATCGGATGAACCGGGATCACCGGGACCTCAGGCACTTCATCGCCTGCGATATCTTCGGGCAGTTCGAGATGCACGGGCCCCGGCCGCTCCTCCATCGCCACGCGAAACGCATCGCGGACCACGGTGGGGATGCTGGAGGCGCTGATGATCTGCCGCGACAGTTTCGTCAGCGGCTTCATGGTGGCGACCACGTCGACGATCTGGAAACGCGCTTGCCGGCTGCTCATGATCGGCTTCTGGCCGGTGATCAAGATCATGGGCATCGCACCAAGATGCGCATATGCCGCGCCCGTCGACAGATTGAGCGCGCCCGGGCCGAGCGTCGAAAGACAAACTCCGGGCTTGCCGGTCAGCCGCCCGTGCGTCGCGGCCATGAAGGCGGCTGCCTGCTCGTGGCGGGTCAGGATCAGTTCGATTTTGGAGGTGCGCAACGATTCCACCAGATCGAGATTCTCCTCGCCGGGCACGCCGAAGATGCGGTCGACGCCTTCGTTCTCCAGCGCCGCGACGAACAGGTCGGATCCTTTTGCTTTGCGTTCCTGCCCACTCATGTCGCCTCCCGGTCACAATGTCGGCTCCCGTGTTCCACGGCAGCCGGCGTATGGTAACGGTCCGCGGCGCGGGCACAACTCACAAAGAGGCGCGCAACCGCACCATCCTCGTGGCGACAACGCTCGTCCCTCTCGTGTCCTTGCCGCGTGCGCTGTGCTATCGCTCGGGCGATGACTCCTAATACCTTCGAAACCCGCTGCCTGCGCCTGCCCGCCGTCACCAAGGTGGTGCAGTGGGAGGGCACCTCCGTGTTCAAGGTCGGCGGCAAGATGTTCGCACTCGGCGGCGGCTTTGCCGCGCGCTCCGGCGGCTACATGTTCAAGGTCTCGAACATGGCCTATGCCATGCTGATCGAGCACGGCCTTGCGCGGCCGGCGCCCTATCTGGCGCGCGCCAAGTGGGTGCAGCTCGTCGGCAACAACGCGCTATCAGACGCCGAGCTCACGAGCTATCTGGCGCAGGCGCACGCGCTGGTCGCGGCGAAACTCACGCGGAAGTCCCGCAAGGCGCTGGGCCTCGAGTGAAGTGCAGCCGGTGCCGAAGCGAAAGCCTGCGCTGATTGACATCGATGATATGCCTGACTAAAGTCAGATATATCATGCTCGACCCTGTTTCCCGCGTCCGCCGCTTCAACCGTGCCGTCACGTCCGCTGTCGGTGCGCTCGACACGTCATTCCTGGGGCGCGGGCGGCCGTTGGGGGCGGCGCGCGTGCTCAACGCGATCGGGCATGGACGTTCGGACGTGGCCGAGATCCGCGACTATCTCGGCCTCGATTCCGGCCTGATGAGCCGCCTGCTCCGCAGCCTCGAGGACGAGGGGCTGGTCGAGACCATTGCGCATGAGGAAGATGCGCGCCGCCGCGTGGTATCGTTGACTCGTGCGGGCCGGCGCGAGTTCGCGGCCTATGAAGCGCTGTCGAACACGCAGGCCGAGGGCTTCCTTGCCCAGCATTCACAACGCGAGGCGCTGCTGGCGGCGATGGATTTGATTGCTTCCGCATTGACGCGCGAGCGCGTCACGCTGGACGAGATGGATCCGCGGAGCGAACAGGCCCGTTATTGCCTCGGCGAATATTATGGCGAGCTCGGCCGCCGCTTCAAGCAGGGCTTTGACGTCTCGCTGTCGCGCGATCCTGACGCCAAGGATATGCGCCGCCCGCGCGGCACGTTCATCGTCGCGATGTCGGACACGCTGCCGGTCGGCTGCGTCGGGCTGAAAGGCACGGATCACGGCTATGCCGAGATCAAGCGTCTGTGGGTCGCACCGGCGGCGCGCGGATTGCGGCTCGGCCGGCGCCTGATGGACGCGAGCGAGGATGTCGCGCGCGGGCTCGGCATCAAGCTGCTGCGGCTCGACACCAACAGCGCGCTGGCGGAGGCCGGCCAGCTCTACCGAAGAAGCGGCTGGAGCGAGATCCCCCGCTTCAATGACGATCCCTACCCGGACCTGTTCTTCGAAAAACGTCTGTGAGCGCCGGCGCCGATCGCCCTGTTGCCGCGTTATGGCCGGAGCCGCAGGAGCAACGCCATGACCAGGTCCGACCTCGCCGACATCTACCGCAATTACATCGCCTGCCTGAACCGGCAGGATTGGCCCGCCCTCGAACAGTTCGTTCACGGTGACGTCGTCCACAATGCGCGACCGTTCGGATTGTCCGGCTATCGTGCCATGCTGGAGCAGGATTTTCGCTCAATTCCCGATCTGCATTTCAACATCGAGCTGCTGGTCTGCGATCCGCCCCAAATCGCCTCCCGGCTGACGTTCGATTGCACGCCGGCTGGAACGTTTCTGGGGCTGGATGTGAACGGCAGGCGCGTGTCCTTCTGCGAAAACGTGTTCTATCAATTTCGCGACGGAAAAATACGGCACGTGTGGTCCATCGTCGACAAGCCCGCGATCGAGGCGCAGCTCTAGCGCTGCGCCTCGATGAAGCTGCTTACGCAGCCGCCGGCGCCAACTCCGCTCGCGGCTTCGGGAACGGCTTGAAATTCATCGCCATCAGGAAGGCGCCGAGGCCCATCGCCCAGGAGGCGATATAGAGCCAGGCGTAGCTCGATAACGCATCGTAGATCAGGCCGCCGGCGAGCGGGCCCGTGGCCATGCCGAGACTGCCGGCCATCGCGGTGCCGCCGATCACCGTGCCCATCATCTTGAGCGGGAAGTTCTCGCGGATCAGCACCGCGTAGAGCGGCATGGTGCCGGCATAGATGAAGCCGAAGACGGCCCCGACGGCGTAGAATGTCGTGAGCTGGTGCGCGAAGACATAACCCAGCGCGCCGAACGCCTGCAACAGCAGGCCCGAGACGAGCACGCGCTTGGCGCCGAAGCGGTCACCCATCAGGCCGAAGGCGATGCGTCCGCCGAGGCCGGCAAAACCCTCGATGCTGTAGATCGTCACCGCCGCAACGAGTGGGATGCCGCAGCTCACGGCATAGGAGACGGTGTGAATGATCGGGCCGGAATGGGTGGCGCAGCAGAAGAAGTTAGTGGCGAGCAGGATCAGGAATTGCGGCGAGCGCAGCGCCTCCCCCATCGACATCTCGCCTTGCCCGGCGCCCCCGCCCTCAGGCGCGGCCAAGGCGTGCGCGAGCGCCGGCGGGCGGCGCACCAGGAACGAGACCGGGATCATGATGGCGCCAACCACCAGCGCTACGATCTGCATCGCGGTGCGCCAGTCATGGTTGGAGACGAGCCAGGCCGCGAGCGGCGCCATCGTCATCGGCGCCATGCCCATGCCGGCCGACACCAGCGAGACCGCGAGGCTGCGATGGTTGTCGAACCAGCCGGTCACGGTCGCCATCATCGGCGCGAAGATCGCCGCACAGGACGCCCCGACCAGAAGGCCGAAGACGAACTGAAACGCCAGCAGCGAGGTGGCGTGGCTCGCCGCGAACAGGCTCACGGTCAGCACCGTCGATCCCGTCAGCACCACCGGCCGCGGCCCGAACCGGTCCGTCAACGTGCCCCAGGCCATGCTGGTGAAGGCCATCGCCAGAAAGCCGATCGTCATCGCGCTGGAGATGCCGGTCACCGACCAGCCGGTGTCCTTCGCGATCGGCTGCAGGAACACCGGCAGCGAAAACATGCCGCCGATGGCGACGCAGCCGAGCAAGCCGCCCGCGGCGACGATCACCCAGCGATAGGAGGAAGAGTTCATTTTTGGTCTCCCGTCAGGTCTGTCTGGGTGGAAGACGAATGGGAACATGGTGGACCGACAGGCCGACGCAAGTTTTTGCGGCAGGCTTTTGTGACCTGCCAAACAAAAACGGCGAAAACAACCCCATGCACAGTAGCCGGGCGCTTTGGGATCAAGGACTTACAGCGCAGCCCTTTGCCGTGCGAGGAACCCCCGTTTGACTCGTCGGGCAAAACACCTGCATCATGGCATCATCCCGCCGGTATCGATCTCGTCCCCTCGCGAACAGGCTTCAAGCAGCCACGCCGCGCCGCCACTCGCCGACCGTGAGCCAGACCGCAGAGACCAGGAAGTAGAGCGCACCGACGGCGGCATAGCCCGCGACATTCGCGATCGAGGGAACCGCAGGCGTCGTCGCCTGAAAGATGAAGAAGCCGCCTGCAAGCGCCGATTGGCCACCGCTGAGCACCATGGCCCACTGCGCGCCAAAACTCCGCCAGCGGCGGATGGCCGTCCCCAGCTGCAGCAGTCCGGACACAATCGCCCATGCCCCGAAGATTCCGAGAACCCGGTTCATGCTTGTTTGCAGAGCGACAACGACTGCGATGGTTGTCGCAACGCTCGCCAGAGCGTTGAAAACCTGGGTGCGATTCTGATTGAAGCCGCCGCTGCGAAGCGCGTCCGCGCAGTTGGCTGCAGCGTCCCATGCGGGATAGAGGACGAGCAAGGCGCCGGCGATCACTGGAGAAGAAGCCCCGGCGGCAAACGCAGCAGCGACCCAGGCGACGGAGAACGCCGCTCGCACGAAGTAGTATTGCTTCAGCCATCGCTCGCGGTCGGTATGAACCGGATCCAATTGATATCGCGCCATTGCAGTCTCTCCTATACCTACTAGTTGGTAGTTTTCTTACACGCGGCGAAACCGACTTCGCTCCAGCCCGCTTGCGGGCTGTCGCGATCGTCTCGCCGATGTCTCTCAATGCTTGTTGGCCAGCCGGTCCAGCAGCGGGGTGGTGATCACACCGAATATTTTTGGATCGCCATAGGCACGCGCCGACAGCATCGCGCCGTGAATGGTCGCCATGAATCCTTCGGCCTCGACGCGGGCTGTGCCGGAGAGTTTGAGTTGCCCTTTCCGCTTGCCGCGCTCCATGACGGCCGTCAGCCAGGAAGCCAGGGAGCGGAAGTGCGCACGGACTTCGAGCGCAACCTCCTCCGGCAGGATCGGAAGCTCGCTGGCCAGCAGCGCGCAGACGCAGAACGGCGCCGTCGCATCATTGATGCACGCCTTCCAGTACGCGACATAGTTTTCGAGTTGGCCGCACGGATCAGGGACATTGCGCTCGAGCGCGGACAGTCCCGCCTCGGCTTCGGCGCGGTAGCGCGACACGAGGGTGCGGACCAGATCGACCTTGCTGGCGAAATGGTGGTGGATGCTTGGCTTGCGGATGCCGACAACATCGGCCACGTCGGCATAGCTGAAACCGTTATAACCGCCCGCGATGATCAAGCTGCGCGCGCAGGCCAGGATGTCGTCGGCAGTTGAGGAGACGTTGGTCATGGGCCTTAGCTACCTTCCAGTTGGTAGGGCGTCAAGAACGGGATGCTTCAACCATCCGTGAGTGCTAGGAGCCTGCATGACCATTCGCCCGATCGTCCGCTATCCCGACCGCCGCCTCGCGCTGCCGGCCCGCCCCGTCACCGCGTTCGACGCCGGTTTGCGTGAGCTCGCAACGGATTTGCTCGAGACCATGCGCGCCGCGCCCGGCATCGGCATCACGGCGCCGCATGTCGGCGTGCCCTTGCGCGTCGTCGTGCTCGAACTCGACCCGAAGGACGGACCGCGGACCTACGTCAATCCGGAGATCGAATGGGCCTCGCCCGAGATGATCATGCATCGCGAGGGCAGTGTCTCGATGCCCGGCGTCAACGACGACATCCAGCGCCACGCGCGCGTGCGGATCAGCTATCAGGATCTCGACGGCAACGTGCACAGCGAGGAGTCGGACTCCTTGCGCGCCGTCTGCCACCAGCACGAGATCGACCAGCTCGACGGCATGTTCTGGATCCAGCGGCTGTCGCGGCTGAAGCGGGAGCGGCTGGTGAAGAAGTTCGAGAAGATGTCGCGCGAGTGAGCGCCGGCTGCTCGATGTGGCGAAATCAAACCAGCCTGATATGATTGGAACGGTCGGCCCCGTCGGGAGGGAGACGAATGACATATTCAGGTCGTTGCGCCTGCGGCGCGGTTTGTTACACCATTGCGTCCGCGCCGATCCGCGGCTTCCAATGTCAGTGCAGCGACTGTCAGCGCGATACCGGCAGCGGCCACAGCTCCATCTTCGTGTTCGCGCGTAGCGCAGTCTCGGTGACAGGCGAGGTGCGCGAAATCGAGCGCACCGCCGACAGCGGCGCAATCAAGCGCAAAGGGTTCTGTCCGAACTGCGGCTCGCCGATCTACAACAAGCCGGACGAGAAGCCGGAGTTCATCGGCATCTATGTCGGCACGCTGGACGATGCCAGCACGTTCAAACCGTCCGTCGTGCTGTTCTGCTCGCGCGGATATGCCTGGGATCACCTCGATCCCGAGATTCCCAAACTCCCGGAATGGCACCCGGGATCGCGCTGATTCTTGCAGATTGAGGGACAGCCAATGGCGATGAGCTTCGAGCTATCGATGCTGGCCGCCGCAATCGTCTGGGGCTTCGTACAGCTTGTCGCCGCCGCGCAAGCCGCGACCCTGCAGTACGGCCTCAGATGGGCTGCGAGCCCGCGCGACACCGAGATGCCGCCGCTCAAGCCCATCCCCGGCCGCCTCAACCGAAATTTCCGCAACTACATGGAGACGTTTCCGTTCTTTGCCGCAGCGATCCTCATCTCTCACGCCGCAGGCGTTCACAATGAGCTGACTTATTGGGGATCGATCGCCTATCTTGGCGGACGCATCGCCTACACCGCGCTTTACCTATCCGGCATACCTCTCGTCCGCTCGCTGTTCTGGAATATCGCCAGCTTTGGCATGCTCGCCGTTTTGGCAGCGGCTTTCGTCCCTCACTGAAGCGGCGCGATAGCGACTTTGCCTTTGCCGCGATGCCTTCACGCCCGCTTCCCGCCCCGCCTGGTCATTGGCGCGTTACGACGCTCGCGTTTGCCGCGCGCGATTTCCGTCGCCAGCGCATCCAGCTTCGGCTCCCAGAAATTGCGGAACTGACCGACCCATGCATCCACCGCTTGGAGCCCCGCAGCATCGACCGAATAGAGCCGTCGTTGCGCCTCCGCGCGAACCGTGGCGAAGCCGCTCTCGCGCAGCACCTTGAGGTGCTGCGACACGGCGGCCTGCGTGATCCCGAACTCCGCCCCGATCACTTCGACGACCTTGCCGGAGGCCATCTCGCCGGGCGCAAGCAGCTCGAGGATGCGACGGCGGACGGGGTCGGCGAGGACCTCGAAGATTTGCATCAGCTTCCTGTGCCCGGATGCACCACGTCGGGCGGCGTCTCGCCGCGATAGAAGGCGATGGTGCGGTCGGAGCGCTGCTTCGCGGAGGCAGGATCCACGCCGCTTGCGACATGTGCTGCGCGCCAATACTCGCCGCTGCTCGTCATGAATTCCTTGCCCGCGGAAGAGCCCAACCATGCCTCGGCCGTCTCATGGTCGACCGATGCCCCGGTCGCAACATATCGCTCCAGCCCCGCAATGGCGAGATCCCAGCCGATCCCGACTGCCCCTGGGCCGAACTGATTCCAATGATCCTCGATCATCGCGGTGTGCTCAAGCGTCAGCCGCGCCTGGCTTCGTTCTGCCGTCAGCTTGACGTCGATCCAGCTCATCGCGCCGCCGAATTCCCACGTCGCCGCAAAATGGGTCGGCGGCGTACACGCCGTGATGGTCCCGCCGGCATTCCCCTTGAGCTGGTACTTTCCGCCGAGCCGGAGATCTCCCTCGACCGGCAAGAACCAGCGCGGAATGCGTTGTTCGCTGGTCACTGCGTCCCAGAGATCGTCGACGCTGGTTTCGTAAAGCCGCGTCAGTATCACCGCACTGGCCGCTTTCCCGTCCTTCTCGAAATTCCTCACCGAACGCGTAACCAGCCCCAATACCCTGACGACGTCGATCTCCATGGCGCTCCTCCTCGTCGTTTCGTGCCAGGATGAATATCGGTTGAAGCTAATATAAGTCAACTCTTATATTCAGGGAAAATGCCGCTCAGATATTTCCCCGGCGGTTTGCCGAGTGCCTTCTTGAACATGGTGATGAAGGCCGCGACGGAGTCGTAGCCGAGATCGGCGGACACCTGCTGGACGCTCGCGCCGGACGTCAGCTCCCGCAAGGCGACGATCAGATGCAATTGCTGGCGCCAGCGCCCGAAGCTCAAGCCCGTCTCCCGGACGACGAGACGCGCGAGGCTGCTCTCGCTCAGCGCGACGCGATCGGCCCATTCGGCCAGCGTCCTGCGATCGGAAGGGTTTTTCGCCAGCGCTGCGGCAATCTTCTTCAACCGCGGCTCGGGCGAGAGCGGCAGATGAAGCTGCTGAACGGGCATGCGGGGAAGCTCGCGCAGAAGGACGCTGGCCAGAAGGTCCACCCTCGCCTCGTCATCCGCGATCTGATCGGACAATTCGACGATCACTTCACGCAGCAGCGGGGAGATCGAGAGCGTGCAGCAACGATCCGGCAGGTCCACGCGGTCAGGCTCGATATAGACGAAGAACAGCCGGGCATTTTCTGTCGCGAGGTTGCTGTGCAGCATGCCCCCGGGCACCCACACTGCGCAATGCGGCGGCACCATCCACAGACCGGTGGGAATGCGGCATGTCACGGCGCCTCCCAGCGCAAAGACAAGTTGCCCCTTCCGGTGCCTGTGATCGGGCACCTCGCCCTTGGTCCCGATCACGTCGACGCGCACCGCGATAACGGGCGCGGAGACATCATCCACGTCGAGATCAGGCCATGGAAAACGGAGCGGCTGCCGCATGCTTGCCGGTTTTTAGCAATCGATTGGCAGAATATCTAAATCGAGCGAACAAGAAAGTCGATAGGATCTCGGCGTGGCAGCGGTTTCGCTGTGGCCATCCTTCGAGACGCCCGCGTCGGCGGGCTCCTCAGCATGAGGTCTTGTTTCGCGGCACAATCGCAAATCCTCATGGTGAGGAGCCCCTCTCAGGCGGGCGTCTCGAACCATGAAGGCCAAGCTTTGTGTGCGAATGCCCTGGAGATGTGACCATGCATGGTTCCACAAGTGTGACAGCAGCCGGGCTGCAACGAGTGGTCCGCACGCAAGCAGGCTTCGTGCGTGGCGGCCCGCGCGATGCAAGCGGCGTGATCGCGTTCAAAGGCATTCCCTACGCAGCACCGCCGGTCGGACCTCTGCGTTGGTGCGCACCGCAACCGCCGGCGCCCTGGGATGGCGTGCGCGATGCGCGCGTGTTCGGCGCGGGCTGTCTATCGGCGCTCGAAAACGACCAGCGGCCGGGACCGCGCGACGAGGATTGCCTCTATCTCAACGTCTGGACCGCGGCGAAGCGCGCGGATGAGAAGCGGCCCGTGATGGTGTGGATTCACGGCGGCGGCTTTCAGTTCGGCTCCTCGGCCAATCCTGCAACCGATGGCAACGCGCTAGCAGTGAAAGGTGTCGTCGTCGTCAGCTTCAACTACCGCCTCGGCATCTTCGGCTTCCTCGCCCATCCCGATCTCGACATGGAGGCGCCATCAGGCAATTACGGCCTGCAGGATCAACTGGCGGCGCTGCGCTGGGTCAAGGCCAACATCGCCGGCTTTGGCGGCGACCCCGACAACGTCACCCTGTTCGGCGAATCCGCCGGCGCCATGGCCGTCGGCATCTTGATGGCCTCTCCGCTCGCGCACGGACTGTTTCACAAGGCCATTGGACAGAGCGGCGCGTTCTGGGACGGCAAGCACGGCCCACTCCAGGGCTTTGAAGAAGCCCGCGCGCGTGGTCTGGCTTTTGCCCGGCAACGGGGCAACGGGTCGATCGCAGCTTTGCGCAGCATGCCGGCCGATCGATTGAATGCAGCCGCGCCATGGAGTTTCAGGACCAGCCCGGTCGTGACGGCCTTCTCGCCGAGTATCGATGGTCATGTTGTGCCTGATGTGCCCGCACGGCGATTCCTTCGCGGCGAACAGATGCACATCCCGCTGCTGGCAGGCTGAAATGCCGCCGAAGAATTTCCTTTCCGTTCGCAGTCACTCCCCGACCAATCGGCGCAAGCCTTTGTCGCCGCGGCTGAGGCGATGTTCGGCAAGGAGCGCATGGCCGATTTCCTGAGGGTCTATCCCGCGGCGACCGACGCGGAGGCCAGGACTTCCGCGGCGGCGCTTAACGGCGACTATGTGGTCGGGGAGCAATGCTGGCAGTGGCTGCGTCTGCATCGGCGCGGGCGACAAGCGCCGGTCTACGGCTATCACTTCAGCTATACCTCGCATTACACGCCGATCGCCTCGCACGTCACTGAAATTCCGTTCGTGTTCGGCACACTGACACCGCAACAGGTGATCGGCAGCTCGGCACCGCCGGCCGAAGAGGACCGCGCGCTGGCGCGGACCATGATGGCCTATTGGGTCAATTTCGCCGCGCATGGCGATCCCAACGGATCGGACCTGCCACCCTGGCCCGCCTATGACGAGAACGACGTCGTGCAGATCCTGGGCAAACCGATCGAATCCCGCCCCAATCCGCAAGCCGCCCGCTTCCGCTTCCTCGATAGCTTCAGGCAGGACGGCATTTTGCCGATGCGCTGGCGGGAGCTGCCGTGAGGCGGCCTCACCCGCCCGCCATCAGCTGCTTCGCCAGCGCCATGTAGGCCGGCAGCGTCACGGGGTCGTTGGCGGCGTTGCCCGCTACGGGGTGCGAGGCGTAGCGCGCGATCACCATCTCGGCCTTGGGATCGATATAGATGCCCTGGCCGTGAACGCCGCGCGCCATATAGGCGCCGTGGGCGTTGTGCGTGACCCACCATTGATTGCGATAGGACGTACCTGTTAGCGTGGTGTAGCCGGCCGGCTTGAATTTTTCGGGATCGCCGCCGCGCGCGATGTCCTCGACGACAGACGAAGGCACGATCTGCCGGCCGTTGAAGCGGCCGTGATTGCGCATGGTCTCGCCGAAGCGGGCGAGGTCGCGCAAGGTGGTCGACAGGCCGCCGCCGCCGCTTTCGGTGCCGATGCGATCGACGTGGTAATGCGCGTCTTCCTCCGCGCCCATCGGCTGCCAGATCCGCTCGGAGAGCAGATCGGACAACGTCATGCCGCTGACGCGGCGGATGATCCAGGCCAGCGCGTCGGTGTTGACGGTCTTGTAGGCAAAGGCCTTGCCGTGCTCGCCCTGCTTCTTCTGCGCGACCAGGAAATCGAAGATGGTGGTCGCACCGTCATAGCCGGGTGGAATCGGCGCCATGCCGTTGGCGCGCCGCAGTCCCCACACATGCGAGTTCTTGTCGGTATAGACCTCCGTGTATTCGAGCCCGGTGGTCATATCCATGACCTCGTGCACGCGCGCATCGCCGAAGGCGCTGGCCTTCAGCTCAGGCACATACTCCGCGACAGGCGCCTGCGGATCGATCTTGCCCTCGGCGACCAGAATGCCGGCGAGCACGCCCGTGAACGACTTCGTCACCGACATCGCGATATGCGGCTTGTGCGGCTTCAACGCGCCGAAATAGCGCTCATAGATCAGCTTGCCCCGGTGCAGCACGGCGATGCCGTCGGTGTAAGTCTCGTCGAGCATCTTCGCGAACGTGATGGGACGCCCGTCCATCGTGACGCAGGCGACCGCGCCGATGTCGTGGTCCTCGCGCGGCAGCGCCGACGCAGGCCCCGCCCCGCGCCAGACGTTCACGGTCGGCACCAGCTGGCGGATGTTGCTCCAGGCCCAGCGCAGCTCGGGGAAGCTGCGGAACGAGCCGTCCTGGAAACTGATGGTGCGGTCGGGGGAAGGCGGGAAGCCTTTCATCCAGCCGAGTGTTTCGGGATCGGTTTCGGCGGCGCTTGCGGGCGGCTGAGTCGGGGCGGTGGCGGCGGACATCAATATTGGGCTCCGGAAGCGAACGACGGGATTTCGTATCATGGCGATTGGTGGCGAACATCCCGTGTTTGCGCCGAGGTGACCGTCGTCGTGCGCTTGGCGGGTTCGTCGTCAGGTCAGGCGCACCGACATGCCACCGTCAACCGTCATGGGACTGCCCGTCATGAACGATGCCCGGTCGCTCAGGAGAAAAACCGCCGCCTGCGCGATCTCCTTGGGACTCGCCATCCGCTTCATCGGGTGGAGCCCGGCGATAAAATTCAGGGCGTCGGGATTTCCTTCGCCTGCCGCCGGGGTGATGGTCCCTCCAGGCAGAAGCGCGTTGACGCGAATGCCTTCGGCCGCATGCTCGGCGCCCAGCGATTGAGCCAGGCCGATCAGTCCCGCCTTGGAGGCTGCGTACGCCGCCATTCCCGGCATGCCGCCGTTGCTGAACCCAACGAAGGACGACGTGAAAACGATCGAACCGCCGCCCTGCTTGCGCAGCGCCGGGATCTGCGCCTTTGCGCTGAGGAACGCCGAGGTGAGATTCACCGCGAGCACATCGGTCCAGTTTTCGACGCTCATCTCGGGGACCGGCGTCATCTCGCCGACGATGCCGGCATTGTCGAAAGCGCCGTCAAGTTTTCCGAACGTCGTGACGGCGTGCTCGACAAGGCGGGCAGCATAGCCGGTGTCCCGAACGTCGCCCGCGAGAAAAGTCGCGCGCCCTCCGGCGCTCTCGATGCTTGCAACAACCGCCTGCAGCTCGGGGACGCGACGAGCCCCGAGCACCACATCGGCGCCTTCGAACGCGAACAGCGACGCCGCGGCAGCACCGATACCGCTGCTGGCGCCGGTTATGATGATCGTCTTGTTTGCCAGTTCCACCGCGAGACTCTCCTGATGTCAAACAGGATCCGAACAAGACATCAGGCACCGGCGAGCTGCCACCCGTTTCCCGAGTTGAACGCGGGAGCGGATCGCGGCGGACTTGATCGGGGAATGGCGGCCTGTCGGTTTCCGTGATTGGAAGCGACAGGCCGCCGTCAGCGGTCGCTACTTCAGCGGCAAGAAAACGTCCGCAACAGTCTCGTGCTCCGGCACCTCCGGGAAGAAGCTCAGCCGCTGGCAATAGATCGGGAAGTCGCGGGCTTCCTCGCCGCTGGCTGGAAGCCAGTCGCGATAAAGAAAGAGCGCGGCAGGCTCCAGATTGTCGGTGTAGCCGACGACGCGCAGCACCGCGCAGCGCCCGCCAGGGATCTCGCCGGTCTTGATCTCTTCGCCGTTCGCCGCGATCGGCTGGTCGGTGCCGACACAAAGGTCGATGCTGTATTCGTCCCGCTGCGCCGGACGCCTCTCGGAATGCCAAACAGTGAAGGTCGGACTTGTCCTGGGATGCAGGTTCGCCGCCTTGCGCCACGCGATGAAGCGCTGGATGGTGGCGGGAAGCGTCGCCGGGTCGCCGCGATGCTCCATGATTGCCACCGGCGTCGGGGGCACATCACGGATCGTCACGTCGTTGGTGGTAAAAATCTTCTGCATGAGCTTGCTCCTGGCATTGTCGAGAGGCCCCAAGGCCGCAAGCCACGGCTCCCAGTCGGGAGACTTCCGGAAGGACGACGGCGATTGCCCGAACCGTTGCCGAAAGGCGCGAGCGAAGGCATCCGGTGCATCGTAACCGGCATCCATCGCAATCTCCGTCACATCAAGGGCGTCCATATAGGCTAGTTGATGCGAAGCGCGCTTCATGCGGGCCAGCTGGACATAGCGATGCACTGATAATCCGAAGGTTGCCGAGAACTGCCGGTGGAAATGATACTTTGAGAAAGCCGCAACAGCACTCACCGTGTCCAGATCCAGATCACCGTCGAGATGCCGATCGATATGATCCAGCACCCGTCGCATCCGGTCCTGATAGTTTTGCAGCGCCGCCTTCATCGTCCCTCCTCCGTGGCGGCTCCATCTAGTCGCTGACGGCAATGACACGCTCGACCGATCTTGCGGTTTGGCCGAGTCTGGCCAATCCTAGTTCGAATGACCACGCCGATTGCAAGCACCTTCCTCTCCGCGCTAAACTGTCGGAACCCCCTTGACCCACAAGTGGCGTTCCCCTTCGAGCCGACTTCCCGAACATGCACGAGCTGACGCCCGACTTCGAACGCTTTATCCGCGATCTCGAGGACTTCAATCGTGGCTGATGCGGTCAGCGGCCATCCGGGCTGCGGCTTCGGGGAATTCTCATTCGCAAACGGAATCCAAGCATGAATGCAACTCTATCCATCGTCGTCCTGGCTGCCGAGCTCCTCATCAGCGCGTTGGGCGCGTTCGTGTCAATTGCCGCGCTTGGCTTTGCGGGAGAGGTCACGCGATCCAGGGATTTGACCGCCTTTGGCTGGGTCCTGGGGGCGCTTTACTTCGTTGTCGCCTTTACGCCCCTCGTCGCAACCGCATGGGTGGCGCACAGAAGGTTTGTTTCAGACAAAGCATTCCCGGTGCTGGAGGTCATTTCGTCGCCGTACCTGGTGCCGGTGGTGCTGTGGGTTGGCGCAGCGATTTTCTGCATTGGGCTGTTGGCATTTCAAAACGGGGCGGGGCTGGCGCCGCGGTAGCGAGACGCGAAGCGATACCCTTCGGGCCAGGCGAGTCGCAGGCGTCCACGAGGATAGCGGCGGTCAAGGTATCAAAGAGCGCTGGGACGATCGATGTCGAATACGTCGATCTGTCGGTCCTCGAACAGATCCTCCAGCGCTTCGGGCCCGTTCGCCAGCGCGTAGTCCCGCTCGGCGTCCGAAATAGGTAGCACCTGCAGCCAGGCGACGGACTTGGCCGAGAAGGACTGTGTTTCAAGGTTCCACAAGAACGGAGAGATGAGCATGGCGTGCTTCATCTTGCGCCCTTCGCCATACAGTTCCAGGGCTCGCGGAATGACGACGCCGGGCAAGGGTGTGATTTCGCCCTTCTTGATGCTGAAAGCGCAGGTCGCGATCATGTTGGCGCCCTCGGCGCATTCCGTCGCCAGAGCCAGCAAAATCTCGACGCCCAGGGCCTTGCCGCCGGACGTCAGGCCTGTCTTCGCGTCGGAGAGCGCGAGGCTGGCATAGGTGGAAACGCCTCCTGCCGGGACGTTCTTGATGATCATGATATCGACGTCGCAGACGTGGGCATCATCCCAATATTTCGTAACCGTCGGTGAGCCCTGCGTAGCATCTCTCAAATAGCGGGCGAGAGATCTGTTGTCTTCCGAAACCACCATGGCTCCTCACGTCAAATCCAAGATCGTCGGCAGTCATATCTTCACCGTGATGACTGCGAGCATACGATCATCGCTCTGTCCTGTCGTGCGACCTCGGTATAGACGGGGCCGGTGGTCATATCCATGACCTCGTGCACGCGCGCGTCGCCAAAGGCGCTGGCCTTTAGCTCCGGCACAGCCGCGCATCCAGCCGCTTGCAGACGCACCAGTGTTGACACCGCCGAAAGTGTGTAATAGTGATGATTACACACAAACGAGATCGTCATGCCGACCAGCACCCGCTTCGCCGTTGCCGTTCATATCCTCACCGGACTTGCCGTGAGCGAGGGGAAGCCGCTGCGGTCCGAGGATCTCGCCTGGTCGGCCAACACCGGTGCCGTCGTCATCCGCGGGCTTTTGTCCCGCCTGAGCGATGCCGGGCTGACGCGTTCGCAGCTCGGAGCGGGTGGCGGCTCCTTGCTGGCGAAACCGGCAAAGAAGATACGGCTGCTCGATGTCTATGCGGCGGTCGAGGACACCGAGCTGTTTTCGCTGCACCGGACCCCGCCCTGCGAGAGTTGCGCGGTCGGCGGCAACATCATCGCGGCGATACAACCCGCCCTAGACCGCGCGCGCAAAGCGCTCGAGGCTGAACTCGCAAAAACGACAGTGGCGGATGTTGCAGCCGAGGTGGCGCGGCTGGGCAAGTTCTCCATTCCGCTCGCCTGGTGATTTGTTTTGCCTGTAAATGTAATCGTGTCATTGACATACAATAATTTCGATGCCGAACGGCATTGATCAGCGGATGGCCGACCAGCCTTCGGGGCGCCGGCGGTCCTGGTTTTCAAGCCCCTCACCTCACAGGAGTCCATCATGAGTATTGGTATCATCGGTTCTGGCGCCCTCGGCTCGAGCCTCGCACGTGCCTTGGCCAAAAAAGGGATATCGGCCACGATTTCGAATAGCCGCGGACCGGAATCGCTGGCGTCGCTGATTCAGGAGTTCGGCCCTTCAATCAAGGCCGGCACCGTGCAAGAGGCAGCCGGCGCCGATATCGTCATCGCCGCCATCCGCTGGACTGATGTGGAGAAGGTGTTCAGCCGCTTGCCGGCCTGGAACGGTCGCATCGTCATCGACGCCACCAATCCGGTGGAATTCCTCGATCCCAACTCGGCGGATGCGAAGGACCCGAGCAATCCACTGGCGGCCTACGGCATCAAGGCCGTCGATCTCGGCGACAAGCATTCGAGCGAGATCTTCAGCCAATTCGTTCCGGGCGCCCGCGTGGTCAAGGCGTTCAACCATAACGACGTTGCGGCGCTGTCGGAGCCGGAAGCGGCGGGTGGCCGGCGCGTGCTGTTCTATTCGGGTAATGACGCTGCCGCAAAGGCAGAGGTCCGCAAGCTCATCGAAGACACCGGCTTCTTCCCGGTCGATTTGGGATCGCTCGACGTCGGCGGACGATTGGCAACCCTGCCCTTCGGCGCGCTGGCCGCACACAACTTCATCAAGGTTTAGCAGCCGTCAAAAATGAAAAAAGGGAGCCCGCATGTCGCGGGCTCCCCTCCTCTACATTCCGACGTCAGCCGGCTGTTAGCGGCCAGCAGGCTCCAGCGCCTTCTGCACCATCACGGTGTCGACATATTGCGTCATGCTGGTGATCTTGCCGTCTTTCAGCAGATAGAGATGCGCGAACGTCGCGCGCATGGATTTGCCGGTCGCGTTGTAGGTCCCGGAGTAGACGCCGAAGGCGGCGACGCGGTCGCCGTCTTCGAGATAGGTGTGAACATCGGCGCGGTAGCCGGTCCATTCGGTGGCGAGACGCCGGAATACGCCTGATATGATCGCGTCGGGTCCGACATAGGTGCCCGCGTATGGAAACCCCTCCGCTTCGGTCCATGCGGCATCGGGCGCGAGAGCGGCCAGGAGATTCCGGCCGTTCTGTTCCGACGATGATCCCTCATAGGTGGCGCGGATCAGGTCGAGATTCGCACCCATCTCAGCCCCACTTCATCTCGCCGGTGGCGACCTTGGCGCCGATGTCGAGCGCAACGCCCATGCCGAGGCCGGGGAAGCGCGCTTCCATCGCTGCCTTGAGCGCCGCGGAATCCTTGGCCTTGGCCAGCTCTTCGTCGAACGCCTTGAGGTAGGCGATTGTGTGCTCGACGCCGGACAGGTCGGTTTTTGCATCCACCGACACATGGCCGGGCACGACGATCGCCGGCTTGCGCGCCGCGATCTTTTCGAGATTGGCGATCCAGGCCCCGCGCTGCTCCTTGGTCGGCGTGTCGGCGGTCCAGACATGGACGCCCGAGAAGATCAGCACGCCGCCGAACACCGCGTTGAGCGAGGGCACGAACAGATAGCGCCGGTTGACCAGGCCGTCCGCGCTGACGATCTCGATGGTCTCGCCGTCCACGCTGAGCGTCTTGCCGTCGAACGCTTCGGGGATCACCACATCGGCAAGCACCTGCGGGCCGTTCGCCTTGAGCTGCGGTCCCCAGACCGCAAGCTTCTTTTCCACACTGGCGTTAATGGCCGCCACGGTCGCGGGCGCCGCGAGCACGCGGGCCTCGGGGAAGATCGCCTTGATCGCGCCGAGGCTGAAATAATAATCCGGGTCCGACTGGCTGATAAAGATGGTGGTGAGCTTCTTGCCGGTTGCCTTGATGGCGTCGGCAACAGCCTTGCCGTCGGGAAGCGTGAAGCCGCCATCGATCAGCACGGCTTCGCTCGGCCCGGACACCAGAACGGGTGCCCGGAAGAAGCCGTTCTGTCCGGCTGGAAAATGCTTCCAGGCGAGCCCGCCGGCGGCATGGCCGAGGCCTGCGGGTGCGAAGACTGCGGCGGCGCCTGCGGCGAGAGTGGTCTTCATGATGGTTCTCCTTGTCGGCATGTTGGTCTCCTGGTGCTGGTCTGGGATCGCGAAATTCAAACTGGATGGTCCGGTCTCTGTTGAGCGCGGCGCTCAGGCCGCCTTGAGTCCGTCGACGAGGACGTCGAGGCTGCCGAACAGCGCGCTCGCCTGCATCAGGCGGCGATCATGGCCCGTCCCGACGATGAGGGCCGGGACGCCGTTGGCACCGAACCGGCGCATCTCGGCACGCGCAGCCTCCAGGCGCGCGCGGTAAGCGGTGATCAGTGCAGCGTCGGGGCTCGCCAGACGCGCGGCAACCTCAGGCAAATTCATCGTGCGCAGCACGTCCGACAGAACGGAGATGTCCGTGCTGTCGCGTCCTTCGACATAGCGGACGAGCTGGAAGGCCTTCAGCGCCGCGAACTCCCGATCCGGGGCCATGAGCGCGACTGCCGTGAGCGCCAGTGTCGTCGGGCCGGAATCGAACAGGCGCGTGCGGTCGCCCAGCACATCGCGGCGATAGGCTTCGCTGAAGGGCTGGCCGCTCAAGCGCGAAATCCGCTGGTCGTTGCTCCAGGCATAAGCGGCAAAGCCGTCGTCTATCGGACGCGCGCCCTCGCCGGCAAACAGGCCTGTCGGCGCAAGTTCGACAGCGAAATCCGGCCGGGCGACGAGCTGTTCGAGCAGCGCGGCGGCGCCGTAGCACCAGCCGCAGAGCGGATCGAACAGGTAGGTGATGGGAATGGGCGCGGACATGGCGATCTCCTTGAACCGCAATGTGGCACGCGGGAATTGATAGATAAATATCAACAAAATATACAGAATGTATGTGATAGACTTACAGTCTGATCTCACCGGGTAGGGCCTATGAACCTGAACCGCCTCGCCTATTTCGCAGCCGTCGTGGACACCGGATCCTTCACGCGGGCGGCCGAGCGGCTCGGCATCACCAAGGCCGTGGTCAGCCAGCAGGTGGCGCAGCTGGAGCGCGATCTCGGCACCAGCCTGCTCGTGCGCACGACGCGCCGGGTCCATCCGACCGAGGCGGGCCGGATGTTTCATGCGCGCTGCTCCATGATCCTGCGCGAGGCGGAGGATGCCTTCGACGAACTCGCCCAGGCCGCCGCCGCGCCGACCGGCACATTGCGGATCACGGCGCCCAACGACTACGGCACGGCCGTCGTCGTCGCCGTCGTCACCGCCTACGCGGCGCGCTATCCCAACTGCCGCGTGGAGTTGACGCTCGAAGATCAGACGGTCGATCTCGCCTCAGGCCAGATCGACATGGCGATCCGTGTCGGCTGGCTGGTCGATTCCAGCCTGCAGGCGCGCAAGATCGGATCGTTCCGGCAATGTCTGGTCGGCGCTCCCGCGTTCACGGATCGGATCGCCGCCGCGCGCGATCCCGACGACATCGTCACGCTGCCGTTCATCGCCAACATGGCGCTGCGCGAGCCGCTGCTGTGGCAGTTTTCGCGCGGCGATCTCGATCGACGCGCTGTGCGGCTGCAAGCAAGCATCGCGATCGACACGACGCCGGGGGTACTCGCGGCCGTGCTCGCCGGCGGCGGCCTTTCGGCGGTGCCAGACTTCCTGGTGGCCGACGATCTCGCGGCGGGCCGCCTCATTCACATCCTGCCGCAATGGCAACTGCCATCCGGCGGCATTCACACGGTCTACCCCGCGGCCCGCTTCCGGCCGCCCAAGGTGACGGCGTTCGTGGAGATGCTGATCGCGGCTCAGCGACAGGCGGGTTCGGTTGGGGCGGAGTAGCGGTGGGCAGCCAATTAGAGGCCACGCCCTCCCTATGCCTGCGCGATGATCAGGACGGCGGCAGCTCGTCGAAGGGATCATGCACGGGTACGCCGAGCGGCAGGAAATGCCTCGCGTTGCGTGACAAGACCGTCAACGAGTGCTGACGCGCAGTTGCGGCAATCATGATATCGGCAAATCCCGGAGAATGCCCCTGCCCTCGCGCGCGGTCCGACAATTGTCCGGCGATCCGCGCAGTGGGGGTATCGAACGCCAGGATTCGATCCTCATACAGGTGCAGCACGGCTTCCAGCCATTGAGCCAAATCTCTACTCCTGCGCGTGGCTTTCTCGCGTCGCAATTTGGCTATTCCGTCCTCAACCTCCGCAATCGTCACGACGGACAAGAACAAGGAGGCGGATTGCGCATCCATCCACGCGACGAGTGCCGCAGGCGTCGGCCGGTTCGGCGAGGCGGCAGATATGACATTGGTATCGACGAGATACACGTCTCAGAAGTCGGTCTTGCGCAGCTTGGCGCGATTACGCGTCGGCACATCGCCGGCCCGCACGGGGGCCGCCATCAGCAGGCGCCCGAAGCTCGGCACCTGCGACAGACGCCGCCACTCCTCATAGCTCAAGACCACCGCCTGCTTTTTACCGTGACGCGTGATGATCGCGGGCTTGCCATCGACCGCTTCATCGACGACCGCGGAGAGGTTAGCCTTTGCGTCACGAAGCTGAATCTCTCGCATGAGTCCTCCAATATGACTACAGTAGTCATATAGGAGGGCGGCTTGTATTTCAAGGCATTCCCGGCCGACCACCGGACGGCATCCGAATGGACCGACCTGCCCCACGTCAGTCGCGCGATACGGACAGCCCCGCGAGAAGCGGCGCGTACGCGGCGAGCCTGCGGGATACGAACTCGGTGAAGAGCCGCACGCGCTTGGTCTTGCGTGTCTCGCCCTGTGTGAGGAGCCAAACCGTTCCGTACATGTGTAGCTCGGTGCCCGGCACCCTCACCAGCAGGGGGTCGGCATCGCCGACGAAGCACGGCAGCGTCGTGATCCCGAGCCCTTGCCGGACCGCAGCGATCTGCGTCCCGGCGTCTGAGGTCCTGAATGGAACGCCCGTGGTGCGGACCTCGCCCGCGCTGGCCCAGTCCGGGATGCCGTGCATGCTGATGACGATCCAGCGGAAGGGATCAGGCGCGCCCGCGCGCCAGGCGGCCAGCCGATCCCTGGATATGTAGACGGCGCCGAACAGCTCCGGTCCCTTCATGCCGTGAAGATTTTGCGGGAGGGTTTTGCGGTCATAGACGACGCGGATCGCGACGTCGGCCTCCCGGTTGGTCAGATTAGCCAGCTCGCCGGCCGACAAGATATCCATCTCGATATCAGGATGCAGGCGCGCAAAATCGGCGAAATCGGGCATCAGCAGGTGCGTCGCAAGCGGCGGCGCCAGCGTCACCCGCAGACGCCCACGCACGCTCTGGTCGCGCCCGAACACACGCGTCTCCAGCAGGTGTGAGGAGGCTTCCATCTGGTCCGCGAATTCGAGGACCTCCTCGCCCGCAGCCGTCAGGCGGTAGCCCGAAGGCAGCTTTTCGAACATCTGGACCCCGAGGCGTTCCTCGAGCTGGGCGATGCGTCGCAGCACGGTCGCGTGGTTCACACCGAGGTGCTCGGCGGCCGCCCGCACCGAGCCTCCGCGCGCGACGGCTAGAAAATAGCGAACGTCATCCCAGTCGATCATGGTGCAATCCCGCACCGCGCGGTGCGCCTTCCAAAGCCCGGATCTGACGCCTCCTACAGCAGTCCGAGGGGTCATCATAGCCAGTTCCGACAAATACGACCCAGTTCCGAACGGCGGACCGTCGCGGCTGGCGTCGGACGCGCGGCCGGATCGATTTTGCACCACCGATGTGCGCGCTTCCGCACTCAACGCCTGACGCCGGCGGACCTATGTCGGGGACGTCGGGGGCAGATGCTGTCCCGGCACCACGACAGGAGAAATTATGGGAAAGCTTGACGGCAAGGTTGCAGTCATCACGGGTGGCGCGACCGGCATCGGCCGCGCCGCGGCAAAGCGCTTCATCGAGGACGGTGCCTTCGTCTTCATTTTCGGCCGCCGGCAGCAAGCGCTCGACGCAGCTGTCGCCGCCCTCGGCCCCAATGCCCGCGCGGTGAAGGGCTCGGTCTCGGATGAGGCCGACCTCGATCGGCTCTACGCGGCGGTGAAGGCCGAGCGCGGAACCCTCGACATCGTCTTCGCCAATGCCGGCGCGGGAAGCCAGCTTGCGCTCGGCAAGATCACCGCCGCGCATATCGACGAAACCTTCGACACCAATGTGAAGGGTACGATCTTCACGGTGCAGAAGGCGCTGCCGCTGATGCGCCGGGGCGGTTCGATCATCCTGACCGGATCGAGCGCGGGCACCACGGGCGCTCCGGCCATGAGCGCCTACAGCGCGAGCAAGGCGGCCGTACGCAACCTCGCGCGGACCTGGGCGGAGGACCTGAAGGGCAGCGGCATCCGCGTCAACGTGCTGTCGCCCGGGGCGACCGCGACCGAACTCGCGAAGGAAGCGTTGGGCGAGGAAGGCCAGAAGGTGTTCGCCGCGATGACCCCGCTGCAGCGCATGGCCGATCCCGCGGAGATCGGGGCCGTGGCCGCCTTTCTCGCCTCATCGGACAGCAGCTTCATGACCGCCAGCGAAGTCGCCGTCGACGGCGGCCTGGCGCAACTCTGATCCCGGCGCAGTCCCGCGCCTGGTCCACACACACACACAACGAAGGAAGAAAGATCATGAAAAAACTAGAAGGCAAGATCGCAATCATCACCGGCGGCAGCAGCGGGATCGGGTTGGCCACAGCCAAGCGCTTCGTGGACGAAGGTGCGCATGTCGTGATCACCGGGCGACGCGAGAAAGAACTGAAGGAAGCCACGGCCTTCATCGAGAGAAACGTGACGACGGTCATCGGCGACGTGTCGCGCCTGGAAGATCTGGACCGGCTCTATGCCGTCGTGAAAGAGAAACATGGTCACATCGACATTCTCTTCGCGAACGCGGGCGCGGGAACGATCGCACCGCTCGCGATGGCTACCGAGGCCCATTTCGACCAGACCTTCGACGTCAACGTGAAGGGGCTGTTCTTTACAGTGCAAAAGGCCCTTCCCCTCTTTAGGGATGGCGGTTCGATCATCCTGAACTCTTCGGTGTCGAACGTGAAGGGGCTGCCAGGGTTCAGCGTCTACGCCGCGAGCAAGGCGGCGGTGCGCAGCTTCTCGCGCGCTTGGACGCTGGAGCTGAAGGACCGCAGAATCCGCGTCAACACGATGAGCCCCGGACCAACCGAAACCCCTGCCCTGGAAACAACGACGGGCTTGACCGCCGAGCAAGCCAAGCAAGCGGCCGCCGGATTTGCTTCACAGGTCCCGATGGGGCGCAGGGGCAAGCCGGAGGAAATCGCGGCTGCCGTCACTTTCCTCGCCTCCGATGAAAGTTCTTACATCACCGGCGTGGATCTCGCCGTCGATGGCGGCATGGCGCAGGTCTGACCGCGCCATCGACACAAGATCGGAGAAACACCATGAGCTACGCGATTATCGGCTTCGGCCATATCGGCCAGGCCCTGGCCAGGGCGTTTGCCCGCAATGGCGTCGAAGTATCCGTTGCAACCACGCGCGACCCGGAAAGCTTTGCATCCGCCGCGGCCGCGATCGGACCTTCGATCATTCCCAAAAAGCTGGTGGACGCGGTCAAGGCGGACATCGTCTTTTTGGCGGTCCGTTTCGAGTCGCACCAGGATGTCGCGAAGGCGCTGCCCACTTGGCAGGGCAAGACCATCATCGATGTGACCAACGCCTACGGCGTGCCGCTTGAGAAACTGGGAGGACAACCTTCGTCCAAGGCCCTCGCGCAAGCCTTCACCGGCGGTCGACTGGTCAAGGGCTTCAACCATTTGGGTGCTGCCGTGCTTGGTCAGGATCCGGCCGTCCATGGCGGCAGGAGAGTCGTGTTCCTGGCCAGCGACGATGACGCCGCCGCAGCGGAGATCGGCGCGCTTGCGGAAAAGCTCGGCTTCGCGCCGATCAAACTCGGCGGGCTTTCCGAAGGCGGACTGCTCGTGCAGGCGCGCGGAAACAGCTGGGGCCACCTGATCTTCAAGGATCTGGTCAAGTTCGGCTGATGAACACGGGGACACGAAGCATGCGATCGGATCGCGCGCGATCCGATCCGAGCGAAACGGAGAAATTCCCATGAGTATCGAGAAGAACATCCAGACCGTGAAGGACTTCTTCGCCGCGATCGGCCGTGGCGACAGAGAGGCTCTGCTGGCGCTGGTCACTGAGGACATCGAGTGGATCATTCCGGGCGAGGACTGGCCGCTGGCCGGAACGCATCGCGGGCACGACGGGGTGACGGATCTGCTGGAGACGGCATCCAGGTCGGTCGAAACGTCCACCGAACCCCGGGAGTTCGTCGCGCAAGGCGACCGGGTCCTGGTCGTCGGCTTCGCGAAGGGGAAGATCAAAGCCACGAACAAGACGTTTAGGGACGACTGGGTCTTCGCCATCACCGTTCGCAACGGCAAACTGACGAACATCAGGGAATACATCGACACGCAGGCACTGGCACGAGCCGCGCGCGTGTCGAATGCCCAAGCCTAAAGGAGATCCAGATGTACGACCAATCCAAGCTGTCCGAGTTGATCCGGTTCGCACGCATCAATGCGGGCTCCACCGTCATCGACGTTTACCCGGGCGACGGCGACTGGACCCGTCTCTTCTCCGAGATCGTGGGAGGCGAAGGACGGGTTGACAGCTTCGTGCCGGCCGAAGTCGCGCACTTCAAGAACGATCCGCTCGGTCGCATCCAGACGCTTGCAAGGGAGCCGGGTCGAGACAACGTCGAAGCCGTCTCGGCGGACCTCGTGGCGATGCCGGAGGCGACGCGACCGGCGGACGTCCTCTGGCTGCACCTGTTCTACCACGATCTCCACACCGCGCTGATCCAGGCCCGGGGCGCGACGGCGGCCGACTTCAATCGAGCCGTCTACGAGCGGCTGAAGCCCGGCGGGTGCTACGTCATCGTCGACCACGCTGCCGCGCTCGGGGCGGGCACGAGCGAGGCCCAGTCGCTGCATCGGATCGAGCCTGCATCCGTTCGCAAGGAGGTGGAGGCGGCCGGCTTCGTGCTGGACGCGCAAAGCACCCTGCTCGCGAACAAGGACGACCCGCACACGATCAAGGTGTTCGATCCCGCCATCAAAGGCAACACCGATCGCTTCGCCTATCGGTTCGTGAAGCCGTGACGCCTTCCCCGCGAAAGCAGCGCGCGACCCTTCACTCCCGCACAATCGACCGCGCCGGGATGCCCGCGCCGATCAGGATGCGGCAAATCCCTGAATGTTTGTTACCCGGCATGACGGCGGGCTCAGGCCTGCTGGGTGGGATAAAGCGTGAGGATGTTGACGTTGACCCTGGGCGGTTGCGTCACCGCGTAGAGGATGGCAGCGGCGATGTCCTCGCTCTCGAGCTGCTCCATGTCTCCCAGTCTGGTCTCCACCGCCTGGCGGACATCGGGACGCATCTGCGCGACAAACTCGGTTTTGACGGCCCCCGGCTCGATCGTCGTGACGCGGATGCCGTCCTTCCCGACTTCGCGTCGAAGCGATTCCGCCATGGCGCTGGCAGCATGCTTGGTCCCGGAATAGACCGTTGAGGCATGGATATAGCGTCCGGTGCCGGATGAGAGGATCACGATATGCCCCGAACCTTGCCGCTTCATTCCCGGCAGCGCGGCATGGATCGGGTAGAGCAGCCCCAGGAAGTTTACGTCGATCATCTGACGGTATTCAGCTGTCGTGGTGTTCTGGAACGGCGCGGCGACGCCAACGCCGGCTATGCAGAGCAACATGTCGAGCCGCCCAAACTCCTCGATAGCGCGCAGCACCATCGCCGAGACCTGCGCCTCGTCCGAAACATCGACTTCGAGCGGAAGCGCCTGGCCGCCGGCTTGGCGTATCCGCTCCGCAAGATCTCCCAAGCGCTGCATGCGCCGGGCTGCGATCGCCACGCGCGCTCCTTCGGCTGCAAGAGCCACGGCCGTTGCTGCTCCAATCCCGGATGACGCTCCGGTCACCAGCGCGACTTTTCCGATCAGTTTGCCTGTGCCCATGCGATGTCTCCGTTCGTCTTGCTCCCGCGGCTCACAGCATTGAACGACTTCTTGACGAAATCGCGGTGCGGCTTGTGCGGAGCGGACGCGCGCGAGGATCCGAGGCGAGGCTGCCGCGCAGCAGCAGCAAGCCCCAATACGAATGCGACGGATTTCGCTTTTGGCGGCGGGCTTCAGCAGCTCCAAACCGGCCGCTGGGCATCGACCTGACAGCGAAGTTGATCGTCGGCGCCCACGCGCGTGCTGCTATGAATCGGGGACCAGAACGGCGAGAAACTCCGGGAAGCTCGTCGCGACCAACTCCACGCGGTCCTCGCCAGGCTCCTGTTCGTGATCCCACCAATAGATGGCTCCGGTGCTCGGACCCATGCGGCAATCCAAAAGGTAGAGGTTACCACCTTGGTCTTCGCCAACTGCCAGCATCCCTTCGGGAAGGACGTCGCCAACCAGTTCATAACAACCATCGAGTTGGAGGTAGTCTTCAGCGTCCCCGATTTCGAAGATGCAGCTCACATCCCAGTAGTCTGGATTGGTCGAGACGACCTGAACCGGACGAGACGGCTCTTCCCTGTGTGACCGCAGGAAGGCGAGATACGTCACGGGCAAGCTGGCCCCAAGCGCTGCTTCCAAGCTCTCAATTCGTCGTTCGGCGTCCATAACGCGATGCTAGCGCTCGGCCCGCTCTGGCTCAATCGTCATCCCGCCCTCGTTCTTGAGCTTTCGGTCAGCCGGATCACTTTTGGGCCCTGCCGTCAGATGACTGCTCTGCCGACCCGCCGATTTTCTTCGCGACCACATAGACGTCGACGCCGCTCATCGAGCATTCCTCGCTTGATGCCTGGCTTTTCGTGATGACCTCGATTGTCTTGCCATCCTTGGTGTGAAACGTGATGTCGTAAACCTCCTGGTGGAGGTCCTTGCCGATCTTTTCGGATGCGAGACGAACGGCCTTGGTCTGCGCCTCGATCACGGATGGAATATCGATCAGGCCGGCGTTCTTGAGGTGCACGAGGGCCATGTTCGTGGGCCAACTCGCGCAGTCCGGAGACTTCGCCAGAGCCACCGCAGCCGGCATCACAAATATTGCGGCCAGTACCACTTTCAACGCGGCGCGCATCAATGCACCACCTTGATCGAGTGGTCGCCACTTTCGCAGATCTGCTTGCGCCTATTGATGGGCAGGACGGTAACGTACATGCCGTCGCGGTCGCCGCGCTTGTAGAGCTTCTTGCCAGGCTTAAGCTTCGGAAGTCCCGTATCGGTCAACAAGGTACTCTCCGTTCGGTTCGCCGCCAGATACTATCATGGTACTGCTTCATTATTCTCAAATACGTTGTTATCTTTTTGTCAAAAGAAACTCGACTGCCCTGTCAACTGAGGCCCTGCGAATGAAAAGCTTGAACAATCTAGAGTGCGTGACCCTCTTCGTTGACGACCTCGCGCGCGCGAGGGCATTCTACGAGTCCGTGTTCGACGCCAGGCCGATCTATTCCGACGCCGTATGCAGCGTGATCGGGCTCGGTGGCGTAATGGTCAATTTGCTACAGGAGACGGAGGCACTGCAGCTTGTGCAGCCGGTGGTGCCGGCTGCTTCGAGCGCCGGACCTCGCATGCTCATGACCATTCGAGTCGGCGATGTCGATGATGCCTGTGAGAGGCTCCGGCAAAACGGCGTAGACTTGGTGAACGGCCCGATCGATCGTCCCTGGGGTCGCCGCACCGCCGCCTTTTCCGACCCATCCGGTCATATGTGGGAGATCGCACAGGAGATACCCTCCTAACATCCGTCATCCGCGCCGGGACGTCTGCACCAAAGCGGTTCTCATTGGCGAGTGGCAGAGCATTGCTCCGATGGCATCAACAGGGCCAATCGGGCGATAGCGCCGCTATCCCCCTACTCCCACTCAATGATTTAGGAAGACGTTTTCGCGTTGATTTCCAAGCACAAATTCTCAAAGCTGACGGTCTAATGCCGACGGTATACCCGCCTGAATTTTTCGGTCTTGAATTCACAGGAAAATTTGCGAGGCTCTGAGGGTTGGCAGCTTCAGCAAGTATCGGAATCAATCGACGCACTAGAGGTACACCAAGTCGGAACGGCCTCTAGGGCTTTCGCCGACTTCCAGCCGATACCGTCAGCAGTCATTCTGCGGGTTCGCGTTGCAATGGTCGGAATATCTTGCCGGAATTGAACGAGCCGTCCTCGTTGAGCGCCGCCTTGATCCGGCGCATAAGATCGAACTCGACTGGATCTCTTTTGCTTTCAAGCAGGCCGACCTTGGCCCGACCGATGCCATGTTCGGCCGAAAACGCTCCACCCAGGGAGAGCACGATATCGTAGATCGCCTGGCTGATTTGCCTACCCTGCTCCGCGGCTCGTTCGGCGCCGAGCGCCGCGGGCAGGACGACGTTCAGGTGGATGTTGCCGCCTCCGACATGACCGAACGGAACGACCGTCACATCAGGGAAGCTGGCTTCGACGTCGGCGCAGCTTCGGCGAAGAAGCTCGGGCACATTTGCCACCGGCACAGCGACGTCGTGTTTGATGTCGCGTCCCGCCTTCTTCTGGAGCTCGGTCTGGTCTTCACGAAGGCGCCAGATCTGCTTCTGTTGCTCTCCGCTTTGGGCAAGCGAAGCATCGACGATGGTGCCGTCCTCCAGCCTGTCGGCGAGGAACGCTTCCAGCATGTCCTTCAGACCGGCTCCCGGACGGCTCGAAGTCAGTTCGACAAGGACGTAGTGGTCCGCCTTCTCGACGGGCGAACGAAGCCCTTCGCGCTTCGCCAGCTCGACGCACGAGCCCGAGAGGTACTCGATGGCACGCACATTCCCGTCCGCGGCCGCGCGCAGCTTCATCCAGAAATCCAGCACCTGGCTCTCGGTCTCGACCGCGCAGAAGGCGACCTCGCGACCGACCGGCAGGGGCGCGAGCTTCATCGCCGCGGCCGTGATGATGCCGAGCGTTCCTTCCGAACCGGCAAAGAGGTGCTTGAGGGCGTAGCCGGTGTTGTCCTTCCGGAGCGTGCGCAGGCCGTTCCAGATCCGTCCGTCGGGAAGCACGACCTCCATTCCGAGCAGAAGATCTCTCGCGCTCCCGTACCGTACGGCAGAAATGCCGCCTGCGTTCGTCGCCAGTGCGCCACCGAGCGTGGCGGTGCCTTCCGAGGCGAAGGACAAGGGAAACAACGCGCCCGCCTCCGCCGCCGCGCTCTGAAGCTCGGCGATGGTTGCGCCCGCCTCCGCGATGACGGACATGTCGACCTGGTCGACCGTCCTGATCTTCTTCATGGCGCCGGTGTTGATCACGACCTGCAGGCCCGTTTCGTCCGGCGTCGAACCGCCGATGAGCCCCGTGTTGCCGCCTTGAGGCACGACGCCGACGCCGGCCCCCCGACAGATGCGGACACTCTGCGAGAGCAAGCTTGTCGACCTAGGGCGCAGCACGCAGGCTGCGTTGCCGCGAAGCAGACCGCGCCAGTCCGAGAGATATCCGTTCGCCAGCGCCGGATCGGTGATGCAATCGGAGCCCAGCAACTCCCGGAGCCTGGCGACGACGTCGTTCACAACTGCTTCCAGGTGGACGTCGCTTGCGCGATCGTTTCTTCGGCGCCATCCTGGGCCGACGACTGCAGGAAGAAGGTCTTGCGTCCCTTCTTCAGAAAGCTGGCACAGCAGGTGACCAGTCCGCGCCGGGCCGGGGCGAAATACTGGACCTTCATCTCGAGCGTCGCGCCGGGGCCGAACTGATGCTTAAGAAGATGTCCCATCGAGATGTCGAGGGCCGTCGCCAGCACGCCACCGTGGAGCGAGTCCTGCGGGTTAAACATGTAGGGCCTCACGTCGAGAGAGACGATGCAGACGTCGGCCTCATAGGAGGCCGTCATCCCGAAGAAGCGCGACAGGAAGAACGATCCGAATTCATGGCGACCGTCCCCCATGGCTGTCACGACCAGTTCCCGAACCTGCGCCTCGTCCATCCGTTCTGCTCCCTATTCGGCCGACTGCTTCAGCGCGGCATCTCCGAAGGCCCCCTTGGAGGCGAGATCTAACACCTCCTTCCGCGTCCAACCGAGCCAGTGCTCGAACACCTCAACGGTGTGCTCGCCAAGAGTCGGCGGCGGCGTGGACGGCGCGGGCGGCTTGTCGTCGAAACGCAACGGCCGGGCCACGAACTTGACTTCGCCGGCGACCCTGTGCGTCACGGTCTGGACCATGTCGCGCTGAACGAGCTGAGGCGCTTCGCAGACCTCGCCGACCGTCCTGATCGCGCCGCACGGAATGCCGGTTCCGCTGAAGATCTCGAGCCAACGGTCGCGCGGCTCGGACTTGAAGATCGGACGCAGAATCGCGCCGAGCGCGGCGCGGTTCGCCGCCCGATTGGGAGCCGTGTCGAAGCGGGGGTCGGCTTCGAGGTCCTTGCGACCGATGACGGCGCAGAACAGCAACCAGAACTTGTCGTTGGCCACGCCGAGGTTGAACCAGCCGTCGATCGCCTCGAAGGTTTCGTAGGGACTGATGGTGGGGTGAACGTTGCCGCGACGCTTCGGGCTTTCTCCGGACGCGAAGTATATGCCGGCGTTGAACGTCAGCAGCGAGGCCATGGCGTCCAGCATGGAGACGTCGACCCGTCCGCCGACGCCGCTCCTCTCGCGCTTCATGAGCGCTGCGAGCACCGCCTGCGATGCGTAGAGCCCGGTGACCAGGTCGGCGATGGACGTGCCGACCTTCATGGGCGGCCCGTCCGGATCTCCGGTGATGTCCATGACGCCGGACTCGCCCTGGAGGATCAGGTCGTAACCGGGCCGGCTCGCGTCCGGACCGGTCCGGCCGAAGCCGGAGATGCTGCACTGGATGAGCTTGGGATTGTGGGCGCCCATCGCTTCGTAGGACAAGCCCCATTTATCGAGGGTCCCTGGCCTGAAGTTGTCGATCACGACGTCAGCGGCCCTGGCGAGCGCGATTACCGCGTCCCGCCCCGCCGGCGACTTCAGATCGATCGCGCAGCTGCGCTTGTTGCGATTGACCGACAGAAAGTACGAACTCTCCCCGTTGACAAACGGAGGACCGTATCGGCGACTTTCGTCGCCGATACGCGGATCTTCGATCTTCACGACGTCCGCACCGAGATCACCGAGATGCATCGTGGCGAAGGGGCCGGAGACGACGCGGCACAGGTCCAGGACCTTGATGCCGGAGAGAGCTTCCGCACTAGACGAACGCATCTGCCAGATCCTTCATCGTGGGGACGGTGATGTCGGGCTTGTGCGGCGTCTCTTCAAACGGCCGATCGCGGCGATTGATCATCGCGGTACGCATGCCGGCCGACTTCGCCCCGATGACGTCGAACGCATGGTTGGCGACGAAAAGGATCTGATCCATCTTGAGGCCGAGGATCTCGGCGGCCTTCGTGTAGGTCGCGACGTGCGGCTTGAAGGAGTTCGCCTCGGCGACCGAGATCACGTTGTCGAACGGGATCTTGTGATACTTCTTGGCCGTCTCAAGCATGTCGCGGTCGCCGTTGGAGAGCACGACCAGCTTGTACCTGGTCTGCAGCATCGCCAGCGCCGCCGGCACCTCGGGAAAGCATTCGAGCTTCTCGATCTCACCCACCAGGTATTTCACCTCGTCCTTCGTGTACTTGATGCCCGACCGGTCCATGACCTGGGAGACGGCGCGGTGACCGATCTCCCGATAGGGCGTGTGCTCGCGGTGGAGCAGCGCGTCGATCATCGAATTCTCGAAATGGGTGCGGCGCCACCAGGTGACGAAGGAGTTCGGGTTGCCCGTCCAGCCCTTCCCCTCGAGGAACGGCGTCGCGATCTTGACAAGGCCACCCTGCATGTCGACGACGGTGCCGTACTGGTCGAACATGCACACCTTCACCGTGTCCTTCAGTTTCTGGATGTTGGTCATTGCTTCTTCCCCTTGCTCATTGGCGGAATGGATGATCCAGATTTGACCGCATCCATCGCCATTTTCGAAATGGATTGTTCTTCTGCGCACATTCGTGACGTGAATGTCGTGACTACCGTCGCGGCTCCACAGGTCAGTCACAGCTCCTGCAAACGGCTCGACGGCAGTGAGCCCGAAGGGAATCTCCGGGTTCGTTTTGGTCCGTGTCCGCTAGGCTCCGATGCTGACGACCTTCTCTCTCGAAGCCGAGGCTTCCGTCCCGGTCGGCGCGCCCGAGACTTCCTCAAGGGCGCGACCCTTGGTCTCGAAGCCGAAGATCATGAAGACCACCGCCTGGAAGAAAAGAATGCCCGCGAGCGTTACCAGCACGCCGACGAACCCCTTCCACGCAAAGATCGCGATGACGGCGAATTGGACCAACGCCGTCGTCACACGCCCGGCGGTCGCGCAGATAGCCGTGCCACGGAGCCTGTAGCGGGTCGGGAAGAGCTCCGGAACGTGCATGGCGAAGCCGGTGGCCAACATCACGTAGATCGCGGTGACGAGAAGGAAGCCGACCACGACGAGCGGAGCGCCGTCCGGCATGAACGGATACGCCAACCCGAAGGCCGCCGCCGCGATCGACGATCCGATGATCGACGGTCTACGACCGATCGCATCGGCCAGCGCCAAGCCGATGAGCGATCCGACCGGGCCGCCCAGAGACATAAAGGTCGTGTAGCCGAGCGACGAGACAACGCTGTGGCCACCCTTCACCATGAACGTCGGCAACCAGCCGATGAAGCCGTAGAGGCTGAAGCCGACGACGATGTGCAGGAGGCTGCCGAGCAAGGTGCGAGCGAGGTAAGGGGGGGCGAACAGGCGCCAGACGGATCCGCCCTCGTCTTCTACGCGCTGCACGGTCGAAACCGGCGGCAGCGGCCCCTTCCTGACAGCTTCCGCTTCGATGCGAGCGAGGATCGCCTCGGCTTCGTCGGCGCGGCCGTTAGCGGCTAGCCAGCGGGGCGACTCCGGCATCGACTTTCGGAGGAACCAGACGATCATCGCCAACACGCCAACGAGGCCGAACATGTAGCGCCATCCGAGGCTCGGAATGACCCACAGGCCAACCATCGACGAGACGAACAGGGAAAAGTTGGTGATCACGGCCAGGATACCGATCCATCGGCCGCGGGATGATGCAGGGACGAACTCGGTCAGGGTTGCGTAACCGACGACGATCTCGGCGCCCAGCCCGATCCCGATGACGAGGCGCGCGGCGATCAGTGCCTGCATGGACGGAGCAAGCGCGGCCGCCAGAGAGGCAAGGCCGAAGATGGCCAGATTGATCTGATAGGAGAAACGGCGACCGTAGCGATCGCCCAGAATGCCCGAGAACCAGGCACCCAAAGTCATCCCGATGAAGGTCGCGGTGACGAACGCCGCGTTGAGCTCGAGTGTCGACCACCCCTCCTTCAGCACGGCTCCGAGAACGCCGCCGGCGAGGTAGATGTCGAAGGCGTCGAGGAACATGCCCGCGCCGATCAGCGCAAGGATCCGCCAATGAAAGCCGCAAATCGGCAGCCGATCGAGGCGAGCGCCCGCGTTGACCGATGCCGCCTGTACGTCCGAAATCGCTTGCATCCATTCCTCCCAAGGGTCGACCGAGATCGACCGAAATTGTTTGGGAGCAGAATGGCGATCGGGATGGCGGCGTCTAATCGGAATCCGCTATTCCATTATTTGGCAGACCAATAATCCTGCTTTTGCTGCGGATTATCAAAAGATGGTCGGCGAGCTGCCCTCTCTCAGTCGTTGTCGGGAAGGCCTCGCGTGGCATCGACGAAGATCGAACGCAACCAGTTCAGGTCCTGACTGGCATCGTGCCTTCGGTGCCAATACATCGACCATTCGAAGGGATCGGACGCAAACGGCAGGTCTCGGATCGCAAGATCTTCCGCGACCATCGCGAAGGCCAGGCGCCGCGGCATGACCGATAACAGATCGGAATCCCGCAGCATGTGCGGGACCAGCAGCCAATGGGGAACGTTGATCGCGACCCGACGGGTCAGCCCTTGCCGGGCGAGAACGTCATCGACGAAGCGGAGGTCTGTCGGCGATATCGAGACCTTGAGATGCACCGCCTCGAGGAACGTCTCCATCGTAAGGGGCCGCTGCGCCAAAGGGTGGCCTTCGCGCATGACGCACACCATCCGGTCCCTCATCAGAACGACCGACTTGATCGAATTCGAATGCGCGAGACCCATCGAGATCGCAAGGTCGATTTCGTCCTTCTCCAAGGCCTCCACCGTATGCGTCGGCGAATAGTGGACGACGTCGAGCTGCGCGAAGGGGGCCGTCGTTTCCAACGTCTTGCTGACGGCGGGAAGAAGGAGACGGCTGAGAAGATCGGACAACCTCACGGAAAAGCTCCGTGTGGTGGTGATCGGATCGAAAGCGGATTCGCTGTCCAGAAGGCGCTCCAACTGCCGCAAAAGCCGCTTCACCGGCTCCGCCAGCTCGATCGCACGCGGGGTGGCCTGCATGCCGTTGGCCGTCCGGACCAGAAGCTCGTCCTTGAAGATGTGACGCAGCCTGGAGAGCGCATTGCTCATTGCGGGCTGACTAAGGCCAATCCTGTCGGCAGCACGGGTTACGTGAAGGTCTGTGAGAAGAGCGTTCAGAGCGACCAGAAGGTTGAGATCGACAGATCTGAGGTTCATGACATACCGTCATTGATATCACGAATAATGCAACGGCTAAAATCCACAATACAAATCCAGATCAATCGGCGTCAACGTCCCCTCTCGGAGAGGTCCATGTGACCAGTTTCGGAAGAATCGATCGGAGGCGGTCGAGCGGCGCGCACCGGAACTCATAGAAGTCAGCTTGGGTGAGGCAGACTGGATCGTTCCTGCCAGCGCTGTGGAAACTCAGTCCGTAGGCGCAATGTCAATCGCGGGCGGCCTCAAATAAAGGCCCCGGCTCAGGCAGCTCCAGCTCTGCTGTACGCTGTGGTTCGACGCAGTACACTGAAACTGCGTGAGCGGGCTGAGGCCGAAGGGGATCGGGTTAGGCAATCTCTGGCGCTTCAATCAATACGGGACCGTGGGGAATGAACTCGGTCAGATACCGCTTTGGTTTTCGGATTCCCGGCGGCTGGAAATCCTGATCGGAGACTCAAGCAGACGCAGGCTATCGACTTCCCAAAACAGGATCCAATTCCCTTTGTTATCGAGGGGATACTTCAGAGCACTCTCCGGGCGGTACATCATTCCGTGTTTGTGGGCTCGATTTTTCGCGACTGATGAACCAAGATATCGAGCCGCCCAGGTGACACTGGGTGGATTGACAGGACGCACTGGATCGGACGCATAGATCAAAACATCGCATTTTTCACCGGAGAGCATGGAATCGAGGCTGTTGAATAGCTCCCAATTTCTACTGCCGAACGCAACCTTGCCTGCTCGTTGCAGTGTCCTTGTGCCCGAAAGCAAAAGTTCTCCGCGGAAAGGATGCAATCCGGAAGACCTCGAAGCGGACCGGCCGATCCTCCCAGCGCCGCGATGCTGCCAGGTTCAACCTGATCCCAGGGTGCCGAGGCAGAGGATGAATCGATGGCGCAAGCAATACCGCGCTGATGTCCAGGCAATTAGCAAGATGGTCCCGCGTGATCGCTGTGTTTCGCTCGCGAGATCCGCCTTCAAATTCGAACCGGCCATTTAGCGCATCGCGCATCACCCTGGAGTAGAATATCTGCAACGATCTGCGCCTCGCCGTCCGTGGTCCTGAACGGAACCCGAGTTGCGGTCGCATCGGTGTTTATTGTTCCAGTGTCGCCAACCTTCAGAGACGTGTTCAGACCGGCCCTGTGTATTCGCCTCTCGCCGGGTAGTCATTTTTGATGATGTAATCGACGGCTTGCACCATCTCACCGAAATTTGGTCGAACGAACGGCATCGACTGTACTGAAAGATAGTAGATCGTCTGATCGGGTTCGATCAAAAAAACGCCGGGCTCCGAAAACTTCGGCGGCTCCTGTATGTCGATTGAGCTTTTCCCGCGCGAAGCCGAGATATAGAGACCCCATTCGCGGGCCGCTCTTAATTCCAAACCGTAACCAACTCGCAGGTTCTTTGCCGCGATCTTTTCCGCCATCCGGCGTGCCCGCACTTCCCCGTCTGAGCTGACGGCGATCGTTTCGACGCCGCGCTGAGCAAAAGCAGGCGTCAGGCGCTCCAACTCCTTCAGGTAGTTTGCGCAAATGGGGCAGTGCAGACCGCGATAAAAGCAGACGAGAGTCAGGCGCTCTGGTTTTTCCGTAGCGAGATTGAACCGTCCATGGTCAAGAGTTTCGATGATCAGCTCCGGGGCATTCTGGCGTGGTACGAGCATGGAAATTCCTTCGCGGAGATTCAGTGAACCTGATGGAACGGACGGGCTTACGATCTGGGGCATCGTCATTCTGCCTCAGAGGAAGAATGGATGAACGGCCAGTTCAAGGCCAAGAACTGCGAGGAGAATAAGGAACCAGCGTCGAAAGGTTGCGGCGCTTATGCGCTCGCGGACCATTGTCCCGACCTGCATGCCCAGCAACGCAGGAATGACCGCGAGGGCGGACAAGGTAACATTTCCAAGATGGAAAGCGCCGCCACGAGCCAAGCCCGCTGCAAGTGCAATTGTTGACACTGTGAACGACAGCCCCAGAGCCTGGATAAGATCGTCTTTGGAAAGCCCGAGAGCCTGAAGATAGGGAACGGCGGGAAGCGTGAAAACCCCGGTTCCTCCATTGATCAACCCGGTTGTCAACCCAATGACAGGCGCCAATAGACCCTCGAAGCGCGCAGGAACCGACAATGGCTTCGCAGACAAGCCGTGCACCGCATAGACAATCAGGGCGGCACCCAATCCAACACTTGCGAATACCGTATTGGCGCTCATCAGAAGCCATGAGCCGGCGAGTGTGCCAACCATGATGCCGAGCATCATCACCCAAAGTCTTTTCATCAGCGCCAGGAAATTCGGCCCCGTAAAGAGCTGCCAAAAATTGGTGACAAAGGATGGAATGACCAGCAGCGAAGCGGCGCTGACTGGCGACATGATCGCACTGAGGACGCCCATAGCCACGGTTGGCAGGCCCATGCCGGCCACCCCCTTGACGAACCCGGCGACGAAAAACGTCAGCGCGATAGCCAGAACATGCGACGAAAGATAATCACTCATTCTGAGCCACTCGGTCTGGGCCGTATTGCGGTTGAAGACTTCGTGCAGGCCGATGGCATCCGCGCTAATATCGCCTGATGGGCTGGTGATAAATCCCCGTTCTCGCCGAGACGCCACTCTCCAATCGCTTGTGTTCTCGTCACAAATCGACAAAAATGGCGTCGCATGATGTAGAGTACGCGCACCGGCCGAACGTCACAATTGGCCATTTCCGATGGGTGGCTTCGGCAGGGACGAAGGAAAAGAATGCGCTTCGATTTGACGGACATGCGGTTGTTCCTGACCGTGGTGGAGCAAGGCAGCCTCACCAAAGGCTCAGAGACCATGAACTTGGCGCTCGCTTCCGTGAGCGAACGCATTTCCGGAATGGAATCTTCGCTTGGCGCGCAGCTCCTGGAACGAAATAGGCGTGGGGTCACTACGACTGCGGCCGGTAACGCCCTCGTTCGCCATGCCCGCTTGATCCTGGACCAAGTCGAGCAGATGCGTGGAGAACTGCGCACCTATGGCACTGGCCTGAAAGGGCGCATCAGGCTGTTGTCCAACACGGCTGGGTTGGCTGCTTTTCTACCGCATCAACTCGGCCAGTTCTTGGTAGCCTATGGGGATCTTTCTATCGATCTCCATGAACGGCCAAGCACTGAGATTGCACTGGCCATCGCAGAAGGTCGTGCTGATTTGGGAATTGTGGCCGACATCGCAGATTTGACAGCATTGCAAACTCGCCTAATCGCGCAAGACCAACTCGTCGTTGTGGCGAGTGAAACGCATCGCATCAGCGATCAACGATCGATACCCTTTGCGGAAATCGTTGGTGAGCCGTTCGTCGGCTTGTCCGATGCGGCGCTGGAAGCTCATTTAGGAGAGCGCGCAGCCCGTCTAGGTCGTCAGATTTACTATCGCATTCAACTCAGGCGGATCGAGAACATCGCGATGATGGTTGAATCAGGTGTAGGGATCGCAATCTTATCGGAGGCGTCAGCAAAAGATTTGAGGCATCCTGGTTTGACGATAGTACCGCTGCAAGAACCCTGGGCGCTTAGGAAACTTTATCTTTGCGCGCGTGATTTCTCTGCGCTCACGCCGCACGCCGGCTTGCTCGCGCAAAAGCTTATGGAGCCGGAGGTTGCCGCTCGATTATAAAAACAAAATTATGCGTATTTATCAACAATCTAGAGGCGCTAGGCAGTCTATGCCATGAAAAATGCCATGCTCCACGACTTTCCTGCTCGATTCTTCGCTTCCTCGGTCACGCAGCGCGTCGTGCGGCCAGCGCGAAAAGATACCATCACCGCTTATCGCACGCGGCCTACGGACCCATCGTGCTTGTTGCTTCTCGCCCTTGATTCAAGATCAGCCCTCTTGCGTTTGATAAGACGCTATCGAATGAGTGCGCTTCGCTGCGGCGGTGTGGAAGGCACACAGCCAGCAAAGATCCGAGATGGTGACGGGAAGACAGCGGCGTCATGGCTCGATGCGCCAAGCCCATCCACCAGCTGGCATCGAGTCCGGCCCGTTTAGGTCCAGCAATTCGATCGACTCTTCGAAAGCCTATGTGCGCCTGCTTTTGCGGACGACATTGTGCAGCTTTGACTCCGGCGGACGTCACGAGCGAACGCGGATGATCGTTTTCCCCGCGTGCCGCTCAGTCGAATTGAACGTGGCGACCGCGTCGTCCAAGGATGAAACCTTGCCGATATTTGTCTGCAGTCTTTCATCCCGCACTCGCTGAACGATCTCGGTCAGTTGGGCACGATCAGCCTCGACGACGAAGTCGATTGCTAAGCCATCGGCAGGTCGAATATCCGTCGGTCCGACGACTGTCACAAGCGTGCCGCCTGCACGGATCAGCGCTGCCGACCGCTTCTGCATATCCCCGCCAATGACGTCAAACACGAGATCGACGCCGCCGACGTCCTCCAGGGTGTCATTCACAAGATCGACGAATTCATTTGCACCGAAGTCGAGAGCCTTCTGGCGGTCGGCGGCGCGTCCAGTGCCGATGACATAGGCACCCGCCTCTCGGGCAAGCTGCGTCACCATCGAACCGACGGCACCGGCCGCGCGATGCCAGTCCGAGAGGCCGAATACCCGTTGACCGATTGACAGCCCCGTGGTGCCGTAGCCTAGCGCGGTGATCACACCGGCCAGTTCGTGACCGAGGATCGACGGCGTCCGGTCGCGGAAAGCCCGATCTGCCCAGGTCGAAGGCCACTCCAGTTCGGTGTTGACGAACCCCGCCGCGGGACCTGTACGACGACATCATTTATCGCCGCCTGCGGCTCAGGCCGCTCCACCAGCTGCATCCCGGCCGCTCCCGTAGCCTGGTCTGTTACCACAATTGCTTTCATCGAATTGTCTCCTCAAGTTATGTTGCAGGCGCGGAGGTCATTTCGATCTCTCACTCAATTAGTCGCCAGTTCGATGCCTTCCGCGACGAGCTTGATGTCGAATTGCTGTGTGATATCGGCGAGACCGCCGCTCGCATTCCTAGGAGCCATCGCGCGGCGAACCAGCATTTTCGTGAACTTCACCCGCGCGACGGTGGCGGGCGCTTCATAGCCAAAAGCTCTGTCACATCATGCAGATCATTTTCCGACGAGATGGCAATCGTCAGCCATTTCCCGTCTATGTATGTTGTGGCTTCATCGTAGAGCTTGACCAATTGCGGGCGCCAGACATAACGCCGCTCCTCAAACTTCTCTCGTTCTGCTCCGCCCATGACCACCACGGCCGAAACCCGCTTGTATTCCGGCACCAAGGTGCAGAACGCCTTGGTCTTCTTGTAGCGCAGGGACCAACCGCGGTTCTTGCCCCCGTAGAGCCAGTCCGGCGCGAAAACTCCAGGGTAGAATTCGTCAATCCAGTTCCGCAGCTCGGCCCAATACTCGAACGCATCTGGTCCGATCCATTCGCGGACGGTGCCGTCATCGGGCGGTGCTGATTTGTCGATGATCCTGTCGCCGATTTGGGGAAGTGTCTCGCCAGCGGCTGTTACTCTCGTACCTGTACGTAACATCATCGAAAGACCTCGTCTTGATAGGCCGGCGGAGGCCGGAGGTTATGATGCGCGCGTGTCATGAACTTGCGGCGCGCCCTCAGAATGCTGCTAGCGCGACGCTCCCAAGCAGGGCGTCTGCATTGCGATACGGTCTACCGATGTCGGAGAGCACCGCAGGCCATCATCGAGAGGTCGAAGTTCTCGTATGACCGTCAGATCGATCTCTGCCAGGGCCTTCTTTCGAGCGAATGTGGCCTGCTCCCGGTCAATGAACCCGGTGGCTTGTACCGAGAGAAATTGCAGGGCTTTTAGCCCAATGCAGCCAAATGCCAGAGACAGATAAGGCGCGAGAAAATCGGGTTGGTTTGCTCGGTCCCCGGAAAAGACGCCACCGGAAGCGACGCCGATAAACACCGGACGGTCCGGGAGCATTCCGACCTTCCCGGCGGGCGTCGACATCATCGTGCGATCGACGCGCAAGATTTGATCGATCCACGCTTTCAGAACCGAGGGAATAGTAAAGTTGTGCATGGGCGTCCCGATGACAATCACATCCGCCGCTTCGACTTCCTGAACAAGCGCTTCGGAAACATCCAGAGCGCCCTTCGGTGGGGCCGCCAAGGCGGCCGGCGACGACAATGCGACCGCGTAATCAGCCATGGCGTGAGGCAAGGGTTCAGTCCCTAAATCACGCCGAGTGATGCCCGCCCCGGGCGCAACCTCGAGAAGCCTTTCGACGATCGCCGCTGAAAGCTGGCGGCTATGCGATTCCAGGCGCGGACTGACATCAATATGCAGGATGTTCATGTGATTGTTCCAATAGCTTCACGAGGGTGCGGGACCGAGCTCAGATCGAGCCGGCCGGCGTAACGGCGGGAAAGTCCTTCTCGTGATCGAACACGTTGTTGAAGAAGTTCGTCAGCGAGTACATGGCCACAAGCGCGACGATCTCGATGATGTTCGCATCGGTGTAGCCAGCATCGCGGACGGCTTTCAGATCAGCGTCGTGGACGTGGCCGCGGGTCTCAATGACTTTGCGTGCGAACTGGACGGCAGCGTCCCGCTTCCGATCCTTGGCGTGACCCCTTCGGGCCAGAATGATGTCATCGGCCTCCAGCTTGGCCATATGTTCGGCTGTAAAGCTGTGAACCGTCAGGCAGTAGTTGCAGCCGTTCACTTCGGAAACGGCGAGCCCGATGCTGTCTCGCGTCTTTACGTCGAGCACTTTGCTCAGGGATCCGAGCAGGGTTGCCCAGGAGTTGAACGCGATCGGACTCTGCGCGAAGGCAGCCATCATATTTGGGGTGAACCCGATGTTCTTAGTGAACGCGTCGAGAGTCGGTTTCGATTCAGGCGGCACCTGTTCCGGCTTCAGAGCGGCAATTCTTGACATCATTGTCTCCATAAGCTCTCGAGTTGATGATTGATTATGCAAAGTCCAGGACATCAACCACGGGCAAGCGTGGCTTCTGCGGCCAGTTGCCAGCTCGCTCCGGCCCAACGGTCAACAGCATGACCGGCACTTCGTCTTCGGCCAGGCCGAACTCGCCGTGCACCGCATCGGAGTCGAAACCGATCATTGGCGTTGAACCCAGGCCCAGCGAACGGGCCGCGTAGATGATCGCCGCGCTGCCAAAGGTCGCGGAGCGCACGGCTTCGTCGCGCTGGCGCTGCGGCTGATTGTCATACAGACCGCGAGCTGGGATTTCCCACTCCGGCACCATGTGCGCCGGCATGATGCCGGCTTCCACCACGGGCGCCAGCCGGTCGGGGACGGTGCTGGCATCGGCCAGCCTACCGATGATGATGAAGGTCACAGCCGCGTCGGTGATCGCGGGCTGATTCCAGGCGATCGGACGCAGCCGTGCCTTGGCTTCTGACGAGCGTACGGCGATGAAGCGCCAGTTCTGCAGGTGGAAGGAGGTCGGCGCGGACGTGCCGATACGCACCAGGTCGCGGATTTGGTCGTCGCTCAGCGTGGCGGTAGGGTCATAGTACTTGGCGGCACTGCGGCTCAGGATCGTTTCGATGACGGCGTTCGTCGCGAAAGCGTTTTCGCTCTTCCCGGTCTCCCCGATGATTTCGACGGCTGCGCGGGTTGCGGGTCCGGTGGTGGCAAGGCTGACGCAGTTCATTGGATGGCTCCCTCATCAAGTGATTACGGAGCCTAATTTACGGGGACGAGTGATAATTTCGAGACTGGATTGGCTCAAGGTGATGCGCGAAAGGATCAAACCGCGCCTTCTGGATCCCAAGGCGCCCGCCTTACTCGCCATTGTGCGCCAGTCGCCGCCACTCCCCCGGCGTCATCCCCATCCTTTCGGCGAAGACATGCCGGAATGCCGAAACGGATTGATACCCAACGGTCTCGGCCACGGCCTCAGTGCTGATCCCTGGCTTCTTCAACTCGTTGGCGGCCAGACTCATGCGGAGATCGGTCAACAAATCGAGGGCGGAGCGACCCAGCTTGTCCTGGAACTGGCGCATGAACGTAGCGCGCGACATCCCGCACAAATCGGCCAGATCGGGCAGTTTCCAAGGCCGCGCTGGATCCGCGAACATCGCCGCAACGGCTGGAGCCAGTCGCGGATTGCCAGCCACGGCCAACAAGCCCTCGGCCGATTTTCCGGATTCGCTCGCGGCGCGCAGGACGAGAGTGAATAGGACCGAAGAGAGCGCGTTGAGAATGGCGCGCCCTCCCGCCCTGTTACCGGCGGACTCCATTCGCATCAGCCCGACAAGTCCGGCAAGTTGGTTGGATGCGGACCCGATGCCCTCTTCTCCACGGCTGTCCACAGCCCGTGTCACCACATTAGCGGGCAGGTAGTTGCGGATCAGTCGATCATGGGGTGGCGCGACGAAAAACCGTCCGCACAGCAGATCCAGTTGCTCACCCCGCCCATCGTTCTCGCTCAACATCCATCCGGCAGAGCCCCGGCTCTCGTGAGTACGGACCGGCGTTTGGCCGCTGCCGTCGTGCAGCACATGCGCAGCACCATGAGGGAGCAGCACGATATCCCCGTTCCCTAGTTCCCACGCTGTTCTCGACTCCGGATCCTCGAGAATGGCCCGGCCCCCGACAATCACGTGATAGGGGATCTCATTCGGCGCTGCCTTGGCCCAGGTAACACGCCATGGCGCGCCGTACGCGCAACGGACTTCGAGCTGGCCGGTAACGGTCACGATTTGCAGGAGATGGCTAAGCCAGTCCACTTCAGACATTGGACCTCGAAAACTGGAAATGGTGAAACAGCTTATCGTAACTGTGCATTGGTTCCAGCTCTCCATGCCTTGCCGGTTGGCGCGATCGGCGCAATGACGCTGGCCATCACGACCCGCGCCTCGCAGGGGCACACGGGGCGACCGCTTGTTGCCGAATTGGGACGCAGGCAATCTACGCCTGTGAGTCTCGCTGCTCTTCCGCGCGTCCTCTCACCGCTCGCGGGCGCGCGATATGTCGGATTGAAGTAGATGACGCGCTTATCGCCGAGCAGATCGAGCTCTAACACCCGCTGATGGCTATCGACGAATCGTCGCGCATCATCGCCATCATCGCCGAGACCGCATAGCCCCGGCATCAACGGGACGTCTGCTCGCATGGTGCAACGCTCAGGGAAGCGCGTTAATCTACGTGGTATAGTTTTTGCTCGTTTGGTGTTAGCTTGATGGTGCGTCCGCTGACTCGCAGCGCACCGCACATTCGTCAAGCCAGCCAACCCCAAGAGGAAGACATGGCAAAGAAAGCGAAGAAGGCAAAGAAGACTGCCAAGGCGACCAAGAAAGTTGCCAAGAAGACCAAGAAGATGAAGAAGTAAGCGCGCGTTTTTCCGCAAAGCCGCCGCAGTGTCGCGACCAAATCACTGGTCTGGCTTGACGCATCGCAAGCTGTCTCTGGCCGAAAACGCGGCGACGGTCAGACCGGCCCCATGTGCACACGGCTCAGAAAGCCTACAACTGATGCACATGGGTCCGGTTTTTTCCGGGCGTTGGTTGGCCCCCTGTCGCACGTGTCACGATTTCCGGCTTGCAGTTATCGCTCTTGGCCCACCCCTTCGTTGAAGAGGCGGCGTCGGGGCGCCTCCAGCGCTCATTTCGTTGACAATGACTAACGCCTGTTTTTGCGCCGGGAACCGCCAGTCCTCCCAACCCGCCGTCACACGCATACGAGTGTCGCATAAGGCCGTTCGCTCCCAATTCAATTGCTCGGGAGATGGAAAGAGGATCGTCAACTTCGATGCCGGCATAACCAACCGTGCTCTCAATTTAGCATGGCCGAGCAGTCGCTGATCTGCCCTGAAGTTACCCCCCTTTCTGTAGATCATTGCAGCCTTCTTCTCTTGGGACCTGCAAGCTGTGAGAACGACGCACGTTCCTTCGCTTCAAGACAACATGAGCTGCGCCGGCGGCACGTTGCTCGGATACAGTCAACGGGAACGTGAGAAGGAAAGAAGACCCTTCGGCCGCACAAGACGCATGAACGCGGCCACCCAAACTGTTGGCCAACTCGCCGACGATCGTTAGCCCGCAACCGCGCACGATGAGATCGGATGCCGAGCCATTGTCAGAGACCGCGCACCTTGCGACGTTACCTGCAACCAGCAACTTAACTTTCGCTTGCGGATGTCTATCCTCGAATCGAGCATGTCGCGCCACATTGGTCAGCAGCTCGGATACGATCAAACCAAGCTTCCAGCAGCGTTCGCCCTCAAGCCGCAAATCATTCGCCGAACACAAGAGACGTATACTCCGCCGGTGCAGCCGGTATTTGGTGAAGGAGAAGCAAAGATGCTGGAGATATCTTGAGGCGTCGGTCAGGTGCCCAGGATCCGGCATGCGTAGCGCCTTGTGGACATCAGCGTAGCCATGCAGGAGTTCTACCACGTCGAGGAGCGCGGCCTTCACTGCCACGTCATCCGACTCCACCGCTTTGCCTGAAATCGTGCAGATAGCGCTAGTGAGCTTGTTATTTACTCTGTGGTTCAGCTCACGAAGAAGCAACGATCCGTCGGGATGCGGTAACGGTGCAATGTGCCTTGTCATTTCGGGCTCCAATGATCTTTCTTTCTGTAACCTGCCGCAGGACCAAGCAGGGACTCCTGTAACTCCACGCCGCGCCAGTTCGGTCTATGTCGCGTCAAAGAGGAATCTCGGCTGGCACCACGCAAGGATCTTCCAGAAGATGATTGCGGCTCGCGAGGCGATTAGGCCTTTCGGTCATGCGAAGGCTCCTTCAATGCGAGATGCCGGTTACTCCCGTGAGAGATTGGAACGTGACACCGAGCAGGCAGCAGAACCTTGCTTCCTCTTGATGCTGCCTGGAATGCCAGGGGCACCCCAGAGGCGCGTCAGGCGTTGGCGATCAATGAGGCGATATCCTCGAGCGGACGCCGGCTGAAGTCCTTCGCGAATTCGCCCATGATCTTCCCTTTCAGGTCGCGGTGGAAGTGCTTGCGCATCTCCCCCAGGGTCCTGGGGTCGGAGACAACGATCAGGTGTTTTATCGTCCCGTCCAGGCTCAGCTTGTTCAGGAACGCAGCCGCAGCTGCCGCGAAGTTGTCCTCCTCGAGCCGGCTCCCATCGGGGTTCGCAGAGCCGGTGTGATGGCGCGCACCCGAGCCTGAGTGGGCCGGCGCAGGCGGAGCCGCCGTGATCTCGACCAAATGCACCCCAGGTTTCACGCCCGTATTGTGGAAGAGGCGGACCGTCTCGCCGTCAGCGACTGCTACTGTCGTACCGGTAGGTAGAATCATCGAAAGACCTCTTGTTCAGGATCCCGCCTAAACGCCGGCGGGCACGATACTTGCGTGCTTGCCCTCTGCGGCGCCTCTTCGATGAGCTCCTGACGCGAAGCTCCCCAGAGCAGGGCAGTCCCAAGGACTGCCGAAAGAATTGACGCGGCGAACACGGCGATCTTGGCGGCCGAGAAGTCGGGAGCGCTTGGAAACGCTTGCCCGGCGATAAAGAGCGACATCGTGAAACCGATGCCAGCGAGGGCTCCCGCCCCGGCCAGCTGCCGCCAAGTGTACTCTGCCGGCTTGAAGGCTATGCCTGCGCGCACGGCCGCGCCAGCCGCGAGGAAGACGCCGAGCGGCTTTCCTATTGCGAGGCTAGCGACGATCGCGGTCATGAGCCAGCCATGCCCAACAATAATGCCCGGATTAATCGCCACGCCCGCATTCCCCAGTGCGAAGATCGGGAGGACAGCGTAGCTCGACCGCGCGCCGGCGTGCCGCAGCAGCCGGTCGGCAGGCGATTCAACTCTGTCGTAGATTGCCTCGAGCGCGTGCAGCGCCGGAGTGGAGGGGCCATGCCTGAGAACCTCGCCCTCGTGCCGCGCCTCGGAGGCGATGATGGTGCTGGCCTGCGTCATCAGGGCAGCCAGGTTGGCGGGCGGGCGCGTCGGAACGAACAGCGCCAGTACCACGCCAGCCAGCGTCGCGTGGAGGCCGCCCGCGTAGATGAACGCCCACAAGGCGACGCCCAACAGGATGTAAGGCGAGAGAAGGTAGACTCTTGACCGGCTCAGCAGCGCCAGCGCAACGACCACCGCGGCAGCCGCGGCCAGGTAGCCCGGACGGACATCGCCGGAGTAGAACACAGCGACCACGACGATCGCACCGATGTCGTCGACGATGGCCGCCGCCGTAAGGAAGATGCGCAGCTCAACGGGAATGCGGGCGCCCATCAGCGCGATCAAGGCAATCGCGAACGCAGTGTCGGTCGCCATCGGAATGCCCCAACCGCGCGACCACGGCCCCGCAGGGATAACCAACGCATACAGAAGCGCCGGCACGACCATACCGCCCAACGCGGCGGCGATCGGAAGCGCGGCGGAGCGGCGGCTTGCGAGGTGGCCAACTGTCATCTCGCGCTTCACCTCCAATCCTACGACGAGAAAAAACACCGTCAGCAGGCCGTCGTTGACCCAATGGAGGATGGACATCTGAAAGGCTGCGTCACCCAAGCTCACGCCGAACTCCCGGCGCCAGAGCGCCTCGAACGCCGGCGCGGCCGGCGAGTTCGTCAAGAGGATCGCCGCTACGGTCGCGAGGACCAGCAAAATGCCGGCTGACGGGCCCCAGCTCGCGAAGTCCAGGGCTGCCGTACGGACGCGGTGGCCGAGCGTGCCAAGCATCGCGTCGACGAGCGAGCTCTCGTCCCAGGGTCCGTCGTAGCGCCGGCGGTTGATGTAGAAGGTCGGCGTGAATCTCACCCCGCTCGCGCGTGAGCTTGCGACGTCCGCCTCCACCCTCGCCCTCGCGCGCTGCACGGCGTCGCTGTCACCGAGCGCGAAATTGGCGTTCACGCCAAGATCGGCGGCAACCGCGACGAGGTCGTCCTCTGTGAGCTGCACCGACCTCGTCATCAGTTTGATGTGCGCGGACCAGAACGCCTCGGGGGTCTGGGCAAGCTCGGCGAGCTCGGCGGCCTGAAGCGAAAGGCTGTTGTCCGTGAGCGGCCTGTGCCGGAAGGCGTAGCAGACGCGGTCGCCTAGTTGGTCGCGTGCTTGTGCGATGCGCTCGTTGGCAGCCCTGCAGTGCGGACACGCGTAGCTGCCGTACTCGACGAGCGTGATCTCGGCATCGCTGGGGCCGAGCACGTGGTCCGTCTCGTGGTCGACCGGACGGTCGAGCCGGCCGGGCGGGATCATGAGCTGCATCGCTGAACAGGGCTCCAGGTGTTCGCGCCGGCTACGGAGTCGTCGCAGCCGTCGCTGCGTTGACGACGTGGAATAGGCCGCTATCGGGCAACGGCGTGTACGCGATCTCCGCACCGACGATACCGCTGGGGAGCCGTGCTGCGTGCATGCACGGGAGGAAGAGGCGCACTAGCGTGCCGCCACCCCCCTCGCTCTCTATACAGACCGCGCCGCCTCGTCCTTCGGCGAAGCGCTGGACCTGGAGGGGCCCGAGGCCGGTGCCGCTTCCCGCAGCTATTGTCGTGAAGTACGGGGTGAAGGCCTGCGAGAGAACCTCCTCGGTGCCCTCCCCGTCCCGGGCCACGACGATCTCGACGAACCCGCGCCCCGCGAGAGCGGAAGGTTCGACGTTCCGCGCGGCGACGGTGATCGCGCCGCCCCCTGGCGTAGCATCGGCCGAGTTTCGGCAGAGGTTCAGTAGCGCGAAGTACAGCTCCTCCGGGTCGGCGTCGAAGTCCCACAAATCAGGGGCTATATCGGTGCGGACCGTGATGTCAGGACGCAACGCCTGATCCAGCGTTTCCGCCAGCGCTGCGAGCCGGCTGCCTGCGACGAACCCGCCGACCGATTCGGGGAATGGGCGCGTAGCGTCGAGGAGCTGACGGCTGGGCAGCGCTCCTCGCGTGATCGCGTGCTGCATCTTGCTGACGACGGCCTTTCGGCATGCGGCGTCGCTCTGGGTTTCGAGTAGCCGCAGGCCGCCGCTGATCACAGCTAAACGATTGTTGATGTCGTGGACCACGAACTGCGCTACGTCTCCGATCGCGCTCACCCTCTCCAGCCTCCGGGACGAGAATACGCCCCGCGTGTCGGAGTGTGGGACGGTCCGGCACAGTACCCCGGAGATCTCGCCGTCGCGCCCGACAAGCGGTATCTCCACGCACTTGGACGCGATGAGACCGCTGGCGTCATCGCGGACGGTCCGCACCCTCGCACTGAATGCGCGCTGTACTCCAAACGCGACGCCGGCGTTGTCCGCGAGCACGACGACATCCTCCAGCAGAACGCTCTCGACCACACGGGGGAAGGAAACGTCGAATGTCTCTTTGATCTGCATGTCGGGCCTCCTGCTTGCGATCGTTCAACGGAATGTCGACTCTGGCCCGTACACGAGGGCGGACGACGACAGCACGAAGACTGACTTTATGATCGTCTAAAGGAAAATCACCTCTCGCCATGGAGTTGATAGCCAGCCGTTATCGGAATGACTGGAACACGGCGCGCCGCGGCGGGAGTGCGGCGCTTGCATCTGCTGTCTCGGGCTTCATGAGATAACCGCGCATAGGCCTATCAAGTGCGCCAGTGAAAACGGAAGGATGTCACGCTTTCTGCCGCACCAGCTACGCGGCTCAAGATTTGGTGAGTGGGGCTCATCCTCTCCATGACGTGGCTCAAAGCTTCATCCGTCTTATGCTCACGACTGGCCTTCCCACACTTGCCCACTCAAGAGCACCATGCCCATTCGATCCAGCACCGTCGTCACCGTCGTCCAATGGCCCTGAGGAAGGGCGGCCGGTCCCCGGGGGGAAGGACCGGCCGCGGGCGAACGACGGCGAAGGGGGATCGCCGCGCGCCTAGCACTTGGGAAGCTGTCCGCCTCCGTGATGCAATTTGCTATCCGACGAGCAACGCCGGCGCGAGTGAAGCAATCCAAATCTCAGCAAATCGTGTCAAATGCGTTGCCGACCGACTGGTACGCTCTGAGAGGTTGCCTGCGAGCAGTCTGAAGAAAGGTGACGTCGCTGATGCCGATCGAGACCGGCAGCCTTCGGCTCCGGCACGCCAACTGGTCGCGGACATACCCTGCCTGCCTGACACACTGCGAGAACTTCAAGATCTTTGGTGATTTCGGCCTGTACATGATGCTAGCACCGATCTCAATTGCCGCAGGTGCGGGCGCGTCAGAGCCAGGGGCCACAAAGCAGATCGGCAGGACGGAAGAGGAGAGCAGTTCAAGGGTCGACCGAATGAGCGCACCCGCCAGCAAAAGACGAACCCAAGCGACCATGTTCCAAAATCGACGCCATGATATATTACGCTGAGTTGGGGAGCTCGCTGTTATTTTACCTAAGCCCCCCTGTTATCCTTTTTACCGAACACGCAGCGCCATGCCGCAAGGCGCTCGGTCGGATGCTGATTCATCCAGTCGGCGAGCTGCGGTGCTCCGATCAGACAGGACTGCATCGAGACATCCGCGAAGTCCGAGGTGGTGACGGTCTGCTCGTGGCAATTTGCCGGTGAAGACAAACTGCAGAGCACAGCGATGATCGCGATCATGATAGGTCCCCCTCGCCGCGATCGGTGTCTGCGCCGCTGCGCATATGGCTGGCGAATGCCTTGTTCCGCTGCTCGCGGGCGGGATCAGACGGCGGAAAGACGCTGTCGTATATCGCTCGGGCTTCTCGAATGAGGCGAGTTCGCGCGCGCTCCGACTTTGGGACAAATCGAACAATCTTACTCATGTTTTCACTTCCATTCCATCTGATAAGGAAGGTCAGTCGGTGTCGAATTGGAAGGCCGGTGCAGGTAGCAACGAACGGACGAAACATTCGTGACGGGGCCGTAAGGCAGCTTCGGTTAATTCGGTCGAGTCAGTACGCCATGGCGCGGCTCTCCGCGGCGCGGTCGGAAAGGTCCGCGTAGATGTAGAGCGGACGCGCCGTTCCCTCGATCGCTTCGCGGGAAATCACGACTTCTTCCACACCTTCGAGGCCCGGCAGGTCGAACATGGTCTCGAGCAGGATCGCCTCGAGGATCGAACGCAGTCCACGCGCACCGGTCTTGCGCTCGATCGCCCGGCGGGCAACCGCGCCAAGCGCCTCGTCGGCGAAGGTCAGCTCGATGTTCTCCATCTCGAACAGGCGCTGGTACTGCTTCACCAGCGCGTTCTTCGGCTCGACCAGGATCTTCTTGAGCGAAGCCTCGTCCAGATCCTCCAGCGTCGCCACGACGGGCAGACGGCCGACGAATTCCGGGATCAGGCCGTACTTCAGCAGATCCTCAGGCTCGACGTGACGGAAGATCTCGCCGGTGCGGCGGTCTTCCGGCGCGAGCACCTGAGCCGCGAAACCGATCGAGGTCGACCGTCCGCGTGCCGAGATGATCTTTTCGAGGCCCGAGAACGCACCACCGCAGATGAACAGGATGTTGGTGGTGTCCACCTGCAGGAATTCCTGCTGCGGATGCTTGCGGCCGCCCTGCGGCGGGACCGAAGCCACCGTGCCTTCCATGATCTTGAGCAGTGCCTGCTGCACGCCCTCACCCGACACGTCGCGCGTGATCGAGGGATTGTCGGACTTGCGGCTGATCTTGTCGATTTCGTCGATATAGACGATGCCGCGCTGGGCACGCTCGACGTTATAGTCGGCGGCCTGGAGCAGCTTCAGGATGATGTTCTCGACGTCCTCGCCGACATAGCCGGCTTCGGTCAGCGTCGTCGCATCCGCCATCGTGAACGGCACGTCCAGGATGCGGGCGAGCGTCTGCGCGAGCAGCGTCTTGCCCGAGCCGGTCGGACCGATCAGCAGGATGTTCGACTTCGCAAGCTCGACGTCGTTGTGCTTGGTCTGGTGGTTGAGGCGCTTGTAGTGATTGTGCACCGCGACCGAGAGGACCTTCTTCGCATGGTTCTGTCCGATTACGTAATCGTCCAGCACCTTGCAGATTTCCTTCGGCGTCGGAATGCCGTCGCGCGACTTCACCAGCGAGGATTTGTTCTCCTCCCGAATGATGTCCACGCAAAGCTCGACGCATTCATCGCGAATGAAGACGGTCGGCCGCGCGAGCAGCTCGCCGAGTGTATCGTTGGAGAGTGACTGAACTGTCATCGCGGCCTCAAACCACATCCAGGGGGTTATGAGCGGGAAGCTGATCATTTGCGGACCTTGTGCATTGTCACAGACAGCGAGGATCATCTGCCGCATTTCGTTGCCAAAAGGTGTTTGAACGCGTTAATCACGGAATCGATCGCAGTTACGATCCGCGCGCCTTCAGCGTCGTCAGCAGTGGCTTGCCGCAGCATCAGGGACTCATAGGATGAGGCGACGTAAGTGCGACAAGTCTTGTCACTGTCGGTCGCATTATCGGGCTTGCTGGGTAGAGTCGCCGAGACTGCGCGAGCGGCATAAATTCTCTCGTTTAACGTAGACGCCGCGGCAGGCCCGGGAATTGTAGATGCATTGATCATAGCAGAAGCGATGAGAACAGTGATTTTCCTCATGAGCGTACTCCAGAACGCGAGTTGTCGCGAGGAGGCTTACATTTCTGCCGTCCATCTTCTATTGCACGTAGGCTGTCCAAGGTACGGCTGTAGTTGTCGTCACATAAACGTTGGCTTAGAAACGGCGAGTGACGGTTGCTGGCTGAGGTGCCGCCGCCGTTGCCCGACGACTCGCGAACAGCGCGAGGATTGTGGTCAGCCAAACGCCGATCGCGAATCCCCACGAGCAATCCCGCTACACTGAACGGCTGCTCTGTTATTATCGCGACCACAGTAATGCCTCACCTGAATGTCGCGGTACTTCGCCAGTTTCGCTCATTTTCGTGTGTCGATATAGCGACTGGGGCGACGAAACAGTAGCCTCGTCCAGGGATGTTGAGGATGAAGCGGTTCGTATCCTGACCGTCACGCAGCGCGCGACGCAGCGCTGACATGTGAACCGTGAGGTTGGCTGGCTCAACGAAAACATTCGGCCAAACGCGAGCCATCAAATCCTGCTTGCTCACCAACTCTCCGTGGCGTTCAAGCAAGGCAATCAGGATTTCCAGAGCGCGACTTCCGAGACGCACGGGCTTGTCGCCCTCCAGCAAAAGGAATTGAGTTCGAAGCAGGCGAAACGGTCCGAACGAAATTTCGGTTGGCGTTGCGCTCGCTGGTTCGGTTCGTCTCTCAAAGAGTGGAAGAAATTGCTCCAGACGTCCGAAAGCTGTAGTCGATTGCATATTGACCTCGCTTGCTTTGACAGGGCTAATCCCCGGAAAATGCTAGCGAGGCCTAATCTGACGATCTGGAATGCCGGGAGCTATTCCACGCAGGTGGCGCGCAATCACGGATTTGGTTGTATTGCGTAAACCTAGATTTACAAGCCAGGAGACGGCGTCAATCGGGCGGCAGATTGTAAGTGCTATAGCGGGATCGAGTCAGGTTGGTGCCGTAGACTAGATCAATTCGCGATGGCAGCGTTTGGTGCAAATCACAGGAGTCACCCAACAGAAACCCTTCAGCCTACCGCGCATCCGCGCGGCACTTCATGATGAACCAGTTGGTATAATTGGCTATGTCCGGATTCAGTAATGCTAGCCTCCCTCCGTACATTCGCGCCATACCGATGTACGACAAAGTCGGGTCCCTCTGTCGTATCGATCATTCGATCGGTGTTGACACAGCAGTCCATCTCTTCGCTTCCTCCGGACTCAGTGAAGAGATCAAAGCGGAACCGGACGCGCCAGTGGCAGATGCAAGAAGCGACCGCCGGCCTTTTCTCCTGGTTTGCTTTTGGAGATTGCTCGACTGCTTAGCCCATCCGGCCGCGTGAAATAGCACATCGCGCAAAAACGCGCACCTTAGGAGCGTTGCGGCGTGTCGGGCACCAGATTGAGCTTGTCAGCCATCCGGCCGAGTTCTGGAAGCGAACCGGCCTGCATCTTTCGCATCGCCCTGCTGCGATGCACCTTGACCGTGGCTTCGGCAATGCCGATCTCGTGGGCGATCTGTTTGCTCAGTCGGCCGCGCGCCACCTGAATTACGATCTCGCGCTCCCGAGGGCTTAGGGAGGCGAAACGCTGCCTAAGGGAAACCATGTCCTTGTCATTCTCCCGCCGTGCACGATCACGGGCCAAGCCAAGTTGGATCGCATCGAGAAGATCCTGATCGCGGAACGGCTTGGTCAGGAACTCAATCGCACCCCGCTTCATTGCCTGCACCGACATCGGTATGTCACCGTGGCCGGTCACGAAGATGATCGGGATTCCCCTGTTGGCCGCAGCTAGCTCGCGCTGGAAATCGAGGCCGCTCTGGTCGGGCAATCTGATATCGAGCACCAGACAGGTGGCGCAATCCGGCGGATCGGATTTCAGGAAGTCGGAAATGGAGGCAAATAGCAGAACATTGATGCCGAGCGATCGCAGCAGGCGCCCGACCGATGCGCGGAGATCCGGATCGTCGTCGATGACCAACACGGTGGAGGTTCCGTCAGACATCGCAGCCACTCGGAAGAGATCGCGAAGGTTAGCCAGCATTTTGGTTTGCACGTCCGGCAGACCGTGCATTTCTAATCCCAATCCTGGAACCTGAACAGCCCCTTTCTTGCTGAAGAATGCGGGCAGGGTACACCAAAGCTTACGCGCGCTGACACAGCTCGCACTCTTCCGACGCTCGGGGCCACTTTCGGCTGAAGTTCGATCGCTGGTCGGTCTAAAATCTGGTGATGAAAGCTGCCCATCAGCTCGCGTATGCTGCTCGTATTCAGCGCTGGCCGCGGATGGAACCATGCTTTACATCGTCGGGCGACGCCTTCTCGGCTCGCCGCTCGTAGTCGTCGGCAAGAGCCTTAAGCTGAGCCGCAATCGTTCGGTCCGCGATGGTTTTGGTGGCGCAAAGCAAAGTCCGCGCGGTCTTCAAATATTCGTTGCCTCGTTGCGAGATCTGAAGAGTCATGAGGCCCTCGTGCGATTTTCGGGGGACTGGTCGAAAGCGACTTGGAACCAGCCCATCCAATTGTGGTCACTTTGGCGGCGCGCCTTAAAGCAATCGACGCACTTCCTGGAGCAAAGCTGCGTTCGTCACGAATAATGCCGGACGAGACCAAACTTGCCGTGACAGACTGCGCATCGCGGGGCCTTATCAGACCCATGACGTTCGAAGCTGTAAGGCATTGCTTCCTCCTTTTGGGCTGTGCGCATTTTCGACGCAACAACACTAAGAGGATCGTCATCGACGACTCAATTGGGCACAGGTTGAGATCAGGCATCCTAAGGGCACGGGACGATAATACGAAAGCTTAGGGCGCGTGGACGACTCCAGGAGTTTGCCAGCAGCGATCCCGGGAATACTTTCGTCCGGCGGGAGCCTCGATCACAGCCACGCCCGATTGGCTTCAAAAATACCGTCCAGATAAGCCAAAGTTTACGGGGCACAGGCTGCACGCTGGTGGCATTCTCTCAGGTATCAACGGCCATGGGCGGTATGATGAAAAAGGTCCTGATTTCGGTCGTTGAAGATGATCGGTTCCTTCGTGAGTCCATGGGCAGGCTCATGAGGTCGATGGGCTATACCGTCGACATTTTCGCGTCTGCGGCCGATTTTCTCGCCTCCCCGCGACTTGCCGAAACAGCCTGCCTGATCGCCGACATCCATATGCCTGCTATGACCGGCCTCGAACTCTACCGCCGACTCATCGATACGGACAACGCGATACCGACGATCCTCGTGACGGCCTTTCCCAATGATGCTGACCGGGCGCGCGCCCTGAATGATGGGGTCTTGTGTTACCTGCCTAAGCCGGTGGATGAGGACCATCTCACACAATGTGTTTGCGTGGCTCTCAGCTCGGCGGGCTCGCCTGAACAGGAGTCGTGAACTCCCGTTCCGCTCCCGGCAAGGTGAACTGGAATACGACGCCGCGGGGTTCGTTCGTCTCCACCCATAGCCTGCCGCCATGAGCGTGGATGATAGACCGGCAGATCGACAGCCCCATGCCCGTTCCACTGGGCTTCGTAGTGTAGAAGGCTTCAAAGATCTGGTCGAGACGCTCCGGATCAATGCCCGGCCCGGAATCGCGCACGGCCACGACGAGGCCTGCTTGATCCTCCTGTGTGCTGATCAACAGCTCTCTCGCCCCCTCCTCCACCGAATCCATTGCTTCAGCGGCATTCAGAATCAGATTCAGCAAGACCTGTTGCAGCTGAACGCGATCTCCCAGAACCGAAAGTACTCTCTCTCCAAGCCGGGTCTGGACCGCAACGCCATGCCTGAGGGTCACGCTTCGAGCCAATGCGATTACTTCGTTGATAGCCACGTTAAGATCAAAACGCTCTTTCCGCGGCGGCTCCTTCTTGATTTGCTCTCGGATGCGATCGATGATTTCTCCGGCCCGATCGGCATCTCCGACGAGACAGGAAAGCGCTTCGCTCACCTCAGCCACGTCCGGCGGCTGCATGTTCAGAAAATTCTGGGCCGCCCGGGCGTTGTTACGTGCGCTGGCGATCGGTTGCGCGATTTCGTGCGACAGTGAGGCTGCTAACTCTCCCATCGTGCTTACGCGGTTCATGTGGGCGAGATTCGCCTCGCTCTCCCGCAATGATTCCTCAGCTTGTTTGCGCTTTGTCACATCTACAGCGGTACCGACAAACTGGATGAGCTCGCCGTCTTCGTTGAGAACCGGATGGCCCGAGGCACTGATGTGCCTAACTGTTCCGTCTTGCAGAAGAACCCTGTACTCGGCGTAGCTGTCAATTTTTGTGCGAAGCGACTCCTCAAATTTCTCCTTGACCCACTCGCGATCCTCGGGGTGGATTTGCAGTCGAAAATTTTCTCGAGAAGGTAGGCTCGACTGTGGATCCAATCCGTAAATGTGGAACATTTCCTCGGAACAATACAGCACCTGTTCCGTGCGGGGATCCCAAGCCCAACTGCCTGTATGCGTCAGCTTCTGCGCTTCAGCCAAATAGTCCTTACTTCGCATCAGAGCTTCCTCGGTGCGCTTGCGTTCGATGAACTGACCGATCTGGCTGCCGATGGTGGCCACCATGTCGAGCAGCTCCTGATCGGGTTGCCTGATCTCGCGGCTGAAAAACTCAATCACGCCCAAGAGTTCGCTCCCGAGCAGGATAGGAAAGCCGATGGCCGCGTGTAGTCCTTCGCGTTCGGCGATGGGTCCGCGCGGCAAGTTCTTATCAAGAGCGACATCGGGAATGTATGCGGGCTTAAGGCTTGACCACACCCGGCCCGGTAGTCCCACCCGTCTATCGAAGGTGAACTGCCAATCGGCTCTTTCAAATTCCGGGATTTCTATCGACGCTTTATGCCAAAGCTCGACACAGCGCAGCGCCTCGGCCTTCCGGTCCACTCGCCAGAGCGCGCCTACGTCCCATCCCAGACACTCGCCCATAGCCCGCAATATTCTCGGAGTGACCTCCTCGATCGTGGCCGCTTCCGCCAAGACCTGCGCGACGGTGTGCTGCACGCGGAGGCGTTCCTCTGCGCGCTTGCGCTCGGTCAAATCGAGCACGAATGCAAGGCCCTCGTCGCCTCCTTCTTTGAACAGAGCGGCGCCAACAAGCACAGGAACGCGACTGCCGTCTTTCCGAAAATACTCCTTCTCGAAGGGCTGAACTATCCCGGTTGAGTTCAGCTCTGCTTGAGTCAATATGTCGCGCTCGCGCCATTCGGGCGGGGACAGCTCGGTCCGGCGCACGCGGCCCGAAACCAGGTCCTCACGGTCATATCCTACGATACGTAGAAACGCATCATTGGCTTCAATAATCCGACCTTGGCGATCGGCGATGAAGATCCCGATGATGTTGGCGTCGACCAAACGCTGAATCTTCCCTTCGCGATCTGCGACGTCGCGATAAAGCCGCGAATTTTCGAGCGAGATCGCCGCCTGCGAGGCGAGCACCTTCAACAAAGCGACGCGATCGGGCGTAAAGACTCTGGGTGTCAGATTGTTCTCCAGGTAGAGAATGCCCGTAAGCCTTCCCTGGTTGATTAACGGAAAACAGAGAATAGAACGGAGATGATTCTCAACGATGTAGGGATCGGCAGAAAATGGATTTTGAGATGACGCATCGTCGAGAACAACGCTTTCCCGGGTGCGCAGGACATAGTGCAGCACCGACTGCGGCAGCACTGTCGCAGCCACGCCCTCGTCGCGCAGATGCACGGCCACTAAATCGCCATCGGTCGTGCCTTCGGCGGCGATCCGCTGCTCAGCTCCGTGTGAAAGGATCAACAAGCCTCGTTCGGCTCCCGCCTGTTCGAGAGCTGTGCGCATAAGCATTTCGAGCAGCTTCTCCAGCACGATCTCGCCCGATATGGCTTGCGAGACCTTGATCACCGTTGCGAGATCGAGTTTCTCGATCGACGCTGCGATCGTGCTTGTCGAAGCAGGTGCGGGCTCCTCCGTTCTGAGGCACGGATACATCGCTTCGAGTTGGCCCACCTTGCCGTCCGCGCCCCAGCGCAGGTAGCAGTCGCGGGCGTTTCGCAGATACAGCTGCGCGATTTGCTGGAAGCCGCGCGCGGTGTAAAAGCGCGCCGCCAACTCATTGGCGAGCGCCTCGTTGTGGACAAAGCCGTTTGCCTGCGCCGAAAGGATGGCTTGTTCGTAAAGGTTCATGGCATCGAACGCGCGGCCATCAATCCGGGCAATCTCCGCGCCAACCAACGCAGCGCGGTTCTCGAAGTTTTCCGCACAGTGTTCCGCCCATGCTTCGAGTTGCTTGTGGTGGGCCACAAGAGCCTCAAAATGTTGCTGCCTCTCCTCCGGAGGGGCGCGATGGCATGACGCCGCACGAGCAAGCGCATCGTAGAAACTAAACTCCGCCGTTTCGAACATTGACGGTGATGTCCACAGCAGCCGTTGCGCTCTCCCTGAAGCCTCGAGGGCGCCCGCGTTATCACCGGCGAAGAAGCGCGCCTGCAGCTTGCGGATCCAGTACCAGCCCTCGGCCAGCGCCAAAGCCGGGTTATTTGCTAAATCGTGTTCGAAGAGATGCTCATCGAAGCCCTGTTCGTCAAATGAGCCGAATGTCGGCGTCAAGCCGCGGAGAGTCCGAATCAATCCGAGTTGAGTTCGGACGCGGTCAATGACGAGACGGAACCGCATCTTCAGCGCAAACGTGAGACCACGCTCGGCGTCGCGTTGCACTTCACCGAGAGGATCGCCCGCCGCGAGAAGGTTTGTGTTCAGGTGGGCGTAGCAGGACGCCTCTTGAGGGAGATCACCGCTTTGATTTGCGGTTTCGAACGCGCGCTGCACCAGATCGCGGCCATCCCGGATATGTCTCGTCCAAGGAATCACCAAGCTCCCAAAGTTGAGAAAAATCCTGGTCTGAAAGCGCTTCAGCCCTCGCTTTTCGACCAAATCATACCCGAGCTGCCCGAATCGAGATCCGGCCTGGTAGTCGCCGAAGCGCGGCCCAGCGATAAAGCCAAGCACTGAATAGGCCAAGCTCGATGCGTCACAGTTGCCACTCTCGAGGCTAAGGTTGACTGCCCGGCAGGTGACAAGGGAAAGCAGGTTCGCATCCGTGTACAAGGCAGGCAGCGCGAACTTGATCAGAACATCGAGGGTCGCGAGGGATACCGGGTCGCTCATCAAGGGTAGCTCGACGAGCGCCTCGATCGGGCGATCTCCTATTGTTGACCAGATGCGCTGGTATTCGCGGCGCGCTTCTTCCGCTGTCGGATGCGGCGACCACTCAATGCCGAAATTCCGCAGGAAATCGATACCGACCGCGACCGCGCGGGAGCTCTGATCGAGGGTCACGTATAGATCGACGCGCAGACACGCGACCGTCGCTCGCTCGGCCATATCTGTGGCGTGGGCCGAAAGCGCTTCCAAGCGCTGCTCCGCTTCCGCCAGAGCACCGGTCAGAAACTCGCATTCGGCCCGATTCAGTTCCAGCGCGAAGCGAAGCTCGCGCCGGCGCGCCCAGCAATCCTCGGCCAACAGCGCGGCGCCGGCGGTGAGATAGTTCAGCGCCGAGACGTATGCAGTTGAGGCTTTGGCGCGCTGGCCCGCGAGCAGATTGAGCGCGGCGAGCTGCTCGCGCTCCTGCATCGAGGTCATTAAGCTCGCCCCACGATTGAGCTGATTGACGATATCGAAGATCGCTTTCTCCGATTCCTCGGGAGGTGTATGCGCTGCGAGCAGTCTCCCTATTCGAAGATGTGTCTCGCCGCGCAGTTCCTCCCGGATCAGCCCATAGGCGGCCTCCTGAACGCGATCATGGACGAACCGGTAATGGCCTGCCACACGCTCGACCAACTCCTGATGGCGGGCCGGCCACAGAGCCGTGTCGAGCTGCCCCTCCGAAATCCCGAGGACCATCGAAAGTGCTGTGCTCTCGGCAACGTTTCCGAGACAAGCCAGCTGCTGTAGTGCATTCTGCGCCTCGCTCGGCAGGCGGGTGAGTTTCCCGATCACAAGATCGACGACGTTGTCGGTGTACCTCTTGGCTTGAATGCGCTCGATATCCCAGGACCAGCGCGCGCCGTCATGATCGAATGTGAGTAATCCTTCCTCGACGAGCGATGACAGGAACTGAATGGCGAAAAACGGATTGCCGCCGGTCTTCATGTGCACCAGCTTCGCAAGCGGCGCAGCGCGCTCTAACTTGCAGTGAAGAGCGTCCGCAACTAACTGCCCAAGGTGCTCTCGGGCGAGCGGCGACAGCTTGATCTGCGAGACCTTTCCGCCCGCGGCATTGATGGCTTCGAGCTTTCTCATTAGCGGATGCGCCGCAGCGACTTCGTTGTCGCGATAGGCGCCGATCAGCATGAGGTGCTCCAGATCTGGCCGCAACAAGTCCTCCAGCAGATCGAGCGTCGCCGCGTCGAGCCACTGCAGGTCGTCGAGGAAGAGAGCTAGTGGCTGGTCCGGCCGCGCAAATGCGCCAATGAAGCGCCGAAATATGACTTGAAAACGGCTTTGTGCCTGCTGTGGCGGTAACTCAGGAACCGGTGGCTGGTCTCCGATAATTAGCTTGAGTTCGGGTATGAGGTCGGTCACGAGCCGCCCGTTCGATCCCAGCGCCTCTGAAAACGCGTGGCGCCAGCTTGCCAACTCGGTTTCGCTCTTGCTGAGGAGAGGCCGGACGAGACTTTGAAAAGCCTGCACCAGTGTCGCGTAAGGGATATCGCGCTTGTACTGGTCGAACTTGCCAGACGCGAACAGGCCGCGCGACGGCACCAGCACCTTGTGCAGTTCGTCGACGACTGAGGACTTGCCGATGCCGGAATATCCTGAAACCAGCACCAACTCTGGCACACCGGTCTTGATGATGCGATCGAAGCAGGAAAGCAACGTCGCGATCTCACGATCTCGTCCGTACAGCTTTTCGGGGATCAGCAGCTGGTTCGGCGTGTCCTGCAGGCCGAGCGGGAACTCATCGATGCGGCGGCGCGCTTCCCATTCCGCCAGGCAGCGTCGCAGATCGCGCTCGACACCGCCGGCGGTCTGGTAACGATCCTCAGGTGTCTTGGCGAGCAGTTTCATGATGATCGCAGAGACTGGTGCGGAGATACTCTCTAACCGCTTCCCCGGCGGCACCGGCTTTCTGGCAATATGGCAGTGCACCCACTCCATCGGATCGGCCGCCATAAAGGGCAGAACGCCCGTGAGCATCTGGTACAGCGTGACTCCGAGGGCGTAGAGATCGCTGCGGGCGTCGATCGAGCGGTTCATCCGCCCGGTTTGTTCGGGGGCCATGTAGGCGAGCGTACCGGCGATGGTCTCTGGCGGCTCGGGTGCCTGCCTCTCGCGGGACAGGCGCGACGCAATGCCAAACCCGGTGAGACGCACGTGTCCATCCGCGCAGTCCACCACGATATTAGCTGGCTTGATGTCTTTGTGGATGAGCCCACGCTGATGAAGGTTACCCAGAGCCGAGGCAATGGCGATAGCCAGGCGCAAGAAGCGTCCTACCTCCATGGGCCCACCGAGCAAACGGTCGAGCGGCTCGCCGCCTGGATCATCGAGCACTAGCACGGTCCGACCGGCGTCGCGCGTGAGGGCCAGCGGCCGCACCGCCCATGACCCCTCGAGCTCATCTTTCAGCTCGTATTCGAGCGTGAGACGATCGAGTCTTGAGCGGGAGGCTGCAGGGGCAACAAGCAGCACGGCGATCCGGTTGCCATTGTCGTCCAGTCGCCAGCCACGGCTGAACACGCGCTCGCCGTCCTCCCACAAAACCTGAGAGCTACCATCCGAGTACGCGACGTTCAGCCACTGCTCCACCATCTGTCACATTCCGGCGTCGGGCTTTGGCTTGAAGTCGGCTGATCCCAATCTCTTCGTGCGCCTCACGCGCGGCCTCTCTCCACCTTGGTGAAATCGTACTCAATCGCCCCAGAAATGCCACCCGTCCCTTCGTCTTGCCGGATATGGCGGAGGCAAGCCCTCCTTCTTTTTAGCAGCAATTTGGAGCGATTTGCTGGGCTTTACTCGCTGCGCCGGCGCACGCGGGCCAATAAATGCCATGCCCGCTGGTTCCAAGGGAACTCGGCGCGCAACTGCGACCCAGAAGGAAAGATCATGACGGTACTTGAAGCAAGCAAGTCGGGGAATGCAGGCGCGGATCGCTTCGCGGCTTTGCGCGCCGGAAAGACCGCGTGCAGCTCAACCTCGCCCATGTCCCGGTCAGCGAGAACGGGCGCGAGCAGACCCTCCGAGATCTCCTTCCTCGCGGCGCCCAGTGTGATCGAGACGAGCCCGGCGACGGTGGCCGCCGACCCGACTTCGCTGAAGGTGACGACCATGCGGCCGTTGACAGTCAGCGGGACCGCCTTCCCCCTCTTGGTGAACGATCACGAGCGCCCGAGTCCGGACGGGGCGACGCAAGGCTCGTCAGTAGAGTCCGCAGCAACTTGACGGAGAACAATCCATGGAGCTTCATCAAGTTCGCTACTTCCTCGCCGTTGCGTCCACACTCAATTTCACCCGCGCAGCCGAGCAGTGCAACGTCACGCAGCCCGCCCTGACCAAGGGGGTGCAGAAGCTCGAGCAGGAGCTCGGCGGCGAGCTGATCTTCCGCGAGCGCCAGTTGACGCAGCTCACGGACCTTGGGAAGGAAGTCCTTCCGATGCTGGAGCACACATTGACCTCGGCAGCGGCGGTGCGTCGCAGAGCCCGGGAGTTCCAACGCAAGGAGGTTGCGCCACTGAAGATCGGCCTCGCCCCCTCCATCTCGGTGTCGCTCGTCCTCGATCCGATCGCGGAAACCGAAAAGTTCGTCCCTGGACTTCAAGTCGAGCTGCGCGAGGGCGCAGCGGAGAAACTCGTGGACCTCTTGCTTGAGGGGGAGATCAACGCCGCAATAGTCGGGGACGTGCAGGACATGCCCGCTCGTATCGACGGCTGGTCGATGTTCGAGGAGCGCTACGTCGCGGTTCTCGCGCCGACACACCGGCTCGCAAACCGTCCCTCGATCGGCATTGAAGACCTCCGCGAGACCGTCTTGCTGGAGCGCGCCGGATGCGACGTCGCCCTGAAGATCCAACGGTCGTATTTCCCCGAGGAGCCGCCCCACCTCGGGCACTGCAGTGGTCACGACTTGCACCTGCAGCACATGGCCGCGGCTGGCTTGGGCGTGATACTCGCGCCCGAGCACATGCCGCGCCTTCCAACGCTCAAGAGCATCCCGCTCGAAGGCGACCCGATTTCGCGGGAGGTGCGGCTGCTGGTCGTGCAGGGGCGCCGCTACTCGCCGGCGCTGGACGCTTTCGTCAAGGTCGTGCGGCTTCGCGACTGGTCGGTCGAAGTTCCCTACCGGGGCATGCCGCCCGCAACGCTGCCGGAGGTGGCCAGCGCGCCCGCATGACCGCGACACGCGCGCCGGCGACCAACCGCTTCCAGCGGATCGACCTGCAGCCTGACGCCCTCACCGAGGCCCAACCAGACCGACAAGACACTCGCCCAGATCCGCAGCCAGCTGCTAATGACGTTCACCGCCGCGGACTGGCAGTCATACAGCCGATCGTGGGCCGGCTGCGCGAGACGGACGTGCATCGCACGCGTTAAAGATCGGAAACACGCGCCAGACTTCCTCCTGCTGGACGCCGACGGCCGTCTCCACCCCCGAGCAGCTGCGCCGCAACGACTCCTCGTCCTGAGTTTCCCGAGGCGGCTGCTCTGCCGACCCCGGAATGAAGGTGCTGAAGGGTTGGTGGGGCAGCTCAAGGGAACTCCGGATCGCGGCCAACCCTGCGGCCGGACGCTTGCGTCACTGTGGCGTGCCCGGCGAAGTCGCAGCGCTATGCAATCCATTCCCGATCGTTATTTCGCGGAGGCCGCGGGGTGCGATAGCGTCTGAGTCATCGCGACCACGGCATGGAGAGGAACAGAGAATGACGACGGCAACCTGGAATGGCGTGACGATCGCGGAGTCGGACAAGACGGTCGTCGTCGAGGGAAACCACTACTTCCCGCCCGGGAGCGTCCGCACGGAATTCCTACGAGCGAGTTCGACGACGAGCCGCTGCCCGTGGAAGGGTACGGCAAGGTACTACTCGTTGGTGGTAGACGGAAAGACCAACGAGGAAGCCGCGTGGTACTACCCGGAGCCGTCGACGGCGGCCGCGAACATCAAGGACTACGTGGCTTTCTGGAACGGCGTTGACGTCAGGTAGCACGAGCGAAAGGCCGAGAGATGAGCAACGTGGTAGTCGCGCGCTGCGTCGCGGGTACTAGCTGCGTGGAAGAAAAGGCGGAAGACCCCCGAGGCATGGAGCCGGCTGAGCACGACCTGCTCGTCGGCCTCAGACTAGCGCGCCGCTCACGTCGGCTTCAGGAGATGGATGAGCCACCGGCGCTTGCGCGCCCGACGCCGGGGCAACGGATAGCGGATGCGGTCGCCGCCGTCATGGGATCGTGGAACTTCATCATCGTCCAGAGCGCGATCCTGTTCGTCTGGATAACCGCCAACCTGGTGGGTGCGATCAGGGGCTGGGACCCCTACCCGTTCATTCTTCTCAATCTCGCGCTTTCGTTCCAGGCGGCCTACGCCGCGCCAATTATCATGATGAGCCAGAATCGGCAGCAGGACATCGATCGCAGGGCCGCGGAGAACGACTACCGAATCAACGTGAAGGCGGAGCTCGAGATAGAGTTGCTGCATGAGAAGATCGACCAACTGCGCGAGCGCGAAGTCCTCAAGCTAACGGAGGCCGTCAGGATGATGACCGAGCTGCTGGAGCACTCGGCGTCGGGTGCACGCGAGTCCGATGCGGAAGGCGGACGGCCATCATAACACACGGCTATCGACTTCATGGCCTGACGTCATTTCTCATTCGACGCGCGAAAGTCCATGCTTCGCGGTACGTCGTGAGCGGCAATCTCTCGCCGCCACTGCGAAGTCGAACAAGGGTTCAACAATCAGGAGACTACAAAATGTCAGTCCAGCAGCCGGTTCTCACGCCGCCCCATGGCGGCGAGACGGTGACCTCGAGCGGTGGCTCGAGCGTCGAGATGAAGGTGGAGAGCAGCCAGTCCGGAGGCGAATATAGCACTGTCATGTGGACGCTGCGGGCCGGAGAGGAGCCGCCGCTGCACACCCACTCCCGCGAGGACGAGCTCCTCTACGTGGTGCAGGGGAAACTAATCGCGCAGGTCGGCGATGCACGTGTCGAGGTGGGTCCGGGCGCCTACGCGGCTCTTCCCCGCGGTGTGCCGCATACGATCGAGGTGGTCGGCGACCAGGCCACCCTGCTGCTCAGCTTCGTGCCGGGTGGCCTGGAGCGCTTCCTGGTCCCACGGAAAGGCGAGCAGCCCGATCCGGCCGCTTTCGGCCTGACGTTCCCCTAGGCGGGGACGCGGCGCGCGGCGTTCGTGACCGCGCGCCGGCCGTTCGCGGCCGCGCCAGATGATTAATTCCACACGCCCGCGAGCTACGCGTAACGGCCTCCCAGCTTGGGACCAACCGCGCTTCGCTGCGGCAGTGGTGAGCTGCGCCAACGTGCTTCGTCGTCCGCAAGAATTAGAGCCCACGCGGGGGCCTAGAAGATCGGCCGGCGCTCGGTACCTTGCTCAATCGCCGCAAGGTCGCGAGGTACCACCATCACGACCACGCGCATGCACGATCATGCTGCCATCGTCGCAGAAGCTGTGCTCGAAGGCTTCTACGTGCTGCGCTCCAGTGTGCCAGCCGCCCGTTGCTGCCCGTAGGCATGAGGTAGCTCTTACAGCTTCTGGGTATAACACGCTAAGCCGAGAAGCCCCCTCCCGCATTCATTTTGATAAGCCAAAACTGGCGGCAGGACATCGATCAAAAGGCCGCGGAGAACGACTATCGGGTCAATGTGAAGGCGGAGCGCGGGATAGAGTGGCTGCACGAGAAGATCGACCGACTGCGTTAGCGCGAAGTCCTGAAGCTAACGGAGGCCATCAGGATGATAGCCGAGCTGCTGCAGCGCTCGGCTTCGGATGCACGCGCCCCCCATGCGGAAGGCGGACGGCCGCCATAACGAGCGGCTATTGAATCCATGGCGTGACGTCATTTCCCATTCGCCTCGCGAAATTCAATGCTTTGACGGTACCGTGCTCATCCGGCGCACAACAGCTTAGCGCCCGCTTTTGTACGGGAAGTCGCGCCCTTCACCCACGGAGGAAAACCGCCATGGTCACTCGCGGTTTCACAGGCCGCCAATCCGGATCGGAACTATCGGACCGGATCCCCCCGGGACAGCACCTCGTCGACAATTTCCCGGTGCTTACGGCCGGACCCACGCCACGGATCGATCCCGCGGACTGGACTTTCACGCTGAGGGTCGGACCTCGTCCGGTCAAAGCGTGGAGCTGGTCTGAGTTCAACGCGCTCCCACGAACCAGGATGACACGAGATATCCACTGCGTGACCTCCTGGTCGAAGCTCAACACCGCCTGGGAAGGCGTAGCCGTCGACGACATCCTTGCCGACGCTGGCCTTACTGCACCCACTCCTTTTGCGCTCGCGCATTGCTACGACGGATACTCCACCAACGTGCCGCTCGCCGACCTCGCAACGGGGAAGGCGATGGTCGCGCTCAACTACGAAGGCCAACCTCTGCCGCGCGAGCACGGGGGGCCGGGCCGACTACTCGTGCCGCATCTCTACTTCTGGAAGTCGGCGAAGTGGGTGAACGGTCTTCAGTTCACGGAGCGCAACGAGCCCGGATTCTGGGAGCTGCGCGGGTACCACATATACGGCGATCCGTGGAATGAGCAGCGATATACGAATGACTGAAGCGATTGCTGCAACTGCGCGGTGGCAGAGCTGTGCGATCGTCGAGATCGCGACGAGAACGCCCTCTATCAAGAGCTTCTTTCTCAGCCTCTCCGAAACGTTCAAGCATGCGGCCGGACAGCACGTTGACGTGCGGCTGACCGCGCCCAACGGCTACAATGCCATGCGCAGCTACTCGATCGCCTCGGCCCCGAGCGATTCCAGGGTGATTGAGCTGGCAATCGAGCGGCTGCCGGACGGCGAGGTCTCCCCGTTTTTCCACGACTTCGCTCAAGTCGGCGACACCATCGAGCTTCGCGGGCCGCTTGGCGGACACTTTCTTTGGCCGGGGTCTTCCAGTAAACCAGTGCTCTTGATCGCCGCCGGCTCCGGCGTCGTGCCGCTCATGGCCATGATCCGGCATCGGAAGGCCAGCGGCGACCCGGTGCCTGTCGCGCTGTCGCTCTCCTCCAGGACCTGGCGTGACGTGCTGTTCAGGGACGAGCTCCTCGAGCTCGAGATGTCGCTTCCCGATTTCGCACTCGCCGTGGCGCTGACACGCGAGCCTGCGACGCGCCGCACCGACTTCAGCAGGCGGATCGACGCCAGGATGGTCGCGGACGTCGCGGCGAGGCTGCCTGGGTCCCCCGGCTGCGCCCTCGTGTGCGGGTCCAACGCCTTCGTCGATATCGCGGTGGACGCCGTGCTCTCCCTGGGACTGGAAGCCGGAGCGATCAAGACCGAACGCTATGGCGCTTGAGAGATGATCCATTTCGTTTCGCGAGAGACGTGTCGGTGAAGTAAGCAGGAAACCACGTGGATGCTGTCCAGAACGATCGAACTCGACGGCCTGAAGGTCGTCTGCCGTGAAAGCGGCGCGCCTGGCCCCGACACTTCGACATCGAGATCGACTGCGTCGCAGCAGCACTCTAAAAGCGGGATTCGAACATGTTTTCAGTGATTTTTGAGGTTCTCCCCAATGAGGAGAACCGGGATGACTACCTCGATAACGCCAAGATCCTGCGCTCCGAGCTGGAGCTGGAAGAGGGCTTCATTGACAACATCCGCTACAAGAGCTTGACCCGCGAAGGCTGGATCCTTTCGCTTTCGAACTGGCGGGATGAGAAGTCACTTGTCCGCTGGCGCACCCGCGCGCGCCACCACGAGGTCCAGCAGAAGGGCCGCGACGAACTGCTCGCTGACTACCACCTGCGCGTCGGCCAGATTACCGCTGACAATCAAGTGCCGCCGGGGTACGCCCTCACGGAGCAGAGGCTCGACGAAACCGAAGTCGGGGAAGGAACAACGGTCACACTGATCAACGCGACGCGCCCCGCGCAGTGGAAGCAGACCAACAATCCGTACGATTGCGCCGAGTGGCTGGGCCTGAATCCGTGGGCCGCCGACTGCACGTCCTGGGACATCTTCGACGCCATACTTACGCCCGGCGAGCTGATTCTCCTCATATCCTGGAAGGACGCCGCTGCAGCGCGGGCATACGAGGACGCTTCCGGGCCGAATGACAAGGCAAGGGTCCGGAGAGTGCGCATCGTGCGCGACTACGGGAAATACGACCGTCGCGAAGCACCTCAGTACTACGCAGATGCCAAGGGGGGCGAGACCCTTCACGCCTGAGGCGGCTCCATCAGGAGGGCCGACCTGCTGCGTGCGTTCACCCAGGCGCGAGCCGTGGAGCATCAAAGGTCGCCTCTCGCGAAGCGACAGCGAGGAAAAGAGCAGGAAGACCCGCCGAAATGATGAGCGCAGTGGACGAGCGAGGCGCCCAGGCATCGAGGAAATTCCAAGTTCTGTCAGCGGCGTCGCTCCTCTCGTCTCCGATCGTGTTCGCCTCGAACATAGTAATGGTCTCGCTGCCCTAGATTGGGCGGCCGGTCGAAAGCTCCTTCGCTGTCCTTCAGTGGGTGATCAGCGCTTACGTGCTTATCCTCATCAGCGAGCGCGAGACCACCCCGAAGCTCGGAGGCTCCCGCAAAGAGAGCCCTGTCAGAATCTGAAAGGAAAGCGCGATGACGAATTCGAACGACGATGGAGCTCCCCGCCCACAGGCGGAGGTGGCCGGCGACGTTGACGGCGCTGGCACGCTTAACGGCCGTGCCGGCGCATCGGTGTTTTCGGTCGGCGGGCCCGACGGCAGGGGCGGCACGGCGGTGGGGGCGAACCCCTACGAGTTGTTAAGCGCTTCGCTCGCCGCGTGCACGGCGATGACGATACGGCTGCAGGCGCGAAGGCAGAAAATCCCGCTATCCCACGTCGAGGTAGCCGTGTCGTACCACCATGGTGGGGATGGCGGCCGCGACTCCTTCGAGCGCTCCATCAAGCTCGAAGGAACGCTTGGCGACGAGGCGCGCGCGCAACTGATGCAGGCTGCGAACATGTGTCCCGTCGGGCGGACGCTCGGCCTTAGCGCCAACATCCGCACGAACGATAACGTCGGCATCGGGCCGGCGGCAAGCTATGACGACGACTTGAGCGATCTTCCGATTCCGTACATCGACCCTGATTAGCGGGCCGCGAGATAGTCCGCGAGCACTACGGCGTTGTTGCGCTGGGTATCGTGCGCGCCGAGGAGCAGCGTAACTTTGCCCGTCGATACAAGATCTGTCAGGTGCTCGACGGCGGTATGATCGGCGCGGAGCTCCTCGAAGTATCGCTTGTGAAACTCGCGCCACCGGTTCGGGTCATGACCAAACCAAGTCCTGAGGCCGCCGCTCGGAGCGATATCCTTCAGCCACACGTCGACACTGGCATGCTCCTTCGTGAGCCCGCGCGGCCAGATGCGGTCGACGAGCACCCTCGTGCCGTCCGAGGCCTCGGGCGGCTCGTACACGCGTTTGACGCCAAGCCGCGGGGACCGTCGAGACATTGGATTCTCCAGTCCTCTCCTCCTTAAAGGAGGGCACCTCGCGCTAGGCTGCCTTCGCGGGACTGACCTCGGGAAAATCGATCGGGGTCTGCACCGCATTGTTCATGAAGTTGGTCAACAGGAACTGGGCGGTCAGCGCGATCATCTCGACGATGTTGGCGTCTGTCCACCCCGCCTCCCTGACTGCCGCAAACTGGGCGTCGGAAACTTTGCCGCGTGTGTCGATGAGCGCTTTCGCGAAGGCGACCGCAGCCTGGCGCTTGGGATCGCTCGAGCGGCCCTCCCTGTTCAGCTCGATTTCGTCCGCCGGGATTTTCGCCAGGTTACCCGCCATAAAGCTGTGCGCGGCCAGGCAGTAGTCGCACCCGTCCGCCTCGGACACCGCCAGCGCGATCCCGTCTCTCGTCTTGACGTCCAGCGTCTTCGCAAGCGATGCCATCAGGGTAGCCCAGCCGGAGAGCGCGTTCGGGCTGATCGACATGAGGCGGTGCAGGTTGGGCACGAAGCCCAGCATCTTGTCGACGTTGTCGAGGATCGGCTTGGAGCCTACGGGGGCGTCTTCGCGTTTCGGGATGGAAATACGGGGCATTTGACCCTCCTTTAGACCGCAAACGATTATTCGGTTGGTGACGAAGCCACTGACGCCGACTGTCTCAGCTACCGGTGGCGGCTGGACTGCCTCAAAAGACTAGGACGCGTCGCGCCGCGGCAATCATGCTTCTTGATCATGCAATCGATAACAGCAGGTCATGGGCAGAGCACCCATCGCGCACTAAGCGTCACGTGTCCCGGACGTCGTCCTCAGCTGCACCCGACTCGCCGGGAAGAGCTGGCGGCGCGGAGCGCCCTTCACCCTCAGTCTCTGCCGGGGCGTATCCATGCGCTTGGCGAAAGGCGCGGAGAAAGCTGCTGCAGCTCCTATAACCGACCGCCCGCGCAATCTGCTCAACTGAAAATGTCCTCGCGGCGAGCATATCGGCTGCACGCTTCATCCGCATTTGCCGAAGCGCGACCATCGGCGAACATCCGATTGCGCGCACAAAGCGCGCCATAAATGCGGATCGGCTCAAGCCAGCCTTCTGCGCCAGGGCCATGACAGAGTGATCGGCCGATGGTCGCGCCACCATATCAGCGAACGCAAGAGCGATTTGACGGTCACTCAGGATAGAAAAGCGTTCGAGCCAAACGCTGGTCGAATTCAGACTCCGTCGAACGAGGGTAACGAGGACCTGCTTCAGGATAGCCGTCGTCATCGCCTGCATTCCAACCTGCCGGCCGCTGATTTCTGCCAACGCAGCCTGCAACTTTGACCCCAGTTCATCGCCGGGTTCGAAGCGCTCGACAATCGGCGTGGAAAGGCCTGCAAAGAGGTCGATCGACGAGCCGTAGGTGGCGCGAAAGTACCCGCAGATCAGCATGACCATCGGGTCAACGTCCCCGGCGACGAATCGTTGGACACGCTCACCGAAGCGCGGATCCCATTGCGCTTCGACCACATTCACTGTCTTGGCCGCTGTTCGGTCATCGACCTCGATGTGAAACGGCGTCTTTGCCGGCGTTATTACAAGCGTGTGAGGTACCAAAGCAAATGCGGAGAAACCACCTACAACCATTCGTCCGGTGCCGGAAAGATTGTAGTGGATAGAAGGCGCGTCCGCGCTTCCGAATGAAAGGCGCCAACCTGGACTGACCAAACACTCGATGAGCCCAATGACCTCGACATCCAAGGTTGCCATCAGCGCATCGAGATCGGATCGCGGCAATACAAGATTTGGACTATCGGACATATGTTTCGGACCCTCTGATTGAGTTGCTGTCCTAGTGTCGGGACAGGGCAACGCGGTCGCTGGGGAGCGCAGTCATCGCGCAGTACACTCACAATTGCAAATCTTCGTACTGCCTTATGGCTACGACGGCGCCGATCTGCTCGCCATGACAGCGGCCAGCGCGGGAGCCAGGAACTCTTTGACGAGCATGAGCGTGCCGCGCTGGCCGCGGGCCCTCATCCAACCGCCAAGAACTAAGACCTCAGGAGATCCTAATGCGCACAAAAGACCTGATCAACGATGGCCGAGCCGATCCCGATGCGAACCCTGACATTTAACCAGTCCTGCCTGTGATGTGCCACGCAACCGGGACGTTAACAGCAAACAGCCTCAGTGAGAACACTGTCCGCAAAACGCGAGTGGACAGTGCCGAGCCGGCGCACAATATCTGTTTCCGCGGCGGCTCCGCAACAAACCGCTCGCCCGTCGCGCCTCCCCGCAATGGCAAGGAGGAACTGGAACGTTCCGAACCGCGGCAAATCTTTCGAGCATGAGTATGCAGCTGCAGTTTTATCAGGTGCGATATTTCCTAGCCCTGGCAAGGACACTCAATTTCACGCGGGCGGCTGAGCAATGCAATGTGACGCAGCCGGCGTTGACAAAGGCGGTACAAAAACTGGAACAAGAACTCGGTGGCGCGTTGATTCACCGTGAACGTCACCTCACCCAGCTCACCGAGCTGGGGGGGATGATTTTGCCCACGCTGGAGAAAATATTTGCCGCCGCGGAGGCGGTACGGCTTCAAGCGAGAGGCTATCAAAAGAAGACAATCGCCCCGCTCAAGATCGGGCTGGTGCCATCAGTCTCCGCCGCACTCATCACGGAATTGCTCTTGGAGCTCGCCACGATCATTCCTGATCTTCGAGTCGATCTGCGCGAGGCGGATGCCGACGGGCTCGTTGCGATGCTTTTAGATGGCGAGATCAATGCCGCACTCGTCGGTGACGCCGTGGAGCTACCTGAGCGTATCGATCGCTGGCGGCTCTTCGAGGAGCGGTACGTGCTTGTCTTGTCTCGAAAACATCCGATGGCGAGGCAAGCCGTCATCGCGATCCAAGACTTGCGTGAGGTGGTCTTTCTAGAAAGGATCGGATGCGACGTCGCAGGCCGATTCAGGCAGGCTTGTTTTGCCGACTATCCGGGCCCTACAGTGGTGCACAGGAGCGATCAGGAAACGCATCTTCAGCAATTGGCATCCGCCGGTTTTGGAGCCATCCTGGCGCCAGAGCACGCTCCCAGGCTGCCGTCGCTCGCCGCTATTGCAATTGAGGGCGATCCCGTCCGGCGCGACGTGCAGCTTCTGGCCGTGGCGGGGAGGCAGTATTCGCCGGCACTTGACGCCTTTATCAAGGTTGCTCGTGTTCGCGACTGGACGAATGCGCTGGACAAGCTCCGCCGCGCATCCTCCGCTGCCCCGAACAAGGACGATGTTCGCAAAGCTGACGCACAAGGTGAAGGCTCCCTAATCCAAATTACAAGCCGCGGTCCCGCCTCGTCATGCCCGAGCTTGTCGCGGGCATGACGCAGTTGCAGTCGCCACGCATAGCCTCCTGAATTGACTCATATCATTCCGGTCAGGCTCTAAGGGGAGGCTTAGGGCCATCCAGCTCGGACAGTGCAGCAAGCACGGTTTCGGTAATCGCTCCGGCTAAGGAGTCCGGGCCGACATACGCTCGACGGATGATCCCTCGTTGGTCGACAACATAGGTGGCCGGCATTGGCAACATCCAAAAGGAGAAACCATAGGGAGCGGAGAGATCAAGGCCGCGCCGCAAGAGACGACTCTTTATCTTCGCCGGCACCAAGGACACCAGGCCGAACGAAAGGCTCACCCCAAGATCCAAGTCGGAGAGGATTTGCAGATCCAGTTGGTGATCGCGTTTGAAATTGCCTGGCAAGTATCCAGTCTCGGGCGTTATGACAATTGCTCTGGCGCCGGCACCGCGAATACTAAGGCTGGCCCCCTGAAGAGCGTTTAGTCCAGCTGCGCACAATGGGGACCAGGTCCCGTAAATGAAGGTGAGGATCAACGGTGCAGTTTGTCGCAATTTCAAAGATGAAACGAGCTTCCCAGTTGCCTCGGGGAGAAGGAAATCGGGGGCAGGTTCGTTTGCCTTCAGGGCGCCTTCAGGAACGCCCTCCTCTCGGAGCCATGATGAAAGCAGTCGGTCGGTTCGGATGTCCAGCGTGCGAAAGCCGCTCAAGGTCTTCCCGTAGGCTTCGATCGGCGTACTGGCCGGGCGTCCCTTCGAAACTTCGTCGTTCATTCCAGTTCTCCCCCAATGCGCCCCCTGCGGCATCTGTCCGCGTATGTTTCTGACCGTGCGTGCGGGAAAACGACAATTCAACTTTGGAATGGAAGTGGTTGACGAATTATCTTCAGTAATAGTCGGGTCAGCGCCTATTCACAGTCCCGTTCCCGCAGTTGTCAGAGCCGTCGCCTTGCCAGTGAAACGGCCCCGGCAGATTGAAATACCTCCGGGTGTCGATCCGCATGGCATCGTTTCGATAGCCGGAAGTGATTGGACGATCGACCACCTGGTGCCTATCTTCAATGTTGAATGAAAGGGAGTATGGCGAATGCCGATCTACAGGAAAAACCCCGAAGCGGTATTGAAGTTAACTCCCGAGCAGTACCGCGTCACGCAGACTGCCGGGACCGAGCGCCCCTTCGCCAACGAATACTGGGACAACAAGGAGCCTGGCCTCTACGTCGACGTGGTTTCCGGCGAGCCGCTCTTCGCATCGTTCGACAAGTTCGACAGCGGGACGGGATGGCCGAGTTTCACGCGGCCCCTCGAGGCCGCAAACGTCCTCGAGAACGTTGACAACTCGCATGGCATGGCAAGGACGGAGGTTCGCTCCAAGCACGGCGACAGCCATCTTGGCCACGTTTTCCCGGATGGGCCGCGCGACAAGGGCGGGTTGAGGTACTGCATGAACTCGGCCTCTTTGAGGTTCATCCACCGCGACCAGTTGGAGGACGAAGGGTACGGCGAGTACGCAAAGCTCTTCGCAAAGCAGGAGGCTTGACGATGGCGGCGACTACAGAACGCGCGATCTTGGCAGGCGGTTGCTTTTGGGGAATGCAGCAACTGGTGCGACGCTTGCCAGGAGTCGTCTCAACGCGGGTCGGGTACTCGGGCGGCGATGTCAAGAACGCCACGTACAGCAAACACGGCACGCACGCAGAAGCGATCGAGATCACGATCGACCCGAGTCAGACGAGCTTCCGCGAGTTGCTGGAGTTCTTCTTCCAGATCCACGACCCTACGACGCCCAACCGGCAGGGAAACGACCGAGGCACAAGCTACAGGTCGGCGATTTTCTATACGAGCGAGCAACAACGCCGCGCGGCCGAGGACACCATCGCCGACGTCGAGGCCTCAGGGCTGTGGCCGGGCAAGGTCGTAACCGAGCTCTCGCCCGCTGGAGATTTCTGGGAGGCGGAACCCGAGCATCAGGATTACTTGGAACGCTATCCGAACGGCTACACCTGCCACTTTGTCCGCCCCCATTGGAGGTTGCCGCAGAGCACCGCCGCCTGACGGCGAGCGCGGCGTTTGTGGCGGGCGCCACGGATGGTGCACCACAAAGCGTTCGCTAAGTACTCTCGCCGCCCCGGCAAAGTCGCTCTGGGCGGTTCTACCGAGAGGTCCGGCACACGTCGCTCGGCGAACCTCCTCCAATGTGGACGTAAAGATGCAGTGGAAAGCCAGCCCGGTTCTCGCCTTACCCGCGCTTCCACCCGATCGTCGACTAGAATGGGCAAGTTCATGTCCGGGCCGGGTTCGTTTTGCGGGGCGAATCTTGCGGCCGCGCCGGGACACCGCGCGAGCTACCGCAATTTCTTCCCGGCGCACACGCGTTGGCATTGGCGGGCTCCGCGTGGTGGAGAACGCCAAGCTCCCGCGCAATCGGTGAAACAAAAGGAGAGACCAAATGATCACGGAGAAGATCACCCAGAACATGGAAGTGATTGGCGCGGATGGCGTCCACGTCGGCACTGTCGACGGTGTCGCCAACGGGCGCATCAAGCTCGCGAAGCGCGACAGCGGCGAGGGCCAGCACAAGAACCACGAGCATTTCATCCATCTCGGGCTGGTCGCGGACGTTGAGGGGCAGAGGGTTCGCCTCTCTGCAAACGCGGCAGTGGCCGTGACGTTCGAGGAAGAGCGGTCGGGAAAGCCCGTCTGACGAAGGAACGCCTGGTGCCCTGACCACGCGCAAGGCATAAGGCCGTCTCGATAGGGATTAAAGCCGTTGCTCGGCCGCGCGAGCAACAAAGGAGGCGCGATGAAACTATCGAGGACCGTCGGCCTGCTGTCGCCATCTCGCTCCCCCGATGATTGAGGTGTTTGCCGCACGACCGCGCTTTTCTCGGCAAACTCTCCGGCAACGCAAATTTTGCCCGATCGCAGCGGCCCTGCGCGACGGGCGCACAAACAAAGTGCTGCGGGCCGCACCTCGCCGCGATGGGAAAGTAAGTCCGCGGATCGCACCGCGAATGCACAATCCGTCGCCGTTCGTCCAGACACACGCATGGCTTGCCCCGCTTGCCGCGACCGTATCAGGACAATCCAGCCTTGGGCCGACTTGAAATAGCATTCGGCGATGGCGCGCTCGCGGTCACTTACCGAAAACGCCGCCCCCTGCCCCACACCGAGGTGCCGCAACATATCCGGCCAACGGCACGGATGGCGCCTGGCGAATGGCGTTCGAAGCGTTGCGGCGCGATAGAAAACAAGTGATCGCGAAGCCCCACTTCGTGTCTCCTTCGCTGCCCGACACTTGAGTACGGCGCGCCCCTCGATGACTGATCGAGGCAGTGGGGACGCACGCGCGCACAGCGCTTTTGGACGATACCTCACGCCTATCGAATGCATGACCAAAGATAATTTCTAATTTCGTCGGCGGCGTCCGATCTTTAGGTCTGCCGGCCGAGCACACGCGATCGCCTTTCACAGCGATTGAGGCGACCCGCCGCACATGGATGATCACGCGATTATGCCGCGATGCAAAGGTGGACTGCAACTCCGATGACCAACGACCGAAGCGACAAAACCTTCCATCCGAACCGTCGAGGCTTTCTCGGCGTTGCCGCCGCCACGGGCGCCGCTTCGCTGGCTCCGGGTGTCCTGATGGGAACAGCGGGGCTCGCTGAAGCATCCGAATCCGCCCCCTCCCAATGCGTGGATGCCTCCGCGAGTACCATCGCTTCCACGCTGCCGTCACCACTGCCCGGCTATCTGTCGCTCGGCCCTAGCGAAGCCGGCTTCGTCGAAGCGATGGTCAACGTGATGTGCCCTGCGGATGCGCTGACACCCGGTGGCGTCGATTGCGGGCTTGCAGCCTACATCGACCGACAACTGGCAGGCGGTTTCGGTAAAGGCGCGCGTCTCTATATGCGCGGCCCCTGGCGAGAGGGTAAGCCTGAACTGGGTTATCAGCTGCCGCTCACACCCGAGCAATATTTCAAGACGGGACTCTCCGCCGCGGATGCGGCCTGCCGGGAACGCAATGGCGCGGCCTTTACTGAACTAGATGAGAGTAGCGCCAACCAATTTCTCCATGAAATTGCCGGCGGCAAGGTCACGGACGAGCGTATCCAACTCGCCTCGTGGTTCAACGAACTCGTCTATCCACTATTTGAACAAGCTTGTTTCGCGGATCCCGTTTACGGCGGCAATGTCGGCAAGGTGTTTTGGAAGGCGATCGGCTATCCAGGTCTCCCCGCGGTTCATTCCCAGGACATGGTCGATTTCCGTGGCAAGCCCTTCCCGGGCGCCGCCGATCCCAAATCCATCGCCGACTTCGCATAAGGGAAGAAATGATGGTTACACGCTTGAAACATCGGACGGTCGTTTTCGTTGGCGGCGGATTTACAGCGGCGCTGGCTGCTCGCCAGCTGACAGCCAAGGACGTCGATGTCGTCGTCCTTGAACGTGGAATTGACCGCACGCACACTGCCGCAACAAGCCTGCCATCGCAGCGCGACGAACTGCGCTGGGACGTGCATGGTGATCTCTTTCAGGATTGGTCCGTCCAAACCTACACGCTCCGCCATAACGACGGCGAAACCGCTCTGCCGATACGGCGTCTCCAGGCCTTCAAACCGGGCGAGGGAATGGGCGGTGCGGCCAATCACTGGAACGGGCAGACCTGGCGCTGGAGCGAGTCTGACCCAATTTTGCGTACCCACCTTGAGAATCGGTATGGAAGGAAGGCCATTCCAGCTGAAATGACGATCCAGAATTGGGGCGTCACTTATGCAGAGATTGAGTCCTATCACGATCACTTCGAAAAGCTGTTCGGCATTGCCGGCAAGGCAGGAAATCTGCTTGGCAAGGTGCAGGAGGGTGGAAACCCGTTCGAGGCACCACGGCAGAACGAGTTTCCGCAAAAGCCTCTGCCTATCACCGAAGCGGGCGTGATCTTCAGCGAGGCAACCAAGAAGCTGGGCTACAAACCATTTCCCATGCCGGCGGCGAATTCGCCGGAGCCCTACACCAATCCCGATGGTATGCAGCTTGGCCAGTGCCAGTTCTGCGGCCATTGCGAGCGCTTCATCTGCGAAGCCAATGCCAAGGCCAGCCCCGAAGTTCTACTCTTTCCGATGCTAAGAAAGCGCAAGAGCTTCGAATTGCGTCTGCAAACGCATGTTCTCGATATTCTTTACGATCGCAACGCCAGGCGCGTGACCGGCGTTCGCTACATTGATCGGGTAACCGGCGAGGAGTACGAACAGCCAGCGGATGTTGTCGTGCTTTCTTCTTTCACGATGTCGAATACCAGGTTTCTGCTCATGGCGGAGATCGGGACGCCTTACAATCCGAAGACCGGTCAGGGGGTGGTCGGCAAGAATTTCTGCCACCAGACAATGTCCGGCACGCGTGTCTTCTTCAAGGACCGTTGGATCAACCCGTTCCTGGCGTCCGGTGCGTCACAGACTGTGATCGACGAATTCAACGGCGACAATTTCGACCACAGCGGTCTTGGCTTCTTCGGAGGCGGCTACATCTACGCCAACGTGACGAACGGACGGCCGATTACGAGCCGGGCTGTGCCGCCTGGCACGCCGAAATGGGGCGCGGAGTGGAAAAAAGCCAACGCCGATTGGTACGCACATAATTTCAGCATAACTGCTCACGGCAGCTGGTATCCGCATCGGGAGAATTATGTCGACCTCGACCCGATCTATGTCGACGCCTACGGTCAGCCCCTCCTGCGGATGACGTTCGACATTCGCGAGAACGAGCGCCAGATGTCCGTTTATCTGTCGAAGAAGATCGACGAGATAGCGAAAGCGACAGGTGCCGAGATCGCCCCGCCGACAGCCCCCCGCAAAGGACCGTACGATAGTCGCGTCTATCAGACCACCCATGTGACTGGTGGCACGATCATGGGAAGCGATCCCGCAACGAGCGTCGTCTCCCCTCACCTGCAACACTGGGATGCGCCAAACCTGTTTGTCGTCGGTGCATCCGTCTATCCCTTCAATGCGGGTTACAACCCGACAGGCCCGCTAGGAGCACTCGCGCTTCGACTCGGCGACGATCTTAACGATTACGTTGCGCGGCCGCGCCGCCTCTGATCTCGACCCAAAAAAAGGACGTTCCTTATGAAACGCGCGGGAAAGATTGGCACGTTTGTCGCGGTGATCGTACTTGCGGGAGCAATCGCTCATCCCGGCTACGCACAGGACGCCGAGCATGGAAAGACCGTCTTCAAAGCTTGCGCAACATGCCATGCGACGGATCTTGCCAGTCGCGTCGGGCCGGGCCTGGGGGGACTCATCGGCAGGAAGGCGGGTACGGTTCCCGGCTTCAGCTATAGCAACGCGATGAAGAGGTCCGGCATTGTCTGGGATACGAAGATCCTCGATGCATATCTGGAATCGCCACAGCAGGTGGTTCCCGGAAACAGAATGCCCTACCCAGGGCTGAAGAACCAGACGGACCGGACGGACCTCGTCGCCTATCTTGCTGCGTTGAAATAGCGGCTGGTTGCGCGAGGCGTCAGCAAGACTCCAGATTCGCAGGCTAAACATCGATGCCGCCGACCAACGTGTGTCTGTGTCGGTCGTGCGAGACGCTCAGTCTGAAAACCTCATTGGCCGTGACGAGCGTGCTGCCTGTGCCGGTTCGAGAGCAGCGGCCGTTACGCGATGCGCTTCCCCGCCTGGCACGACGGGGCGCACGCGCACAGTCCTATCAGGTAACGATGCCCCGCACTTATCGAATGCATGATCAGACGGAATTTCCAATTTCGCCGGCTGCGTCCGATCCTGAGGACCACCGGGTTGGCCGAATACGCAGCCGCCTCGACATCGCATGAAGCCATTGCGCCGAGCCACTGTGTCGCACGCGGGCAACAAAGGAGACCTCCATGAAAATCACCGGAAGACCGGCGGCCCCGCCGTTGCGGTCTTGCTGGTCGCGGCGACCGTGACGGCACTCGCGTAGATGAGCGAAGCGGCTCCGGCCGGCCCGACCTCGAGGGGCTGGACGCTGCTGTGTCACTGGTCAGGCCGCCGGCCTGAACCCGGCAGTTCTGGAAGCGAGGTCGCGCGGTTCTGCCTTCGCTTTCGCAAGACCATCCATGGTCGTTGGCATTAAATGTCGAACGGGCCTCAGCGGCGCAACATTTTCCGCAGCGAGAGCGAAAGCACTCTTGCACCTCAATCTAACCCTTCACCCATAGGAATCACCATGACCGACGGAATCACCACGGCCAACGCTGTCATCGAATGCATCCTGAGCCGCAGCGCTACCAAGTACTTCGACCCCGCCGCCACATTGAGCGACGAGCAAATCAGGGAACTGGTGCGAATCGGCACCACCGCGCCGACGTCCTTCCACTTGCAGAACTGGCGCTTCATCGCCGTGCGCACGCCAGAAGCCAAGGCTCGGTTGCGTCCGATCGCCTGGAATCAGCCCGCGATCACCGAGGCAGCCGTTACCTTCATCGTCTGCGGTGTGTTGGCCGATTCCAGCGTAGTACCAGAGCGTCTGGCACCGCTGGTGGAAGCGGGCATCATGCCGGCAAATATGGTGCCGGAATGGGAGATTCCCGCACGCGATCTGTACATGAAGTACCCGCAGCGCCAGCGCGACGAAGCAGTACGCACCGGCACGTTCGGCGCGGCGGCGATGATCTATGCGGCCCGCTCGCTCGGCCTGGGTTCGACGCCGATGATCGGTTTCGACGCCGAAGCGGTGCACCGCGAGTTCGGACTGGCCGAGAACGAAGTCCCGGTCATGCTGTTGTCTGTGGGACCGGAGCGTCCGGGAAACTGGGCCCAGAAGCCGCGCCGTCCGGTCGCCGATGTGCTGGATCTCGTATGATTATTGGTAAAGCCCGCAACTTACGCGAGACTACGATGCCAAGAAGTGCAGCTCTAAAGCCGGAACAAGTGCCGGCCGATTCCAAGCCAACCCTCGATGCATTCACGAAGGACATCGGGTTCACCCCAAATATGCTGGCGACCTTCGCGCAGAACCCGATTGCGTTCAACGCGTGGGCCGCCCTGCTCGGCTCCTTGAGCAAGACGCTCGACGTGAAAACGCGTGATGGCATCGGCCTCGCTGTCTCTGAAGTGAATGGCTGCAACTATTGCCTGACGGTTCACAGCTTTACCGCCGAGCATATGGCCAAGCTGCCGGCCGAAGAAATCATTCTCGCTCGGAAGGGGCATGCCAGCGACCCGAAGCGTGACGCCGCCGTCCAGTTTGCGCGCAAAGTTATCGAGACCCGCGGCAACATCAGTGACGCCGATCTGAAAGCCGTTCGCGATGCGGGCTACACGGATGCGAACGTCATGGAGATCGTCGCGCTGATGGCTATGTACTCCCTGACGAATTTTTTCAACAATGTGTTCGATCCCGAGAAGGACTTTCCCGCCGTTGCCCCGGCCGGCTCGATCTGAATTCTATCCGGTCGCATCGACCTTCTTCGAGCGTGTTTAAAGGCTCGCTTGATGCGATCGTAACGCCAAAGCCAGATGCTCCCTCGAAAGTTTTTCGGGAGCGCGTCTGGGCTTTTCGTATGGACCGACAAGGCTGACGTTAATTAGCACCACATCAGGATTCCGCGAATATCTCAGCGCCGAGCATGCAAACCCATGTGAAGCTCTGGAGGATCGAAGGGCGAAATCAAGAGAGTCTCCTTTGTGGATTTCGAACCAAGGGTGACGGATCGTCATTGTACCGGCTGGCCCGTTGGCGTGAGAAGCAGGTGTTTGTTTCGCACCGTTGATTTATGCACGCCGAGGCGGTGGCATCGATTCCATAGCCGAAGGTCATTGGACGATCGATTTTCGCTGTTCTATTTGGGCTTATCTGCAGAGAAATTCTGAAAATGACGGCATCCTGCACATCGGGAGTCAGATGATGAAGGCCATCGTGGTAACGGACCAGTCTGCGGGAACGTCCGGGATGAAGCTGGCGGAGCGGCCCGAGCCGGAGGCAGCGATAAACGACGTCGTCGTTGAGGTTCATGCATCGGGATTCACCTCCGGTGAGCTGACGTGGCCTTCGACCTGGACGGATCGCCTCGACCGTGACCGAACACCGTCGATCCCTGGGCAGGAGCTGGCCGGAGTGGTTACCGCTCTCGGCTACGGCACGACGGGGCTGTCGGTCGGACAGCGGGTGTTCGGCCTCTCGGACTCATATCGCGGCGGCACCTTGGCGGAATATGTGGCCGTCGAGGCACGCAACCTCGCGCCGCTGCCGGCCGACGTCGACTTCACGGCGGGCGCGAGCGTGGCGATGCCGGGCCTGACCGCATGGCAGGGGCTGTTCCAGCATGGCCATCTTCAGGCGGGACAGAGCGTCCTCGTCCATGGCGCGGCCGGTGCAGTCGGTTCAATGGTCACGCAGCTCGCCGTAGAGGCCGGCGCTTACGTGATCGGCAGCGGACGCGCCCCCGACCGTCAAAAGGCGCTCGACTTCGGCGTTCAGGAGTTCGTCGACCTCGACAACAACGTCCTTGAAGACGTCGTCGGGGTCGATCTGGTTTTTGATGTCATCGGCGGCGACATCGCGAAGCGGTCCGCAGGCTTGATTAGAGCCGGAGGAACACTGGTGACCATCGCGGGCCCGACCGAGGCGCGGCCGGCCGATGGGCTGACCATCGACTTTGTTCTCGTATCCGATCGCGCCCAACTGAGTGAGATCGTCCAGCGGGTGCGTGACGGACGACTGCGGACGAACATCGGCAACATCGCGACGCTCGACGATGCCGTCGCCGCTCTCAATCCGACCAAGCGGATCAGCGGGAAGACGATCATCCGCGTTCGTCCGTGAGCGACACGCGCCTGCCAACTGCGACATTTCCACCAAAGAGACAAATGACCGAGGAGACAATTCACATGAAGGCAGTCGTTGTGACGGACCAGGCGGCGGGAACAGCCGGGATGAAGCTGGTGAAGCGGCCCGAGCCGCAGGCAGCGATAAACGACGTCATCGTCAGGGTTCATGCGTCGGGATTCGTTCCGACTGAGTTGACGTGGCCCTCGACCTGGACAGATCGCCTCGACCAGGACCGAACACCGGCGATTCCGGGCCACGAGCTCGCCGGAGTGGTCACCGCTCTCGGCTACGGCACGACGGGACTGTCGGTGGGACAGCGAGTGTTCGGCCTTGCCGACTGGTATCGCGACGGCACCCTGGCCGAGTATGTAGCCATGGAGGCCCGCAACCTTGCGCCGCTGCCGGGGGATGTCGACTTCACGGTGGGCGCGAGTCTACCAATCTCAGGCCTCACCGCGTGGCAGGGACTGTTCCAGCACGGCCGCCTTCAGGCGGGGCAGAGCGTCCTGGCGCACGGCGCGGCGGGCGCAGTCGGCTCAATGGTGACGCAGCTTGCGCGAGAGTTCGGCGCCTACGTCATCGGCACCGGACGTGCCGCCGACCGACAGAAGGCGCTCGACTTCGGCGCGAAGGAGTTCGTCGACCTCGAGAAGGACGCCTTGGGAGACCTCGGCAAAGTCGATCTGGTGTTCGATGTCATCGGCGGTGACATCCAGAAGCAGTCCGCAGAACTGGTTCGAGCCGGAGGGACACTGGTGACCATCGTCGGACCTGCCGAAGCGCAGCCCGCCGACGGCCTGGCGGTTGACTTCGTCGTCGAGTCCGATCGAGCCCAACTGAGTGAGATCGTGCAGCGGGTGCGGGACGGACGACTGCGGACGAACATCGGCAACGTCTCGGCCCTCGACGATGCCGTCACCGCCTTCAATGCGACCGAGCGACGCGCGGGGAAGACGGTCATCCGCGTTCGTCCGTGAGCGACACGCGCCCATTGGTCCGTTCAGCCGGACGACCGCAATCAAGCAGGAAGGAAATACGGGATGCCGCTGAAGAGCCAGTTGCGAGAGGTCGTTGGCGCGCTGCAAAGCGAAGTCGAATTCGAGGCTGTTGTAAGCGAAATGGGAGCCGCGGGGATCGACCGCGCTCGCATAAGCTACCTGGCGCAGGAGGATATTGCAGCGTCCTGCGCCGGCGCCGTCGGTTGCGACATCAATCAGCTGCCCCGCATCGACATCAGCTTGAGCGACGACCGGCAGCAGGTTCGCACACTCGCGACCTCGCTCGCGGCGACTGTCGCGTCGTTCGCCGGAGCCGGCGCCGTCCTGGCAGCGATTGGTGGAGCGGCCGCACCTGCTCTGCTGGCGGGGTTGGCTTCCGGCGGTAGCGTGGGCTGGCTGGCAGCTTTGTTCGGGCGGCGACACGAAGGCCACGTGCACGAATGGGCCGAGAGCCAGATCCTCAACGGTGGCATTGTGCTAATCGTCTACCCGGCCAGCGCAGAGCAGTTCGAAGCCGCCAGCGCTATTATGCGCCGCCACTGCGGAGCCGACGTCTTCGCGTCGCCATCAGCATAGCCAACGAGCCTCGTCCCTGACTCATTGGGCGGTCCGTGGATTCTGGAACGCAGGGGCCGACGGGAGCCGCCAGTTCGGCCGGATGAAGTGGCAGCTGTAGCCGCTCGGCCGCCATTTCAGGTAGTCCTGATGCTCCGACTCCGCCTGCCAGAACCGCTCCTCAGGGTTGATTTCGGTCACCACGGGACCGGGCCACAAACCAGAGGCTTCGATTTCGGCGATCGTCGCGAGGGCCATCTCCTTCTGCTGTTCATCCGTGTAGAAGATGGCAGAACGGTAGCTGGGCCCTCAGTCACTTCCCTGCTGCTCGTAGGTTGTCGGGTCGTGGATCTGGAAGAAGTGTTCGAGGACCGCCCGGTAGCTTACGACCGCGGGATCGAACACGATCTCGATTGCTTCGGCGTGCCCTTCGTGATTGCCGTAGGTCGGATTGGCGATGTCGCCGCCGGTGTAACCGGCTCGCGTCGACACCACGCCTCGCAGGCGGCGGAAGATCTCCTGCATGCCCCAGAAGCACCCGCCGGCCAGCACCGCCTTCTCTGTCGTCATCCTGGGATTCCTCCGACCTGCCACGCCGTTACGCGAGAGTACTGGTCCCCGACGCGGTGAGATCATAGAAAGCAGGCATCCAATCGATAACCAGCCGTGAACCGAGAGGATGGACGCCGACTTACACGATCCAGATTCCAGGAGCTCAGCATCCGGGTGAGCGCAAAGCGGCGCCTTCTGGAGGCGATCAAGGACGCGCACCCGAGGACAACGGGACCAGCCCGCACATGAAACATACCGCTCCAAGGAAACTCCTGTAAGCCTGATGTTTCTGGACGTTTTTAAGGATCGTTGAAGAAAGACACGATTCGACCACCTGAGTCTTTCAAGAGTAGCACTGCGAATGCTAGTGCTCCCGGTAGGCGGGCAGCGTGAAGTGAAAAATGGCACCCCGAGGCAGATTGGCGGTCACCCACAACCGCCCCCCATGGGCTTCGATGATCGACCGGCAAATCGACAGCCCCATCCCCATCCCGTGCACCTTCGTCGTATACTGCGGTTTGAATATCAGATTGATAGCGCTCGGCTCGACACCCTTCCCCACGTCTTCCACCGACACCATCAGACTGCCGGAATCGTAGACTTTAGACCTTAAGGAAAGTACCCGGTCCTCATCTTCGGTGGCCATTGAATCGATCGCGTTCGTGATCAAATTCACGAGCACCTGCTGCAGCTGAACCTGGTTGCCCTCTATGGGTGGGAGCGATTGCTTGTAGTCGGTTTGAACCGCCACCCGATGCCTCCGCAGGTCGTCGCGCACGAGCGCCAGAGCTTCCCGGATGAGATTGTTGACATCGAGCGAACTCCGGGTTCGTGCTTCCGTCTTGAAGAGCGTCCGGATACTCTCGATCACCGCTCCCACACGGTGCCCGTTGTTCACGATTTGCTGTAATGCGATTTTGGCCTCATCGATGTTGGGCGTCGCGCGATCGAGCCAGCGCAGGCTCGCAGTGGCGTCCATAGTCATCGCCGACAATGGCTGCTTGATCTCGTGCGCAACCGTGGCTGCGACCGCGTCTCCCGTCAGCAGACGCACCTCGCGCTCATGCCGCTGGGCAAGGACTGCGCGCAGCAGTTCACCGTATAGCATCGTCACTTCTTTCATCAGGATGAGCAGCACAAGGCTGCCGGAAAGCACGCCGTAAACTCGCCCGGCATACCAGCCGACGCTAAAGCGGTACGGGAGAGGAAAGGCGGTAAGGGCGATTTCGATGATGTATGCGAACAAGACCAACATCAGCCAGAGATCGAGCACCGAGCGCTGCCGCAGCCATAGCAAGACAAGCGCGACGACGAACAACCCCGCCATCGGTCCGACCACGTAGTACCAGAGATAGGAAACCTGCGCCGTGTCGAGCATGATGCGCGGGAGGAGCGTATGGCCTGCTGTCACCAAAACTGTTGCGCAACAGACGAGCGCAGTAACCGATCCCACGGTCGTCAGGACCCACGCACGAATGGAGCGTGGCGACACCCACTCCATCGGATCGACATCCTTCAGCAGTATATAGACGATCGCGAAAAGGGCGAAGCCCGCGTGCGAGAAGACATAGAGCCAAACCGTACTCTGGAGCCCGCCGCCAAGGCCGCCCTCCGACGCCAGTACGCCTGGAAATGTGAGCGTCCAGGGAATTGCGATGAGCGCCGTCAGGAAATAGCCATTCGCCAGTGCGAGGAGCGCATGCGAGCGTAGAACCGAGAACTGCGCGAAGAGCAGGGCTGCGGTGATAGAGTCGATGACGAAAATCGCAGTGCCGTAGGCGGGTATAAAGGCGTCAACCCGCTTCAGTGGCAGGCCCGAGAGCGGGCCTGCCACGATGACAAAGACAATGAGCAGCACCAGCACAACGCCAAGCGCGAACCGCCTTTGAGCGACGCTGGGCGAAAGGTTCGAGAGTACAAACTCATGCGCCGGTAATCCGTCCGATGACTTTTCCACCAACATATTCGCCTCACGTCGAAGCCCGTGATGGGCGGCAATTTCGAGTTCGCCGGCCTTTTCGTAATCAAACTTCCAGAAATGTGGTGCCTTTCCTATCCACCATTTGGCACGAGATCGTCGGATCTCACTAGCCCGAAGTCGCAGGGCGCCTCGACCACAGTCTAACGCCAGCGATAACTCTTCGCCAATGCCGGCACGACGATTCCCGCATTTGCGGTTGAGTTAGCTAACGACTCGCGCCTGGTCAGCCGACCTCCAGCGCGAGCGGGTCCCGAGTGAAGCTCTCGTGTCCTTTCCCCGTGCACGTCCGCGGCCTCTTCCAACCAACTTCATTGGCGGGCTGCGCATCTTTCGGCGGGGTTGCATCGGGTGGTGGGCTTCCTGCTGCGTTTGGCCGAGCGGAGGGTTCCAGTAAATTGCAACTCCAGAAACGGCCCGCCCCTGCCGACGCCCGCGTAACCCTCTGTAGTGCCCAGAAACACCGCCGATGACCGCCGTCAACATCATGGCTCTGTACAGCCAAATGCTTTGATTTGCTTTATGGAATCTTTTACCCTTGCGCCCAAACCGGACTCTTGGTCCGACCTTTTTCTGAGTTCGCCCGCCGAGGCGATGCCGCGCACATGATGCCGACGACAACCTGAGCTGTCTCTGCAGTTGATGCGCGGTTTCGGCAACGACGGCGGTCGCGATCAGCTTCAGCATGCCGCGAACCTTCCGTTGCCGATGTGGTACGGCAGCGACATCGAGGTGTAGCGTGGAAGCAGACCACTCAGCTCCCAAATTCGACCGCATGCGCCGGCTCGGATAGGGATCCAAGCGTGCGCACTCAGCTGATCCCGGGGTCGGACTCAGGGTGACTGAATCGGCACATAACCCGAACCGGCGCTCGCTGCGGCGAAGAGCCGGCCGTAGAGCCTGACTTCGGCCGGCGAAGCGTCGCCGGGGCTCACCCAGGAGATTGTCGCCCCGACCTTTCGCCCGCGGGTGCCGGCGCCACCTCTGCTGTCGGGGGTAGGTGCAGCGTAGCTTGACCACACTGCCCGGGCCGTCCTTCACGACACCGTGAAAGCGACGAGGCAGGCGTAGCGGAGCGTCTTGCTCGATGTACAGCTCGCGGGAGAATCGGACGGCTCTCCTTCTCAAAGGCCGGGTCCGCGGGTGGTTTGGCGCTTCGACTCTTCCATCCGGCCTGCGGGATAGTTCTCGCTCGTCACCTTGAGCGGCTTGAGCAGCGCCATCCGTGGCGGAGCCCGCTCATTGAGGACATCTTAGATCGCTGTGCCCACGACACCATCATCGATCGTGCTCTTGGCCTTCGAAACCCGGACGCCGCGTATGAACCGGCGTACCGCCTCGCCGGCACGCCGCGTCGGCGCAGGCCCGCAAGCCTCGGCATCCTCGGGTCGTCCCAGCCCGCCACGTGGCCGTCGCGCGCCAGCTCCGTCAGCGCGCGTTTTGAGAGGACGGTAGGCATAATACCCAGGCGAGCGAATCCATACTGTGGGGGTCTCGATGGCACGGGAGATTTCGACGAACCAGTCGTAAAGAGGTCGGTGGTCCTCGAATCGAGGGTGCACAGCGACTGGCTCACCCCTTGATGGCGTCACACCGGCCGTGCGCGAAATCGTAGCTCGGGTAGATGTGCCAGGTCGTGCCTTCGCGGATGGTTGGCGTTGAGAATGCGGTAGATGACGGGGCGCGCGCGGGTTGAGGTTCGTTGAGGCCATGTCGATTTCGCGCGGAGCACCCGCTCACCATTCCTGAACTCGCCGGCGTGCATCCGCGCGAATAGCTCTCATTTTCCTTCACGCTGCGGTCGCGGAACGCGCTGTTCCGGCCGGGACTCGTTCCCCTTGCCCTTTCTGATGTCGTGCGCGGACCGGTCGTCTACGCATGCCTTGCCGATGCGAACGAGATGACAGGCCCACGCGTAGAGCTGCTCGAAGTAGTCGGACGCGAAGCGGAGGCCCTGTGCCCAATCGAATCCGAGCCACTCGACGTCTCGCTTGATTGCGTCGATGTACTCCACCCTCTCCTTTGCCGGGTTCGTATCGTCGAGACGCAAGTTGCAGCGGCCGCCGAATTCCTTCAAGCTGGTAATTCAGTACGATCGACTTCGCGTGCCTCAGATGGAGGAAGCCATTCGGCTCAGGTGGAAAGCGCGCGACCACGAAGCGCGTGTGTCACGAGGTCAGACGCTATGATGCTGCGAATGAAACTGCTGGCCCTCGCCCCCGATTCTCTGAGGTCGTTCTGTTGAGACACCTTCCGCCTCAACCCTGGAGCTCGTCGGGCGGGTGCGCGCCGAAGCCGTGCATGCCGAGCGCCCATTGCAGCGCCACAATGGCGCCTTTGACCCGGCTGCAGGAGAGCTATCGAGCCCAAGGCCGCAATCGGAAGATAGACGCCAAGCTGAAACGCCAGCGACGGTGCATAGTCCACCTCGATCCAGAGAATTACCGGAACCAGGACGTGTCCGACGATGACCATCACGAGGTAGGCCGGCAGGTCGTCGGCCCGGTGTCCAGTGAAATCGAGGCGGCAGACAGAGCAGTGGTCGTCGACTTTGAGAAATGCACAAAACAGGCGACCGCGACCGCAGCGCGGGCACCGTCCTCGAACGCCCCTCCGAAGAGAGAGGCCAGCGTTGCGCCCGGCGGCAGTCTCCGCAGACGTCCAGTCGTTGTCGGGACTTCCAACAGGGCCTTCAACCGTCGTGGCCATCGCCCGTCCTCCTGCCTGATACGGCAGCACAGTATTCGGCAACGGCGCCCAAGCGTCATTCAGATGTTACATGTAGTCAATAACCCGATGTGATCACGACGCGCTGCGCGTCCGCGCTACAACAGCCGCGGAGGCTCAGGCGGTCTGGACAAACTGCCTCACATTTTCGGAGGTTTGCGCATTCCCGGACATGTTACGTTCGCAAATCGGAAGGTCCATTTGGCCGGTCGCGCACTGTTTGATCCACGTGCGCAGCGAGCGCGAGTTGTTCCGGCCTCATCGCGCATTGGCATCACCGCGACTCACTCCGCCGCGGCCGCCGTCGTCTGGGTCGGCGCGCCCTCGTTCTTGCCTTCCGCAAGGTTGCGCACCACCATGTAGAAGATGGGTGTAAAGATCAGCCCGAACAGCGTGACACCAAGCATACCGAAGAACACGGCGACGCCGACCGCCTGGCGCATCTCCGATCCGGAGCCGGTGGAGATCACGAGCGGCAGCACGCCGAGGATAAAGGCGAACGAGGTCATCAGGATCGGCCGCAGTCGCAACCGGCAGGCCTCGATCACCGCCTCCAGGCGCGGCTTGCCCTCGAGCTCGATGTCCCGAGCGAACTCGACGATCAGGATCGCGTTCTTGGCGGCCAATCCCACCAGCACAATGAAGCCGATCTGGGTGAGTATGTTGACGTCCTGGCCCATGATGCGCACCCCGATCGTGGCTGCAAGCAAGCACATCGGCACAATCAGGATGACGGAAAAAGGCAAGCTCCAGCTCCCATATTGCGCGGCCAGAACCAGATAAACGAACAGCACGCAGATCGGGAACACGAACAATCCGGCGTTGCCGCCGGTAACCTGCTGATAGGACAGGTCGGTCCATTCGAAGGAAAAGCCACTCGGCAGTGTATTCTCGGCGAGCCTTTTCATGGCAGCGATCGCGGTCGCCGAACTCGTCCCCGGCAAGCCTTCGCCCTGAAGCTCGGCCGCCGGATAGAGATTATAGCGGGCGACCCGATCGGGACCCGAGACGTCCTTGAAATCTACCACGCTGCCGAGCATCACCGTATCGGCATTGGCGTTGCGGGTCCGCAGCCGCGCAAGATCAGCACGCTCTTTCCGAAACGGAAGGTCGGCCTGCGCGGTGACGTGATAGGTGCGGCCGAACAGGTTGAAGTCGTTGACATAGGTCGACCCGAAATAGGTCTGGATCGTGTCGGTGATGTTCTGGATGGGAACCCCGAGCTTCTGCGCCTTGACCTGATCGATGTCGACGAAGACCTGCGGCGTGTTCGCGGAGAAGGGCGAGAACACCGTGGGGGTAAGGAGCAGCGGGGACTTGCGTGCCGCTGCGACGAGCTCATCGGTCGCCGCCGCCAGCAGTTTCGGACCACGGCCCTGCCGGTCCTGGATGCGCATGGTGAAGCCACCGCCGGTGCCGATGCCCGGGATCGGCGGCGGTGGGATCACGATGATGAAGGCGCCTTCGATGGCTGACAGCCGCTTGCGCAGATCCGCCGTGATCATCCGCGCGTTGAGCCCCTTCTTAAGGCGCACCTCCGGTTCTTCGAACACCGGAAACAACGCCGCCGAGTTGCTCGCCTGTGTGCGGGTCGCTCCCGACAGACCTGCAAAGACGGCGACATGCGAAATTCCGGGCGTATCGTGCGCCACGCCCTCGATCCTGCGAACGATCTCCGTGGTCCGACCCAGGGAGGCCGCGCCCGGCAGTTGCGCGGATATGATCACGTAGCCGCGATCCTGTGCCGGAATGTAGCCTTGCGGCGTGGTGACAAGTAGCCAGCCGGCGCTGCCGATCAGGACCACATAGACGAGCAGCATCACCAGGCGATGCCGGATCGAGAAGACCGCGACGTCAGCATAAACATGCGACAGCCAGTCAAAACCGCGGTTGAACAGCCTGGTGAACAATTCCCAGCCGCGCGCAATCAGATTCCAGGCGGCCGGCCGCCGCTTCTCCTGGTGCGGAAGGAGGATCTGCGAAGCGAGTGCCGGCGACAGGGTCAGCGAACAGAAGCAGGAGATTGCTGTCGCGACCGCGATAGTAACCGCAAACTGCCGGAAGAATTGCCCAGTAATGCCCCCGAGAAACGCGGTCGGCACGAACACCGCACACAGTACGAGCGCAATCGAGACCAGCGCGCCGCCAACTTCCTTCATGGTCTTTAGCGCGGCGTCACGCCGGCTCGAGCCGCGCGCCAGGTGCCGCTCGACATTTTCGACCACGACAATGGCGTCGTCGACCACGATGCCCACCGCGAGCACGAGGCCGAACAGCGTGAGATTGTTGATGCCGTAGCCGAGGGTTGCCATGGCCGCAAAGGTACCAACCAACGACACCGGGATCGCCACGATCGGGATGACCGCCGGACGCCAGCCCTGCAGGAACACCAGTACGACGACGACAACGAGTGCCATCGCTTCATAGATCGTTTTGATCAGCTCGCTGATGGACTGCTGGATGAACTCGGTCGGGTTGTAGCCGATATTGTACTCGAGCCCCTTGGGGAAACCGGCCTTCAGCTCCTCCATCGTATCCTTAATGCCCTTGGCGGTCGCAAGCGCGTTCGATCCTGGCCGCTGCGTCACCCGTAACGCCACCGCTGACTTGCGGAACAGAAAGCTGTTGGTGGAATAGTCGAGCGCGCCGAGCTCGATCCGCGCCACGTCGCGCAGGCGAACAATGCGGCCGTCCTGGCCCGATTTGACGACGATGCCTTCGAATTGGGATGGATTCTTCAACCGGCCAACAAAGGTGAGGTTCGGCTGGAAGGCGCGGTCGGCAATCGGTGGGCTCGCAAGCTGACCGCCCGCGATCTGCAGGTTCTGCGCGCGGATCGCCGCAACTACGTCGTTCGAAGTCAGGCCGAGATTGGCGATCTTGTCGGGATCGAGCCACAGCCGCATCGAATAATCGCGTGCGCCGAAGATCTGGATGTCACCGATGCCGTCAAGCCGCAGCAACTGATCGCGCACCTGCAGCAACGCATAGTTGGAGATGTAGAGCTGGTCGAGCGAGTCGTCGGGCGACAACATGAAGACGACCATCAGAATGTCCGGCGAGTCTTTCTTGGTGACGACGCCGTTGCGCTGCACCTCCTCAGGCAATTGCGGCTGCGCGATCGCGACGCGGTTCTGCACCAGCACCTGCGCCTTGTCGAGATCAGTGCCGACCTTGAAGGTGATGGTGATGGTAAGCTGGCCATTCGATGTTGCCTGGCTGTACATGTACAGCATGTCCTCGACACCGTTGATCTGCTGCTCGATGGGAGCGGCGACGGTATCCGAGATGGTCTGCGCGGAGGCGCCCGGATATTCCGCGGTCACCACCACGGTCGGCGGCACCACTTCCGGATATTCTGCGACGGGCAACGTTCTGTAGGCGATCGCTCCCACGATCAGGAGCACGATCGACAGCACCATCGCCAGGATCGGCTGATTGACGGAAAGACGCCCGAGATTCATGACTTCTTGCCACCGAACTCGGCCTTCTTCGGCGCGACCTTGGCGCCGACGCGAGCCCGCTGGATGCCGTCGATGATGACGCGATCATCCGGTTTGAGGCCCGTGCGGACCACGCGCAGACCTTCAGCCAATGGCCCGAGTTCGACCCCGCGCGCTTCCACCGTGTCGTCATCTTTCACCACGAATACGATCTTGCGCGACTGGTCGGTCGCGATCGCCGTATCCGGCATCAGCAGCGCTTCATAGGGCGAGGAGCCGATCAGCCGCACGCGACCGAATTGCCCGGGCAGAATGGACAGATCGTGGTCGGGAATGATCGCGCGGCTGCGCAGCGTGCCGGTCGACGCGTCGAGCCGGTTGTCGAGGAAATCCATCTTGCCCTCATGCGAGGATTTCGTCTCGCCGGTGAGCGTGACCTGCACCGGGTTGGCCGTGTCGCGCGAGCTCGGCCGCTTGCCCTCGAACCACAGCTTGTTGTTCTTCAGATAGGTCGCCTCGTCCACGTCGAAATAGATGTAGATCGGATCGAGCGATACGATCGAGGTCAATAGCGTCGCGCTGCCCTCGCTGCCCTGCACGAGATTGCCCGGAGCTACCAGATGGCGGCTGACGCGGCCGGTGATCGGCGCCACCACATGGGTGAATTCGACATTGAGCTGTGCGGCCTTCAACGCGCCTTCGGCCTGGGTCTCGGCGGCACGCGCCGCCTGCAGCGCCTGACGGCGCTGATCGACGACTTGTTCGGAGACCGCGCTGGTCTGCACAAGGGTCAGGCCGCGCTCGAGATCGCGCTTGGCAAGCTCTCCCTTGGCGCGCGCATCGGCGAGCTGCCCTTCGGCTTGCAGCACGACCGCCTCGAACGGGCGCGGATCGATGACGTAAAGCAGATCGCCAGCGTGGACGATCGCACCATCCTTGAACTCTACGCTGTTGACGAAGCCGCCGACGCGGGCACGGACCTGAACCTCCTGGATTGCCTCGAAGCGACCGGTGAACTCGTCCCAGTCGGTGACGGTCCGTTTGACCGGTTGCGCCACCGTCACCGGCGGCGGAGGCGCGGCCGCCTGCGACTGCGCCCTCTCGTCGCAGCCAGCGAGCGCGAGGGCGAACAGCATGCCGATCGGTGCGCCGTCCCATCGTGCAAGGCGGCGAAACGAACCGCGATTGGGCCCGGTCGCCGCAGCCGAATACTCCGTTCTCTCAATCGCACTCACTTCCGTCTCCTGAACAACCTCGAACGTCGCAATTGACGACTGCAATTGCGTGGTTGCTTTGGATATCGAGCCTCGTGGCTCCTCATTCTGGCATCGCATTCCGCGTGTCCGTTTCGGCACTGACAGTTTCGGTACGATGCTTTGGAGAGTGACCTTGCGACCACGACAAGGGAAATAGCCTCTCGCCATAGAGTCGATAAATGATCGTAATTGCCGCTTGCCGCGCGGCGTGATACGCGAAGGCAAGTTTACAAACCCGTCTTGAAACGTCGTCTCGTAAGCCAGTTTCTTTATTGTGGCTTCATAGGTTCACGATGGAATCATTCGTTCGCCTGCAGAACCGCCGAAGGTTTCTCGAGAAGCGCTTTGACTATTTGTCTCTGGTCCCGGCAGCGGCGGCAATCTGCTATCCGTTTCTGCTCAATGCTTTTCATGCCTTCGTCGGCATCCAGGCCGAAAGCCCGCCAGCGTTGGCAATCGCCAGCGCGACATTCATCCTGGTCGTTGCGTTCATCGTGCCGTTTCTTGGGATCGCCCTGGCATGTCGTCCCACGTCCGGTCCCGGTTCAAGACGCCTCGCCTATGCCAGCGTTGTGTCACCAACGCTCTATGTGTTTCTCGGCGTTGTGCAGATCTTGATCAAAAGTCCTATCCCCGACGAGGTCGTCTGGTGCGTGATTTGGATCGCAATCGCGATCTGGTCGCAGTCTGCGGCAGATCCGGTAGCTCCAGCTGCGCCAGCAGTCGGGGCTTGGCGGGTTGTCCACGGGGTAACGGCGGCGGTCCTGTCCCTATACGTGGTGTTTCATCTCGCCAATCATCTGTTCGGCTTGATAGGGCCGGATGCGCATGCGGCCGTTATGAAGATTGGGCGCGTGGTTTATCGTTCTGCGGTAGGGGAACCGTTGTTGGTGGCGGCCATGCTTTTCCAGATCGGCACCGGCCTCTTTCTGGCGTGGCGTTGGAGCGCCGCAGCGCATGACTTCCAGCGGACCTACCAGGTCGCTTCGGGAGCCTATCTATCAGTGTACATTCTCGGCCACATGAACTCGGTCTTCATCTACGCGCGAAGCTTCCTCGGCATACCGACGGATTGGAATTTTGCGATCGGAGCCCCGACCGGGCTTATTCATGACGCATGGAATATCCGTCTGCTGCCTCACTACGCGCTCGGCGCCTTCTTCGTCCTGAGTCACCTTGCTTCAGGGCTAAGAGCGGTGCTGATCGCGCACGGTGTCGATCAACGTAATGCCGATCGCCTTTGGGGCGTCTGCGTCGCGATGAGCGCCATCGTCGCGGCCGCGATCATCGCGGGAATGTCCGGGCTCAGGATCGGTGCATTGGCTTCGTGACTTGCAACGTCACGATTGCGGTCGCATAGCCGTTCTGCGCAAGGCCCGCGGAATCCCCGATCTGAGAATCCTTCTTTCTTGGTTTTCTGTTGGAGGCTCCCGCAACGAAATTGCGTGATCGGCCGCGCCGGCCTGATTGGCTCGAAAGCGGCGCCGTTCTGCGTCGGGGCGGCCACGAGGTGATCGGGGCTTCACCGAAAGTTGGCGTGAACACGATTACTGCAGATTGCTGAAAGGAGCTCTGCCCGCGCCCGCGTGGTGATTGACCTCTCCGACGGTGTCATTTGACCTCAAGGCGGTGTTGGAAGACGTACACCCCGACGGCCGATCGAATGGACGGGCCCGCCGACGCCCACAGAGCTTTTGGACGACGATACCCCACGCTTATCGAATGCATGTCCAAAGGGAATTTCAAAATTCGCCCGCTGCATCCGATCCTGAGGTCCACCGGGTCGACCGAACACGAGGCCGCGTCGACATCGAATGAAGCCATTGCGCCGAGCCGCCGTGGCGCGCCACCAGCAGGAGATCCCCCCATGCAATTATCGAGGACTATCGGCTTGGCTGTCGCCCTCGCGCTGGTCGCCGGCACCCTGGCGGCGATTGCTCAGATCAGCGGAGCGCCGCCGGCCGACCCGACCGAGAACGTGGTGGACGCCGCCGGGCACCTGCGCGTCCCGGCAGACTACCGAACCCTCTACCAAGCGCTCGGGAGCTGGGCGATTGCGGCCGACAGCGGCGAAGGCTCGAAGGAAATGCACGGCGTCTACGCATCGCCCGGGGCGATCGACGCCTACCGCAAGACGGGGCACTTCCCGGACGGCGCCATTCTGGTCAAAGAGGTCTTCACGACTTCAACGAACGAGATGACCACCGGCACAGTAAGTCACGCCGACAAGCTCAAAGGCTGGTTCGTCATGGTGAGAGACAGCAAGGAAACGCACCCCGGCAACCCGTTGTGGGGCGACGGGTGGGGCTGGTCGTGGTTCGATGCGGACAAGCCGCTCAAGACCACCTCGATCGACTACCATTCCGATTGCCAGGGGTGCCATGTGCCCGCCAAAGCCACCGATTGGATTTACGTGAACGGATATCCCGTCCTGCGTCACTAGACCTCGCATGGGTAGGCACTCTCCGGCGAATGATGTTTCGCGGAGGCCGCTGTCGAGTCCGGCAAGCTGGTGTATCAAGCTGTGAGATAGAAGGACTATTGCAAGTTTTCGTTTCGATTACGGACCTGTCGGGCCCAACCGACGTTCAGACTACAAACGAGCACATGGAGTTCGGCGTGTCCTTTTCGGTCTACGACATCACGGTTCCTGTCATGCTGCATGGACTGAACGTAATGGACGACTATCTCGACCACGCCCAAGCACTCGAACGGACCAAGGCGTTTGAGCCTGGGAGCATCCTTGGCGAGCGGCTCGTGCCCGACATGCTCACTTTCGGAGAACAGTTCTCCGTAGGCTGCAACAAGGTGGAGGTGCACATGGCGAAGTTGATGCAGCACGACCCGCCGGCACCCAGCAAAACCCCGATTATGTATCCGGCGTTGAAGGGACGGCTCCTTGAGACCCGCGGTTTTCTCCAAAACGTGCAGCCGGACGAAGTTTCCGGCGCACAGTCACACACATACGAGCTGACACCGCCTATCGTGCGTGGGTGGTTCGGCGGCGAGGATTACATCCGGCACCTGGTGCTGCCCGACTTCTTCTTCCACATCTCGATTGCGCACGCGATCCTCCGGCACCTTGGAGCAAAGATCGGGAAGCGTGACTACCTCGGCAACCTCACTCAGCAAAGCGGAGGTGACTACTCGTGAGAGGCTTGCGGGCGCGATGCGCGGAACGGGCCGAGGCCTTACAGCAAAGCACGTTTGTGAGAATGCTGATACTAAGCTGGTTGCCAGAGGTCATTTACTTCGCGCTGCGATTCAAACTTAAATTCGGGGCTGCTGTAAGGGAGGTGGAGGCCGCGGAGCTGACCGCGCGCTTGCAAAGGCTTCCTGGCGCAGGAGGAGATCGCAGGCTGACAGCCGCGACACCAAAGGTCGAAGCTTCCCGTTGACATGAACGCACGGCGACCGTCGCGAACCTGGGTGGGGTGCCAGGAATGAAGCGGACGACGTATGGCACGTCCGGGCCGACCTTCCCGAGCCTTTCCTGACAGACGCCGAAGCATCGTCGCCTTGTGCGCCTGTAGTTCACTCCGTTCTTGGACGTGTGGTCGACGCGCAATGCCGCACCAGCGCGCTTCCGTGGCTCCGGGCGAGTGGAATGGAAACCATAACGACTGGACATTTCCAATGGTTGGCGTGCCGGCTTAGCTTTTCTGTGCATCTAGCCGGGCTGACCTGTGACGGTTGTGCGAGTGCCAGCCAGCATGGGGCGGCGTAATCGTCCTCTTGGGTGGATGCACTCTCCGCGTGGCAGGGCCCTCCTCGGGCAACCAAGAAAGTAGGAGTCACCAATGTCGTTCCGCTTCATCACCAAGTCTATCCACGCCTATCTAATCGATTATCCCGTCGCGATCGTATTGATCGCAGCGCCGTTCGTGCTGAAGCTCGGCCAGAGCGAACCGGTCGCAATGTGGCTTTCGGTTGTTGTCGGTATCGCGGCGCTACTCTTGGCCGCCCTGACCGACCATCCTACCGGGCTCGTCCGGATCATTCCCTACTGGTTACACCTTTGGGTCGATCGCTCCGTCGGGGTAGTGTTTGTCATCGCCCCGTTTGCTTTCAAATTCTTGGGGCTCGACGCCTGGTACTACTGGGTCCTCGCTGCCGCTGTCCTGCTCACGACCTCGGTCTTTAACGCGTCTGAGGAGTCAGTCGCGATGCGTTCAGGATTTAACAGGCGCACCGTGGGTTGAAGGCGGCGACGGCCTGGTCGAGGGCCGTTCCTCGCGTATTACCGAGGCAACGTTTCAACCAGCACGAACAGGAGATCCCTGATGTTCGGGTCCTGTTCACTCCCTACTGAACCCGAGGGCATGCTCGCGGCGCCGCTTGACGATTTAATTCAGGCAATGTCAGCGCGATGATGAGCTTGCACGCTCCCGAGGCCGTGTTCATCGCGAAACATGGGCGAACGATCACTGATCACACCGAGATCGCCGCCCACACTCGAGGGCGATCTCAAGCTCGGCCTGCCGCTGGAGTAAGGCGCGCCATGTGTACGTTGCTGACGACATCGCACAGATCGTGCTGGACTCGTCAATTGATGGCACATATCCCGAGGGCAAGCACGTGCACCTCGGAGGCTCGGCAAGCGACATCCTGCGCTGCGGCGCGGATGAATGCCGGCGGTACCTGATGGATAATAGTCAAGGGACAGCAGTGCGACAGCCCCCCTGACTATGTGCGCCACAGCAACAATCAGCGGTCGAGCCACTCGTCAGCCCTGGCGTCGACGATCACCGCCACTCGGTGAAACCACGCAGTCGGAGATTTGGACTTGTGCGCCCGAATTGCGAGACACGACGGATGCAGCCTTCAATGCAAAAACTGGCACCATTTATCAACCAGACTCACCGGTGCGGAACGCTCCGGCTGGCATTCGTATCTGCGGTAGTCTCCCTGGTGGTCTCGTTTGCCACGGCGGCTGCTCCGATCCCCCTGTACAACCTCTACCGGGCGGAGGACGGGTTCACCAACTTTGGCGTCTCGATGGCAATCGTCACCTACTCCGTCGGCGCCATGGTTGGACTGTTGGTGCTGGGACGGCTATCCAATCATCTCGGCCGCCGGCTCACCGCGATCGGCAGCCTCGGTCTGCTCCTGCTGGGCTGTCTGCTGCTGCTAGATGTGCACGACATCGGCACCCTGCTCGCCGGTCGCCTCCTGATGGGCGTCGGAACCGGGTTGGCCAGTAGCACCTTGACCTCCTACATCGTCGACGCTGCACCGGCCCGGCCGGAATGGTTGGCCTCCGTCGCCTCCAGCCAAGGACCAATGCTCGGCCTTACCGTCGGCGCCATCGCATCCGGCGCCCTGGTCCAGTTCGGCCTCTGGCCACGCGATCTTATCTACCTGGTTTGCGTCGGCTTCTTATCAGTGTCTGCCATGCTCGTCGCCATCAGCCCGGAAACCGCAACTCGGACGCCAGTCGCTTGGCGATCACTGCTGCCCAGCGTCAGTGTGCCGGCCCGAGTCAGGCATCTGCTCCCTGTCGCGGCAGTGGTGTTTCCGGCCACTTGGGCGACCGGAGCCTTCTATCAAGCCTTCGTGCCTGCGCTTGTCGAAGATCAACTCCACACCCGCAGCCCGCTCATCCTCGGACTGGTGTTCGCCGCCTATATGGCCCCCAGCGTTCTCGGCGCTCCCATCGGCGGCCGGTTCAAATCCTCTGTAGCCCAACGCGTCGGCATGATCACCTTCCTGGCCGGAATGATCGGCATCATCACAGCGATCAACGCCGGCACACTGGCTTTGTTCATCACCGCAACCATAGTCGCCGGCGCCGGGCAAGGCATCGCTATCAGCGGTACAACCCGTGGGCTGCTGCACGGCAGCACGCTGGCCGACCGGGCACCGATATTCAGCGCGATTTACCTCGTCTGCTACAGCGGCGCCACTTTTCCCAGTCTCATCTCCGGCAAACTTTCCAGCACCTTCTCGCTACCGCAGATCGCCTTGGGATACGGGGTAATTGCCCTCGGCGCCACCCTGTTCACTGTTCTCGGTGCACGCAATCCGCACACTGATGCGACGGGGAACAGCAACTGCGACAGCTCTTCGAGCCTCGACGATGCCGCCGCCTTCAAGCAGAGCGAACGAAGCGCGGGGAAGACGATCATCCGTGTTCGTCCGTGAGGACTCGGGGATGGGCGAGCGGTTCTCCGTTGCTCGTGGATCATCGTCGCCTTTTGGATCGTGGTGACGTCTCGGCACACATCCAGGGGAAAGATTCACTCATCCTGGCGCAGCTCGGCCCGCTATCTGGGAGCAGAAAGTGACACTCAATCATCCAATTTTCACCCGCTGGCCGGCACAGCATCCCGATCCGCTGCAACTCTTTTCCGATCCGGCGCCCAACCGGTGAAGGTCAGAATCATGCTTGAGGAAACGAGCCTCGCCTACGAGCCGCGCGGGATCGATATCATGGCCCACGAAAGCCAAGGCGCGCAGGGCAGCACAAAGGTGCTCGCTGCCTCGAGCCTGGGCAGCTGCCTTGTGTTTGTCAGCAGCGCCGTCGTCACTGTCGCGCTCGCGGCGATTGGGCGAGATATGCGCCTTTCGCCGCTCGACCTGCAGTGGGTGATGAACGCCGAGCTCCTGCCGCTCGCGGCCTTGACACTGGCCGCCGGCGCTCTGGGTGACCGGTTCGGTCAGAAGCGGATCTTCCTCGTGGGGATAGCTCTCTTTGGCCTGGGCGCGACGGCGATTGGCTTCGCCCCGAGTTTTGTCGTTTTCATCGTCGCCCGGTTCCTGCAAGGCTTGGGCGGAGCCTTTATCCTACCCAACGGCCTTTCCCTGCTCGGGCAGGCCTTTCCCGCCGAGAAGAAAGCCCATGCAGTGGGCATCTGGTCCGCCGCCGCGGCTGTCGCCAGCGGCGTCGCGCCCGCGATTGCCGGCGTGATCCTCGATCACGGGTCCTGGCGGACGACTTTTCTGATGCTGCTGCCCGCAGTCGCCGTCGCGCTGGCCGTAGGCACCGTGTGGATACCGGAGGACTGCCCGGCCAGCCACACCCAGGTCGACGTCGGTGGCGCGGTCTTTTCGACAGTCGGGCTCGGCGGGCTAGGCGCAGGGCTGACCAGTCTGACGAACGGCTCCGGTCTGAACCTTTGGGTGCTCGTCACCCTGATCGTCGGTTTGGGCGGCTTAGCCGGCCTCATCCTGACCGAACGGCGACTGGGCGACAAGGCCATGCTGCCCCCGTCCCTCTTCGCCTCGCGGTCGGTCGTCGGCGCGAACCTGTTCACGGCGCTTCTCTATGGAGCGTTGACGGTCACGCTAACCTTGATCCCGTTCGTGATGATTCGGGGCGCGCACCTGCCGACGAAGGTCGCAGGCCTGGCCTTCATTCCGCTGCAAGTGCTGATTACGGTCATCTCCCCGCTCGCCGGCATGCTCTGCCGCCAGTACGGCCGGCGCTTGCCATTGTTCGCCGGCGGCGCCGTTGTCGCCTTGGGATGCGCCCTGACGCTCCGTGTCGGTTCAAACGCGACCTATTGGGCGGACATCTTCCCCTCCATCTTCCTGGTATCGCTGGGCATGAGCCTGGCAATCGCACCGTTGACCACCCTCGTCCTCACCTCCGTCGAGCCTGATCGCGCCGGAACCGCGTCTGGTATCAACAGCGCGGTCTCACGGGCCGGATCCCTCTTCGCCATTGCCCTGCTCGGCGGCGTCCTGAAGCAGGGCGGTGCACAGCTGTTCTGGGGATTCCACATGGCGATGGCTGTCGCCGCGGTCGCGTGCGTTCTCGCCACGCTCGCGGTGTTCATTATTGAGCCAGGGCCCCACGTCGACTTCATCCCGCCAGACTAACCTCTTTGGTGGCTTAATCAGCAGACCGGCAAGGCCGGAGGAAACGATGAAGAAGGAAGACCATCCTGTAGGAAGAAGGAGAAAGCCCATGAACATCCGTACCACCATCGCCGCCACCTGCGCCGCGCTGGCCTTCTCGATCACGGGCCCCATCTACGCCCACGATAGTAAAGCGCAAGCCGTCACAAAGAACTTCGAGGCGGCCATTCCCAATATGCCTGGCAAGTCGCTGATCGCCGTGGAAGTCGATTACACGCCCGGCGCGGCCTCCGTGCCCCACACCCACGCGAAGTCGGCCTTCATCTACGCCTATGTGATTTCGGGCGCGATCGAGTCGAAGGTGAATGACGGCGAGACGCGCATCTATCGCTCAGGCGAGAGCTGGTCCGAAGGGCCGGGCGATATCCATTCGATCAGCCGCAACGCGAGCAAGACCGAGCCGGCAAAGCTGCTCGCTGTCTTCGTCCTCGACACCAATGACGACCCTCTGACCACGCCTATCAACTAAAGCTTTAGACGGATCGTAAAACGAGTAGCCAGTTAGATTGGCCCTGCTGAGAGCGACAATGCGCCATGAAGCAGATGCGACGTTTCCATCAGGCGCAAGGCTCTCGTGGCCACGACGTAAACCTTGGTGTGATCTTCTCAGCCAAAGGTCAGGTGAGGGTCAACCTCTGTGCAATGGCTTGGCCCGTCTCTCTGAGGCTAGGCTTGGGCATAACGGCCGATGTGTTGAGCGGCAAGAGAAACAGGAGAGGTTCATCCATGATCACGATGGCTGCAACCGCATTTTCGGATTTTGCTCGTAGGACGGCTGAGTTCGTCTCGGAGTTCGCCAGTGTCATTCGCAACCTAATTATGGACGTGCGGGACAGCTACCGACCCGAGCTGCGCGACATGCGGGGCCCCGGCCCGAAATGGCGTGCCAAGCATCAGCGTTGGCCGAGATTCGGTTCTGGAGCTGCATCGCAGGAGTGGCAGCGCCGGCTGCTGCCAGTGCATATACGTCCTAACGCGACTAACCCCACCCGATAACCGGCCGAGGTAAAGGAAATCATGCTTGCTCGCTGGCCGGCCACCGGGGCTTGGATGTTGCTCAGCGCCGCCAGCCGTTGCATCGCGTTGCTCGGCCTGGTCGCCATGCTGAGCTGCTCGGCGTATGCCGGCGTGGTCCTCGAAAAACGAGGTTTGCCGATGAATTTCAGCTGGGTCGCCTGTCAGCCGAATTGCCGGAGCTGGGTCAGCGCAGTCGGCATCATCACCGCCGAGACCCCAAGCGATTTCGATGCCTTCGCGCACGATCATCAGCTCAAGGGTGAAACGATCGTGCTGGATTCCAGCGGCGGGTCGGTCAATGACGCGATCGCGCTCGGACAGCGGTTTCGGGCGCTCGAAATGGTCACGACCGTTGGGGGGACTGTGCTTACTCCCAGCGCACGTGGCGAGCGGGCCCACGTGTCGCCCGAGGCCTACTGCGAGTCCATGTGCGTTTTTCTGCTGCTGTCGGGCAAGTCGCGTTACGTGCCTGAACGGGCGCATGTCCGCGTGCATCAAATCTGGTTGAGCTACTGCGCTGACAATGCACGAGCCGCGAGCTACACCGCGGATGATCTCACCACTGTGGAGCGCGATATCGGACGTCTCGCCAAGTACACCTTCGACATGGGCGGCGCGGGTGATCTGCTATCACTTTCGCTAAACGTTCCGCCCTGGGAAGATTTACATGAACTGTCCCCGGAAGAATTGCGAGTGACTAATCTCATCACTACCGACAATGCTGCTCCGCTGGGCAGCCCGAACGCAAGCCCGGTCGAGCTGTCGCCCAAATCGCTACAGGATCTCTTCGTGAGCACTGTGGCGGCGGCCTCCGCTGGGCAAGAGTAGCGAGTAGTTCTTTCGAAGGTACTGCCTCCAGACAATCAAAGGGCATCGCTGTTTCCTAAGTGTCAGAGAGCGGAAAATCTTGACCTGCCCTGCTCCGCGTCCGCTCTCCCTCAATGCGGACCTCCCCGGCTGCGGCTTCCGCGTCCGCTTTGGTAGCGCACATCCGGCCAGCCGAAAGGACGATTTCCTTATCTGTCGGAAGTGGACATCTCGAGTCGCATCCTAGATTCGTGAATCATACTCTGGTGCCGCATCGCCAACCTGCCATGCCTCGCGCCTTTTGTCCGTTCTCGTCTTTCCCGAGGCTCCCTGCGCGACCTTCGCGGCACCAGCTACGCAATCCGCGACGTCATGATTGCCAATACAGCGACTGAAACGCGGCTTAGACTTCTCTGCAGAATGCAACGTCGGTTTCGAAGTGCCATGCGGCTGATGGCATTCCTCGCACGGCATCACGTCGCGCGGCGAGCGGCAATAACGATCGTCTATCGACTCTATGGCGAGAGGTGATTTCCCAAGCGAGCGTTGCAAGGTCATTCTCCCAAAAAAAAGCATGGTCCAATCAATTTCAGGATCAGGCACCGCTGTGGCGGTGCTCCGGCTACGGGTGTTGATTGAACGACACAAATGGCGCGAAAAGAAAGACACTGATGTCCCAGGAAGCTTATGACATTCTCATTGTTGGTGCGGGCGCGGCCGGCTGCGTCGTTGCGAGTCATCTCGCCGAACAGACCGATGCGTCGATCGCGCTTATCGAAGCAGGCGACATGGATCACGATCCGTTCATCCATATTCCTGCCGGCTTCGCAAAAATGCTGGCCCACGACCGGCATGTCTGGAAATACGAAACGATTCCCCTGCACGGCACGAAGCGAGCCTATCGCTCAGGCAAGGTGCTCGGCGGCGGCTCCTCGATCAATGCGATGTGTTACGTGCGTGGCCAAATACGCGACTACGCCGCGTGGCAAGTCGCGGTCGGCGACACCGGCAAATGGTCGTATGAGGACCTGCTTCCCGTCTTCATGGCGCAGGAACACAACGACACCTTTCACGACGAATATCACGGAATCGATGGTGGCCTGTCGGTCCAGTTGCCGAAAGGCATCAACAAGCTGAACCAATACTGCCTCAAAGCCTTCCAGGAATATGGGCTTCCCTATAATCCCGACTATAACGGCGAGAGCCAGATAGGCGTCTCGCCTGTGCAGTCAACGGTCGGAAATCAGCGGCGGTGCAGTGCGGTCGATGCTTATCTGCGTCCGCACCTCGCCTCTGGCCGCGTCACCCTTCTCACCGGCAAGACCGTCGTTCGCATCATCGTGGAGAACAAGCGGGCCGTTGGCGTTGAGCTCATGAACAACGGTCTGGAAAGGATCATGGCCGACGAGGTCGTGCTGTCGGCCGGCACGGTCCACAGCCCAATGATCCTCATGCACTCGGGCATCGGGCCAGCCGAGCAGCTGCGCCAGCACGGCATCACCGCGGTAGTCGATTCTCCGGAGGTGGGCGAAAATCTCCACGACCACTGCATCGTGCCGGTCCGTGCCTATGTAAACGGCGATCTCGGCTATCAGGCAGCCGCGCAGGGTCTCGGAACCGTGAAGGCGGGCTTACGCTACTACGTCACTAAGGATGGTCCGGCGTCGGGTAACGGCATCGAGACGGTTTCTCACTGGAATCCGTCGGACTTCGCCGCCGAACCGACGATCCAATGCTATCACGTGCCTATCATTGCGGCCGATGGAATCAGCCCGACGGGCGACCGCTCGGGCATCACCTTCGAACTCGTGGTGCTTCAGCCGAAGAGTCGTGGCTGGGTGCGGCTGGCCGACAGCGACCCGAGATCGATGCCGCTCATCAACCCGAACTTCATGGGCGAGGAAGAAGACCTGAGGGCTGCGGTGGAAGCGGTGCGCGCGGTCCGCAAGGTCATGGAGCAGGAGTCGCTGGCGCCAGTGATCGCGGAAGAGATCGAGCCCGGCCCGCGCCTCCAGTCGGACGCCGAGATCGGCGAATGGGTGAAGCGTGTCGTGACGACTATGTTTCACCCGGTCGGGACGTGCCGGATGGGCCAGGATGCGCGATCTGTGGTCGATGCAAGGCTTAGGGTCCGCGGGGTCGACGGTCTGCGGGTAATCGACGCCTCTATCATGCCGAACATCACCAGTGGCAATACCAACGCCCCGACCCAGGCGCTCGCGCGCCACGGCACGGGGATGTTGGTCGACGATCTGAAGCTGACTAAGGGAGTCCTGGCGCAAGCCGAAGTAGCCTGAGTAGACACTCATCGACGGCGGAATCGACCCTGTCGTTCACGTCGAAGGGCCGAGTTTCCGCAAACGTGCAGCTCGAATTCGCACAATTGCTAGTTCAGAGCCATCCTCCGCGAATAGTAAGGCTGCATCAACCCTGAAGGAGGCAACAAAATGAGGATTGAGGATGCGAGAAAGCGCCGCGAGGCGCCGCTCGACACGCCGAGTAATCTCGGCTGCAACGCCACCAAGGATATTTCGGCCGCCCTCACTGTGCTTCTGGCGGACGTGTTCGCGCTTTACGTCAAGACCAAGAACTTCCATTGGAACATATCAGGCCCACATTTCCGGGATTATCACCTCCTTCTTGACGCGCAGGCTGCGCAGATTTTCGCGATGACGGACAACATCGCGGAAAGAGCGCGCAAGATCGGCGGCACAACGATCCGCTCGATCGGCCATATCGCGACGGTGAAGCATATCGCGGACAATGACGCGGATTTCGTCACTGCCGAAGACATGCTGGCCGAGCTGAAGGAAGACAACCTGGCACTCACGCAACGCATGCGGCAGACCCGCAATGTTTGCGACGAGCACGGCGATGTAGCCACGGCCAGCCTGATCGAAAACTGGATCGACGAGGCGGAACATCGCACATGGTTCCTGTTCGAGACGACCAGGAGAGCTTGACCGCATGCGAACGCTCGCCGCCGAAAGCAGGCGTGGTTCCGGAGCGAGGCCGCACGGCTGCACTGATCGTCGAGGGATGCGCTGAGCCGAAGTCCAAAAACACGATGCATCAAAGTTCGAGCTGGCAGCGTGTGGCTTCACTCTCGGCCATTTGAATGCCGGAGTGAGAGCAGGTGTAGACGGACGTTCGCCCTCGCGCATGCGCGGACCGTGCGATCAGCGCACGCATTTCGACCGGCGGCATAGAATGGATTGGATACTGACTTGAACGACACAGATTTATTGCAGGACTCCCCAGGCGTGTCAAAATCGGCGAAGGCGCCAGCACCTTGCAGTGAAGCGGAGTTCGACGTCGACTTGTTCGTGATTGGCGGGGGGTCGGGAGGCATCCGCGCCGCGCGCGTCGCCTCGGGACACGGCGCCAAAGTGATGCTCGCCGAGGAGTATCGGCTGGGAGGGACATGTGTCATCCGCGGCTGCGTGCCGAAGAAATTGTTCGTGTACGCGAGCCGTTTCAGCGACTCGTTCGACGAGGCCGCGGAATTCGGCTGGCGCTTTTCAGTCCCGCATTTCGATTGGCCGTCATTAGTCGCCGCGAAGGACCGGGAGATCACGCGGCTGGAGGGGCTCTACGTCACCGGTCAACAAGGCGCGGGCGTAGAGGTCGTGAGATCTCGCGCTGTGCTCGAGGATGCGCATACGGTGCGCCTCCTCGAAGACGGCCGCCGCGTACGCGCGCGCACGATCTTGATCGCGACGGGCGCACACCCCGAACTGCCTCCCTTCGAAGGCATTGAACTCGGTATCACCTCCGACGGCGTCTTCGACTTGAAGACTTTCCCGAGAAAGCTTGTCATCGGCGGCGCTGGATACATCGCGATGGAGTTTGCCGGTCTGTTTGCCGCGCTGGGAAGCGACGTCACCGTCGTTTGTCGCGGGAGCAATGTGCTCCGCGGCTTTGACGAGGACGTGCGCCAGGCGGTCGCCGCGTCCTACACGAACCGTGGCATTAAACTGATGTTCGGCGACAGCATCCGCCGCCTCCGACGACGGCACACGGGCGTCGGCGGTGGCGACCATTCAGGAGGAATCGACGTTACCACCGAACAAGGCGGAAGGCTGGTGGCCGACCAGGTGCTGCTCGCCTTCGGCCGCACCCCGAACACGACCTCGCTCGGGCTCGACCGCGCAGGGGTCAAGACTGGGGCAGACGGCGCTATCATTGTCGACGCAAACTCGCGCACAAACATTCCGAACATCTACGCGGTGGGCGATGTGTCGAACCAATTCAACCTGACGCCAGTCGCGATACGCGAGGGCCATGCGTTCGCCGACACCGTGTTTGGCAAGAAAGCTTGGCAGGTCGACTACTCCAATGTGCCGACCGCGGTCTTCTCCAGCCCCGAGATCGGCACCGTTGGCCTGACGGAGCTGGAAGCGAGGGCGCAATACCTTGCTGTCGACGTCTACAAGGTCCGCTTCCGCCCGCTGAAGGCAGCCGTAACGGGCGATTGCGAGGCCAGGCTTCTGAAGGTCGTCGTGGATTGCGAGTCTGACCGGATCCTTGGGATCCATATCTTCGCTGATGAGGCCAGCGAGATGATCCAGGTGCTAGCCATCGCCGTCGGCAGCGGAGCCACTATGAAAGACTTTATGTCGGTCATGGCCGTGCACCCGACAGTCGGCGAGGAGATCGTTGCAATTCAGACCCCGACCGTACGTTACGACCGGCGCGACGCGTCAACGCCGCTCGTCCCAGGCGCCTCCGTTTGAGGTGGCCGGCGCGTGCGCGGGCGCGACCGCGACGCGTTTGGGGTACCTGCTCGGCTTGGATGTAGCCGCCGATAGGAAGCTCGACCTGGGGCCAGCCAGCGGGAGCCAATGAGGCCTTTCCAGAACTCATGGACCGCTTTGCGTCATCAGCCGCCTCCCGTCACCTGAGGCTTGGGGCCACCAGCTCCGACCTTTCTGCACGCCGCAATACGCCACACTACTCACTTGGCGAAAGCAGGATCGAAGTTTGGCCTCCATCAGGTTAGTGGAAGTCACTTTGAAGAGGACCCAGCTATGAAAGGACCAAAACCTACGCCAGACCACGCCGTAGCAGCCTTTCCCACTACTCCCACGCAATCGTCTCAGGCTGCTTGTTCGTCACGTTGTAGACCACCCGGTTCACGCCCTTCACCTCGTTGATGATGCGCGCCGCGGTCTCGCCCAAGAACTTCATGTCGAACTGGTAAAAGTCCGCGGTCATGCGCGCATTGCAAGCTTTTATGCACTGTCACCGCAATTCCCTAATCCAACATATTCCTATCGATACCTATTGCTTGAAGCAGTGCTCGCGATGCCATTTCAGGAAATGTGGATGTGGACGATCCAATGGCCGCCGCGGTTCAAGCGCGTGGCCGGTCTTGTTGACGACCGATCTTACGCTCTCGCGATCGTTTGTCTGACGTGAGATCAATATCTCCAGATCATCCGCCAAACTAATGAGACCACGATCGAACATCCAATGCGCGGTGCCTGAAAGAGCAATCCCGTTACTAACGATATCCGGTCCGTTCGCCTCGACTGGTCGGATGTGGGCGGCGGCCACCTCGGCGCGCCCCATTCCATTGATGAGCTTCAGCCCGGTGATCGCGCAACGCTCATCATAGGCCCGGAGCACGATCCGGCGGAAAATCCGGTCACGCAAAATTCTCGATACAGTCAGGCTGACGCGGTCGCGTTGTTGGTCGAACCTGAACGGCGCCTGCTCCTCGTTTAAATCGAGCGGTCGGACATCGTCGTCACGCCGCGGCAATAACGGCACGTTCTCGGCGAAACCAAGGGCGCATATTCTATTGAAATCTTCGAGCGAAAGTGGACGGACAGCGGACTGAGCCCGTCCCGAAATCCGTCCCTGCTCGTTCAAAACACCCCGCTCTACTGGTCCGTTCGACCCATTGAAGGGGACCGGATTGGCGAAATCGAGATAGCTTCCTGGCTCGATCACCGCGAGGTACATCCCGGAAGTACCGGGATCCGGAATCACTTGCTGAACCCTTGCAATCGCAAAGTAGCCTCGCGTTTCAGCTACCTTGCTCGGTTCATAATAGATGACCCAATCGTCAATGCAGGCTTCAACACGACGCAGGTACTGACTGGGAAACTGATAACGTTCAGCCGGGCTGTCATCGTAGATCGAGTCGGATCGATGGATGAATACCCCAAATGCCATAACTCAATTAAACTCGTCGGAAGCGACACCCGTCAATCTCGTTCTGCGATTCCGATAGGTTTCGCTGCGCTCTACCCATCCTACTGGCAGAGCATTACTCCGACGGCATTAACAAGGCCAATCGGGCCGCCGCTATCCCCCTATTCCCACTCAATCGTCCCCGGCGGCTTGCTCGTCACGTCGTACACCACCCTATTCACGCCCTTCACCTCGTTGATGATGCGCGTGGCGGTCTCGCCCAAGAACTTCATATCGAACTGGTAGAAATCCGCGGTCATGCCGTCGGTTGAGGTGACGGCGCGCAGGCCCACGACGAAGTCGTAGGTGCGGCCGTCGCCCATGACGCCGACTGTCTTGACCGGGAGCAGCACCGCAAAAGCCTGCCAGATGTCGTCGTAGAGGCCGTGCTTCCGGATCTGGTCGATGTAGACGGCGTCGGCCTTGCGCAGGATATCGAGTTTTTCGCGCGTGATGTCGCCGGGGCAGCGGATGGCGAGGCCGGGGCCTGGGAACGGGTGGCGGCCGACGAAGATTTCGGGCAGGCCGAGCTCGCGACCGAGCTTGCGCACCTCGTCCTTGAACAGCTCGCGCAGGGGCTCGACGAGCTTCATGTTCATGCGCTCGGGGAGACCGCCGACATTGTGGTGCGACTTGATCGTCACCGAGGGGCCGCCGGTGAAGGAGACGCTCTCGATCACATCAGGATAGAGCGTGCCTTGCGCGAGGAAGTCGGCGCCGCCGATCTTCTTGGCCTCCGCCTCGAATACCTCGATGAAGAGGCGGCCGATGGTCTTGCGCTTCACTTCCGGGTCGGTGACGCCTTCGAGCTCGCCCAAAAACTGCTTCGAGGCATCCACGTGCACGAGCGGGATGTTGTAGTGGTGGCGGAACAGATCGACCACGGTCTTGGCTTCGTCGAGGCGCAGCATGCCGTGGTCGACAAACACGCAAGTGAGTTGCTCGCCGATCGCTTCGTGGATCAGCACGGCCGCGACCGCGGAATCGACGCCCCCGGAGAGGCCGCAAAGCACCCTGCCCTTGCCGACCTGGGCGCGGATCTTGGCGATCTCCTCCTCGCGGAAGGCGCGCATCGTCCAGTCGCCGGAAAGGCCGGCGATCTTGCGGACAAAATTGCGGATCAGCTTGGCGCCATCGGGCGTGTGCACCACTTCGGGGTGGAACATCAGGCCGTAATATTTGCGCGTCTCGTCCTGGATGATCGCGAACGGCGCGTTCGGCGAGGTGCCGGCCACCGAGAAGCCCGGCGGCATCTTGGTGATGCGGTCGCCGTGGCTCATCCAGACCTGGTTCTTGCCGCCTGGTGACCAGACGTCCTCGAACAGCTTGCTCGGCGCCTTCACCTCGACATCGGCGCGGCCGAATTCGCGGTGATGGCCGCCCTCGACGGTGCCCCCGAGCTGCTCCGCCATGGCCATCTGGCCGTAGCAGATGCCCATCACGGGCACGCCGGAATCGAAGATCGCTTGCGGCGCGCGGGGCGAGCCGGCCTCATGCACCGATTCAGGGCCGCCGGAGAGAATCACCGCCTTCGGCTTCATCTCGTTGAAGGCCTGTTCGGCCTTGTTGAACGGGACGATCTCGCAATAGACGCCGTCCTCGCGCACGCGACGCGCGATCAGCTGCGTCACCTGGCTGCCGAAGTCGACGATGAGAATCTTGTCGTGCGCCGAGGCCACCGAGGGCGTCGACGCGGAGCGGTCGGTCTGTGCTGCTGTCATGGCAAGCAGATACGCGACGGGGGCTTTTCCCGCAACCGCGCGGGCCGCGCGCCCACATTCTTCTTTGGGCATGGACAAATCGATATAGGTAAGTATCATTGACCTAATATGGCCCGCCACTCACCAAGGGCCGATCAGGGAGAACGTCATGCCACACCATCATCAGCCGTCGAATCTCGCCGCGCTCGGCCGCACCTGGGTCGAGGCCTGGAACGCACGCGATCTCGAGCGCGTGCTCACGCTCTATGCCGAGGACGTCGTGATGACCTCGGACCGCATCCCCGCGATGGGATTCGATGAAAGCGGCACCGTCCGCGGCAAGGATTCGTTGCGGGCCTATTGGAGCAAGGCGCTCGCCCTGTTGCCGGAGCTGCATTTCTCGCTCATCGAATTGTTCGTCAGCCCAGATAGCGTGGTGGTGTTCTACGAGAACGAGCGGGGAAAGCGGATCTGCGAATATCTGCGGGTGAATGCGGCCGGAAAGATCGTGCAGGGATCGGCGAATCATTTGGTGGGCTGACGCTCACCCACCGCTGTCATTCCCCGCGAAGGCGGGGAATCCAGTACGCTACGGCCTGTCGATTCAATTAGTGCGGCCTCTGGAATACTGGATCGCCCGCCTTCGCGGGCGATGACAGCGCGTGTCAGGCGTGAGCATGCCCCAAGCGCGATAGTGCGGGCGCCGCAATGACGGAGACTGTGGCGAGCGCATACGCTAACAACACCGGCGCCGGCACCGAGACAGGACCCTCCCCATGAAGCTCCCCACCTCCCCCTTCACCGTCACCGACTGGAGCAAGGTCGAGCCGACCATCCATCCCGGCGAGACCGGGCAAGCCCAGTGGCGCACGCTCAACATCGGCGATCTCCGGGTGCGGATGGTCGAATATACGCCGGGCTATCTCGCCGACCATTGGTGCGACCGCGGCCACGTGCTCTACGTGCTGCAGGGCGAGCTCGACAGCGAGCTGCGCGACGGCCGCAAGTTCAAGCTCACGGCGGGGATGAGCTATCAGGTCTCGGATTTCGGCGACGCAGCGCACCGGTCCTCGACCGCGACGGGGGCGACGCTGTTTATCGTCGATTGAGGCGCCCCGGAAGGGTTAATTTGCACCGCAAAATAGCAAAATGCGGCGACATTCCGAGCGACGGGTGGTGCCTTGAAGTGGCCCCAAAATCTCGCTATATTGTGATCATCGATACTTGGCCGAACGACTGGGCCGCTTCGCTTCGTTGCTGACGGGCGCGCACGCTTCAGATGATTTCTCCAACATCGACTGATCAGGACTATGGGCGCAATAGTGCGTACCGGTCCGCGTGTTAACTTCTTAAGCAAAGGAAATTCCCATGGCTATGGGCACCGTGAAGTGGTTCAACAATCAAAAGGGTTTTGGTTTCATTCAGCCGGATGACGGCGACAAGGACGTGTTCGTGCACATCAGCGCCGTCGAGCGCGCCGGCCTGTCGACCCTCAATGAGGGCCAGAAGGTCTCGTTCGACATCGTCGCCGATCGTCGCAGCGGCAAGTCCTCGGCTGACAATCTCCGCGTCGGCTAACGCCAGCGCACCGTTCTGACCACGGACGTACCGGCAGAACGTCAAGTTAGAAAACCCCGCGACCGGGTTCCGGTTTGCGGGGTTTTTGTTTTGGGGGCCGCCGCAACCCGCGGTGACGGGGAGGGCTATGCCTTCTTCAAGACCGAGACGAAGAACCCGTCCGTCCCGGTCCGCCGCGGCGTCATCAGCCAGCCTTCCGGCGATTGCAGCGCGGCTTGCGCAAACTCCTCCGCCTTGTCCCAGAGCACGCTCGCGGTCTGCTCTGGCGGCACCACCGCGAACTCAGGATGGCGGCCAGTGAACGCCCTCACCTGCTCGCCGTTCTCCTCCGAAAGCACCGAGCAGGTGATGTAGGCGATGCGGCCGCCGGCCTTGACCAGCGGAACCGCGCGCTCGAGCACCTCGGTCTGGTCCCGCAAGCGAATCTCCAGGGCGCCCGGGCGCATGCGCCATTTGGCATCGGGGTTGCGGCGCCAGGTTCCGGTTCCCGTGCAGGGCGCGTCGATCACGACGAGGTCGGCGGTGGCGCTGATCTCGGCCAGCGGATCGGCCTCGCCCTTGGGCGTGCGCACATCGGCATTGTGGACGCCGGCGCGCGACAGGCGGTCGTGGATCGGCGCAAGCTGCCGCTTGTCGCTGTCGGTCGCGATCAGCCGGCCCTTGCCCTGCATCATCGCGGCGAGCGCCAACGTCTTGCCGCCGGCCCCCGCACAGAGATCGATCACCTGCTCGCCGGGTTTTGCCGCGGTCAAGGCAGCCGCAAGCTGCGACCCCTCATCCTGCACTTCGATGGCGCCCTTGATGAAATCCTCTTCGGCCTGGATGCCGGGGTTGCGTGCATCGGCCGAAAGCTCGATGCGCAGGCCGGTTGCGGACCACTGCGTCGGTTTTGCATGAAGATGAGCAAGCGCCCCCAGCACCTTGTCGCGATTGGATTTTAGCGTGTTGACGCGCAGGTCGAGCGGCGCCCGGCTCGCCATCGCGGCCGCCTCCGCGACGCGCTCGTCGCCGAAGGCTTTTGCCAAGTACGGATCCAGCCATTCCGGATAGTCGCCGGCGATCGCGGCCGGGGCACCTTCCAGCGACCGCGAGGCGAGCGCGGCCTGCTCGGCCTCGGTCAACGGCGCCGGGGCAAAGCGGCTGCCGTCGAACAGCGCGGCCATCGTGGCCGTATCCATGTTGCGCTCGAGGCGAAGCATGCCGATCAGCCGCGACCGCGCGGTGTTCGAATCCATCAGGTAGGCGCTCGAGGCGTAGCGGCGCAGCACGTCCCAGACGAGGCCGGCAATGGCGGCGCGGTCGCCGGAGCCGGCGAAGCGGTGCGCGGTGCCCCACTCCTTCAGCGCCTTGGCCGCAGGCACGCGGTCTTTCTCGATGGTGTCGATCAGTTCGATGGCTGCGGACAGCCGGGCAGCGGGAGTCATTTGAATCTTTCAGATCAGGATCGGCGAGTAGCGCCTAGATCAGCAACAGCATTTTCAACGCGAAGTAGATCCACATCGCGAGCAGGACAAGCACGCCGGCGAGCCAGATCGTGGAGCGGCGGCCGAGATTGTTGGAGGAGACGAAGATTCCGGCATGGACGAAGCGCGTCACCACGAACACCCAGGACATCAGCACGATGAACAGATCGGCATGGCGCAACGGGAGCGCCAGCGCGATCAGGGCGTAGAACAGCACCGGCAGCTCGAACTGGTTGCGGTAGCAATTGGCGATTTGTGTGGCGCCCTTGGGCCAGTTGGGCTCGCCGAGCGCAATGTCGCGGCTCTTGGTCTCGCCGGAGACGAGCGCGCGCCGGCGTCCCATCGCCATGGCGATCAGGAGCGCGAAGGTGAGACCGACCTGCACGAAGACCGGCAGCAAAACCATTTGAATGGACATCGGAATTTCCCGGGATTTTCCCATCCGGCGGAAGGCATAGCTAGCGTCCCTTAGCGGTCACCGCTGGTCCTGACAATCAACGAGTTGAACCGGCGTTCCCGATGAGGCGACCAACGGTCGACAGTTAAAGCGATTTTGCCCCTCGGGGCGCGCAAGGCGAGAGACCGCCATGAACACCCTCTTCAGCCTGATGCCAGCCTGACCGGCGCTTTGACCGAGTCCGCCGACGGGCAGTTCGGCATCCTGATGTCGGCGCTGGCCGGCATCGCGACGGCGCTTGCGGTGGCGCTGGCGATGACGGTCTACTTCCGAATGAGCTATCGGACCTGGCGAGATGTCCTCAGGCACGGCGTCGCTGCGCTCGCCGCCCTCGCGCTGTTCGCGTTTGCCGCCTACGACATGCGCCATGCCGCGCTGGCCTATCTCGGCCTCAATCCATCGAAACCCGCGGTCGAGTTCGAGATCAGCATGCCCAGGGAGACCTTGGCGGCGGCGACCGACACCCAGATCGAGCTGCATACCGACCGCAACCAGACGCTGGCGCTGGTCGAGGGCGTGAAGGAGCTCGGTGATGGCCGCTCCGTGCTGCGCGGCGCGGTGGCGCTCAACCACCGCACCGCGGACCGCGTGCTGGTCGTGAACCTGCCCGGCAAGGGCACCTTCGAATTCCGCCTTCGCCTGCCGGCCGAGCCGCATCGCTCCGAGCAGTTCGGCCCTCAGTTCGGTCCTCAGTTCGGTCCTTGGCACCTCGCCGACCGCATCGCCTCGCCGCTGGCAAGCCCGGTCGCGCCGCAGGACGCCTACACGATCCGCTATCGCGTGCTTTAAACTTTGTTCGATCGCTGACCGCGGACCCGCCGTCATCGTTCCGACGTCGGGCGTGGCCTATGATCGATACATGTCCGAATTTCGCCTGACGCAGATCTCCGACACCCATCTTGGCCGGCGCTTCCCCGGCCTGATCGCAAACTTCCAGGCGCTCAGTGAGCATATCGACACCGATAGGCCCGATCTCGTCGTCAACACCGGCGATGTCTCGTTCGACGGGCCGACCAGCCGCGACGATGTCGAATTCGCCAAGGCCCTGCACGATGCCCTGCCCGTCGCCTGCCGCTACATCCCCGGCAATCACGACATCGGCGACAATCCGACCGCGATCGGCCCTGCGCCGAAGCCGCCGGTCGCGGAAGCGCATCGCCAGCAATTCCGCGAGATCATCGGCGAGGACCATTGGTCGTTCGAGGCCGCGGGCTGGTGCTTCATCGGTGTCAATTCGCTGGTGATGAATTCAGGGCTCGCCTTCGAGGCCGAGCAGTTCGACTGGCTCGCCTCGGAAGTTTCGCGCACGAACGGCAGGCCGGTCGCGCTGTTCGTACACAAGCCGCTGTTTCTCAACCTGCCCGACGACCCCGAGACGCCGGAGACCTCGATCCGCTACGTGCCGCAGCCGGCACGCGCGCGGCTGATCGGGATGTTTGCGCATGTCGACCTGCGCCTCATCGCCAGCGGTCACGTGCACCAGCGGCGCGACTTCACCTGGCGCCACACCCGCCACGTCTGGGCGCCCTCGGCCGGCTTCAAGATCAACGACAAGCGCCAGGACCGGATCGCGATCAAGGAGGTCGGGCTCGTGGAGTACCGCTTCCAGCCCGACGCCTTCGAGGTTCGCCACGTCAGGGCCGCCGGCCAGGTCGATATCGATATCGAGGAGCTGCTCGCCCAGATGGGCGGTGCGCATTAGCGCTTCCCATGGCTGCTCAAGCGACGCTCTTGAGATCCTGCTGGATCGCGGCAAGCAAGGACTGCAGCGCGTCGCTGTTCACCGGTTTGGCCCCGGTGTTGGCGGGCTGAATAATGGCAGGCCGCGCGGCTTTGACCGGGCGCTTGGGGAATGGCGGCGTGGGTGTGGGCATCGCAGATAGCGCGAACACGTCCTCGGTATGGACGAACTTGCCATGAATCACGTCGTCGCGACGGCCCATGACAAACATCGTCGCCCAATAACCGGCGGCCACAAGGATTACGCAGAAAACAACAAGCTCTAACATCATCGCACCTGAAATATGCGCAATGATTCAATGCCTTCGCGAGCCCGTCAATGAACCGACGGTCACACCCGCGGCTTTTGCGGGCGGGTGTGGCCGATCGGTCACTATTTGTTAACCATACCCGGCCCCCGAGGGGGGCCGAGGCGGCCGATCAAGCTTTGTCCGGCCCGACCCGCACCAGCTGCTTGCCGAAATTGGCCCCCTTCAGAAGGCCCATGAAGGCCTCAGGCGCGCTCTCCAGGCCCTCGGTGACGAACTCCTTGTACTTGACCTTGCCCTCGCGGACCCAGCCGGACATGTCGCGCAGGAAGTCGCCATGGCGGGAGGCGAAGTCGGAGACGATGAAGCCGCGGAAGGTCAGCCGCTTGGTCAGCGTCGCGCGCATCATGCTGGCGGCCCATTTCGGCGGCTTCGCTTCAGTGTCGTTGTAGTGGGCGATGAGGCCGCAGACGGGTACGCGCGCAAACGCATTGAGCAGCGGGAAGACCGCCTCGAACACGGCGCCGCCGACATTCTCGAAATAGACGTCGATGCCTTTCGGGCAGGCGTCCTTCAGCTTCGCCGCGAGATCGGGATCGCGGTGATCGATGCAGGCGTCGAAGCCGAGCTCCTTCACGACGAAATCACATTTGTCCTTGCCGCCGGCGATTCCAACCGCGCGTGCGCCCTTGATCTTCGCGATCTGTCCCACGGCCGAACCGACCGCACCGGAGGCACCGGCGACGACGACGGTCTCGCCCGCTTGCGGCTTGCCGATATCGAGCAGGCCCGTGTAGGCGGTCATGCCGGGCATGCCCAGCACGCCGACGGCCGTCGAGATCGGCGCGAGCTTCGGGTCGATCTTGTTCAGCCCCTTGCCGTCGGAGATCGCGTGCGTCTGCCAGCCCGCGCGCGAGAGTACGATGTCGCCCTTGGCGAAGTTCGGATTGTTGGAGGCTGCGACCTCGCAGACCGTACCGGCTTCCATCACGCCGCCGACCGGCACCGGGGTCGCGTAGGACGGACCGTCGCTCATGCGCCCGCGCATATAGGGATCGAGCGAGAGCCAGATCGTGCGCAGCAGGACTTCGCCTGCGGCGGGCGTCGGTACAGCGAATTCCTCGATGCGGAAATCGGACGGCTTTGGCTCGCCGACGGGACGCGCCGCGAGAACGATGCGTTTGCCTTGGGACATGTTGGCTTCCTCCTGATTATGCTTCGGCGCGAACGGAAGCGGAGGGAGCGGAGCACGTCAATACAAAAGCGACGGAGCGTAGTTGCAGGACAGCGCCGCAAATGGAGTTTGGTACACACCAACCGCGCCCTCGCTGTCATCGCCCGACTTGATCGGGCGATCCACTATTCCAGAGGCGGTCGTGGTTGAGCCGAGAGGCCGCGGCGTACTGGATGCCCCGGTCAAGCCGGGGCATGACAGCGGAATGTGGAGCGCCTAACCCCCGCCCGGATAGTTCGGCGCCTCGCGCGTAATGGTGACGTCGTGGACGTGGCTCTCGCGCAGGCCCGCGCCGGTGATACGCACGAACTGCGCCTTCTTGTGCAAGTCCTGGAGCGTGCCTGCACCGACATAGCCCATCGCGGCGCGCAGGCCGCCGGCGAGCTGGTGCATGACGTTGCCGACCGGGCCCTTGTAAGGCACCTGGCCTTCTATGCCTTCGGGCACGAGCTTGAGCGTGTCCTTGATGTCCTGCTGGAAGTAGCGGTCGGCCGAGCCGCGCGCCATCGCGCCGACCGAACCCATGCCGCGATAGGCCTTATAGGAGCGGCCCTGCCACAAGAACACCTCACCGGGCGTCTCATCGGTGCCGGCGAGCAACGAGCCGACCATCGCGATGTCGGCACCGGCAGCAAGCGCCTTGGCAAGGTCGCCGGAGAACTTGATGCCGCCGTCGGCGATCACGGGGATGTCGGACTTCTTCGCCGCTTCCACCGCATCCATGATCGCGGTGAGCTGGGGCACACCGACGCCGGCGACGATGCGCGTGGTGCAGATCGAGCCCGGGCCGATGCCGACCTTGATGCAGTCCGCGCCAGCATCGATCAGCGCCTGCGCACCCTCCGAGGTCGCGACGTTGCCGGCAACGACCTGCACGGAATTGGACAGGCGCTTGATGCGGTTGACCGCATGGAGCACGTGACGGGAATGACCGTGCGCGGTGTCGACCACGACGAGATCGACGCCCGCATCGATCAGCCGCTCGGTGCGCTCGAAGCCGCTATCACCGACCGTGGTGGCGGCGGCGACGCGCAGGCGGCCCTGCGCGTCCTTGCAGGCCAGCGGATGGGCGACCGCCTTCTCCATGTCCTTCACGGTGACCAGACCGACGCAGCGATACTGCTCGTCGACCACGAGCAGCTTCTCGATGCGGTGCTGATGCAGCATCCGCCGTGCCTCGTCCTGGCTGACATTCTCGCGCACCGTGACGAGACCTTCATGCGTCATCAGCTCGGAGATTTTTTGCTGGCGGTCGGTGGCGAAGCGGACGTCGCGGTTGGTGAGGATGCCGACCAGCTTGCCCGGCGTGGACTTGCCGGCACCGGTGACGACGGGAATGCCGGAGATACCGTGATCGCTCATCAGCTTGAGCGCGTCGTCCAGCGTGGCGTCGGGGCTGATGGTGAGCGGGTTCACCACCATGCCCGACTCGTAGCGCTTGACCTGCCGCACCTGGGCGGCCTGCCCTTCGGGATCGAAATTGCGGTGGATGACGCCGATGCCGCCGGCCTGCGCCATGGCGATCGCCATGCGGGCTTCGGTGACCGTGTCCATGGCGGAGGCCATGATCGGGATGTTGAGCGGAATGGCGCGGGTGACGCGAGAGCGGATGTCGACCTCGCCCGGCATGACGTCGGACAGGCCCGGCTTCAGCAGCACGTCGTCGAACGTAAGGGCTTCGCGAATGCCTTGTTGCACGGTGGCCATGTGCCAACTCCTTCCGCGGCCCTGCCGCAAATAGCTATGGATGAGCGCCGCCCTCGGCGTACCTTGCGGCAACGCCGGAGAATCGGAGCCCATCGGTGGGGTTGACGCGGGTCGATAGCACGGGTGGACGACGAATCAAAGCAAATCGGACCGCCGGCCAGCCATGCACAGGCTTTTTAGGCAGATTCAGCGGGGGATAGCCTCGCGGCGCCTCGTACTGGCGAACGGCGTCCCCGTGCCGGCCGATCATCACGGTCTCCGGCGCGGGCGCACTCACCTCGGGTCACGCAGGATTTAGGTGCTATGCGTCGATCCGCAATGGTCGCGGCCCAGTGCCGGTGATAAGCCGCAATTCTCGCCCTTCCTTCCGATTTCCATTACCAATCCGTTATGGTCGACAAGCAACGCGTCATTCCGCTGATCGTGGCCACTGCTCTCTTCATGGAGAACATGGACTCGACGGTGATCGCCACGTCGCTGCCCGCGATCGCAGCCGACATCGGCACCAGCCCATTGACGCTCAAGCTCGCGATCACCTCCTATCTGCTGTCGCTTGCGGTGTTCATCCCGGCGAGCGGCTGGACCGCCGACCGGTTCGGCGCGCGCATGGTGTTTGCGATTGCCGTCGGCGTATTCATGGTCGGCTCGGTCGGCTGCGCGCTCTCGACATCGGTCACCGATTTCGTGTTCGCGCGCATCCTGCAAGGCATGGGCGGGGCGATGATGACGCCGGTCGGGCGCCTCGTGCTGTTGCGGTCGGTCGATAAGAGCGCGCTGGTCAATGCCATGGCGTGGGTGACGGTTCCTGCCCTGATCGGCCCCGTGATCGGGCCGCCGCTCGGCGGCTTCATCACGACCTATGCGTCCTGGCACTGGATCTTCCTGATCAACATCCCGATCGGGTTGCTCGGCATCTTCATGGCCTTGCGCTTCATCGATCCCATCAAAAGCGAGGAACGAGAGCCGTTCGACCTCTACGGCATGGTGCTCGCGGGCCTCGGGCTCGCCGGCATCGCCTTCGGGCTGTCGGTTGCCGGACTCAATCTGCTGCCATGGAGCACAGTTGCCGCCCTGGTCGTCGGCGGATCAATCTCGATGACACTGTATGTCCTTCACGCGCGGCGAACGGGGTCGCCGGTGCTGGACTTCACGCTGCTGAGGCTGCCGACGCTACGCGCCGCCGTTCTCGGCGGATTCATGTTCCGGCTCGGCATCGGCGCGCTGCCGTTCCTGTTGCCGCTGCTGATGCAGATCGGCTTCGGCCTCTCGCCGTTCAAGTCCGGCCTCGTCACGTTTGGCTCCTCGCTCGGCGCCATGGGCATGAAGGCGCTGGCCGCACGCATCATCCGCGCCTTCGGCTTCCGCAACCTGATGACGGTGAACGCGATCATCAGTGCCGTCTTTCTCGCCGCCTGCGCCCTCTTCACCGTGACGACGCCGCTGCTGATCATCATGATCATCCTGGTGGTCGGCGGCTTCTTCCGTTCGCTCGAGTTCACCGCGATCAACACGGTTGCCTATGCCGAGGTCGAGCAGGCGCAGATGAGCCGCGCCACCACGCTCGTCAGCGTCAACCAGCAGCTCGCGGTCTCGGCCGGCGTCGCCGTCGGCGCCGCGTCCGTGGAGACGACGATGTGGCTCAGCCACGTCAGCGAGCTCAACGCCACCGTGTTCGCGCCGGCCTTCGTCGTGGTCGCGCTCACCTCGGCGGCATCGAGCTGGTTCTTCTGGCAGATGCCCGCCGATGCCGGCCACGAAGTCTCCGGCCGCAAGGCCGTGGAGATCGCGAGCCGCAAGGGTGCCGGCAAGGGCGCGGCCAAGGCGGCCGTCAAAGCCGCGACCGAGGATACCCAGGACGTGCGGGATCAGCGGCTGGGGTAGCCTATCTCGTCATTGCGAGCGAAGCGAAGCAATCCAGAATCCCTCCGCGGAGACAGTCTGGATTGCTTCGTCGCAAGAGCTCCTCGCAATGACGGAGTTTGTTGCTATTCCGTCGCCCCGCCCCGAAATCCCGTCGCCAGCACGTAGCGCTCCGAGGAATCTGCACGGCTTGCGGCCGGCTTGACGTGACGCACTGTTGCGAAATCGCGCTTGAGCTGGGCGAGCAGCTCGGCGTCGGCGCCGCTCTGGAACGCCTTCGCCAGGAAGGTCCCGCCCGGCTTCAGCACATCGCAGGCGAACGCGGCGGCGGTCTCGATCAGGCCGACGATGCGAAGCTGGTCGGTCTTGCGGTGGCCGGTGGTGTTGGCGGCCATGTCGGACATCACGATGTCGGCGCCGCCGTCGAGCATGGCCTTGAGCTTGTCCGGCGCGTCATTGTCCATGAAGTCGAGCTGCGCGAACTCGACGCCGGCGATTTCGGGGATTTCCAGCAGGTCGATTGCGATGACCTTGCCCTTGCCGTCGACCGAGCCGACGCGCTTGGCGGCGATCTGGCTCCAGCCACCCGGCGCCGCACCGAGATCGACCACCGCCATGCCGTGCTTGAGTAGCCGGTATTTGTCGTCGATCTCCAGCAGCTTGAAAGCGGCGCGCGAGCGATAACCCAGCGCCTTCGCCTTCACCACATAGGGATCGTTGAGCTGCCGCTCCAGCCAGAGCTTCGACGACAATTTTCGCTTGCCGTGGGTCTTGACCTGGACGTGCAAGCGGCCGGTGGTGTCCTTGGCCATCTCACCAGCTCCTGAGCGCGCCGTCTTCGCGCATCATCTCGACCAGCATGCCTTCGCGGAGGCCCCGGTCGGCGACGCGCAGGCGCGGCAGCGGAAAGGCGCGGCGGATCGCGTCGAGGATGGCGCAGCCGGCCAGCACGAGATCGGCGCGCTCGATACTGATGCAGCTGTTGGCGGCGCGCTCCTCGTAGCTCATGCCGAGCAGCTTGTTGATAGTCGCGGTGACGTCGGTATCGTTCATCCAGACGCTATCGATGCGGCGGCGGTCGTAGCGCGCGAGGTTGAGATGGATGCCGGCGAGCGTCGTCACCGTGCCTGAGGTGCCGAGCAGATGCATGTCGGCGAGATCGCCGCCATGCTGTTCGGCGAACGGCCTGATGTGATGGGCGACCTCGCGCTCCATCGCGGCGTAGATCTCCGGCGTCACGTCGCGTCCGCCGAACTGCTCGGCAAGCGTGACCACGCCGAATGGAATGGACATCCAGGCTTTGATGCGCGGCTCCGGATTTGCGGCGTCACGCTCGATCCGTACCAGCTCGGTCGAGCCGCCGCCGATGTCGAACAGGATTGCGCCGCGCCCCCTGGGATCGACCAGCGGCGAGCAGCCGAGCACGGCGAGCGCCGCCTCGGTCTCGCGGTCGATTACCTCGAGCTCGATTCCGGTCTCGGCAGCGACGCGGCTGCGAAAGCCTTCGGCGTTCGAGGCGGCGCGGCAGGCTTCGGTGGCGATCAGCCGCAACCGCCGCGCTTTGCGCAGGTTGATCTTGTCGCGGCAGATGCCGAGCGCCACGATGGCGCGCTCGATCGCGGCCTCGCTGATGCACCCCGTTGCCGAGACGCCCTCGCCGAGCCGGATGATGCGCGAGAAGGAATCGACCACGCGGAAGCCGTCGTGGGTCGGACAGGCGATCAGGAGCCTGCAATTGTTGGTGCCGAGGTCGAGCGCCGCGTAGACGCCGGTTCCCGGCGCTTGCGCGCCGACGGCCGGTTCAGTGGCGAACGCCGCCGCCATCGACCCCAGCTCACCGTGCGGCGCAAGGCCGTCGCGGAGCCGCGTGTGGTCATTCATACAAATTGTCTTTCCGCGGCCGGTTGGGCCGATCTGGAATTGCTTTTTCGCCTGAAACATTAGCAGCGCACCAATCCTGCGCAACAACGCATCACATGGGACCATGCCCATTCGTGCGTTGTCGTGAACGGGCCGGTGGGTTATTTTTGAGGGGTCCGGTCCCCAGGCGCCCCCCAAAACCGCGCAATTGCCGGCTTTTCAGGTCAATTCCATGCAAGAACACACCAAATCCTCCACGCTCGAAAACGCTATTGCACTGCAAAAATATGGTGTCGGGCAGCCGGTCCGCCGCAAGGAGGACGATACGCTGGTGCGCGGCAAGGGCCGCTACACCGACGATTTCAACCTGCCCGGCCAGGCCTATGCCGTGATCGTCCGCTCGACCCATGCCCACGGCGTCATTCGCGGCATCAACGTCGACGCAGCCAGGGCGATACCGGGCGTGCTAGGGGTCTGGACCGGCAAAGACCTCGATGCGGCCGGCTACGGCCCCTTCACCTGCGGCCTGCCGCTGAAGAGCCGCGACGGCTCGCCCCTGCTCCAGACCAACCGCCAGCCGCTCGCAACCGACAAGGTCCGTTTCGTCGGCGATCCCGTCGCCTTCGTGGTGGCGGAGACGCTGGCCCAGGCGCGCGACGCGGCCGAGGCGGTCGAGCTCGACATCGAGCCGTTGCCGGCGGTGACCGATCCCGAGCAAGCCGCCAAACCCGGCGCGCCGCAGCTCTACGACCACATCCCGAACAATGTCGCGCTCGACTACCACTATGGCGACATCGAGAAGGTCAATGCGGCCTTCGCCGGCGCCGCTCACGTGACCAAGGTCGACATCGAAAACACCCGTGTCGCCGTGGTCTCGATGGAGCCGCGCGCCGGCCTTGCCTCCTACGACAAGAAGACCGAGCGTTACACCATCCAGATGCCGACGCAGGGCGTCGCCGGCAACCGCGCCAACCTCGCCAAGAACCTGAAGGTGCCGAACGAAAAGGTGCGCATCCTCACCGCCAATGTCGGCGGGTCCTTCGGCATGAAGAACGTCAACTATCCCGAGTACATGTGCATCCTTTACGCGGCCAAGGAATTGGGGCGGCCGGTGAAATGGCTGGACGAACGCTCGACCAGCTTCTTGTCCGACAGCCACGGCCGTGCGCAGAAGATTCACGCCGAGCTCGCGCTGGACGCCGAGGGGCATTTCCTCGCCGCCAAGCTCTCGGGCTACGGCAATCTCGGAGCCTACATCACTGGCGTTGCTCCCAGTCCGCTCTCGCTCAACACCAGCAAGAACTTTTCCAGCGTTTATCGCACGCCGCTGATGGCCGTCGATATCAAGACGGTGCTGACCAACACCACGCTGATGGGCGCCTATCGCGGGGCCGGACGGCCCGAGGCCAACTACTACATGGAACGGTTGATCGACCGCGCCGCCGACGAGATGGGCATCAACCGCCTGACGATGCGCAAGCGCAACTTCATCAAGCAAAACCAGATGCCCTTCGCCGCGTCCTCCGGCGTCACCTATGACAGCGGCGACTTCCAGGCTGTCTTCAACAAGGCGCTCGAAATCTCCGACCACGAGAACTTTGCCAAGCGCAAGAAGGAGAGCAAGAAGGCCGGCAAGCTGCGTGGCATCGCTGTCGGTTCCTATCTGGAGGTGACCGCACCTCCCGGCGTCGAGCTCGGCAAGATCGTGTTCGATCCCGATGGCTCGGTGCAGCTCATCACCGGTACGCTCGATTACGGTCAGGGCCACGCCACGCCGTTCGCGCAGGTGCTGTGCGAGCAGCTCGGCGTCCCCTTCGACAGCGTCAAGCTGGTGCAGGGCGACAGCGACATCGTGCACACCGGCAATGGCACCGGCGGCTCGCGCTCGATCACCGCGACCGGCATGGCGATCGTGGGCGCCGCCAAGCTCGTGATTGAAAAGGGCAAGCGCGCCGCCGCGCACATGCTGGAGGCATCCGAAGCCGACATCGAATTCGAAGGCGGCAGTTTCACGATCGCCGGCACCGATCGCAGCGTCGACATCATGGAGCTCGCCAAACGCCTGCATGACAGCAAGATGCCTGAGGGCGTGCCCGACAGCCTCGACGTCGATCACACCAGCGAACCGGTGCCGTCGGCCTTCCCGAACGGCTGCCATGTCGCCGAAGTCGAGATCGACCCCGAGACCGGCGTGGTGCAGATCGTGCGCTACAGCGCGGTCAACGATTTCGGAACGGTGATCAACCCGCTGCTGGTCGCGGGCCAGCTCCATGGCGGCGTCGTCCAGGGCATCGGCCAGGCGCTGATGGAGCACGTTCGCTACGACGAGAGCGGCCAGCCGATCACGGGCTCGCTGATGGACTACGCACTGCCCCGCGCCGAGGACGTTCCGAACATGACTGTCGGCGACCACCCGGTGCCGGCCACGACCAATCCGCTCGGCAGCAAGGGCTGCGGCGAAGCCGGCTGCGCCGGCAGCCTGTCCACGGTCGTGAACGCAGTGATCGACGCGCTCTCCGACTACGGCATCAAGCACATCGACATGCCGCTGACGCCGGAGCGTGTGTGGCGCGCGATCCAGGATGCGAAGGGGAAAGCGGCGTAGAGGGCATTCCATCGTCGCCAGAAACACCGCTGTCATCGTCCGTCTTGTGCGCACTTGCGCACTGGGGCGGACGATCCAGTATTCCAGAGACGGTCGTGGGATACGGAGATGCCTCAGCGTACTGGATTCCGCGCCTTCGCGTGGAATGACAGCGCGCGTGAGGACGCGCTGTGCCCTTACCCCGTGCCTACGCCGCCGCCTGCTCGCGCGGCTGGTAGATCGCGGTGTGCTGGCAGTGCGCCAGCGGCGTCGTGCCGTTTGCGACCACCAGCGCGTCGAGCTCGACGAAGCGGTGGCCTTTCTTCTCGTAATTCGCGGTGACTTTTGCCCGCGCGGTGATCTCGTCGCCGGCGCGCGCGGCTGACACCAATTGCATGCGGCTGCCGACATGGATCCACGGGCCGAGAATGGTGTTGTCCACCAGCACGCGGTTCATGACGCGCTGGATCAGGCCGGGGTGGCCGAGCCCCTCGCGCGCGAAGATCGGATCGGCCTCACGGATGTCGGCGAGATAGTCGGCGGCATCCTGCCCGGCCCAGCGGCGCGGCGTCGTACCGAGCCATTTGCCGGTCTCGAATGTTGCCGGGCTGACCGGCTTGCGCTCCGCGACTGCTGGGACTGCGACATAGTCGCTCAACGACACCGCAGTCGCAATCGCCGGCAGCGACGCCGTCCCCGTCGCGCAGAGCTCGGTGCGGCTGAACACCTCGATGGTGAGCAGGCCGTTGTGCTCGGTCGCATCGATTTCGGCGGTCTCGCCGTCATAGATCGGCTTGATGAAACGCGCCTCGATCAGCCCGCGCGACAGGAAATCGCGGCCCCAGCGCGCCACCGGCACATGCATCATGTAGGCGAAGACGTCGACGCCGGGGACCAGCCCGCCGGAAAACCCGAAGCGGCGCGCCACATTGTCGTCATGCATCTTGTTTTCGGACTGTTTGGCCGTGTTGTAGGCCTCGACACGATAGGTCTCGAGCCGGTTCGGCATGGCTTGGCTTTCCCCAATTTCTTGTCGTTTCGGGCCGATCGTAGGCCCTGAGGAACCGGGGTCAATCCCCTCGCCTTTGCGGCCCGAATGGGCTACCACGCGGCTGCTGCGGAACCGCTTCGCAAGCCCCATCTACGGACAATGACGAACCCTCAAAACACCACCCGCATCTATGTCGACGCCGACGCCTGTCCGGTGAAGGACGAGATCTATCGCGTCGCCGGCAGACACGGCCTGCCCGTGAGCGTGGTCGCGGGCAATTTCATCCGCGTGCCCCAGGATCCGCTGATCGAGCGGGTCGCCGCGGGGTCGGGCATGGACGCAGCCGATGACTGGATCGCGGAACGTGCCGGGCCCGGCGATATCGTCATTACCTCGGATATTCCACTCGCGAGCCGCTGCGTGAAGGCCGGCGCCGATGTGATTGCGTCCAACGGCAAGGCGTTCACCGAGGAGTCGATCGGGATGACGCTCGCGGTCCGCAACCTGATGACCGATCTGCGCTCGGCCGGCGAAGTCACCGGCGGCCCGAAATCCTATTCGCCGCGCGACCGCTCGACGTTTCTGTCGACGCTCGACCAGACCGTCCGCCGCATCCAGCGCCGCCGCGCCGATCAGGCCGCAACAAGACAGGACTGAGACACCGCATGGCGCCACCGCTGATTCAACTGCGCGATATCAAGCTGACCTTCGGCGGCACGCCGCTCCTGGCGGGCGTCGAGCTGTCGGTTTCGACCGGCGAGCGCGTCTGCCTGATCGGCCGGAACGGTTCCGGCAAATCGACGCTGCTCAAGATCGCGGCCGGCCTGGTCGAACCGGATGGCGGCAGCCGCTTCGTGCAGCCCGGCGCCACCATCCGCTACCTGCCGCAGGAGCCGGATTTTTCCGGTTTCTCCACCACGCTGGCCTATGTCGAGGCCGGCCTCAATGCCGGCGACGACCATTATCAGGCGCGCAATCTGGTCGAGCAGCTCGGTCTCAGCGGTGAAGAAGATCCGGCGCATGTCTCCGGCGGCGAAGCGCGCCGCGCCGCGCTGGCGCGCGTGCTGGCGCCCTCGCCCGATATCCTGCTGCTGGACGAGCCTACCAACCATCTGGATCTTCCGACCATCGAATGGCTGGAGGGCGAACTGGAGAGCCGCCGCTGCGCGCTGGTGATCATCAGCCACGATCGGCGCTTCCTGGGCAATCTCTCGCGCAGCACCGCCTGGCTCGACCGCGGCCAGATCCGGCAGATCGACCGCGGCTTCAGCGCCTTCGAGGCCTGGCGCGACGAGGTGCTCGCGGAGGAAGAGCGCGACCAACACAAGCTCGACCGCAAGATCGTCAACGAGGAGCACTGGTTGCGCTACGGCGTCTCGGGCCGCCGCAAGCGCAACGTCAAGCGACTCGGCAATCTCCACGCGCTGCGCGACCAGCGCCGCACCCATCGCGGCGCGACGGGCAACGCCAACCTCGCGGCTGCCGAAGCCGACAAATCCGGCAAGCTCGTCATCGAGGCCAAGAATATCAGCCGGTCCTATGGCGAGCGAAAGATCGTCGACGGCTTCTCGATCCGCGTCCAGCGCGGCGACCGCATCGGCATCGTCGGCCCGAACGGCGCCGGCAAGACCACGCTGATCGAGATGCTGACCGGCGGCAGCGCACCGGACAGCGGCAGCATACGGCTCGGTGCCAACATCGAGATGGCGACGCTCGACCAGCATCGGGAAAGTCTCGATCCGAAGACGACGCTGGCCGAGGCGCTGACCGGCGGCCGCGGCGACCATGTCATGGTCGGCGGCAAGCCGAAGCACGTCGTCAGCTACATGAAGGACTTCCTGTTCGCCCAGGAACAGATGCGCACGCCGCTGGAGGTGCTGTCGGGCGGTGAACGCGGCCGGCTGATGCTGGCGCGCGCCCTGGCGAAGCCCTCGAACCTCCTGGTGCTGGACGAGCCGACCAACGACCTCGACCTGGAGACCCTCGACGTTCTCGAGGAAATGCTCAGCGACTACGAGGGCACCGTGATTCTGATCAGCCACGATCGCGATTTTCTCGACCGCGTGGTGACGTCTGTGATCGTGCCCGAGGGCAACGGACGCTGGCTCGAATATGCCGGCGGCTATACCGACATGCTCGCCCAGCGCGGCGCTGACGTGAAGCGCGCGACAGCGAAGGCCGTCGAAGAGACGAGAGAGCAGCGAACCGTCGCGCCTTCCGGCGTCGCGAAGCGACGGTTGACCTTCAACGAGCAACACGCGCTGGAGACGTTGCCCAAGACCATCGCCAAGCTGCAGGCCGAGATCGCCAAGCAGCAGCGCTTCCTTGACGACCCCGATCTGTTCCGGAAAGATCGCAAGCGCTTCGATCAGGCCTCCGACGCTCTGACGAAGGCGCAAAAGGAACTGGCCGAGGCCGAGGACAAATGGCTGGAGCTCGAAGTGCGGCGCGAAGAGATTGAACAGGCCTAGCGTGCATTTCGCAAAAGTGGGCACCGCTTTTGCAAACGGGATGCGCGCCAACTCAGAGACTTCCATGACAACGACCCTTGCCGCCAAGATCGCCCGCGAATACGGCACGCCCTGCGCCGTCATCGACATGGACAAGGTCGAGCGCAACATCGCGCGGATCCAGAAGGCCTGCGACGACGCCGGAGTTGCCAACCGTCCCCACATCAAGACGCACAAGAACCCCACGATCGCGAGGATGCAGATCGCGGCCGGCGCGAAGGGCATCACCTGCCAGAAGCTCGGTGAAGCCGAGATCATGGTCAATGCCGGGATCGACGACATCCTGATCAGCTACAATTTGCTCGGCGAAGAAAAGATGGCGCGGTTAGGGGCGCTGCAGGCGAAGGCCAACATGACGGTCGCCGCGGACAATTCGACCGTCGTTGCCGGCCTGCCCAAGGCCGCTGCGGCCTCAGGCCGACCGCTGTCGGTCGTGGTCGAATGCGATACCGGCCGCAAGCGCGCCGGCGTCGAGACGCCCGCCGAGGCGATTGCCCTGGCGCAGGAGATTGCCGCATCCAAGGGACTGCAATTCGCCGGCTTCATGATGTATCCGACCGAGACCGGCTGGGCCGACGCACAAAAATTCTATGACGAAGCTCTGGCCGGCGTGCGCGCACACGGGCTGGATGCAAAAATCGTCTCGACCGGCGGGACGCCGAACCTGAAGAACCTCGGCAAGCTCAAGGGCGGCACCGAGCATCGCTTCGGCACCTACATCTACAACGACCGCATGCAGGTCGCGGCCGGCGTCGCCACCTGGGACGACTGCGCGCTGCACATCTATTCGACCGTGGTCAGCCGCGCCGCGCCTGAGCGCGGCATCCTCGACGCCGGCTCGGAGACTCTGACGACGGACACCGGCGGCCTCGACGGCCACGGCCTCATCCTGGAGCACCCCGAAGCCAAGATCGCACGCTTCGCCGAGGAGCACGGCTTCCTCGACCTCTCCCGCAGCAACACCCGGCCGAATGTCGGCGACATCGTGCGGGTCGTGCCAAATCATGTCTGCGTCGTCGTCAACATGATGGACGAAGTGGTGATGGTGCGCGGCGAGGAGATCATCGGCACGCTGCCGGTGGCGGCACGGGGGAAGCTGAGGTAGCTAGCCCCCGATCAGTGCCTGGAGTTCCCGGACCAATCCATCGCGGAAGAGTTTGATCGGCCGCTCCAGCCGACCGGCGGGGGCGCGATGCACCACCCATGCGCGCACCGCGGGTTTGAAGTCGCGCGCAGCGACCGGCTTGAGCTTGTCGCGAAATGCGCTGCGTTTCAGGGCGATCGGGGTGACCAGCCCGACGCCGAGACCACGCGACACCAGCGACAGGCGAAGCTCACTATCCAGCGCCTCGACCGCGATGTTGAACGGCAGATGCGAGGCATCGAATTTTCGCTTCAGCGTATCGCGAAATCCACAGCCATCCTGGTTGATTACCCACGACAGTTGGGACAGCCGTTCCAGGTCGACGGTGCGCGGGATCTTCATCTCTCGTGCGACGACGAAGACGACGGGCTGCGCGCCGAGATCGTCGGCCGCGAGATCGGCGGGCGGCACTGCACCGTCGGGGAGACAAATCGCGGCCGCATCGAGCTCGTTGCGGCAGACACGCTCGAGCTGGTTCGGCGACCAACCGGAGACCACCCGCACCGCCAGCGCGGGAAATTCGGCGCGCACCGCATCGAGTGGTGCGGTCAGGCCCGCCTCCGAGAGAAACGGCGTCAGACCGAGCCTGAACTCGCCGCGAACCATTCCGTCGTTGGCCACGCCCGACTTGAGGTCGTCCAGCATCCTGAGCAGGCGCCTGCCCTGCTCGTAGGCTTCATGGCCCGCCGCCGTCGGCTTCAGGGGCTTCGAGAGCCGATCCAGAAGCTGCGCCCCCAGCATCTCCTCGAGATTCTGGATACGTCGGGTCACGCCAGGCTGGGTGAGATTGAGACGCGCCGAAGCTGCGACAATCGATCCGGTCTCGACGACGGCGACGAAAGCGACGAGGTCATGGGTATTCATAACAAACCCGCATATTCTTTATCGGCTTATTTGAATTGTAGCATATTGACCACTCCGCTTAAAGGGTCTCGCGCCACAGCTGCGAGGTCCCATGACTACCTCCGAAGCCACCAGGCCTGCCTCCCGAAACCAACTCGCCGAGCGGCCCCTGATCTGGCTCGGCGCAATCACCGCCGGTGTCGTCGTCACCAATCTGTTCGCGCCGCAGATCCTGCTCGGCCTGATCGGCCGGTCAATGTCCATGCCCGCGTGGCAGGCGGGCCTGATCAGCACGCTGACGTTGCTCGGCTATGCACTCGGCCTGCTGCTGCTCGTGCCTCTGCTCGATCTGGTCGAGAACCGGCTTGTCATCCTCCGCACGCTCGGCTGCGCGATCCTCGCCGCCGTGGCGACGGCGCTCGCGCCGACGCCCGCGCTCCTGCTGCTCGCCACCTTCATCCTCGGCGCCTGCTGCGCGGCGATCCAGATGATGGTTCCGCTTGTCGCATCGATGGTGGCGCCGGATCGCCGCGGCCAGGCCATCGGCGAGGTGATGGGCGGATTGATGATCGGCATCCTGTTGTCGCGACCTGCGGCGAGCCTGATCGCCGATCTCTGGAGCTGGCGCGCCTACTATGTCGTCTCGGCCATTCTGATGACCCTGCTTGCCTGCGCGCTCGCCCGCTACCTTCCAACCCTTCAACCGACGGGACGCGCGAGCTACGCCGACTTGCTCCTGTCCTTTCCAAGACTGCTCCGCGAAGAGCCCGTGCTCCGCGTGCGGGCCTGGACCGCATCGCTGGTCATGGCTTCCTTCACGGCGTTCTGGTCGGCGGTCGCGCTGCGGCTGCCGGAGGCGCCGTTCGACCTCGACGCCAAGGGAGTTGCCGCCTTCGCACTGATCGGCGTGGCGGGCGCCGCGGCGACACCGATGGCCGGCCGCTGGGGCGACAGGGGCCGGGCGCGGCCGATGTTCTTTGCCGCCCATCTGCTCATCATCGGGTCGCTTGCGCTCTGTGCCTGGGCGAGCGTGCTTGAATCCCAGATCACCGGTCTGCTGGTCCTGAGCCTCGGCACGATCCTGCTCGACGTCGGCATCACCACCGACCAGACGTTGGGCCGTCGCGCCATCAACCTGTTGCGCCCCGAGGCCCGCGGTCGCATGAACGGCCTGTTCGTCGCGCTGTTCTTCATTGGCGGTGGCGTCGGCGCGGCGGCGGCATCGCTGGCCTGGAGTTTTGGCGGCTGGACGATGGTCTGCGCAGTGGCGGCAAGCTTCGGCGTGCTCGGCCTCCTCACGGATCTCGCAACCCGGACCCGAACGTCATGACGGGATGGTCAGGGCGACAATTGGGCGAGCCGTCGCAACACACCCCTACCCGCCGCAGCCCCCGTCGCGAACGAGGCCTGGAGCAAATAGCCACCCGTCGGCGCCTCCCAGTCCAGCATCTCTCCGGCCGCGAACACGCCCGGCAGCTTGCGGATCATGAATTCCGAGTCGAGTTCATCGAAGGAAATCCCGCCGGCGCTGGAGATCGCGCGCGCGATTGGCGCGACGCCCGTGAGCTTGACCGGCACGGCGTTGATGAGCTCCACCAATCGCTCAGCCGACATCGCCGACAACGACTGGCCGGCACTGATGGCAGCTTCCTGCAACAGCCCGACCGCGACCGGAGACAGCTGTGCAGCCTTGCGCAGGAAATTGGAGAACGATTGCTTGCCGCGCGCGGCGGATAGGCGCTGGACGAGTTCGCCATGATGGACATCCGGCCGCAACGCGACGTGCAGGACCGCTTCGCCGTTCGCCGCAATCGCCTCGCGCAGTTCGGCCGACAACGCATAGATCGCCCCGCCTTCGATCCCGCCGGTTGTGATCATGGCCTCGCCGCGCGCGCGCTGTGGGCCGAAGGACAGCGCGATGGCCTTGAGCGGTTGGCCTTCGAAGCGCGTGCTGAAGATTTCGGACCAGGCGACGGTGAAGCCGCAGTTCGCCGGCCGCAGCGGCGAGATCGCAACGCCTTTGTCGGCGAGGATCGTCGTCCAGCCGCCATCGGAGCCTAGTCGCGGCCAGCTTGCGCCGCCGAGTGCCAGCACCGTGGCATCCGCGGCGATGGCGGCGCCGCCGCCGGGTGTGTCAAAGACCAGTTGTCCGTCTCTATCCCACCCCATCCAGCGCTGGCGAAAGGCAAAGCGGACGCCGGCCGCATCGAGGCGTCGCAGCCAGGCGCGCAGCAAGGGCGACGCCTTGAACGCTTTCGGAAACACACGCCCGCTGGAGCCGACAAAAGTCGGCTCGCCCAGCGCCTCGCTCCACGCGCGCAGCGCGTCCGGCGGAAACGCGTCGATCGCAGCCTGCAACCTCTGCGCCGCCTCGCGGTAGCGCGTGATGAACTGCGGCAGCGGTTCGCTGTGGGTGAGATTGAGCCCGCCGCGGCCGGCCATCAGGAATTTCCGGCCAGCGGACGGCATCGAATCGTAGACGGTGACGCGAGCACCACCCTGCACGAGCACTTCGGCCGCTATCAGCCCGGCAGGGCCGGCGCCGATGACGGCCACGGCTGTCAGAGTTTTACCCCGGCACGCGCAGCGGCTTGCGCCACATATTTCTGCGTCTGCTCGAAAGCCCCCTGCAGCGCCTTCGCCTTCGACATGTCGCTGATCTCGGCGAAATGCGCCGCGACCGCGTCCGGGGTCCACTCGGATTCCGGCAGGTTGATGCCTTCGCTCTCGACGATCTTGATTACCGCGAACGAGCCGGCGCCGGCGCCCATGATGGTGCGGGTCGGCGCGTCCTCGCTCAGCATGTACTCGACCGCGGGCGTGATCGCGTTCGGCTTCATCAACTGCAGCGCCTGCGGCGGCAGCAGCTCTTCCGTCATGCGGGTTGCCGCCGTCGGCGAGATGATGTTGACACGGATGTCGGTCTTGCGGCCCTCTTCCGCCAGCACGTTCATCAGGCCGACCATGCCGGACTTGGCCGCACCGTAATTGGCCTGGCCGAAATTGCCGTAGAGGCCGGAGGACGACGTCGTCAGGACGATGCGGCCATAGTTGCGATCGCGCATGCCGGCCCAGGCCGCCTTGCAGCAATAAAAGGTGCCGACGAGGTGCACGTCGAGCACCTTCTGGAAATCGGCCGCTTCCATCTTGCCGAACGACTTGTCGCGCAAAATGCCGGCATTGGCACACAAGAGGTCGACGCTGCCCCACTCCTTGGTGGCGCGCTCAACCATCGCGGTGACCTGCTCGAAATTGGAGACGTCGGCGCCGTCGGCCATGGCGATGCCGCCCGCTTTACGGATCTCCTCGACCACGGCTTCCGCCGGCGACAGCGAGCCGCCGCTGCCATCGCGCGCGCCGCCGAAATCGTTGACCACGACTTTGGCGCCGCGGCTCGCCAATCCCAGCGCATGCGCCTTGCCGAGACCATTGCCCGCGCCGGTGACGATGGCGACGCGTCCGTCGAACCTGATTGCCATGAGTGCAGTTCCTGCTTCTTCTTCCTTCTCCCCTCGTGGGAGAAGGTGGCATAGGCGGCCAACGGCCGCCGTTCCCAGTTAAAACGCCAACGCGTAGCGTTGGCTACGGCGCCGGATGAGGGGTCTCCATCGACAGCGGAGCTCGTGGAGGGATACCCCTCACCCGGCTTCGCGTTCCGCGAAGCCACCCTCTCCCGCAGGGGGAGAGGGTGAGAAGGCTTCGCGAGCGATTTGAACAGCTTTTGAGCAGCCATGGCTTGCCGGGTCAAGCCTGGCAACGACAGGCGGCGTCAGGCGGCGTCAGGCGAAATAGATCAATCCCAGCCACTCCGCGACCAGCGCGGGCTTGTCCTCGTCTTCGATCTCCACGGTGACGTTGGTGCGCGACTGCAATTCATTCGGCTTGCGCAGCTTGGCTTCCGCCAACACGAAACGGCCGCGAACGCGTTTTCCTGAACGCACCGGCGAGATGAAACGCAGCTTGTCGAAACCGTAGTTGACGCCCATCGTGGTGCCCGCGATGACGGGCATCACCTCGTAGGACATGATCGACAGCAGCGACATCGTCAGGAAACCGTGCGCAATGGTGGTGCCGAACGCCGTCTCCTTCTTCGCACGCTCCGGGTCGACGTGAATGAACTGATGATCCTCGATCACGTCGGCATAGGTGTCGATGCGTGGCTGATCGACCAGGTGCCATGACGACACGCCGATCTCCTTGCCGACCATGGCTTGGTAGGCCTGAAGCGTAATCGGCGGCTTCTTCCAGACTTCGTTCACTTAGGTCTCACTCCGTGTTTTCGGCAGCTCCGGAAAATCCTCTTCGCGGAATTCCCGGCCGCGCAGGGGATCGTTGCGATCGTCGTCACGCTCGAGACGTCTGAGCTGGACGCGGCGGATCTTACCCGAGATCGTCTTCGGCAGCTCCGTGACGATCTCGAGGCGGCGGATGCGCTTGAACGGCGCCAGGCGCGTGTGCAGATGCTTGAAGATGGAGAGCGCGGTTTCCGGCGAGCGCTCCGCGCCGGATGTCAGCAGCACAAAGGCCTTGGGAATCGCGAGCCGGATCGGATCCGGGCTCGGCACGACTGCGGCTTCCGCGACGAGCTCGTGCTCGAGCAACACGCTCTCAAGTTCGAACGGGCTGATGCGATAGTCGGAGGATTTGAACACGTCGTCGGACCGGCCGACGAAAGTGAGATAGCCGTCATCGTCCTCGAACACGACGTCGCCGCTGCGATAGAGCTCGCCTTCGGCGCCGGACAGCCCGCCGTTGTCGCCCTGATAGCCCTGCATCAGGCCGGCGGGACGGTTTTCGCCGAGCACCAGAGCCACCTCGCCCTCCTTGGCCGGATGACCATCGGCGTCGCTGACCTGCACGCGATAGCCCGGCAGCGGCCGGCCCATCGAGCCGATCTTGATCTTTTGCCCCGGCGAGTTGCCGGCGAGCGCCGTCGTTTCAGTCTGGCCGTAACCGTCGCGAATGGTGAGGCCCCAGGCGGCCTGCACCTGGTCGATCACCTCAGGATTGAGCGGCTCGCCGGCGCCGCAGACCTCGCGCAAGGCCACCTTGAACGACGCCAAGTTCTCCTGGATGAACAGCCGCCACACCGTCGGCGGCGCGCACAGCGTAGTGACGCCGCAGCGGCCGATGGTGGCAAGCAGCCCCTTGGCGTCGAAGCGCGGCTGATTGGCCACAAAGACGGTTGCGCCCGCGTTCCACGGCGCGAAGAAGCAGCTCCAGGCATGCTTGGCCCAGCCGGGTGAGGAGATGTTGAGATGGACGTCGCCGGGCTTCAACCCGATCCAATACATGGTCGAGAGATGGCCGACGGGATAACTGCGCTGGCTGTGCCGAACCAGTTTTGGCTTTGCGGTGGTGCCCGAGGTGAAATAGAGCAGCATCGGGTCGTCAGCGTTGGTCGGACCGTCCGCTGCAAAGCTCTCCGACGCCTCTGCCGCGTCATCATAGGAAAGCCAGCCATCGGAGGCCTCGCCTACGACGATGCGGACGATATTCTCGGCGCCAAGACTGGCAAACTTCGCAACCTGGTCCTGCGCTGCCACCACCGCCTTCGCCTTGCCGCGATCGAGCCGGTCGCGGAGCTCGTCGGCGGTGAGCAGCGTCGTTGCGGGAATCACGACGACGCCGAGCTTGATCGCGGCCAGCATCGTCTCCCACAGCGGAACGACATTGCCGAGCAGCAGCAGGAGATGATCGCCGCGCTTCAAGCCCTGTGCTCGGAGGAAATTCGCGACCTGGTTGGAGCGGCGTGACAACGCCCCGAACGAGAGCTTGGTCTGCCGGTCCTGCGCGGCATCGACGATCCAAAGCGCAGGACGATCCTTGCTGTCCGCATTCGCCGCCAGCTCGGCGTCGAACCAGTCGAGTGCCCAGTTGAAGGGGACCGGATCAGGCCAGCGGAAGTCCTTGACCGCTGTCTCATAGTCCGTGCGGTTGTGAAGCAGAAGCGCGCGCGCTTCCTGAAATGTCGTCATCAAGCTTTCCCGGCTAGACTCCTAACGTGCTCGATAATTCCGGAAAAATCCACCCTGCCGTGGCCGGCTGCGTCGAATGACTGATAGATCTCCTGCGCATGCTTGCCGAGCGGGGTTGCGGCGCCCGCGGCCTTCGCCGCGTCCTGCGCCAGCGTCAGATCCTTCACCATCAGCGCCGAGGCAAAGCCCGGCTTGTAGCCGTTGTTGGCGGGCGAGGTCGGCACTGGACCGGGCACCGGGCAATAGGTCGTCAGCGACCAGCACTGGCCCGACGAGGTCGAGGCCACATCGAACAGCGCCTGGTGCGAGAGCCCGAGCTTCTCGGCCAGCGCGAACGCCTCGCTCACGGCGATCATGGAAATGCCAAGGATCATGTTGTTGCAGATTTTTGCCGCCTGGCCTGCGCCGGCCCCGCCGCAATGCACGATCTTCTTGCCCATGTTCTCCAGCACGGGCTTTGCCGCTGCAAACGCGTTGTCCTCGCCGCCGCACATGAAGGTGAGCGTCGCACCCTTGGCGCCCCCGGTGCCGCCGGAGACCGGCGCGTCGACCGAAAGCACCCCGTACTTGGCCGCCAGCGCATGCGCCTGGCGCGCGCTCTCGACGTCAATAGTGGAGGAGTCGATGATCAGCGTGCCCTTGGTCATGGCGGGCACGACCTCGCCCCACACGCCGAGCACATGCTTGCCGGCCGGCAGCATGGTGACGACCACATCGGCGCCCCTCACGGCGCCCGCCGCGCTGTCGGCGATGCCGGCACCGTCGGCCTTGGCCTGGTTCCGGGAGGCCTCGGCGAGGTCGAAAGCGACGACCTTGTGGCCGGCCTTGACCAGATTGGCGGCCATGGGCCCGCCCATGTTGCCGAGACCGATGAATGCGATCGTGGCCATCTTGGTTTCCTCCGCTGAACGTTTCGTTGGTTAGTTGAACTTCAATTCGTCGGCGCCAATCTCGGCGAGATACGGCGCAAGCAGGTCCGGAGTGACATCCTCGATGCGGGGCGGCGACCAGGTCGGATTGCGATCCTTGTCGATCACGGCGGCGCGCACGCCTTCGCGAAAGTCGTCGCTGCGGAAAACTTCCAGCGCAGCGCGATATTCGCGCACCAGGCATTCTTCCAGGCTCGACGCGGTGCGCCCGAGCCGCAGCAGCTTGAGCGTCACCACCATGCCGCGCGGCGATTTTTCGTTGAGCCTCTTCAATGTCGCCAGCGCGAACTCGGAACCGTCGCGCTTCAGCGCGGCAAAAATGTCTTCCATGCGGTCGAAGCCGAACAGTGCGTCGATCGCCGGCTCCTTTGCGGCGACCGGCCCCGCGGTCTCCCCCGTCGCAAAACCGTTGATGAGCTTGCTGACATCGGCCGCGGTGACGCCCTGGCGAACCTTGGTCAGCGCGTCGCGCAACTCGGGCCATTTGGCCGCCGGTACCTCCGCATCGGCAAACCTGGCGTGGATCGCATCGGGGCCGTTCATGGTCTGGCCGGTCAGGCCAAAATAAGTGCCGATCTCGCCCGGCGAGCGTGACAACAGCCAGGTGCCGCCGACGTCGGGAAAGAAACCGAGCCCGACCTCGGGCATCGCAAGCCTGGTGCGGTCGGTGACGATGCGATGGCTCGCATGCGCCGAGAGTCCGACGCCGCCGCCCATCACAATGCCGTCCATGAAGGCGACATAGGGTTTCGGGAATTTCTTGATCCGGGCGTTGAGGATGTACTCTTCTCGCCACAGAATCTTGCCGAGATCGCCGTCGACCTTCGAGCTCTCCCAGAGCGCGCGAATGTCGCCGCCGGCACACAGGCCGCGCTCGCCGGCACCTTCCAGCACGATCACGGCAACGGCGGGATCGGCCTCAAAACGGTCGAGCGCCTTGTCGATGTCGCGAAACATCTCCAGCGTCACGGCGTTGATCGCCTTCGGACGGTTGAGCCTGACAATGCCGGCCGAGCCCTCGACCCGTGCGACCAGATCGCCCTCCTCCACTCCACTCATCGTGCGCCCTCGATCAATTTGCGCGCCACGATCAGCCGCATGATTTCATTGGTGCCTTCGAGAATCTGGTGCACGCGCAAATCGCGCACGATCTTCTCGATGCCGTATTCGCTGAGATAGCCGTATCCGCCATGAAGCTGGAGCGCCTGGTTGGCGACCTCAAAGCCGACATCGGTGCCGAAGCGTTTGGCCATCGCGCAGAACATGGTGGCGTCGGGGTCCTTGCGATCCAGCGCGGCGGCGGCACGCCACAGGAACGTGCGTGCGGCCTCGAGTTCGATCGCCATGTCGGCGAGCTTGAATTGCAGCGCCTGGAATTCGTCGAGACGCTTGCCGAACGCTTTGCGCTCTTTCATGTAGGCGCGCGCCTTGTCCAGCGCGGTCTGCGCGCCGCCGAGCGAGCAGGCCGTGATGTTCAGACGGCCGCCGTCGAGGCCGGCCATCGCGATCTTGAAGCCGACACCCTCCTCGCTCAAGCGATTGGCGACCGGCACGCGGGCGTTCTCGAAGATCACGGCGCGGGTCGGCTGCGCGTTCCAGCCCATCTTGCGCTCGTTGGCGCCGAACGAGACGCCCGGCGTCTTGCCGTCGATCACCAGCGTCGAGATGCCGCCGGGGCCATCGCCGCCGGTGCGCACCATCGCGACCAGCAGATCGGTGCCGCCAGCGCCGGAGATGAACTGTTTCTGGCCGTTGAGGACGTAATGATCGCCGTCGCGCACGGCGCGGGTGCGCAGCGCTGCCGCGTCCGAGCCGGCGCCCGGCTCGGTCAGGCAGTAGCTCGCGATCAGCTCCATGGTGCAGAGCTTGGGCAACCATGTGTGGCGCTGGGTGTCGCTGCCGTAGGCATCGATCATCCAGGACGCCATGTTATGGATGGAGATGAAGGCCGAGGTGGTCGGACAGCCCGTCGCCAGCGCCTCGAAGATCAGCGCCGCCTCGAACCGCGACATCGCGGAGCCGCCGACATCGTCGCGGATATAGATGCCGCCCATGCCAAGCGCTGCTGCCTCGCGCATCACTTCGACGGGAAAATGCTTCTCCTCGTCCCAGCGCAGCGCGAACGGCGCGATCTTTTCCGCCGCAAACGCCAACGCCATGTCGCGAACCGCGATCTGATCCTCGTTCAGAGCGAACTGCATGATGGGCTGCTCACTGTTCTCGTCATTGCGAGGAGCGAAGCGACGAAGCAATCCAATGTGTCCGAGGAGAAAGTCTGGATTGCTTCGCTACGCTCGCAATGACGGGCTGGGCTACAGCCTTACTTCATCAGCGGGATCGAGAACTCCGCGCCTTCCTTGACACCGGACGGCCAGCGCGAGGTCACCGTCTTGGTCTTGGTGTAGAAGCGGACCGAATCCGGACCGTGCTGGTTGAGATCGCCGAAGCCGGACTTCTTCCAGCCGCCGAAGGTGTAATAGGCGATCGGCACCGGGATCGGCACGTTGATGCCGACCATGCCGACATTGACCTTGGCCGCGAAGTCGCGCGCGGCATCGCCGTCGCGGGTGAAGATCGCAACGCCGTTGCCGTAGTCATGCTCCGACGGCAGCGCCAGCGCTTCCTTGTAGTCATGCGCGCGCACGACCGAGAGCACGGGGCCAAAAATCTCTTCCTTGTAGATTCGCATGTCCTTGGTGACCTTGTCGAACAGCGAACCGCCGAGATAGAAGCCATTCTCGTAGCCCTGCATCTTGAAGCCCCGACCGTCGACGGCGAGCGTCGCGCCTTCCTTGATGCCGATGTCGATATAGCCCTTCACCTTCTCGACCGCCTCGCGCGTCACCAACGGACCGTAATCGGCCGACGGATCGATCGAGGTGCCGATCTTGAGCGACTCGACGCGCGGGACCAGCTTTTCCATCAAGCGGTCGGCAGTGGACTTGCCGACCGGGACCGCGACGGACACGGCCATGCAGCGTTCGCCGGCCGAACCGTAACCGGCGCCGATCAGTGCGTCGACCGCCTGGTCCATGTCGGCGTCGGGCATGATGATGGCGTGGTTCTTGGCCCCGCCAAAACACTGGCAGCGCTTCCCGGTCTGGGCGGCGCGTTCGTAGATGTATTGCGCGATCGGCGTGGAGCCGACGAAGCCGACGGCCTTGATATCGGGATCGTCGAGGATGGCGTCGACCGCTTCCTTGTCGCCGTTGACGACATTGAGGATGCCGGCCGGCAGGCCCGCCTCGATCATCAGCTCGGCAAGCATCATCGGCACGCCGGGATCGCGCTCCGACGGCTTCAGGATGAAGGCGTTGCCGCAGGCGATCGCAGGCGCGAACTTCCACATCGGGATCATCGCCGGGAAATTGAACGGCGTGATGCCGGCAACGACACCGAGCGCCTGGCGCATCGAGTAGATGTCGATGCCGGGGCCGGCGCCTTCGGTGTATTCGCCCTTCATCAGATGCGGGATACCGCAGGAGAATTCCGCGACTTCGAGGCCACGCTGGATGTCGCCCTTGGCGTCAGGAACGGTCTTGCCATGCTCGCGGGCGAGCAGTTCGGCGAGCTTGTCGTAGTCGCGCTGCACCAGCTCAACGAACTTCATCATGACGCGGGCGCGGCGCTGCGGGTTGGTCGCAGCCCATTCCGGCTGAGCAGCGCGGGCGTTTTCCACGGCGGCGCGGACCTCGGCCTTGGACGCCAGCGCCACCTTGGCCTGGACGTCACCGGTCATCGGCTCGAAAACGTCGGCGGTGCGGCCCGAGGTGCCCTTGACCTCCTTGCCACCAATGAAATGTCCGACTGAACGCATGGAATCGTCTCCTTAAGGCGAGCTTGAACGCTTTGACAAATCCTATCGACCTGCATTTTATAGGATTCAAGTCTGAGATAATGCACCATAGATGTGCGAAAATGCTGGATCAAGGCGCTATCGACTGGGATGACTTCCGCTTCGTGCTGGCCATCGTGCGGGGCGGCTCGGTTTCGGCTGCGGCAAAGCAGCTCGGCGTGGACCATGCTACCGTGATCCGCCGCGTGGACCGGCTAGAAAAGCACCTCTCGGCCAAGCTGTTTGACCGGCGCAAGACCGGTTACCTGCTGACAGAGGCGGGCCAGCGCGTCGCCGACAGCGCGGAAGCCATGGAATCGACCATCGTCGCCAACCAGGAGCAGGTCGGTGGCTCGGTGGCGCGGCTGACCGGCACGGTGCGGATCGGCGCCCCCGACGGCTTCGGGACCGCCTTCCTGGCGCCGCGGCTCGCTCAGTTCGCCGACCGGTATCCCGATCTCGATTTGCAACTTGTGGCCACCGCGCGGCTGTTCAGCCTCTCCAAGCGCGAGGCCGATATCGCCATCAGCCTGACCATGCCGAAGGAAGGCCGCATCGTCGGCCGCAAGCTGCTCGACTACAGGCTCGGACTCTATGCCGCGCCCGCCTATCTCGACCGCTTCCCGAAAATCACCTCGCGCGAGGTCCTGCCGCAGCATCGCTTCGTCGGCTATATCGAAGAGCTGTTGTTCACGCCCGAGCTGGACTATCTGCCGCAGGTGTCGACCAAGATCTCCGCACGCTTGCGTAGCGCCAATCTGATCGCGCAACTCAACGCCACGCTCGCCGGTTTCGGTATTGCGGTGCTGCCGCACTTCATGGCGGCCGACTATCCAAAGCTGATTGCGGTGCTGGCGGAAGAGGTCTCGATCACCCGCACCTTTTGGATGCTGATGCACGCCGACAGCAAGGACCTGGCGCGGATCCGCGCGGTGGCGGATTATATTTCCGAGATTGTGGAGCGCGAGCGGACGTTGTTTGCCGGGCGGACTTCGTAGGGTGGGTTACGCCTTCGGCTAACCCACCCTACACATTCAACGGCACCTCGGCCTAACTCTGCTTCGGCTTCTTCGCAACCGCAGCCTTCGGCTCACGCCGCGCGCCGTCCAGCGCACTGTCCTTGCCAGTCTTCAGCACCTCGTCCGACAGCTCGCTCGACCCGGCGATGCGCGCCAGCAACATGGTGCCGGCCATGGTCGCCAGGGTCGCGATCGCCTGCTTGCGCGCAGCCTTGCGCGGCAGATTCGGGATGAAGTCCGTGATCATCTCGATCATTTCGTCGAGCTTGCCGGCAAAGGCCTTTCGCGTCTTCGGGCTCTCCCGGGCGATCTCGGCGCCGAGCGCGGGGATCGAGCAGCCGTGACCGGGGTTGTCGCGGTGCACCGTGGAGAGATAGGTCTCGACGATCTGATTGAGCTGCTTCTCCGGCGCGACCTGATCGGACTGCTTGCGCCAGTGCTCCATCGAGCGATCCATGGCGTAGTCGAACGCCTCGATCACCAGCGCCTCGCGGGAATCGAAATGGGCATAGAAGCCGCCATGGGTCAGGCCCGCTTCCTTCATGAGGTCGGCGACACCGATGCCGTGGGCACCCTTTTCGCGCAGCCGCACGGAAGCCTTCTTCACGATGCGGTCGTGGGTTTCCTGCTTGTGTTCCCGGGAATAGCGCATGCGGATCTCATTGAATGTCGGAGGTCATCTAATAACACGGATATCGGCCGGACGGCGCATTAATTCCCGGTAAAATTGTTGCCGATCATGGAAAAGGTCGCCGTTGCGTGCACAGCAAGCGCCCCCTTACCGTCGCGGACGAAGCCCTCGGTGTAGCTGGTCTGGCGTCCCAGCTTGATCACCTTGCCTTCGGCGGAGATCAGCCCGGACCGGACCGAGAGCGGACGCAGGAAGGTCATTTTCAGATCGAGGGTGACGGAGCCCTGCCCGGGCTCCAGCCGGGTCGAGATCGCACACCCCATGGCGGTGTCGATCAGCGCGGCGGCTGTGGCTCCGTGCAGGAGGCCGATGGTATTCTCGAGATCCTCGCGCGGTTCGAGTTCCATGACGATCCGGCCCGGCTCGACCACGGCCATGACGAAGCCGATCAGCTTGGCAAAGGGTGGCGGCGGCAGCCTTCCGTCGCGGATGCCCAGCATCGCATCCATGCCTGACAGGCCCATCGCCACTTTCGCAACCGGCGCAGGCACCTGCCACTCCACCACCCGCTCGCGCCGCTGCGCGGGCGAAAACAGGTCGAGTTGATCGATGTTGGTCATTGCGGCCTCTTTGTATGATTTACATCATATTATGCCGCGGACTTCGCGCTGGCAACTCCCTCCCCGCCCGCTTGACAAGCAATGCGTTTCGGCCCGGAAGTGTGATCCGACCGGCGTATTCGCGCGTCCACGAACTCAGAGATCCCCTCATGGAAATGCTCAACCACCACTGCGGCGTGACGCGCGATGCGCGCGGCGTCGTTCATGTCGCGATCTGCAACGCCGGCTCGCTGAACATTTTGGGCTCGCCCATCACCGATGCGGTGCGCGAAGGCTTGCAGCAGCTCTCGTCCGACCGCAGCATCCGGGTTGTGGTGCTGCGCGGCCAGAGCGAGAAGAGCATGATCGGCGGCGCCGACATCAAGGAGATGGCCAGGCTCGACCAGAATTCCGCCGAGGCTTTCATCAGCCGCCTGCGCGACCTCTGCGAGGCCGTGCGCGCCTTCCCGGCCCCGATGATCGCGCGCATGCCCGGCTGGTGCCTCGGCGGCGGGCTCGAAGTCGCGGCCGCCTGCGATTTCCGCATCGCCGCCCATGACGCGCATTTCGGTATGCCGGAGGTGCGGGTCGGCATTCCCTCGGTGATCCATGCCGCGCTGCTGCCGCGCCTGATCGGGTGGGCCCGCGCGCGCTGGCTGGTGATGACCGCTGAGAACATCGACGCGGCGACGGCTCTGGCGTGGGGACTGGTCGACAAGGTCGCGCCGGAGGGCGGGCTCGATGCCGAGGTCGAGCATCTCGTGAAGGCCCTCCTCGAATGCGGCCCCGAGGCGCTGCGCTCGCAGAAAGCGCTACTGCGGCAATGGGAGGAGCTGCCGCTGACGGAGTCGGTGAATTTGAGCGTCAAAGTCTTCGGCGAGTCGTTCCTGACGGACGAGCCGACGCGGCTAATGGGCGCGTTTGTGAATCGGAAGCGGTAGAGCCATCAGCAACGGTGTCATGCCCCGCGAAGGCGGGGCATCCAGTACTCCGAGCGCCATCGGTTCAATCACAACCGCCTCGGCGTACTGGATCGCCCGCCTGCGCGGGCGATGACAGCAGGTTATGGGACAACCTCTTCCGTTCGCACGACCAAATCTCATGCGAACCACAAGATTTTCTCATGCCCGACGCAGTTGCATTTTTTGCGCCGCATCATATGATGATCATAATCTTACATATGTGACATTTTAGGGAGTCTCCTCCATGGCCGAAGCCGCCGATCCCGTCGTCATCGTCTCCGCCGTCCGTAGCCCGCTCGGCCGCTTCATGGGCGAGCTGTCGCCGCTCCCCGCGCACAAGCTCGGATCGCACGTGATCGGCGCGGCACTCGAGCGTGCCAAGCTTGCGCCGGAGAAGGTCGACGAGGTCTTCATGGGCTGCGTCCTTCCCGCGGGTCAGGGCCAGGCCCCGGCGCGCCAGGCCGCGCGTGCCGCCGGCTTGCCCGACGCCACCGGCGCGACCACCGTGAACAAGGTCTGCGGCTCCGGCATGAAGGCGACCATGCTGGCGCACGACATCATCCGCGCCGGCTCGGCCGAGATCGTCGTCTCCGGCGGCATGGAAAGCATGAGCAATGCGCCGTATCTGCTCGCCAAGGCGCGCGGTGGCTACCGCGCCGGCCACGACCGCATCATCGACCACATGATGATGGACGGCCTCGAAGACGCCTACGAGACCGGCCGCTCCATGGGCGATTTCGGCGAGGCTACCGCCGAAGCCTATCAGTTCACCCGCAAGGACCAGGACGCCTATGCGATGGAAACATTGGGCCGCGCGCGCAAGGCGGTCGAGGGCGGCGCGTTCAAGGCCGAGATTGCGCCGATCACGCTGAGCGAGAAGGCAGGTCCCCGCATCGTTGCCAATGACGAGCATCCGCTCAAGGTCGATCCCGCAAAGATCCCCGGGCTGAAGCCGGCGTTCCGCGCCAACGGCACCATCACGCCGGCGGCCTCCTCCGCCAACGCCGACGGCGCCGCCGCGCTGGTGCTGACGAAGCGCTCGCTCGCCGATCGCAGCGGCCTGCCGGCTCTCGCAGAGATCAAGGGCCACGCCACCCACAGCCAGGAGCCGCAATGGTTCACCACGGCGCCGATCCCGGCGATCCGCAAGCTGCTCGACAAGATCGGTTGGAGCGCCGGCGATGTCGATCTGTTCGAGATCAACGAAGCCTTCGCCGTGGTGGCGATGGCGGCCCAGCGCGATCTCGGCATTCCCCGCGACAAGCTCAACATCAACGGCGGCGCCTGCGCGCTCGGCCATCCCATCGGCGCCACCGGCGCACGGCTGATCGTGACGCTGCTGCATGCGCTCGAGGCGCGAAACCTCAGGCGCGGCGTGGCGGCGCTCTGCATCGGCGGCGGCGAAGCCACCGCGATCGCGGTGGAGCGCCTGACGCACTGACGTAAAAGTCCGGAAATGAGGGAACTCCGTCATTTCAGACGGACGCGTCCCGTGCCATTCTGCAAACTCGCGCAGGTGTTTCAAATCCTGCCCATCAAGATTGAGGCCCAATGATCTCGAACTGGCTCGCGGCAACGCTCGGCCGCCGCAATATCCACTACGGCTGGGTGATGGTCGGCGTGACCTTCCTCACCGCGCTGATCAGCGCCGGAACGGTCGGCGCGCCCGGCGTGTTCATCGTTCCGCTTCAGAAGGAGTTCGGCTGGAGCACGGCGGAGATCTCCTCCGCGCTGTCGATCCGCTTCATCCTGTTCGGGCTGATGGCGCCGTTCGCGGCTGCCCTGCTCAACCGCTACGGCCTGCGCAACGTCACCCTGACCGCACAGCTCATCGTGGTCTCGGCGCTGGTGCTCTCGCTCGGCATGACAGAGGTCTGGCAGCTCGTCGCGCTGTGGGGCGTCGTGATCGGGATCGGCACCGGCATGACCGCGCTGGTGCTGGGCGCCACCATCGCGACGCGCTGGTTCGCGGCGCGGCGCGGCCTCGTCGTCGGCATCATGACCGCGAGCGTCGCCACCGGTCAGCTCGTGTTCCTGCCGCTGCTGGCGAGCCTCACCGAACGCTTCGGCTGGCGGCTTGCGCTCGGTTTTGTTTGCATCGCGCTCGGTGTTTCCGCCCTCGCGGTCCTGCTCGTGATGCGCGACCGACCGAGCGATGTGGGCCTGCGCCCGTTTGGCGACAAAGGCACCACACCCCTGCCCGCGCCGCCCGTCAGCCATGGCTCGATCACGGGCGTTGCACTCGGCACGCTGCGCGACGCCTCGAAGAGCAGCGCGTTCTGGGTCCTGTTTGCGACGTTCTTCGTCTGCGGTGCATCCACCAATGGCCTGGTGCAGGTGCATCTGATTCCGATGTGCCTCGATTTCGGCATCCCGCAGGTGCAGGCCGCGGGCTTGCTGGCCGCGATGGGCATCTTCGACTTCTTCGGCACCATCATGTCGGGCTGGCTGTCGGACCGCTACGACAACCGCTATTTGCTGTTCTGGTATTACGGCCTGCGCGGGCTCTCGCTGATCTTCCTCCCCTTCAGCGATTTCTCGTTCTATGGGCTCTCGATCTTCGCGATGTTCTATGGGCTCGACTGGATCGCAACCGTACCGCCCACGGTGCGCCTCACCGCGCAGAAATTTGGGCCCGAGCGCGCCAATCTGGTGTTCGGCTGGATCTTTGCCGGCCACCAGCTCGGTGCAGGCACCGCCGCCTTCGGGGCCGGTTTCTCGCGGACGGTCTATCAGAGCTACCTGCCCGCCTTCTTCATCGCCGGCGCGCTCTGCGTGTTCGCCTCGCTGATCGTGCTGACGCTCTCGCGACAACCGAAGCCAAAGCCGCAAGCCGCGATGGCTTAGTACCTGATCGTGGTGGTGACGCCGAAGACCGCGGCGTCACCAATCCGCGCAACACCGCTCGGGTCGTCCGGATTCGGGATGCCGCCCGAGGGACGGAACACATATTGGAAGTACGGCGCGATCAGCCAGCCCGGCTTGATGTGCGCCTCATAGATCATCTCGATCAGGGTCTCGTTGCTGCGCACTGGGCTCTGGATGCCCGTGAAGAATTGGGTATCGACGTCGAGGTTGCGCGCGGAGTTCGAGATGCGCATGTAGGCCGCCGCCACGCCGAAGCGATCGAGCGGACGACCGGATACGAAGCCGACAAAGCCGATGCCGCCGTCGAGATAGAGATCGATCAGGTTGCGGTCCGGCGGGCTGTAGGCGATGCGGCCGAACGCGGTGACACCCGGGATCGAGGCCGAAGTGGTGCTCTCCCTGACCTCCGGCGGCCGGTACAGCACCTGCTCGATCACCGCGAAGATACCGTAATTGCCGCGAAGCTTTGCCGGAATGCCGCTGCCGTCGGGATCGGCGATCGACCGCCCATCCGTGGCGAAGCGCTGACTGTCGAACGAGCCATAATGCTTCCAGGCGCCCGGCGTAAAATTGCCGGCGAGCGAACGGCCGCCGATATCGAGGTCGTAGTTGAAGCGGACCTGCCCGATCACCCAAGGCGGGTCGTTGACGCGGAAGGCAAGACCATGATGGTCGCGCAGCTGCGGATCCTGATTGCCCGGGCCTGACGGATCGCCATTGAACACTGCACCGAACAGGGTGACCTGGTCCGACAGCGCGGCCTTGATGCGAATGCCGGGGACCGCGATCGGCGGCGCCGGGCCGCCGGCCGGGAGGTTCGAGGCCTTGATCGCGGGCCAGCCGAAGGTGCCGTTGATGAAGAGATCGTCGGTCTGGCTGTCGAAAAACTCGACATCGGCGGCCTGCTGGCCGGCCCTGATGTTCAAGCGGTCGTTGAAGAAGCTCTGCTCGAAATAGGCATTGTAGAGCCGCTGGTCCGGCAACGCCTCGATCTCGCTGATGGTCGCGAGATTCATGATGTAGTTGCGACTGAGGCCTCGCCCGTAGATCACGAACGCGTTGGCGTAGAAGCGGCCGCCGCTCCAGCCGACCAGCTTGTCGAGATCGGCATCGACCGAAAGATCGAGCCGGCCGAAATGGATGGCGCCGCGCCTAACGCCGCCGGACAAATTTCCAATGTTGTCGGCGATGTAGGCGGCGCCGAAATTCAGGCCCTTGTTGGCGAGGCCGTCATGCCACTCGTTGAACCATTTTGGAGCTAGCCACTCCGCCGCGTTCTCGTCCTTGGCGCCGGCCAGCGCGATGGTGCTCGCCATCGTCCAGGCCAGCACAATCGCGGCCGCATTTCGCAGCGGAAATAGATGTGCGGTCCCGATCACGGCTGATACCGACTGGCGTGCTTTACTTGAAGATACCGGTACGCCGCATGAAGAGATAGGCCGCACCGACCGACGAGGCCATCAGGAGAGCCGCCCAGAAAAATCCACTCTCGACCTCGGTCAGAGGCAGGCCCTTGGTGTTCATGCCGAAGATGCCGGTGATCAGCGTCGGCGGAAGCAGCAGCGAGGTCACGATCGAGAGCGTGTGGAGGTGGTTGTTGCTTTGCTCCTCGTTCTTGAAGCGCAGCTCCTCCTCGAGCAGGCGGCTGCGTTCGCGCAGCTCCACGATGTCGTGGTCGAGGCCGTCCAGCCGCTGCGCCAGCTTGCCGGCCTGGATACGCAGGTCCGGCGAAAGGTGGTCGGTGTTCTTCTGGTCGAGGCGATGGAACAGCGTACGCAGGCCGGTGAGCTGGCGATGCAGCCTGACGCAGGTCCGGCGCAGCCGGCCAAGATTGCGGCGCATCTCCGGCTTGGCGTCGTCGGCCAGAATCCGCTCCTCGATCTCGTCGATCTCCTGACCGAGCTTATCGGCCATCCTATCAAGCGTGTCGGCGACCTCATCGACGATCTTTTCGAGGAGATGGGCGACATTGTCGACGCGGTAGCCGCCTTCGAGCACCCGCCGTGTCGCATCCGCCGAGCACAGAGCCTGATGGCGGCCGCTGATCAGGAGCCGCTCGGTCATGGCGAAGCGCAGGAACGCGGTCTCCTCCGTCGCGCTGCCGATGTCGCGCACGAGGTCGGAGAACACGCCGTAGACGCAGTGGTCGATGACGTGAAGCTGCTGGAAGGTGTCGTTGGACAGCAAGAGCTCGCGCGCGAGCGGCGGCAGCTGTGATGCGGCGATCCACGGCCGTGCGCGCGTGTCCGTGAGGTTGAAATGCAACCAGAGCCGGCCGTCGTGACTGAACTCGATCGGCTGGTCGATCGGCAGCGCCTCGGCGCCGCCGTCGCTGTGGAGGCGGAATGCCCACACCAGGCCGGGAATGCAAGGCACGGAATCCGATATCGTGCTGACAAGCTTAGCCGGCTCGGCCATACCAACTCCCACCGTCAACGAATGCCCCGCTCCGGAAGATGGCTGACGGCATCTCCCGGACCTTCGCGGGTACTCAATTACGGCATTGTTACAGTTTGATGATGACGCCCTACTCGGCGGCCAGCCCGGTGGTGGCCAACTCGGCTTCCCTGATGTAGTCGTGCACGACGCGGCCGAACGGCAGCGTCAGGTCGGCGATGTAATGATGCGCGCCGAGGCAGCGGCGGACCGGGAAATCGGCGACGGGCGCATTGACATGCGGCACCAGATGCAGCCGGCCGGGCCCCATCCAGGAGCCCTTCGGCACGATGTCGATGAGGTTGATCGCGACCAGTTGGCAGATCTCGAGGCGGCCGTCGACGCCGGGGATCATCTTCAGATTGATCTGCGTTTTCGACAGCGTCGCCCGGGTCAGATCGCCGTTGCCGGCCATGCTCTCGTGCTTGTAGCCCATCGTGCCCATGGCGACGAGTTGGCCGGCATATTCCAGCGTGCCCGTCAGCGTGTCTTTGACGATCTCGAGTTTGGGATGGGCGTATTTCTTGGGAAAGCCCCAGATCTCGCGGCCGGCGGCGATCGGCGGATCATCGTCCAGATACATCTGCGAGACGAAGTTGACCTCCTCGCCGTGCAGGCGCGCGGGGATGACGAGGCCGGATTCGGTGTAGCTGCCGAAGCCGGACGAGTCCGGCATCCTGATCCATTCGTAATGCACGATCGGCTGGTCGATCGGCTCCAGCGGCTCCGGCAAGCCGGCGCGGATCAGGTTCGGATCGGTCTCGTAGGTGATGACGAGGAATTCGCGGTCAACAAAGCGATAGGGCCCGGCCGGATAGCTCGGCCCGGCCGCCGGCATGGACGGAAGTCTCAGCAGCTCTTCCCTGCGCATCGCTGGTCTCCTCTAGTGGCGCTCACGTGATGCCCGCCCGGCAGCGTCAGGCGGCGATGCAGATTGCTAGCCGCCGTCATTGACTTCGATGTGAAGGATTTCCGTCAGCCGCACGACCGCAGCCATTCCCAAGGCGGTCATGGTGCATGCAAGCGATGCATCGGCGCCAGAATGTCATCACGCCGTCACCGCCCGACGCAATCGTTTGGCCTCTGTCATTGAAGCATGATCTCCATGCTTGCCAGGAGGCACACCATGGACGCTCGGACGCCGCAACCGCCCCATCAGACGCATCAGCCTCCCGCACGAGGCTGGCGGCCCGAGCGTTGCGACCGCGTTGCGCTGGTGCTGCAAGGTGGCGGCGCGCTCGGCGCGTACCAGGCCGGCGTCTACCAGGCGCTGCACGAGGCCGGCATCGAGCCCGACTGGGTCTGTGGCGTCTCGATCGGCGCGATCAACTCCGCCATCATCGCGGGCAACAAGCCGGAGAAGCGGCTCGAGGCGCTGCGCATCTTCTGGGAGCGCATCACCAACCGCAAGATCTGGCACTACACGCCTGACGGAGACATCTTCCGCCAGTGGCGCAATCTCACCAGCGCGTGGATGACGTCGGCGATGGGCCAACCGGGCTTCTTCAGCCCGCATCAGGTCAATCCCTGGCTGAGCCCGGTCGGCGCCCGGACCGCCACCAGCTATTATGACACGATGCCGCTGAAAGAGAGCCTGCTCGAGCTCGTCGACTTCGACCTCATCAACGAGAAGAAGGTTCGCTTCGCGGTCGGCGCCGTGAACGTGCTCTCCGGCAATTTCATCTATTTCGACAATTCCCACGACGAGATCGAGCCGGAGCACATCATGGCTTCCGGCGCCCTGCCGCCGGCACTGCCGATGGTGCGGATCGGCACCGATCATTTCTGGGACGGCGGCATCGTCTCCAACACGCCGCTTCAGCACCTGCTCGACCAGGAAGACGCGCTCAATTCGCTGGTGTTCCAGGTCGACCTGTTCAGCGCACGCGGCGTGCTGCCGCGCTCGATCCAGGACGTGATGGCCCGCCACAAGGACATCATGTATTCCTCGCGCACCCGCCACAACACCGACGTCTACCGCCGAACCCACAACCTCAAGGTCCTGCTCTACAAGGCCTTGGCCAAGCTGCCCGACGAGCAGCTCTCCGAGGAGGAGCGCAAACTCAAGTCGAGCCTGCGCCACATGCCTGAGATCGCGATCCTGCATCTGATCTACCAGCAGAAGGCCTACGAGGGCGACGCCAAGGACCACGAATTCTCGGGCACCTCGATGCGCGAGCACTGGACCTCCGGCTACGAAGACACCAAGCGCACCCTGAAGCGCCGCGACTGGATCAAGATGCCCGACGAAGGCATGGGCCTCGTTGTGCACGACGTGCACCGGGAGACGGAGAGCGCGTAGCTCTATCGTCCCGTCGCGATCACCCAATTCCCGTTCCCGGCTTGCAGGCACACTTTCGCATTCTCGCGGCTCATTTTGCCCGAGCTTTGCTCTAGCCTTAGCACCCTCTCGAAAGAAAGGGCGCAGGGAAGGCCGGGCGCCGGCTGGCACCCGTAGTCCCGTGTGCGAGCAAGACGCGCACGGGGTGGACGACAGGTGACGCCGGCAACCGGCCTTCCCTGCGCGAATGGTTTTACGGCTTATGACGCGCTCTCCCCGGGGAGCGATGCACTATTGCCCCCGTCGCCTTGCGGATGGCTGATGTGCTGACCCGGTTGGGCAGAGCATCACCACAAGACTTGACGCACAGACCCCGGGCGTCAGGACCACACGATTTTGCCGTCCGCGCACCTCCCCGCCCCTGTCCTCGATGCCTGGCGTGCGCTCGCCATCGAGACCGAACGAGGAGGCTGTCAGCGCCGTGTCGTACCGCGTGTGCAGCTGCTCACGGGAAAACCCGCCCTGCAGCCTGCCCAGCGCGTCGACGCAGTCGCGGCCACCGCCTCCCGGCCCACGTCTCGTGACGATCGCGAAACGCCCTTGTAGCAGGCTGGGATGCGCGCAAACTACGCCTTATCCGAACTTCTGTAAATACGAATATTACTTCAGTGCGGGGTTGACAAGGTGTTTCGCGCGATGGCGCACCAGGTCTCGTGACGCACCTGTCGCCCGGCGTCTCAAGCGACCGAACCGCCGCGCGGGTTGACGATCGTGTAGCCACGCAATGAACGCGCATGCATTCGCGTCGCGTGTCCGCCCGAGTTGGCGTCGTAAGCCAGCCAGGTATCCCCGCTTAGGTGTTGCTCGAGGACGAACACATGTCCGTGTCGGGCTGCGACCATTCCCGGTGCGGGTGATGTCCGCGGGAAGCGCAGCCAGTTCGACGCAAGATTCAATTCCGGCACGATACGGCCGAACACGCGCAGAGCAGCCCCGCAGCCGCAGAAGGAGGAAGGGCAACCTGCGGGACGACTACCGACGATGCGACCGCCCGAGAGGCTCGCCGTCGCGGCGCCGCCTGCGTCGGCCGCTGTCAGTTGCGTCGCGCGATAGGATTGGAGTGAGGACCTGGGAGTTAGGAACGACCTGGAAGTCCTCTCACGGCGCGTTTGCGAATACGAGAAGTCGCAGGGCATCGTGACGTTGCATTCGGCTGCTTGATGAATGCGATAGGGCCGTGCTTCAGAAGCGACGAAACTAAAGGCAACGACGAGACACGCGGAAAGAACCGACTTGAACATTGCAGGGCTCCAAACTGAAGGTCCCTGCCCCTGCAAAGAAACCAATAACAGTTTGGCTGAAATGGTCTCAAATAGCGGCTGAAAGTGGCTGCATTTGCGGGCCGATTTTGGCAATCATCACAGCCCAAGCGTAGCGGCGGAAATGTTTAACTCGCAGAGCCGAATGCGTGTCTTCGCAACCGAGAGGCGACCGCGTTGCATTCGTGCGTCGCATTGTTGTACGCCGCGGCACGATGGCCGAGCGCACAATTGCAGAGGGGCGCCCGCAAGCCATAGCCCCGCCGTTGATTGTCGCGCGAATGGTCAGCCCCGAGTCTTCGCTAAGGCAGATCCTGCGGTTGTCGCAAAGTCCAACTTTGCAGCGCTGAGCGCTGCGGCGAGCTCGTCGATGTGGTAGGGCTTCGACAGGATCCGGATGCCGGCCATTTCGGCGTCGTGAACCGCGGCTTCGGCGTATCCGCTCGTCAGCAGGACCGGGATGTCGCTTCGTCGTCTCTTGATCTCGGACGCGAGTTCGACACCGTTCATGCCGCCCGGCATCATGATATCGGAAAACACCAGATCGACGGAGCGGCCGTCCGCTAGGGCACCGAGAGCCGCCGCGGCACTGGCCGCGCGCGTGACCTGGTAACCGAGCTGCGCAAGCATCTCGCTGACCAGCGCGGCGACCTCGTCGTCGTCTTCGACGAGAAGAACCCGGCCATGATTAGCCCTCTTGGGACGCGCCCTGTTCAGGTCGATGAGATGCCGTTCACCCGAGGGGACATTCCTGGATCGCGGCAAATAGAGCTCAATGCTGGTGCCCTCGTCGACGATCGATTTTATTCGAACCATTCCGCGTGACTGCGTCGCAAATCCGTGGACCTGAGCAAGCCCCAGGCCTGAGCCTTTACCGACGTCCTTGGTCGTGAAGAACGGTTCGAAGACCCGCGCCAGGATCTCGGGGCTCATTCCAACGCCCCTGTCGACCACGGACAGGCGAACGTAATCGCCCGCGATCTCGTTCTCGTTCAGGCCGGCCAGGTTCTCGCCACGGACGACGATCGTGCCACCGTTCGGCATCGCATCGCGGGCGTTGACGGCCAGGTTGAGAATGACCAGTTCGAGCTCTCCCGGATCGACCTCAACCGGCCAAAGCCCCTCCGGAAAATCGAACTCGACGTGAACGTCGCCTCTCAGGCTCCGATCGAGCAATTCGCGCATGCCGCCGATCTGCGCTGGGATGTCGACGGCCTCGGGCCGGAGCTTCTGCCGCCGTGAAAAAGCCAGAAGCTGCCTGGTCAGGCCGGCACCACGCTGCGCCGCCTGAACCATTCCTTCCAACAGACGACGCCGCCGATCAGGATCTGTCTGCCGGTCGAGCATGTCCAATCCGCCGGAGATCACCATCAGCAGATTGTTGAAGTCGTGAGCTACTCCGCCGGTCAATTGTCCGATGGCCTCGATCTTCTGGGCCTGACGAAGGGTCTCCTCGACGCGGGCGCGCTCTTCCATTTCGGCCCGCAGATGCGTGTTGGCCTCCTCTAGCGCGCGCGTGCGCTCGACCACGAGCTTCTCGAGCTCCTGGGCCGTCCGCTCGCGCGCTTGCAGCAAGGTCCGAATTTCATACTGCCGCCGGCGGGCCCGCATTGCGGATTGAATTGCGCTCGTCAGCGTGATCGGCTGAACAGGGCGCTCGAGCAGCGACACGTTGCGGAGCGTCTCGACGATGCTGCGGCGCCAGGCAACCACCGCCGGCTGCTCGCGGTGGCTGGTGAGAATGACAAAGGGCAGGTCGGACCAGGGTGGCTGCCGCTCGATCCAATGTGCCAGCGGCTGGGTATCCTTCCCGAACAAGCCCTCCTCGGCGAGAAGCACCGCGCCCACGCCCGCCGACATCTCGCTGACCAGTTCAGGCAGACCACGACAATTGATTGCCAGGAGATTCGAATTACGGAAAAGCTCGACCGATGCCGGTCCATCGCGGCCGATCGGAGCAAACACGAGGACGCAATGATCGCGGTCGGCGCTCATTCCGACAGCCCTTCCGGCATCTCCGTGCCCGAGTAACGTGGATTCCCGGAAAAGATGCCGCTGAACCCGCTCAGCGGAGGACCTACCGTGATGCCGGCACTGCCAAGACGAAACTCGCGGATGGAATTTTCATGATTGCCGCTGCGCTTCTTCACGACTGAGAGGGCACGCCGCACCGCTCCGCCGACTTCGAAATAGCGCAGCATGAGCACGGCATCGCTCAAATAGCTGATATCGAGAGCCGTCTCCATCGGACCGACCAGCCCATGCTGAGCGAGGATCAGGACGGTCAGCACGCCTTTCTGTCCGAGGTAGCTCAGGAGCTCGTGCATCTGGAGGATGAGAAATCGCTCATCCGGCATTGCGTTGAGGTAGCCGTTCAGACTGTCAATGATAACAATTCGGGCGTTATCCTTTTCGACGCTGTTGCGCACATTGGCGGCGAATTCGCCGGGCGACATCTCGGCGGGATCGATTTGCTTAAATCGGATGAGTCCCGATTGCAGATGGCTTTCAAGGGGCAGGCCTAGCGTTCGAGCCCGGGCCTCCACCGTACCGCGACCTTCATCGAAGGCAAAGAACACCGCATGCTCACCGCGATCTGCCGCTGCGATCGCATAGGTCAGCGCGAGAGAAGACTTGCCGACACCGGCGGCGCCCAAGAGCAGTGCACTGGTGCCGCGCTCGAGCCCTCCTCCCAGGAGCTGGTCAAGTTGCGCATTGCCGCTCGGCGTCAACTCACCGATAAACGAGGTGTGATGTTCCGCTGCCACCAGACGGGGGAATATCCGCACCCCTCCCGCCTCGATTGTGAAATCGTGGAAGCCGCCGCGAAATCGAATGCCGCGCATCTTGATCACGCGAAGCCGCCGGCGCTCTGCCCCATAATCAATGGCGAGCTGTTCGAGCATCACCACGCCATGCGCGATCGAATGGAGCTGCAGATCGTCTTGGGACGATGAGAGATCGTCGAGGAGGATGACCGTGCAATTGCGGTTGGTGAAAAAGTGCTTCAGGGCCAGAACCTGGCGCCGGTACCGCAGCGGGTTCTGCGCAAGGAGGCGCAGCTCTGACAGGCTGTCCAGCACCACGCGCGCGGGATTGATCCGTTCGACCTCCTTGAATATCAGGCCCGTGGTTTCGCTCAGCTCCATTTCGGCGGGGTGGAAGACGGTGAGCTCGCGCTCCGGATCGAGCGTCGTCTCCGGCGGCACCAGTTCGAAGATGTCGACGCCTTGCAGCGACCAGCCGTGCCGCTGTGCAACCAGCGTCAACTCACGCTTGGTTTCCGACAAGGAGATATAGAGCACGCGTTCACCGCAGCGGGCGCCCTCGAGAAGGAATTGCAGCGCCATTGTGGTCTTGCCCGAGCCGGGCCGGCCCTCGTAGAGGTACATGCGATTGGGATCGAGCCCGCCGTAGAGGATATCGTCGAGACCGTCACTGCCGGTCGAAATCCTGGGCAACTCTCCGGGCTCGCTGGTTTGCGCCCGGCTCGATGAATTGATCATTGAACCCCCGTGAAGCTCCGTCGCCGAAAATGCGCTCCGGCCCCGAGATGGGACGCGCGATCAGCGGCCCTGTCTCAGCCGTAAGGCGAAATCTGGCAAAGAACGCCCAAGCCGGGTTCCAAGTTCCGCCTCCCGGGCGCATGTCCGCCAGACTGTCGGCCGCGGAACCGTTCTCGCCCACCATTTCAGCTATTGCGGTCCGACTAGCGGTCCTGGAGGGTCAGCATCGACAAGGCAGTCGCCGGCGCGAAAAGCCATGCCAGCTCACTGGATGATCGCGGCTGCGATCTTCTCCGCCGACATCAGGACCGGAAAATTGGTGTTGGCGCACGGCACCACCGGGAAGATCGAGGCATCGACGACGCGCAGGCCCTGCACGCCTTTGACGCGCCCCTCTGGATCGACCACCGCCATCGGATCGTCAACCCGGCCCATGCGGCACGAGCAGGAGGCGTGCCACACGCCGATGGTCGCCTTGCGCACGAAGGCTTCCAGCGCCTCGTCGTCGTTGACGACGTCGTCGAAGGTGAAGCCCTCGACCACGAAATTGTCGATCATGTAGTGGCGCAGCACTGCCGGTCCGTCCATCAGGGCCGCGGCGATCCTGGTGAGAATCCTGTTTTTGGTGTTGACCACGCCGATCTTGCGCACGCGGTCGGTATAGGAGGCCGGGAACGGCTTGTCCGTCACGGCCCTGACAACGTCGCTCATCTGCACGGCCGCCATCTTGCGGAAACCGCTCATCAGCCGATCGAGGTCGCGCCGGTCGGACAACAGGTTGAACTCGACGATCGGCTCGACGACCGGATCGCGCGAGGCAAGCTTGACCTGTCCGGTCTCGGAATAGGTCTTGTTGACGAATGTCAGCAGCGATCCGATCTGCTCACCGACCGCGTGCCAGGCCGATTTGCTGAGCAGGACGACGAACATGTCGCCTTTCGGTACGCCTTCGAGCCCGGACGAGTAACGCAGGCCAAGCTGCATGTGTCGCCTGGTGTGCTCGTTCATCCGCGCGCCGCGGCGGACAAAGGACGACAGCGAGATCGAGGGATGATCCATCAGGCGCTGGCCGACGCCCTGCAGCCCCATTAGCACGGGAATGCCCATATCCTTGAGGTGACCGACCGGGCCGATGCCGGCGCGCAACAGATGCGCCGGTGAATGGATGGCGCCACTGGAGAGAATGATCTCGCGGGCGCGGAATTCCTGCTCTCGTCCGTCGACCACAGCCTTCACGCCGACGCATTGCGTGCCTTCGAACAGCAATTCCCTGACTTGCGTGTTGGTGGAGATCGTGAGGTTGGCGCGCTTGCGCGTGTCGCGATCGAGATAGCCCATGGCAGCCGAGACGCGTTGCTCGGCCTGGTTCGAGTGCGTCACCGGGAAAAACCCGTCGACGAATTCGCCATTCTGGTCGGGCAGGAACTGATGTCCGGCCTGCTGGAAGGCTTGCGCAAACGCCTGCGAATGCCGCGTCCAGTGCTCCCTGGGGATTCGGCGGACCGGGATCCGGCCGTCCTTTCCGTGGTAGGGACCGTCGAAATCGAGGTCGCGCTCGACCTTCTTGAAGAAGGGCAGCACATCGTTCCAGCTCCACCCCGCAGCGCCGCGCGCGTCCCATTCGTCGTAGTCGGTCGGCGCGCCGCGGTTGGCCATCTGGCCGTTGATCGAGGAGCCGCCGCCAAGCACGCGTGCCTGCTCGTATTTGCGTAAGGGCGGACGTCCTTCGTTCGGATTGTTGTGGCTGACGATCTGGGTCGTGACCTTGAGCTCGGTCCAGTGGAAGCGCGGATCGAAATAGGCCGTCCCCGGATAGCTGTCCCTGATCTCGGCCGGCTCGTCTCCGGGCGGTGTGTCCTGTCCCGCCTCGCAGAGCAGGACCTTGTTGGCGCTCCTCGCCGAGAGCCGGTGGGCCAGCACGGACCCCGCCGAGCCGCCGCCCACGATAATGAAGTCGTACACGATTGGCGCTTCCCTTGTTCTTGCCCGGGAAGCGTAGCGCGTTATTGTTTTGAGGTCACGTCATCGCTGCCACGGCAAAGCGCGAGCACAGATGCCGGCGACACCGAAGGCACCGCCCGGCGGCAGGCATCCGCCGTCCGGTCAGCAGGTGACGAGGGGGCGAACCCAGGGCGCTTTACGGCTTCCTCACGAAGCCCGCGCGCAACCGCTCGGCAAACCAGACTACAAAAATTGCAGCGAACGACAGACAGAAAAATATAGCCGTCCAAAGCAGCGCGTTACCCGCATTTGTCATGACGTCTCTCCCTCGTTCCAAACGAGACGCTTGCAGACAATGGGACGCGTGGCGTTGCGCTAGATCAATTTTGCCCAAATGCAATTGGGCTGAGGTCGGCATCCGCGGCTCGCAGGGGCCGCTGAAGCTACGGCCTGATCGAAAAATTCCCCGGCGGCCCTGGCTTTCGCAATGGCTCCGCCAGCCGCGCGAACTCGCACAGCAGCGACCGCGTCTTCCTGGGATCGATGATCTCTTCGACCCAGAATTTTTCGGCGGAGCGGAACGGCGAGCGCAGCTTGTTAAGGCGGTCCTCGATCTCTTTCAGTTTCTCCGCCTTGTCTTCGGCCGCGTCGATGTCCGCGCGGTAGGCGGCTTCGATGCCGCCTTCCAGTGGGAGCGAGCCCCAATAGGCCGACGGCCAGGCGTAGCGGATCGAGAAGCGGTCGGCCGGCTGATGCACCACGCCGGCGACGCCGAAGGCATTGCGCAGGATCACCGTGCACCAGGGCACCGTGGTCTGGTTGACCGCGGCCATGGCGCGAACGCCATGGCGGATGGTGGCCGCCTTCTCCGCATCGAGCCCGATCATGAAGCCGGGGCAGTCCATGAGATAGACGATCGGCAAATGGAAGGTCTCGGCGAAGTCGACCCAGCGGACCACCTTCTGGCAGGCGTCCGCCGTCCAGGAGCCGCCATAGTGAAAGCTGTCACTGGCAAGCACCATCACCGCCCTGCCCTCGAGCCGCGCGAGACCGACAATGATCGGCTTGCCGAAATTCTTGCCGACCTCGAAAAACGAGCCCTTGTCCACGACTTGTTCGACGATCGGCCGTATCTTGTAGACCTGCTTGCGATTACGCGGCACTGCGCTCATCAGCGCCTCTTCGGTGCGCTCCGGATTGTCGGTGCAGGGCAAGGTCGGCGGCAGCCCGTCAACCGACGACGGCAGATAAGATAGGAATCGCCGCGCGCAGGCAAAGGCCTCCTCCTCGGTGTCGACGGCATGATCGACCGCGCCGGCGCGGGTCTGGATGTCGGCGCCGCCGAGCTCTTCCTTCGAGAGGTCCTGCCCCAGCGCCTTCACCACCGGCGGGCCTGCGACGAACATCGCGGACTTCCGGGTCATGATGGAATAGTGGCTGGCGGCAAGACGCGCGGCACCGAGCCCTGCGACCGAGCCGAGGCCGAGCGCGACCACGGGCACGCGCGACAAATTCTCCGTTGTGAAGCGATACCAGCGTGTGCCGCCGATGCCACCCGGCAAGTTCGCCGCGCCCTTGGTCTCGATGGTCTTGACCGAGCCGCCGCCGCCGGAGCCTTCGATGATGCGGACGATGGGCAGGCGGAGATCATGCGCCATCTCCTCCGCCATCAGCGGTTTTGCGGAGATGGACGCATCCGCCGAGCCGCCGCGCACGGTGAAATCGTCGCCGACCACGACGACGGTGCGGCCCTCGACGCGCGCGCGGCCGAACACGCAGTTCGCTGGCGTCAATTTCTGCAACTCGCCACTGGAATCGTATTCGCCGACGCCGGAGACGGCGCCGATCTCGTGAAAGCTGCCTTTGTCGGTCAGTCTGTCGATACGTTCCCGAACAGTCAGTCGGCCCTGGTCATGCTGACGCTTGACCTTGTCAACGCCGCCCATCTCCCGCGCGAAGGCTTCGCGCCGGGCGAGCTCGTCGAGTTCCGGCTTCCAGTTCATTCACTCCCTCCGAATTGATCGGCTTGTTATTGTTATGGACGGCCATGGCGACTGGTTTACGCGGGATGCGGGCGTTGAAGACGTCGCCCTCTGCGCCGTCCATCAGGCTGCCGAGCGAACGGCCGAGCGCGACCATCAACGGGGCGACTTCGGCATGCAGACGCTGCTCGTCATACATCGCCGAGAGCAGACCGATCGTGATGACAACGAAGGTCTGGTACTGCGGCGACCAGATCGGCACCGCGAGCCCGTTGATGTGCGGGCTCCACAAGCCGCAGGCCACGACATAGCCGCGCTCATGCAGCGACTGCCGGTTGGCCTCGATGCGGGGCTTGAGGATCTTTGCAGCCTCGGGAGCTTCCCGCTCCATGTCCGCGATGAAGGCATCGCCGACCTCGGGCGCCAATGCCGCGGTGTAGGCTGCGCCCGCAGCAGTGGAGGCCATCGAGATTCGGCTGCCGGTGCCCTCGTGCAGGCCCAGTGCAGTCGCCGAACGCGCGAACTGGAGATAGACCAGATGGAAGCGATCGGGGACGACGAAGCCGACCGTGCCGGGCAATTGCTCAGCGACTTCCTGGAGCCGCTGACGGATCATGCTGCGCAGCTGCGCGCCCTTCATCATCGAGGCGCTCATCGCCACAGCGCTTGGACCGATGCGGTATTTCTGATCGCGCGGCAGGTACACGAGCTGACCCATCCGCGTTAGCGTGTGCGTGAGCCGCGACACGGTCGAGCGCGGCAGGCCGCAGCGGTTTGAAATTTCGAGATTGCCGAGCCTGCTATCGTGGCCCTCGAAGCATCGCAACACGTCGAACGCGCGCGACACCACCTGGATGACATCACCCTCACCGGCTTCGCCAGCGAGCGCACCTTGCCTACTCAACCGCTCTGAACGTCGTCCCATGATCCCTACCGCTTGTTCCGCTGTGCGGAATTAAATTCCGCTTGCGGAAGAAACTACCTCAGGCATTTTGCGACCACAAGAAGAAGGCGATGGCATGCCAGAGATTAAGATCGTCACGGAGATCGCGGGTCGCATCTGCTCAACTCCCGTGCAAGTTGGAGGAACCGTTGCGGATGGCGATGAGATTGTGGTGGTCGAAGCGATGAAGATGGAGATCCCTGTGCTTTCTCCTGCGAGCGGCAAGATCACATCGCTTCTGGTGAAGCTCGACGACGTCGTTGCCGAGGGACAGACGATCGCGATCGTCGCGAACTGACTGCATTACCCGTCGTTTCCGCGACTGCGTTCGCGGTACGCCGTTGCCATCGCCTGATCGCGATGACATGATCCGTTTCAAACAAAACCTGTTTCAAACAAAGAAAGAAAATCGTCGCGGCAAACGCGAGGATCATTGGAGGGAAACATGCGTCGTGGGCTGGTCATGCTCGCGCCTGCTTTGGTGGCGGGCCTTTCTTTTGCGTCTACACGCTATGCATTCGCCGAAGATATCAAGCTGCCGGCGACATTGACGTTCACCGCCTACGACACTGGCACCGCCGGCTTCAACATCGCGGTCGGCGTCGGCAAAATGATGAAGGACAAATACTCAACCGACGTGCGCGTGCTCCCCGCAGGCAACGACGTCGCGCGTCTCGCGCCGTTGCGCGCCAAGCGCGCGGTTTCTTCCGCGATGGGATCGGGTACCTATTTCGCGCAAGAAGGCGTGTTCGAGTTCGGCTCCAGGGAATGGGGCCCGCAACCGCTCCAGATCATGCTCTCATCCGTCGACTGCAATTGCGGCACGCTCGGCGTGGCCGCGGACACAGGCGTGAAGGAGCTCAAGGACCTCAAGGGAAAGCGCGTCGGCTTCGTCGTCGGCTCGCCGGCGCTGAACCAGAACTCGCTCGCGGTGCTCGCCTTCGCCGGCCTGACGCAGAAGGACGTCAAGGTCGTCGAGTTCGCAAGCTACGGCGCGATGTGGAAGGGCCTGATCAACAACGACACCGACGCAGCCTTCGGCACCACCATCACCGGCCCCGCCAAGGAAGCCGAGACCTCGCCGCGCGGCCTGATCTGGCCGCCGCTGCCCGCCAAGGACAAGGAAGGCTGGGCGCGGATGCAGAAGGTCGGCTCGTTCTTCTTCCCGCAGACCGCGACCTGCGGCGCCGGCATCTCGCCGGACAAACCGATCGAGCTCGGCAACTACCCCTACCCGATTTTCGTCGCCTACGCCTCGCAAGCCCCCGACCAGGTCTATGCGATCACCAAAGCGATGATCGTGAACTACGATTCCTACAAGGACGCCGCACCCGGCGCCGGCGGGCTTGCGGCCGATCGCCAGACCAAGAACTGGGTGGTGCCGGTGCATCCCGGCGCGGTAAAGGCGCTGAAGGAAGCCGGGCAATGGAGCGACGCGCAGGACACGCACAACAACAGACTGATCAAGCGCCAGGAGGTGCTTGGCGCAGCGTGGACCGACTACGGAAAGTCCAACCCGCCTGCGGATGACAAGGCGTTTCTCGACGGCTGGATGAAAGCGCGTGCCGCAGCGCTTGCGAAGGCCGACATGCCGAACGGGTTCGAGGAATAATTTCGCGATGGGCCTGATGGTTGCCACGCGCGAGCTGCGCTCTCTCCCGCTTGCGAGGGCT
>NZ_VSST01000043.1 GCF_019402665.1 Bradyrhizobium canariense
GGCCCAGGCCCGGCAGCACGACATCGAAATTACCCGCGGCAAGCTCGCGCATCGCCTTGCACATCGCGATCATCGGACGCGAAATGCCGGTGCCGAGCAGGAAAGCGAGGACCGCGCCGAGCAGCGTGCCGCCGACGGCCAGCATCAGCACCAGTTGCTCGGTCTTCCCGATCGTCGCTTCCGATTCGGACTCCAGCCGCTGCTGTTCGGCAACGAGGTCCGCCTTCATGGCGGTAGCACCCTGAAGGATCGCGCCGGCCGAACCGCTCATCTCGGTGACGAGATCGTCGATCATCTTGGCATTGGCGATCAGTTTCTCCAGCGATTCCCGATAGGCACCGAGTAATCCCTTGGCATCCTTCAGGCCGGCGACGATCTTGTCGTCCATGGAATAAACCGCGCCGAGCGAGTTCTCGACGAATTTCAGCCGCGCCAGCGCGCTGGTCGCAATCGCCTGATCGGATGTCAGCACGAAATTGGTCGCCGCCGCGTTCGCGGTCTGGAATTGGGCATTGACCTGCTTGGTCCCGAACTCGATCGCCTGCGCCTCGGAATCGGAGGCATTGTTGCCGATGTCGTCGAGCTTGTATTTCAGGAGGTTGGCGTTGCGCATGAGCTGGTTCTGCACCAGCAGCGCGCTGTCACGCTTGGCCTGGAGGACTTTTGCGAAGGTCGCGGAGAAGTTGGAGAACTCCTTGGCGAGCTTGCCCAGGCTCTCCTGGCGCGCCGGCTTCTTGGCGCTCTTGACCGCCTGGTCGATGGCGCTCTTCAGGCCGGTCTCCGCGTCCAGCGCCGTCTTGGCGTCGTCCTCCTTGCCGGTGACGACGAAATATTTGACGGCCGAGCGATAGGCGAGCAGCTCCCGGTCGATATTACGGGCGAGATCGGCCTCGGTGACGCTGCTGCGGTAGGACCCGACCCCGGACGAGACCCGCTCGAAGCCAAAATAGGAGAAAGCCATGCTGCCGGCGGAGATCACCAGCACGGCGGCAAAGCCCAGAATGATCTTGGCGCGGAACCTGAGGGTCGGCATTATGGTGCGCTTCGACGAAGACGCGATACGTCCGGACATTCCCACCCCCAACCCTCTGTTCTTGCAACGCTCAGCCGGCCCGGAAGCAGCCCTTCCCGAACCTGTGCGGAAAATTAAGGCAGAAACGTCAAGAGGCGGTAAATCCAGCCGGCCTGCACCCCGGGTGGCGAGACTATCCGTCCTCCCGGCGCTCGTTCAGCCTTGCCGGGCCGAGGGGCCGTGTTGCGGCCAACCGGAAAGCGCCTTACTCTTGGGGAACTTGTCGGACACTTATCAGGCACTTGGCGTTAGACCGGGCTGGTCCTCGAGGGGAGAAACGAGTGGGGCAAACCGATTTTCGGTTTGGCGGTGCGTCTGGCGTTGCCGTTGCCAAATCGAAGGCTGCGAGCGTCAATGAAGCCGTGGCCGAGCTCGTCGCCCAGCTCCCGTCCGACGAGCTGGCGCTGATTCTGGTTTTCCTCTCGCCCCGCTACGACCCCCATCACTTCATCGCCGAGATCACCCGGCAGTTCGATGAGACCCGGATCTGCGGTTGCACGACCGCGGGCGAGCTCGCCCCTGACGGCTGGGACGAGAACAGCGTCGTGGCGCTCGCGTTCAGCCGTGCCGATTTCTCGGCCGCGGTGCGGCCGATTTTCAACCTCGACAGTTTCCGCGTCGAGGACGGCCGCAGAATCGGCGGCGAGCTCCGGCACGAGCTGTTGCGGATCACCCCGCAAGTCGATCGCTGCAATGCCTTCGGCCTGGTGTTGATCGACGGCCTGTGCCGCCGCGAAGAGGCAGTTATGTCCGCGATCTATGCCTCGCTCGACGACATTCCGGTTGTCGGCGGCTCCGCGGGTGACGGGATGCGCTTCGAGAAGACCTGGGTGTTCTGCGACGGCACGGCACACACCAATGCCGCCCTCCTGATCCTGTTGAACACCTCGCTGCCGTTCCGGGTTTTCAAGTGCGACAATTTCGAGCCCAGTCCGCAGAAGATGGTGGTCACCGAAGCCGACATCGAAAATCGAACGGTCAGGGAGCTGAACGCGGAGCCAGCGGCCGAGGAATATTCGCGCATGGTCGGGATCCTGGACGCCAAGCTCGATCCGTTCTCCTTCGCGTCCCACCCGGTGCTGGTGCGGGTCGGCGGCGCCTATTACGCGCGGTCGATCCAGCGCGTCGAACCGGACGGCTCCTTGCATTTCTTCTGCGCCATCGACGAAGGCATGGTGCTGACGGCGGCGACGTCGCGCAGCCTGGTCGGCTCGACCCGCGACACCTTCACCGAAATCCGCGACCAGATCGGAGAGGTCTCGCTCTATATCGGCTTCGAGTGCCTGCTCCGGCGGCTCGACGCCGAGCAGCACCAGCTCACCCGCGACATGTCCGAACTGTACCGGCAGAACCGAGTCGTCGGCTTTCACACCTATGGCGAGCAGTTCGGCTCCATGCATGTGAACCAGACCTTCACCGGCGTCGCGATCGGAAGGCGCCCGTCGTGACGGACATGTGGCAGGGCCCTGATGCGACCGACCAGTTGCGGCGCGAGGCGGCGAAGCTGAAGAAGATCAACGCCGCCCTGATGTCGCGCGTCGAGCGCTCGATGGACCAGCAGCTCAACGCCTTCTCGCTGTTCGAGACTGCGATTGCGCTCGACCACAAGGTTCGCGACCGGACTCACCAGTTGCGCGGGGCGCTGCATTCGGTCGAGCGCGCCAATGAAGAGCTCTACCGCGCCAAGCAACAGGCTGAAGCCGCAAGCTCGCTGAAATCATCGGTGCTGATCTCGGTTACCCACGACCTGTTGCAGCCGCTCAACGCGGCGCGGCTGACGCTGTCGGCGCTGACCGAAATGATGGAGTCGCAGGAAGCGGGCCTGCTGATCGACCAGGCCGACCGCTCGCTGCTGATGCTGGAGGACCTGCTGCGGTCGCTGCTGGAGATCGCAAAGCTCGACGCCGGCGCACTCAAGCCCGACGTGCGCGCCATCGCGCTGGCGCCCCTGTTCGAGCAGCTTCGCAACGAATTCGAGCCGGTCGCGGCGCGGCAGGGGCTTGCCCTGCACATCCGCACCTCACCGCACGCGGTGAGGTCGGATGCGATGATGCTGCGACGGATCCTTCAGAATCTGCTTGCCAATGCGATCCGCTATACCCGCAGCGGCGGTGTCGTCATGGGATGCCGGCTGCGGGGCGACCGCATCTGCGTCCAGGTCTCCGACACCGGGCCTGGAATTGCGCAGGCGCAGCAGGAGGCAATCTTCCGCGAATTCCAGCGCGGCGAAGCAACCGCGACCGACCAGGCCGGCTTCGGGCTCGGCCTCTCCATCGTCCGCCGTTTCGCAACCGTGCTCGGTCACGGGGTGCAGTTGTCGTCCCGGATCGGCAAAGGATCGACCTTCACCCTGGAGCTGGAGCCGACCGACCTCGCGGAGGTCGGCGACGAGGTGCACGAGATCAAGCTCGACGAGCGGCACTATAGCGGGCTCGAAGGCGCCAAGATCCTGCTGATCGAGAACGACCCGAACGGCTCGGAGGCGATGGCCGCGCTGCTGGAAGGTTGGGGCTGCGACGTCGCGACCACGCGCTCGGCTGCCGATGCGCTGCTGCGCCTCAGCGAGCTCGGCGGCGCGCCGGATGCCGTGATCGCCGATCTGCACCTCGATCACGGCGAGAGCGGCCTGTCGGCCATCGCCGACGTCCGACAGCATCTGAAGCTCGACACGCCGGCCATGATCATCACCGCCGACTACTCCGACAAGGCTGCAAAGGAAGCGAGCCGCCACGGCCTCGAAGTGCTGAAGAAGCCGATCAAGCCCGCCGAGATGCGGGCGCTGCTATCGTTCCTGCTGAGCTAGTCCCGCGCGGATGGATCGGGCTGTGCCGCCTCGCGCCGGACCGTGGGGCCCTCGGCTGCCAGCGTCGCGAAGTCGATCCTGGACATTTCAACGATCGCCTTGGTGCGGCTGAGCACGTTGAGCTTGCGCAGGATCTCGGAGACGTGGACCTTCACCGTGGTCTCCGAAATCGTCAGCTCGTAGGCGATCTGCTTGTTTTGCAGGCCGCGCTGGAGCATTTCGAGCACGCGCAATTGCTGCGGCGTCAGCTCGTGCAGGCGCTTCAGGAGATCCTGCGCGGGGCCGGACGCCCGTTGCGGCCGGGCCCGTCCGCGATAGGCGGCGGGAACACAGACCGAGCCGCGCAGCACCTCGCCGATCGACTGTGCCAGCTCCTGCTTGGACGACGATTTGGGGATGTAGCCGGACACGCCGAGCGACAACGCGCCGGACACGATCTGCCGATCCTGATGTCCGGATACGATGACGACGGGAATTTTTGGAAACGCCTTGCGGATGCGGATGATGCCCGAAAGACCCGTGGTGCCCGGCATCGACAGATCGAGCAGGATCAGGTCGAGTTCGGTGCTCGCCGCGATCTGCTCCAGCGCGCCGTCGATCGACGTCGCCTGAACAATATCGGCCGCGGGCGCCACCATCCGGAGCGCGCCTTCGAGCGCCTCGCGAAACAGCGGATGGTCCTCGACGATCAGAAATCGCATCACGTAAGAGCCATTGTGAAGACCTTGCTGAAGACCTCGCCCAGGAGGCCGCCAGGGCCGGCGTCGAATTGAACGCGTTGAGAATGGCTCGGCACCGCCAAGCCGGCTTGATCCAGGTCAAGAACGACACTGCGCGTCATTGCGACCTGCCGCGATCGGGCCGCGCATAAGGCCGGCTGCGCGGATCGGGCAGCTCCATCTTGCCGATTTCGATGATCGCCTTGTTGCGGCTGAACAGGCCGAGCTTGCGCAGGATCTCGGTGATATGCGCCTTCACCGTGGATTCCGCGAGCTGAAGCTCCTGGGCGATCTGGCGGTTCGGATAGCCGCGACGCAGGAGGTCGAGCACGCGAAGCTGCTGCGGCGTGAGCTCGTGCAGCTTGACCTCGAGCGCCTTGCTGGCCTCGGCCCGCCGCTGCGGCGTCGCCACGAAATCCTTCGGCACCGACACCGACCCGCTCAGCACGCCCTCGATCGATTGCGCCAGCTCACGCTTCGACGTCGACTTGGGCAGATATCCGGCGGCACCCAGCGCCAGCGCCTCGCGGACGACGCGCTGGTCCTCCTCGCTCGACACGATGGCGACCGGCAGGCGCGGAAAGGCCTCGCGCAAGCGCAGAAAGCCGGAGAAGCCGGTCGCGTCCGGCAGCGAAAGATCGAGCAGCGCAAGGTCGATACCCTGCTCGGCCGACAGGATATGCAGCGCATCCGCGATCGACATCGCTTCGAAGATCCGCGCTTCCGGCAAGGCCAGCCGCACCGCATTGCCGAGCGCCTCGCGAAACAGCGGATGATCGTCGATGATCAGGAAGCTGGTCATGGCGCCTTCCCAACACTGCATCGCACGCGCACCTGCCGCGGCGGCGGAAGCGGCACATCCATGCGATCGCCGTCCGGCGCCGGGATGATGCCGGACGGACGCTACCACATCCTCCCGATCGCGCTCGGTCAAGATCGCTCAGTCGTTCGAGTCGGATTGGACCGTCAGCAGGAAGGAAAAGATGTGGTCGAACTGATCGTCGGTGAAGACCTCTTTCCAGGCCGGCATACCCTTGGTCGGCCGCCCCTCATGCACGGTGGTCCAGAATTTCTCGCGCATATCGTCACCGTAGCGATGACGCAGCAGCCGCAGGTCGATCTTCCGCTCGCTCTGGATCGCGTCCGGACCGTGGCAGTGCGCACAGGTTCCGTTGAATATCTCCTTGCCCGAACCGACGGCCTCGGTGCCGGGCGCGTCGCCCTTGGTCTCGGTGGCGACCACACTGGCGGTCTGCGTCGCGCCGGGCCCGGCCCCGATGGTCGTTCCCGCCGGCATCGCTGGGGCCGCACCGAAGCGAGCCGGCTGGCCGGTCGGCAAGCCATATTTGACCGCGAGCGCGCCGATCGTGGCCTGAAGCTGCGGCAGGACGGCATCGACGCGATCACGCAGCTCGGTGGATGTCTTCGCAAAGCCGATCGCCGCATCCCATGACAGGCCTTCGCCCTCGGTGAGCTGAATCTGATAGCGATCATTGTAGCTGGTCTTGTTCAGCCAGCCGGCGACCGGGCCCCAGATGAAGGCGACGTCGGCCTTGCCCTGATCGAGCGCCTGCATGCCTTCCTCGGGCGACAGCACCGTCACCATCCGGATGTCGGCGCGGCTCGCGAGCAGGTTTTGCGGCGTGCTGGCGAACTGCACGGCAACACGCTTGCCGTGGAGGCTGTCGAGGCTGTTGAGCACCTGCCCCTTGGCCGCCACGAGGCCATAGCCCTCCTTCGCGACCGTGCCGGAGAAGATCACGGCCGGTCCCATGAAATCCTCGGACCGCGGCAGCCCGATCATGGCGTCGCATTGCTTGCCGAGCAGCGTGACACGCACGGTGCGCTTGCCGAAATAGGATTTGTACCAGTCGTAGGCGACCGGCCGGCCGAGCGCCTGCGCCAGGGCCTGCCCGATCTCGACATAGAAGCCCGGCTGAGACGGATTATCGCTTGAGAATGGAAGATTGGTCGGGTCGGCGCAGAGACGCAGCGGCTGCGCCTCGTCCGCATGCAGCAAGGCGGGAACCACCAGCGCGGCGGCACATGCGAGCAGACCTGCGATGGCGCGATTTCGGCTCGCACCGATGCCAGAACGATTCGGACGCATCCTCGTCTCCCGTAGCTCTTGATTGGGCCGGAGCTCTGTTGAGCCAGGCGCTGCGGCACCAGGCATCGGCCGATGCCGCAGCTCGTGTCAGGAAAAGGCGCGCGCGTATCCCGTCACCTCGAGGATGCGCGCGCGAGTGCTCACTGGACGGAGAACACGAAGAGCGAACCGCCCTCGGGGGCTGCGGCCGTCATCTTCTTTCCTATCTCGCCCAGGAACGCCGGCAGCGCAGCGGTGCGGCCGACGACGATGGCGACATATTGCTTGCCGTCGACCTGATAGGTCACCGGACCTGCGCCGATGCCGGAGCCGAGATTCTTGCTCCACAACACCTTGCCGGACTTCGCATCGATGGCGCGGAAATCGCCATGGATGTTGCCGGCAAACACGAGGCCACCGCCGGTGGTCAGCGTGCCGCCGTTGAAGGGCAGGTCTTCCTTGATCGACCAGACCTTCTTCTGCGCGACCGGGTCCCAGGCCACGAGCTCGCCGAGGAAGCCGCCGGGACCTTCCTTGGTCGGGAATTCGGCGCCGAGATAGAACACACCGCGCTTGTAGGCGACGTCCGAGACCGACCAGTCCATGCAGACGTTGTTGGACGGGATGTAGACGAGACCGGTCTGCGGATTGAACGACATCGGCTGCCAGTTCTTGCCGCCGATCAGGTTCGGGCAGATGTCCTTGGCGGGATGATTCGGCCCGGGACGCTTGTCGGGATCCTCGACCGCGCGCATCGTGGCGACGTCCCACTTCTTGGCCCAGTTGGAGAACACGTATTTCTCCGCCGAAAGCACCTTGCCGGTCTCGCGGTTGGCGACGAAGAAGTAGCCGTTGCGATCCGCCTTCATCAGCGCCGGAACGGTGCTGCCGTCGATCTTCAGATCCGCGAGCACGGCTTCGTTGACGCCGTCATAGTCCCAGGCATCGGCCGGCGTGGTCTGGATGTGCCACTTGATCTTGCCGGTGTTGGGATCGAACGCCACCGTCGAGGCGGTGTAGAGGTTGGTCAGCTTGCCGAAATTGCCGTCGCCGGTCGAGCGCACCGCCGTATTCCAGGGTCCAGGATTGCTGGTGCCCCAATAAACCGTGTCGGTCTTCGGATCGTAGGAGCCGACCAGCCAGGGCGCGCCGCCGCCATGCTGGGCGGAGTCGCCCTTCCAGGTGTCGCCGCCGGGCTCATCCGGCGACGGAACGGTATAGGTCTGCCACAACTGCTTGCCGGTGCCGATGTCGAAGGCCTGGAGCGAGCCGCGTACGCCGTATTCGCCGCCGCCGAACCCGGTGATGACCTTGTCGCGCACGACGAGCGGCGGCGAGGTGATGACCGAACCCTGCTTGTAGTCGACCACCTTCGTCGTCCACAGCGACTTGCCGGTCGCGGCATCGAGCGCCGTCAGCTTGCCGTCGAGGCGACCGACGAAGATCTTGCCGTCGGCATAGGAGACGCCGCGATTGTTCACATCGCAGCAGGCGTATTGCAGCACGTCCTCGGGAATATCGGGCTCGTAGGTCCACTTGCGCGCGCCGGTGGCGGCATCGAGCGCGTAGACATATTTCGGGCCCCAGGAGCTCGAAACAAAGAGCGTGTTGCCGACGACGATCGGCGAGGATTCGTTCGAACGCAGCGACGCCAGCGAGAACGAATAGGCGAGCGTCAGCTTGCCGGCGTTCTCGGTGTTGATCTGCTTCAGCGGGCTGAAGCGCGTGTTGCCGTAGTCGTGGCCGGCAACGGCCCACTGGTTCGAATCGGATTGCGCCTTGAGCAGGGAGTCGTTGGCGCGAACGCCCGGCGTAGCGGCGGCGAGCATCGCAATCATCGAGATGCCAGCCAAGAAGCCCTTCGTTCCAAAGGTCATGTATTCCCTCCGCGATGTTGTTGTGCACGCCATGTTGGGCGCTTGAGCGCGCTGCGCTCGTGATGCGCAGTTTGTCTGCGAGCCATCGTTTGAAATTACAGCATCGCCGTTTCGCGCTTAGTATAGGCGGAAGGTAGTAGTGCGGATCATTAGCGAGTTGCGCCGCTCATCTCGTTGTTCAGGCTTGCGTCTTGCCCCTGCTTGCAGCTCGAAACGAGCCGTCGGATTTAGGCGCACCGCGCCGCAATCGGGCCACTCCCATCCGGCTTCGCGTCCGTCTGTCACGATGATGGCGCTACCACCACCGCAAATTTTTCGAAGACGTTCGCGGCAAGTTTTCGCGAGGTCGAGTCGGTCAGCCGCGCGCCGAGATGTGCGAGCTTGCCGCCGGTCTGCGCGTCGGCCTCGTCGTGCAGGATGGTGACGTCGGGCGATCGTTTCCAGCCGGACCGTGGCCCGACCTTGGCAAAGCCCGCGACGCCGCCCGCGCGGCGCCTTCACCGGACCGACCTTCAGCCCCACGGTCGCAGTCCTGGGCGCCCCGGCCGGCACGGCTCGCCGCCGGCATCGGGCCAGCACAGCTGCGCTGCACGGCCACGAACAAAATCAATGACTTAGCTTGCCGCCGTCTACTACCAAGATCGCGATTACAATGGCGCAAGCGCGTGCTCCTATTCATGTCAACGAACAAGACATCAAAGGGAGACATGACGCGCGAGGACCCCACGTCCAGGACCAGCGCCTCGCACCGGCGGTTGAATTAAGCCCGCCGCTGACCGAAGCGTGCATCGTTTTCGAAGGCTCCTTGCAAAGTCGCGCCACGCGCTGGCGGCGGCACGGGGCATCGCGACCGAATCGCCCACCCGCGACAACCGTCACGATGACCTTTCCATGACGCGCCGCCTGTAAAATCCCAGTTGCAAACTTCCGTTCGCGCTGTCTCTAATTGGAATAACTATAAACATTCGGGAGGTACTCACGTGTCTACAGTCAAACTGACGGTGAACGGCAAGGCTGTTGCCGTCGACGTCGAGGACCGCACGCTGCTGGTTCAGCTGCTGCGCGACCACCTCAACCTCACCGGAACCCATGTCGGCTGCGACACCAGCCAGTGCGGCGCCTGCGTCGTCCACATGGACGGCAAGGCGGTCAAATCCTGCACCATGCTGGCGGGACAGGCCGACGGCGCCAGCATCACCACGATCGAAGGCATCGCCAAGGGCGACGAGCTGCACCCGATGCAGGCAGCCTTCCGCGACAATCACGGCCTGCAGTGCGGCTATTGCACGCCGGGCATGATCATGTCAGCGATCGACATCGTGCACCGCTATGGCGGCCAGCTCGACGAGGCCACCGTCCGCCACGAGCTCGAAGGCAATATCTGCCGCTGCACCGGCTACCACAACATCGTCAAAGCCGTACTGGACGCGGCAGGCCGCATGAAGGTCTCGCAGGCGGCCGAGTAATCGGCGCGCCTCGAAACAAAAACCATCGCCGCCGCTTTCGAGGGAAAGCGCGGTCAAGACAAATTCCGGTCGGGAGGACCAGACATGGGTGTTGAAGGCATTGGCGCGCGCGTCGTGCGCAAGGAAGACAAGCGTTTCATTACCGGCAAGGGCCGCTACGTCGACGACATCAAATTGCAGGGCATGACCCATGCCCATTTCATCCGCAGCCCGCACGCGCATGCCAAGGTGAAGGGAATCGATTCCTCCGCCGCGCTGAAGATGCCGGGCGTGGTCGCGGTGCTGACGGGACAGGAGATCGTCGACGACAAGGTCGGCAACCTCATCTGCGGCTGGGCCATCACCTCCAAGGACGGCAGCCCGATGAAGATGGGCGCATGGCCGGCGATGGCGCCGGAGACGGTGCGCTTCGTCGGCCAGGCCGTCGCAGTCGTGATCGCCGAGACCAAAAATCTCGCACGCGACGCGGCCGAAGCCGTGGTCGTGAATTACGAAGAGCTGCCCGCGGTCGCCGACGTCCACGCCGCGATCAAGTCCGGCGCGCCGCAGCTGCATCCCGAAGCTCCCGGCAACCAGGTTTATGACTGGGTGATCGGCGACGAGGGCGCCACCGATGCCGCCTTCGCCAAGGCCGCCAACGTGGTGAAGCTCGACGTCACCAACAACCGCCTCGCGCCGAACGCGATGGAGCCGCGCGCCGCGATCGCCGACTACGATTCGGCGGAAGAGCATTTCACGCTCTACACGACGTCGCAGAATCCGCACGTCGCCCGCCTGGTGCTGTCGGCGTTCTACAACATCGCCCCCGAGCACAAGCTGCGCGTGATCGCGCCCGACGTGGGCGGCGGCTTCGGCTCGAAGATCTTCATCTACCCCGAAGAGATGGTGGCGCTGTGGGCCTCGAAGAAAGTCGGCCGTCCCGTGAAATGGACCGGCGACCGGACCGAGGCCTTCCTCACCGATGCGCATGGCCGCGACCACGTCACCCATGCCGAGATGGCGTTCGACGCCAACAACAAGATCACCGGGCTGAAGGTGAAGACCTACGCCAATTTCGGCGCCTACATGTCGCTGTTCTCGTCCTCGGTGCCGACCTATCTCTACGCGACGCTGCTGTCGGGCCAGTACAACATCCCGGCGATCCATGCCGAGGTGGTCGGGGTCTACACCAACACCACGCCGGTCGACGCCTATCGCGGCGCAGGCCGCCCCGAGGCGAGCTATCTGATCGAACGTCTGATGGAGACGGCGGCGCGGCAGTTGAAGGTCGATCCGGCCGCGCTGCGCCGGACCAACTTCATCACCCAGTTCCCGCACCAGACGCCGGTGATCATGGCTTATGACACCGGCGACTTTAATGCCTCGCTCGATGCCGCGATGAAGGCGATCGACTATGCCGGCTTTGCCGGGCGCAAGGCCAAGGCGAAGGCCGACGGCAAGCTGCGTGGCATCGGCATGTCCTGCTACATCGAGGCCTGCGGCATCGCGCCGTCGAAGGCCGTCGGCAGCCTGGGCGCCGGCGTCGGTCTTTGGGAGTCCGCCGAAGTCCGCGTCAACCCGGTCGGCACCATCGAGGTGCTGACGGGATCGCACAGCCACGGCCAGGGTCACGAGACCACGTTCTGCCAGCTCGTCGCGGAGCGGCTCGGCGTTCCCATCAGCCAGGTCTCGATCGTCCACGGCGACACCGACAAGGTGCAGTTCGGCATGGGCACCTACGGCTCGCGCTCGGCCGCCGTTGGCCTCACCGCGATCCTGAAAGCCATGGAGAAGATGGAATCCAAGGCCAAGAAGATCGCCGCGCATGCGCTGGAAGCTTCGGAAGGCGACATCGTCATCGAGAACGGCGAGTTCAAGGTGGCCGGAACCGACAAGGCGATCGCCTTCCCGATGGTCGCGCTCGCGGCCTACACCGCACACAATCTGCCTGACGGGATGGAGCCGGGCCTGAAGGAAAGCGCCTTCTACGACCCGACCAATTTCACCTTCCCGGCCGGCACCTATATCTGCGAGCTCGAGGTCGATCCCGGCACTGGCAAGACGTCTTTCGTCAACTTTGTCGCGGCCGACGATTTCGGCCGGCTGATCAACCCGATGATCGTCGAGGGCCAGGTCCATGGCGGTCTCGTGCAAGGCATCGGACAAGCGTTGCTCGAGCACGCGATCTACGACGCCAGCGGGCAGCCGGTCACGGCCTCGTTCATGGACTACGCCATGCCGCGCGCCGACGACGTTCCCTCGTTCAACCTCTCCCACACCACGACGCTGTGCCCGGGCAATCCGCTCGGCATCAAAGGGTGCGGTGAGGCCGGCGCGATCGGCGCGTCAGCGGCCGTGATCAACGCGATCACGGATGCGATCGGCAAGAACAATCTGGAAATGCCCGCAACCCCGGACCGGGTGTGGCGCACGATCCACGCGGCTTAAGGGAGGAACGAAGATGTACCAGACCGTTTATCGTCGCGCGTCCTCGGTTGACGAAGCCGTCGCCCTGTTCTCCAAGAGCAGCGAAGCAAAGTTCCTCGCCGGCGGCCAGACGCTGCTGCCGGTGATGAAGCAACGCCTCGCCAGTCCGTCCGACGTCATCGACCTCGGCAAGATCAAGGAGCTGCAGGGCGTCGAGCTCTCAGGCGACGTGCTGACCATCAAGGCCGGCACGACCTATTTCGACATCATGCAGAATGCCGATGTGAAGAAGGCGATCCCCGCAATCGCCTATCTTACCTCGGTGCTTGGGGACCCCGCCGTGCGCTATCGCGGCACGATCGGCGGCTCGATCGCCAACAACGATCCTGCCGCGGATTTTCCGGCCGCGCTGCTCGCGCTCGGCGCCACCGTGAAGACCAACAAGCGGTCGATTACGGCGGATGACTTCTTCCAGGGCCTGTTCACGACGGCGCTGGAAGACGGCGAGCTCATCACCGCCGTGTCGTTCCCGGTTCCGGCGAAGGCAGGCTACGAAAAGATGCGCCACCCGGCGTCTCGCTTCGCGCTGACCGGCGTGTTCGTCGCGCAGACGAAGTCGGGCGAGGTTCGGGTGGCCGCCACCGGCGCCTCGCAAAGCGGCGTGATGCGGGTCCCGGCCATCGAAACGGCGCTGAAGGCGAATTGGTCGCCGTCGGCGATCGACAGCGTGAGCATTTCGGCGAGCAATCTGCTGGCCGACATCCACGGAACGGCGGAGTACCGCGCCAACCTCATCAAGGTGATGGCGCAGCGCGCGGTGGCTGCCGCTCGCTGATCATCGCGCCTTAGCGCCTCAACACAAATTTTCCGCGGCGCGCACTTCGGTGCGCGCCGTTTTATTTGGCCGTGCGGGTGAAAAGCGCTTGCCTCACTGGCGTGGAGGCGAGAAAAGTTAATCGGCCAATTAACTTGCCCCGCAGAGGAACGCCTCGGCGCTTGCCGACCATCGGCAATATGCGCCTTGGATCCGAGGAAACAAACACGTGCTCGATCAATCAGCCCAAAACTCCTCCGTCCGCACCTCCGGCCCGCTCGCAGGTTTCCGCATCGTTGAATTCGCCGGCATTGGACCAGGCCCGTTCGCCTGCATGATGCTGGCCGACATGGGCGCCGAAATCGTCACGCTCGATCGGGTCGGCGCCAGGAAGAACATGAAGTCGGTCGCAGGCCGCGGCCGCAAGGTGGTCGAGCTCGACCTCAAGGACAAGGCGGCGATCGCGGAGGTGCTCGATCTGCTTGCGAATGCCGACGCACTGGTCGAGGGTTTTCGTCCCGGCGTGATGGAGCGGCTCGGCCTCGGGCCTGACGTGGTGCTCGCGCGCAATCCAAAGCTGGTCTACGGCCGCATGACCGGCTGGGGCCAGCAAGGCCCGCTCGCCAACGCCGCCGGCCACGACATCAACTACATCTCCATCACCGGCGCGCTCGCCGCGATCGGCACGAAGGAAGCGCCGGTGCCGCCGCTCAATTTGGTCGGCGATTTCGGCGGCGGCGCGCTCTACCTCGTGGTCGGCGTGCTCGCGGCGCTGCTGGAGGCCTCGCGGTCAGGCAAGGGCCAGGTCGTCGATGCCGCGATGTGCGACGGCGCGGCATCGCTGATGTCGTTCTTCTTCGACATGACCACGCTCGGCCGCTGGACCGAAGGCCGCAACGAGAACTTCCTCGACGGCGGCGCGCATTTCTACGGCGTCTACGAATGTGCCTGCGGCCATTTCGTCTCGATCGGCTCGATCGAGCCGCAGTTCTACGCGTTGCTGCGCGAACACGCCGGCCTGACCGACGCCGACTTCGACGCGCAGATGGACCGCAAGGCCTGGCCCGCGCTGAAGGAAAAATTGAAGACGGTATTCAAGAGCAAGACGCGCGAGGACTGGTGCAAGATCATGGAAGGCACCGACATCTGCTTTGCGCCGGTGCTGACCATGTCGGAAGCGACCGAGCATCCGCACATGGTCGCCCGCAACGTCTTCGTCGAGCGCCACGGCGTGAAGCAGCCGGCGCCGGCGCCACGCTTTTCGCGGACCCCATCGGCGGTGCGAGAGCCGGAAGTGGCCGAGATCGGCGCGGTGACGAGGGCGTGGGCGGAGCGTTAAGGCCTCCGCTGTCGCATCACACTCCGGGTCGTCCTGGCGAAAGCCAGGACCCATAGCCACCAAACGTGGTTTGACGAAGACTCGGAGTTACCAGTCCGCCCACCGAGCGCTCCATGGGGTAATGGGTCCTGGCTTTCGCCAGGACGACGGCTGTGTTTGACGCTGCGGCGTGCCTATAGGTAGCGCGCCTACGCCGCATCCACCTTCAACACCCCACGCCGGATCTGATCCTCCTCGATCGACTCGAACAGCGCCTTGAAATTACCCTCGCCAAAACCGTCGTCGCCCTTGCGCTGGATGAACTCGAAGAAGATGGGGCCGATCGCATTGGCCGAGAAGATCTGCAGCAGCACCTTGGTCTGGCCGCCGTCGACCACGCCCTCCCCGTCGATCAGGATGCCGTTTTTCTGAAGCCGCGCGACGTCCTCGCCATGCTTCGGCAGCCGCGCGTCGATCCGCTCGAAATAGGTCGCGGGCGGCGCCGGCATGAAGGGCAGGCCCGCTTCGCGCAAGTCCTCGATGGTGCGGTGGATGTCGCGGCAGCCGCAGGCGATGTGCTGGATGCCTTCGCCGCGATAGATATTCAGATATTCCTCGATCTGGCCGGAATCGCCGGCGTCCTCGTTGATCGGAATCCGGATCTTGCCGTCGGGGCTCGTCAGCGCCCGCGAGAACAGGCCCGAGGCGCGACCCTCGATGTCGAAGAAGCGGATCTGGCGGAAGTTGAAGAGCTTCTCGTAGAAGCCGGTCCAGACATCCATACGGCCGCGATGGACGTTGTGGGTGAGGTGATCGAGATAGAACAGGCCGGCGCCGGCGGGACGCGGATCGCGCACGCCGAGCCATTCGAACTCGCTGTCATAGGCCGATCCCTTGGCGCCATAGCGATCGACGAAGTAGAGCAGGCTGCCGCCGATGCCCTTGATCGCGGGGACATCGAGCGTCTTCTGCGCGGAGGACACATCGGCAGGTTCGGCGCCGAGCGAAATCGCGCGGCCATAGGCCGCCTTCGCATCGACGACGCGGAACGCCATCGACGGCGCGCACGGGCCGTGCGCGGCGACGAAGTCGAAGCCGTGGGTGCCGGGCTCCTCGTTGACGAGATAGTTGATGTCGCCCTGGCGATAGACCGTGATGGACTTGGTCCTGTGACGCGCGACGGGCGCATAGCCCATCAGCTTGAACAGCGCGTGCAACTCTTTCGGATCGGGATGCGCATATTCGACGAACTCGAACCCGTCGGTGCCCATCGGATTGTCGACGCTGATCGTGGCCGGCGGTGCATCGTGCGGAAACGGACCCATGCTGCTCTCCCAAATGGCTGCTGGAAGGAACTATCCTTCATGGGACGCGCAAGGGGCGTGCAAATGAGACGGCTTTTGACTAACATATGCACAGTCTGTGCATGAAGTGGATGAAACACGCATGATTCCGGTGGACGCCTTCGATCTCAAGATCCTTGCCGCGCTCCAGGACGACGGCCGCCTCACCAACCAGGAGCTCGCCGACCTCGCCGGGCTCTCCGCCTCGCAATGCTCGCGGCGGCGGATGCGGCTGGAGGAGGAGAAGGTGATCGCGGGCTATCATGCCGATCTCTCCAGCGAGGCGCTCGGCTTCGGCGTGATCGCCTTCATCCAGGTCACGCTGGCGACCCACTCGCCGGACAATTCCAAGCGGTTTCGGGCTCTGGTCAACCGCATCGACGAGATCCAGGAGGCGTATTCGCTCACCGGCGACGCCGACTACGTGCTCAAGGCCGTGCTGCGCGATCTGAAGGGTCTCTCCAATCTCGTCAACGACGTGCTGATGCCGCACCAGAGCGTGGCGCATGTGCGCTCCTCGATCGTGCTCGACCGGCTGAAGGAGAGCACGCGGCTGCCGCTGAAGGAATTGAAGGCTGGCTGAAATCGAGGGAACTACGGCATTCGCGCGCCACGCGCTGTCTGCGATGATCGCAGTCAATCTGCGGAGATTCGACTATGGCCCTCCAGCTTCGACCGAACTGCGAGTATTGCGACCGCGACCTGCCCCCGAACGCAACCGATGCGCGGATCTGCTCCTATGAATGCACGTTCTGCGCGGACTGTGTGGAGACGAAACTCTCCAACGTCTGCCCGAACTGCGGCGGCGGTTTTGCGCCGCGCCCGATCAGGCCAACGCAGGAATGGCGACCGGGCGTGTGCACGACCAACCAGGCGCCGTCGGACAAGCGGGTACATCTGAAGTACAGCCTGGAGGACGTCGCGGCGCATTGCGCGCGGGTCAAAGACGTGGCGCCGGAGAGGCGGTGAGCTGCCTCCCCGCCGTCATTGCGAGCGAAGCGAAGCAATCCAGACTGTCTCCGAGGAAGCAGTCCGGATTGCTTCGTCGCAAGGGCTCCTCGCAATGACGGAGAATATGGGGAGAGCTCGGCCCTACTCCGCCGGCAAAATCGTCCCTTCGACATCACCAAAACCGACGCGATAGCCCTTGCCCTGGCACCAGCCGCGCATGACGAGGCTGTCGCCGTCTTCCAGGAACGTCCGTTTGATGCCGCCGGGCAATTCGACCGGCTCGGTGCCGTTCCAGCTGATCTCCAGCAGGCTGCCGCGCTGGTTCTTCTCCGGGCCGGAGATGGTGCCGCTGCCGAGGAGATCACCGACATTCATGGCGCAGCCGGAGGAGGCGTGGTGCATCAGTTGCTGCACCGAGGACCAGTACATGTACTTGAAATTGGTGCGGCTGATGCCGCAAGGCGCGTTGGCGCCGGCGGCGCGCAAGGAGACGTCGAGCTCGAGATCGTAGTTCTGAGGCTTGCCCCGCTTGAGGTAATCAAGCGGCACCGGCTCCTGCTCCGGCCCGCTCAGACGAAACGGCTCCAGCGCCTCGCGCGTCACCACCCACGGGCTGATCGAGGTCGCGAACGCCTTGGCGAGGAACGGGCCAAGCGGCACATACTCCCATTGCTGGATGTCGCGCGCGCTCCAGTCGTTGAGCAGCACGAAGCCGAAGATCATCTCCTCGGCCTGCTGCTCCGTGAGCATCCCGCCCATGGGCGAAGGCTGCCCGACCACGACGCCCATCTCCAGCTCGAAATCGAGCCGCTTGCAGGGCGCAAAGCTCGGCACCTCGACAGAGGGCGGCTTCAGCTGCCCGCGCGGACGCTTCACCTTGGTGCCCGAGACCACGACGGTCGAGGCACGGCCGTTGTAGGCGATCGGCATGTGCAGCCAGTTCGGCTGCAGCGCATTGTCCTTGCCGCGGAACATGACGCCGACGTTGGTGGCGTGCTCCTTGGACGAATAGAAATCGGTGTAGCCGGAGACTGCGAATGGCAGATGCAGTTTCGCATCGCGCATCGGCACCAGAGCCTGCTTGCGCAGCTCCTCGTTGTCGCGCAGCTCGGGATGATCGTGGCGCAACAGCTCGCTGATCCGCGCCCGCGTCTTCGCCCAGACCTTTGGTCCCAGCGTCATGAAAGCATTGAGCGACGGCGTCGAGAACACGCCGAGCGGCCCGACGTCGAGCCGCGAATCCTGCTCGAGTTCCCAGAGATCGAGCACATAGTCGCCGATCGCCACGCCGACGCGCTGAGTCGGATTGGCCGCGGTCGAGAACACGCCGTAAGGCAGGTTCTGGATCGGGAAGTCGGAGGCGGGATCGACGTCGATGAAAGAGCGGAGGCTGGGATCGTTGGGGTGGGTTGTCACTTTTTCACTCGGTCCTTTTTCCTTCTCCCCTTGCAGGAGAAGGTGGCATAGGCGGCCTTTGGCCGCCGTTACTTAAGAGAACGCCGAAGCCAAGCTTCGGCTTTGGCGCCGGATGAGGGGTTGTATCTGCGTGTCCGAATGAGAGAGGCTTGTTCGCGGAGACAGACCCCTCACCCGTCTCGCCGCTACGCGGCGAGCCACCCTCTCCCACAAGGGGAGAGGGGAAGATCGCTACGGCTTGCTCGGATCGAACCGCTTTTCCAGGCCCTTCCAGCAATCCGCGTAGTCGTCCTGCAACGTCGCGGAATTCGCGGCGTGCGCGGTGACGCGCTGCGCGTAGCGGGTCTCGAACATGAAGGCCATGGTGCCAGTTAGCTTGACCGGCTTCAGCTCGCCATTACTGGCGTGCTCGAAAGCGTCGCGATCGGGGCCGTGCGGCAGCATGCAATTGTGCAGGCTCATGCCGCCCGGCACGAAACCTTGCGGCTTGGCGTCGTAGACGCCGTAGATCAGGCCCATGAACTCGCTCATGATGTTCATGTGATACCACGGCGGGCGGAAGGTGTTGTCGGCGACCATCCAGCGCTCGGGGAAGATCACGAAGTCGATATTCGCCGTGCCTGGGGTCTCCGACGGCGAGGTCAGCACGGTGAAGATCGAGGGATCGGGATGATCGAAGCCGATCGCGCCGACCGGCGAGAAGCTGCGCAGATCATATTTATACGGCGCATAATTGCCGTGCCAGGCGACGACGTCGATCGGCGAGTGCGGCAACGTCGTCTTGAACAGTGCGCCGCCCCATTTCACGAATAGCTCGGTCGGTGTGTCCTTGTCCTCGTAGTGCGCGACCGGCGTCAGGAAGTCGCGGGCATTGGCGAGGCAGTTGGCGCCGATCGGCCCGCGCTCCGGCAGGGTGAAGGCGCCGCCGTAGTTTTCGCAGAGATAGCCCCGCGCCGGTCCGCTCGGAATCTCCACCCGGAACTTGACGCCGCGCGGGATCACCACGATCTCGCCGGGCTCGGCATCGATCCGACCGAACTCGGTGACGATGCGAAGATTGCCCTGCTGCAGCACGAACATCAGCTCGCCGTCGGCATTGTAGAAGTGCTGGTCCACCATCGACTTGGTGATCAGATAAACATGGGCGGCCATGCCGGCCTGGGTGTTGACGTCACCGGCGGTGGTCATGGTCTGCACGCCCTGAAGGAAAGTCATGTCCTCCTTCGGGATCGGCGCCGGATCCCAGCGCAACTGCGCGATCGGCAGATCGTTTTCATGGCACGGTGCCGAGCGCCACAGGCCGCCGTCGGCCTTCTCGAAGCGACCCGAATGTTTCACCGACGGGCGAATACGATAAAGCCATGAGCGCTCGTTGCTGCCGCGCGGCGCCGTGAAGGGAGAGCCGGAGAGCTGCTCGGCATAGAGGCCGTAGGCACAGCGCTGCGGCGAGTTGCGCCCGATCGGCAGCGCGCCCGGCAGCGCCTCGGTCTCAAAACTGTTGCCAAAGCCGGACATGTAGCCCGGCGTGACCTGGGCCGTGCTGCGAATGATCTGATCGGGCGAGGTATTGATGTTCATGATGATCCTCCTCCTTGCAGGGCGGCCCACATCTCCTGGTCGCGCTTGTCGGTCCAGATCACGGGGTCGTCGATTCCCGACGCCTCGTCGAAGGCGCGCGACACGTTGAACGGCAGACAGTGCTCGTAGATCGCGAAGCTCGAAAATTTCGGATCCATGACCTCGCGCGTCGCGGCCATCGATTCCTTCAGCGTGCGGCCCTTGGCGACCGAGATTTCGGCGGCGCCATAGAGCGAGGTGACGAAGTCACGCGTCATCGCGATGGCTTCACGCACCGTGGCAACACCTTTGAGCGCATCGCCGCGGCCCGGCGCGATCGCCTTGGGATTGAAGTTGCGGATTTCGTTCAGCGTCAGCGGCCATTCGCGCAAATGCGCGTCGCCGCAATAGCAGGCCGAATGGTATTCGATCAGGTCGCCGGAGAACATCACCTCGGCATCGGGCACCCAGGCGACGATGTCGCCGGAGGTGTGGCCGGCGCCGAGCTGCATCAGGCGCACCTCGCGCTTGCCGAGATAGATCGACATCTCGCCTTCGAAGGTCAGCGTCGGCCAGGTCAGGCCGGGAATGCTCGATGCGTCCTGAAACAGGCGCGGGAAGCGGCCATACTCGGAATCCCAATCCTGCTGGCCGCGCTCCTCGATCAGGCGATAGGTCTCCTGCGAGGCGACGATGCCCTGCGCCTTGTAGGCGGAGGCACCGAGCACGCGCACGGCGTGATAATGCGACAGCACGACATATTTGATCGGCTTATCGGTGACGGTACGGACGCGCTCGATCACCTTGTTCGCCATCGCCGGCGTCGATTGCGCGTCGAACACCAGGCAGCCGTCGTCGCCGACGATGATCGCGGTGTTCGGATCGCCCTCCGCGGTGAAGGCGTAGAGATCGGTGCCGATCTCCGAGAAGGTAATCTTCTTTTCGGAGAGGTCGCCGGTGGATGCGAAGTTCTTCGCCATCAATTCATCCTTCAAGTCTTCGGGGTTATTGTTGTTGCTGTTGTTGTTGCTGCTGGCCGTCGATCATGCGCCGCCTGGCGAGGAGAATCGCCTCCCGCAGCACGTCGATATCGCCGATGTGATTGGCGAGGATCAGCACCAGCGCCGCGTCGAAATCGGCGCTTTGCTCGTCGGTGAAGCCACGATGCGCCTCCACGATGGCGCGAAAGGCGTCGTCGGGCCGCGCGAAGTTGGAACTGGTCGAGAGCGGCATGCGAATCCTCAATTCAAGCCTTGAGACCGCGACAGCGCGGTCGCAATCGCTTCGCGCGTTGGACGCCGGAAGCGCGCCGCAACGTAGCCGTCCGGCCTGAGTAAGTAGGCTGAGCCTGGTTCCGCATCATAGCGCTTTGCGGTGAGCGCTGCCGGATCTGCGAGCCCGTCCTTCCCGCCGATGCGGATATCCTTCACACCAACCGGCGCCTCAATCGCCGCGCCGTTGCTGAACGAAAGCAAGGTGAAGTCTGTCCCACCCTTGCGGAACGCATCCGTCAAATAGGCTTGCTCGCCCTTGGGCGTCGTAACGGGAGCATCGAGCATCGAACAACCCGGGAGCGGACCACCGCGCCACGCATCCGCATCCGGCGATGACAGCGGCGAGTCATAGCTGCACGGCACCGAGAGCCGCCCGCCATTGACCATGCGCTTGCCGAACTCCGTTTCCTTGGCCAGCGACAGCACCGCCTTACGCAGCCGCGCTTCCTGATGCGAGTTCGGTGCCATGAAGTCGGTCGAGCGGGTGGATTCGCGAATGTTCTCGTCGGCAGCCAGGCTGCGCTCGACATGATAGCTCTCGAGCAGGCTCGCGGGTGAAGCGCCGCGCAGCACGCGGTCGAGCTTCCAGGAGAGATTCTCGGCGTCCTCAAGTCCCGAGTTGGCGCCGCGCGCGCCGAAAGGCGACACCTGATGCGCGGAATCGCCTGCAAAGATCACGCGGCCATGGACGAAGCGGTCCATCCGTCGGCACTGGAATTTGTAGAGCGATATCCACTCGAACTCGAACTTGTCGTGGCCGAGCATGCGCGCAATCCGCGGCCGCACGTTCTCGGGCTTCTTCTCGACGATGGGGTCGGCATAGCGATTGAGCTGAAGGTCGATGCGCCAGACATCATCAGGCTGTCGGTGCAACAGCGCCGAACGTCCCGCATGAAACGGCGGATCGAACCAGAACCAGCGCTCCGTCGGGAATTCCGCGGTCATCTTGACGTCGGCGATCAGGAACTGGTCCTCGAACACCTGTCCCGCGAAGTCGGCGCCGACCATCTGCCGCAGCGAAGAGCGCGCGCCGTCGCAGGCGACGACATATTGCGCGTGCAGGCGATAGGCGCCCTCCGGCGTCTCGATTGTCAGCGCAACGGAATCGTTGCGGCGCTCCAGCGCCGTCACCTTGTTGCGCCAGCGCAGGTTGATCTCGGGCAGATCGCCGATGCGGTCGACCAGATAGGCTTCGGCGTAGTACTGCTGGAGATTGATGAAGGCCGGCCGCTTGTGACCGTCCTCCGGCAGCAGATTGAACTGGTAGAGCTGCTGCTCGCCGTGGAAGATGCGGCCGACGCTCCAGACCACGCCCTTGTCGACCATGCGGTCGCCGACGCCGAGCCGGTCCCAATATTCCAGCGACCGTTTCGAGAAGCAGATCGCACGGGAGCCCTCTCCGATACGGTCGGCATCATCCAGAAGGACGACGTGCTGGCCGCGCTGGGCAAGGTCGATCGCAAGCGACAGCCCGACCGGGCCCGCGCCGACGACCACCACGGGATGCTCGGCCGCGCTCTGGCCGGGACGATCCTGATCGGGGTGGCGGCGATAGCCGAACTGGGTTTTGGCCTGATGCGTATTGGCCTTCGCCATGCGCTAACCTCGGCTCTGGTCAGGAGAGGCCTGATCTGCTAATAGTCTCACGTGCAACTATTTTGGACCGGAGCCGGCCGGCCGTCAACTGGAATTCGGAGCGCTCTCCCTTGGCGAGGACATCCAGCGACATCGCGCTGAAGACACGCGAGGCCGACGAGGCCTCAGCGCGGCCAAAAACACGGCTCGACCTATTCAGGTTCGTGCCGTTCCGCCTGAACCGGCTCGCCGCGGAGGTGAGTTCCGCGCTCGCGGTCGAATATCAGGAACGTCACGGCCTCGACATCCCGGCCTGGCGCGTGATCGCGACGCTCGGCTTCCGCAACGATGCCTGCAGCGCGCAGTACGTCGCGCAATGCACCCGCACGCACAAATCCACCATCAGCCGCGCGGTGACCATGTTGCTGCACCAGGGTTTGATCGAGCGCGTCGAGAACGAAGCCGATCGCCGCGAATTCCGCCTGCGATTGACAAGGAAAGGCCGCACGCTCTACGAGGAGCTGTTTCCGCAATTGCTGCGGCGGGAAGACGAGATCCTCGCCTGCCTCTCGGCGCAGGAGCGCAAACAGCTATCGACGCTGCTCGGCAAGATCGAACAGAGCCTCGACCTGATCCAGACCAGCGAAGAGGCCGACGCCAAGCAGGCGTATTGATCACTTCGCAAACGATCGCGACGGCGGCAAATGCAGCGCCCAGACATCGCCGTCGCTGGCGCGCGGATAGATCTCCGTCACGATCGGATCATGCCCGGGAATGAACCGGTCAGGATGGCCGGCGAGACGCTCGATCGTCTCCCAGCCAACCGCCATGTCGCCGACATTGTAGACGATCGGGAATGGGCTTCGGCGCTGGAGATTGGCGTAATAATGCGCGGCATCCGACGCCAGCACCACCGGTCCGCGGGCGGTCTCGACCTTCACCACCTGCAGGCCGTCCGAATGGCCGCCGACGCGGTGCACGGTGACGCCGGGCGCGACCTCGCCGTCGCCGGAATAGAAATTGACGCGCTCGCCATAGACATGGCGGACCATCTGGGTGACGTGCTCGACCGAGAACGGATGTCGCAGCAGTCCGTTGCACATGCAGCGCCCCGTCGCGTAGGCCATCTCGCGCTCCTGGATATGGAAGCGCGCGTGCGGGAAACGGTCCAGATTGCCGGCGTGGTCGTAATGCAGATGCGTCACGATGATATCGCGAATGCTCGACGCCGCGACACCAAAGCGCTCCAGCGCGTCGACCGGATTGAGCGTCAGCTTGCGCGCCCGCGCGGACGCTTCCTCGGCATTGAAGCCGGTATCGACCAGAATGTCGCGGCCGTTGCCGCGGATCAGCCAGACGAAATAGTCGAGGTCCTGCGCCGCGCTGTCGTGCGGGTCGGGCGCGAGGAAGTTCATATTGGGCGTGCGCGGCGACATCGTCGCATAGCGCAGTGCGTAGATTTCGTAGGCGTTTCCCATGATTTTGATCTTGCTCTTTTGTGGATGCACCTTCAGGGGCGATCGCACCAAGCCATCGTCCACCGCAAAGGTCAAACACCGGAGGTTGCGAAGCAGGCCCGTCCGCAATGTGAGACCAATCACATTGTTGTAGCCACGGCTGCCCTAACGTGCAGCCGCAATGACAACCAGAATGCATCGCGTGCAATCGTGACCGCCCGTTTATTCCCCCCGCAACATGCCCATGCGTCGCGTTCAATTGTCGCGATAACGCCGAATCCGCAAGCGGTTGACGCCCCCCTTCCCCGGTTTGATAATGCACATTGCGTAAGTTAAGGTCGCCGCGGCGCAAGCTGGAAACGGCGCCTTTTTGGCTGGATCGCGCTAATTATGAAAATTCGCCTGCTTTTCGTTCTGTCCTTGCTCGTGTCGCTCGTCCCGACCGCTCCGTCACTTGCGGCCGGCGATCGCTTTGCGCTGGTCATCGGCAATGCCAAATATCCGGACGCGGACGCTCCCCTGAAGGAACCGCTCAACGACGCGCGCGACGTCGCAGACGAGCTCAAGCGCGACGGCTTTTCCGTCGAAACCGGTGAGAACCTGACCGGCGACGGCATGCGCCGCGCCTTCGACAAGCTCTACGGCAAGATCAAGCCGGGGTCTGTGGCACTGGTGTTCTTCAGCGGCTTCGGCATCCAGTCCGCGCGGCAGAGCTATTTGCTGCCGATCGATGCGCAGATCTGGACCGAATCCGATGTGCGCCGCGACGGCATCAGCCTCGAAACCGTGCTCGGCGAGCTCAACACCCGCGGCGCCGGCGTCAAGATCGCGCTGGTCGACGCCTCCAGGCGCAACCCGTTCGAGCGCCGGTTCCGCAGCTTCTCGGCCGGCCTCACCCCCGTCATCGCGCCGAACGGCACGCTGGTGATGTATTCGGCGGCGCTGGCGTCAGTGGTCTCGGACGCCGGCGGCGAGCACAGCCTGTTCGTCCAGGAACTCCTCAAGGAAATCCGCGTCCCCGACCTGATGGCCGAGGAGACGCTGAACCGCACCAAGATGGGCGTCACCCGCGCCTCGCGGGGCGAGCAGGTGCCGTGGATATCCTCATCATTGGCCGAGGATTTCTCGTTCATTCCAGGGGCCGGCGGGTCGCGCCCGACAATGACCCCGCCACCCCCGCCTCCCGCGCCGCCGGTCGTCGCCAATAACCCGCCGCCGGCTCCGCCCGCACCATCGCCTGTGCCGCCGAAACCGGCCGACACAGTGGCAGCACCGGCTCCGTCACCGAAGCCGCAGGTCGAGGCTGCCTTGCCGCCGGCACCGCCGCCGCCAGCGCCTGTGATTCCGGCCGATCCCGTCACCGCTCCGAGCATGGAGAGCGGGCCGAGTGCGGCCGTCCTGGCCGAGGACCCCACCATCAAGGGGCTGACCGCCAAGATCGCGGCCAATCCGGACGACGTGAACGCGCTTTACCGGCGCGGCCAGGTCTATGCCAGCAAGGGCGCCTACAGCTTGGCCATCAAGGATTTTGACGAGACGCTCCGGATCAACCCGAAGGACGTCGAGGCGCTGAACAATCGCTGCTGGACCCGCACCGTGGTCGGCGACCTCCAGGGCGCGCTGAAGGATTGCAACGAGGCCCTGCGGCTGCGGCCGAACTTCGTCGACGCGCTGGACAGCCGGGGGCTCGTCAATCTGAAATCGGGGGCGGTCAAGAACGCCATCGCCGATTTCGAGGCAGCCCTGAGGATCAATCCGCGCCTGACCTCCTCGCTGTTCGGACGCGGGATCGCCAAGCAGCGCAACGGCTCGGCCCAGGAAGGTGCACTCGACATCGCCAATGCCAAGGCGATGGACCCGAACATTGTTCAGGAATTCGCAAGCTACGGAGTGCGTTGATATTTTTTTGAATCGAGGCCGGTGTGCCTCGAACCCGCGGCGGCCCCGCGAAGACTAATCGAACGGATGCCGCAGGCCGTCCCTTCGGGGGCTTATTGCAGGGATTTTGGAACGACGCGAGCTGGCTGCGCAGGAGGGACTGGCTATGAGATTGGCTGCAAAGGGACTTACCGCAATCCTGTCCATCATCACCGTTGGCGCCGCGCTGTCGCTGACGATCCCGCCGGCATTCGCGGGCGACGACGGCAACAGCAAGAACGTCACCGAGGACGAGATCGTCCGCGCGCTGGCGCCGCCGCCGAAGAAGCCGCTGACCCGCGGCCTCTCGATCGCTCCGCAGGCCGATCCCGCACCGAGTGCGACGGAGACCAAGCTGATCCAGTCCGTGCGCGGCCGCTCGACAAGGTCGCTTTCATCGACCGAGCGTGAAGAAATCGCGTCGGCGGCCAAGGACAAGCCGAACATCGATCTCGAAATCACGTTCGACTACAACTCGGCCAATATCAGCGCCAAATCGCTTGCCTCGGTCCAGGCGCTCGGCCGCGCGCTGACCAGCCCCGACCTGAAGGGCTCGACCTTCGTGGTCGCCGGACATACTGACGCCGCCGGCGGCGAGAGCTATAATCAGGATCTGTCGGAGCGCCGCGCGGATTCGATCAAGCGCTATTTGGTCGACAAATACAGCATCTCCGCGACCGACCTCGTCACGGTCGGCTATGGCAAGAGCAAGCTGAAGGACCCGGCCCAGCCGATGGCGGAGGTCAACCGTCGCGTGCAGGTCGTCAACATGGAAAACAAGACCACCGCATCGAAGTGAGCACGACGTAATCCTTTGAAGTGACAAGTCGTGATGTGGTGTAAAGTCTCGCTTCCAGCACGCGTCCCGCAGGCTTGCGGGACGCTGCTTTATTTCAGGGAAACGCTCACCATGGGCCGCGCGCGGACGGCCGTGAGCCAGGCCAGGGCGATCCGGCAATGAACCTCTCCCAATATCTCAAGCCGGCCGGAACGGTGGTCTTCGTCGTCGCGCTCGGCGTCGGCTATTATCTGTTCGAGCACCGGCACCGCGCCGAGCCCAAGGAAACGCCGAGCGAGGCGCTGGTCATCGTGACCAAGTCGACCAATGCCTGCTTCTCCGACCTGGTCCGGGTGACCGGCTTCTTCGTGCCACGCCGCGAAGCCGTGGTCGTCGCCGACCAGGAGGGATCCAGGGTCACCGACCTCTTCGTCACCGAGGGCACCCTCGTCACCGACAATCAGGAGCTGGCGCGCCTGACCGCACCGCCCCAGATCCCGGGCCAGCCGCCGCGGCCCGGCCCGCAAGGTCCGGTCTCGCTGAAAGCCTCTGCGCCGGGCCTCGTCACCGAGGTCCGCACCATCGTCGGCGCACCGGCCTCGCCACAGGCCGGCCCGATGTTCCGTATCGCCGTCAACAACGAGATCGAGCTGGACGCGCAGGTCCCGGCGGTGCACATGGCCAAGCTCAGCTCCGGCGCGACCGTGCGCATCAGCCGCGACGACGCGCCCGATTTGATCGGGCGGGTCAGGCTGGTCGCGCCCGAAATCGATCGCGCCACCCAGCTCGGCCGCGTGCGCATCAGCGTCACCAACAATCCCTCGCTGAAAGTCGGCGTGTTCGCCCGCGCCTCGATCGACGCCAAGCGAAGCTGCGGCGTCGCGGTTCCCAAGACCGCGATCGACCATCTCACCGTGCAGGTCGTCAAGAGCAACATTGTCGAGACGCGCAAGGTACGGGTCGGGCTGTCATCGGACAGCGCGACGGAAATCCTGGAAGGCCTCAACGTCGGCGAGATCGTCGTCGCCGACGCCGGCTCTTCGCTGCATGACGGCGACCAGATCAAGACCATGTTCGCCGATGAACTCGATCGCACGCGGGTACGCTGATGGCTCTCAATATCTCGGCATGGTCGATCCGCAATCCGCTGCCATCGGTGGTTTTTTCCATCATCCTCCTGATCCTCGGCTGGGTGTCCTTCACCAAGCTCGCAGTGACGCGGCTACCCTCGGCCGACATTCCCGTGATTTCGGTCGCGGTATCGCAATTCGGCGCGGCACCCGCCGAGCTCGAATCCCAGGTCACCAAGACGGTTGAAGACGCCGTCTCCGGTGTCGAAGGCGTCAGGCACATCACCTCGCAGATCACCGACGGCCTGTCGGTGACGACGATCCAGTTCGCGCTGGAGACCAACACCGACCGCGCGCTCAACGACGTCAAGGACGCGGTGACGCGCGTGCGCTCCAACCTGCCGCAGAACGTCACCGAGCCGCTGATCCAGCGCGTCGACGTCATCGGCCTGCCGATCGTCACCTACGCCGCGATCTCGCCCGGCAAGACGCCGGAGCAGCTCTCCTATTTCGTCGACGACGTGGTCAAGCGCGCGCTGCAGGGCGTGCGCGGCGTCGCCCAGGTCGAGCGCATCGGCGGTGTCGAGCGCGAGATCCTGGTCTCGCTCGATCCCGACCGCCTGCAGTCGATGGGGTTGACGGCCGTCAATGTCAGCCAGAGCCTGCGCGGTACCAATGTCGACGTCGCCGGCGGTCGCGCCGAGATCGGCAAGAACGACCAGGCGATCCGCACCCTCGCCGGCGCCAAGACGCTGAGCGACCTCGCCGGCACCATGATTCCGCTGTTCGGCGGCGGCGAGGTCCGGCTCGACGATCTCGGCACCGTCACCGACACCATCGCCGACCGCCGTACCTTCGCCCGCTTCAACGGCGAGCCCATCGTCGCGCTCGGCATCAAACGCTCCAAGGGTGCCAGCGACGTGAAGGTCGCCGAGGCCGTGCAGAAGCGCATCGACACGCTCAAGGCCACCTATCCCGACGTCGACCTGAAGGTGATCGACACCTCGGTCGAATATACCAACGGCAATTACCACGCGGCGATCTCGACCCTGTTCGAGGGCGCCATCCTCGCCGTCGTCATCGTGCTGTTGTTCCTGCGCGACCTGCGCGCCACCATCATCGCCGCGATCTCGCTGCCGTTGTCGATCTTCCCGGCATTCTGGGCGATGGACCTGCTCGGCTTCTCGCTCAACCTCGTCAGCTTCCTCGCCATCACGTTGTCGACGGGTATTCTGGTCGACGACGCCATTGTCGAGATCGAGAACATCGTCAGGCACATGAACATGGGCAAGTCGCCCTATCGTGCCGCCCTGGAAGCCGCCGACGAGATCGGCCTCGCGGTGATCGCGATCTCGCTGACGATCATCGCGATCTTCGCACCCGCGAGCTTCATGTCGGGCATCGCCGGACAGTTCTTCAAGCAGTTCGGCATCACCGTCTCGGTGCAGGTGTTCTTCTCGCTGCTCGCGGCGCGCTTCGTCACGCCGGTGCTCGCCGCCTACTTCCTCAAACATGGCAATCACGAAGAGCCGCCGCCCGGCCGCGTGCTGCGCTCCTATCACAGGATCGTGGGCTGGTCGGTGAAGCACTATTTCATCACGGTGCTGGCCGGCTTCGGCGTCTTCGCCGCCTCGATCTGGAGCATCACGCTGCTGCCGCAGGGTTTCCTGCCGGCGCAGGACAGCTCGCGCTCGCTGGTTGCCCTCGAGCTGCCGCCGGGCACGCAGCTCGCTTACACCGAAAAAGTCACCGAAGACATCGTGGCGCGCCTGCGCAAGCGCCCTGAGGTGAAGAGCATCTTCGTCGATGGCGGCCGCGTTCCACCAGGGACCCAGGAAGTCCGGCGCGCCGCCTTGATCATCAACTACACGCCCAAGGACAGCCGCGATATCACGCAGCGCGAACTCGAATTCTCGATCAGCCAGGAACTGGAGAACATTCCGGACATCCGCTTCTGGTTCCTCGACGAGAACGGCCTGCGCGCCATCTCGCTGGTCGTGACCGGCGCAGACGCCAACATCGTCAACAACGTCGCCAGCGAACTCGCGACGCAGATGAAGCGGATTCCCACCATCTCCAACGTGATCTCGGAAACCACGCTGGAGCGGCCCGAGTTGCGCGTCGAACCGCGCGCCGATCTCGCCGCACGGCTCGGCGTGTCGACCGAAAGCCTGTCGCAGACCATCCGCGTCGCCACCATCGGCGACGTCGGCCCCGCACTCGCCAAGTTCGACGTTGGCGACCGTCTGGTACCGATCCGCGTGCAGCTCGAGGATGCCGCGCGCGGCAATCTGAAGACGCTCGAACAGTTGCGCGTCCCGCTCGGCGAGCACGGCGAGAAGGGCGGCGTGCCGCTCTCCGTCATCGCCGACGTCAAGCTCGACCAGGGTCCGACCAGCATCAACCGTTACGATCGCGAGCGACAGGCGACCGTGGCGGCCGATCTTGTCGGCTCCGCCGCGCTCGGCGACGCCACCAAGAAGATCTACGACCTCCCGGTCATGAAGAGCCGGCCGAAGGGCGTGAAGGTCTCCCCCTCCGGCGACGCCGAAAGCCTGAACGAACTGTCCGAAGGCTTTGCCACCGCGATCACGGCGGGCCTGATGATGGTCTACGCCGTGCTGGTGCTGCTGTTCGGCACCTTCCTGCAGCCGATCACCATTCTGTTCTCGCTGCCGCTCTCGATCGGCGGCGCGATCGCGGCCCTGCTGATCACCGGCAAGCAGCTCACGACACCGGTGTGGATCGGCATCCTGATGCTGATGGGCATCGTCACCAAGAACGCGATCATGCTGGTGGAATTCGCCATCGAGTCCATTCACGCCGGCACACCGCGCGAAGAAGCCATGATCGACGCAGGCATGAAACGCGCACGCCCGATCGTGATGACCACGATCGCGATGGCCGCGGGCATGATGCCAAGCGCGCTCGCGGTCGGCGCCGGCGGCGAATTCCGCTCGCCGATGGCGCTCGCGGTGATCGGCGGCCTGATCTTCTCGACCATCCTGTCGCTGGTGTTCGTGCCCGCGATGTTCATGGTGATGGACGATCTCGGCGCCCTGATCTGGCGCTTCGCCAAGCGGCTGGTCGTGCACAGCGAAGATGCGGAGGGCGCCGGTCATCACGGAGCGGCGCCGGCCGACGCCATGCCGGGGCCGAAGAACATCGTGCACCCTGCGGCGGAGTAGCTATTGGCCCCAGATCTCGGGCTCGACATCGGTAAGTGAAGTGCTATCTTTCGGGAATGAACCTCATAAGCCGAACGCTTGAGATCGACGCCGACACTGATGCCCGTCTCCGGGAGATCGCGTCCGAGCGGGGAAAGGACATCGCAACGGTTCTCGCAGAGGCCGTCGCATTGCTCGATTCAGTGATCGACGTTTCCAGTCCAGATCTCGCAGAGGACCGCAGTCGTTACGACGACTTCAAGCGCACCGGCCTGGCTGTCCCACTCGACGACGTTAAAGCGTGGGTGGCAAGCTGGGATTCGGCAGACGAACTGCCCAGTCCCCAGCCGCGCAAGGTGAAATGATCCACCTTTCGCCAGCCGCGGTCGAAGACATCGAGCGGCTGCGAACTTTCCTCGATACTGTTAATCCTGGCGCCGCGAAACGCGCCTTGGCCTCGATCTGGAAGGCAATCGATCGGCTGCCGGAATTGCCGGCGCTGGGCAAACCGACTGAGGATGCCGTCATCCGCCAAATCATCGTCCGCTTCGGCTCGTCAGCTTACATCGTGCGATATGTCATCGCTCCCGAGACAGGCGATATTCTCATTACGAGAATCTGGCATGGCCGTGAGGCACGGACCTGACGCCCCTACTCGTTCCGCGCGATCGCCGTCAGCTTGGTCATGTTCCGCAGCAGGATGCGGCCGCGCTGGAGATCGAGGATCGCTTCCTTGCGCCAGGCCTGAAGCTGGCGGTTGACGCTCTCGCGGGCGGCGCCGACGAAGACGCCGAGTTGCTCCTGCGAGATGTGCACCTCCGAGCCGAAATCGGCGGCGAGCGCGCAGAGGCGCCGCGCGAGGCGAACCGGCAGCGGCTGGAGCATGGACTCTTCCATGCGCTCGCTCTGCCAGCGGATGCGCTGGCACAGCAGCGCGATGATCTTGATCCCGACTTTCGGCTCGCGTTCGAGGAAAGCCAGAAAGTCTTCGCGCCGCAGCACGAACAACTCGCTGGCTTCGCCCGCGGTGGCGTCCGCAGTGCGGCTCTGGCCGTCCAGCACCGCAACCTCTCCGAACAGGTCGCCCGGCCCCATGAAGTTCAGCGTCAGGCGGCTGCCGTCGGAGGCGCCGGTCTCGATACGGACCTGGCCTCGGCGCACGCCGAACAGCGCATCGCCCGCGTCGCCCTTCTGGAACAGCACCTCGCCGTTCCCCAGATGCTGGGTGTGGCAGAGATTCGCCAGCCGCTGGAGCTCGTCTGCGCCGAGATCGGCGAACATCGCATTCATCTTGAGGATGACCGCAAATTCGGCCTGCTTGCTCATTTCAATGTCCTTGTGAATTTCGTTGGCAAATCGCTTGGAACCATCAACATCAGGATCGCGTAAAACCGCGCCGGGGAAGTGTGCCATAAGTCACATAACTTTGCAGCACCCCCAGACTATTTTTCCGTGCTTGGAGCCGCTTCCCGTCCCGGGATAAACTCAGGCGCAAAGGACGCGCGCAAATGACGGTCATCTGCCGGATTCGACGCCGATCGTCCGCCGCTGGAAAGTCGACATGAGAGCAGTGAAATTCGCCGGCGCGGCGGTGGCCGCCGTCGTCATCGTGATCGCACTCCTGCTGGTGGTCGGGATCCCCTCGGGCTTCCTGACGTCGACGATTGCCTCGCGTGTTGAGAGCGCGACCGGCTATCGCCTGTCGATCGACGGCACGACCAGAATCAGCCTGTGGCCGACGCTGAACGTAACGCTGAACGACCTCACGCTTGCCGACCCCAAGGACCGCAGCGGCATCACGCGCCTGACCATCGACAGCGTGCAGGCCGACATGTCGCTCTCGAGCGTCTGGTCGGGCCGCCCGAAGATCAGCGAACTCGTCGTCACCCATCCCGTGCTCTACCAGCCGCTGCTGCGTGAACGCCTGCCGAATGCCGGCGGCACGTCGAAGCCGGTCGCGCTCGATACCGACGGCGCCGCCATCGACCGCGTCAAGGTCACCGATGGCGAGATCGCATTCGCGCGCATGCGCGATCGTGTCGAGAGCCGCATCAGCGCCGTCAATGCCGATGCCATCGTCGGTCGCGACCGCAAGGTCAACATCACCGGCACCGCACGGGTCGGCGAGCATCCGACCAAGTTCGACATCCAGGCAATCACGCCGGCGCCGCCGGCCGACCGGCCGACCATTCCGGTGGATTTCGCCATCGACATGCCTGATGTGCTGAAGTCCCGGCTCGCAGGTCATGCCGAGATGCGGCTGAGCGGCGATGTCGTGATGATCAACGGCGTGAGCGGCACGCTCGGCGATGGTGCCTTCAACGGCTGGGCCTCGGTCGATATCGCGAGCAAGCCTCTGGTCAAGGTCGATCTCGACTTCCAGCGGCTCGCGATTCCGCTGGCGAAATCGCCGGAAGGCGCGTCCGGGCAGCCCTGGAGCGATGCGCCGATCGATGTGTCCGCGCTCAACTATGTCGATGCGCAAATCAGGATCTCCGCGCATGAGGCGGTGATCGGCGAGGCAGGCCTCGCGCCGCTGGCGGTCGATGCAAAACTCGCCGGCGGCGTGCTGAAGGCCGGCACCGCCAATCTCGGCGCCTATGGCGGCCAGGTCACGGGCGAATTGATCCTGGATGCCACCAGCGGCGCGCCGAGCTTTGCCATGCATTCCGACCTCGCCGGCGTGCGCGCGCTGCCGCTGCTGCAGGGCCTCGCCGAATTCGACCGGATCGACGGCAAGCTGCAGGCCAAGCTCGCGCTGCGCAGCGCCGGCACCAGCCAGCGCGCGCTGATGGCGAACATGCAGGGCACGGCCTTCGTCAATTTCCAGGACGGCGCCATTCGCGGCATCAACGTCGCACAGATGATCCGCTCGCTGACATCGGGCACGCTGTCCGGCTGGCAGGAAAACGGAGACAGCAATCGGGAGCAGAGCACGGATCTGTCGCAGCTCTCGGCGTCGTTCCGGATCGACAAGGGCCAGGCGGTGACCACCGATCTCAACCTGACCGGACCGCTGGTCCGCGTGACCGGCGCCGGCACGATCGCACTCGACACCAAGATGATGGGCTTCCGCGTCGAGCCGAAGCTGGTGATGACGACCGAAGGCCAGGGTCGCGCCGCCGAGCCGGTCGGCTTCGGCATTCCCGTGATGATCCAGGGCACCTGGTCGCAGCCACGGATCTATCCTGACATGGCCGGCATGCTGGACAATCCGGATGCCGCCTATGCCAAGCTGCGCGAGATGGGCAAGGGGCTGTTCGGCGCTGATGGGGCCGGACTCGGCAATATTTTGGGCAGCCTTGGCCTCGGGGGAGCCACCGCGCCGGGTGGCGGCAATTTGACCGGCAATGCCAATCCGCAAACCCAGCAGCCCGGACAGAACAACCCGCTCGGCGGCCCCTTGGGCGAGGCGATCGGCAATCTGATCCAGCAGGGGCTTTCCGGTGGCGCGGGAAACGGCACGGCGACTGGGACTGGCACCGGCACTGCCACCGGCCGCAGCCGCAGCCTGCCTGCGGCGCCATCCCCATTGACGCCGCAAGCCTCGCCGGCGTCCCCCGCCCTGGAGGACCCGCCGGCGGCGCAGCAGGACAGCCAGCCGATGAACGACGTGCTGCGACAGCTCTTTAATCGATGATTGCAGGACCAAAGCGCTGGACTCCCAGCCCTCCCTTGCCAAGCCCATCCCCTTACATCGGCTTGCCCGGCAGCGGCTTCCTCCAAACGGACGAGACTGCGACAATTCACCATGCTTGCGCCTGCCCAGCGTCCAAGGCGGATAACCAAGACGGGTAACCACGCCGGCTGCTCGGCCGGCCCTTGACCAGTCCCTTCACAGTCCCCTGGACCAAATTGTGCTAGAAGGCTCGCAGGGTCCGTGCGGACCGTAGCGCCGGCGCTGATGGTGGCGCGAGAGGATCGGGATGGCAGGAGCGAACGACAAGACACGGTTTCTGCGCGAGGGTCTGTTCGCCAAATACGTCGTCTCTCTTGTCGGCCTCGTCGTGTTCGTGCTCGCCGTCAACGGCGCGATGGAGAGCTGGATCTCCTACCGCGCCACCAAGACACAGCTGACCGACGGTCTCGAGGACAAGGCGCAGGCAGCCGCGCGGCGGATCGAGCAGTCGATCTCCGAGCTCGAGCGCCAGATCAGCTGGGTGACGCGGGCGAGCCAGGACACGCTCGAGAAGCGCCGCGCCGACTACGCCCAGCTGCTGCACCAGGTCTCGGTCGTCACTCAGCTGTTCCAGCTCAACGGCGACGGCCGCGAGGTGCTGCGCGTCTCGCGCCAGTCGACCACGACCGGCAGCAATGCCGACCTCTCCCGCGACATGCGCTTCACCGACACCGTCGCCCGCGGCGTCAGCTACGCACCGGCCTGGTTCTCCGACCGGACGCCGTTCATGTCGATCTCGGTGGCGCATTCCGGTTTCAACGCCGGCGTCACCGTGGCCGAGCTCGATCTCAGCTTTCTCTCCGAGTACCTCTCCGACGCTCAGGTCGGCAAGGCGGCGTTCGCCTATGTGGTCGATCCGCGCGGCCGCGTGCTGGCGACGTCCTCGAAAGGGCCCGAAATCGGCAAGGACCTCTCGAAGCTGCCGCAAGTTGCGGCCGCGGTTGCGCCCGGCCACGCGCCCGACAATTCGGGCACCGACTTCAACGGCCATGCGGTGATGAGCGCCGCGAGCACCGTGCCGAAGCTCGGCTGGAGCGTGATGTTCGAGCAGCCGACCACGCAAGCCTTGATGCCGATCCGCGACCAGCTGGTGCGCATTGCGCTGCTGATCGGCATGGGCCTGCTGGTCGCGATCCTCGCCGGCACGCTTCTGGCGCGCCGCATGATCATTCCGATCACGGCGCTGCGTGACGGCGCGCACAAGCTCGGCGAGGGTGATTTCAGCCATCGCATCGAGGTGCACACCGCGGACGAGCTGGAAGATCTCGCTGGCCAGTTCAACCGCATGGCCAGCCAGATCCAGGAAACCTATTCGGATCTGGAGACCAAGGTCGAGGAGCGCACCCGCGATCTCGCGCAGTCGATCAACGAGCTCAAGGTGCTGGAAGAGGTCGGCCGCGCGGTCGCCGCCTCGCTCGATCTCAACGCCGTGCTGCCGACGATCGCTGCGCGCGCCATCGAGATCACCCATGCCGACGCGGTGCTGATCTACGGCTATGAGGCCGAGGCGCGCCGCTTCAATCTGGTCGAGGCCAACGGCATCGACAAATCCGCCGACGGCGCCCATGTCACCATCGACGAGGGCCAGGATATCCTGAGCGATGCGGCCGGCAGCGGCGAACCGATCGCGATTTCAGATCTCGACCAGGCCTCCGAGCAGCCGCTGCGCGACGTCGCGATCGCTGCCGGCTTCCATTCGGTGCTCGTGGTGCCGCTGGTGGATCAGCAGGGCACGCTCGGCTCGCTGGTGGTGCTGCGCCGCGCCAGCGGCGAGTTCGCCGCCAGCATCATCGGCCTGATGCGCACATTCGCTAACCAGGCCGTGCTGGCGATGCGCAATGCGCGGCTGTTCACCGAGGTCGACCACAAGGGCCGTGAGCTCGCGGCTGCGCACGAAACCGTGCAGCAGCAGGCCGCCAAGCTCCAGGAGCAGACCGAGCAGCTGCGCAACTGGAACCGCTCGCTGGAAGAGCGGGTCGAGAAACAACTCGGCGAGATCGGCCGCATCAAGCGGCTCGAACGCTTCCTCGCGCCGCAAGTCGCGCAGCTGATCGCCTCGTCCGACGGCCACGATGCGCTGCTCGACAGCCACCGCCGCGAGGTCACCGTCGTGTTCTGCGATCTGCGCGGCTTCACCTCGTTCACGGAGGCGACCGAGCCGGAAGAGGCGATGAACGTGCTGCGCGAATATCACGCCGCGCTTGGCGAGCTGATCCACCGCTATGAAGGCACGCTCGACCGCTTTGCCGGCGACGGCGTGATGATCCTGTTCAATGCGCCCATCCAGTTCGCCGACCACACCAAGCGCGCGGTGAAGATGGCCGTCGAGATGCGCGACACGATCGGCGCCCTGACCGAGAAATGGAAGAACCGCGGCCACTCGCTCGGATTCGGCGTCGGCGTCGCCATGGGCTACGCCACGCTCGGCCAGATCGGCTTCGAGCAGCGGCTCGAATATGCCGCGATCGGGAGCGTCACCAATCTCTCCTCCCGCCTCTGCGACGAAGCCAAGGCCGGCCAGGTCGTCGTCAGCCGCCGCGTCTACGGCATGGTCGAGCCCTGGGTCGAAGCCCGCGCGCTCGACGATCTCGTGCTCAAGGGTTTTAACCACCCCGTGCTCGCGATGGAGATTCTGTCGTGGCGCGAGGAGGTCGAGAACGTGGTGGACGCCGCCGCGGCAAGGCGGCGCGGCTAGCCAAAACAAAAAACTGCGAAAACAACCCCATGCACAGTAGCCGGGGCCTGCAAGATCAATGGCTTACGCGGGCACGGAATGGGCTGGAAGCGGTGCGGGTGATCACGCCCCGCGCTTCGGCCCCATCGCCTCGAACCCGGCCTTCTGCTCGTCGCTCAGGTCCGCCTCGAAATCATCGAGCGCGTCACTGACGCCGTTCACGGCCTGCAGCATCGTCTCCAGCCGCGCCTTCGCGGCGGTGAGGCGGGCCTGTGGTGTCGGTCCGGCCTGTGACGGACAGGCGCTGAGCGTTTCCATGGTGCGCAGCGTGGTGTCCTGGAGCACGTCGAGGCGGGCGCGGCCGGTGTCGTCGAGCTTGAGGATGGACGCGATCTCGGCCGCGGGCCATTGCTGCTGCACGAGCTGCTCATATTGGCGCTGCAGCTTCTCGTCGTAGCGGGGATCGCTGTCCGCCTGGCAGGCCGATGCCGTCTGGGGATTCTTTTGCTGGATGGCTGCAAGCGCGGCGCGGCGGTCCTTGGCCAGGCTGTCGAGCTTGGCCTTCTGGTCGTCGTCGAGGAGATCGACGAATTTGGCGAGCGATGGCGCGACGGCATCCGTTGCCTTGATCATGGCCTCGATGCGCTCGCGCATCAGGCCGAGGCGCTCCATGGCCGTCGCGGGGACCTGCGTCGGACAGGCGGCGCGGATGGTGTCGCGCGCGGATGCCCACGCGGTGGCGAGCTCGTCGAGCGCTGTGCGCTGCAATTCATTCGGCTGCACGATAGCGGCGATGCGGTCCACCGGCAGGCCGCCGGTGTCGCTGGCATCGCAGACCGTCTCCGCGGTCGGGACTCGCCGGCCGCGACGGCCTTGCGGCGTGGTGTAGGCCGCAAGCTCGGTGGCCGCATAGGGCGCGAAGATCGCGGCATAGATGTCGCCATAGCCATAGAGCGAGAGGCTGGTCGCATCGCCGAGGATGATTGCGGTGGTGAGGTCGTCATGCGCGAACGGCCAGAACACCGGGCCGACCCAGCCGTAGCTGCCGTCGGGATGGCGCCACCAGCCCTGCGGACGGCGGCCGCCGCGCCAGCCCGACAGCGCGGCTTGCGCCGTCATCGCGGCACGGAGGACGTAAGGATTGGCAGGCTGGCCGCGCTCTGCGCCGCGAGGATCTTGCGACCTCAACGCTGCGGAGCGGTATCGGCTGCCCCGCACCGCCATGCGGGCATGGCGCAAGCGAGACATGCCGATCATGTGGCCGACGGCAAAGCGCGCGACACCGAGCGGGCCGCCGCGGAAGCCGAACTGCGCCTCGGCGCGGCTTGGCAGCAGGAGCGCCAGAATCGCCAGCGTTGCGCCCGTTAGCGCCAGCCCCAGCTTGGGTCCCAAGCGTGATCTCGACATGACCACTGACCTGTCCACCTTGGCCCTCCTCCGGCGCCAAGCGCGCATCGCGTCGCATCACAATGACGCGCGAGGGAACCAAATGTTCCGGAAGCGTACAGGGCAAAGCGTCGCGGTATTTGCTTAGGACGTCTCGGCGGCGCCTGAGCGAGCGCCTCGCCCTTCGAGACGACCGCTTCGCGGCCTCCTCAGGATGAGGCTTGGCAGCACATCCGTCTGCGTTGAAATTGCCGCCGCAGACTCATCCCTCATCCTGAGGGCCCGCCGCAGGCGGGCGTCTCGAAGGACGGCCGCAGGCGCAGCGGCGAAGCGCCGCCTTCACTCCGCCTTCTGGGGCAGCACGAAAGTCTGGCCAGGATAGATCAAATTGGGATTGTGGATCTTGGCGCGGTTGGCGTTGTAGATCACCGCAAAGCGGGCGCCGTCGCCATAAGCGAGCCGGCTGAGCGCCCATAGGCTGTCGCCGCGGGAGATCACCCGGCTGCCGCCTGTTTCCGCCGGTGCACCGCCGACGACATCCGCCGGCGAGGCCGATGCAACCGCCGTGGCCGCGGGCGCCCGCGCCATCACCCCTGACCCGCCCTTCGGTTTCGGTGCGCCCATCAGTCGGGGGCGGGCCGCAGGCCTGTCCGATAAAGATGCCACGACATCCGACTTGTCGTCGGGCTTCTCGGCCTTCGCTTCCTGCTTCGTCTCTTGCCTCGCGGCGGGTGCAGGGCGTGCGGGCGGTGGCGCGGCTTCGGCGATCGTCACCGGCATGCTGCGGCCGGATTGCGTGACGGTGCCGTCAGGCGATTTCGCCCGCAGGGTCAGCTCGTAGGAACCGGCGGGAAGCTGCGGCGGCGTCATCACGAATTGGCCCGACGCATCCGCGACCACCGTGTCGAGCGGCTTGCCGTCGCGCAGCAGCTCGACCTTGGCGCCCGGCGTCGCCTGGCCCGCGATCACCGCCGCCTCGCCGTGATCGTCGACGCGTGCGACGTCGAAGCGGGGGCCGCTATCGGCAACCGCCGGCGGCGGCTTGACCGGTGCAAGATCGGCAAGCGCGGCCGTGACCTGCTTTTGCGTCTCGGCCAGCGCACCCGCCTTCGGCTCGGGGGCCGGTGCCGGAGACGCAGCTGGCGCCGGCGGCGCGACCGCGGCGAGCTTGGGCTCTTCCGGCTTGGGCTCGACCTTGGGTTCCGGCTTGGCGGCGATGTCGGTCTTCGCCCCCATCGGCAACAGGCGACGCAGCTCGGTGGGGCCGATCACCAGCACGGTGCCGCCCACCGCGAACAGACAGAATGCAATGAAGGCCTTGGATGCGGTCAACATCGGAAACGAACCCTGATCAGGAAGAATTTTGCAAATCAATCGGCCCGGCAAGGTGCGCCGTTTTGGTCACGGCAGCAAGACGGTCGATAGGATGATGAGCCGGCACGGCGATGAACCGACGCACCCCCGCCGGTGTCAAATGCTCAAGGCCGCATCGCGGCATTTTTCTCGAGGAATTGTCCCGTGAACGCATTTTGCCGTCCCGCACAATGGCCTGTTGGGCTGGTGCTTGCCCTGACAATGGCCGCAACTCCAGGGCTCGCCGCGTCCGGCCCGCCGCCGGATTACATCCTCACCGACAATGCCGATCTCGCCTTCACCTCACCCGACGGCGCCACGGGGATCGAGCAGTACATGAAGGACGGCGGCGATTTCGACGTCAAATGGCAGGCCTGGACGAGGCGTGGCGAACAGATGACGGAGCTCAAGCCCGAGCAGGGCTACGGGGCCGGCTTCCGCTTCACCCCCGACTCGCAATGGCTGGTGCGGATGCAGAAGACCGGTTCCGGCGAGCAGGACCTCTATCTCTACCATGCCGAGAAGGGTGCCTTCGTCAGCGCGACGAAGACCTCGCTCAGCGACTTGGCCTGGGCCTATTTCCACGGCCGGCCGGAAACTGGGAAGATGAAGCTCGACTACCACATCTCGGCCAATCTCGTGAAAGGCACCGAAGAGGCCTATCGCGGGCTCGGCGTGCACTGGCCGGACAACCGTTACCTCGTGATCTCGTTGTCGGGCGAAATGGACAAGCATCCGAAGAACGTCGCCGTGAAGGGATTGGCCGACTGGCGCTGCCGCTATGACCTCAAGACCGGGGCCTTCGACGTGCCATCGATGTTCGCCAAGACCAATGCGGAAGCGTTGAGATGGGAAATCCGACGCTGAGGGAACCATGGTCCACCGCGCCTTCAGACAAGCGATGGAACCAACCCTCTGATTCCATTCCGATTCATGTTTTCCTAACCCTCACTGGTAACGCGCTCTTGTCGGTTTTGCCGCATCTTGCATCCCACGGGAGGGCTGCATGGGCACATCGATCCGATGGAGCGCGCGCATGCGCGCGTTGCTGCGCCGTTGGCGCGGAGCGCCGCTGACATGGCTGATCGCAGGCGGCTTCGTGCTGATGGCCGCAATGGCTGTGGGCACCGCGCTCACTGTCGACCGCTTCCGGCAGAATGCAATTGAAAGCGGCCGTGGCAGCGTGGAGAGCGCGGTCCGGTTGCTCGCCCGCCATTTCGACCGCGAGTTCGAGGATTTTGCGGTGCTGCAGAAGAGCATCATCGCGGAACTCGAAAGCCATGGCATCGAATCCGCAGACGTCTTCCGCAGCGAGATGGGCACGCTCGCCATGCACGAGGTGCTGCGCGCCAAAGCCAGCGGCTGGTCCGACGTCGCCGGTGCCAACGTGTTCGACGCCAGGGGCGTGCTGATCAACTCGTCGCGGCGCTGGCCGGTCGCCGATGTTTCGGTCGCCGACCGCGGCTATTTCGATCGCCTCAAGAACGATCCGGCTTCGCAGGAGGCGGTCGAGGTCGTACCCGGACGGTTGGGCAGCGGACCGGTCATCGTATTCGCGCGCCGCGTCTCCGGCCCCCACGGCGAATTCCTCGGGTTGGTCTCGCGCGCGATCGCGCCGGAGCAACTCGAATCCTTCTTCGCCTCGAGCGGGCTCGGCGAGGATTCCTCGATCGCGATGCATCACCAGAACGGCCAGTTGCTCGCGCGCGTTCCGCATGTGGAGGCGATGATCGGGCAGAATTTCCGCAACGGCACGCGCGAGCAGATGGCGGTGTTCGAGCGAACCTTCGTCACGATGCAGCTCGCAAGCCCGATCGACGGCAAGGATCGCATCGTCGCCGCACGCCTCCTGACCGGCGAGCCGCTGGTCGTGGTCGCGACCAAGTCGCTGGATGCGGCGCTGGCGACATGGCACACGCAAACGAAATTCTTCGTGGCCGTCGCCGTGCTGTCGATCGGCCTGCTCGTACTCACGCTCTATTTCATCTTCCGCCAGATGACCCGCCGGCTCGCCGTGGAGAAGCAGCAGCTCGACACCGCGATGAACACGATGACGCAGGGTCTCCTGATGTTCGACCAGGACGAGCGGCTGATCGTCTGCAACCGGCGCTACATCGAGATGTATGGGCTATCGGCCGATGTGGTGAAGCCCGGCGCATATTTCCGCCAGGTGATCCGGCATCGCCACGACACCGGCTCGTTCCACGGCGACGTCGATTCCTATTGCGACCGCATTTTGGGCGATGCCGGGCAGACGCAGAGCACGATCGTCGAGACCTCCGATGGCCGCCTGATCGAGATCAAGAACCAGCCCGGCGCCGCCGGCGGCTGGCTCGCGACCCATGACGACGTCACCGAGCGCATCCGCGCCGACGAGCGCATCGCGCATATGGCGCATTACGACGCGCTGACCGACCTGCCCAACCGCGTGCTGATGCGCGGCCATCTGGAGCGGCGCGTCGCCGAGCTTGCCCAGGGCAAGCCGTTCGCGATCCTCTATATCGACGTCGACGAGTTCAAGGGCGTCAACGATTCGCTGGGACACGAGGTCGGCGACGAGTTGCTGCGCCAGGTCGCGAACCGCCTGCGCGCCTGCGTCAGCGGCAACGACATGGTCGCGCGGCTGGGCGGTGACGAATTCGCCATTGTCAAGGCCGGCACCCGCGATGAGGCCGAGCTGACGGCCCTGGCCGAGCAGATCCTGAAGGCGCTGCGCGCGCCCGTGGACTGCAACGGCCAGGACATCCCGACCGATGCCAGCATCGGCATCGCGATCGCACCCGACCACGGCGACAATCCCGACGATCTGCTCAAGCGCGCCGATCTCGCGATGTATGCGGCAAAATCCGAGGGCCGCCGTACCTTCCGTGTCTTCGCGCCCGAATACGACGCCAAGGCGCGGCTGCGCCGCCAGCTCGAGTTCGATCTGCGGCAGGCGCTGGCCCGCGGCGAGTTCGAGGTGCACTACCAGCCGCTGGTCGATCTCGCGGCCAACGTTGTCACCGGCTGCGAAGCGCTGCTGCGCTGGCATCATCCGGAGCGCGGCATGGTCTCGCCCGCCGATTTCATCCCGGTTGCGGAAGAGACCGGATTGATCGGCGAGATCGGCGAATGGGTGCTGAGGCAGGCCTGTCTCGAGGCCGCCAGCTGGCCCGGCGACATCGACATCGCGGTCAACGTCTCGCCGGTGCAGTTCCGCTCGCGGACATTGGCGCTGAAGGTGGCAGCCGCGCTCGCCGAGTCGGGGCTCGCGCCCGGACGGCTCGAGCTCGAGATCACCGAGACCGTCCTGATCCGCGATGACCAGGAGGCGCTGACGATCCTGCAGCAGTTGCGCGAACTCGGAGTGCGCATCGCGCTCGACGATTTCGGCACCGGCTATTCGTCGCTGAGCTATTTGCATCGTTTTCCGTTCGACAAGATCAAGATCGACCGCAGCTTCATCAGCGACATCGGCGAACCCGAGGATTCCTCGCCGATCGTGCAGGCGGTGGTGCACATGGCCGCCGCCCGCCACATGGCGACGACCGCCGAAGGCGTCGAGACCGAAGCGCAGCGCGCGGTGCTGCTCCAGCTCGGATGCAGCCAGATGCAAGGCTGGCTGTTCAGCCCTGCCGTGCCGGCGGCGAAACTGAAGCAGCTGTTGTCGGCACAGGCGGCCGCGGCGTAGCGGCGCCCCGGTCATCCGGTCCCGCCGTTTGGAGGATGTGTCGCGGAATCGGACAAGGCTTGTCCGCTTCGAAATCCGGCCATCCCGCGCCACAAGCGTGCCCAATCGCGACATCGATGTGACGGCCGTGTGGCGGCCTGCCCCCCTTTTCTTACAAGCACTCCCCTCCCCGCCCGCCCGCCGTGCGTTCGCGAAAGCGCGGGCCGGCTTGGAGCAGGATCGGACAAAGCATGCCGGGTTCAGGAAATACGCACCGCAATCGCGGCGCATAGAACACGCGCCGTTCCGTACAAATGCGGACGACTGATCGAGAGCCCGAGCTGATCAGGAGGAGCCACACCATGACCGGGAACATTGCACTCATGCGCAATCCCTCGCACAAGGGCTTGCCGCCCGCACCCGACGCACAGCCTGACGACCGCTCGACGTCCGAACGGCGCGCCGCCGACGCGGAGATGGCGCGTGTGCTCAGGACCGAGCCGTTTCGCGTGGCGCTGGACTCCTCGGGTGCCGGTATCGCGCACTGGAAGCATGATCCGCTGCACGACGTCGTCGAGCCCATGCGCCACCACGTGGTCATGGCGCATAAAGGCGTGATGCAGCGCATGGAGCGGCGCTCGGGAAAATCGATCTCGATCGGCACGTTTCGTCCGGGGGTCGTGAACATCGTTCCGGAAGGGTCGAGCTCCCGATGGGACATTCCGAAGCCCGTCGACGTCGTGCAGCTTTACCTTCCCGACGCAACGCTGCAGCGCATCGCCGGCGAGGCCGGAACCGCCGGGCCCGCCGAATTGATTGAGCGAACGGCGCATCCCGACACGATCACGTCCCGACTGCTCCTGAGCGCGGCGGATTCGCTGGAGAGCCATGGCGTGCTTGATACGCTGTTCCGGCATCAGCTCACGGATCTTCTGGCCACGCGCCTTTTGGCTGCGCATGCAGGCTCGCCAACCACGTTCCAGCCGACCATGGGCGGACTGGCGCCGAAGGTCCTGCTCCGTGCAATCGAACGATTGCGCTCCGATAGCGAAACGGACGTCTCGCTCGATGCGCTGGCGTCCGATGCCGGGCTATCGCGCTTCCATTTCTGCCGGTCCTTCAAGGAGAGCACCGGGCTGTCGCCGCATGCCTGGCTGCGCCAGCACCGGCTCGAGCAGGCCATGAACATGCTGCGGGAGAGCGACGAATCGATCGTCTCGGTCGCCGCGGCGCTTGGTTACTCCTCGCAGACCGCCTTCGCCGCGGCATTCAAGAAGCTGACGGGCGAGACGCCGAGCGATTGGCGCAGGCGCATGCGTTAGCAGCAATCTCTCGACAACGACGGCAATCGCGCTGGGGCACCGGCAAATCGGGTCAGCTACATCATCTCCATGTCCAGACCAATCGAGGGAGACCAAAGATGACCTGGAAAAACTTCGTCAACCGACGGCTGATTGCCTCACGCCGCCGAAGCCTTGCGACCGCGACCTTGTACGGACTCTCGCTGGCCGTTCGCTTCACGTCGGCGACGGGCGAGGAAGTGGAAATTCCAGCTTACACCATGCACCCGGCACAGCCGCCCGTTTCCATCATGATCCGAAATGGCCCCGGCCTTCCCTATCAGGACTGGAGTCGAAGTGAGCTTCAGCCCGTTGTCCTAGGCTACGGCCGGCCACCGAATTCGCTGCAGGCACGCTGCATCGCGCCCTAAGGCCAGCGACCCAACCAAACCCACGCGCTGACGCGGACGCTGCCCTCAACGCAGCAGCGCGGTCGCGCGCGGTCTTTCGAACAGCAACCAAGGAGAGAATCCATGCGACTCGTCATCATCGGCGCCGGCTTCGCCGGCATGTACGCCGCCCTTTCCGCAGCCCGGCTGCGCGACATCCGAGGCGTCTCGCCGCAAGATCTGCAGATCGCGCTCGTCTCACCGGAGCCGACGCTGGTGGTCCGTCCGCGGCTCTACGAGCCGAAGCCGGAAACCCTGACGGCCCCGCTGCTCGACGTCCTCGAGGCGATCGACGTCGACTACATCCAGGGCAGCGCCGAGACGATCAACACCGAGGCCCGAACGGTGCAGATCACGCCCGCGAAGGGCGCGCGAAAGACGCTGTCCTACGACCGCCTCGTCGTGACCACCGGCAGCCGGCTGTTCCGTCCGAACATTCCGGGCCTCGCCGAGCATGCTTTCAGCGTCGATTCGCTCGACGATGCCGTTGCGCTCGACAAGCATCTGCATGGTCTCGCGAAGCGGCCTGCCGTGAACGGACGCGACACGGTCGTCGTCGCCGGCGGCGGCTTCACCGGGATCGAGGCGGCCACCGAAATACCGGCGCGGCTGCGCGAAATCCTGGGCCCCAATGCCAGGACGCGCGTCGTCATCGTCGATCGCAACACTGCGATCGCACCCGACATGGGTGCAGGCGCCCGCCCCATCATCGAGGAAGCCTTGCGCAAGGTTGGCGTAGAGACACGGCTCGGCGCCGGCGTCGCCGCGCTCGACGAGAGCGGCGTCACCCTTTCCAGCGGTGAGCACATCGAAACCGAGACGGTGATCTGGGCGGCGGGCATTCGTGCGGCGCCGTTGACCGGGCGGATTCCCGCCGAGCGCGACAATTTCGGACGGTTGCTGGTCGATCGCTGCTTGCAGGTGCCAGGCGTTCAGGGTGTCTTCGCCGCCGGCGACGCGGCACGCGCCGCCTGCGACGACGAGGGCAATTACGCACTGATGTCGTGCCAGCACGCCACGCGGATGGGCGCCTTTGCCGGCAACAATGCCGCGGCCGAATTGCTCGGCGTTCCGACCAGGCCCTACCACCAGAAGACCTACGTCACGTGCCTCGACCTTGGCGAAGCCGGTGCGCTGTTCACACGCGGATGGGAGCGCAAGGTCGAGCTGGTCGGCGACGTCGCCAAGAAGACCAAGCGTGAGATCAACACCGTCTGGATCTATCCGCCGAAGGCGGAGCGCGCCCTGGCACTCGCGTCGGCCGATCCGGAACGGTTGACCGAAGTCTAGACGCCCACGTGATGATGGCCGCGCTCCCGCGGGGCGCGCGGCCGCCACTGCAGACCGATCAATCAGGAGCCCACAGCATGAACCAGCAGATCCGCAACCTCGCGTTCGCGATGCCGCTGACGAACCCGGCTTTCCCGCCCGGCCCGTATCGCTTCATCAATCGCGAATATTTCATCATCCAGTACCGGACCGACCCAGAGGCATTGCGCCGGATCGTGCCGGAGCCGCTGGAGCTGACCGAGCCTGTGGTGAATTACGAATTCATTCGCATGCCCGATTCCACCGGCTTCGGCGACTACACGGAAAGCGGCCAGATCATCCCGGTGTCCTTCCGCGGCCAGACCGGCAGCTTCGTCCACCAGATGTTCCTCAACGACCATCCGCCGATCGCCGGTGGCCGCGAGCTGTGGGGCTTTCCCAAGAAGCTGGCCCAGCCGAAGCTGGCCGTCGAGACCGATACCCTGGTCGGTACGCTGGACTACGGTTCGGTGCGCATCGCCACCGGCACCATGGGCTACAAGCATCGCGCCCTCGATCTTTCCGCCGAAGCACGGAAGCTCATCGCGCCAAATTTCCTGCTGAAGATCATTCCGCATGTCGACGGCACCGCGCGCATTTGCGAGCTGGTCCGCTTCCATCTCGAAGACGTGACGGTGAAGGGCGCGTGGACGGGGCCCGCCGCGCTCGATCTCTTCTCCCACGCGCTCGCGCCGGTCGCCGAGCTGCCGGTTCTTCAGGTGCTCTCGGCCAAGCATATCGTTGCCGACCTGACGCTCGGATTAGGCACCGTGGTGCACGACTATCTGGAGCGGTCCGCGGTGGCGCGATCGCGTGGAGCCGAAGCTGAAATCCTGACCGAAACACAGGCCGGCTGACCGAACGGGTCGCATTGCAAGGAGTAGTCGCCATGTTCAACGTGACGCGCGAACAAATCGATTCCGCACGACCGATCAATCCGCTGCCCTACGACGTCGTTGCGCTGGTGCTGCAGGGTGGCGGCGCGCTCGGCGCCTACCAGGCGGGCGTCTACGAAGGCTTGCACGAGGCCGGGATCCGGCCGAACTGGCTGGCGGGCATCTCGATCGGCGCGCTCAACGCCGCCATCATCGCGGGCTCCCCGGAAGACGAGCGCGTGGCGCGGCTGCGCGAGTTCTGGGAGACGATCTGCGCAACCCCGGTGGAATGGCCTGCCGGCGAGGGACTGGCCGGCGCGCTACCCTTCGCGTTCGACTTCAACTCCCTGCACAACACGCTTGCCGCGATGCGCGCGCTGTTCCAGGGCCAGCCCGGCTTCTTCAGGCCGCGCTTCCCCTCGCCCTTGTGGTCGCCCTTCTCGGGCGACGCGTCGACCAGCTTCTATGACACGGCGCCGTTGCAGCGGACGCTGGAACAGCTGGTCGATTTCGACCGGCTGAACTCGGGCGAAGTGCGCGTCAGCGTCGGCGCGGTCAACGTCCGCACCGGCAATCTCACCTATTTCGACACAGCCGAGCGGCGGCTCGGTCCGAAACACTTCATGGCTTCGGGCGCGCTGCCGCCCGGATTTCCCGCCGTCGAAATCGATTCCGAGCATTACTGGGATGGCGGCGTGGTCTCCAACACGCCTCTCTCCCGCGTGCTGTCGGGCGATGCGAAAGACACGCTGACGTTCCAGATCGATCTCTGGTCGGCGCGGGGCCGCGTGCCGCACGACATGATGGAGGTTTCGAGCCGGCAGAAGGACATTCAGTATTCCAGTCGCACCCGCGCCGTCACCGACCAGGCGCTGCGGATGCAGAAGATGCGTCAGGCGCTGCAGCGGACGATCGACAGATTACCGGAGGCCGCAAGAAACGATCCCGAGATGCGCGCCATCGCCGAGCTCGCCCGTCACCGCTCCCACAACATCATCCACCTGATCTACCAGTCCAAGCTCCATGAGGGTCACTCCAAGGACTACGAGTTCGGACCGAAGGCGATGCGGGCGCACTGGCAAAGCGGGCGGGACGACATCCGCCGCACGCTTGCCGACGGACGGCGACTCGAGCCGCCGCCTTCCGAACTCGGCATCGTCACCCACGACATTCACCGCCGCGATTGACGTCGCCGGCAACCATCATCGAAAGGAGTTTTTCATGTTGAAGGGCAAGGTAGCGATCGTCACCGGATCGACCAGCGGCATTGGCCTCGGGATCGCAAGAGAGCTGGCCAGCCTCGGCGCCGATATCGTCCTGAACGGCTTTGGCGAACCGGGAGCGATCGAGAACATCAGGGCCGGCATCGAACGCGAGGACGGCGTGCGCGTCGCGTATGACGGCACCGACATGTCGGATGGCGACGCCGTGCGCGGAATGATCGAGGCGACCATCGAAAAATTCGGACGGCTCGACATCCTCGTCAATAATGCCGGCATCCAGTTCACCGCACCAGTCGAGGAGTTTCCGCCCGCCAAGTGGAAGACCATTCTCGACATCAATCTGTCGGCGGCATTTCACGGCATCGCTGCGGCCGTGCCCCAGATGAAAAAGCAGCGATGGGGCCGCATCGTCAACATCGCCTCCACGCATGGCCTCGTCGCATCCACCCACAAGGCAGCCTATGTCGCGGCCAAGCATGGCCTCGTCGGCCTTACCAAGGTGGTGGGCCTTGAAACCGCCGGCAGCGGCGTCACTTGCAACGCGGTCTGTCCCGGCTGGGTGCGCACGCCGCTCGTGGAGAAACAGATTAGCGACATCGCGGCGGAGAAAGGCATCAGCCAGAAGCAAGCAGCCGAAGAGCTTCTCGCCGAAAAACAGCCGTCGCTGGACTTCGCCTCCCCGAAGCAGATCGGTGGCACCGTCGCCTTCTTGTGCTCGGCCGCGGCCGACCAGATCACCGGGACGACGATCTCCGTCGATGGCGGCTGGACCGCGCGATGAACGCGTGACGAGCCTCTAATCCACCAAGCGATGACGGCCGCGCTCTCCCTGGCGGCGCGGCCTGCTCAACCATGACCAGCCAGAGTCAACACCAACCGAGCGCCCAACCCTTCAAAACAGGAGACCAACATGAATCTGCACAACACCTCATATCCCGTGTCATCGGGACCCGAAGAGCTCGTTCCGTCGCGCTACGCGCTGAAGATCGGCGAGATCGACGTGCTGGTGGTCAGCGACGGCGTGCTGCCGTTGCCGACCAAGATGCTCGCGCACAACGCTGACCCGGCGGTGCGGGCGACCTGGCTGCACGACATGTTCCTGCCGCAGGACGCTTTCGACTGGGCGCTGAACGCCGTCATGGTCCGCAGCGGCGGCAAGACCATCCTCATCGACGCCGGACTGGGCTCGGACCCGAACCTGAACTTGCCGCGCGCCGGACAGTTGATCAGGCGACTGGCGGCCGCCGGCATCGATCTTTCGGCGGTGACCGATCTGGTGTTGACCCATCTGCACATGGACCACATTGGCGGCCTGCTGGTCGACGGCGTGAAGGAGCAGCTGCGCAAGGACCTGCGTATCCATGTCGCGGCCGCCGAGGTCAAATTCTGGGAAAAGCCTGATTTCTCCCGCACTGCCATGCCGGAAGGGTTTCCGGACGCGCTTCGATCGACCGCCAAGCAGTTCCTGAAGGAGTACGGCCCTCAGCTGCGGCTGTTCGATGACGAGCACGAGATTGCGCCCGGCGTCATCGCCCGTCGCACCGGCGGTCACACCCCCGGACACAGCGTGGTTCGCATGGCGTCCGGCGATGACGCGCTGACATTCGCCGGCGATGCCGTGTTTGCCGTCGGGTTCGAGCAACCCGACTGGTTTAACGGCTTCGAGCACGACCCCGAGGAGGCCGCGCGCGTTCGCGTTCATCTGTTGCGACAGCTTGCCGAGACCGGCGAAATGCTGGTGGCGACGCACCTGCCGTTCCCGTCCGTGGGCCGGGTGGCAGCCGACGGCGACGCCTTCCGTTGGGTGCCGGTGTTCTGGGACTACTGACCGCTTGCCGGGTTAGAGCTGAAGCAAGGCGCGGACTCGATAAGTCCGCGCCCTTGAAAATAGGATCAAACATCGACCCTCGCGGTTGCCCTGCTGAGACGGCTGGAACCCGATCAGCGGGCGCCAGCCGGCATTGCGTCACGTGCAGCGCAGGCGGCTCCTCGTCTGCGCTCTTGCGCGCGCGAGATCGAGCGAGGAGATATGGCGATCGCGGCATTCAGGATGATCACTCTCGTAGCGGTTGCTGCCATGATCGGCCCGTCCGTGCAGGCCCGCGACGACGGTCGCTACGCGAACTCTCCCCTCAAGGGCTGGTTCGAGAGCCTGCACAGCAAGGGCGGCGGTCCCTGCTGTGCCGACGCCGACGGCACCGCCCTGGACGACGTCGACTGGGACACGAGCAACGGACATTATCGTGTCAGGCTCCTGGGCGACTGGATCGAGGTGCCGGACGACACCGTGATCACCGAGCCAAACCGCGCCGGCCGCACCATGGTCTGGCCGTATTACGTCAACGGCCGCGCCAAGATCCGCTGCTTCATGCCCGGCAGCATGATTTGAGATTTTGAATTCTAATGTCCCGGGCGCGGCGCAGCATGCAACGATGCGCCTTGAACCGGACGGCGCGGGCTCACTTGATTTGCTTGGCCGCGTGGATCTCGACGAACTCGGCGTCGGGATGGGCGACGATGGTGGCGAACATGATGCCACTGATGATGAGCGACCAGGCGGTGTCCCAATAAATCCAAAACACGTGCCAGCCTCCGTTTCGATCTGCTCCGCCCGCGGGATCAGGGTAACGGCAAGGCGAGGCTGCCGTTCCCAGTCCGCGAGCGGCGCGGGCGAGGTGCTATTTTGGTTTGGTCGGCGCGGCGTTGGTATCGGTTTGGCCGGTGTGGCGCTTTGCCACGACGTCCTCATCGCGCTCGGCCTGACGCGGGCGCGGCGGCGACTTGGGCTGGCCCGCCTGACCGCCATGCTTGCCGCCCATGTCGGGCTTACCTTCGAGATCGTTTTCACGGGGCATGCCGGTTCAATGCGCTCGCGCGGCATTGGTTCGGTTCGCCTGTGAACGAGTTCATAGGATCGCCGCGATTTGCAGCGCACGATCGCCAGGCCCACCCCCGGGAGCATTCTCATTCATATGACTGACGGATTCGGCCTGATGCGGAAACGACTTGTCGCCTGGACGATCCTGACCTGCGCGCTGCTCGCGGTCACCGTGTGGACCGTGCTCGGGCCGCCCCACACCCCGCCCGGGCCCCATCTGCCCTCCCGCACAGCGGCGATACGGTAAGCCTCCCACCGATACCATTTCGGCATCAATCGATCCCAATTGGAATTTGGTGCGGCGGGGCGGCTGCCGCTATCCTCCCGGCAAAACGACAAATGCCGCACCGGCATCCAGGAGGGACCCCATGCTGAGACCGACCCGACGCATCAGATCCGGCGTACCCCGCGCCGCGATCGCCACCACGCTTGCTTTCCTCACTCTCATTTCTGGAGTCCGCGCCGGCATGGCCGAGACCTTCGCCTATGTCGGCAATGCCGACAGTAACGACATCAGCGTGTTCAAAATGGCCGAGAGCGGCGAGATGACGCCCGTGCAGAAGGCCGCCTTCACCGGCGTCGAAAAGCCCGGCTCCTCGACGCCGCTCGCGATCACGCCCGATCATCGCGTGCTGATCGCCGGTGTCCGCTCGCAGCCGTTCGTTGCGGTGAGCTTTGCGATCGATCCCAAGACGGGCCAGCTCAGCCATATCGGCAACGGCCCGCTCGCCGACAGCATGGCCAATATCGCCATCGACCGCGGCGGCAAATTCCTGTTCAGCGCCTCCTATGGCGGCAACAAGGTCGCACTGAATCCGCTGCTCGCCAACCGCGTCGCGGGCGAGCCGAAGCAGGTGATCCCGACCGGACTGAACGCGCACGCCTTCCTGCCCTCGCCCGACAACCGCTTCGCGTTCGCGACCAATCTCGGCTCCGACCAGATTCTTGCCTTCGCGTTCGACGCCACGACCGGCACGCTCACGCCGAGCGATCCGCCGGCTCACAAGGTGCCAGAGAAATCGGGGCCGCGGCATTTCGTGTTCCACCCCAACGGCAAGTTCGTCTATCTCCTCCACGAGCTGAACGGCGACGTCGCGGCGTTCGCCTATGAGGCCAAGGGCGGCGCATGGGACGAGATCCAGCGCACCAGCGCGCTGCCGGAAGGATTTACCGGAAAGCCCTGGGCCGCCGACATCCACATTACCCCCGACGGCCGTTTCCTGTACGCCTCCGAGCGTACCACCAGCACGCTCACCGCCTACAAGGTCGATGCAACCACCGGCAAGCTGACCACCATCGGCAGCGTGCCGACCGAGAAGCAGCCGCGCGGCTTTCACATCGATCCCAGCGGGCGCTACCTCGCCGCAGTCGGCGAGCTCTCCGACAGCATGACGGTCTATGCCATCGACCAGAGCAGCGGCGCGCTCGCCAAGCTGAAGTCCTATGCCACCGGCAAGAAGCCGAACTGGGTGGAGTTCTTGAGCCTGCCGTGAGATTGCTCCGCTGCGGGATGAGTTCGGCCTGCATGGTGCGAGACGCCCGCTTTGGCGGGCTCCTCACCATGAGGGTCTGACATCCCGCCGCGAAGCATGACCTCATCCTGAGGGCCCGCCGCAGGCGGGCGTCTCGAAGGATGGCCGCAGGGACAGTGGAAGACAGCGAACCTTGGCGCCGGTCCCGAAGACTAAATCACGGGCGGCATCGCGCCGCCCGTGCTGCTGCGGCATTCTCATTCGGCCGGCCCTGATGTGCCCTTGGCTCGCAGCGATCGCTTCTGCTAACGATAAGGCCGTCAAGGCCCCAACCGGAATGACCCATGCGTTCATTGCCTGCGCGTTCTGTTTCCAGACATCTCGTTGCGCTCACCGGACTGCTGTTGCTGTCGGCCCAGCCCGCTGCCGCCGCCGATGACGACGCGCCCAAGGGGCCGGCGGTCACGGTGCTGAAGGTCGCAAAATCCTGTTTCTCCGACATCGTCGAGGGCACCGGCACCATCCTCGCGCGCGAGGCAAGCTCGGTGCGGCCGGAGCGGCCCGGCCTGAAGGTGACGGAGGTGCTGGCGGAAGCCGGCGACACCATCACCGCAGGCCAGGTGCTGGCGCGGCTGGCGCTGCCCGAGGGCGGCACACTTCAGGTCACCGCCCCCGTGGCAGGCGTGATCGCGACGTCGACCGCGCAGATCGGCAACCTCGCCTCCGCCAAGGGCGAGGCGCTGTTCACGATCGTGGCGCGCAGCGAGTACGATCTCGTCGCCCTCGTCGCGACCAGCGATATGCGCAAGCTCGCGGTCAACCAGGTGGCGACGGTGCGCATCGCCGGCGCCGGCGACATCGACGGCAAGGTACGCCGCATCGGCCCGACGGTCGAGCCGAACATCCAGCAAGGCATGGTCTATATCGGCATTTCCGCGCAGAAGCGGCTGTTGCTGAATGCGAGCGGCCGCGCGCTGATCAAGTCGGGCCAGAGCTGCAACGTCGCGGTGCCGCTGACATCGGTGCAGTATTCCTCCGCCGGCACCGTCGTGCAGGTGATCCGCCGCAACCGCGTCGAGACCAAGCGCGTCGAGGTCGGACTGATGTCGGGCGGCAATATCGAGATCCGCGACGGCCTCAACGAAGGCGATATCGTCGTGGCCCGCGCCGGCGCGCTGCTGCGCGAAGGCGATCCGGTGCGCACGGTGATGGCTGCGGAAGCGGCGAAGTAGCAGACGGTCTCGTAGGGTGGGCAAAGCGAAAGCGTGCCCACCAGTTCTGTCAGCGATTTTGGAAAGATGGTGGGCACGGCGCGTTGCGCCTTTGCCCACCCTACACGACCTAAGAAAAACTAGCCGCCGGCTTCGCCGAAATGGACGTCCTCAAGCAGCGAGGAGGAGACGGTTGGGACCTGGTCGCCTTCACTGGCGCGGGAGATGGCGAGGCGGGTCTTGTTGAAGACGCTCTCGGCGCTGCCCTGCGCATTGAGGTTGTTGAGGAACTCGCTGACCAGCACGCTGTGCTCGCCCTTGCCGTCGTCGACGACCTTGCCGGGCGAAGCCGAGGAGAGGATCAGCGCATTGTCGGTGGCGCTGATCGGCGCGAGGCCGTGGCTGTAGGAGCGGAAGCGGCGCTCATAGGGATTGCGGCGGGAGGCGTCGACCACGACGAGCTTGGCCTTGGCGCCCTGCTCCTTCATCATGTCGAGCACGCCTTCGATGGAGACGCCCTGACGACGGACATCGTTTTCCTTCCAGATCACGGCATCGACCGGCAGCATGTAGCTCTCGCGGCCGGCCTGGACGCCGTAGCCGCCGAAGAACAGCATGACGACGGTGTCGCGCTTGATCCGGGACTTCAGGCGATTGACGGCGCGGACCATGTCGTCCTTGGTCGCGTCTTCCACCATGTCGACGTCAAACCCGTTCTTGCGCAGCGACGAAGACAGCGCGCGGGCGTCGTTGATCGACTGCGTCAGCGGCGCATTGGCGTCGGGGTAGTGCCCATTGCCGATGACGAGGGCGAGACGCGAGGCCTGGCCGATCGAGCCGGTGACCTGGTCGGTCGAAACGGCCTTGGCGGCATCGAGCGCCCGCATGTTGAGGGCAGCATGGGCGCCGATCACGAGCGAGACCGTGCCGATGAGGGCTGCGGCCAGCGCGATCGTGCGTCGGGAAATGTCGAGCTGCGTTACATTCATCTCGCGTCATTCCTGTCACTGCCAAAGACCAGCCAAGCACGCGCACACTGTTTGAGTAGCGCGATAGCGTCTTTGGGTTTGAGGGATTGGCCGGGGGTGTGCCCCCGAATTGCGCGCAATTTGCGGCGCCGCACCAAACAAAGCCTTAACCGGATATCGCCTCCCCCGCAATAGATCGCCGAAAATTTGAGCTAAGTCACTGGAAGTACGCGCTAATTTGCACCGCCAAAAGTGTGATTTTTTTGCGTCCCCGTAGCCTTCCGGAGCCTGATTATGCAGGCTTCGTGCCGGCTTTTTCTGTGACTGTCATCACATTTGTATTTCCTGCGAATCCGGGTAGCTTTTTCAACGACTTGCAGGGGGTGGCACGCGGCTGGGAGCGTGCCGGCCGGCGCCCTGGGCCAAATTCCCGCGACCAGGTATTTCATGAGCTTTCAATATTTTGCCGGCGCCACCTGCCGGGCGCTGACGGCGCGGAAGGACGGCCCCTCGCTTTACGACGTCTGCGATCCCGTATTGTCCGTTGCGGCCAGCGGCGATCCGCATCTGGCCAAGTTCTACAAGACCGCCCTCGGCAATCCCGCATTGCGGGTGCTGCTCCGCCGGGCCGGTCTGCCCGAACTGCGCGATGAAGGCAAACTGGCCCGGCTGCGCCACGCGCTGGTGCGCGCCCGCGACGAGGCCGAGCCCGATTGGGCGGCGGTCGGCCAGCCCGTTGCCGACCTCGTCGACAGCATCGCGCTGGATCATCCCAAGCCGCCGCCGGCCATGTTCACCGGCGCCATGCCGCAACAATCGCAGATCGACGGCGTGATCCGCGACTGCGCGCAGCATCTGCTGGGCTCGTACCGCAAGAATGGCTTTCTGCCGACCTACGCTGCGTTCAACCTGATCGGCGACCCCGATTTCCGCGGCCGCGAGCTGACCATCGCGCTCTCGGGTCTCAACGCGCGCGGCTACAAGAACTCCTCGCTGCTGTTCAACCTCGCCCGTGTCTTCATCGCGCGATCGCCGGCGCGCGCTGTCGTCAATCCGCCCTGGCGAGGGGTTGCCGAACCGATGTGGGAGCCGGTGCAGATCCGCCACCGCTCGGCCTATTACGACGCGTTCTTCATCGAGGCGCTGCTCGGCTATGTCGAGAGCGGTCTCGCCTCGCCTACCGAGATGACGGCGGCGAAGCGCGCGGTTGCCGACATGGTCGATTTCTGCGTCAACATCAGCCGCGAAGAGGTCGAGGGCATCGACGGGGCGCGGTTCAACGTCATCACCGCGCTCGCGCCGGCGCCGCATCCGCGCTTCTCACGCTATTTCGCCCAGATCAAGCAGGACCTCGGTTTCGGCGTCTACGTGCCGGATTGCGACACCACGGCGTGCTCGATCTCCGCGGCGACGCAGGCCGGCTGCACCGATCCGATCCTCGACCAGCCGCTGCTGGATTTCTATGCCGGCTATCAGGTGCGCGCCGGCGTCAACGAGCCGCGCGTGACCGTGCCGATCAACGACAATATCGACTATGAGGGCGGGGTTGCGACCTGGATCGACAACCTCAAGGGCGAGCGGCCCTATGGCAATGATCTCGATCCGACGCTCAATCTCGACATTCTCGAGGTCAGCTTCCGCAACCTCGTGCGCTGGCAAGTATTGGAGACGCCGGCGCGGCTTGCCACCGTCCATCGCATCCTCGGCTTCCAGAAGCGGCTGGCGGCGAGCGGCGCCTTCGCCAATCCGCGCTCGCACATCTATTATCTGCCGGAGCTCTACAGCGCCTATTTCGGCCGCTGTTATGCCGCCTTCCTGGCGCTGCCGCTGGCGGCGCAGGCGATCATCGATCCCGACGGCGATTTCGATTTCATCCGCCACCGCGTGCTGTCTTACGTCAAGGGCGAGCTGATGGCCGCCGAGATGAACGTGTTCGACGCAGCGCTCGCGCTGATCGCGCTCGGCCATCTCGGTGCGGACCCGCGCGCCTTTGCGCCGGCGCTGAACGTGATCGTCGCGAGCCTCGGCGAAGGCGGCCGCCGCGGCCCGTTCCGTGCCTATGAATGGAACAAGATGAAGACGCCGACGCGGATTTTGGTCGGCGGTCCGGAGGTGACGTCGGCGTTCGTGCTGATGGCGCTGGCGGTGGCCAAGCGGGCGATGACGCGGGGATAGGTTTCGTAGGGTGGATTAGCGAAGCGTAACCCACCACTTCTGCCGCCGTGGAGACGAAAGAGGTGGGTTACGCCTTCGGCTAACCCACCCTACAAAACTTCGCTCGATGACGGGAAGTTGAAAGCCCAAGTGCCAGGCATATGCTGGCCGCGCGGACAAAAGCCGACCACAATTGCGAGGTCTATCGCAATTTTCATCACACGCGGACCGGCATGTTGCGAAAATTCCTGATTGCGCTGTCATTGCTCGCCTTGTCCTTGCCCGGCCTGGCGTCGCCGGCTGAGGCCGCCGACCTCACCGGCACCGCAAAGGTTCGCGCCGGCGACGCAGTGATGATCGGCAACACACGGATCAGGCTCGGCGGCATCGACGCGCCCGCGGTCGACCAGCTCTGCCTCAACAACAAGGGCGAGCGCTGGACCTGCGGCATCGCGGCCCGCGACGAGCTCGCCAAATACGCCGACGGCAAGAATTGGGTCTGCCATGCCAGATCAATCGACCGGCGCGGCCGCACCGTGGCGCGTTGCGATGTCGGCGGCGAGGATATCCAGAAATGGCTGGTGCGCGCAGGCTGGGCGCTGGCCTACACCCGCATGTCGCACGACTATGAGGCGGACGAGAAGGCCGCGCGGGAGGCCAAGGCCGGCATGTGGCAGGGCGCCTTCATCGCGCCCTGGGACTGGCGCGTGCGCAACAAGAAGACCACCATCCTCGGCGCCACCAAGCCGCCCGACGGCGCGCATGCGATCCTGCTCGCTTCGGCCTCGGGGCCCGTCGCGCCCTCGCCGGACTGCACCATCAAGGGCAACGTCAACACCGCCGGCGAGTGCATCTATCACCGGCCGACCAGCCGCTGGTATGCGCAGATCAAGATGAAGATCAGCAAGGGCACGCGCTGGTTCTGCTCGGTGGAGGAAGCGGAAGATGCGGGCTGCCGCGAGACTAAGAGATAACCCACGTCAGACCTGCGTTTTCCGGCCTTTTCTTGCACCGCAGCGCCGCGTAAAAGTGTGAATCAGCGACCCACCATCCTGTTCTCAGGCAACAAGGACCAACAGCAATGACCGTTCGCGCGGGCCGGGAATTTCTGGCCATCCCCGGGCCCACCAATATGCCCGACGAGGTGCTGCGGGCGATGCATCGTCCGGCGATCGACATCTACTCCAAGCAGATGACCGATCTGACCGAGAGCCTGCTCAGCGACATCTCGAAACTGTTTGCCACCAAGGGCAAGTCCTACATCTACATCGCCAACGGTCACGGCGCCTGGGAAGCAGCATTGAGCAACGTGCTGTCGCGCGGCGACAAGGTGCTGGTGCTCGAAAGCGGGCGGTTCGCGATCGGCTGGGGCCATGCCGCGGCGCTGATGGGTGCCGAGGTGGAGGTGCTCAAGGGTGACTGGCGCCGCGCGGTGCGGCCGCACGAAGTCGAGGAGCGCCTGCGCCGCGACAAGGAGCACACCATCAAGGCCGTCGTCGTCGTCCAGGTCGACACCGCCTCAGGCGTGCAGAACGACATCGAGGCGATCGGCAAGGCGATCAAGGCGAGCGGTCATCCGGCGCTGTACATGGTCGACACTGTCGCCTCACTCGGCTGCATGCCGTTCGAGATGGACAAATGGGGCATCGACGTTGCGATGTCGGGCTCGCAGAAGGGCCTGATGACGCCGCCCGGCCTCGGCTTCGTCACGGCCAATGCGCGTGCGCTCGAGGTCCACAAGAAGGCCAATATGGCGACACCCTATTGGAGCTGGAGCGAGCGCGAAGGCAGCGAGCATTATCGCAAATATGCCGGCACCGCGCCGGTGCATCTGCTGTTCGCGCTGCGCCAGGCGATCGACCTCTTGCACGAGGAAGGGCTGGAGAACGCCTTCCGCCGCCACAGCCTGCTCGGCGAAGCCGCGCGCCGCGCGGTCGGCGCATGGTCGGAAGGCCAGGTGCTCGGCTTCAACATCGCGGAAGCCAGCGAACGCTCCAACACCGTGACCACAGTGACCATGAGCAACGGCCATGATCCCGCAATCCTGCAACGCTATTGCAAGGAGAAGTGCGGCGTCGTGCTCGGCACCGGCATCGGCGATCTCTCGGGACAAGCCTTCCGCATCGCCCATATGGGCCACGTCAACGCCCCGATGCTGCTCGGCACGTTGGGGGTGATCGAGGTCGGGCTGAACGCGCTGAAGATCCCGCACGGCAAGGGCGGGCTCGAAGCGGCGGTTGCGTATCTCGGCGAAGAGGTGGCGGTGTAAGCGTCTTTTTTCCTTCTCCCCTTGGGGGAGCAATCTTGTAGCCCGGGTGAGCGAAGCGACACCCGGGATTCTTGCGTGAGTCCCCGCATGTCGCTTCGCTCATGCGGGCTACGGCAGCGGCGGGATCCGATACGCCTCGACCTGCGCCTTCAGCTCCTCCAGCGAGGCAAGCGGCGCCTTCGGATCCACCCGATATTCCCCACGCGCCAGCCACGACAGCACCTTCGCATCGACGATCGGCGAATGGTGGATGACGTCGCCGTAATTGTCGAGGTTATGCGTCACGTCCTTGATCGCCCGGAAATCGTAGAGGCGCACATTGGGAAGCTGCGTCAGGCGCTGCGCGATGACGGCGGTGAGGTCGGTAACGATCTTCAGCGTCGCAGGCGAAGCGTCGCGCATCGCGACGAATTGCAGGATCGAATAGGGCGGGAAGTAGATGTCGAAGGTCAGGTCCGGATGGCGCGCGATCAGGCCGACGGCGTCGCGTTCGAAATGCGTTATCATGGCATCGTAACGATAGCCTTCACCGAGAAAGCGGCTGCGTACGGGATCGGTGATATAGGCGAAGGCCGCGAGCGTCCTTTTCGCATTATAGGCGCGCGCGACGTCGATATCGCGCGGCAGCGCATAGATGTCGTCGACGTCGGCCAACGCAAACTTGACGGGCAGATAAGGCGCGGCCCGGGTCAGCGGCTGCCGCAACGGCGGAACCGACCGCAGTAATGCGAACAGGGATTCCTTCGCCATCGCCGCGCTGAACAGATATGACGCGATGCCTTTTGCCGTCCCGCGATAGAGATCAGCAGAGAGATAAGGATCGGTCTCGATGTCGGCCGCATCAACAAAGATGAAATCGTCCATCGCCCAGATCACGCGTTTTGCGCCGCGGTCGATGGCCTGCTCCAGCACAAAACCCTGCTGGCGCGAATTGGACCCGGTCATCGCCAGCTTGAGCGAGTGCACGCCGAGCGCATGGTCGATGTCGCTCTGGCGGAAATGGATCGCGAGCGAGGTGCCCATGAAGGCGGCGTCGAACAACTGGCTGCGGATCAGCCCGGCATTCTGCACGCGCGTGTCATCTGAATAGAACGGCGCGACGAGGCGCGAGGGGCGAAACAGCTGCAAGGGATCGATGACATAGGTGAGCGCAGCCGCGCCCAGCACGCACGCGATGCTCGCGAGGAGAAGACGCCCTGGATGTGTGAACGCGCCTTGCATCAGAACCGGAAATAGATGAATTCGCTGTGGCTCTGGATACCCAAAATCCCGAACGCAAGCACCAGCGAGGCACCATAGAGGACCAGCGGCCGCATCCGTCCGGCCATCAGGCCGTCGCCGAGCCTGCGATTGGCGTGGTCGTACCCCATGATTCCTTGCGTGTTCGGCGCCAGCCACACCAGCGCGGCATAAATTGCGACCATCACCGACGCCGCAATCTCCTCGCGGCCGAACACGATATTCGCCGGATCGGCCATCGCATTCAGAATCCGCATGGCCCAATCGACCCGCTCGGCCCGGAAGAATACCCAGGCGACAACGACGGCGAGAAAGGTTAGCACGGCCCCAGCGACGCGAGCTGGGCGCGCGAGCAATTTCGGAACATTCGGCACCAGCGCGTTGAAGGCGTGATTGATACAGAGATAGGCGCCGTGCAGCGCGCCCCAAATGACAAACGTCCAGGCCGCGCCATGCCAGAGCCCGCCGAGCAGCATCGTGAGCATCAAATTGACGTAGCGCAGCACGCGGCCGCGACGGTTGCCCCCGAGCGGAATGTAGAGATAGTCGCGCAGGAAGTGCGACAGCGTCATGTGCCAGCGCCGCCAGAACTCGACGATGCTGGTGGCCTTGTAGGGCGAGTTGAAATTGACCGGCAGGAAGATGCCGAACATCAGCGATATCCCGATCGCCATGTCCGAATAGCCCGAGAAGTCGAAATAGAGCTGGAAGGTGTAGGCGAGCGAGCCAAGCCAGGCCTGATCAAAACTCGGCGCGCGCGCATCGAAGGCGAGCGCGACCAGCGGCTGGATTCCGTCGGCGAGGCACGTCTTCTTGAACAGGCCGATCGCGAAGATGATGAGGCCGCACAGGATCAGATGCGCATGCGGATGCTTGGTTTCCTCCCGCTCGAATTGCGGGATCATGTCCTTGTGGTGAAGGATCGGTCCGGCGATCAGATGCGGGAAGTATGTCACGAACAGCGCGTAGTGCGGCAGCGCGTAGGCCGCGACCTGCCCGCGCCAGGCATCGACCAGGAACGCGATCTGGGTAAAGGTGTAGAAGGAGATGCCGACCGGCAGCAGGATATGGACCGCGAAGTGCGTGCCGGCCAGCGCATTGATGTTCTCGGTGACAAAGCCGGCGTATTTGAAGATGCCAAGCACCAGGAGGTCGCCGGCGACGCCGAGGGCAAGGGCCGCCTTGCGTTGCGACGAAGTGAGCTTCGCCACGATGAGAAGATGGCCTATGCCATAGTTGAAGGCGATCGATATCAGCAACAGGGCCACGAACTGCCAATTGCCGATGGCATAAAAAGTGAGCGAGGCCGCCGCCAACCAGATCACCGGGGCCAGATTGCTGCGCCGCCCCAGCCAGAAATAGCCAGCCAGCGCGGCCGGCAGGAACAGCAGGATGAACGGGTAGGAATTGAACAGCATCAGGCTGGACCGGCGGCGGGGATAGGAAGCCTAAAGCATAGAAGGGACCGATCAACAACCCGGCGACTGGCGCAGTCCTTGCCGCAGTGGCGCTGGCAATTCGTGGAATCGGGACGATATAAGGCAGGACGCATCTTCTCCCTCTCCCCGCCTGCGGGGAGAGGGTTGGGGTGAGGGGGAGTCTCCACGAGGACGGTGATAGCGAGACTCGCGGAGAGCCCCCCTCACCCGGATTGCATCTTCGATGCAATCCGACCTCTCCCCGCAAGCGGGGCGAGGTGAAGAAGAAGCCGCGCGCGAACGTGACATGATGAGGATCGAGTGACACAAGCCAAACCACCTTCCCAGCCCCCCGTCGCCCCGCGCCGGCCGCATTCCTTCACGCGGCACGGGATCACCGTGACCGATGACTATGCCTGGCTGAAGGACGAGAAGTGGCAGGAGGTGCTGCGCGACCCCGCAGTGCTCGATCCCGACATCCGCAAATATCTCGACGAAGAAAATGGCTACACCGAGAGCCTGCTCGGCCATACCGCAGCGCTCCAGAAGACGCTGGTGCGCGAGATGCGGGGGCGGATCAAGGAAGACGATTCCAGTGTGCCGTCGCCGGATGGCCCCTTCGCCTATTTCCGCAAATTCCGCGAAGGCGGCCAGCACGAGCTGTTCGGCCGCATGCCGCGCGATGGCGGCGAGGGCCACATCGTGCTCGACGGCGATGCGCTCGCCAAGGACCACACCTATTTCAAATTCGGCGGCAGCCGGCACTCGAATGACCACAGGCTGCAGGCCTGGAGCGCCGACACCAAAGGCTCGGAATATTTCTCCATCCGCGTGCGCGACTGGGCGACCGGAAAGGACCTCGACGACGTCGTCGAGGAGACCGACGGCGGCGTGGTCTGGAGCAAGGACGCAACGTCGTTCTTCTACGTGAAGCTCGACGACAATCACCGCCCGATGCAGGTGTGGCGGCACAAGCTCGGCACTGGGCAGGCCGACGACACGCTGGTTTACGAAGAGCAGGATTCCGGCTGGTTCACCCATCTGCACGAGAGCACCAGCGGGCGCTTCTGCGTCATCGCGGGCGGCGACCACGAGACCTCCGAGCAGCGGCTGATCGACCTCGCCCATCCCGACGCACCGCCGCGCCTCGTCGCGGCACGCGAGGAAGGCGTGCAATACTCGCTCGCCGACCGTGGCGACGAACTCTTCATCCTGACCAATGCCGACGACGCGATCGACTTCAAGATCGTCACCGCACCGCTGGCATCACCCGAGCGCAAGAACTGGCGCGATCTGATCCCGTATCGCCCGGGCATCTACATCATCGATCTCGATCTCTATGCCGGCCACATGGTGTGGCTGGAACGCGCCAATGCGCTGCCGTCCATCGTGATCCGCGACCTCGCCTCGAACGAGGAGCACGCCATCGCCTTCGACGAAGCGGCCTATTCGCTGGATACGATGGGCTCCTACGAATTCGAGACGACGAATTTGCGTTTCGCCTATTCGTCGATGACGACGCCGTCGGAAGTCTATGACTACGACATGGTCAAGCGGACGCGTACCCTGCGCAAGCGCCAGGAGATTCCGTCCGGCCACAATGCGAGCGACTACGTTACGACGCGCATCATGGCGAAGGCGCATGACGGCGCCGAGGTGCCGGTCTCCATCCTTCATCGCCGCGGGCTCACGCTCGACGGCGCGGCGCCGCTGCTGCTCTACGGCTACGGCTCCTACGGCATGGCGATGCCGGCTTCGTTCAGCGCCAACCGGCTGTCGCTGGTCGATCGCGGCTTCGTTTATGCCATTGCCCATATCCGCGGCGGCGCCGACAAGGGCTGGGGCTGGTATCTCGATGGCAAGCGCGAGAAGAAGACCAACTCGTTCGACGACTTCGCCGCCAGCGCCCGCGCACTGATCGATGCGAAGTACACCAGCGCAAAGCGCATCGTCGGCCACGGCGGTTCGGCCGGTGGCATGCTGATGGGCGCGGTGGCGAACCGCGCCGGCGAATTGTTCGCCGGCATCGTCGCCGAAGTGCCGTTCGTCGACGTGCTCAACACCATGCTTGACGACACGCTGCCGCTGACGCCGCCGGAATGGCCGGAATGGGGCAACCCGATCGAGAGCGAAAAGGATTTCCGCACCATCCTGTCGTATTCGCCCTACGACAATGTCGCGGCGAAAGATTATCCCGCGATCCTGGCAATGGGCGGATTGACCGATCCGCGCGTCACGTACTGGGAGCCCGCCAAATGGATCGCGCGCCTGCGCGCGACGATGAGCGGTGGCGGCCCGGTTCTGCTCCGCACCAACATGGGCGCCGGCCACGGCGGCGCCTCGGGACGCTTCAACCGGCTCGATGAAGTCGCGATCGTCTATGCGTTCGCGCTGTGGGCGGCTGGGATGGCGGAGGCCGGGGTGTAGGCGTTCATATGCCTCCCCGTCGTCGTCCTGGCGAAAGCCAGGACCCATACCGCGTGATCTATCCGAAGAAGGTCGGTGTCAGTACCGCGCGAAAACACGACAACTCCGAGTCTTCGCCAAATTACTCCCTGGGATAATGGGTCCTGGCTTTCGCCAGGACGACGACGGAGATTGTGGGACGAGTTGTCGGCCTTTACCTTCCGTTCGCCTTCCGCCATGCGGCGAAGTCGGTCAGCGTCTGCGGGTCCGTCGCCGGATAGAGACCGAAAATGCCGCGGCCCTTGTTGACTTCTTCGGTGACGAAGTCCTCGAACGCGGTCATCTCGAAGGTCTCGTTGGCGATCTCGTCAGCAAGATGCGCGGGAATCACGATCACGCCGTCGCTGTCGCCGAGAATGACGTCGCCGGGAAACACCGGCGCGTCACCGCAGCCGATCGGAACATTAATCTCGATGGCGTGATGCAGCGTCAGATTGGTCGGTGCGCTCGGACGGTGGTGGTAGGCGGGGATCCCCAGCTTGGCGATCTCGGCTGAGTCGCGAAAACCGCCATCGGTGACGACACCGGCGACACCGCGCTTCATCAGGCGCGTGACCAGGATCGCACCGGCCGAAGCGGCGCGCGCGTCCTTGCGGCTGTCCATCACCAGCACGCTGCCTGGCGGGCAATCCTCGACCGCCTTGCGCTGCGGATGGGAGCGGTCCTTGAAAACGTCGATGGTGTTGAGATCCTCGCGAGCCGGCATGTAACGCAGCGTGAAGGCCTCGCCGACCATGGTCGGCTGGTTGGCGCCGAGCGGGTGCACATCCTGGATCATCTGGATGCGCAGGCCGCGCTTGAACAGCGCTGTGGCGACGGTGGCGGTGGAGACGGATTTGAGCTTGTTGCGGGTGGCTTCGGTAAGTTTCGTCATTTTCACGCTCTCTAGTAAATCGAGGGCTCGCCGATCGGCGCGCCGAAATCGGTCTCGAGGAAGTCGAAATCGCAGCCGTCATTGGCCTGCTTGATGTGCTTGGTGAACATCCAGCCATAGCCGCGCTCGAAGCGGCGCTCGGGCTGCTTCCAGGCGGCGCGGCGCTTGTCGAGCTCGGCTTCCGACACATCGAGATTGATGGTGCGGGCGGCGACATCGAGCGTGATGCGGTCGCCGTTCCGCACCAGCGCCAGCGGTCCGCCGACATAGGATTCGGGGGCTACGTGCAGAATGCAGGCGCCGTAGCTGGTGCCGCTCATCCGCGCATCCGAGATGCGCACCATGTCGCGCACGCCCTGCTTCACGAGCTTGGTCGGGATCGGCAGCATGCCCCATTCCGGCATGCCCGGTCCGCCCTGCGGCCCCGCATTGCGCAAGATGAGAATGTGGTCTTCGGTGACGTCGAGATCGGGATCGTCGATCGCCTTCTTCATCGACGGATAATCGTCGAACACCAGCGCAGGCCCAGTGTGCTTGAGGAAGCGCGGCGCGCAGGCGCTCGGCTTGATGACGCAGCCGTCGGGCGCGAGATTGCCCTTGAGCACGGCGAGCGCGCCTTCCTTGTAGATGGGATTGTCGATCGAGCGGATCACGTCGTCATTGTGGACCTCGGCCTGCGCGATGTTCTCGCCGAGAGTCTTGCCGGTGACGGTGATGCAATCGAGATGCAGATGCGGCTTGATCTGTCCCATCAGCGCCGGCAGGCCGCCGGCATAGAAGAAGTCTTCCATCAGATAGGTATCACCGCTCGGCCGCACATTGGCGATGACAGGCACCTTGCGGCTCGCAATCTCGAAATCGTCGAGACCGATGTCGAGACCGGCGCGGCGAGCCTGCGCGATCAGATGGATGATCGCATTGGTCGAACAGCCCATCGCCATCGCCACTGCGATCGCGTTCTCGAACGCCTTGCGGGTCTGGATCGCCTTCGGCGTCAGATCTTCCCAGACCATCTCGACGATGCGGCGGCCGCATTCGGAGGCCATGCGGATGTGGTTGGCATCGGCGGCAGGAATCGAGGAGGCACCTGGAAGCGTCATGCCGATCGCCTCGGCAATCGCGGTCATGGTGGAAGCCGTGCCCATCGTCATGCAGGTGCCGTAGCTGCGCGCAATGCCAGCTTCGATGTCGAGCCAGTCCTTCTCGGAGATTTTTCCGGCGCGGCGCTCGTCCCAATATTTCCAGCCGTCCGAGCCCGAGCCGAGCGTCTTGCCCTTCCAATTGCCGCGCAACATCGGACCGGCCGGCAGATAGATCGCCGGGATGTTCATCGAGGTCGCGCCCAGCAGCAGCGCCGGAGTGGTCTTGTCGCAGCCGCCCATCAGCACCACGCCGTCGACGGGATGGCTGCGCAGCAGCTCCTCGGCGTCCATCGCCAGCAGATTGCGATAGAGCATCGTGGTCGGCTTGAGCAGCGATTCCGACAGCGACAGCGCCGGCAGCTCCAGCGGCAGACCGCCGGCCATCAGGATGCCGCGCTTGACGTCATCGACGCGCGACTTGAAATGCATGTGGCAAGGTTGCGCGTCCGACCAGGTGTTGAGGATCGCGATGATCGGGCGGTCCTTCCACTCCTCCGGCGCGTAGCCCATCTGCATGGTGCGGGAGCGATGGCCGAACGAGCGGAGATCGTCGGGTGCGAACCAGCGCGCGCTGCGGAGCTGGTCGGGCGTTAGTTTCTTCTTGGTCATGATTGGGTGCCCCATTTCTGCACGGTGTTCCGCTCGATGGCGCGGAAGATCAGGTTCTCGACAAAAAGCCCGATGATGATCACCGTCAAGAGGCCGGCGAAGACCGCAGGTATGTCGAGCAGGTTGCGGTTTTCGAAGATGAACCAGCCGAGCCCGCCCTGCCCCGACGACACGCCGAACACCAGCTCGGCCGCGATCAGCGTGCGCCAGGCGAAGGCCCAGCCGATCTTGAGGCCGGTGAGGATCGAGCCGAAGGCCGCGGGAATCAGTATCTTCGCCACATAGGGCAGCCCGCGCAGGCCGTAATTGCGGCCGACCATGCGCAACGTGTTGGACACGCTCTTGAAGCCGGAATGGGTGTTGAGCGCGACCGGCCACAGCACCGAATGGATCAGCACAAACACCAGACTGCCGTTGCCGAGACCGAACCAGATCAAAGCGAGCGGCAACAGCGCGATCGCCGGCAACGGATTGAACATCGCCGTGACCGTCTCGAGGAAATCGGTGCCGATACGGGTCGAGATCGCGAGCACGGTGAAGATCGCGGCCAGCACAATGCCGGCCGAATAGCCCATGAACAGCACTTTGAGCGAAGCCCAGACGCGCATCGGGATGGTGCCGTCCTTCACACGCTCGAACATCGTGATGACGGTGTCGTGCAGCGTCGGAAACAACAGGGGATTGTCGAGGGCGAGGCCGTAGGCCTCCCAGACCGCCGCGAGGAACAGGATAATGACGGCCTTGCGGACAAACCCATCGTTCCACAACAGCTCGACCACGCTCAGCTTGCGCTCGACTTCGGCTGCGCTGCCGGCGACCGGCGCCTCACGTAGCAGGATCCTGGCTTCGCCCATGTAAGGCTCCCTTAATGCGCCGTTGCTTCGGAGGCGAACAGGAGATCGTGAATCTCCTTCTCGAGCCGGCCGGCACTGCCATCGTCATTGGAGACCTTGTCGACGTCGACCACCTCGGCCTTGACGCGGCCGGGATGCGGCGACAGCAGCAGGATGCGGTTGCCGATGCGGATGGCCTCCGCAATCGAGTGGGTCACGAACAGCACGGTGAATTTGGTCTCGCTCCAGAGCTGGAGCAGCTCGTCCTGGCAGGTTCGCCGCGTCAGCGCGTCGAGCGCGGCGAACGGCTCGTCCATGAGCAGGATGTCCGGCTCCATCGCCATGCCGCGCGCGATCGCGACGCGCTGCTTCATGCCGCCGGACAGCGTGTGCGGATAAGCATCGACCACGCGTGTCAGGCCGACCTTCTCGATATAGGCCCGCGCCCGCGCTTCGGCGTCCTTCCGCGACAATTTTCGCGCGGTCAGCAGTGGAAACATCACGTTGGCCAGCACGCTCTTCCAGGGCAGCAGCTGGTCGAACTCCTGGAAGATCATCATGCGGTCGGCGCCGGGACCATGGATCTCGCGGTCGTTGATGGTCATGCGGCCTTCGCTCGGCGCCATGTAACCGCCGACGGCCTTGAGCAGGGTCGACTTGCCGCAGCCGGACGGCCCGAGCAGCACGAAGCGATCGGACCTGTCGACGGTGAAGCTCACCCTTTCGGTCGCGGTGACGACGGCGCTGGAGGTCTTGTAGCGCAGCGTCACGGAGCTGACGTCGAGCAGCGCCATCAGTTGCCCTTCAGGTCGTGGGCGACGGGGAGATAGTAATCGGTCCAGGCCTTGGGCTGAGTCTTCAGCGTGCCGGTCTTGAACAGATGGGCGGCGAATTTCATCGTGCCCTGCGGTTCGAGATTCCACTCCATCATGCCGGGCTCCTTCAGGAGTTCGAGCAGCTCTTCCACCGAGGTCTTGTCGCCGGTGATCTCCTTGTAGATCTCGACCGCCTGTTTGGTGTCGCTGCGGATCAGATCCTGCGCTTCCTTGGTCGCATCGCGCACGGCCTGGATGATCTTCGGGTTGGCATCGGCGAACTTCGTGGTGGTGAAGAACTGCGCCTGGCTGAGCGGCCCGCCCATCACGTCAGGCGACGACAGCACGACATGCGCACCCGGCACGTTCTTCAGCTCGAGGAAAGTGAACGGCGGAATCGAGAAATGGGTGTGCACCTCGTGCTTGGAATTGGACAGCGCCGCATAGGCGTCGGGATGGCCGAGCTGCACCGTGTTGACGTCCAGCTTCGACCATTGGTCGGCACCAAAGGCCTCGGCCGCGGCGATCTGAAGCACGATCGCCTGGGTCGAGACTTTGACGGTCGGCACCGCGATCTTGTCGCCGGGGCCGAAATCCCTAAATCGACTTGATGTTGGCGTCACGGCTGATCAGCGTCATCGGCTGCGCCGAGGTCGCGACGATGCCCTTGACGCCGCCGCGAGTGCGGTCCCACAGCAGCAACAGATTGCCGGTGCCGGTGTTGAGGATGTCGACGCCGCCCGCGAGCAGCGCATCGGTCTGCGCGCCGCCGCCGGAGAAGGTGACCCATTTGGTGGTGACACCCGCTACCCCGAGCTGGGCTGCGTGCTTCTCGATCAGCTTCTGCTTTTCCATGATGTGGCTCGGCATGTAGAAAATGCCGGGCTGACGCGACAACGATATCTCGGATTTTTGCTGCGCCTTCGCGGGCGAGGCCGCCAGCGCCGTGGCGGCGATCACGGCGACGGCCGTGAGGCCACACTGCAATTGCTTGATCATTGTTGTTCGTTTCCTCTGGCCGCCATTGACGAGCGATCCCACTAATGCACTAATGTATTAGTGCATCAAGGGCAAGGTGGCCGGAGCTCTTCGCATGGAACCAGCCCACCCTGCGCCCCGCAGGATCACCCGCCCCGGCGCGCGGCTCGACCGGGCCCGGCAGGCCGCGCCGCAAGTGTTCGAGCGGCTGCGCAACGCCATTCTTGCGCTCGAACTGCCGCCGGGCTCGCCGCTGTCGCGCACGGATCTCGCCGCACAATTCGGCGTCAGCTCGACGCCGATCCGCGACGCCTTGATGCGGCTGGAGGAAGAAGGGCTGGTCGACGTGTTTCCGCAGCACGCCACCGTCGTCAGCCGGGTCGACGTCGGTCGGGCCGAGCAGGCCCATTTCCTGCGCCAGGCGCTGGAGCTCGAAATCGTCCGCCTGCTCGCGCAGCAGCACGGCGAAGCCCTGGTCATACGCCTCGACCACACGATCGCGCTGCAGCAGCAATTCGCCAAGGCCGGAGACTTCCAGAGCTTCATTGCGGGCGACAATGATTTTCATGCGCTGCTTTATGCCGCGGCCGGCAAGCAGGAGCTCTGGACGCTGGTGCGCAGCCGCAGCGGACATATCGACCGGCTGCGCCGGCTGCATCTGCCCTCACCCGGCAAGGCCCAGAACATCGTCCGCCACCACAAGCTGATCACGCGCGCGATCGAGGCCGGCGACGCCGATGCTGCGCAACAGCATCTGCGCAAGCACCTGTCGGGCACGTTGAGCGAGCTCGACACGATCCGAAGCCACTATCCGGAATATTTGACCGACTAGGCCCTATGGCGTGCGGTTGTCGCGAGCGCTTGTGCACGTCACCGTGCATAAGTTTGACGCAACCGAGTTCGCCTTTTGCGAGCAATCGTCGGATCGATGGCGAAGTGCTTGCAGGCCGGATGCAATCCGCGCAACAATTTCAGAATTGATGGTTTGATTTGCGGTCGCTGGGAAAACCCATCCAGCCCGGAGGATACCAGACGTGGCCAACATCCTGATCGTGGATGACGACCCGGCCGTGCAGATGACAATCCGGCTGCTCCTGGAGAGGGCCGGTCATCATGTCACCGTCGCCGGAGACGGCCGCAAGGGACTTGCGCTGTTCGAAGCCGGCCAGTTCGACCTTCTGTTTCTCGACATCTTCATGCCCGGCATGGACGGCCTGGAGACGATGCGCCACGTCCGGGCGCTGCAGCCGGCGATTCCGATCGTCGTCATTTCCGGCCGTTCGTCCGCGCCGGATGCCCATGCGGAGCCGGACTTTCTCAAGATGGCGACCAAGCTCGGCGCGGTGGCGAGCTTGCAGAAGCCGTTCCGGGCCGACGCGCTGCTCGCCGCCGTCGCCGGCTGCCTGGACGCGGCGCGGACGGCGTCGGCGAGGAATCCGGATGTCAGCACCGGCCGCCGATGACAAGAACCTTCATTCTGTTCCAACCGAGCACGGGCGCGGCCATTCAGGAAGCGGTGCAAATTTCGCCATGACCCTCGCTACGCGGCTCGCGATCGCGATGATCCTGCTGGTGGCGGTCACCGTGGCCGCGGTCGGCTGGCTCGGCTATCGCAACATCACCCAGGCCGTGATTCCGCGGGTCCTGGAACGGATCGAAGCCCAGTCGAGCCTGCTGGCCACCCATCTTGAATCTTATGTGGCCGGCGCTCGTGGCGATCTGCTCGGTTATCGCTCCGCCGCTGCCATCAATGGCATGATCCGCGCTCATATCGGTGGAGGCATCGACGCTGTCGACGGCGTTTCGGAGCAAACCTGGCGCGAGCGCATCGCCACGCGGTTCGCAGCCGAGATCGACGCGAAGCCGAGCTACGGGCAATTTCGAATCATCGGCCTTGACGACGACCAGCGCGAACTGGTCCGCGTCGATCGCGCCGGCCCGAACGGAGCAGCACGGATTGTCCCCAACGACGAACTGGAACGCAAGAGCGACCGAACCTACTTCCAGGAGACGATTCGATTGGTGCCGGGCGACATCTATGTTTCGCCCATCGATCTCGCCACCCGGCAGGGAGGAACCACGGACCCTCACATTCCCACGATGCGCGTCGCGACGCCGCTGTTCACGCCTGATGGCAAGCCGTTCGGCATCGTCATCGCCAATATCGACATGCGTCCCGCGCTCGACCGCATCCGCTCGACCGCGAGCGCAGGGGGAGAGATCTATGTCGTGAACTCGCGTGGCGACTATCTCGTCCATCCCGATCGCACGCGGGAATTCGGTGCATTGCATGGCAACGGCAACGATTGGCGTCGTGACTTTCCTTTCTTTGCAGCCCGGGCCGGCCTGCCGCAAGGTTCCACGCAGCTTACGAGCGACCAAGCGGGCCGACCGAGTGGAGCGGCGATCGCACCGGCGCTGCTGGCCGGCAAGGAGTGGTTGGCTATCATCGAGACGGCCCCACCGTCGGTGTTCAGCCGCGTTCCGGCGGCCATTCAAAAGACCTCCTCGCTGGTCGGTCTGCTTGCTGTCCTTGCCGCAGCTTTGCTTGCGGTGCTGCTGGCGCGCTCATTGACGCGGCCGATCGGGCGCCTGACTGCGGCGGTGGAGGCGATCGGCAGCGGACGGCACGCCGAGATTCCCGTCGATGCGAGCGGAGAGACGGGTGTGCTGGCGCGGGCCTTCGCTCAAATGGTCGAGGAAACGAGAGCGAAGACGGCCGCTCTTGAACGCGAGATCGAGGAGCATCGCCGCACCGAGGCCGCGCGAAGCCATCATGAAGCGCGCGAGCGCTTGTTCAGCGCCGCCGTCGAATCCTCCGACGACGCGATCGTGATGCAATCGCTCGACGCCATCATCACCGGCTGGAATGCCGCCGCCGAGCGCCTCTACGGCTACTCGGCGAATGAGGCGATTGGGAAATCCACCGCGATCATCGTCCCACCCGACCGACGCGAGCAAGGCAAGGACTATTTACGGCGGATCGCCGGAGGTGAACCGATCGAACGCTTCGAGACGGTGCGCCTGCGCAAGGATGGCACGCCGGTCGAGATCTCACTCAGCCTGTCGCCGATCAGGGGCCCATCGGGCGAGATCATCGGCGCCTCCGGCACCGCGCGCAGCCTGACCGAGGCGCGGCGGGCAGAGCGGGCGTTGCAGCAGCAGCTGGAGGAACGGCGACAGCTCTTCGACACCTCGCAGGATCTGATCATGGTGATGGACGCGCGCGGCCACATCGCGCAGATCAGTCCGAGCAGCGAGGCCATTCTCGGCTACCGGCCGGAGCAGATGATCGGCCGCAGCGGCGCCGATTTCATTCATCCGAGCCATCTCGACCGGTCCCGCGACGAGATGCGCGCGCTGCGGCGCGGCGAACGTCCGAGGCTCGCCGACACCCGCTGCTTCCACAAGAATGGCCACGAGGTCTGGCTGTCCTGGCTCGGCAGCTGGTCCGCCCAGGCCAAGCGCTTCTTCTTCGTCGGGCGCGACATGACGGAGGCGAGGCTTGCACAGGAGTCCTTGCGGGAGAGCGAGCAGCTTGCACGCAACATCATCGAGACCTCGCTCGACGCTTTCACCCAGACAGACCACACCGGTGCCATCCTGAGCTGGAACTCGCAGGCCGAGAAGCTCTTCGGATGGACGCGTGAGGAAGCGATCGGCAAGAATGCGATTGAACTTTTTGTCGCCCCCACTGAGCGCGAAAGCGTCACGGCCAGACTGAAGCTCTTTCTCGAATCCGACCCATCGCTGGCTAATCCACGGCGCGAAGTTTTGGTGCGGCGGCGTGACGGCAAGGAATTCAAGGCCGAGCTCAGCGTCACGGCGCTCCGGCGACGCGAAGGTATCCTCTTGAATTCGTTCTACCGCGACCTGACCGACAAGATCACGGCCGACGAGCGCATCCGCCATGCCGAGAAGATGGAGGCGGTCGGCCAGCTCACCGGCGGCGTGGCGCACGACTTCAACAACATCCTCACCGTCATCACCGGAACGATCGAGATCCTGGCCGACGCGGTGGCCGGGGAGCCGGAGCTCGCGGCGATCACGAAGATGATCGACGAGGCCGCCGGGCGTGGCGCCGAGCTGACTCAGCACCTGCTGGCGTTTGCGCGCAAGCAGCCGCTCCAGCCGCGCGAAATCGACGTCAACGCGCTGATCATCGACACCGCGAAACTGTTGCGGCCGACGCTGGGCGAGCAGATCCATATCGAATCGGTGTTCGAGGACGAGAACTGCGTCGCGACCGTCGATCCAAGCCAGCTCACCACCGCGATACTCAACCTCGCGCTCAATGCCCGCGACGCCATGCCCGGCGGCGGCAAGCTGATCGTGGAGACGGGCGCGGCCTATCTCGACGAGGCCTATGCCAGCGTCAACGACGTCCCGCCGGGACACTACGTGCTGATCGCCGTGAGCGACACCGGCAGCGGAATTCCCGCCAACATGTTGGCCAGGGTGTTCGACCCCTTCTTCACCTCGAAGGGACCGGGCAAGGGCACCGGACTCGGGCTTTCGATGGTCTACGGCTTCATCAAGCAGTCCGCGGGCCATATCAAGATCTACAGCGAGGAAGGCCACGGCACCACGATCAAGATGTACCTGCCGCCCGGCAAGACGCCGACGGTGGTCGGCGAGGGCGTGACGCCGGCGACCATCGAGGGCGGACACGAGACGATCCTGGTGGTCGAGGACGACCGGCTGGTGCGCGACTACGTGCTGGCGCAGCTGCATTCGCTCGGTTACGTCACCTTGCAGGCTGCGAACGCCGCGGAGGCGCTCGCCATCGTCGCCGCCGGAAAACCGTTCGACCTCCTGTTCACCGACGTCATCATGCCCGGCAAGATGAACGGACGGCAGCTCGCCGACGAACTGCAGAGAACGCGTCCAGATCTCAAGGTGCTCTACACGTCCGGCTATACCGAGAACGCGATCATCCATCACGGCCGGCTGGATTCGGGCGTTCTGCTGCTGGCGAAGCCCTATCGTAAATCGGATCTGGCACGGACCATCCGCAAGGCGCTGAGCAGTTGATGGTGCGTCGGGCTGGGTGAGAACCCGTAGCCCGGGTGAGGGAAGCGATACCCGGGAACACTACGAGCCAAGTCCCGGATGTCGCTTCGCTCATCCGGGCTACGAAATGTCACCCACGGAATTTACGACGCGCGCTGCGCCGCGGTCATCACGATCCGGATCAGATCGGCGGCATTGCGCGCACCGAGCTTCTTCATGATGTTGGCGCGGTGGTCCTCGATGGTGCGCGGGCTGATGCCGAGCGTGCGGCCGGCCTCCTTGTTGGAGGCGCCGGCGGCAAACTGCTCGAGCACCTCGCGCTCCCTGCGCGTCAACGGCTCGCGCCCGGGGAAATGCAGCGAGCCGAACTTCGGCGCCGCGTTCTCCGACTGCCTGCGTGCATAAGCACCGATCGCCTCGTCCAGCCGGCCGACGATCTCGCTGCCGCGGAACGGCTTCTCGATGAAGTCGAGCGCGCCGCTCTTGATGGCCCCTACCGCCATCGCGATATCGCCCTGTCCGGAGATCATGAAGATCGGTGCCGGATAGTCCTCGCCGTGCAGCTCATTGAGAATATCGAGGCCCGACTTGCCGGGAATGTGCACGTCGAGCAGGACCGCTGCAGGTGTGCGGTTTCGCGCGACGGAGAGCAATGCTGCGCCGTCCGCAAAACAGATCACCTCATAGCCCGCCGCCTTCAACACCATCGACAAGGTGTCGCGAACGGCAGCGTCGTCGTCGACCACGAAGATTTCACCGCGAGAGCTTTGTTCGGCCATGTGCCACACATCCGGTTGGCATGAAGGATTCGCGTCCGCCCCAACCGTTATGGCGTTCGGCGCGGATTCGGCCCACCGTATTTGTACGGGACATGGACTTAACGCACAAGTAGCGGCAGGGCGCCTAATTGCGGAGGACGGAGAATATCCATGCTAAATTTGGCCGCTACGCCGCCTCTCGTCGCAATGCCCGAAGTCGATAGCCGTGAGCTGATTGCGGCTGACCTTCGCAAGCTGATCTCGCAGATCGAGACCAGCATGGGCTGGACGGCCACAACCATGGATCAAGAACACGGGAGCGATCCGGAAGGTTCCGCCGACGTCTTCGTACTCGACGATGTCACACTCCGGTATGCCACGGCGATCGCCGCTCTCGACGCCTGCCGGGCCGGCCTTGGCCACGCCCTGGAATGCCTGTGGGAAGCCGGCCGCACGGTGTAAATCGCGATCGCTGCGACGCGGCGACCGCATTGTTTCATCGCATGGCCGGCCCGCGGCTCAGGCGCGGTGCCGCTCCACGATCGCGTCGGTGGCGACACCACCCCAGGTGTGGATCGCCGGCAGGCCCATCGCGGTCTTGCCGAGATTGGCGAGGCTGATGCGCAAAGCGGCCAGATCCAGCGGCTTGGGCAGGCTCTGGAGCTCGATCCCGACGGAACGGGCGAAGCTGCGGGCGGCGCTGCGGCGCTTGCCGTCCATGCCGCTGACGACGATCACGGCACCGCCAAATTTCGCCTTGGCCATTTCGCCCAGCACGTCGATGCCGTCGCCATCCTCCAGCACGAGATCAAGTGTCACGCAATCGAAGCGCGCAGTGCGGAGTTTTTCGATCGCTTCGGCCACGGACGGCGCCACGGTGACTTCGTGGCCGGCCTGCTTGGCCGCGACCGTGATCAGGCTGCGCTGCGTGGCGTCGTCGTCGACCACCAGAAGCTGAAGCGCGCGTCGCTCGGCGCTGTGGGGCAGGTTTGACGGGAGAGGTGAGAAAGAGCTTCTGGGCATTACGGTATCCTGAGATTGAGACCGGCAATGGATACACGGTTCGCGCTTAGGCGACGTAAAGCCGCGACGGCAAATTCAGTCGGATGTTTCAGCAAATGTGAACCAACATCGCGGAAAACGGCGACGAGACGCACGTGAAGATCACGCCGCCTCGTCGCGGCCCCCGGCCGCGCCGCGCTTCTTCCGGTTCTTGCCACGCAGGAATTGGATGTCCATTTCGACGCCGTTGACGCGCACCAGTTCGCAGCGGCGGTAGGCGAGGCCGGTGGACGACAGCAGCAGGAAGAACTCTTTGAGGTTCAGGCCCTGAATCGAGCCTTCCACCGTCAGGATGGCGTCGGTGTCGGAGATCGCGTTGAGCTTGCAGTCGCGGCGCCAGGTGCCGTCGATGGCCATGATGCAGACATCATAGCCGCGACTGAACGTCACGCGTTCCGCGCCCTTGCCATCCTCGGCCATGCCTATCGTCCTGCCATGACCGCTACGCGCGGCGCTGCGCCGGCAAGAGCCGGCTTGGCGGCCGCGGCACGCGCGTCGTTCGGCTTGTAGAGACCGCGCCGCTCCGGAATCGGCCTGAACGTATCGGTCAGTCCGACCACCGTTTCGGCCGCGCCCAGCACCAGGAAACCGTCTCCCTCGATCTGGCGAGCCAGGCGGTTGAAGATGTTGATCTTGGTGTCCTGGTCGAAATAGATCAGCACGTTGCGGCAGAAGATGACGTCGAAGGTGCCGAGCTGAGCGAAATCGTGCAGCAGATTGAGCTGCCGGTGCTGGATCATCGCCCGCAGCTCGGGATTGATCTGCCAGGTCTCGCCGGTCTGCTTGAAATATTTCATCAGCATCTGGATCGGCAGGCCGCGCTGCACTTCGAACTGGCTGTAGATGCCGGCCTTGGCCTTCTCGAGCACCTCCTGCGACAGGTCGGTGGCGATGATCTCGACGCGCCAGCCGGTCAGGGCCGCACCCATCTCCTTCAGGCTCATCGCCAGCGAATAGGGCTCCTGCCCGGTCGAGCCGGCGGCGCACCAGATGCGCACGCTGCGGCGGCCGGCGCGGGCCTTGATGATCTCCGGCATGATGGTGTCTCGGAAATGATCGAACGGGACCTTGTCGCGAAAGAAGAAGGTCTCGTTGGTGGTCATCGCCTCGACCACGCTGGTGACGAGCGCGCCCGAGCCAGCGCCTTGCAGCTTCTGCACGAGCTCGCCGATACCGGAGATCCCAGCCTTGCGCGCCAGCGGCAACAGCCGGCTTTCAATCAGATATTGCTTGTCTGCGGACAGATCGAGCCCGGAATGATCCCTCAGGAACTTACGCAGATACTCATATTCGGTCGGGGTCACGGATGGGCCTCTCGGAAGCTGTACTGGGAACACTCTGGCCGGAACACTCCGCCAGACACTCAGACCATGGCTTGTCCGACCGGGATCAAGCCGACTTCAGCAAATTTGTCGGCGATGATGTCCTTGTCGAAGGGCTTCATGATGTACTCGTTGGCGCCGCCGCTGAGCGCCTGAGCGATATGCGCCACGTTGTTTTCAGTGGTGCAGAACACGACCTTGGGCTGGTCGCCGCCCGGCAGGCGGCGCATGTGGCCCATGAACTCGAAGCCGTCCATCACCGGCATATTCCAGTCCAGCAGCACCGCGTCGGGCAGCTTGTGCTGACAGACCTCGAGCGCCTTGGAGCCGTCCTCGGCCTCCGTGACTTCGAATTCCAGGCCTTCCAGGATCCGGCGTGCGATTTTGCGCACGACGCTGGAATCATCGACCACCAAACACGTCTTCATCTTGGTTCTCCGGCTTCGATGTTTTCGGGGCTCACGCAGCCATTTGCACTTCGGTTTTGAGCTCGAGGACGCGGTCGACGTCGAGGACGACCATGAGCTGGCCGTCGAGACGGTGGACACCGCCGGCGAG